>NC_003910.7:0-1343295 GCF_000012325.1 Colwellia psychrerythraea 34H | reverse complement strand
AAAGCCTCAGACAGTGACTCTACATGATTAATAGAGTTAGCAAACAGCATTACTTTACGACCATGAGATAGTGCATCATCAACGGTCTGTTGTGCCACTAAAGAGCAATGTTCCAGTAATATATTATCTAAACCAGAGACACTAAAGTCACCTCGATACATTTTGACAGCACTGTAATCTATCTCTTGAGATAGACTAGGTACTTTGTAAACCGGCTTGGCTAATTCACCCGCTTCAATCAGCATCTTAGTAGTCGTTTCTTCAATCAATTGCATCGACTTATCAATATAAACGCCTAATCTATCAATGGGCGTGGCAGTTAGGCCTATAATTAAGTCAGGAGATAACTCTTCACGCATCGCGATATAAACGCCGCCCATGCATCCCACATGATACTCATCACGTAAAAGCACATCGCACTGTATGTTTAGGTGTTTTCTTCTGCCAAATGACTGCTCCATTACCAAAGTAACATCACCGCCAGCTATATACTTATAACCTGACTTAACAACACTAACAGACAAGCCATTAATAGTGAGGGTGTGCAATAATTGAGGAACCAATGCCGCATTACGTAAACTAATGACGACTTTCTTGTCCGGCATTGCTTGGCACAATTTAAGTATACAGATACTCTTACCGCCCCCCGTAGGTAATGCAATAATGGAGTTAGCTCCAGCGTCAATAGCCTTACGGACGCTGTTAATCTGATAATCTTTTTCTAATACCTTCATGCCATACTACTCGGGCTTAATTCTAGTGTTTATCTGGTAAAATCCAGTAAGTGTTACGTCTTCGTTTTTTACAACGAAACCTCTCTTCAATAAGATTCAGGCCTGATTTAACACAAGTCTTTTCAAGAGGGGGCATCATTATATACCTAAACTACTGCAAGATGCAGAATTGAGCGTGACTAAAGAAGTATTTAACTACAGATCAAGATCAAGATCATAGATAGTTGACTGCTTGAGTTGAGTTTTTTGCTCTTTTTCGCCCAAAAAATAGAGCGTTATTATATATTCAAATTACTTTAAAATGCAGGATTCAGCAGGAATTAGAAAGACATCAAGACAAGGCATTGATTGAATAGAGTGGTTATTGAGGAAAATATGCTCAATATAATTACGTCTGCATTCTCTAATAAGCTGTATTCGTGCCGTGTCCTTCCCGAAACCAATAACATAACATAAAGCATCGAAACTAGCCCTTGGGAGGATACTGAATCAGAGTACAATGGCGTAGATTCAGCTTATCAATTAACAAGAGTACCCTTGCTAATTCCACGAAATTATCTAGGGGTTACTCTTCTTCTGTCTGACTAAAAGAATCAACGAAAGACTGTAATCCTTGTTGCACTAATTCATAGGTTTTATCAATATTAGTAGCAATATCTCCCTCTAATACTTTTAAACTACCAAGTATATCTTTGGCTTCGCTAAAACCTTGCTCAATACCGCCACCAATAATATCAACAAAACTCGCTAACGATTCTTCTGCATCCATTTCCGGGTGCTGCTCTCGATAAGAGCCCAATAACTGAGTGCTAAACGAAACAATACGCTCCGCAGTTGCTTCGGGACTAAAATCAATGCCTGACTCATAAGCATCTTCAACGCTACTTTCAACCCCGCGTTCTTTAAGCGCTTCGTTGATTCCCTGTAAGGCGGTTTTTAACAACAGTGACAGCGGTTGATCACCGACTGTGTTACTAAATTTCAATGTCGACTCTATAATTGCAGCATTAAGTTGTTTTTTATTACTGACAGAAATAGGCTCTTGTACTTCCCCTATTTTTTTCTCATGGGCAAGATCCGATACTTGTTGACCCATGGGTCCATTTTCTTTTTTATCCTGCGCTTTTGCTAAAGATCGAACATCTTGGCTAAAGGTAGCATTGGGTTTAATTGATGAGTCCATAATATCTATCTCTATTTATCAAAGCATTTATTAAAACATATATAAGAGTATCGGCACGGTGAAGTATAACTTAAGCACCAAGTCCTAGAAGTTAGGACAGCTAATTATTTTATTCATTATCGGAAGTATAATCGTCATGTCGCCCGCTCAAATAATAACGTTATTAAGATAAGCCCAATAAACACTAGATTAAGAAATGATAAGCTTGTGATAGTATTTAAGCTACCTGACCACCCACAGTACTATTTTCTCATCAACCTTTGCCTTAAGCCGAGTAACATTTCATGTTCAGCCAGATATCGTCAAAAATTTCAGCTATCCCTACTACCCTCATTACCGGTTTTTTAGGGGTAGGAAAAACGACAGCAATATTGCAATTACTTGCCAATAAACCCAACAATGAAAACTGGGCTGTGCTTGTTAATGAATTTGGCGAAATAGGGATAGATTCTGCATTACTCGCTGGTAGCAGTAATGAACAAGGGGTATTTATTCGTGAAGTACCTGGTGGTTGTATGTGCTGTGCCTCTGGTGTGCCTATGCAAGTCGCGTTAAACCAACTCATTACTAAAGCCAAACCTGACAGACTACTTATAGAGCCGACAGGTTTAGGTCACCCAAAAGAAGTGGTTGAAGTATTAACCAAGGGAAAATTTCAAGAAACAATATCACTGCAGTCAATACTCTGTTTAGTCGATGCTCGAAATCTTATCGATAAGCGCTATACAGAGCATCCATCATTTGTTCAGCAACTCAACGTGGCAGACACCATCTTAGCGGCAAAAGCAGACACCTACTCAGCAAAAGATGAAGAAAACTTAGCGCTATTTATTGCCGAAAATGAGCTAACAGATAAGCCATTACACTTAATGCAGCACGGTAACATTGCCCCTAGTTGGTTAGCGCAACAACCTAAAACAGTAATAGTAACTAAACCAATGATTGGTATTGCGGTCCCCTCTTTACACGAGAGTTCACATACGATTGAACTCGGTTATAAAAAAGAGCGTGAGCAGAGCCAAGCGCTACAAACAAGACTAGCACAAGAGGGATTTATTGAACTCAATAATCATGGTGAGGGTTATTTCAGTAAAGGTTGGATTTTTTCCGACAAGTACCAATTTAACTATAAACAATTATTCGCATTCATAACCGCATTAAAGGCTTCGCGTGCAAAAGGTGTGATACTTACCGAACAAGGGAGTTACGCCTTCAATAAGGCAGGGAGCGATTTTAGCTGCAACAAAGTTACTGATTCAAAAGATAGCCGTATTGAGCTAATTGATACCAATGAAAATGCTTTAAATATTGTTAAAAGCAGAGACTTATTATTGCTAGCGAAAGACGCCATATAGTTTTTAACCACTAAAACTATGATGTAACACTTTATAACAACACTGACTCATAATAGCTATTTATGGCTGGTAATGGCTGGTAATGGCTGGCAATGGCTGGCACCAATGGTGGTGCGACCCTGAACTAAGCAAACCATTACAGGTACTTAGTTCAGCTTTAAATTCTTATTCTGCCTTGCTTACTTAAGCTTTTTTCACAAACTTGGCGGTAACCATCATTTCACCTGCTCCATCTACTTTACAGTCGAGTTGATGATCTTTACCTTCTACTATTCTCCTGATAACAGCTTTAGTACCCACTTTAAGTACTTGAGAGCTACTTTTAATTTTAAGGTCTTTAATCATAGTAACTTTGTCGCCTTCATTCAACAGAGTTCCATTGAAGTCTTTAACGGTAAAAAGTTCTATTTCAGCAAGCTGTTCTGATGGATTCCATTCATGTGCACACTCAGGGCAGATCAACAGGCTTTGATCTTGGTAAATAAATTTGGAATTACATTGGGGGCATGGTGGAAGTGACATAAATTTCTGCTTTAATAATTTTATTTTAATCATATCTCAAATACTAGATTTCATCGACATTCCTTTTGGTAGTGCCAGCTAGCCTACTATGGGATTACTAAGAAGTGTCATTAAGCACTGCATGAACATTAATAACTCAAATACCCTCTACTTAACTGACACCTTAACTAGCACTTTTATGAATGTTCATTGATCCGTATCAACTCCCCGTACGAATAGTTAATCAAGAGATATAAAACAAGAGAAGATCAATAACTTCAAGCCGCTCACACGCTAAAGTAGCACTATTAAGAAGAGACTTAACTACTAAAAAAAAGACGCATAAAGCTTTACCTTTTATTCGTCAATGAGAGCTTACTTATGAGTATTGATAATTCACAACAGCGCATAAATCCTGACAACGTTGCTTTTGGTAATGTTTATATAATGACCCATTCAATTTTCTCAAATGTGATTAAAATTGGTTGCACTTCTGATGATACTGAAGAGTATGCAAAATCACTTTCGGCGAAAGGTCCTGGTGATTATAAATTGTATTTTTCTTTGCCTTGCAATAATCCATGCCAGATTAAAAAACAGTTAAGAAAACATTTCGATGCTGAACAATACGTTAATGAGTTTTATGAAGTTTCTCCAGAAATAGCAAAAAGTGTATTAAAAAGAGAATTGATGAAAATACCTGTTTTAAGCATCCATTAAACGGCTTTAATGCAAACAAAACACCTTAGTTAACTCAATACTGATCCCAATAAGGATCGTTACCAAAGCGTTCAACCAAAAAATCGATCAAACTACGCACTTTAAGCGGTAAGTGTCTGTTCGGCGGGTAAACAGCGTAGGCATGCATACTTTCTATTTTATAATCTGCTAATACTGGAACAAGTTTTTTAGTGGCTAAAGACTGCCAGACAATGAAACTAGGTAAATAGGTGATACCGTGATTTGATTCCGCCAATGACTTAAGAAAATCGCCATTATTGGCAATAATATGCGGCTCAAAATGCACAATATGTTCTTCACCCTCTTTATTCAATAATTTCAGACCGCCTTGGTCTAAATTGCCATATTTAATCACTTTATGGTTTTTCAAATCATTTGGCGTTTTTGGCTCTCCCTGTAATTTTAAGTACTCAGGACTCGCACATAACACATGTTTTATCGGCGCAATTTTTCGAGCTTGCAAGCTCGAATTATCTAACTGGCCAATGCGAAAAGCTAAATCGACGCCCTGCTCAACAATATCTATTTTTTGATCGGAGAAATTAATGTTTAACTTTAAATCGCTATGCTGCTGCAAAAACAAATCAAGTGCCGGTGCCAAGTGAGTCAGCCCAAACGATAACGGCACCGCAATATTTAGTGTGCCCTCTAATGCTCTTTTACTGCTAGAAGTTTGGCTGTTTAATTCATCCACTTCATCAATAATAAGTTTACTGCGTTGGTAATAACGCTGACCTGCTTCGGTAATACTGGACTTTCGAGTGGTACGATTGATTAACTTAATACCCAGTTTTTGCTCTAACAAAGATAAGCGCTTACTTACCGCAGACTTAGCGATATTCATCTGTTCTGCTGCTTTGGTAATACTGCCCGTTTCAACAACACGCAGAAAAATATACATATCTTCAAGTTGTCCCATATCATCTCCAAAATGATCAAGAAAGATTGTTTCCATTTGGTTAACTATGTTTTCAGTTAACTAATGTTTATTCTCATAATGTAAACAATTAATATTTGTTCATCAAGTTTCAATCACAATCTGATGATTGAATAGACTATTTTTTAAGATAAACGTAGAGCATAAAGATGGCTCAAACGACGAACAACAATTTATTGGAGAGCTTTCTATTATGATCAAACATTATCCCTATAAAAGTCTTGGTGGCGCTAATCACGGTTGGCTCAAATCTAAGCATCACTTTAGTTTTGCTAATTACTATAATCCTACCCGCATGGGTTTTGGAAAGTTACGTGTAATCAATGATGACTGGGTTGAGCCAGGTATGGGCTTTCCTTCGCACCCACACCGAAATATGGAAATTATTAGTTTTATTCGTTCAGGTGAAATTACCCATCAAGATAGTACGGGTAATAAAGGCATAACTAAAACAGGTGAAGTGCAAGTGATGAGTGCCGGAAAAGGTATTGTGCATTCAGAATATAACCGCACCAAAGATCCGTTAACCTTTTATCAAATTTGGCTTGAAACCAATAAAAATGACGTGACGCCTCGTTGGGAAAGCAAAAAGTTCCCCACTAAGCAGGCAGCTGTACTTACTTTATTAGCATCAGGTTATCCAGAAGATAAGGATAAAGCCCTTTTTATCAACCAAGAAGCACGCATCTATGGTGGTAAATTAGCTAAAGGTACTCTGATTGAGCAAGACATTAGACATCAAGCTTACATATTAGCCTCTGATGGTATGTTCAAAGTTGAGGACAGCTCCGCAAATATAACGATGAACAAAGGTGATGGTGCCGAAATCAGTCAATCAAGTTCAATACGATTGAGAGCAACTACAGATTGTGAAATTATTATTATCGACACCATAAAATAGACACTAATTGCTGCGATGAATGCAAAATGACTACAAAAAATGACAGTGTTCATTTTTGTTCATCAGGGATGATGAACAAAGGTAGATACTCTTTGAGCAGCAATTCAAGGAACTTTAACCACAGTAACAATCAGTTAACTTACCCTTGAAAAAACTGAGTAAATTAAGGCTTACACAACAGCGAAAATTCCCCATAAACATTACGCATAAAATTCCGATAAAGAGTCACTTTAAACCTAACGAAGCTAGGTTAATAAATAAAATACGGTTAAAATAGACAGAAGTCACACTCAACAGACGTTTTCCCTTGAATCTACTTTCACCGTCACCAATGATAAGCTCCTTCATTAGTCTTGCACTTTTTATTGGCACACTGTTTAGCGCTCCTGCGCAAAGTGATCATGTGCATGAACAAGGCAGCAAGAAAAAAATAATTTGGCTAGTCGAAGACAAACTTGAAAACATAGATCTATTAGCTAAAACCTCTGCGGAAACATCAACTGCTTCTTATATTGAAAATTTAATTATTCAGCAATTAACCCAATACAATATTAAAATAGAGCGAGTGACCGCAAGTCGCATGAATCGAGTACTGCAGACAAAGGAAAATGCCTGTGTAGCCAATAGAGCAAGTACACCAAAGCGTAGGGAATATTCGCTCTTTTCAGATCCTCAAAGCTTTTACCTAACTCATAAACTTTACCGCTTTGATCCAAAATCAGCGTTACCAAAACAATTATTTAATGCTGAGGGAGAAATTAAAGATCTGCCTAAGGTATTTAAGTTATTACCTGAAAAAACCATAGGTCTTGCACAGGATGTTTCCTTTGGTAATTTTCTTGACCAGCAAATACACAAAATAAAACCCGAAAACATCTATTACCGTGGCGGCAATAAGCGTGTTGTCGCACTATCGTCCATGTTATATAAATCACGCGTCGACTTTGTACTTGCCTTACCCGTGGATATAACCCCAAATGAAGCCCAAGAGCAGCTGATAGAACAATATACTATTGCTGGAGCGCCTCCTTATCTCATTGCCCATTTCAACTGTTCAAATAGCCCATTGGGCCAACGTGTTATTAACGATATTAATGACATATTAGCCAAGGTTTATAAAACTAAAGACTATTATCAAGCACACAAAAAATGGTTCTCAGACAAACAACTGGCTGATTTACAAATTTTTCTAGCTGAAAATTTCGCTGAAAAACACTACATCAACCCAACGCAATAAGACTCACTGTGGGCTCCCTCAGCCCTACTCTGTTTACTGAATTCATAGTTAACGTGAGTTTGATGTAGAAGCTAAATAAAGATCGAAACAAAAATCCCATGCAAGCCTACTTATGCCGTTGAGCAAAAATGTGCTTTTGTGAATAAAGATAGAAACAAATGTGGCAGTAAGTTTTATTTATTAAAAAAGTACCAAAAAACACTCCAAATAAAGTTGGAACCTGACTTCAACTGGTATAAGTGAACCTTAATAATCATTCGAAACACATTATGAAATAACTATGTTAACGTCTTCTGCGCATTGCTGACGTTGGCTGTTCTTTAGGTCAACTGATAGCCATAAGCGGAAGTAGAGCAATCATCAACACAGTTCAGGTCATGCCACGGAGGAGAAGTTAGTATTTGGAAATTTATACTGAAAGTTTTTGTATGTTTTGATCTACAGCGGATATGGCTGAACAACCACATTACGTTAACAGCGTCCTGATAGCGGACGTTCCCCCATAAATAAAAATATGAGTCTTTTGATGAAGACTTTTGTAAATGAGTCGTTCAGTCTGAATGTGAACTAAGCCACACAAAGCGGTAATTTATCAGTTAACGCTAACAAATCATCCTTAACCATACGTTTCATATTTAACATAGAAATGTCAGTTTGTTGATAATGACTTGCCATACCCTCAATATTGTGTAAATTTATATATTATTAAGTATCCGATTTGACCAGAATATAACTTTAGCTCATGTAGGACTTACTCAGACCAATCTTTAGGATAAGTTACTTGCAAAATAATTTAATAAATCATGAATGTAGATATACTTAAGCAACGAGCGAAAGCTTTCGATTACGTGTTTGATGCGATAGTAGTAACTGATCTACAAGGCTTCATTATTGATTGGAATAAAGGCTCAGAAACACTTTATGGCTATTCCAAAGAACAGGCTATTGGGCAACCTGTTAATATGCTGCATGTTCCCGGTGATACTGAACATATCACTTCAGAAGTTATATCAGCGGTAGAAAATCAGGGGAAATGGACTGGTGAAATTAGGATGTTACACAAAGATGGACACATTGGCTGGATTGAATCCATGTGTGTACCTATATATGGTGAAAATTATCAGATGGTGGGTGCCTTAGGTATAAATAGAGATATCACAAAACGGAAAAAAGAAACCGAACGACTTGAACACCTCGCACATTATGACCAACTAACAAAAGTCCCAAATCGTTATCTTTTGCTCGACCGGCTGACACATTTAATTACACAGTCTAAACGTAATAATTATAAATTTGCTTTGGTTTTTATTGATGTAGATAAATTCAAACTCATTAACGATACAAAAGGTCATCTTTTTGGTGATCAGGTTTTAATGGAAATAGCTTTACGTCTTAAAAAATCTATTCGAAATTCAGATACAGTCGCCAGATTTGGAGGAGATGAATTTGTTATTTTATTTGAAAGTATTTCTAATAAAAATGATGTTTCTATAATGATTGAAACTCTAACCCAAGAATTAAAAACAGAATTGATTGTTAATGGTATAAACATTGAAATCAATTGTAGTATTGGTATCGCAATATTCCCTGATGATGGCACCACGATAGATACATTAATAGCTACAGCCGATAAAGCCATGTACAAGACTAAAGAGTAGTGAATAAAACGTTCAATTTTTCAAAAAGTCCAGTGACAATGCCCGATTATTCTATAGCTTTTTAGTAACACACGGTAAGTCTGCATACTAGTCTTACCCCATTTTCGTGGACACACTATAATTGTTGTAGAGATACAACAGGAGGTGTTTCATGACAAAATCCAAAAGTTATCAAAGATACCCTGCTGAGTTTAAACGTATGGCGTTACTCAAAGCTTCTGAAGACGGTGTTACTGCTAATAGTGTTTGCGAAGAACTCGGGATCAGTTTTAGGCAACTAAGTCGTTGGCGTGATGAGTTTCGCTTGAAAGGTGATGATGCTTTCAAAGGGAATAAACAAACTAGCAATAATGAATTAACTAAGTTGAAGCAAGAGCTGGCTAAAGTAAAAAAAGAGCGTGATTTTTTAAAAGATGCGGTGGTGTTCTTCGCCAAGGAGTCCGGTTAAAGTTTTGTTGTATTAAGCGGCACCGCAACAGTTATCCCGTAAAAATGATGTGTGCTCTATTGGATATTTCACGTAGTGGTTATTACGCCTGGCTAAGTCGGCCACTATGTAAAACCAAGCAAGAGAATATTCAGTTAACAGAGCAGATATCAAAAGTATTTGAGCAAAGCAGATGTGTATATGGAGCTCCAAGAATCAGGGCTGCGCTTAACGCTGACGGGCAAGCTTGTGGTAAAAACAGAGTGGCTAGGTTAATGCGTGTTTTGCAATTAAAAGGCCGTCCTAAGCGTGTATTTAGACGTTCAGCTAAGTCTAATCCATACGTTGAGCCTGCGCCAAATTTGCTACACCAAAACTTTGTTTCAAAGGCGGTAAATCAAGTTTGGTCATCAGACATAACTTATATACAAACGAAACAAGGTTTTGTTTATTTAGCCGTCGTAATGGACTTGTACTCACGTAAAATTATTGGGTGGTCAATGGATAAAAACATGGGCCGTCACATTGCAATGAACGCGTTAGGCATGGCTGTGGCAGCAAGAAATCCGAGTGATGGCCTCATCATTCATTCTGATAGAGGATCTCAATACATCAGCGATGACTATCAGCAGATGTTAAACGAAAATGGCATCCTATGCAGCATGAGCGCTAGAGGAAACTGCTATGACAATGCTGTTGTAGAAAGTTTTTTCGGGTCACTTAAAAGAGAACGGATTCGTCGGTACAACTACAGAACAAGACAAGAAGCGCAAATAGATGTGTTTGATTATATTGAATGCTTCTATAATAAAAGGAGGCTTCACAGCTATCTAAAGTATAAAAACCCTTCGGACTTTGAAGCTGAAGGAAATATTCTTAATTAGTGTCCATTTTTATGGGGCAAGATCATAGTGCACATTGCGGAAGGTAGAGCTTGCTTCACTAACGACAGTTCCTAGACATAAAGCGGACGTTAGCATTGAGGATTACCTTATGACTTCTGCTCGCTAATAAGCCGACATTTTTAGTTTCGTCGGAAATACTAAATATTGCTACGAAAACGTTAAAATATATTAACTGTAATTACTCAAAATTGACTATATCTCGAAACATAAGCAAACTTAAATATTTGAGATGCTATATGAATATATTCATTTTGAACTTCAAATAATCCTGATCTTTACATTAGTAGCTACTAAATTAGTTCTATCTAATTTAAATATTTGTAATATAATAAATACTCTTGATGTGTATGACTCAACTTTAACTTTGAGTTCATTTATCCTTTTTTATCTTATGCAACTAGTATAAAAAGAAGATAAAAATAGTGATAGTTAAAGTGTTATTAATAAATAACAATTACCAATATTGATTACTTGATATAAGAAATACTAACAATAATTTTATGAACTTGGAAAAATTATGCAATTCCCCTCAATCCAACTTTTAAATTTAATACCAGACACTGTACTTATTGTTAATAAAAAAGCTGAGATTATATGGATAAATAACAATATTACTAATTTGTTAGGTTATTTACCTGATGAACTACTCGGTAAATCAATTGAATGTTTGGTACCAAGTCGCACCAGAGAGAAGCACGTAAACCTTAGAAATTCTTTTATAAACAAACCGAATAAACGTTCAATGAATCAAGGCTCTGGACTTTGGGCTGTTCATAAGAAAAATCATGAAATACCTGTTTGTATCGATTTGAATCATTATGAAGAGTCCGGCGAAAAATTTACTGTGTGCTCTATTCGATTATTAAGTGAACAGGAATTAGTCGCATCAACAATGCAAAAATTACACGAACGTTTAGAGTTTTCGCAATCGTTAGCACATGTTGGTACCTGGGATTGGGATATTACGAATGAAACTTTGGCTTGGACCGATGAAACTTATCGAATATTTGGCGTAAAGCCACAAGAGTTCAAGGCAACTTATGAAGCCTTTCTTTTTTACATACATGCAGATGATAGGCAGGCTGTTATTGATGCTGTAAACGACGCGATAAATAACGATAGCTCATACAGTATAAAACATAGAGTCATTAGGCCTTCTGGCGAAATTAGAGAGGTATTAGAAAAGGGGCAAGTTCTTCGTGATGAAAATGGTAAAGCTAGTCGTATAATTGGTGCGGTATTGGATATCACAGAACTTAATCAGAGCAAAGAAAAATTAGAAAAATTAGCGCATTACGATGAGAAAACCCAATTACCCAACCGAGTGTTATGCCGAAAAGAAATTGAAATAAGAATTTCTCATGCTCTTTTAAACAACAAAAAATTCGCCATTTTATTTATTGATTTGGATCATTTCAAAAATATCAATGACACACAAGGACATCTAGCGGGTGATGAGTTTTTACATGAAATGTCACAAAAATTATTAACTATTATCCCTAAAGGGATGTTTTTAGCAATCCTTGGCGGGGATGAATTCATTATCATTACTGATTATAGTGATGATGAGGAGGAGATTAAAAATAAAGTCACGAGACTTGCTAAACAGCTTATATTATTAATTCCAACCAAGAAGTCTTATGAGAATTTCTCAATCGATATTACCGCTAGCATTGGCATAGCTTTATACCCAAACCACGGAAATAATTTTACTAGTTTATTAAGCTCGGCAGACAATGCCATGTATCAAGTGAAAAATACCGGTAGAAATAATTATGCTATGTATCACCCCGATATAGAGCAGAAAAGATTAAGAGAGCTGCAACTAATTAGTGATATGCGTACAGGTTTAAAAAAAGGCCAATTTACAGTGCACTATCAAGCTAAGCAAAGTTTGAAAACAGATGAGTTGATAGGATGTGAAGCATTAATACGTTGGCAGCATCATACGCTAGGCAATATTCCTCCATTAGAGTTTATATCACTCGCTGAAAGCTCTGGACTTATTATTCCTATTGGTAAGTTTGTTTTAGAGCAATCGTGTTTGTTCATAAAGCAGTGGCAAGCACATTCCGACAAGTCATTAGTTGTCTCGGTAAATGTTTCTGCCCTGCAACTTAAAGACCCTCTGTTTAAAGAAGAGGTATTACAAGTAATTAACAGCGCAGGTATTAGTGGCCATAATATCGAATTAGAATTAACAGAAAGCCTATTGATGGAAAATATAGAAGCTACAATACAAACATTACATGACTTAAAAGAAATAGGCGTATCTATCTCAATTGATGATTTTGGTACTGGTTACTCCTCGTTAAGTTATTTGCAAAAATTACCTGTTGATACCTTAAAGATAGATAAGAGCTTTATTGATTCACTCTCATCTTCAGATGAAGATACTTGGATAGTTATAAATACGATCTCCTTAGCATCAGGCTTGAAACTTAAAACAGTAGCCGAAGGGGTTGAAACGCAAGAGCAAAAGTCTATTTTAGCTGATTTAGGTTGCGACATATTACAGGGCTACTTGTATAGTAAACCAATCCCTAAAAATGAATTTTTTATGAAATTCAAATAATCATACTTATTACTAATAATACTACAATGAATTAGAGATGATTTTAAGAGTAAAGTAACCGAGTGCTTATCATCGTTTTTATTGTCTAAGTAGCCATAAAGTCGAGTTTTCCACAAGATAATTATGGTATGAATGTGACAGAAAAAATCCTTATTATGAAATCGAATAAGGTCTGCTTTCGTATCAAAGTGAACATAAAACAGGGTTATTTTGACCAGTGAATTAGGTCAGGTTTGTGGCTACTGCCCTTAGAGTTATATTTTAGAAGTTAGCTATTTCAAAGTTTAATTAAATTTTTTGAAAGGTATTTGCGGCTCTTAAACGTAATAATTCCAGTTTCCGATTTTATTTAACGGTTTCCAACTTTATTTAGAACCCACATTTGACGCTTTGCATAACATGGCGATGACAACAGTAACAGTCAAAGCGAAGTTACACGCCCCCTGCTAAAACCTTAAAGAGCCTGAAATAATCTGAAATAACCATTAATGTTGTCAAAAAGGGTCTGTTTATATTATAAATGTAGTCAGCCCATGTACTCGTTTAAATAGTGGTACAAATACGAAACCTTTCAGCGCGCTTTAACCTTAGCCCTGTCTTGTTTCAGATAATTGTTTCGATTAAGTGCTTATTAAGTAAGTACAAAATGTAAGGTTCACAACAATGAATACAAAGCTACAGTGTGTTGCTATTTCGGACACTCACGGTATGTACAGCAATCTAGAAATCCCGGATGGTGATGTTCTCATTCATGCTGGAGATATTACTAGGCACGGAAAGTTATCAGAACTTAAGGATTTCAATGAGTGGTTAGGTGAGCAACCTCATCAACACAAAATCATTATCGCGGGTAATCACGACTGGTGTTTTGAGCGTCAAAAAGAAGCCAGCTTAAACATCCTAACCAATGCTGTGTATCTAGAAGATCAATCGATAACAATAGCGGGGCACAAGTTTTACGGCTCGCCATGGCAACCAAGGTTTCAAAACTGGGCTTTTAACTTAACGCGCGGCAAAGAAATACAAAAAAAATGGGATCTGATCAGTAATGATGTTGATGTACTCATTACCCACGGACCTGCGTTTGGCCTGTTAGATAAAATTGATAGCGGTGAAAACACCGGTTGTGAGAATCTATTAACTAAGATTGAAGAAATAAAACCCAAAGTTCATATCTGCGGACATATTCATGAAGGATATGGAGAAGTCATCTGCAAAGGGATTAAGTTTATCAATGCCAGCGTCACTGACGAACGCTACAAACTGACGAATGCCCCCATTGTATTTACAGTCGATTAATTTATCTAAGCCGGCTTAGCGAGTTACAGAAGTCGTGGTGACGTACTTTATTTAATAGTAAAAATAAAAACACCACGTCAAGCGTGGTGTTTTATTAATCCGATTAATATTATGCTTAAGACTACTTAAACACCTTATCTACCGCAATCACTTCGACATTTTTCGCCGGCAGCGTTAACTTGTAGCTTTCAATAACTTTATCGGTAGCTAAAAGCTCTGCAGGTTTTTCACTGTTATATTTCAACGGTGATACTTGTTCAGACAACAAACGTTGCTGCATATCTTTACCATCGCTCGAAATGAAAACATAGTGAATATCATCTGTTTGTAAGTTTTCTTTAATAACACGGTTCACATCGTCTAACGTTAGTTTTGCAAACTCGCCACGTACGTACTTAACAAACTCTTCTGTTTGATAAAACTCACTATCCAAGGCATAACCTAATTGCTGATCTTGGCTAGCAACTAATTGCGGAGCATAGTTAGTTAAGTAATTACGTGTTGCTTGAAAGTCTTTTTCGCTCATGCCATTTTCAATCAAGTTGTCCAATTCAAACAAAGCGGCACGTGTAGCAAAATGCGCGTCATTATTTGAACGTAAAGGACGTAACCAAACTTGGAAAATTTGGCTTGAACGGCCTAAGTTTGAATCCGGCTTAGTTTGGTACATACCACGTGGGAAATATTCAATATAAGAATAATCACCATAGTTCATACCGCGCGCTTGACGAATTTGCTGATACAAGTAGCTGTTAGAACTACGATGCTCACCAAAGTACGAGCGAACTAACCAAAGCGCTGCCCAGTCTTTGTCACTGCGAATAGTATCGATTGGGAAACCAAAAGAAACGGCTGTTGATTGCGCATTCTTTTCAACAATTGTTGCATGATGACCTTTTAGCACAGGCGCCTTAGCAATAGTTAAACGCTTTTCATCCCCAACAGGCAATGCCGTTAAGTCAGTCATTAACTGTGCTTTTAAATCACTCGGCATAGCGCCAGTGATACCCAAGTGTAATTTAGCTTGTGTAAGTTGTGCGCTGTAGAACGCTTTAACATCTTCAAGGGTGATTGCGGCTAAGTCAGATAAATCACCACTGTTAAAGTTTTCATAAACATGGCCCTGATAAAGTTCGCTATAAAGCACTTCTTTACCTAACTCTTCATCATTAGAAGATTTAAGCCCAGACTTAATACCATCGATTAACTCTTTTTTCAGACGCTTAAAGTCATCTTCACGCCAGCCCGGATTCAATAATTGATCACTGATCAATTGATACCACTGTGTCGCATTGTCTTTGTGAACACGACCAGTAAATGACATCATTTCTTTATCTAACTGAGACGAAAAGCTTCCGGCAATCGGATATAAACCTTTCTTAATGTCTTGATAGCTACGCGTTTGTGAACCACCTTGGGTTAACATGCGTGCGGTCAATGCTGCCACGCCCTTTTTACCTACAGGGTCTGCTGCTGCACCCGTATAAAACAGGAAGTTAACATCAATCAACGGCGAGTCATTGGTATTATCCAATACTGAAAACTGTGGAGTGCTAGGTTGAGAGTTTTTCAATTCAATCGCTGCTACCGCGCCATTTAAGTCAACTTCTTGGTCAAAGCCAGCCACTTTATCTAATGCTGATAACGTCACCGTGGTACGGTTTTCATCAATAAAATATTGATTGGCGATACGTTTGATGTCATCGGCCGAAATATTGTCAAAACTATTATAAAGATGGTTAATCGTTTCAGGATCGCGATCAAAGTGCATATAACTGGCAAGTGTTGCCGCAATAGACTCTGAAGAATCTAAGCTATTCACAAAGCTATATTTTAGATTAGATTTTAAGTTATCAAGCTTTTCTGTTGAAACGAGTTCAGTACGCACTTGCGCATAAGTGCGATTTACCGCATCACGTACAGTGGCTAAATCTTTTTCATCATTCACTTTAATAAATACGTGACGTAAACCCGCATCTTTTGTTTCTGGGTTGTAGTTAAACATTTGGCTTGCCAACTGCTTATCTACCACTAACTCTTGATATAAGGCTGAGTTATTTGAAAAGTACAATTCAGAAATCAAATCTAAAGCGGCGCGATCCTTTTTCTTCGGTTGCCAATCAGCGCCTTTATAAGAAACTAATAACCAATGCCCCGGTAAGCCATCAAATTTTTCATGAACATATTTGGCTTCTTCTTGCTTTGGCTCTTGAGCGATATCATTAACAAAATCACCTTTTTTCCAATTGCCCCAATGCTTTTCTACCATCGCCATGGTGGCTTGTGGATCAACATCACCCACAATCACTAAAGAAACATATTCTGGTTTATAAAACTGATTAAAGAATTTTTCACCGTAAGCAATTTGATTAGGCATTGCTTCAACATCTTCAAAAAAGCCCATTGTGGTATGTTTATAGGTATGGGTATCGAATGCTTCTTTACGTACTGCCGCTAATAACTTACGCGTTGGACTAGCGTTGTTTTTTAAGTATTCACCTTTTACCGTTAATGCTTCCGTTTTAAATTGAGCATCAGTGTAAGTAAGGTTTTTAAAGTGATCCGCTTGGATCTCTAATACTTTATCCAAGTGATCTTTAGAAAAGTCTAAATGATAGTTGGTGTAATCGTTGGTCGTGTACGCGCCGTTATCAACACCGGCATTTTTAAATAAATCAGAGTAAACATCTTGCGGAAATTTATCAGATCCCTTAAACATCATGTGTTCAAAGAAATGCGCAAAGCCGGTTTTACCTGCTTCATCTTCATCACGAGAGCCTACCGATACCGGGATTTGCACTGAAACAAGATCTGGATAATCTGTTTTTACCACCAGTACACGTAAACCATTAGATAATTCTTTAAATAAGTACTTTTGGCTAAAGACTTTATTGGCACTATTTTCAGATGACTGCGTTGACGCGTTCTTACCAGTATCAGAAACAGAGTCAGAACTGGTTGCCATACAGGCGGATAACGCTAAACTTGCGGCTATGACAACTGCCAAATATTTCTTTTTCATAGTAGATCCTTATATTATTTATCGCTATATCTTATGCAAATATGACAAATTTTTCATTATTTTTTCGATGATAACAAAAACAATCTTGTAACAAATTGATTACATACTAGTAACAGAGGGGATTAAGTGATAATTATTCAAAAGATCGTTATTAAAAAGTTGCACTGTATAGGATTTAAATCGTGGTTATCCAGACGAGCATTGTCCAGTAAGTGGAGAGGTACATGCAATTGAATAACATCATGCTAGCTGAGCTGACTCAGTGATTTACAGCAAGCAGCTTAATAAGCCGAAGATGATTATTAGGCTGCAAGAAAATTTATATAAACATTAACGCAATTGTTTTAGTTGATTTGCCAGACTTAGCAGGTCAATACCTTTACTAATTTCGAACTGCATAAAGGCTAAAATACTGTGCATCACAATAAGAATACGTTGATAAGCGTGTGGCTTTTGTTTTAGTTCATCTTTAGCCGCATCAAAACCGTGTGAATCATATGTCATCAAAAGTTCGATAGCATGTTCTTCAGGAGTACGCTCTCTGGTTTTAGGTTGGTAACCTAGTTCAGCCACTACTTTTTCGGCAAGCGTCCATACAGACCAAGGGTTTTGACCCGTGATTAATTTTCCATCTTGTGTGACTTTCTCTAAATAGGTTGTACCCGATTGAAATTGAGCGCCTTGTTCAATCAATTTATCTTCAAGTAAAAAAGGAAAAATTTGTTTCGCGTCTGGAATTAAAAAAAGTTCTTCATTGTTGGTAAAGCCACTGACTTTCTTATTTGAAAGCAGCATTTCACCATTGTCTAATACAACGTTTACCAGAGCTGAAGGGCCATGACAGACAGCACTGACTACTTTGTTGTTTTGATACAGTGTTTTGGCAATATTTTGCACATAAGGGTTATCAGGAAAATCAAACATAGTGCCTTTTCCGCCAACAAAATATACCGCCTCATAATCGTTCGGGTTTACCTCTGCCAGTGCAATAGAGTTTGCCACTTTCTGTTGAATAGTATCGTCATTTAAAAAAGCATAATCATAAGCGCCCATATCCTCTCCATCAATTACTACCGGCGGTTTACCTCCCTTTGGGCTAGCAATATCAACACTGAAACCATTAGCAGTAAACACCCAGTAAGCACGGGCTAGTTCAGTATGTTCATAGCCGGTGTCTTGATCTTCCCCCATTTTATCAACGCTAGTAACCACGGCTAATATTTTACCTCTGTATGCTGGAATATCGTGGGTAACGTAGGGTAAGTCACTTACTTGTGTTTGTTTTATCGCAACAAAGTGGGCTTTTTCGGGTAATAAACTTTTAACCCAAGCTTTAGCACCAAATAATGAACCTGCTATCAGGACAATTAAGGTTACTGAGGTAATAGCTATTTTCTTAAGCATGTGTTTTGCTCCTTTAATTTCAATAGAGCTAGCTTAACGACAAGTAAGTGAAATAAATGTGAAACGATGTGGTTTACAGAAAAATCCAGCGGTCGACTTAGGACCTCATTACCTGCTAACTCACAATAACATTGAGTGTTTTAGTTATTGTAAGTTAGTAGTAATTTTTTTGCCTAAAAACGCCTTCAGCAAACTAAACCTATTATCCAATAAACCATTTGGCAATACTACTGATCAGCTTTGGCAAAGCGCCCAAGGGTTCAACAATCAGACTATCCATTGCTATTTTTTCTGGCTCATCTACTTGCTGTAGCTTTTCATTCAAAGCAGTTAAATCACTTGGCGTTAACAACAAAGAAGACTCATTGGGTTGGTATATCGTACCAATCTCATAATATTCACCCGCCTTATTAGTCATTTCAATATGCGATCCTAATATTGCGCTTACGCTATGATTATTAGTAAATTCCACTAAACGGGCGATACTATTTTTGTAGTCTTGCCACGTTTTAACATAGATATAACCCGGATAGAATGTATCTCCAGTTAGCAGCCACTTAGTTTGTGGGTCATACACTGAAATAGCTTCTTCTTGGTGACCAGGGGTTGGAATGATAGTTATACTGCGTCCACCAAGCTCAAAGTTAGTTTGCTGCTCAGGCCATTTTTCAAAATCAAAAAACTCGTTTACTCCAGTGTTATTTGCTGCAACTACGGTAACATTGGCTTGACCGACAAATTGAGAATCAGCACTATAATGATCACTGTGACTATGTGAGTGAATAACTACTATCTCACGCTCTTTGGTTTTTCCGTTGTCGGAATGCTTTTGATTCAGAGATTGTACTGTTTGATACAGTGGAAATTCTTCAGCGCTTTCGGTTGCCCCAGTATCAACAACAAGTATCTTCTCCTTTCCAATTAAGACATAAATAAAAGGTGCTTCATAACTCAGACACTTATTTTGACGTAGTACATAACTTGATTCATCGTATTGAAAGACTTCTATTGCGGGGTCTTGGTTGTTTTTACAATCTTGTGAACCATGAATCCATTGCTTTTGCTGAAGTGCGGCAATCATGTTTGTTGTCGATTCATTAATAGAGCGCTTATCTTCTTCAGCTGTTGCCCCATTACTGAACATAATGATGAGTATGGTAATGACTAACGTGTGTTTCATATAAATTCCTTGCATAAAATGGCGAAATTGAACTTATGTTCAATAGAAATAATTTAAGTCGTTACTATTTCATTGGAAGTTCTATGCCAATCATATAAATTTATTTTTATACTTTATTATCAGTACGTTAATTAATTTCACCTTGACTAATAATTATTTTATGTTCGGTTTTATATTAAGAATGTTCGAATCTATTTAGTTCTGATAGATTCTGATTAGAATGACTATTTAGATTTACAAAGCAACATTATCACCGCCCTATTCCCTAATCATTTTCTATTTATCCTTTTCACTATGAAGCAACATCTAATGAAGTAATAGAGTAAAAGCTCACTTTTTGAACATTAATGTGCAATATTCGAGACTAATTGCTTAGTCATACGTGGCCTTTGCTGTTAGCTACGTATGCTGCGTTGAGATAAAATATGGTCAACTTAAATGATATAACGCTTTTTTAGTAAGTGAGCAAAAGGAATGATAATGGGCAATACGTCAAAAGCCTCACATGAGCAAAAAGGTGATTCTCAACAAAATGAGAATGGGCTAAATGGGGATGAATTTAGTTACCAGCAAAAACATAAGCCGACTTCAGAATTTAATAGCCGAGACGAGTATTTAGAACACGAATTGCAAATAATGGCGCCCAAACGCTGGCGACCAAATTTACCTTTTCGAGATTACCGCTTTGAGATAGAAGATACTATCCCAGCCATGGCAGCGACTATTGGTAAAGTGGTTATGGTGGGCGCAATAGCAGCAACCTTTGCCGGCTCCCTAGGGCTTGATCAAGGCTTTATATTAGAAAACGTCCGCTATGAATTACTTATTGTTTCAATCTTTATCATTCTTTTTTCAGGATTTTTATTACCCACAGCTAACCTAGCAGGTACTCATGGCCCGTTAATTCCACTTATTCCTATTGTGGTGGCCGCAGGGGGACATCCTATGGCGCTTGGACTACTCATTGGTGCCTTGGGTTTGATTTTAGCCATTAGTAAAGGCGGAAGCATGCTGGCAAACCTGACCAGCAAAGGCGTTTGCGGCGGCTTATTACTCTACCTTGGCTTTGTCGGTACCATTTCACAAGTGAATAAATTGTTCGCTTGGGCAGATGGAATAGGCATGGCACACATTGCCTTTATCGTTATATTTTGTACGATAATATTGTATGCATTACTTGAACACTGGGGTAAACGTTGGTTAGCCGTCCCTTTGAGTTGCTTGCTAGGCGGAACACTTGCCTTTGCTATGGGCGCGCCGTTTGAATTTCAAACGGGTCCGGGCCTACCTAACATGAATCCAATGTATTGGTGGGGCGAAAATACTGGCTGGATGCTTGGTTTACCAACATTAGAAAGTTTTGTCGTGGTACTGCCTTTTGCTATTTTAGCGGTAGCAATGTGGTCGCCTGATTTCTTAGGTCATCAGGTATTTCAAAAAATCAATTACCCTGAGCGCACTGAAAAAGTACACATGAACATTGACGATACCATGACAAGTGCGTCTATCCGCCAAACCTTTGGTTCTCTGTTAGGTGGGGCAAACTTCACCTCTTCTTGGGGCACTTATATAGTACCAGCAGCTATCGCAAAGCGACCTATTCCTGCAGGCGCGCTACTCACTGCGTTGTTTTGTATCATAGCTGCCTTATGGGGCTATCCTATGGATTTGGCAATATGGCAACCCGTGCTTTGTGTGGCATTAATAGTGGGGGTATTTATCCCGTTGCTTGAAGCCGGAATGGAAATGACCCGTGAGGGTAAAACAACTCAGTCAGCGGCTATTGTGGTATTTTCTTCAGCATTGGTTAACCCAGCGTTTGGTTGGGCGTTAACTATGTTGCTCGACAACCTTGGTTTGGTTGGCTGTAAAGAACGTAGCTCAGGCTTAAGTAAGATGAGCCGATGGGTTATCCCAAGTATTATGTTTGTTGTGTTAACAGCTGTAATGGCATCGGTAGGAATGTTACCTGGTATTCCTGCACTGATCCCAAGTTTGGGATAATAGCGACTAAGATAAAGGGCGCTAGATGCGCCCTAATTAGATTACTGTGTTCTAAAGTTTATTAAACTGTTGGGTTACTTTAACAATTTGTTCTCTTAACCACTTATGACTCGGATCATTTGTTCTTGATGAATGCCAGTACATCGCTACTTTTATAGGGTCGAGTAAAAAGTTACTGTGTAACTGTTTTAGTTGGTAAATATGACGATATTTATCGACTAACCTTTGTGGCAACAAAGCAATATAGTCACAACACTCTATAACAGGCAGCATCTCCATAATACTAGCAGCCTGCCATGCTATCTTGCGCTGATTTAATATCTCATCTTCTTTTAAACCTTTACCACTTAGATAACCGCCCTTTTGATCAAGCTGAGAATGGGTGACATGCTTTTCCGCTAAAAATTCATCAATACTGATTGAATCACCCGATAATCTTGGGTGATCAATACGGCACATTACACATAAAGTATCTTCCATTATCACTTTAGATCGTAACTGTGGATATTGGTTTGAGTGAGCATCAATAACTAAATCAAAGTGCTGTGATCTCAACATGTTGGTAAAGTCGTGATTATTAAGCGGTTCAATTTTAACACTTGCCAAAGGTGCATGCTGGCTCATTAGTGCTGAAAGCGGAGGTAATATAGTAAAGCCAAAGACACTTAACGATGAAATAACGAATTGTTTTTCACATTTCACAGCACTGAACTTTTTGTACTCAGGCATCATAAAGGCAATATTTTCAACTGAACTTGCTAATGTAGGATATATATCAAGAGAAAACTGAGTTGGTTCAACTCCGCGGCTACCACGTATAAATAAAGTATCTTTAAATACAGCCTGTAACCTGGTTACTCCCTGACTTACCGCCGATTGGCTAATGCCTAAACGTTTTGCTGCTTTTGTATAACTTTTCTCTTCAACAATGGCGACGAATGTAGGTATTAAACTGTAATCTGAATGCTTCATTTCTTAACCTTAATCGAATTAACCATAAGTAATATAAGTTAACTTATATCATATATTAGCCATCTTCTTTTAGTATTTCGTAATATAGCTCCATCAAATTTCACTTGCAGACTTTAGAGATTATTATGAAAAAATCCATTATTACTTTATCACTACTACTCGCTTGTTCTCTATTGAACACGAGCAATGCCGTTACTAACCAAAAAGATCGCTTTGAAGATGTTAGTGTAAATATTCCGACACTTTCTCATGATTATTACCTTGGTAAAGGATCTGGTGCAACGCATTTCTGGCATGGTGACAACAAAGACATGTCATTTACACCAACGGGAGGAAATGATGCTTTTGATGGGGTGTCTAATAAAGTACATCCAGAGCTAACGGCTCACTCTAAAAAAATGAAAAAGGGCATCTTTTCCTATAAAGAGAAATTCTATCAAGTCTATGGCTATGGTTTAACTTCACCCATGATTGTTGACGGTGATAATGGTTTGTTGATCTTAGATCCTGTCGAATCAGTAGACAAAATGAAAAATGTTATGGATGATTTTCGTAAAGTTACCGGTAATAAAAAACCAGTAGCGGCGATTATGTATTCGCATTGGCATCCTGATCATTATGCTGGTGTTCGTGGTATTGAAGGTGCTGAAAAAGCGTTGATTATTGCACACGATACTTTTATGACTAATGTGGTAAAAGGCTCTATGGGTGGTACTGGTCCGGCTCTTGGTTTCCGCGTTGATTACTCATTAGGTACATTGCTTTCTGTCAATGAAAACGGACGTATTAACGGTGGTTTAGGTCCTGATTTTGAAATTAATGAGCATAGTTTAATTGCGCCAAATACCTTAGTTAAAGGTAAAAATGGCCAGCTAGCAATGACAATTGCAGGAGTGAAAGTTGAATTTAAACATGTTCCTTCTGAAGCATCCGACGAAATTACTGCGTACTTCCCTGACTTTAACATGCTGTTTGGCTCAGAAGTTATACAAGGCGAAAGCTTTCCTAACTTGCACACTATTCGTGGTACACAGTATCGTGACCCAAGTGTTTGGTTCCCAGGTGTAGATACCTTACTTGAGTACAA
This sequence comes from Colwellia psychrerythraea 34H, assembly GCF_000012325.1. Lineage (NCBI taxonomy): Bacteria > Pseudomonadati > Pseudomonadota > Gammaproteobacteria > Alteromonadales > Colwelliaceae > Colwellia > Colwellia psychrerythraea. Next base: position 1,319,173 of record NC_003910.7, on the reverse strand, counting down.
CGCTCAAGCAATGATGGTTTCTCATGGACGCCCCGTTGTTGGTAGTAAGCATGTAGATAATACCTTAACGTCTTATCGTGATGCTATTCAATACACCTACGATCAGTCTATTAAAGCGATAAATAACGGGGCGACTCAAGAAGATTTGATCCGCGAAATTAAGCTTCCTAAACACTTAGTAAGCCACCCATGGTTAGGTGACTTTTATGGCTCTATTCGTCATGCCGCTAAACAAATCTTTGTCGGTGAAATGGGATGGTTTGATGGTGACCCAACCACATTAAACCCAACCTATTCGGTTACTGCTTCTCAGCGTTATGTATCTATGGTTGGTGGTAAAGATGAAATGATGAACATGGCTACTAAAGCGTGTGATTCAGGTGATTTTCAGTGGTGTGCTGAACTTGCTACTCATGCGGTTCGTGTTGATTTAGAAGATATGGAACCTCGTTTATTAAAGGCAATCGCTTTACGTGAACTTGCTTATCGTGAAACTAATAACAACTGGCGTAACTGGTACTTAACCTCAGCACAAGAGCTTGATGGCACGATTGATTACTCGAAAAAAATTAATCTACAAGCACCTGATTTAATGGCAGAGTTCGAGCCTTCACAACTTGTTGGCGCTATGCGCTTTAGTTTGAACGCACAACGTAGCCAAGATAAACACTTTACCATTGCTTTTGAATTTGGTGATTACCAAGAAACACACGCACTTGAAATTCGTCGTAGTGTTGCTCAGTTCCATAAAGATTACCAAGGTCAACCAAAAGCAACAGTGAAACTAACCAAGCCTGTATTCTTAGGATTGTTAGTGGGTAAGATCGATTTTGTGCAAGCAGTTAAAGACGGTTACATCCAAATAAGTGGTGATGCAAAATCTGTATCTGAATTCTTTGGATTATTCGACAAACCGGCTGAAAATCCTAAAGTAACTTTACGTTAGAAGCGAAAGCTAAAAACTGAACATACCACGGTGGTGGTATGTTCTTTTTATTTAGGAGAGTAAAGATGAATAAATTTGTATTAATGTCCATTTTACCAATAGTTTTTAGCTGTAATGTCATTGCTTGCAGTGGTGGGGTCGATATGACCGTGCCTCATATACATGATGTAGATGATTTTCTTGTTAGTGTAGAAAAGGCGAAAAGCAATAAACTTAAAGAAATTGATATTTACCAAGTTTTTGCAGGAAAACTTGAAAAAGAAATGGATGAAACACACCTTATTGCCAAAGAGGGTAAGTCGAATCATTCACACCAACAAGTGAACTAGTTAGCAAGAATGGAGGCAGACAGCCTCCTTCTTTTTTTGGGTGTCGTCGCTATCGCGACTAAATATTTAAATTGACTCTGCCCCAATTATTAATGAGGGTAAGCGACAATCCAATCAGAGCTCACATCACCTTGTCTATCAAATTTATATTTAACAGAAGTAAAACCACAGCATTTTACCAGGCCATTAAAGTCAAAAGGTTGTTTTACCCCTGCTTTTGATTCCATGAATGCAGCATCGCTTGGTATAGTAATTTTCTCATGTTCGGCTGAGATTACAAAAGCGGCTTCAGCCAATATTAGATCATTATTATGACGTTTGATAACCTCAGCATTGCCTAAACTGTTGCCATCTAAATCTTTAAACTCAAACTCTTGTGGATGATTAATTTCAATAACATCACCGTCATTAAGTTGATATGTAATTAACATGTTTACCATTGTTTATTTCTCCCAGTTTAATTTGTTTTTTGGTGTCTTAGAAAGGGTTAGGGATTTTACCCACCATAATCTAGTAAGCCAATCTGATGAATATATTACGTTAAAATAACAAACTATTATTGATATGAACACACCTAAAGTCAGATACTTATGTTAATAAAGAGTAAGTCATCACCTTGATAGTGGAATAATAATTAACAGTGCGTGTCCTAGTTAATTTTGAATGGAGCTGCTTGGAGTTTCATTCCCTGTCTGGCGTCGCGGTGGCGACTACACCCAAAGGTGCGTTACACGCCAAAAGCCCCTTTGGAATCCCCGTGGCGCCCTACTCAGCTAAAACTGAAAGTTAAATTTTTGCAGTTATCGATACCTGACGAATGCTCGTCCCTGCGCGACGTCAGTTCCAGCCATCCATGGCTGTCATCGATTAACTGCTGATAAAGATTAAACTTTCAACGCTGAGATGGGAATAGGCAATTGTGGCTATGCTCATTTTCAAAAATAACAGTAGAGTTCTTTAATAGTAAAAAAACACACTGCATCAACGAACTCCAAGCCTGCTTCTTCAAACGCCGGAGTGAGGCACAATATTCACGTATTGCCATCATGGATGATGGCAGAAGGAATGTTGCACATGGATGTGCCTTCATTGCTGTTACGTCGAAGTATTGTACTGAATGCAGGATTACGTTTGATGTAGCAGCTCCGAGGGATTCCAAAGGGAGGCCGGAGGCAGCTTCCCTTTGGGTGTCGTCGCCACCGCGACAATTTTTTTTAGTTAGCTTTAGATATCAATTCTTTAAACCACTCTAATTCACAAACAACGTCTAAGTCTTTATCTTTCAACAAATGCATTTTAGAAGGTAATGTATCTGAAGCTAAAGCTCGCTCAAGCATTGCTCTACACTTATCAAGCTGCAGATTTAAAGCATATGCACACGCTAAGTTATACACCTTTTTGGGATTGAGTCTGTCAAGTTCATTTAAATATTCAAAACTTTTATCTAAAAAATATTTTTTAGCTGTTAAGGTATATAATTTTAAGCAAATTAGCCCTGAGGTGTCTAATATAAATTCATTATTAGGCTTTGCCATATTAGATGAATCAAAATAATTCAAAGCTAATTTAAAGTATTTTTCTTTATCATTACTTACTGTTTTGATTTCACCTAATGTAAAATATGCTTGACCAAATAAACAATATGCATTCCATTCTTTATCATCAATTTTTATAGCTTGCTCTGAAGCTCCTAAAGCTTCAAATATTAAAGTTTCTTTAATTTCAAAGTCTTCTGTAAAATCGGATAAAACTAATAATGCAGAGCACAAGTTGTTATAAGTAAAATAATCATTAGCATTAATCAAGATAGACTTTCGATACTGCTCTATTTCCCTTTCAACATATATTTTTTTAACACCTTTCTCAGAAGTAAAACTTGCTAAATCTTTATAAAAAACCCCAAGATTAAATGGTGCTAAATAAAAATCTTTTTTAACTTCAAGCGCTTTTGAATAATTTTCAATGACTGTTGCTTTAATCTCCTCAAGTTCAAAATCATTAGTATTGCGAATTAAATCATTACATTGACGAAGATAAGCTAATGCTATGTTATCTAGGTCAGTTTCTAATAATTTTGAGTTGTTGTCATATAAATCTATCAACTCTTGATATCTTCCTTCTATTAATAATTTATCTGTATCTAAAAGGCTTTCTTTTAAATATTGCTCACTATCATTCTTTAATTGTTTTTTAATTTTCGCAAATAAATCTCGATGTATAGACTCATGTAGTGGAAAGTCTGTTACATGCTTTAGTTCATCTAATAAATGATCATATGGATTTTCAAATATTTTAGGGGGAAAACAGCCGAGTTCTTGAGCTAACTCTATAAAAAATATATCGGAATCTTCGCCCTGAATATAATGGGCAAAACTTCCATAGTTTTTTAATAAGGAAGTACTTAAATGCTCGGGTTCTTTCTTTGAGCGCCCCGACCAGAACAACCTGTGTTGCCCTGTATATTTTTTCTCTAAAATAGGGAAGAATGCATCAGCATAACCGCTATAACCAACAAATAATGTTGGTGACTGATTTAGTGTAGAAGCAATAAAATTTTCCAAGCTCTCCGCATGTTTAGAAGTCTCTTCATCACTATTTAATAAAGTAAAACCATGACTCTGCCCATGAATATGAACTACTGCTGGTTCAACAATTAAGTTATGCAAATCAAGATCCGCGGTCGTTAAATCATAAGTTGCTGGATAAAGGCCTAATAGTCCGCTGCTCCTTGCCAATAAATTATCAAAATTAAAGGTTAAGACTCTTTGAAAATATCCCTTTTCTATAAGTAAAGCTATTGCAATATGAGTCCAATTAATCTTAGCTTTACTAATATAATCGCTAATCAGTTTACGTCGATCCTCTTTAACGAGAACAGACATACATTTACCGTAATTTTGTCTATCGTCTTTAGAAAGTCCCTTAAGTTCAAGTTCAAAATCTTCATTAATTTTTTCTACAAGCTCTCCTGCCAATGGTATACCCGCTGACTTCGAACAACCGGCTCCTGTAAATAAAACAAATGGTGTATCACTTTCCTTTGATTTTTTAATAAATTGAGCGAGATCTTTAACTGAGTATTTAGACATTGATTTCCCTATCTGATCTGATTTCAAGAATTAATGGTGAAAATCATAACACATGTAAAAACAAAAAAAGCGAGCTTAAGCTCGCTTTTTTATATTCTATATCAAGTAGTTAACTAATACACACAAGTTAGCGCTGTAGGACATAAACAAATTAAGTTACTACTTATTCATCAACTGTACGCTTTGTTTGCGTATTCTCAGATGGGGACGTTTTTTCAGTCTTTTTCAACCATAGTGACATAATCTCGTTTACTCTCCCACTTTGTTCTAAATCAGCCAACGCTTTTCTAATTTTGTTAACAAACTTAATATCCGTATGCTTTCCTATCGCTATGTATAAACCTTGACTCGTATTTGGAACCTCTACTACCCGCTCAATCATATCAGGGTCATAGCCCAAACCTTTTACTCTCCATGCGTTATTGAGTTCACCACCAAGTATGTAATCTACGCGCCCTTTAAACAGCATATGAATAACCTGTTCACGGCTTCCTACAGGATAAATATTGGCTTGGTAGCCTAAACCTTCAACGTAACTTTTATAAGATTTACTTTTATGATCACCCTGCATCACTGAGATAAAAGCATTCTTTAAGCCTCTTTTTTTATTCTCTGCAGATTTGCTTTTTAATTGCCATAAAAAATATCGTTGTCTACTGGTATGAACGGGCACTTTATATAACCAATGAAATTTGTCTTCTCGAAAGGCGTTTCTATTAAGTCCTGTTAAGATGATATTTGGTCTACTTTCGCTATCATGTAAAGCTCTAGACCAGTTAATTTCTTGATAATGTATATCAACATCACTTTCTTTTAAGGCTTCATTTAAAATATCTATTGTTGAGCCTGTAATATTATTATTACTAATCAATACATACGGCGGTATTCGCTCAACATAGGCTAATACTCTATCGCTAGCTTTCCCGTACAATGGCATTAACGCTACAGAATAAAATAAAAACAGAAAAAAAATAGACTTCATAGGACCTTTATTTGGCTATCACAACTTAACAACAATTCAATAATATCAAAATAAAAGTGTACTGACTAAAGCATTGATCTTTTTACTAGTGAATCTGCCTTCATCTACATAAATCTAATTACTTTTCTATGATCGAACTAATAACCAAGCTAATAAAACATGTTCAGACTATAAAGTACTGACACAAAAAAGCGAGCCGAAGCTCGCTTTTTATTGTTCTATATCAACTGGTTAACTAGTCAATATAGCTTTCGATTGGAGGACATGAACAAATTAAGTTTCTGTCTCCGAATACATCATCAATACGGTTAACAGTTGGCCAGAATTTGTTAGCCGTTACTGCTACTACCGGGAATACTGCTTCTTGAATCGAGTAAGGACGATCCCATGGTTCAGTAATATCCGCTAATGTATGTGGTGCATTGTGTAGTGGGTTGTTATCTGATGCCCACTCACCTGATTCAACTTTACGTACTTCATCACGAATACAAACCATTGCTTCGATGAAACGGTCAAGCTCAACTTTAGATTCTGATTCCGTTGGCTCAATCATGAACGTGCCCGCTACTGGGAACGACATAGTTGGAGAATGGAAACCGTAATCCATTAAGCGTTTAGCCATATCAACTTCAGTAACACCTGAAGATGCTTTAAGCGGACGTAAATCAACAATACACTCATGAGCAACACGGCCGTTTTTACCTGAATATAAAATTGGGTAATGTTCGCTTAATTTTTTAGATACGTAGTTAGCGTTAGTAATTGCGTATTTAGTCGCGTCAGTAACACCTTTTTTACCTAACAAGGCAATGTAAAGGTAAGTGATAGGTAAAATACTAGCACTACCGAAAGGAGCTGATGAAACCGCGCCATTACCTTTAGTTGCTTCATCTACGTTAATTAACGCATGATCAGGCAAGAATGGTGCTAAGTGAGACTTAACGCCGATAGGTCCCATACCTGGGCCGCCGCCGCCATGTGGAATAGCGAATGTTTTGTGCAAGTTAAGGTGAGAAACATCAGCACCGATGAAACCTGGAGAAGTTAAACCTACTTGTGCGTTCATGTTCGCGCCATCAAGGTAAACTTGACCGCCATTGTCATGAATGATGTTACAGATTTCTGCAATCGTTGTTTCATATACACCGTGAGTAGACGGGTAAGTGATCATGATACATGCAAGGTTGTCTGCTAACTCTTCAGCTTTCGCTTTTAAGTCGGCCATGTCAACGTTACCTTCTTTATCACAAGCAACGATAACAATTTTCATATCAACCATCATGGCTGATGCTGGGTTGGTACCGTGAGCAGATGCTGGAATTAAACAAATGTTACGATGCGAGTCACCACGGCTTTCGTGATACTTGCTGATAGCGATTAAGCCAGCGTATTCACCTTGAGCACCTGAGTTAGGTTGCATTGACATTTTGTCGTAGCCCGTTAACTCTACTAACCATTTGGCTAGCTCATCAATCATTGCTTTGTAACCTTGTGCTTGGTTAACTGGTGCAAATGGATGCATGTTAGCAAATTCAGGCCATGATACTGGGATCATTTGTGCAGTTGCGTTTAACTTCATCGTACAAGAACCTAAAGAAATCATTGAGTGGTTCAATGCTAAATCTTTGTTTTCAAGTCTTTTGATATAACGAAGCATTTCTGTTTCGCTGTGGTACGAGTTAAATACTGGGTGAGTTAAGATTGCTGACTCACGTACTAATGACGCTGGAATTGATGAGTGACCTGAAGCAACGATTTGGTCATCAAGGTCGCTCACGTTTAGACCGTGACCTTCACCTAATAAGATATCAAAAAGTTGTGCAACGTTTTCACGTGTTGTGGTTTCATCTAATGCGATTGAGATTTGACCGTCAACGTCTGTGCGGAAGTTAGCGTTAGCAGCTAATGCACGAGCAACGATTTCGTCTTTGTTATCAACGTTAAACGTTAATGTGTCGAAGTAGTTAGCATGAACAGCTGTTAAGCCTTTAGTTGCTGTACCTAAACATAAAATGTCAGCTAAACGGTGAATACGGTTAGCAATAGTTTTTAAACCTTGAGGACCGTGGTAAACCGCGTAGAACGCTGCCATGTTGGCTAGTAATACTTGCGCTGTACAAACGTTTGAGTTGGCTTTTTCACGACGTATATGTTGCTCACGTGTTTGCATAGCCATACGTAGTGCGTTTTTACCGCGTGTGTCTTTTGAAACACCGATAATACGACCAGGCAATGAACGTTTGTATTTATCTAATGTTGTGAAGAATGCAGCGTGTGGACCACCGTAACCCATTGGAACACCAAAGCGTTGGCTTGAACCAATTACAGCATCTGCGCCTAATTCACCAGGAGACTTCAATAATACTAAGCTCATGATGTCAGCAGCTACTGCAACAATACCTTTATTGTCATGAATTTTAGCAATCAATTCACTTACATCTGTTACTTGACCTGAGGCGCCAGGGTATTGGATAAGTGCGCCGAAAATGTCGTGTTCTGCAGCATCTGCAGCTGGAGCAACAACAATGTCAAAACCAAACATTTCTGCACGTTGCTTAACAACGTCAATCGTTTGTGGGTAAACATCATCTGAGATAAAGAATAAGTTTGATTTTTTGTTTTTAGAAACACGTTTGGCTAATGCCATTGCTTCTGCTGCTGCTGTACCTTCATCTAATAATGAAGCTGAAGCTAGCTCTAGACCAGTAAGGTCTATACACATTTGTTGGTAGTTTAATAATGACTCTAAACGACCTTGAGCAATTTCTGGCTGGTACGGCGTATACGCTGTATACCAACCTGGATTTTCTAGTACGTTACGTAAAATAACGTTCGGTGTTAAGGTACCGAAGTAACCTAAACCGATATAAGTGTCATTCACTTTATTTAAGCTAGCTACGGCTTTTAAATCTGCCAATGCTTGTACTTCAGTTTTACTTTCTTCAACATTTGGAAGATCGGCAAGACGAATATCGCTTGGTACGATTTCATCAATTAACGCATCAACAGATTCTACACCAAGGTCATTTAACATGGCTTGAGTTTCTGATTCACTAGGGCCAATGTGGCGACGGATAAAATCTTGAGTTTGCTCTAACTCAGCTAATGAGTTAACAATTGTTTTTGAAGTCATAAAAGTTTCACTTAAATAAATTGTACTAATCTAGAATAAAAGAAAGCCTCAAACCTAATGAGTAAGAGGCTTAATATTAAGAACTAATTTTTTTAGCTTAGCTAATCAATGTTTCGGCTGTGTCGCCTAAACTTGATAAGGGAAGCTAAAATTTTTCGTAAACAGTCGGCTTTTAGGCAAGGCGCTAAAATTATGAGTCTATTGAGCTTAGTACACTCTCCCCTAATAAAAGGGATTTAGACGATTAATAAAAGCAACGCAGCATAAACGCTGAATGTGACCGAAAATTAATCTTCGTCGATAGAGTTCTTATAACCTTCTGCATCAAGTAAGTTTTCTAACTCACTTACATCGTCAAGTTTAACTTGAAATAACCAACCTTCACCAAAAGCGTCAGAGTTAAGTAACTCAGGAGCGTCTTCAAGTGCTTCGTTGATTGCAACAACAGTACCTGAAACTGGTGCGTAAATGTCTGAAGCTGCTTTTACTGATTCTGCAACAGCAACATCATCACCAGCGCTGATTGAATCATCAACGTCAGGTAATTCAACAAATACCATATCACCTAAAAGGCCTTGGGCATGTTCACTGATACCAACTGTAGCGATACCGTCGCTGTCAACGCGAACCCATTCGTGTGAAGTTGCATATTTTAATTCTGAAGGAATGTTGCTCATTTTTATTTTTCCTGTTTAAAATTTTAATTTTTTTTGAAATAAAGTAACCACGTTTTCACGTTAAGTTACTCAGTAGAATAATTATTTAGATTAGCTACTCTATAATATAGAACATCTAACTTAATTTTCAATTAGAAAACTTTTTTGCCGTTACGAACGAAACTAGGTTTTGTAACCTGAACTTTAATCAGTTTTTTACGCATTTCAACTTCGATTGTATCGCCTACTTTCACGCTACGTGGAACACGTGCTAAAGCAACACTGTGGCCTAACGTTGGCGAGAACGTGCCAGAAGTAATTTCACCATTGCCAAATTCAGTCACAACAACTTGATGTGAACGAAGCACACCTTTTGCTTCTAGTACTAAACCAACAAGCTTAGGTTGATCACCCGCTGCTTTTTGAGCTGTTAATACGTCACGACCGATAAAGTCACGGTCTGTAGGTTCCCAGCTGATTGTCCACGCCATGTTAGCGGCTAATGGCGAAACAGTTTCATCCATATCTAAACCGTAAAGGTTCATGCCAGCTTCTAAACGTAGTGTATCACGAGCACCTAGACCACAAGGAACTACACCTTCGTCTAATAGTTTTTGCCAAAAATCTTCAGCTGAATTATTTGGTACTATAATTTCGTAACCGTCTTCACCAGTATAACCTGTAGTGGCAATAAATAAATCACCTACTTGCACACCAAAGAAAGGTTTCATGCCTTCAACAGCTTCGATTTGCTCTGCTGTTAATAGTTTAGCTACTTTTGCTTTCGCTTCTGGGCCCTGTACGGCAAGCATGCCAAATTCAGGACGTTCAGTGATAGTGATATCAAAACCTGTAGATTGCTTAGTCATCCAAGCAAGATCTTTTACACGTGTCGCTGAGTTAACAACTAAACGGTAATCAGTATCTGAGAAGAAGTAGATGATTAAATCATCAATCACGCCGCCTTCTTCATTTAACATACCTGTGTATAACGCTTTACCCGGTGTTGCTAACTTAGCAACATCGTTAATTACTAAACGACGTAAGAAAGCTTTTGCATCTGCGCCTTGCACATCAACAATCGTCATGTGTGAAACATCAAACATGCCGGCATCGGTTCTTACTGCGTGATGCTCTTCAATTTGAGAGCCGTAGTTGATAGGCATATCCCAGCCAAAGAAATCAACCATTTTTGCGCCTGAAGCTAAATGCTTTGCATGTAATACTGTTTTATTAGTCATGTGTTCCACCTAAGAATTTTCAAAGTTAACTGATTATAGCTGTCACTTGCTGTTGATTCAACAGAAAAATCCAAATTTATAAAATATAAACCCGAGTTTTATTCAAAATCAGAATTATATTTTCAAAACATCCACCTTACAAAATTAATCTCATTATTGGCTCGGTGATATAGGCATAGAACAAATAAAAGCCAATAAGATTTTATGGTCATTCTTCTTGAAGAGGCGTTTTTTAGGACAATTGAGCGACGAAAGCTCAAGATCTCGTCTTTTAAAAGCTTATTTATTTAAAAAGGATGGCAACAATAATATGTCTTCTCAGGCATTTTCGAAGAGTTAGTTCAGCAACGCTTTATATAAGCTTATTGATTTTGACCTAGCGGTTAGCTAGATGCCGCTTATTGAAAAGTGCAGACCGCCTAGGAAACTATAGGAAGGTATTGATAAGGTAATGCAGTAATATAGCCTGATTTACCGGCGTTATTAACCGGTATAATTAACTCTCGTTGAACTCGCCACTTTCAAGAAAGTTGGGTATAACTATTATTGCTATACCCTGACAAGTACCCTTCTTATAACTTTATCTATTAGCTCATCTATTACTCTTTCAAATAATAGCGTTACAGTGCGTCTTTTTGATAAGCAAGTGCTGGCAAGTCTGCTTTAATGCCTAACGCTTGTGCGATAAGACGGTTTTTAGCTGGGGCAAAGTTATTAAGAATATTCATGCCGACACCACGGATTAATTTAACAGGTGACTGCTGTGGAGCGAAGGCTTGTTTTATTCCAGCCATCGCGGTGATCATTTCAGTGGCTTCACTTTTACGCCAGCGAGAGAACGCTTTAAGATCTGATGTATTAACGAGCTCAGCGTGATTGTCATCATGTTCATTAAGTTTTGCTGTTAAGGTTTGCGCTAAAGCCGCGGCATCAAGTAAACCTAGATTCACGCCCTGCCCTGCAAGCGGATGTATGGTATGAGCAGCATCGCCAATAAGCACTACGCGGTCTTTAACAAAGTCTTGCGCTAACCGCATGGTTAATGGGTAAGTAAAACGCTCACTTTTAAGGGTAATATCCCCTAATTTACCATCACTGGCTGCCGTTAACTCTTTAGCAAATTCAGTGGCATCAAGTGCGATTAAACGTTTTGCATCATCTGGTGAGGTTGAATAGACAATAGAACATAAATTATTTACTGGATCAGCGATGCCCGCTGTTGACGATGCTGATTGTGCAGATCTTAGCGGTAAAAAGGCTAATGGTCCTGTAGGTAAGAACACTTGCCAAGCGGTATTATTATGGCCTTGTGGACATTCTACTGTCGCAACAATAGCGTGGTGGTCATAATCTTTAAAGATCATCGCCATGTTCATTTGCTGGCGTACCCATGAGTTTGCACCGTCAGCGCCAACAACAAGTTTAGCGATAATAGGTGCTGTTGGTGTGCTGCTGCTATTACTTGCAGAGTTATGAGTAGCAGAGTCAGTGGCAAAGGTGGCAAAGACTTCACTGTCACCCTGACTAATACTGGCTAACTTATTATCAGTAAAAAAATGAATATCTTCATCAAGTTCAGCTTGTTGCCATAGTGCGTGGCGAATCACTTTGTTTTCAATGATCCAACCAAGGTTATCTTCTGAGGGAAAACTAGCACTGTCTTTGGCTGAAAAATCGAGCTTACCTAACCCTGCTTTATCCCAAACATGCATGTGTTGATAATCTTGTACTCGGCTGTTTTCAAGAGCAGACCAAACGCCTAAATTAGCAAAGATATTTTTGCTAGCTACATTAATAGCACTCACTCTAACATCTATATTCTCATCAAGTTCAGGCACCGCTAAGGTATCAACCATGGCAATTTTTAGCTGACTAGTTTTACGTAAAGCTAACGCAAGCGTTAAACCCACCATGCCTGCACCGACAATTAATACATCAAATTTTTGCATCTTGTTCTCTTCAAGGTAAACCATGTGTAAATTACACTGGTTTTGTAATACATGATTAAGTTATTTGCCTAGTATTCTGCGGCAATAGTTCGATAATTAATAACCCATGGTCTTCTTAACTAAAGCATTTTTTAACGGCGACATAATATTAAGTGCTTGTAAGCCAATATTTCGGCCAACGACTAATGGCGGTAAATCATTAGCGAATAATGTCACCAATGAATCTGTTAATTGAATAACTTGCTGCTGATCTTTCGCTCTATTCATTTGATAACTATGTAATAAGGCAAAATTACCAATATCTTGTCCTGCTGCTAAGGCGTTTTTAACTAGGTCAGTCATCACCTCAACATCACGTAAGCCTAGGTTAAAACCTTGCCCTGCAATGGGGTGAATTGTATGTGAGGCATTTCCCACCAACGCCATGCGGTGATAGGTTTGCTGTTGTGCTTGTAATAACACCAAGGGATAAGTATCACGTTTACCCACATGGGTGATTGCGCCGAGGTAGCTACCAAATGCGCGCTCTAACTCAACTTTAAAATCATCATCGCTTAAGTGTTTAATTTCTGCTGCTTGCTCTGGCGTCATAGTCCAAACAAGTGAACAACGTGATGCGCCAGCAGCTGAGGATTTTGTCTTTAATGATTTTAACGGCAACATGGCAATGGGGCCAAACGGAGTAAACCGTTCAAAGGCTTTATGATGATGTGCTTTGCTGGTTGAAACATTAGCAATTAAGGCAACTTGCTGATAATCATCACAAGTGACGTCAATATTGGCAAGCTTTCTTACTGGGGAATGAGCACCATCACAACCAAGTAGTAGCTTTGCTGACAAGGTTTCACCTGAATTAAGCGTAACCTTTACCTGCGTTTTGTCAGCTGCACTCTTGTTGCGTTCTTGCCAAGTAATGTCAGCTATTGAGTCAGGGCTAAACCAGTGAATGTTCTTTTTTATCGCTGTGCTATTTGTTGCACTGCTATTTTTGACATTAGTCGTATGGTCACTTAGTGCTTTTAGTTGCGCTTTACCAATAAGTGCCATTTCGATGACATAACCAAGGGCATTAACGTCATATTCCTTTGCCGTTAACCTTGCTTTGGCAAAGTGACCACGATCAGAAATATCAATATCCGTAATGGCACTGGCATCATCTTTTAGATATTGCCATGCACCCAGCTTAGCTAGGTATTTAGCGCTACCGTGAGAGAGTGCTAAAACACGTTCATCAAAAAGGGAGGTCTCAGCTGCTGAACTGGTTTGATTAAAAGCTTGGGCTTCAATAATCGCGATGGATAGTAAACTACCATCGGCTTTAGAAAGTTGACTTAAACTTAACGCCATTAGGCTACCAGATAAGCCGCCGCCTGAGATAATGACATCAAAATGTTGGTTACTGTTTTCCATAGCGTTCATCTTATTATTGATAGTAGTATTGGCATTAATGTTGGTTGTACTATTTTATCGTTAACATATCATTAGTTTACTTAACTTCTGCTCGCACTTTATTGATATAGCTACGTTAATGAATACAATACTAGGCTCTAATCACTAAACAATTAACTGAGCGAATAAAGCAGAACATAAAGCTGTTTATGCTTTCATCAAGGCTTCGATATCTTCAATCGTTTGTGGTGAATTAGCGGTAAGGTTTTCAAATCCCGTTGCAGTTACGGCAATATTGTCTTCAATACGTACACCAATACCACGCCACTTTTCGTCAACGCTATGATCACTTAGTGGGATATATATACCGGGTTCGATAGTCATAACCATGCCAACTTCAAAGGCGCGGAGCTGTTCTCTATCAGTATTAATATGATAATCACCAACATCATGAACATCTAACCCTAACCAGTGACCCAAGCCATGAATAAAGTACTCTTTTACTTTTTTATCGCTAATTAGTTCGGTTAAATCGCCTTCAATTATGCCCAAATCCACTAAACCTTGCGTTAAAAACGCATTGGTTAAGATATTTAATTTGGCAAAAGACATACCGGGCTTAATGGCGTTAATAGCAAGGTTTTTAGCATCTAGCACTAATTGATAAATGGCCTTTTGCTCTGTGGTGAATTGTCCATTAACTGGGAAGGTACGGGTAATATCTGCGGCATAACCCGATAACTCAGCGCCGGCATCAATTAGTAGTAACTCATTATTTTTCAATACATCGCTATTATCGGTGTAATGAAGAATATTGGCGTTATCACCGCCCGCAACAATACTGGCGTAAGCTGGATGCCTTGCACCATGGCGAGCAAATTCATGAAGAATTTCGGCTTCCATTTGGTATTCAAATTTGCCCACTTGGCATTTTTGCATAGCGCGTTGGTGTGCTAAGCCAGATATATGATTCGCTTGGCGCATCAAGGCCAATTCATTTTCGGTTTTAATTAAACGTAACTCTGCAACTATAGGGTCAGCATCCGCAAGGTGTTGTGGTGTTTTAGCTCCCTGACGTATGTTACTTTTCACTTGCTTTAACCAAGTAAAAACTTGGGCAGCAAAATCATGATCACTAAAACCAAATAGCACTTGGCTTTTACCGTCAAGATAATCAGACAGTAGGGTCTCAACATCTGCTACTTCAAAACTTTCATCAACACCATATTCTTGCACAGCTTTGATTTGACCAATGCGTCTGCCCTGCCAAATTTCATGTAAAGCATCTTTAGGTAATGAGAATAAGACAGACTTATTTTGGCCTTGTTCATTTTTAAGTAAAACTAACAAAGCATCAGGTTCATTAAACCCTGTTAAGTAGAAGAAGTTTTTGTTCTGACAAAACGGAAATTCGGTATCGTTACTGCGGGTAAGTTCACTTGCAGCAGCAAACAGTGCAATACTATTATTTGGCATGTTAGCCATGAATGCAGCGCGATGTTTTTCATAGTCACTCAATGGTAATTGGCTCATTGGTGATTTACTTAACGTTACTTTACTTAAAGATGCTTCATTTAAAGGGTTAGTAGTCATGTAATATTCGCGCCTATTCAATGTTGTGCTTATTTTGCTAACAGTAAATTATTGACTGTATTTCGTTAACAGTTATTTGAAAGTACCTTGCAAACTATAAGATTAGTGAATTATCTTTTTATCTTCGTTATTGCTTTCATTATTTGGCGGTGTTGCTAGTTCACTAAAACATAATAAAGCAGAGATTCGAACATATTCCCCAATTTCAAAATACGCTTGCTCAGTATCTTCATCTTCTTCCATGTCATCAGATAAGTTAGCAATTTCGCCAAAATCAGTCAGTACTTCTTTAACTTCGTCAGAAACAACTGGGCTATCTTTTTGCTGTAAACCAAAGCCTAAGTTAAAACCTTGTACCCATACACTTAAGGCATGACCACGTTCAGCTATAGAGTCATCATCATCGGGAAGTAAAAGGTTAAAACTATAACTGTCATCTAAGATGCTGCTCCACAATTCACTATACATTTGCTTGAGTGCTTTTTTTACTGCCGTTGGAAAGCCATCACCCTCATTGAATAAATCATGCAGCATGGCTACATAACCTTGATCTTCAAATTCAAAACCAGCACAAACTAACCCTGTTAATACACCATGAAGTTCACTGGCATGGGACTTCACATCTTCGCTGGTCAAAATGGCTTGCATCGTAGCAAAGTCGATTAAGTTTTTGTCGGTATCGTTATTTGAGGTTATTTCAGTCATGATTTACTTTCTATACTTGCAGGGAGTTATGGGAAGTAATGGTATCACTGCCGAAAATGACAGAAAAGGAAAATAACAGAAAATGACCATAAAGCGCGCTATTTACTTGCATAGGGAGCTCAGCATCGCTATCATTAAAAATAATAAGCTAAAATAGCTTTGATCTTACCTATATTATTAATAATACTTGGAATTTTTTGTAAATGTCGCAACGAACTGTGGAAATCAACATTGTTGATCGCAAGCTAAAAATAGCTTGCCCAATAGGGCAAGAAACTGCCTTATTATCTGCGGCACAAGTATTAAGCGATCGTTTAATAAAAGCCGGCGCTAGCAAAGTAATCAGTACTCCAGAGCAAACCTTAGTGATGACAGCCTTAAATTTGGCTAATGATTTACTAAAAGCTCAACAACAATTAAAAATTGAGCAAGAAGATAATCAACAAAAGATTATGTTATTGCAATCAACTATAGAACAAGCCCTTTCTCATACAAAGAAAAAAATCGCTTAATCATTAGTCGCTTACTCTTTATACCTCCTTTCTGTATTTTATTATTCCCTTCGGTTAGTTAAAGCCTAAAAATAAAACAGAACGAATAAATACTCATCACTCAACGAAAAATTACAAAATAAAGCTTATTCGATGATATTTTTTTCGCTATACTAAGTTTGTCTTCTGGGGTGTTTGTGTGTGAACTATGTCCCTGAGCCGATAAGTTTTACCTAAGGAAGTTGACTATTAACTTTTGCGCAAGCCCGGCTCGTATCGGGAAGCCTACGGTTAGCATGATATTTCCGCCCTGAACACCCGGTGTTCAGGACAAATGTGAACTGCGGCACCTTGGAAGCGACTTTTTTTCAGAAACTTCATTTAGAACATCAATAATATTTATCCTCAGAACAATCAATTATCAACGATATTTCCGCGCACCTCTCGCTCTTTACTTTAATAAAAGTGCACCCTGTGTTCAGTTCAGGACAAATGTGAACTGCGGCAGTCATCTTCTAGGTAAAAGCAACTTTCCCATCTAAATATCCATTTAGAACATCAAGAATATTTCCCCTGAGAACAATCATATATCAGCGATATTTCCGCGCATCCCTCACTCTAGATCCAATAGAATAATTAAAGTCCCTAACTAGCATTGTTCGACTACCACAACCCTTTCGCCTACTTTCATCCTCTATGGCATTGATAGGGATTAGATCGAAAAAGGGGAAAGCTTTCGCTTTCCCCTTTGTTTAATAACTTACACGACACTAACGACAATGCAGTGGTTAAACTGCCTTGTCTAAATGAGATTAACTAAACTACGAATTTATCAGAAACCTGATTAAGCTCTTGAGATAGATATTCAAGCTCTTCAAATTTCTCTCTAGAAACTGAAGAACCTTCACCTATATCTTTTGCAAGACTAGCAATGCCAGTGATGCTTTCAGCTACTTGGCTAGCAACATCTGATTGCTCAGAAGCAGCGGTGGAAACGTGTATATTCATTTCTGTTAGCTCCTTTATTGACTCTGAAGTTGAATCAATAAGGCCTCGAATAGCTGACATTGCATCAGACACCGCGGCTCTTTTCTCTGCAGATTCGCTCATATCTTGAATAGTACGTTGAGAACTGCTTTTCAGGCTATCTAAAATATCTGAAATTTCAACAGTACTTTGTTGAGATCTTTGCGCTAGGGTGCGAACCTCATCGGCAACAACAGCAAATCCTCGTCCTTGCTCACCGGCACGTGCCGCTTCAATCGCAGCATTTAAAGCGAGTAAGTTTGTTTGTTCTGAAATGCCTTGTATTACCCCAAGAACAGAATTGATTGATTCAACATTACCACCAAGCTCTTGTACTGAATGTTCAACATTTTCGAGTAATAAATTGAGTTCGTTCATGCGCTGATTTGAAGAATGCACTTGCGTCAGAACATTTTGCATTTCTATTTCAGCCTTTTCAGCAGAAGTACGCGTTACTTCGGCGCTATTAGCAATTTCTGCTGAGGTTGATGCCATTTCCTCAACAGCGCTAGCCACTTGTGTCGTTTCTTGCATTTGCTGATCTGAAGAATCTTCAAGTCTACGTTGACGTTCTGTTGATTGAACCGCCATCTCAGCTAAATTAACACTGGTTTGCTTGATATTACGAATATCACCACCGAGTGCTTTTAGAAAGCGATTGAAGTTATTCGCAATATCACTTAAAACATCAATAGGACTATCTACTATAGTCTGCGTTAAATTTCCTTCACCTTTTGCTAAGGCTTCCACGGATGATGATAAGTTTTTAAGGGCACTGTAAATGAGTTTAATGGCAAAGGTAACGATAAAACCGACAATTAGCGCAATAATCAATGTAGTTACCAGGCTTTTAGTAATATTGCTACTTTGAGAAGAAGAAATTGTTTCATCAATAGAAGCTATTACAGTATCCATAGAGTCAATATAAAATCCTGTTCCTATCATTAAATCCCATTTATCTATATAAATGGCGTAGCTATATTTAGGAGAAGCTTCAGTTTCATTTAGTTTAGGGAACCAATAAGTATAAAAGCTTCCACCTTGTCTACTTTTATTAACTAAGTCTCGAATAATATATTGACCTTGCTTGTCTTGAAGGTCCCAATAGTTTTTCCCAATACCTGCGGTTTTATTTCCCATCAATACTCTTTCGCCATCATTTTTGTAGGCAAATATATAACCAGAGCCTTGATCGAAAGTCAGGTGAGATAACATTTTTAATGCATCATCATAACCTTCGGTACCTGATTGATTAACATAAGGTTGAATAAGAGATTCTACAGAATCAATAATAGCTTTTAGACGGTCTTTTTCGATCGTTAATATCGTCTTTTCAGTTAACGTAGTGACGTCATCACCAAAACTTTTAAGTGAACTAAATTGAAGATACAACCCCAGCATAGCTACAAATAAAAACGGCAAAAATGCTAGTGCATATATTTGTACTCTAAGTGACTTGAACATAATCCTGCCTAAATTAAATTATTGAAATTCATGAGAATATTGAAATTATACACTAACAGCTTAGTATATAAATACTCTGTTAGTCTAAAATAAAGGATTATTATGTAGAATATTAGAGCGTTAAGGTTATTATTAATTCACCTTAAAACTCTATCATTCTCATTGCCGCTAAATCAGCTATTTACCATAGACCATAGAGGGTAACCACAAGGCAACTTCTGGATACATAATTAACGCCCCAAGACCTAATAATTGCAATATTATAAAGGGTATTACGCCTTTATAAATGTCGGTTAGTTTGATTTCTGGAGGACAAACACCTTTTAAATAGAACAAGGCAAAACCAACAGGTGGTGTTAAAAATGAAGTTTGCAGCGTAACGGCTATCAGCATGACAAACCAAACTAAAACAGGTTGATCTAATCCGTTAACAGCCCCGATGCCAAAGTCTAACGAACTCACTACCGGTGCCAATAAAGGTAATACTATTAAAGTGATTTCTATCCAGTCCAATAAAAAACCTAATAAAAATACGATAACAAGAATAACAAATAACACACCATAGGGACCAAAAGGTAAACCCGTTAACATGCTTGATATAAATTCATCGCCACCTAATTCGCGTAACACCAAGGAAAAAATTGTTGCACCTATAAAAATGGCAAAGATATAAGCCGTCGTTTTATAAGATGCCATCAACACTTCGTGAAATACTTTAAAATTAAGTTTCTTATTCAATGCAGCTAAGATAGTTGCACCTAGTGCGCCAACACCACTCGCCTCGGTCGGTGTGGCAATACCTGCAAAAATAGAACCTAATACCGCAATAATTAATACCAGCGTTGGTAGTATAGCTTTAAAGACTTCTACCAAGACTTTAGCCGTCAATGGGCGGCGATTTTCAGGCGCTGGAGCGACTTCAGGTTTAAAAAATGACAAGCCTAAAATATAAGCGAGATAAACCACACCTAACATTAATCCAGGGAATACTGCGGCAGTGAATAAATCACCAACAGACAGTGCTAATTGATCAGCCATGATCACTAACATAATGCTTGGTGGTATTAAAATGCCTAAACAACCCGCACTACACACTATGCCTGTAGCGAAGGTTTTGGAATAATTTTGCTTCATCATGGCAGGAATAGATAACAAGCCAAGTAATACAACAGATGCACCGATAATGCCTGTAGAGGCAGCTAAAATAATACCTATCAAGGTTACAGTGATACCTAAACCACCACGAACACGACCAAAGAGCTCTTGCATTGCCATCATCATGCGTTCAGCTACGCCTGATTTATCAAGCATTAAGCCCATAAAAATAAACATGGGTAAGGCAACCAGCACCCAGTTTTCCATCAAAGAAAATATCCGGGAAACAGAGAGGCCTAGAACATTTAAATCAAGGCCGGTAAACGTATCCAAATGTAGATCTGACAGATAGCCTATACCACCAAAGAGAATACCAACACCGGCTAGAACATAGGCGATTGGAATACCAGTAAATAGAAAGACAATGAAGGTTAAAAACATGCTGATAACTAGAATTTCATTAATAGCCATGATCACGTCTCCTTTTGAGTTATGGTAATAATATTTCGAAACATACGTGCGAGCACAGCCATAGCTAATAAGATAAAACTTGCAGGGATCGCAGCTTTAATTGCCCATCGAAATGGCATACCTAATGGTGAAGATGAACTTTCGCCCAGCATGTATGAATTGGCGACATAATCGAAACTATTAAACAAAATGACAAAAATGGTTGGAAAGATAAAAAAGACAGCACCGAATATTTCCCATTTCAGCACCGTTTTAGGTTTCAGCATTGAGGCAACAACGTCGACTCTTACTTGTGAGTTAGTTATTTCGGCGTACGATAAACCGAACATGATACCTATTGCGTATAGATGCCATTGAATCTCTTCAAATAAAATCAGTCCATTGTTGAAGCCGTACCGCATGGTTACATTTAGGATAATGACGGCAATTAATAACGCTGAAGACCAACAACAAACGGCAGATACTTTAAGAATAATGGCTTCAAAAATGTCGGCTGTTTTTAACATTGATCGTGCTACTGAGTTGGTAGGCTTAGAAAATGAATCAGTCATAAGATTCTCCTAATTCAATAAAAAACCTAGAACCCGAAGGTTCTAGGTTGTGCAAATAATGGGAGTTACTGCACGTAAGTAAGCTGGTATACCCGTTCTACTTGAAGCTGCTCGTTTCAGGAAGTCTGAGCGATTAATACTTAAGGCACATTTTTTTATTAAGGGTTATTCCCTTAAAAATAAATGTAACGCTGAGTATGATTTGCTCAGCCTTCCCCAAGGGGCTGGTTTAGAAACGATTTATGCTGTGTTATTAATTTAGACAAGGGAACAACCATTCTCTTCAATCAATACCTTGCCTAAAAGCGTTTCTAATTCCAGCTGAATCATGCATCTTCAAATGGAGCGGGTATAAACTTAAAGGCTAGGTTTTGGGCGGGGTAAGAAAGCGTTTGATTCCCATAAATCGTAAGTTTTACGGAACTTAGCTAAGTCATCATGTATTTTCTTAAAGGCTGGATCTGCAGCCGATTGTTCAATAACCACTTCATCCCACTTAGTTTTAAACGTCGATAGCATTTCAGGCGACCAATATTTGTTTATTACGCCATCTTCAATGTTTTGCTTCATGACTGGTGCTTGAATTGCTTCACCGAGCGCAATAGCTTCTAACGTTGCTGATTTACATAAGTGCTCAATAACTGACTGTTGACGTTCACTCATTTTTTTCCAGGTATCTTTATTGATAATGAGTTCCATCATCGTGGCTTGTTGATGCCAACCAGGGAAGTAGTTGTAGTTAAGCAGTTTCTTTACACCAATACGTTGATCAACTACCGGCATTGAAAATTCAGTGGCATCGATAACACCTTTTTCAATGGCAGGGAAGATTTCACCACCAGGTAAACCTACGGTACTAACACCCAATTTTTCCATGACCAGAGCGCCTAAACCGAAGAAACGCATTTTTAAACCAGCTAAGTCTTCAGGTTTGTTAATTTCGTTTTTAAACCAACCTGATGTTTCAGGGGCTAAAACACCACACACTTGCACTTTTACATTAAGGTTATTGTCATCATATAATTCTTGATGCAATTTATTGCCGTTGCCATGATAGAACCAAGCTAAATATTCAGGCGCTTCTGGACCAAAAGGAACCGCTGAAAACAAACGAGCCGCGGGGATTTTTCCGCCCCAGTTACCTGCTGTAGCATAACCGGCTTGTACCTTACCTGTAGATACTGCATCAAGTATTTCTTTCGGGTTAACGAGTTTATTAGGCTCGTAAATTTTCATTTTTAACGTGTTGCCACTTAATGTTTGAATATTGTCAGATACATACTTAATGGTTGAACCTAAGCTTGGTAGTACCGAGTTATAATAAATAGGCGTCTTAAGAAGCATTTTCTTTTCAGCCATAACCGCACCTGAGAAACTGCCTGCAATTAAAGTACTTAATAATAATAAAGGAAATTTTTTCATCGTCTTTCTCCTGTAGTGTTTAGTGAAAAATTAAAGGACGTATTTTGCTGAGAATTGTAAGTAATTTGAGTTTTTGTTGACTTCCGCCATTTCAAAATTGCCGATTTCAACACCAAAAGAAAGTTGCTTAGTGTAATTTTTGAATAGATTAACTGCCACGTGATTATTTTTAACGTTACCTAGATCAGTATCAGTTGTGCCGTAGTAAACTGTTGAACGCATATCTTCAGTCCAATAATGACGATAAGCAGCCATTATTGATGTTGATTGTTCTGCTTCTTCACCGACTAAATCTCGTGCAGTAACTACGCTAACGTAACGGCCAGTTTTGCCACCATGTACTTGGAAACGGAAATCATCTTTGCCGAACGTTTTAATACGACCAGCAACACCAAAACCAGCAGCAGACACAGTATCGCCACCAACGGTATTTAATTGACGGGCTACACCTGAAACGGACACATTACCCCAGTCACCTTTAAAGGTGTATTTAGCAATAACATCTGGTATTGAATCTTGGGTGTTATCACCTTTGTCTGAATATGGGTTTTCTAAAGACAGCTGTAAGCCACCATTTGTATAACGAATCTGACCTTGTCTGATGAATGACTCGGCAACTAAAGGCCCACCGAAATCAGCAGATTCAGGTATAGCACTGGTATTCATAAAGGTGGTCCATGTTTGACCTACAGTGATATTTTTATATTTTATGAACGCGTGACGTAATCTAGGGTGTGAGGAGTTAGAAATAATTTGGTTGCCACCACCACCGTAAAAATCTATTTCAATAAAGCCTGTAACATCACCATGCACATATTTGGCATTAAAACGCGTTTCATTGGCTGTAAATTTGGTTGTTGAAATATCATCTGTAACTGAGGCAGCGCCAATCCAGTAATCATTGCCCGTTGCAGGAGCGCTTACATCACCACTAACAGTACGTATGTCTGCTTTGATGAAGCCACCGAAAGTAATAGAATCTTTATCGCCTAAATCAAACGTATAACCTGCATATGACGGTGCTGATACTATTGCTGCCAACATAAAACCGGATTTTATTATATTTTTCATTATTGTTACCCTTTTTATTGAGACTTGGATGATTTGAATCATCTCGCTTAGTGCTAGGTATACAATATTGAAATTACCGACTACGCGTAATCGGCGAATGTACGTATTTTTTCTACGTGTTTATACTTAGTTTTGCTAAAAACAGGGCAAATACCGTTTAAAAAATCAGCAAAAAAGTAAAATAACGAAATAATTTACTTAAATACTTACTTAAGTCTTAGGTAAATACTTAATCACTTGATGGATTTGATGAGAACACTATGGCTAGTTATGTGACGGAATTGAGCTAAGTTTTAATTTGAGTTAATACGCAGTTAACAGAGCTGCTCGCTAACAAGTTAATAAATCAATAGCTTGTTCAGTTAATAGGGGGAGGAGTGAATAGGTATAGGTATAGGTATAGGTATAGGTATAGGTATAGGTATATAGAATTAGTATGAGTTAACAAGGTAGCGAAAATCCTCGCTATTTTAGCTTGCCATTAATAAATGGCACCTCAACTATTAGTAAAACGACATTAATTTATGAGTAAATCTCAGCTATTACATGCTTTTTGGAAATAAAAAATTAATAAATACACCATTATTAAAGAGTCACATTAAGTATAGACTCAATAATCTGATTAAAAATTGACTGGTATAAATCTACAATTATTACTAATACTTAAGTCAAAATTGACCGTCTATGGTTTTAAAGTAACTAGCATACGTTTTAGCAAACGGATTAATTTCTTCATCAAGTTATCGTTTATTTAGTGCGTTTTTAAATTTACCGCATCATAAATACATGAAAAGCGCATCTCATCAATAAAAGAACAAGTACGAAAAATTGCAGAGCTAGCTATAGTAATAGCAGGAGCGATTAAATTGGCTTTTCACAGAATGCCAATATTGATTAGCAATCGTTAATCGATTACATGGATAAAGTAACACTATTAGAAGCTATTAATGAAAGTCACTCTTTAAAGTGATTGGGTATTATACCCAAACTACCTGAAGATGCAGGTTTCAGCTGGAATTAGAAATGCCTTTAAGCAAGGCATTGATTGAAGAGAATAGTTATTCTATTGTCGAAATCAATAACGCAGCATAAAGCGTTTCTAAACCAGCCCTGCGGGGACGTATGAGCAAACCATGTTCTTCGTTGCCTCCTTTTTTAAGGGAATAACCCTTAATAAAAAGAGCCGCCTTGATCATGAATCGCTCAAGCGTCCTGAAACACGCATCTTCAAGTGGTTTGGGTATAGTCATGCTAAACAACATGACTTGAAAGAAAGGGTTATTAAGTGAATATTAATTTAAAATTACAACTGGTTACTATTGTACCTTTGGTATTAGCACTGGTTGCCGTGCTCATCGTTACACAAGTACAGTATCAGTCCTTATCTGAACAAACCGTTTATGAGTATCGTCATAGCGTGATGAGTCATCGTAAAGATGAATTACGTAATTACGTTGCACTCGCTGAAGGTGCCACAGAACATATTTATAAAAATAAAAACCTAAGTAATGAACAAGCGCAGACGTTAGTTAAGCAAGTATTATCTAACATGCGTTTTGGTAAAGACGGTTACTTTTTTGCTTATAACTTTGATGGAACAGCACTTCTCATACCAGGACAAGAATGGCGCATTGGTAAAAACTGGCTGGATCTTGAAGATAGAAACGGCGTAAAACTGATTCGAGGCCTTATTGAAAATGCAAAAGGTGGTGGTGGTTATCTTAACTATGTTTTTAATCAACCATCAAAAGGCGGCGAAGTTGGTAAAAAAATCGGTTATTCAAGAGAATTAGAAGATTGGCAATGGATGATAGGCACAGGTGTTTATATTGACGACATCGATCAAGAAATTGCCGTGTTAAACGCTTCCATAGGTAAACATATTCGAAATACTTCAGTCATGACCCTTATTATTGGTTTAGTCGCCGTTATCGCCATATTTTTTACCGGCCAATTTATTCGATTCAGTGAAAGAAAATTGGCTAATCGAAAATTACGTGAACTTAATGAGCGGATTTTTCAAACGCAAGAAGAAGAATGTAAACGAGTATCACGAGAGCTACATGACGGCATTAGTCAAACGATTGCTGCTGCTCGATTCTCCTTAGAAACCGCTCAGTTAAAACATCAAAACAATGATGATGCCAGTAATGAAATGGAGCGTTCCATGGAGCTTATTTGCAAAATAATGGGTGATATCCGCGCTATTTCACATCAACTGCATCCTGGATTACTCGAAGATTATGGTTTAGGCGCTGCGCTAGAGGAACTGGGACGAGACTTTTCACAGCGCACTGAGATTCAAGTTGACGTAGAGCGTTTATCACTTCGAAACATCTTATCTACTGAAGTTAAAACCGCCTTATACCGAATTGCTCAAGAATCTTTAACCAATATTGAACGTCATGCCAATGCGTCAAAAGTGAGTATATCCTTGAAGCTAGTGCCAAATTGGTTAGTACTTGAAATTATTGATAATGGCCAAGGTTTTGATTATCAGCGTTACGATAAGAGCCGAGACAAGAAAACTAAAGTTCATCAAGGTATTGGTCTGCGTAATATGAAGGAGAGATTAAGCTTTTACCAAGGAGATTTAACGGTTAAATCAGAACATGGTGGAACCAAAGTTTCAGCCCGCATACCGCAATCACAACTGCGTTTTAACGCAAGTAATGCCAGTGAAAACTAAAATGAAGAGAATATTATGATTAAAGTGCTATTAGTTGACGATCATCCGCTTTTTAGAGAGGGACTGAAACATCGCTTGAGTCTTGATGACTGCATAGAGGTTGTGGGTGAAGCTGAAAATGGCAAACAAGCATTGGAGCTTATTAAGAGTCTTGATTTTGATATTGTTTTAATGGATATCAATATGCCTGAGATGGATGGCATGTATGTACTTGAATTGATTAAAGAGCAAGATTTAGATTGCAAAGTGCTTATGTTAAGTATGCATGACAATAAAGAGTACATTTTAGGTGCTATGCGTCATGGCGCCGATGGCTATATTTTAAAAGACGTGCCAGGTGCTGAATTAATAGAGGCCATTAAAAAAGTCATTTCAGGTAAACATTATTTCAGCTCAGAAGTTACCGAGATCCTGTCAAAAGAGCTCGCTGGAGAACAACGAGGTATTGTTACCAGAAGAGAGCAATTGGTATTAAGGCTGATTTCACAGGGCTTGAACAATAAGCGTATAGCGCAAGAATTAAACGTGAGCGTGCGCACGGTTGAAACACATAAACGTAATATAAAACAAAAACTTGGTATCGACTCAACGGTTGGTCTAATGCGTTACGCCATTGATTATGGTTTAGATCGCTAGGGTTAGCGATCAATTAATTTCTCATGGAGCTTTAGTAATAGTAACTGCTGAAGTGTCATGAGCATTGGTCGAATTAACATACAAACACACTATACTGAACTTCGCAGCAAGACATAGAATCAATGTGTCACTTTTGTCCTCTGCGCTAATGACACTCTTAATCAAATAACAATCCCCCTTGTTCTTGAAAATTTATCCTCATTAAAATTTGAACCATTAATTAATCTGATTGGTATAAATACTGTATTTTGTATGGCTTAACTAATCTTGTTTTTTAACAAATATGAGGATTTTAGTATGCTAGTATTGTTAGATATCCAGTCTAGGTATAGGGAACATACATTTGTATAATCAGAAGAATGAAGAGTTGATAGAGAGCTGGAATAAAACACTTGCTGTCGTTGCTAAACTCGCCTCCGTGCCTGTTGCTTTAGTGATGAAAATAGAAAAACATAATATCATCGTTTTTAGCAAAAATACTGGTACCAGTGATAACCCCTACACTATTGGAAATTCTGAGTGTTTAAACGGCTCAGGGCTTTATTGTGAACAAGTCATTAAGTCACAAAAAAGACTAAACATTCCCAATGCTCTATTTGATGAAAACTGGAATAACAATCCCGATTTAAAACTTAATATGATTGCCTACCTAGGATTGCCCATTCTCGATGATACCGGTAGCCCATTTGGTACCCTTTGTATTTTAGACAACAAAGAACATGTTTTTTCAGAAACAACTATTGGACTATTAGAGGCCATTAAACAAAGCTTTGAAGTACAACTAAAACAACTGCATCAACAACATATTCTCGACGAAAAGCAAAAACTTGAAGAGTTATCAATTTTAATCAGTGGGCTTTCTCATGAAATCAATACTCCCTTAGGTATAGGAATAACGGCCACTAGCATAATTGAGTCAAACATTGAAAATATCCAGCAAAAATTAGCCTCAAAATCTCTCAGTCAAAACACACTAGCATTAGGTCTTAGTACAATTAAAGAAAGCGTAAGTTTACTTAGTAATAGTCTGAATCATACCGCTGAACAAGTCAGTAAATTACAAGATCTTTTAGTGTCTAATGATGTAAAAAATTATCAATTAATTGAGTTATCCTCTCTAGTAAAAAATACCTTTAAGAAACATAAAGATATTCTTAATATCCATAACGTTAAGTACAGAATAAAACATCAGGATAACGATAATACTCAGGCTTTTATTGCACCTAATTTGCTGCAACAAGTTTTACTCATTCTCTGTAAAAATTCTCTAGAACATGGCTTAGTTGGTATAGAAAATCCTTCAATAAGCATTGAATTTGAAAATTATCTTGATCTAATAAAATTGCACTTTAGAGATAATGGCCAAGGAATTGCTAACAGTGAACATATAAAGGTTTTCAATCCTTTCTATACCACAAAGCGTGCAACGGGTAGCAGTGGCATAGGATTAAGTCTTGCCAAAAGAATAGTAACCCAACAGCTGCACGGTGAGATATCAATAATGGACTCATCTTCTGGTGTTCACTTTGTTATAACCCTACCTAAGCTGGCTGACTTTTCCTCTAGTAAATAAGTAGCGTAATCTTTGTGTTATACCAATCGGACTAATTTATTGATCACTTAGCGAGAATTAAAAGGCTTAGAGGCAAGGCATTGATTGAAGAGAATGGTTATTCCCTTGTCAAAATCAATAACGCCGCATGTAAGCCTTTTAAACTCGCCCTTCGGGAGCCCATTAGCAAACTGATAACATCACAAAATGAATGAAATATAGACTAACTATGTTTAACTCATTTTGCTTGTTTTAAGCTCGCTAATGTAACTCTAAGCTGACCAATAAATTAATCCGTTTGGTATTATTTACGACTATCTAATTTTCAAGTTTTACAAAGTCAGGTCGAGGTAAATTATCCAACATACTGTAAAGATAAATAACAATCAGTGTTAACGCTGCAGCAATAAAGAATAACCAAGAACCGCCCAGTTGGTCGAGAATAATACCGCCACCTAATGGCGCTATAGCATAGCCAAATTCATAAAATGAGGCGGCACCAAAATAAGCACCACGTAAATGCTCCGGGGCCAAACGATCAATATGCACGTTCATGGTTGGGAATAAAATAGTTTCCGCTAAGCTCATCACTACAATCGCACCAATCCACCCCCAAAAAAGCGTTAATGGATTTACCGCTAGCCAAATTTGTGAGCACATCAATAACACTAGACCGACCTGTATTCGGCTAATTAAAGATAAACTTGCCATTAACTTCAGTAATAGAAATTGCGTTGAAATGATCACTAACGCATTGGTAAAAATCATCGCTGAAATAAGCTGTAATAAATCAGGGACTTTAGCTCGCGTTAAATATTGTATAAGCGAGCTATCCATTTGTGCATAAATAAACATGCATAAGATATTGGCAAAAATAAGACATTGTAATAACTTATCAGCCATTAATACCTTTAGTATTTGATTACTTGCACCATTTTTCGTTGTGATGTTAGTCTGCGTTTTATTTTGATTGTGAGTCTCAGTAGAGATGCTATTTTTTTTATTATCCAGCGAATCGGCAGCCCTTTGATTAGCTTGCACTGATTTTTCGTTCTCTAACTTACTGTGTTGATGAAAGCCCCACCATAAAAGCACCAATAAAAAGGCAAATGCTGCCGCCGTAATATAAAAACTTGATTGCTCTCCTGTTAAACCTAACCACAGCCCTAACATTGGGCCGACAGCACAACCGACATTAACGACAAAATACAATGACTGCATGGCTAGTTCGCGAGTGCCTTTATCTTTGATGATATCGCCGATTAATGCTGAGGTGAGTGGCCGCCAGAGCGCAGTAGCAATTGAACACAAGGTGATCACCAGCGAATAACCGGCAATGGAATCCACCTCAGCTAATATCGAAAAAGAAATGATATATAAAATACCACTGGCATACATTAACTGATGACGGCCAATTCGATCAGATAACGCGCTACCAACGAAACTCACTAGCACTGAAATAACGGCAGCGCTTGAAAGAATGAGCCCTACATGTGTGGCAGATAATGCAAACTTTTCGTAAAGGATTACCGCTAAAAATGGCCATACCATGTAGTAACTACCACGGGTGATAAATGAACCAAATAACAAGATCCACATTAATCGTGGGAATGCTTTAAAGCGCTTTACTGAAACAACATTAGACATGAACTTCCTTATACCAAACGGCTCAATAATTGAGCTTTCAAGATAAAATTTAAAATCAGCTATTTCAAACCGTGCTTTATCTTGAATACAACCAGTTATATAAACAAAAAACCTTACTTAATTAATTGTATTGCTTTTGGGCCGAGAAAAGCAATACAATTTGTTCGGATAATCTATTTAATATTGCTGAGCAAAAACTATTACTACTCAAGAGATAAAGCACAAAGTACCTACTAACTCAGCCCCTATTGGCGTGTTTGACTCCGGCGTAGGCGGACTTTCTATTGCTAAATGCATAACCGAGCAACTTCCCCATGAAAATATTATCTATATTGCCGACAGTCTTCATGCTCCTTATGGCGAAAAATCTGTAGAATTTATTATCAAGCGTGTTAATTACATTGCCAAGCAACTTATTGATAAGGGTGTAAAAGCCATAGTTATTGCCTGTAATACTGCAACTGTGAATGCCATTGAGCAACTTAGATCGCAAGTGAGTATTCCTATCATTGGGGTTGAACCAGCAATTAAGCCTGCTGCAAAGCAGAGTATCAGTAAAAAAGTGGCTATATTAGCGACACAAGCAACCAGCGAAAATCAGCGTTTTAAAGACTTGATTGACTTACACCATAATGGTGCTGAAGTTCACATTCAACCCTGCCCTGGCCTAGTTGAATTTATTGAACAAGGTAATCAAAATAGTGACGATTGTAATGCCTTGTTAAAACAATATATCAATCCCCTCATTAAAGAAGGTATAGACACGCTAGTACTTGGTTGTACTCATTACCCTTTTGTTCAAAAACAAATAAGCCTCATTGCCGGTCAACAAGTAACAATTATTGAGACAGCCGCACCGGTTACAGTGCAATTAAGCAAGAAATTAGTAGAAAGAGAAATAAGTGCATGTAAAACACAGCAAGGACAATATCAATTTTTTAGCTCGCTTGAAACAAAACAGCAAGAACAAATATTTAGTCAATTGTGGCAGGAACCACTTACTTTACATGCGTTAAAGCCTTAATAAATTTCCCCTTCAATGACTTCGTTTAACTGAAACCTACCCAGAACATTACGCTAGTTCAATAAAATCACAATTAATTAGAGACGTTTAGCCGTCTAGGCGTAAAAAAGCTAGAAAGTTGTTTTCAACAGGTGTAGAATCGCCCCATTATTTTGTATAACTCAAATTTTTCTGAGGATTTATGTCTAGACATTTTTTTACTTCCGAGTCTGTTTCTGAAGGCCATCCGGATAAAATTGCCGATCAAATTTCTGATGCGGTATTAGATGCCATTATTGCCAAAGATAAACATGCTCGTGTGGCCTGTGAAACGATGGTAAAAACCGGTGTTGCTATTATTTCTGGTGAAGTATCAACTAATGCTTGGGTTGATTTAGAGAAACTTACCCGTAATGTGATTAGTGACATAGGCTATACCTCATCAGATGTTGGTTTTGATGGCGCAACTTGTGGCATCATGAATTTGATTGGTCAACAATCACCTGAAATTGCTCAAGGCGTAGATCGTAGCAACCCAGAAGAACAAGGTGCTGGCGATCAAGGTTTAATGTTTGGTTATGCAACCAATGAAACCCCTACATTAATGCCTGCACCATTATACTACTCACACCGTTTAGTTGAACGTCAAGCTGAAGCGCGTAAATCAGGTGTTTTACCTTGGTTACGCCCAGACGCTAAATCACAAGTAACATTTATCTATGAAGATAATAAGCCAGTTGCTATTGATACCGTGGTACTTTCTACGCAGCATAACCCTGATATTAAACAGGAAGATTTAGTTAGTGCTGTAATGGAAAATATTATTAACCATGTATTACCTGCAGAATTATTAACTGAAGATACTAAATACCATATCAACCCAACAGGCCGTTTTGTTATTGGTGGCCCAGTAGGTGATTGTGGTTTAACGGGTCGTAAGATTATTGTTGATACTTATGGTGGTATGGCTCGTCATGGCGGTGGAGCTTTCTCAGGTAAAGATCCATCAAAAGTTGACCGTAGTGCTGCTTATGCTGGACGTTATGTTGCTAAAAATATTGTGGCAGCCGGTCTTGCAGATCGTTGTGAAATTCAAATATCTTATGCCATTGGTGTTGCTGAGCCTACGTCAATTTCAATTGATACCTTCGGCACAGGCAGTATTTCTGAAGAAAGATTAGTTGAAATAGTACGTGAACATTTTGACTTACGTCCTTATGGCATCACTAAAATGTTAGACTTATTACACCCTATGTATCAGCAAACTGCTGCCTATGGTCATTTTGGTCGTGAACCATTTGAAATGACCGTTGGTGATGATACTTTCACAGCCTTTAGCTGGGAAAAAACTGATAAAGCAGACGATTTACGTAAAGCTGCAGGTTTATAGTTAATACCGAATAAAGCTAGGAGAAACTGAGTTATGCACTAAAGCATTACCTAGCCTCTCCTAATGAGTCAAGGAATAGATTTTTCATAAACTCTATTCCTAAAAAAACCAGTTTATCTAGTAGATAAACTGGTTTTTTATTTTAATAGTATCGATTTAAGCCTGTTATACCAATTGGATTAATAAATGAGTCCACTTAGTATTAAATACTGGTGCTAGTTAGCTGCATCAAGTTTTTTACGTAACGATTTGCCCCAAGCCTTAAAGAGGTTTTTTGCATCTTTAGCACGTTCCATCGCTGTATTAGGTTGATAGTCATCACCGATGGCTTGTGTACCTTCAAATATATGAATTAAGCTTCTTGTCTTACCATCACGTAAGTGAACTGATAAATGAAACTCACCAGAGCCTTTCGTTGTTGTTTCAGTATCTTCTTGTGAGGCATATGGCATAAAGCTGATAATTTCTACATCAACAATAAGTACGCCCTTACCTTCTTTGTCTACAATGTCGTAGCGACCTTTATTCTCAGTTAAGCCTTTTTCAACACCTTCTTTAAAACGTGCTTTTAAATGAGCTCGATTGCTATCTGTGACTTTCCACTCGAAACTTTCTTTATCAATCCAAGGGGGTGAAATAATTTTAGTGTGGGAAAGGTCTAAGTCTTGTATATAAACTTTATCATAACCACTTAATGAAATAATTGGGCTAGCAAAGTTCTTATCCACTGAGATCATTTCACCAGCAATGGCTGATTGACCTGCAAGTGCTAAAGAAAATACACTGGCCGCAAGCGTGGTAAGTATAATTTTTTTCATTGTTAATCCTTTTTATTTATATTACTTAAGAAATTACGTGTAATTTCGTAGCTAGTCAAATGAAACCAATAAAAGAGTACAATTTTATACATTTATTCATTGTTTTTTGCCCTTGTCGCCCTTATTTTAGTTTAATAATCATGATTTTCCATTAAGCCCTATTATGCGTAACCCAAGAATTTTTCAACAAAGTCAATTTGCTCTTAACGAAACAGTGCCATTATCTGATGACGCCTTTGGTCATGTAGTGCGCGTTTTACGTCTAAAAGAAGGTGACACTATTACATTATTCAATGGTGAAGAAGCTTTTCAATATACAGCAACACTCTGTAATGTAAGTAAAAAATCAGCTGATGTAAAAGTTACTTCCCAAGAGGAAAACAACAGTGAATCACCGCTTAATATCCATTTAGGGCAAGGTATTTCTCGTGGCGATAGAATGGACTTTACGTTACAAAAATCGGTAGAGCTTGGCGTAAATACCATTACCCCTTTATTCACCGAGCGCTGCGGAGTAAAACTTAATGCCGAACGTCTTGAGAAAAAACGTCAACAGTGGCAAAAAATTGTCATTAGCGCTTGTGAGCAAAGTGGTCGTGCAAGCGTGCCCATTGTTGCAGAGCCGATGTTATTAGCTGATTGGTTAAAACAAGAAACCAGTGCTTTGAAAATTAATTTACACCCAAAAGCACAGCATTCCATCATGAGTTTGCCTATGGAAAATACCCGTGTTCGATTACTCATTGGTCCTGAAGGCGGGTTAAGTGATGAAGAAATCACGCAAGCCAATGACAGTGATTTTCACGATGTACTGCTTGGCCCCAGAGTATTACGCACTGAAACGGCGGCATTAACGGCAATTACTGCATTACAATGTCGCTTTGGTGATTTACACTAAATTTATTATTGTTTTTCTCAACTACAAATTAATAATACCAGTTTCATTAATTAGGTGATCTATTTTATACGCAGAAAAAATGACCAAATATAAGACGTTTATTTTAATAACTAGTTGTTCTAATTATTAAATAAACAACGAAATAGTTGGTTATTTTAACCAGTAGAAATGATCACAAAGTTAGTGAGATTGGTATAACAGCTTATGACAAGAACATACCTTAAATGAAGTTTATTGCGACTTGCAACGACAGCATTAAAAATCAACATTGAACAGGATAAAAAATGACTACAAATAAAGTAATAAAACTCGGCATAGTGATGGATCCTATTTCACAAGTTAAAGTAGCAAAAGATTCATCAATGGCGATGATGCTTGAAGCACAGCAACGTGGCTATGAACTTTACTACATGGAAATGAAAGATTTATATCTTGATCAAGGCCAATGTCGTGCCACAACACATCGAGTTAAAGTGTTTGATGATAGTGAGCATTGGTATGAGTTATCAGACCCTCAAGATATAGCCGTGAGTGAGTTAGATGCAGTATTGATGCGTAAAGATCCTCCTTTTGATACTGAATTTATTTACGCAACTTATCTTCTAGAGCGTGCTGAAGTTGAAGGCACACTCATTGTAAATAAACCGCAAAGTTTACGTGATTGTAATGAAAAACTATTTACGGCTTGGTTTAGCGAATTTACTCCTAAAACATTGGTAACACGTAGTAGTGATAAAATTCGAGAATTTCACAATAAACTACAAGACGTTATTATTAAACCTCTTGATGGCATGGGCGGCGCGTCAATATTTCGAATTAAAGCAGACGATGTTAACGTAGGCGTAATTATCGAAACCTTAACCAACCATGGCGAGCAATATGCGATGGTGCAAGAGTTTATGCCAGAGATTGCTGATGGTGATAAACGTATCCTGATTGTTAATGGTGAACCTATGCCTTACTGCCTAGCGCGTATACCTGCTCAGGGTGAAACTCGTGGTAATTTGGCTGCCGGCGGACGTGGTGTTGCTCGCCCTCTTAGTGTTAGTGATAAAGCGATTGCTGATGCTATTGCTCCTGAATTGAAAAAACGTGGTCTATACTTTGTTGGTCTTGATGTTATTGGTGATAAAGTAACTGAGATCAATGTGACGAGTCCTACGTGTATCCGTGAAATTGAAGCTGCTTATCCAATAAATATCAGTGGTAAGTTAATGGATGCGATTGAAGATAATATCAATAAATAAGGGTTGAATTGCATGGAAAAACAACAAAAATTAGAACAAAGAGCAACGATTAAGAGTGATTTTGATTTAGAACCGTCTCAATCAATGAGTAGCTTAGAGAACCAATTATTGATTGCCATGCCATCTCTGGGTGATCCTTATTTTAATAAAACTGTGACTTATATTTGTGAGCATAATGAAGATGGTGCTATGGGCTTGATCATCAACTTGCCCGTTAATATCACCTTAGCTGATTTGCTCAAGCAAATAGAGCCAGATGAAGGTGACAAAACAGGTAACGTAAATAGTAACAGTGAGTTAACCAAAAGTGATGATGTGAATGATATTACGCTTGTCACTGATATTACTAATAGCTTAGAACAATTAGTGCTCGCAGGTGGCCCTATTGCTCAACAGAGAGGGTTCGTTCTGCATAGTTCACAACCAGGTTGGAGTAGCTCTTTAGTCTTGAGTAAAGAGCTGATGATCACCACCTCAAAAGATATCCTAATGGCACTGGGCACTCAACAGGCCCCTGAACAATTCATTGTTACCTTAGGTTATGCTGGTTGGGGACCCGGTCAACTAGAACAAGAGCTACAGGCTAATTCATGGCTCACCACGCCTGCCGACATTGAGATACTTTTTAAAACACCCATTGAGCAACGTTGGAAAAAGGCTACTGAAAAACTGGGTATTGATCTCGCCCATTTATCTACCGATATTGGGCATGCTTAATCGCAGCCCTTTCAGCGCTAGCGTATAAATTACGACACCAAATGCTTCATGAAATTACACCATAATATTACTAAAAGTAATGACCATATCTCAAGGAAAAAAATGTCGACTAAAACTAAATCACCCATTGGCCAACGCACCGTTATTGGATTCGATTTTGGTAAAAAATATATCGGCGTTGCCGTAGGCCAAGAAATGACAGGTAGTGCCACGCCACTAGGTTCGGTAAAGGCCACCGATGGAATTCCTCATTGGGATAACTTAGCTAAGTATCTAAAAGAATGGCAACCTGATTTCATCGTCGTTGGTTTGCCACTAAATATGGACGGTAGTGAGCAACAACTGACTTTAGATGCTAAGAAATTCGGTAACCGAATCCATGGCCGTTTTGGTATACAAGTTGAGTTTCAAGATGAACGATTAACCACTGCCGATGCCAAAGAGCAACTATTTGCTCGCGGCGGTTTTAAAAATTTGAAAAAAGATAATATTGATGCTGAATCAGCTAGGTTAATTATTGAGAGCTATTTTGAGCAACAGTACACTTAATAACTGTGTTTAAACTGCCCTTACCTATTCAACTTAGCCTTCCCTCAATCTAGTCTCTAGCTAGAGAATAAATTGACTTTTAACTCATTGAGATTACACTAAAAACTAGTCTACATTTCAATGAGATTAATATTCATGTCTACGAAGTTTTTCGGTACTTGCCCTACGTTATTTATGCTGTTTTTCACGCTAATATTCCTCAACGCTTGTGATAACAGTAAACCTGGCCTTGCCCTTGGTACATTAGAGCGAGAGCGCATAGCTCACACAGCAACAGTGAGTGAAATCATCACCGCTTTACCTGTTAGTGCAGGTAGCCAAGTCAGTAAAGGCACTGTACTGGTAAAGCTCGATGATACAATTCAAAAAGCGCTGGTTGCTAAAGCCCAAGCGGAAATGCAACAAGCTAAGGCTAATTTAGAAAAAGTGCACAATGGTGCTCGTGAAGAAGAAGTTGCTGCGGCGTCTGCACAAGTTGCTGGTGCTAAAGCAGCGCTAGTAAAAAGCGAAGCTAATTATCAACGTACTAAAATACTCATTAGAAAAGAATTAGCGAGTCAAGCAACACTTGATAATGCCCTTGCGTCGCGTGATGAAAACACCGCTAAACTTCACAATGCACAAGAAAAGTTATTACAACTTATTAATGGCGCCCGCATTGAAGATTTACAAATTGCCGAGGCTATTTTAGCGACAACCATTGCCGTAATGGATAGTGAAAAGAAAAAACTTAAAGATTTAACCATTACCGCCAAGCGTGATGGTTTATTAGATAACTTACCCTGGAACTTAGGCGAACGAGTGACGCAAGGTAGTCCTGTGGCAATTGTCTTGGCGGGCAACGCTCCTTTTGCGCGTGTTTATGTGCCAGAACCTTACCGTGTAAAAATAAAAGTCGCCGATAGATTAATGGTACACGTTGATGGCTTGAACGCTCCGATTATCGGCACTGTACGGTGGATATCTTCCGAACCCGCGTTTACCCCTTATTATGCGCTAAACCAAGAAGAGCGCGCCAACCTCATGTATTTGGCCGAAATACAACTACCCAATAGTGCAGCAGATTTACCTATGGGTGTCCCAGCGCAAGTTCAAATGCCATGATTATTTCAACCCGAGTCGCGGCCAACAATCAAAATTACAGTCCTGAATTTGCTATAAACGCTAAGAACCTTTGCCGAAACTTCGGTCAATTAGCTGCGATATCGAATTTAGATTTAACCGTCGAAAAACAAACTATTTACGGATTTTTAGGGCCTAATGGTTCAGGTAAAACCACTGCTATTCGATTACTCACTGGCTTATTAAAACCTACCAGTGGTCAGATTAGCGTATTGGATTGTCATTTGCCGCAAGAAGCCAATAAACTGCGCCTACAAATTGGTTATATGACACAAAAATTTTCACTTTATGATGATCTTACTGTCAAAGAGAACTTACAATTTATCAGTAAGATTTACGGCTTGACCGCTAACGAACAAAAGTCACGTTTGAGCGAGTTATTAAGTACTCATCAATTAACCCAACAAAGCCAGCAACTTGCTGGCAGCATGAGTGGCGGTCAAAAACAACGTTTGGCCCTTGCCGCTGCAGTGATACACAAACCTAAACTGCTCTTTTTAGATGAGCCAACATCAGCAGTTGATCCACAAAATCGCCGAGAGTTTTGGGAACAGTTATTTGACCTTTGCGATCAAGGCACCACTATTTTGGTCTCAACTCATTACATGGATGAAGCTGAACGTTGCCACAAATTAGCCATTTTAGAAAACGGTGTTAAAAGAGCAGACGATACACCTCAAGCATTAATGAATAATATGGCGGCACAAGTTGTTGAGATTGCAGCAAGTGACTTACGATATATAAAAGACAAACTGATCCAACTACCGCAAGTCATCTCAGCCGCTCAGTTAGGTACGCATTTACGCGTTTTAGTTAATAAAGCAGAAAGAAATCCGGTAGGGCTATTACAGCGTCAATCCTGTATTAAACCAACAGATCAACTTGCCATTGTTAGGCCTAGCTTGGAAGATGTCTTTGTCAGCTGCACGGGTCAAAGAGAGGCATTGTAATGAAAACATCTTTATTGAGAATTCAAGCAATCGTCACTAAAGAGTTATTGCAACTTAGCCGCGATAGAATGACCTTTGCCATGGTGATCATGATCCCCCTAGTTCAACTATTGTTATTTGCTTTTGCTATTAACACCAATGTACGGAATATTCCCGTTGGCGTAGTTGACCATAGCCAAACATCGCTAAGTCGCATATTACAACAAACAGTTTCTGCAACAGGTATCATAACCTTCACCCACAGCTATCACTCGGTAAAAGCGGCACAAAAAGCGATTGATAGTAACGAAGTGCGCGCGGTACTGATTATCCCACAAGACGTTAGCCAGCGATTGGTTCGTCATCCCAGTGTCGGCTTTGGTTTACCGCCATCAAGTAAACAAGAAACCAGCAGGCCAATTGCACAATGGTTAGTCGATGGCTCAGACA
Organism: Colwellia psychrerythraea 34H; assembly: GCF_000012325.1. Classification (NCBI taxonomy): domain Bacteria; kingdom Pseudomonadati; phylum Pseudomonadota; class Gammaproteobacteria; order Alteromonadales; family Colwelliaceae; genus Colwellia; species Colwellia psychrerythraea. Next base: position 1,279,923 of record NC_003910.7, on the reverse strand, counting down.
CCGTTATAGCGGGTAGTATAAAGAGTTTGCGCAATATGCCACTAGTTGAACTTCTAGATAAACCGGCCAACCGAAATACCCCGACGTTTGAAGTGACCTTACTCTATAATCCAGAACAACGTAGTGTAGTGAACATTGTACCTGGCCTTGTTGCCGTAATACTGACAATGACGATGATAATGTTTACTTCGGCAGCTATTGTCAGAGAGCAAGAGCGCGGGAATATGGAGATGCTCATTACTACACCACTTGCCCCCATCGAATTGATGATTGGTAAAATATTTCCGTATATTTTCATTGGCGCGATTCAAGTCAGCATTATTTTAGGACTCGGTTATTGGCTTTTTAACGTGCCTTTCAATGGTGGATTGGCCCAACTTGCTATTGCTACCTTGCTGTTTATTTGCGCCAGTTTAGTACTTGGATTAGTCATATCAACCATAGCTAAAAATCAATTACAGTCAATGCAAATGACCATTTTCATTTTGCTCCCCTCAATATTATTATCTGGTTTTATGTTTCCTTATGAAGGTATGCCACTGCCTGCGCAATACATTGCAGAGGCGTTACCCGCTACGCATTTTATTCGCTTAATTAGGGGCGTTGTATTACGTGATGTGGATGTTATTGAGATGAACTTTGATATGTTTTGGTTAATTGGTTTTACCTGTTTTGGCTTGCTCGTTGCCGCATTGCGTTTTAAGAAGACACTTGATTAACTACCTTCAAGTTTAAGGATTGCTGGCACCAACCATAATCATTGCACGTTTTGGGGTAAATGCCGTGCCTTTGTTATCAACAAACTTAAAAGGTATGGCGATATTTTTTAGTCCGGCATTTTTGATGATAGAAAAGTGCAAGTGAGGGCCAGTGGAAAATCCTGAGGATCCTGATCGAGCGAGCTTATCACCCAGTGCAACTTTATCCCCTTCTTTCACTATTGCTGTATCCATGAGGATATGGGCATACGATGAAAAAGTACCATCATCATGCAATACCTTAATAACATTCGCTTTATCTAAAAAATAGTTTGTTGTGCCACTCATATGGTAATCATCTTTAACCCAAACGACTGTTCCTGCTCGCACTGCCGTTAAGTAAGTACCAACATCCATTGCAATATCTACTGCATACTTATTGTAATCATTGGTATGCGAAAACTTACCATTAAAACCTTGCGTGATTCGATGCCCTTTAGGTGAGCTAAAAGGGGCATGATATTGGTAATTTTCAGCAACGCTGTTTGGAGCCCCTAGCGCCCACCGGTGATCAAGGCTAAGTATTTTTGTTTTGCTTTCAAGTAGAGCGATACGGCCCCTTGCAGGGATAACTTTACTGATAAGCGTTTGGCTAATTGGGGAAGTAAAACCGACTTCGATAGGTGCATAAAAGTCATTTTTAGCATAGAGAGTATAACCTTGTTTGTTCTTTACATTATACAGTTGAACTTTATAGCTTGGTTTTTTCGGGCTAATAAACTGTACTGTAGAAAAGTCTTGCTCTGTTACTGGCGGTTTATCGCTAAATACCCAGTTACCATTAGCATCTTTATATTTATACATTTGCCCTGCTTGGCAAAGAGTAAAGCACCCAGCTAACAATAATAGAAACCATAATCCCTTCATAGAAACTTTCCTTGTATTATACCAATCAGACTGACTAAATGATCTTTTTGAATGGCCTAAATATCCAATAACATTGTTGCTTTCAATCCCAATATCCAGCTATTGCTCAATCAAGCGCCTTGTTCTTGAAAATTTATCCTCATAAAAAATTGATCCATTAATTAATCTAATTGGTATTACTTATCCTGAACTTAGAGTATTGGATGTTTGGTGAATTAAACTTGAAAAATTAATCATATCAAGCTGTCACATCCTAATAAAGCTATGTTATGGTTTTAATAGTAGAATAAATTAACTCTTCTAATTACACCGTAAACATTATATTAACAGTATTTAAATGCTATTTATGTACACAGTAATAATAGGTAAAGTATTAAGATACAGACATTAGGTTACAAAGGGAATTTATGAAAAACTTAACACGATTAGGCATTATTTTACTGGTTGCAAGCAGCTGTTTATCATTTAATTTAAGTGCCGAAATTTATACTTGGACGGATAAAAACGGTAAGGTTCACTTCAGTGATAAACCAATAAGTGATGCAAAAGTTACTACAATAAAACCGAGAGAAAATAATAATATTTCAAAAACTGTCAGCAGCAACAGTCAATGGCAACAAGACTATAATAAGACTAAGCAAGCTAAAGCAGAAGAAGCCCAAAAAAAGGCTAAGCAAAAGCAAAAAAATACAGGTTATTGCAATCAACTAAAAAGTGAACTTGCCCTGTATCAGCAAGGTGGTCGTCTTTACCTGATGTCGGCTGATGGCGAGCGAAATTATCAAAGTGAAGAACAGCTAACCGCTAAAAAGAAAAAATTTGCTAAGTTAATTAAACAAAACTGCCGTTAGGTTTTTTAGCAAAATATTAGCTCAGAGACTTAACAAAGAAAAAGTCAGCGAGAGAGGTAATCATGACAAGAACATTACCTGTAATCAATATTAAAGCGCAGAGCAGTCACCATGCGCTTTTTCTAATGCTCGTTGCTCTGATTATCACTTTCTCCACCCTAGTATTTAGCCAAGGCTATTGGCGACAATTTCAGTTGGTGTTCACCTTTATCTACCTGTGTTCATTAGTGACCTTTATAACCGGTTTAGCAAAGTACCTAGAGCCTAAATACAGTTTATGCCTTAATCCCAAGAGCATAAAATATCAGCATAGATATGGTCACTGGAAAATTGACTGGCAACAAATTCAACGGATTTCATTAATAAACGAAACCTCAGGGCTAACGAAAATACAATTACCCTATATTGGTATTCGTTTAAAAAACGTATCTACGCTGGCCGATAAAATATCACCACGCTTAGCTAACCGCCTCATTCATGAACAAAAACCGCTAGTCGCTTTTGCAATGAGTCAGGATTTGCTTCCCCTTGGGCAAAGCCTTCTTAATTTCGAGCCTTTTATTTTACCTTCGGGTGAAACGTTGACTGGGCCACTAGCTGCATTCCTACATCACTGTTCCTTATTGAATCAATCCTTGGGCTATCACTTGTTTTTGCCTGAAACAGCCATAGACCGCGACCTTAATGAGTTCTGTACTTTGCTGACGCAATGTATGAGATCTTCTACTGAATACAACTGAGCATAACTGAGCATAATATAGTTCAGTTATAGGAGGTTCAGTTATAGGAGCGATCGGGGCATTTTATCAACAAGTAAATCAATAAAGCATCGCACTTTAGGTGATAAGTGTTTTCGGCTTGGGTAAATTGCGTAGACATCAATGGTTGGCGTAATGTAATCATTAAATAGTATGGCTAGCTTATTATCTTGCAATTCTTTTTCCATGACAAATGCGGGTAATCTACAAATACCATGACCTGCCAGTACCATGGCTAACTCCATACTGGCGCTATTACATAATAATTTAGCTTTTACTTCAACTTGGTTATCAGTGCCATTGCTATGGCTGTAAATCCATTTGTTAGCTTGCTTTAAGTTACTGTAACAAATGCACTGATGCTCACTGAGTTGCTCTGGCGATTGCGGCAGACCAAAGCGCTTCAAATAGTCATGTGATGCCACAGTATAAGCTTTGCAGCTATATATTTTGCGACAAACTAAGCTTGATTCTGCTAGTTTATCTGTGGCTCTAATAACTAAATCAAAGCCATCTTGCACTAAGTCGACATGGCGATCATTTAAATCTAAAACCAAATTGACTTCAGGATACTGGTGCATAAAGGCTGACATCACCTCTTGTAAGTGGTTTTCTGCGAACGACGTCGGACAGCTTATTTTAAGCACGCCTTTAGGCTCTATATGACTTTGCGTTAATAGAGATACTGCATCATGAGCATCGAGCACTAACTGTTGGCATTGTTCATAATACACTTGTCCTTCTGGAGTCAAACTGATTGATCGTGTGGTTCGATTTAATAAACGAACTCCGACCCGTGCTTCAAGTTTATTAAGTGTTTTACTGATATAAGAATTTGAATGACCTGTTGCTATCGCGGCACCAGAAAAACTTCCGCATTCAACTACTTGGGTAAATATCACCATGCCATCAAAGAGTTTAGAGTCGTTATTATGAGTCATATGGAAAAAGTTATTCTCATTAGAGGCTATTAATTACATTCGATTATAGCTATATACTAGCTACATATTAAGTTTTAAGTCTAAATCAAAATGTTTAGGCTAAAGTTGTATACCATTAAACCATCTAATTTATAAATACAATAGGAAGCCATTATTATGAAATTATTAGCCTTTGCAGCCAGCAGCAGTTCAAAATCTATCAACAAACAACTAGCCACGTACGCCGCTTCATTAGTGCCCAATGCTACTGTTGAAATATTAGATATAAATGAATATGAAATGCCATTATTTAGTCAAGATAAAGAAGAGTTATTAGGTCAGCCAGAAGCTGCAAAATCTTTTTTCGCTAAGCTAGGTCAAGCAGATGCTATTATCATTTCATTTGCTGAGCATAACGGTTCATATACTGCAGCTTACAAAAACTTATTTGATTGGACTTCTCGTATAGATCAGAAGTTATTTCAGAACAAACCAATGGTATTACTGGCAACTTCACCAGGTTCTGGTGGCGCTCAAACGGTATTAACTGCCGCGACAGGCTCTGCGCCTTATTTTGCTGGTGATGTGAAAGCTAGTGTATCGATCCCTAGTTTTTTCGATAATTTCGATAGCGAAAAACAAACAATCAGTAACCCAGTTATCCTAGATGAATTAAAGTCTGCTCTTGCCCAATTAAGTTAAACCTAGCAATCGTCCTGATTTAACAGCATAAATAATAACCACCAATCTGTTTTAACAAGGTTGATGGTTACTATTATGGTGTCAAAGGCTGATTTCAATCAAATTCACTTACTGAGAACTAAAAAACATTGGTGGAAGCCTTCCTCAATTGATTCAAGTTATGAGCTATAACATTTTACCTTGTCGATATTGCACTTAGCCCTTGAATAGTGCGACAAGTTAGCATAGATTTAGTTACATTCTGTTTGCTCAATACTCAATGATTATTCTATGACTCCAGTTAGCTATTTCCCGCACAAAAATAATGAAATGTTTGTTGAAAATATTGCTCTTAGCGATATTGCCCAGCATGTACAAACTCCCTTTTATTGCTACTCAAGCACAGCCATTGAAACAAGTTTTCAAGCATATAAAAATGCTTTTAGCAGTCAAGATGCTCTGATTTGTTATGCAGTAAAAGCCAATAGTAACCAAGCGGTACTTGCCACCTTAGCTAAATTAGGCTCAGGTGCAGACGTGGTATCAATGGGTGAAATTCGCCGCGCAATTACGGCAGGCATTCCAGCGGATAAAATTGTCTACTCTGGTGTTGCGAAAACTGAAGAAGAAATTCACTACGCGTTATCGTTAGGTATTTTCCAGTTTAATGTTGAGTCTGAGCCAGAGCTAGAGTTGATATCAAAAGTAGCCACCTCCCTTAACAAAACAGCTGCGATTGCTTTTCGTATTAATCCTGATGTTTGTGCGCAAACCCATGCAAAAATTTCCACAGGGAAAGCAGAAAACAAGTTTGGCGTCCCCATTTCTAAAGCCCGAATTGCCTATAAACGAGCCGCATCATTACCTGGTATAAAAGTGCAAGGTGTTGATGTACATATTGGTTCTCAATTAACTAGTCTGGCTCCTTTTGAAGAAGCGTACCAGCGAATTGCTGAACTAGTTAATGAATTAAGAGCAGATGGTCATGAAATTAGTGTTGTTGATGTTGGCGGTGGTTTAGGTATTACTTATCTTGATGAAATCATCCCGAGCAAGCAAAGCTACGCTGATTTAGTTAAGGCACAACTTGGTCACCTTAATTGCAAAATTATTATTGAGCCGGGTCGTTCATTATTAGGTAATGCGGGCATTCTTGTCTCAAGTGTGGTTTTTATAAAAAATGGCGAAGAACGACAATTTTTGATACTTGATGCGGGTATGAATGACTTGATCAGACCGAGTATGTATGAAGCATATCATCAAATTATTGCCGTGAATAAAGGTGCTAACGAATTAAAAACCTACGACGTGGTAGGCCCTGTTTGTGAAACAGGCGATACTTTTGCTAAAGCAAGACAAGTACATAAATCAGATGCAGGTGATTTGATTGCGATTATGAGCAGTGGTGCATACGGTTCAGTTATGTCATCTAGCTATAATACGAGAATGTTGGCGCCTGAAGTGATGGTGAAGGGTAATGAATTTGCTATAGTAAAAAAACGCCCTAGTTACGAAGAGATTATCAAACAAGATATTATACCAAGCTGGCTGTAATAGTTACTGGTGATTACCCCTTATTATTAGGTAGCTATCATCAAACTTATTGTATCAATGATTTTCCTCTACAGTTTCCACATAAAAAATGGCTTTAATCTTACCGATTGAAAGCCATTTTTACGGATTAACTTTAATTATCAACCAGAAGTAGTTAACACCAACTTGCTTCATTAGTCGGTGCCTTCAACTGCTCTTCAATATTTGCTAATAAGACCCGATAACCTACATTGCCATAAAGTACTTGTCTGCCATTATCAATGATATACGTTGGGCTACCTTTTAAAGTCAACAATTTGGCTTGTTGATAATCGGCCATCAAAGCTGCTATTGCTCTGCCATCATCTATCGATCTTTTTACTTCATCCGCTTTATAGCCAGCTTTTTCAATAAGCCCAAATAATACGGCTAAATGGCTGATATCTTTACCATCAATAAAAAATGCCTGACGAAATAAGAGCGCAAGCTCGATACTAACGTGTGCCCCCAGTGTTAACTCAACCCCCTTTAAAACAAGGTGTGGGTTAGCCGAAGATTTAGGACGAACACTTTTCCACAATTCAGTATTAATAGGCGCATCTGGATACGGGGCCGCTGCCTTTTGAATATGATTAGAAAATCCTGTGAATCCCTCCTTCTCTTGCCACTGGTTAGGAATTTTATTACTCGCATCACCAAATACATCAAGGTAATGATAGCGCCACTCTATTTTGCCCAATAATTTGGCATTTAGCTCTTCATTGCGTCGCTGTGCTATCCATGCCCAAACGCATAAAATATCACTGTAATAGTCAATTACAACAGGGGATGCCATGTTTACTCCACTTTACTTAACTAAAATTAATTTACTTAGTATTTACCAAACTAACACCAAGCATTGCAAATATCATCTAGGGTTGAAGTGATTACTGAAACATTTAGATAGCCTACTCGCTTCAATTGCTCCGCAGAAAAGATAGCACGTGCGCCGGTCGCGCAGTGTAAAAAAATAGGTTGCGCTTCATTGGGATACATTTGAAGCATTTTCATTTCAAGCAAACCACGAGGAATATTGATAGTGCCCTCGGCTGATTTTTCAGCATACTCACTGGGCTCACGTACATCGATGATCACACCATTTTCTTGTTTGGCTAACAACATAGCCTCTTCAACAGTCATGATGGTTAATGATTTTCTCGCTTGTGCTATTACTTCAGGTATCGTTTTTAACATACTCATTCCTCTATCATTTAATTTGGCTAAATTTTGTTGGCTTATTCACTACAGTTGGCACTCTTATCTCTTAAGCCTAATTTTTTTAAAATTGTCATCATTAAACACCATTTAGTGAAAGATGATTGTATTAAGTTAACAGCAATAAAAGCAGTAAACCATAGCCAATTTTGAGAGTAATTAACCGCTAAAAAAAGTGATAGTAAAATCATGGTACCGGCAATTAACCGGAGCGCTTCGTTGATTGTCATAACTATTTCCTTAAAAATTGAAGCTAATATTTCAACTGTTTTTCACATACATAATAAGTAAAAAATAAACATTAGCATTTGCTAATAAACACTATATTAGCCTTTACTAATTTAGAAAACAAGTATAAAGTAAAATACATACCTGCAAGCAGATTATTACGGATAAAATTATGAACACTGAACAACAGAAACTTTTAGAAAATGCGACCGAAGTCGCTGGGATTTTGAAGCAATTATCCAACCCTTACCGGTTAATGATCTTGTGTTGTTTAAGTGAGAACGAACTGACTGTTGGTGATTTAAATCAACGTATTGATCTTTCACAGTCTGCACTTTCACAACATCTGGCCAAATTAAGAGAAAGTAATATAGTAACGACCAGACGAGAGTCGCAGACAATATTCTATCGTATTGCTAACCCCAAAATAGAAGAATTACTGCGTGTATTACATGCAAAATTTTGTAGTGACGAGTAAAGCATTGAAGTTTAAGTTTGGTAATCAAAAAGTGAATTCATAATGACCATTAAAAAGACTTTTACCACGACGTTACTGAGTAAGGTACTTAAGAGTAATGTCCCGCTATTTATTTTGATTTTATCAATACTGGCTGGCTTGATAGCGCTTAACTTAACTCCACGTGAAGAAGAGCCACAAATTGTTGTGCCCATGATCGATGTTATCGTCGATGCCCCAGGGGTTAACGCCAAACAAGTAGAGCGATTAGTTACCACTCCACTTGAAAAACTATTAGCACAAGTAAAAGGCGTAGAGCACGTTTATTCCGTCAGTAATAGCAATCAATCTGTGGTTACACTGCGATTTACTGTCGGTGAAAATCGCGAGCGAGCACTGTTAAATACTTATAACAAATTACACGCTAATACTGAGAAAATTCCTGCCATTGTTAGTAACTGGCGGGTTAAACCTGTTGAAGTAGATGATGTCGCTATTGTCATGTTAGCGTTATACAGCACCGATAGTAGCCAAGTGGATGATTTCGCCTTAAGACGACTTGCACAAGAAATATCTACGTTTTTACAAGCGATTGAAAGTACCAGTGAGGTTACTATTGTTGGAGGTCGCGCCCGCCAAATACAAGTAAATATTAATCCCGAACAAATGACAGCACGACAAGTTACTGTCGATGATATTTTTAATGCTATTAAGGTGTCAAATGTACTTGAAAGCCACGGCAATATTACTCTATCGAATCAATCAATAACGCTCGAAAGTGGTGACACCTATCGCGATATTAACGCGCTAAAGCAAACCCCTATTAGTGTTATTGATGGCAGCGTTATTTTACTAAAAGATATCGCTGATGTGATAGATGGACCCGCAGAACAAACTAGTTATACTTGGCTAGACTATGCTAACAACCATGTAAATGGTGCAACTTCAGACTACCCTATGGTAACCATTAGCATTGCCAAACAACGCGGTAGTAATGCAGTAACTGTTGCCAACGCGGTGCATGAGAAAATAGCACAATTACAATCAGCAATTTTCCCTGCCAATGTCGAAGTACAAGTATTACGTGACTATGGTGCTACAGCTAACGAAAAAGTAAATGATTTAACCACCAGCTTAGCGTTTGCTGTTTTTACCGTGGTAGTATTTATTGGCGTATTTTTAGGTTGGCGATCTGCGTTAGTGGTCGGCTTGGCGGTACCTATTTGTTACGGTATCACCTTATCGCTAGATTTAATTTTTGGTTACACCATTAATCGCGTTACTCTGTTTGCACTGATTCTATCATTAGGTTTATTAGTCGATGACCCGATTACTGGCGTCGATAATATTGAACGGTATTTAGCAAAAATTAAAGGGAAAGCTAATACTAAAAATATCCAAGACGCTATTGTCTCAGCCATCAACGAAATACGCGTGCCTTTGTTAATGTCTACCGTCACTATTGTACTTGCCTTTATTCCACTTGCCTTTATAACCGGCATGATGGGACCTTATATGGCTCCAATGGCTTTTAATGTGCCGCTAAGTGTCATCAGTTCAACCTTGGTCGCTTTTCTAGTTACTCCTTGGTTAGCTGGAAAACTTATTAAAGCTAAACCTGCTTCAACCAACTCCCCTCAGGAAGTGAACCAACAAGGTTTTCAACGCTTATACCGTAAAATATTATCGCCATTGTTAGATAGTCGTGCAAAAGGAAAAGCAATGCTCGGCTTGGTATTAGTGTTATTTTTACTTGCCGCTTTGTTACCTGTTATGCGTTGGGTGCCCCTTAAACTATTACCTTTTGATAATAAAAATGAAGTACAAGTCATTATTGATATGCCCGAAAGTGCCACCCTTGAGCAAACGGCTGCCATGGCAAAAAAAGTGTCCGTCATATTACAAAAAATTCCCGAAGTAACCACCATCGCCAGTTATGTTGGACTGCCCTCACCGATAGACTTTAACGGTATGGTTAGACAGTACTACCAACGTCATGCACCTTATCTCGCTGATTTGCGAGTACTACTGCTTGATAAAAGCCAACGTGAACACCAATCTCATGCCATTGTCTTAAGAATGCGAGAGCACTTAGCACCACTAAATAATGCTCTAGCACAAGACAGCGATATAAAAATACGTGTGGTAGAAGTGCCTCCGGGTCCACCCGTATTAAGTACATTGGTGGCGGAAGTATACGGCAATGAATTTACCCAATATGCAAGTTTACAACAAGCAGCAAGCTTAGTTGAACAGCGTCTAACGTTAGAGCCTTTTGTGGTCGAGATAGACTCTACTGTCGGCGGTGAACAAACACAATTACGCTTTGTTAGTGATAAAACCAAAGCAGCACTGTCTGGCATATCAACGGCAAGTATTAATCAAACCATTGGCGTGGCAACAAAAGGACAAGTTGCTGGTTATTTACACCTTGATAATGAAGCATCTCCCTTAGCTATTAATATAAAATTACCGCTTGAACAACGCCAGTCATTAAGTGATTTACAACGCTTATCTTTGAAAGGGCAAGCAGGAATAGTACAAACCAGCACTCCGCAAGGCATTGATATGGCGCCACAACCTCTAGTGTCTTTAGGAGAGCTTGGCGAGTTTATTAAACACACCCGTGATAAACCGATATTCCATAAAGATTTAAGACCTGTTGTTTATGTCACTGCTGATATATCAGGCAGAACACCTGCAGAGGTAATTGCAGACATTAATAGCGATTTAGTTCAGTACCAACCTGATATCAATAATCAGAATATTGAGCCTAGCGATCAAAAGAACTGGCAAGACCGAAGTTTCTTCGCTAATGGTGGCGGTACTGTTTGGCAGTTACCCGATGATATTGAGCTTTCATTTAGTGGTGAAGGTGAATGGCGCATAACCATCAGAGTATTTCGTGATATGGGACTAGCTTTTGCATTCGCACTAACAGCCATATTTATTGTTCTTCGCATACAAACAGGCTCAGCAGCATTATCAGGCATTATAATGTCAGCCATTCCATTAACGGTTATTGGTATTATGCCAGGGTTCTTTTTATTAAATCAATTTGGCGAACGCCAAGTTGCCGGTGCCCCTGATCCTATTTTATTCACCGCAACAGCAATGATAGGCATGATTGCCCTAGCAGGCATAGTAGTTAGAAACTCCTTAATCTTAATTGAATTTATAAACCAAGCTCAACAGCAAGGAGCCCCAATAAAAGAATCATTAATTCAAGCAGGCACAGTAAGAATGAGACCGGTGTTACTGACCGCAGGGACAACACTGCTGGGGAATTTAATTATCACCTTAGACCCTGTATTTAGTGGACTTGCCATAGCCATAATATTCGGCATTATCTCTTCAACGGTATTTACCTTGCTCGTAGTTCCTATCGTTTATTCCTTAGTTTTTGATGGTAATAAAGCGATAGACAACGAAATAGATCACCAATTAGACGCTCCATTAGATAATACATTGAACGATTCATTAGAAAATAAGGCTTCATCATGAGTACACCTCAAGTTCAAAAAGAGAATACAGCTAAAAAAATTATTATTCCTTTATTAGCACTTATTATATTACTCGTCATGGTGGCTTGGTTAGCAGGGGCTTTTAACAAAAAAGTATCCCCTGGTTTTGAGGCCCCTTCCCCTACATTAGTTAATTCAATTAGTTATGTTGTAAAAAGCAGCACAGAGGCAATATTTGAAGGTGTTGCTGCCAGTATTACCGCAAAGCAAACAACGATTATCTCTTCAAGACTGCTGGCACGTATCGATAAAATTAACGTACGAGCAGGTGATATTGTTAAACGAGGCGACGTATTAATCACCTTAGAAAATAACGATCTATCATCCAGAGTTATTGAAGCCCAAGAACAAGTTAATGCCATGATTGCAAGATACACAGAGGCACATCAAAATTTTCAACGGGCTAAGGAGTTATTTAATAAAAAAATTGCTTCTCAGTTTGATTTAGATAAGAGCAAGGCTGACTATCAAAGCATTAAGGCGGAGCTTACCGCTGCCAAACAAAGCTTAGCTCAAGCGCAAACAACATTAAGCTATGCAACACTGCGCGCGCCAATTAATGGCAAGGTTGTTGATCGTTTTGCTGAGCCGGGTAATACAGCGCAAGCGGGCGAGAAATTATTATCACTATACAATCCTCTTTCTTTACGTGTTGAAGCTCAAGTGCGTGAACAACTTGCACTTACCCTCACTCAAGGACAAAGTATCAAGGTTGAATTACCAACGATAAAGCAAAATATAGTAGGTCTAGTCGAAGAAATAGTACCTGCAGCAAATACTGGATCTCGTAGTTTTTTAATAAAAGTAAGCTTACCCTACCAAGAAAACTTATTACCTGGCATGTATGCTCGCTTATTAATTCCTGCCGGTCAGGCACAAAAGCTTTATCTACCAAAAAATAGTGTATTTCATGTGGGTCAACTCAACTTTGTTCATGTGCTTATTGATGGGCAAAGTCAAAAGCGTTTTGTACGAATAGACACAAAGGTTAAACCAGGCTTTATTTCAATTATCTCGGGTCTTGTTGATGGAGATATCATCGTTACTACCGATTAAAAACTTGAGATAACTTTTCATTGGCAGCGACTGGATATTGAAGATCTTTTTGGTATCAGTGATGATCGAGCATAACCGTTCACCCGCAATTATATAAACCGCAAATAAAGTGCTAATACGTGCTCTTATTAGCTGAAATACGCCGATAATGCAAAACTTGATACAATTTATCCTCTCACACTTAGTTACACGTTGGCTATATAGCCAAAATTTGATAGGATCGCGTAAAATTTAATACATCAAAATTTTAATCATTTAATAATCGATTAATAAACCATTTTTTAAGGATGAACATGAAATCTAAAATAGCCATTGCTGCACTGCTTTTATTACCATTTTCAGGTCAATACGCTCTAGCGGAAGAAGCGGCAACTGAAGAAGCATCTGCTTTCACTATTTCTGCCGAATTAGGTATGTTATTTAAAACAGGTAATACTAAAAGTGGCGATATCAAAGCTGGTTTAAACATCAAACATGAAGAAGGCCGCTGGTTGAACCTATTAGCTTTCAATGCTCTAGCTAAAAAGCTTGAAGAAGAAGATGAAATTACGGGTAAAGATTCATTTGAAAGCACTGATAATAAGTGGGACATCCTAGGTCAAACTAACTACTCACTAGAAGAAGGTGGTAAAAACTACATCTACGGTAACGCTTATTACGAACAAGATAAGTTCAGTGGCTTCTCTTACCAAACTTCTGCCTCTGTTGGTTGGGGTCGTCACTGGTGGGAAACTGAAACCAGCTCACTTTTTGCTGACATTGGTCCAGGTGTAAAATATGACGTTCTTCGCGCTATATCTGCAACAGGTACTGATCCTGCAGTTAAAGAAACGGGTGAATCAGCTGTTATTGTTCAAGCTCAAGCTTTATATACTAAACAAATCAATGACTTTGTTGAATTTAAACAGTATTTTGTTGCTAAGCAAGCATTTGAATCTGATAAAAACAGTGTTTATAAATCAGAAACCTCATTGACTACTAAGTTAATTGACTCATTACAGTTCAAATTCGCTTTTCGTGTTGATTACGATACTGAAGTAGAAGAAGGTTTTGAAAATACTAACACTGAAACATCAGTAACTTTAGTTTATAGCTTCTAAACTGTAAGCAATACCTCAGAGGTTGTTGCTTGTTTACTAATAAAAAAGGCTGTCACTTCATTTTAGAAGGCAGCCTTTTTTTGTGTCTTAATTATTTATTCATCAACTAAAACGTACTTCTCATTCTGCTAAAAACAAAAAACCAGCCACTAAGGCTGGTTTTTATTAGTCAATTAGGAAAACCTAATTGGAACTAGTTACTATTAAAACTGGTTAGACGTATTGTTAGCGCCGCCTGCTTTAAGTGCGTTCTCACCAGCAAAGTATTCTTTGTGATCATCACCCATGTCAGAGCCTGACATGTTTTGATGTTTAACACAGGCGATACCTTGACGAATTTCTTTACGTTGTACACCTTCAACATAACCAAGCATACCCGCATCACCGAAGTACTCTTTAGCCAAGTTATCAACAGACAATGCCGTTGTGTGATAAGTAGGAAGTGTGATTAGGTGATGGAAAATACCGGCTTCACGTGACGTATCAGCTTGGAAAGTACGGATCTTGTCATCAGCTTTAGCAGCTAGTCCACTTGAATCGTAATCTTCATTCATTAAGTCAGCACGAACATAGCTAGATACATCTTCACCAGCTTCAACCATTGCGTCGAATGCTTGTTGACGGAAGTTTAACGTCCAGTTAAATGATGGGCTGTTGTTGTAAACAAGCTTAGCATTTGGAATCACTTTACGTACTTCATTCATCATACCCGCGATATCTTTCACGCTCGGTGTTGCAGTTTCAATCCAAAGAAGGTCAGCGCCGGCTTTAATTGCTTCGATGCTATCAAATACACAACGCTCTTCACCAGTACCTTGACGGAATTGGTATAAACCAGAAGGTAAACGCTTAGGACGTACTAATTTACCGTCACGATTGAAACATACATCGCCTTCAGCCATATCAGCTACGTCAATTTCTTCAACGTCTAGGAAAGAGTTATATATATCGCCTTGATCGCCCGGTTCTTTAACAACAGCGATTTCTTTAGTAAGACCAGCACCTTCAGAATCAGTACGTGAAACGATAATACCGTTGTCGATACCTAGTTCTAGGAAAGCATGACGTAATGCACGAATCTTAGAATGGAAATCAGCGTGAGGAACCGTTACTTTACCGTCTTGATGTCCACATTGCTTTTCATCAGCAACTTGGTTTTCAATTTGAAGAGCACAAGCACCCGCTTCAATCATTTGCTTAGCCATTAAGTAAGTCGCTTCAGCATTACCAAAACCAGCATCAATATCAGCAATAATTGGCACAACATGAGTAACATGGTTATCAATTTGATCTTGGATAGCAGCTTTATCGCCAGCATTTGCTGCGTCTAGTTCACGGAAAAGACCACCTAGTTCACGTGCATCAGCTTGACGTAGGAAGGTATAAAGTTCTTCAACCAAAGAAGCTACAGAAGTTTTCTCATGCATAGATTGATCAGGAAGAGGACCAAATTCGCTACGTAGTGCTGCAACCATCCAACCAGAAAGGTATAAATAACGACGGTCTGTTTTGCCATCAAAATGCTTCTTGATAGAAATCATTTTCTGTTGGCCAACAAAACCATGCCAGCAACCTAGAGATTGAGTGTATTTAGAGCTATCAGCATCATAAGCTTCCATGTCAGCACGCATAATGTCTGCAGTATACTGAGCAATCTCTAAACCAGTTTTGAATTTGTTCTGTGCACGCATTCGAGCTACAGATTCTGGGTTTATAGCATCCCAAGAGCTACCTGCATTTGCTTTAATCGCTTGAACCGCTTCTATTGCACTTTGATAGTTAGACATAACATTCTCCAAAAGTCTTGTTGTAGATAAAATAATATTTATTAGTAAAGGCTGATTAACGTTCTACTTAGAGTAACTAAGCCAGAGGTATAAACCTCCGAATGAATCTCAAAAAAGAAGCTTTCACACCGGACTACAAAAATAATACCCATGTTCTCAGTATTTTTGAAATATATAACCTACATTGCCGTCATTCACAACATGAATGCACATCGTCATTGATCGATCTAATTAGGTACTTCTTATTACTATAATGATAAAATTTCATTGAATTAGCCCCGCATTTAGCTTATATCTACCTGACTTATATTTATTAAGAGAGCCATTAATCACATGAATATTTCTAAAATTGATTTAAATTTGCTTATTTATTTAGACGTATTGCTACGAGAGAAGAATGTTACCCGAGCAGCCAGCCAACTTAACATCACACAACCGGCAATGAGTAACGGCTTAAAACGACTAAGGACTTTATTTAACGATCCTATTTTAGTACGAACTTCTGACGGTATGGTTCCCACAGAGCGGGCTCGAGCGTTAGCACCTAGTATTCGTAAAATATTGCTTGAATTAGAAGAAGCATTGCAAGGTGAAGAGGAATTTAACGAATTAAAGAGCCAACGTGTATTTAGAATAATGGCCAGTGATTATGCCGCATCAACCTTAATTCCCACTCTATTAAGATCTTTAAATAAAGTTGCTCCCAACATTACTCTTGATATCATGACACCCAGTGATGTGACCTTTCATGATGTTGAGGCAGGTAAAATTGATATGGCGATTAATCGCTTTGATGAATTACCGCAATCCTTTCACCAAAAAGCCATTTGGCGTGACTCTTTCTCTTGTTTATTAAGTGCTGATAGCCCATTGGTGAGTAAATTTAACTTAAATGCTTATCTAGGTGCAAAACATGTCTGGGTTTCAAAGACCGGCTTTGGTGTTGGCGTGGGGATGGATCCTAAAGATGTTCAGAAACTCGGTTGGGTTGATGAAGCACTTGCCCGTTTAGGTAAGAAACGTGACATAAAGGTTTTTACTCGTAATTATCATGTTGCTATGCAGTTGGCTTATGAAGATAACTTAATTGCAACGTTGCCGACCAAAGCTGCGCAGTTACACAAGAATGACAGCAACTATACTATTATAAAACCGCCTTTTGAAATCCCTGAAATAGAATTAAAAATGATCTGGAGCCCTTTGCTTCATCACGACGCCAGCCATATTTGGTTTAGACAATTAGTGATTGCCGCGGCCCTAAAATGCCAGGAGAATATGTAACTCACCATGAAGAATGTGCTCTATACCCTTTTCGCTATCAGTATATGTTTGATGCTAGGAAAGCTTGCTAATTATCTATTAGCAGCTTTACCGGCTAGTTTATATGGCATGATTATTTACGCGCTATTTTTACAACTCAATTGGTTTAGTCCCGATAAGATAACCAAAACTAATCAGTGGTTTATTAAGCATATGGGGGTCTGTCTAGTACCTGCAGGCATGGGGATAATCAACCATTTCCAACTCATTCAACAACATGGTATTGCTTTAGTGGTTATTATTTTTAGCTCAACGTTTATCTTACTTACCGTTATTGGCTACTTGAGCGAGCGTTATTTAATAACGCCGGATAATATCAAGAGCAAAGCACCGACAGGCTCAAGATAATGCTGACTACTTTCATTGTTAACAGCCCTATATTGGCAAGCATAGTTTTTACCTTAATCACTATAGCAACTTATCAGTTTGCCTCCGCTTGCCAACAAAAATGGCAATACATTTGGTTAAACCCTATGCTGTTTACTATTAGCATATTGGTTCCTTTCTTACTGTTAATTGATATTAATTACCAAGAATATAGTCAGACAACAGAGATACTTAACCTTTTACTAGAGCCAGCTATTGTTGCCCTCGGCATGCCTCTTTATCAGCAATTTAAGCAGATACGCTTCTATTGGCGAGAAATGACCGCTATTTTAGTCTTAGGTATTACAGTCGTTATTACCGTAAGCTTTTTACTTGCTATGTGGTTAATAAAAGCACCTGAGATTGCCATCGCTTTGTCATTAAAATCTGTCACAACCCCCATAGGTATTACTTTAACAGAACAGTTGTTTGGTGATAGCTCTATCACGGCTTTTGCTATCTTGATTGCTGGTTTATTTGGTGCATTACTGGGACCTCAATGGCTGAGTTTTATTGGCATAAACTCAGCTAAAGCACAGGGGTTAGCCATTGGTAGCGCCAGTCATGTTATTGGCACTGCAGTACTCGTTCGCAAGAGCGCAGAGCATGGCGCATACAGCTCTGTTGCATTGATTCTATCTGCCATACTCACCGCACTGATCAGCCCTTGGTTAATACCTCTATTACAGCGGTTAGTTACCTAGTCCTTTAAAGTAAGCTCAAACACAGGCAATCATCAAACACCATTCACAATATGAATGGTGTTTATCATAAAGTACAATAATGTGTATTAATGTACTAGTGCGTCACTTAAAATTAAAAAATATTAATATTTAACAAGTACTTACTATTTTATGTGCTCTAATTAATGTTTCTCAAGTCCCTTAGTTATTCTAAAGCACTATTGCCAGCAGTGATAATAAACCATAGGATTATCACTAATATGTATTTCTAGCGCTACTTTGACCTAATAATTGTTAAAGTGGTGATTATATAGCAGTGTGTATACCCGCTCTACTTGAAGATGCTCGTTTCAGGGAGTCTGAGCGATTCATAATCAAGGCGAATTTTTTTATTAAGGGTCATTCCCTTAAAAAGAAATGTAACACAGAGTATGATTTGCTCAGCCTTCCCCAAGGGGCTGTTTTAGAAACGCTTTATGCTGCGTTATTGATTTCGACAATAGAATAACTATTCTCTTCAATCAATGCCTTGCCTAAAGGCGTTTCTAATTCCAGCTGAATCATGCATCTTCAAGTGGAACGGGTATAAACAAACATTCTTGACGCTTTAACATAAAGTTTTTGAAAATAAGGTGAAGTAATAATGGTAGCGACAGTAACGATAGAGAACTTAACAGTAAGCCAATGTCTTTTTGATTTTATTGAAAATGAAGCCCTACCTGACACTTCTATTAGCTCAAGTCATTTTTGGCAGCAATTTTCCAGTATAATTCATGATCTGAGCCCAGAAAACAAACAGCTTTTATTAAAACGTGATGCCTTACAAGCAAGCATAAATAGCTACCATCAAGACAATAAGCCACTTGATTTTTCTCACTATAAAAAATTCTTAGCGGATATTAACTACCTTGTACCTCAAGTAGATGATTTTAGTATCAACACCAGTAATGTTGATAACGAATTAGCGTTGATGGCAGGGCCACAACTTGTTGTGCCAATAATGAATGCTCGTTTTGCGCTAAATGCCGTAAATGCTCGTTGGGGAAGTTTATATGACGCACTCTATGGCACTGATGTAATCAGCCATGAAAATGGTGCACAACCAGGAAAAACATATAACCCGGTGCGTGGTAAAAAGGTTATCGCGTTTGCCAAAGGTTATTTAGATCAAGCCATTCCACTGCTCACTGGTAATCATAGCCAAGCAATTAGCTACCACTTAACCGAACACCAATTAATGGTAAGTTTGGCTGACGGTCAGCAAAGTCCTCTGAAAGACCCTTCTGCATTTATAGGCTTTACTGGCAGTATAAATAAGCCAGATTCTCTGATGTTTACTCATAACGGTTTACATTTAAACCTACTGTTTAGCGATGACAGTGCAATAGGCAAGGAAGATGCTGCCGGATTAAGCGATGTAGTACTTGAATCAGCGTTAACGACCATTATGGATTGTGAAGATTCGGTTGCGGCTGTTGATGGTGAAGATAAAGTAATCGCTTACCGAAATTGGTTAGGACTAATGACGGGCAAGTTAAGCGCCAAACTGAATAAAAATGGTAAAACCATAACCCGCACCATGAACAATGATTTGAGTGTTCAAACACTAACTGGCGACACAGTTACCCTCAAAGGTCGTAGCTTGATGTTCGTACGTAATGTTGGCCATTTGATGACAAACAATGCCATTATCGATAGTCAAGGTAATGAAGTACCTGAAGGTATACTCGATGCTATGATCACTTCTTTGATTGCCCTGCATGATTTAAAAGGTAATAGCGCATTTAGCAATAGTAGTGAAGGTTCTATTTACATTGTTAAGCCCAAAATGCACGGACCTGAGGAAGTTGCTTTTGCTAATACATTATTCTCACGTGTAGAAACTGCATTATCATTACCTCAAAACACCGTCAAAATGGGTATAATGGATGAAGAGAGACGTACCAGTGTTAATTTGAAAAACTGTATTTTTGCTGCTAAAGACCGTGTGGTTTTTATCAATACTGGCTTTTTAGATAGAACGGGTGACGAGATTCATACCTCTATGATGGCCGGACCTATGGCAAGAAAAGCAGATATAAAACTAACTCCTTGGATTGGTGCTTATGAAGATAACAATGTAGATGTTGGCCTCGCTTGTGGTTTTAGTCAAAAAGCACAAATAGGTAAAGGCATGTGGCCTATTCCAGATCAAATGGCAAATATGATCGCAACTAAAATCAATCATGTTGAAGCTGGAGCAAACACTGCTTGGGTTCCTTCACCTACCGCTGCTACATTGCACTCGCTGCACTACCATAGAGTGAATGTGTTTGAGTTACAAAAGCAACTTGCTAAACGTCAGCCGGCTAATATAGACGATATTTTAACAATTCCATTAGCAGAACATACTAATTGGACTGAGCAGGAAATTAGTGATGAGTTAGACAATAACTGTCAAGGCATTTTAGGCTATGTAGTTCGCTGGATAGATGATGGCGTAGGCTGCTCTAAAGTTCCGGATATAAACAATGTCGGCTTGATGGAAGATAGAGCCACTTTACGTATTTCTAGCCAACACATCGCTAACTGGCTTACTCATAACATTTGTACTATTGAACAAGTTCAAGCCAGTTTAGAGAAAATGGCAAATATTGTTGATAAACAAAACGCTAGTGATAGTAGTTATCAAGCGATGAGTAATGACTTCACCAATAGCATTGCTTTTAAAGCTGCTGCTGCATTGATATTTTCAGGCGTAGAACAGCCTAATGGTTATACCGAACCTTTACTGCACCAATATCGCTTAGAAAAAAAGCGCCAACTTAGCTAACTTCTAATTATATTAAAATTCAGCAGTTCAAATTGAATTGTGAAAATAATCAACACTGTCGCTATATTGAGTTCAACAATAGCGCCAGTGTTGATTTTCTTTTTTAGGCATCATATTAATCATTGTTGTTGTTATTTGTACTGGTATAAACCAGTCATAAAAAATGATAAAAGTAACTAACTCAAATTTGTTGTTACTCATTAAAATGATTTGAAATATTTAATTGCTTTAACAGTTCTAATATTAAGAATGCTTCTGTTTAATGACTGACGGTTTTTATTTAAAATGTTGCTTTAAAAGGCTTATGCCATCTACCGTATGAAAGAAGCGACTTGTCTCATCTTGCTAGCATAATGATTGAATAGACCTTAAAGTAATAATTGTAACAATTTAGTAAAAATAAATAGCACGATACTTAAACATAGCCAGGCATAGCTACAAGGATATAAGCAATGAATTCATTTAAATTACTATTAGTTAGTTTTACCATCACATTCATAGCCTTGATGACTATTTCCCCTGCCAATGCCAAACATGCAGTTAACGTACAGCATTTAAATGTTAATAATACACTGACGACCAAATTTAATAACAACGATATGATTAACATTGCTGGTAATTATCGTAGTAGTTTTTCAACGGGTTTAATTTTATCTGCTCCAATAGTACTCAGTGATAGAAACTCAAAACTAACAATAGATGTTGTTAATAAGTCCAATGATTTTTTTACTAGCGCAATGGTTTTTAACGATAAACTGCATCAACTCATTTCGTACTTCACTACACCTAATAATGAAACACTTATTGAGCCAACAACTTCAACGCCTGAAAGTGAAGTGATAGAAAAGAAATGTGAGAACACTTTTAGTTTTAATTTTAGCTAAGAGTCCATCACTCCCCTCAAAACGGTCGTTCTGTAGCAGCCTTTAGGGCATTTACCAAGTAGTGTTCATAGTACACACTATTTTGGGCAACCCCGGCAATCATCAATTCTAAAATAATGGGTACTTCCCCCCCCATCCGATAACCCTGCTCTTCATTTTAAAGCTTTTTTTAATAAAAATGTTAACTAAAAATATTCTCAAGGAGTATTTTACGTTACTCTACTTTACTCTTCTTTAATAGCTTATTTACCTATGAAAAAATTGAAAAAAGTGCTCACTGGCTCTTTACTCATCAGTCTGTTGGTTATAGCAACAGCATCAACTTGGCTTTACAGCAAAATTGATGGTGCTTTACCGGTACTCAATGGGGAAAAAACAGTCTTTGGTTTAAAGAAGTCAGCCATCATTGAGCGTGATAAACAAGGCATTGTCACTATTAAAGCCCAAAATCGAAGTGACATTGCTGTAGCGCTTGGTTTTGTTCATGCGCAAGAACGCTTCTTTCAAATGGACTTACTAAGACGAAACTCAGCCGGTGAATTAGCTAGCTTATTTGGTATTCGGGCACTTGATTATGATAAATCAATTCGTAAACATCGCTTTCGAGAAAGAGCAAGAGCCATAGCTGCTCAATTACCTCGCCAAGAACTCGAATTAATTAAGGCGTACACTCGAGGGGTTAATCAAGGGTTAAAATATTTAAACTCATCTCCATTTGAGTACCTCCTATTGCAACAAGAACCCGTTCAATGGAGTGAAGAAGACACCATTTTAACAGTTTTTAGTATGTACATAGACCTGCAATATCATGATGGAAGACGCGAACGTACACTTGGTTTAATGAAAGCAGTTTTATCAGGAGACGTTTACGCATTTTTAGACCCTAAAGGAAGTATATGGGATGCTGCTATTGATGGTAGTCAATTCTCTCAAGCTCCGATGCCCACAGACGCTTGGCCTGCAGCTTCGAGCTTCAATATTGACAACAAAAATCGAAATAACACTAAATTAGCCAATCTTAATAAAGATAAATATCAAGGCGATCATTTACCAGGTTCAAATAGTTGGGCTATTTCTGGGGCTTTAAGTACTACCGGAAGTGCTGTCATTGCAAATGATATGCACCTTGGACTACGTATACCTAATACTTGGTTCCGCGCTTCTTTTGAATACCCAGCCACCACGCCTGATAGGTCAATCACAGCTAAAGATTTGATCAAAGTTACTGGTGCCACTTTACCGGGTACTCCTAATATAGTTATAGGTAGTAATGGTAATATAGCTTGGGGATTTACCAACAGTTATGGTGATTATAGTGATGTTATCCTCTTAACGACTAATCCTGATAATAGCCAATATTTGACACCGTCAGGCTATCAAAACTTTACGACCCACAAACAAATAATTGCTGTTAAAGGTCAAAAAGCACAAGAAATAACTGTCACTGAAACTATTTGGGGCCCAGTTATTGGTAAAAATCATCAAGGAAAATTACTAGCATACCGTTGGGTTGCACATGATAAAGAAGCAATCAATTTAGTAGCAACTGAATTAGAACAAGCACAGAATGTCTCAGAGGCTTTTAATATAGCTGCCCGTTCAGGTATACCTTCTCAAAATATGCTGATTGCCGATAAACACGGTGATATTGGCTGGACAATTATAGGGCCTATCCCCAACAAAAATGGCATGATTGGCGAAACACCTAAATCATGGGCTTCAGGGGAGAACAGCTGGCAGGGTTATTTATCGTCAGCACAGTACCCAAAGATTATTAACCCAGAAAACCATAGACTCTGGACAGCAAACTCCCGTGTCGTTGGTGGCGATATGTATAAAAAGCTTGGTAATGGTGGTTACGCACTCGGCGCTCGCTCAAAACAAGTTAGAAATAACTTATTCGCTCTAAAAGAATTTGATGAACAGTCCCTGCTTAACATTGGCTTAGATGATGAGGCTATTTTTTTACAACGCTGGCAGCAGTTCATTCTTGACGACGTATTGACGAAGAGTGTTGTCGCAAAAGATAAAAGCTTTAAACAAATAAAGAAATTATTAGAAAGCGCCCCCAAATTAAGAGCAAGCGTAGATTCTGTTAGTTATCGCCTAGTTCGAAATTTTAGAATAAACATCAGGGATAGCGTTTTTCTCGAATTAAATAAAAGCTTGAATAAAATTGATGAAGCTTTCAACTTCAAAAGCATTCGCCATCAAATAGAAGTACCTTTATGGCAACTAATTAATGAGCAACCAGAAAACTTTATGATGCTCGGTGAAAGTAGTTGGCAAGATTTATTTATTAAGGCACTAGAAGTAACGATTGCGGACATGACGGTCAACCAAACTTTAGATACTGCCACTTGGGGCCAACAAAATAGTTCGGTAATAAAGCACCCGCTCAGTAGTGCATTACCTTTTCTAAACCATTGGTTGGATATGCCTAGTAAAGCATTAGCAGGTGACAGTTATATGCCAAGAGTACAAGGTAAATCTTTTGGTGCATCAGAACGAATGGTTGTATCTCCTGGTTATGAAAAAAATGGCATCTTTCATATGCCAACTAGCCAATCAGGTCATCCGTGGAGTCCATATTATGGCATGGGCCATAGTGACTGGGAAAATGGTATAGCCTCATCATTTTTACCCGGTAAAACGCTCTACAAGCTGACTTTACTGAGCTATTAAATTACATCCTATTTATACCAATAAACTTACCAATGAGAAATGACGAGGAAAAATGACTATTCTGATTATTTGCTTATTTTTAGCACTACTTTTACCACTGCTTGCAAAAGGCCCTGTAGCTTATGCTATGGCCAAACTAGGTGGATATAATAATAGCCACCCTAGGGAGCAACAAAGCAAGTTAACCGGGTTTGGTGCACGTGCCTTAGCTGCACACCAAAATGCCTTTGAATCGGTTATCCTTTTTGCTCCTGCAATTATTTTAGCACTGGTAACAGGTAATACTCACCAAACAGTGCTCGTATTGGCTATTGTTCATATCGTTTCAAGGGTGCTATATAACATTTTCTATTTATTAAATATCGACCTATTAAGATCAATCGTATGGGGAATTGCTACCTTGTGTAGCTTTGCCATAGTCTATCAATGCATTCCTTAACATGCCCTCAGGAACAAAAAACGTCTAAAGAAACAGTTGACACTATTTAGCTAAGCTAGCTAGAGTAACTACTCAAAGTAGATAATTCACAATAAAAAGGTAAGCAAGTGAGCGAAAAGTTAGATTTAAATGAAATACGCCAAGAAATAACGCTTTTAGATCAAGATTTATTAGCCTTGTTTGCTAAACGTCGCGCGTTAACACTCAATGTGGCAAAGAGTAAAGTACAGCAAATTCGCCCTATTCGTGACCAGCAACGCGAACAAGAGCTTTTAATACGTCTAATTAAGCATGGTAAAACCTTAGGTTTAGATGCTCATTATGTTACCAGTGTATTTCAAACTATTATTGAAGACTCTGTATTAAACCAACAAGCTTTTTTGCAGAGTTTAGCCAACCCTGATATTCAAGTACCAACGGTTAGCGTTGCATTCTTAGGAGATAAAGGTTCATATAGCTTTCTTGCTAGCCATCGATATTTTTCCCGTCGTGCAGAGAAAATTATCGAATCTGGTTGTCAAAGCTTTTACGATATATTACAGCAAGTGGAGTCTGGCCAAGTTGATTACGGTATGCTCCCTATAGAGAATACTAGCTCAGGTAGTATTAACGAAGTTTACGACTTACTACAACATACTAATCTTTCTATCGTAGGTGAAATCACCCAACCGATTGAACATTGTTTATTAACCTCTGTAAATACTAGCTTAGATAAAATCAAAACAATTTATGCGCACGGACAGCCGTTCGCACAATGCAGTAATTTTCTAGATAAGCAGAGCAACATACGCATTGAATATTGTGATAGCACAGCTGATGCTATGGCAAAAGTGGCAGAATTACAAGATGATACGATAGCTGTAATTGGCAGTGAAGAAGGTGGACAACTTTATCAACTTCATGCTCTTGAGCAATCTATTGCTAATCAAACTGAAAACCATTCACGCTTTATATTAGTTGCTCGTAAATCTGTCGATGTAGCGGAACAAATACCAGCCAAAACAGCTATCATTTTATCTACAGGTCAAAAAGCGGGAGCCTTAGTTGAGTGTTTATTAGTACTCAAAGATAAAGGTATTAACATGTGTAAACTCGAGTCTCGCCCTATTCAAGGACGACCTTGGGAAGAAATGTTCTATATTGATGTAGAAGCCAACTTAAAGAGTTTTGCTTTACAAGAAGCAATTAACGACATTACTCCTCACACTAATTTTATCAAGGTATTAGGCTGCTACCCTATCGAGCATATCAGCCCGACGAGTGTCCCTAGCGGTGAGATTTAAATAAAATAACATAATACTAGTGCTATATACAGTTACCGTAACTATTATAGCACTAGCGAGTTTTAGTCGAAAGTGTTATAAATATTAGATAAATTGTATTAATTGGTCAGATGTTATGTTTTTATTTTCTTTAAATTCAAATAAAGCTAACTCCAACGGTGACTCTTCCAAACTTACCGTTTCAAACTCAAAAAACATTGCAAAAAAAAATCAAGGATTCACGCTTGTAGAACTATTGGTGACTATCGTTATAGCAGCCATTATGGTAACAATTGCGGTTCCTAACATGAATGATTTCATCGTAAAAATGCGTGTTGATAATGAAGTAAGTCAACTTAACCGTTTAGTACTATCTGCTCGCAACGGCGCAATATCATTTGAGCAGCCAGCAATTATTTGCCCATTAGTTAATGGGGCATGTACTGCCAACTGGCAAAATGAGCTAACCGCTTTCATCGATCAAGATAATAATGGTGTTTATAATAATGATGGCAATGATGCAAATCTTATAGCTAACGACAAACTTATAAAAATAAAAGCGGCCTCGACTACAGGTGATAGCATTACTTATGCTGGTCAAATTAGTATTAGGTTTGCGCCAACTGGGGCCTTGAGTCCAGCTGTTGCTGGCTCTCTTATTTATTGCCCACAAAGTGATACTAGCCTTGCTCGCGCCATTGTTTTATCTCTCTCTGGACGTTCGTATTTAACGAGTGATGCAGATAATGACGGTAAAGATGAATTCAGAAATGGTGGAAATGTTAGTGATAGCTGCTAAAGCTGATCAATTAACATACAAAGGGAACTAAATAATTTATAGAATGCTATCAAACCGCTTAACCAAACATTTCTCTCATAAAAAATCCCCATCTACTAGGGGATTTTTTATGAGAGACAGCAACGATAACTTATCAAATTACCTTAACAAACCTTTGTCTAATTGCTTAGCTCTTCCATTTGTAAACTTCTTACGCGCTTCCACACACTCTTTAACTTTATATATAACCTTTTGAGTGTTATTTTTTTTAACTTTTCTTCCTTGAAAGACTTTTATTGCCTGAGTTGGTGTAGCAAAAGTATCAGTCACAAAACGGATATCATCACCGCCTCCATGATACTCTACAAAACACTTAACCTGCATAAGTCCACCCACTGCCTGTACATTTTTTTGTTCAGGACTTTTTTCTGCCATTACAGCAAATGATGATATAGCAATAAGTACGGCAATAAAGTATGGATATTTGATAAGTTTGCATTCTTTCATAATTACTTCTCCCAGCAAAAGTTATTAGCCGCACTTTGCTGTCCGACTTCGTTTATCGTTAAATTAGAGCAGTCGGTATCTCTTGACTGAGAACCTTGTGCAGTGGCGGTTAAAACAAAGGTGGTACCGTTATTGGCAATAGTTGCATCAATACTATAATTACCATTTTCAGTCACAAAAGGATCAGCCCCAAGCCCCAAAAGGTTCATATCATTGCTATAACTTCGGCTATCGACAAAGAGTTGCTCTTGCAAGTTTGCAATACGTACTAACTCTCGCTGTGCTTCAGCCCTATTTGAGCGCACAATAAAATCAGTATAAGATGGATAAACAACTGCGGCTAAAATACCAATAATAGCCACAACTATCATTAATTCTATTAAGGTAAAGCCGCTTTGCTTTTGTACTATAGTCTTACTTATAAGCATTATTGAACCTCTGTACTATAAAGGTAAGTACGCACAGTTGCTAAAGAAAAGTCTACCGAAATGACTTTGTCACCAACAATAATATCACCCGTTATAGGATCTACAGTCGTGTCATCATTATCAGTTTCAGGTAACATAATTAACGTCGGCGGCCCTAACCAATCATTATTAATCTTAATTACACGATCATCATTATCACGTACTTCTGTCTGTGTTAGGTTTCTTCTGGTACCTAAGGCGAGGTCTACAGCATATAACTCTCCACTTCCTTTTGGAGGTATACAACTAATAAGAACTGAACTTGACGCTGGTGTGTAAGTAGTAAAGTATGCAACTCCTTTTATAACTAGGGCTGATGCTGTACTTTTTTCACCTGTAGCACGCAAATCGATATACCACCCTGATTCTTCACTGGCTAATTTCTGTAAATCATATTTTGCTGTATCATCGGTAGCTGCATCAAAAGGGTTAGTCGTATAGTTATATAAATCAGTTTTAGCTATAAGATCCATCGCATCTTCATCAGGTCGACTTGGAAAAGTTTTAGTGATGATATTACTGTCCTTAATCATATAAAGGGTATCCGTCGTATCTTTGCCTAACGGAGTAGTCCTATCGCCCGAGCCTAGTAAAATAGCGTCGTATGGGATCTCTTGATGAACAAAAACCTCTGTTGTTACACCATCAGCATCTGTAACTTCAGTCTTAACAATCTCAGAAATGAGTGCTCTGGCAATTGTTGGCTCATAAAAAAAGCGTTGATCATTCACCCCTCCTCCCAAACTTGCTAACTGAGAGATAGAAAAATCACTGGTTTCTTTACCTGGCATATCTACTCGCCAGACATTCCCACCAGTATCTCCAGTATATAAACGATCAATTAAGCCATCTCCAGTACTGTCAAGTAAAGCAATGGGTGATGGAATGCTATGTTCACCAGGAAATGCTGTCGTACCTCCTGTTGGTAAGCCACTCCATAAAAGGCCACCCGTTGCCGCGTCAAGCATGTAAATACCTTGGCCTTTATCATCTGGAGTTGCCACCCCAGTACTATCTTTTTTAGTATCATAACCACCACCAATAAAGAGTACCGGCTTGGCTGTGCTACCAGTTCCAGTAGTAAAATTAAGCGCTGAATAACCAATTTTAGGTTGTGACCAAGATTGGCCAAGTTGAGTAAAGTTTGGTTTGCTGCTGTCTATACGCCACAACAACTTAGGGGCATCAGGCGAAGAAATATCTAGTGCATAATAAGAGCTACCGCCTCGGCGTAAGCCAAAGAAAATCCAAGCAGTATCTCCAGCGCCAATAATTCCATCGCCATTTTTATCATCTTGGTAAATAGAAATCTCACCATCAATGCCGTAAATTTTATTTGCTGATGCGGGACTAGTACGTAACGGTTTAATATTATTGATAAATTCGGTAGGCATAAATGCCCAGCTCTCTGCTACTGATGTATCATTATCTTTAAACATATGCAGAGCACCTGAGTTGGTACCAATAACAATGCGAATATCATCTTCGCCCGAGTAGGTATTTGTATCTTCGTCATATACTCTTCCGCCATAATTGACTACTAGAGGCTTTGAGTGTAATGGGTCACCAAAAACACTTTTTCTCATGTCATCGGTAGCAGTATCTTCGTCTTCATCATCAACATCTAAGCCCGTTGCCCAAGCAAGCATTTCATCTATAGCTGTACTTTGAATTGTAGCATCAGCATCAGTCACCCCAAGTGCTGCAGCTAAACTTGTACTAGCGGCTGTAAAGGCCGCTTCAAGATTAGTACGATTAAAGGTCATTAACGCACTTGCACCGTCGCCATTTTCCATATAGAGTTTTCGGTCACTTGGGATATGGCTATTAAACCAAGTGAGCACGCCACCTTGTCCTACAACATTTCCATCAGCTTCTGTAGACCAAAAACTTCTTGCTGTATCACAAAACGAGCTGCTACCGTCAACGTCACAAATAACATCAACACCATCGCCATTACCATCAGCACCAACGCCTGTTATTTTTTCATTTACGACTTTATATTTTTTTAAATTACCTTGCCAACGTGCTCCCATGCTAGGTTCAAACATTCCATAATAAACCGAGTCAAGGGTTTGATTGTTTAAATAACTGTTTGCCGATACCGAGGCTGAAGTTAAACTATCATTTGCTTCGGGTAAATTATCCAGAATATTCTCTAAGGCGGCGATTAACGATGTCCCTGTATCAGCATCAACATATTGTCCTTTGCCACGCCTTGCCGTTTCTTCTAGTAGACCCCTTGCTGCAATTGCGCCATTACTAAAACCAATGGTATGTGTCACCACTGTCTGTTTTCCAGCGCGATTGAGATTAATATCGTATTCGCTCATCCAGCTAGCTAAGGCTGGTAAATAACTATCATCACTCGTGCGATTACCTGAAGGGTAGGCGCTACCATCAAAAGTATTAGTTTCATCAGTAAGCGCCTCAGTATGAGCGCCAGTAAAAGTTAAACTCTCATAAACCGGGTTTCCATCCGTATCATTAGCTCGTTGCACTGTGGTTACCATCGCGGTAATTTTACTGTCTGCTGCAAAGTCATGTTGCGGCGCACCATCAGTGATAAGAATAATATTGGCAACACTTGAAGCACAGTCTTCAAAAGGAGTTTTATAGACATTATGTCCATCGACTACTTCAGTAATATCTGTCGCCATTGGCGGAATATTTTTACTATAATTATAGTCTCGAACATCGATATCATCATCACCATAATCAACTAACGCGCCAGCAAAATATTGAGATGCTTCATAAACGGACTCACAAAGTGGTGTTGAGCCTTCGGCACTTATCTGATTCGCAATAATATTAAGCAGGTTAGCCCTATTATCATCAGTCATTTCTTTAATGCCAGCAGCAATACGACCACCATTACCGCTAGTATCGTCATCACCATAATTAAAGTTGAAAACCTCTAAGCCAAATTCCACCAATGGGGTGCTATTAATAACATCCCTTATACTGTTTTTTGCAGTCTGCAAACGCTCTTCTAAATGGGAAGCGGTACTTTGACCATGATACCAACGTAAATAGTTAGCTGTATATAAAGTAATTAAGCCATCAGAAGTATACCAGTCAACATTAGTGTGTTGAGCTGGGACTCTATTATCATAATAAATCGGATTTTGGCTTGTACCTTCCCCATCGATAGGATAACCAGATAAGAAGCCAGAAGCATTGTTGCGACTTCCTTCGTTACCCACCACAATTTCACCGTTTTCATCATATTGAAGATAATAAGCATCATTTCGACAATCAATGACTACTGGATCTGCGCCACTATTATTACGAACCTCCTGCCACTCGTTGTCTTGAGAGCGATATTCTCGCATATAATCTGTATATGTCCCATTTTCGGCTAAACTAGCTATGGATGTAAAACAACCATTAAGTGCCCCTGTAAAACGGCGTACGTCACTAGGGGAGTTAGGAATAGTTGTTGTATTATCAGCACCCGCCCTATTAAAATAGAGCATATTATCGTCGTATGCATGAGCTGAATCTGTTGCAATGTAAGGGTTATCAGGGTCATTGATATATGGTTCGCCAAATCGGCTTATTTCTTTCATGCTACCTGAAGTATCAAAAATAATGAGTACTTTAGTTTTTTTATTTGCTTGTCGAACCGCCTCACTTATATAAAGATCTATATCTTCACTTAAGGTTACATTCGATAGTGTAGCAAGTATTAAAGCCAGTATGCCTTTTGCTATAAACTTATTCATTTTAAACTCCCCATAACGTTCACCAATGCCTCGCCGTTATTTTAACAACTGCTGAGCTATCCCTGAATTAACTGTTATTGTACTGTTATTGTTTCGACCATATTGCTTAGTTATTTGTACTCGAAGTATATTACAAGTAAACACCTGCACTGAAGAAGCCGCCCTTGAGTGAGGGCAAGTTTTCTCGAGCAAAAGCGGGTTATCAGCCAAAGATATTGTCGCATTAGTGACATTACCATCTGTATTGCTACTCGTTAAATTGGCTAATACTGGTATAGCATTTGCCAAACGGCTAACTGGCAGAGCAAAAGCATTAGACTCACCAACACCATGCAACACTTCTCGAAAAATAAGTTCGTCCATAGCACCAAAAACTTCTTGCTCAGCAACTACTTTCATTTCACTTGCCCCTGACATTTTCATGTCAGTGGTGGTATTTAGCATGAGTGCAGATGCCACCGCAGTTAAGGCAATCAAAAAAATTAGTGAAACAATTAAAACAACCCCTGCTTGTTTATTTGCTTTAATAGCAAGATAACTGACCCGATAGTGATAGTTCTGATAACCTTTATAAAATGTTGTCATTAGTTTACCTCGCGTTATATAAAGTTATTGTTGAACTAAACAGTAGGCGTCGAAAATTGTCGTTTACTGGCGCTATAGCCAAGTCACCTAATTGATAAGAGTTGGTATTGGTATACTTCATATCTGGTGCAATACTACGCGCCAAAACATATACTTTAACAGCTAAAATTCTTGAGCCACCGGCATTATCCCACAAAGCATCAGTCATATTACCTCCTGATGCAGAGATATAAGAGTTGACCACACCATCTCCATTTGTATCAATACCATACATAAAACGAATAACTTCAATGCCATCAACAATAGGATTAAAAACCATATTCCCATTTGCTAGACGCCCTTGCATCAATACAGGCACAAAATTATTGCCTACTATGTCCTCTCGTACATAATACACATGGTGCTGATACTCCCAGGTACGAGTGTTATTTATTACAGGTAGAGCATTACCTCGAAATATACCTCCAGTGGTATGATTAGTGCGCAAGTAAAATGTGGCAGCCGCGGGAGCTAAATTGGGAGTACCTAGCACTCGCTTAAGCTGAATAACGTCAGAGTTAGGCCTAGTTCTAGTGTTTACAGGAGTAACAAAACACCCCAAAGGATTTGGTGCCACCGCTGTTAGTGTTTGCCCCCATATTGTTCTAAAGTGACCTACCGCAAGAGGGAAAGTAGCATTATTAACCCCTCCCCCTATACAATCATTACCAACAGAACCCGCGGCAGGTATACTTATAAGGTTACTTGTACTAAAACGCCCAGCATAATCACCCCAGAAATCTTGCCTTAATAAGTCGTCTGTTAATACACTTATAGCAAAACGTCCGTTCTCTTGTAATTCACCGTAGGTTGATGTTTCTGCCGTTGTGCTCCGCATCCCAACAAAGACACTTAACACCCCAGCAAACAAGACTAAACCAATAGACAAACTGATCATCAGCTCAACTAAGGTCAGACCTTTTTCGGTATTCATTGATAACTTAGTTCTATTATGCATACTTTTACTACACATACTTATTTTGTTCCTTTTTCATCAACGTCAATGGTGGTCACTTTCTGTTACAGCGCATAATTTATAGGCTATTGAGTTTTCGACATTTACTTCACCGTGTTATATTTAACCGCAAAGTTGCATGGTGCAGGCAATGATGCCATACAGAGTTTAAACTGGTACTGACCTTTATATATAGTTAACTTAATAAAAGTCAGTTCGAATTAAAGGGCCAACAATACTTATTTGCCGTATTAAATATTAAAAATAAATGCCTGAACAACAACTTGCCGTCTGTTTCGACTGTCTGCCACACCACAATTTTGTGCAGCATTATCTGAAGTTGCACTTCTAGCCTGCCAACTCACTATTACGGTATATTCATTTACATCACCAGCATCCTGGATAATACATGCCGCAGCGCCAACTAAGCCTCCGACAGGCCTAGCCCCCTGCATTACGTCTTGCCCCGTCAGGGCACGTCCCCACTCAAATCTATCATTAGCGATCATAGCAGCAGAGAGACAGCCGTCGGCGGTATTGACGGTGTTACAAATAACCCCAACAGCGGGGTCATCATAGTCATTGCGAGCATATGCTCTTAACGTTAAGTTTGCGTTTATTAAAGGAGCATTAGCTCGCATCCTAGCAATAATATCTTGTGCTAAGCTTGAGGCAAGTGAGCGTTGCATCGCATCAAAACTACCTTGTTTAGCCGTTGCTTGCATAGCGACGGCCCCTAAAATGCCAGTTACAAGAATAACTAAGCCGACAAGGACTTCAATAAAGCTCATTCCCCGTTGTTGTTTCTTTCTTTGATAAGATAACTTATTCATTTCATCGTCCATATCTTGTTAATCTGAAAATTATTCAACAATTTTTTTATATAAATAAAGGCAAGTAATGTGTTCTGGCATGAATACAGCTGAAAAAATGAGTCACGGGGGGGGGGGGGATATAACTATAGTTTCTTTTATAAAGCTCAATACTAAGCTTACACAACTTAGAGTTATAGAATTGCGGTATTACTAACATAACTACCCTACCGTTTCCATGGTTATAATTTAGTGATACTGGAGACATAAAACAGAAACAAATACGTTCCTTAAAATGCACAAAACAGCACAACCCATTAAGAGTAGTATCCTAACACTTCATCATTTTTTTTAATGTTTACAGCGACTACTACGGTTCAAGTCTAAAACCAACGACGATACTAAAAGTTAATAATTAACAAAAACATAACGACTAATAAGACAAAAACCGACATCTGTACATTAACATCATGCTCAATAAATTTACTGCACAGTGATAACATAATAAAAAGTTAACATAACAATTTATATTAACTTTTTACAATTCAATTAAGACTAGCGTAATTCAGCTGGGACTGCAAATACTATGCTTTCTTCTTTGCCTGGGTGTTCAATAACTTGATGGCCACCATAGCTTTTTAGCGCTTCAACCACTTGCTTGATTAGCACTGCTGGTGCCGACGCACCTGCGGTTACCCCGACTTTATTAACACCTGTTAACCAGTCCGTTTCAATATTCTCTGCCGTATCGATTAAATATGAGGTGACACCCATTTTACTTGCTAGTTCTTTAAGACGGTTAGAGTTAGAACTATTTTTGGCTCCTACAACCAACATAAGATCAACTTTATCAGCTATTTCACGTACCGCATCTTGACGATTTTGAGTGGCATAGCAAATATCATCTTTACGAGGACCTTCAATCAAAGGAAATTTAGCTTGAAGAGCAGCGATTACGTCCATAGTATCATCTACAGATAGCGTAGTTTGGCTACAAAAATATAATTTTTCTGGATTTTTAACGACTAAACTTGCGACATCTTCAGGTGATTCAACTAAATAAATACCCGCAGAGTCACTACTATACTGGCCCATAGTACCTTCAACTTCAGGATGTCCTGCATGACCTATAAGTATACACTCAATATCTTTACGGCTAACACGGGAAACTTCCATATGAACTTTCGTTACCAGTGGGCAGGTAGCATCAAATACTTTTAATGCTCTCGTTTTAGCTTCTTGTCTTACAGCCTTGGAAACGCCATGAGCACTAAAGATAACCGTATTATCATCAGGTACTTCATCAAGTTCATCAACAAAGATAGCACCGCGGTCTTTTAGACCATCGACTACAAACTTATTATGAACAACTTCATGACGAACATAGATAGGGGCACCAAATAAGTCTAAAGCGCGTTCGACAATACTAATGGCTCTATCAACACCCGCACAAAAACCACGAGGGTTAGCTAAAATAATTTCCATACTTTTCCTTCAAAATAAGCGACAACAATTGCTGTCATGCATTATATCAATGAAACTAAATAATTATATATATATTAACGGAAGTTATTCAGCTGACACAACTGGGTATAAATTAAAGTGGTAAGAATAACTGAAGTGTATTGGAGCGAGGTGAAATGAATAGGGCTAGCTAGCGTTATAGCTTGCCCTATTAAAGGTACTAATAGTTGTAAGAATTATAGACCTAATTTTTTATATTCTTTGGCAACAACTTTACTTGGTAAAGGTATATAACCATCTTTTTCAACAATTTTTTGACCTGTTTTAGATAGAATCATTTTTAAAAATTCAGCTTCCATTGGTGGAAGCGCTTTATTCGGGTGCTTGTTGACATAGACGTATAAATAGCGTGATAACGGGTATTTACCTGAAATTGCATTTTCCATATTAGCTTCAATAAAGACTTGGCCTTTTTTAGCTAATGGTAAAGCTCGCACTCCAGAAGTACGGTAACCTATACCTGAATAGCCAATTCCGTTAAGTGAGGCGGATACCGACTGTACAACTGATGCTGATCCAGGCTGCTCATTCACACTGTTTTTAAAGTCACCTTTACATAGCGCTTTCTTCTTAAAGTAACCGTAGGTGCCAGAAACAGAGTTTCTTCCATATAATTGCACATCTTTACCTGTCCATGCGCCCGATAAACCAAGATCTCCCCAACGGTCAATATCTTTATCAGCACCACACTTACGGTTATTAGAGAATACAGCATCAACTTGCGCAATCGTTAACCCTTCTAATGGATTATCTTTATGAACAAAAACAGCCAAAGCATCTATAGCAACTCGAACTCGAGTAGGTTTATAACCATAGCGCTTTTGAAAAGCTTCTATCTCACGCATTTTCATTTTACGACTCATAGGCCCAAGGTTTGAAGTAGCTTCAGTTAAAGCAGGTGGCGCTGTTGACGAACCAGCAGCCTGAATTTGTACATTTACATTTGGGTAAGTACGCTTAAAATCTTCTGCCCAAAAAGTCATCATGTTCGCTAAGGTATCAGAGCCAACTGAAGATACATTGCCAGAAATACCACTAACTTTTTTATATTCTGGTAATTTTTCATCAAGGGCAAAAGCAGATAAACTAACAAGACTTGATAAACTAATAATACTTATAACTTTTTTAAAACTCATGGTCTCTCCAATAAGAGCTTGAACTGTTTGATTGGTCACACTATACGAAGTGAACATGACAATTATATGTCTATTTTATGACAGAATTATGACGAAACGAGAGGGGTTAATTTTATATTAGTTCTTATGATCACTAGTCAATAATTACCGTGAGGGGTTAGACAAGGTACTCGGATCAAAATAGATTGAGAATTCACTCCCTTGTCCCCAGTGGCTATTAATAATTAGTTCAGCTTGATGGTGATGCAAAACATGCTTAACTATCGCTAGCCCTAAACCTGAGCCACCAGTATCTCTAGATCGAGATCTATCTATACGATAAAAGCGCTCAGTTAATCGATTAACATGCTCAGGTTTAATACCATCGCCATTATCTTTGACCGAGAAAATAGCTTTATTGCCCATTAAACGCCAACTGACTTCGATACACCCTTTAGGCGGAGTATAAGCAATAGCATTAGATAATAAATTGGCACAAGCACTTTTTAATTCAGTTTCAAAACCTAAAACAGATACATCAGTAGAAATATCTAGCATGATTTGGTGCTGTTTTTCCTGATTAAGCCAAGTAACCTCATCAACTAATGTGCGAATTAATTGTGCCATATTGACACATTGTTTTTCATCATCACTATTATTTTCTACTTTAGCTAAATTAAGTAATTGTTCAACTAAACGATCCATCCGAGAAACTTGTCCTTCAATTGTTTGAAATGCTTTTTGCCAATGGGGATCAAATGCTTCTGGTGAAGCTTGAATCATTTCAACATATCCGCGAACAACGGTTAAGGGGGTTTTTAATTCATGTGAGACATTGGCAACAAAATCACGGCGCATGTCCTCTAAACGCTGGAGATTAGATATATCTCTTGCTAAGAGTAATACATGTTCGCTGCCATAGGCCATAAGGCGTATTTCAAGTTGCACGTCAGAGTGAATGGGTGAGACTAATAAACAAGGGTATTCGAAATTCTCATGCGCTAAATAATCTGAGAATTCGGGTGCTCTAAGTAAGTTATCTATACGCTGACCAAAATCATCTGGCCAACGAACCCCCAAAAGCCGTTGTGCTTTTTTATTTCCCCACTCAATGGTCAGCTCTTCAGATAACATTAATGCTGCATCAGGAAGCGCCTCAGCGCCATCTCGAAAACGTCGGATTTTTTCATTTAATTGTTTTTGCTTATTGCGTTGCTGCTTAACTTGTCGATATAAGCCATCATATAAATATCCCCAGACCCCTTTTGCTTGTGGAGGAGATAAAGCTTTCGATTGCCAGATCCAATTAATCAGTTTAAACAAATGGTGATAATGCCAAACCAATAAAAATATACTGGTTGCAAGCATTACTAACAAAACATAATCGAATAACCAGCCTACAAAAGCACTTGCCAGCAATATACCTAGTAAACGATAAATAATACTTATAAATGATAAACGAAAATGCATACTTGCCTAATTACTTTTCAACAGAGAAGCCGTTACAGTTAACTAACTTTTTTTAATTTGCTTGAAAAACGATAACCAGCGCCACGGACAGTCTGCACAAAGTCTTCATGTCCTTCACCAGAGATGGCTTTGCGTAAGCGTCTGATATGAACATCAACAGTTCGATCTTCAACATAAATATTTGTGCCCCAAACATTATCAAGTAATTGTTCTCGTGAATATACTCTTTCTGTATGGGTCATAAAAA
Organism: Colwellia psychrerythraea 34H; assembly: GCF_000012325.1. Classification (NCBI taxonomy): domain Bacteria; kingdom Pseudomonadati; phylum Pseudomonadota; class Gammaproteobacteria; order Alteromonadales; family Colwelliaceae; genus Colwellia; species Colwellia psychrerythraea. The sequence goes on along the minus strand of NC_003910.7, from coordinate 1,241,471 downwards.
AGTGCAATAAGCGAAACTCGGTAGGGCCTAAATCTAAGCTATTACCGTTAATAGCTACACGATGAGCAACAGGATCTAGTTTAAGACCATGAAAATCAACTTCTTCTTCAAGAGATGTAGGGGATACACGACGGATTACCGCCTTAATACGGGCAATTAATTCTTTTGGTGAGAAAGGTTTAGTTACAAAGTCATCAACTCCGGCCTCAAAACCTTTTACTTTATCATCTTCATCACTTCGAGCAGTCAACATAATGATTGGAATATTACGAGTATACTCATTTTGTTTTAGTTTTTTTGCTAACGAAACTCCCGTGCCACCAGGCAACATCCAGTCGAGTAATATTAAATCGGGGTACGGTTCGTGAATTTTAGCTAGGGCTTGTTCTATATCACAAGCTTCAATCGCATTAAAACCATTTTGATCCAATACAAAGCTAATCATCTCCCTGATAGGAGTTTCATCCTCAACAACTAAAATTTTTCTACTCATGATAAACATCCTAATAATATAACTAACTGATGCAATCTACTGTTAATAAACAAACATTAACAAAAATTCACACTTGATGAGTTATTGTGCAGAAGTTAAGTGACAGTTTTATGACAAAAACAAAATTATCAAACAAGCTTAACGTTTTAGCAAGTAAATACCCAAACTACATGAAGTTGCAGGTTTCAGCTGGAATTAGAAACACCTTTAGGCAAGACATTGATTAAAGAGAATGGTTATTCCCTTATTGAAATCAATAACGCGGCATAAAGCGTTTATAAACCAGTCCTATGGGGACGTCTGTGCAAACCATGCACTTCGTTGTCTTCTTTTTTAAGGGCGATACATGGATGTAGTTTCTTAGAGAATGCAGGAGCATATTCTCCTGAATACCCCTTAATAAAAAGAGACGTCTTGAGCATGAATCGCTCAGGCATCCTGAAATACGCATCTTCAAGTCGCTTGGGTATACACAAACAAAGCCGTTAATTCACAAGAAATTAACGGCTTTGTTTGAATTAAAGATTAAATCTCGCGATAAACCTTAGAATTTTTGTTCCATACCAAGGGCAAAATACTGTCCTTTTGTGGCAAGAATGTAATCAACGCCATCATCACCAGCAGTCACTTCATTGCCTTCTCTATCTGTAAACCAAGCATATACTTTAGTATTTTTACCTAGTTTATAATCTGCACCAACACTTATCGAATCAGCGCCTGAAAACTCTTGATATTGAACCTTCGCAAGCACCTTGCCTATCTTATAAGAAACATTGGCCGCATAGCCTGTTTCAGACTTACCTGTATTGACAACTTCAGTATCTACAAACATCGCCCCTAAACGTAAATCACCAAATTTATACATACCCGTTACACGCGTATTTGCTAATGCTTCAGTTCTTGAACTCTCACCTGAATCTACCGGTTTAAATTTAACTGGCATATTTTCATCATGAGCAACGGATAAGAAAAAATCAGTTTTTTTCAAGCTCAAATCACCAAAAAATATCCCAACAGAGTATGGGTCATCGGCTTCGATATCATCGGAAATTATATAACTGGTTAATAGTTGAACATTACTAAAAACAGGTGATTTATAGGTAATTGAATCAGCTACACGGTTTTCACCGATAAATAAGTGCTTTAAATCAGCTTCATAATCATTGAATAAGTCAAATTTTCCTTGTGAAACTTTTAAGGTTGTATCTGAACGACCTACCGTAAGCTCACCAAATCCACCTCTGACACCAACCCACTGATTACGCGCAGTTAGTGTATCTTTACTATCATCATTAACATTAACCTGCCATTCAAGTTTATAAATAGCCGTTAGATCATGGTCTAATTCATATTTACCCTTTACCCCTACTCGAGAAGCATTACTTTTTAGCTCATTAAAAGACTCACCTTTTTCTTCGCTTGCCTGTAATGAAATATTTAATTTGCCATAAAAATTAATAACTTCTTCTTGTTTCTGTGTCTTCTCAGATGCTTTATCGGCCGCAAATGTTGGCATTGATAATAAAGAACAAAGAGTTATTGCAATACAGCTTTTAACCAGTTTCATAAATATCCCTAGATAATTAAATTTTAAATTGTTGAGTAATAGAGCTAATACGAAATATTTTACAACACATACATTACAGTTTTGTTACAGATGTAAGGTTATATTCATAAAAAACACCTATTTTTGTCATAGTATCTATTTTTTTTAAATAATGTTTCAATTGAGTAATAGCTGTTAATCTTTCAGCGTTGTCATTAGTTCTGTCGCTAAATGAATCTACGTAAGGATAAGCAAGATGAGTAAAGAGGACTCAAAACATGGCCTTTTTTTTAAATAATTCTATAAAAAAAATAGCTGTAAATTATATGAAAAAATAATTTGAAATTTTTTATATTTATTTACTAGAATTAACAATAACTTCCTAAACCAAGCCATAAGATAACTGATAATGAAAAGAACCAGCATATCGCGTAAGCTGCTAACAAGAGTACTCTCTGTTTATTTTATTTTAACTATCAGTGTTACTGGCATTCAGATAATTGCAGAATATTTTAATACCAAAAGTCACATAAACAGTGAGCTACTTACTTTGCAAAAAACCATTAGTGGTAGCTTAACCCGTGCGGTATGGGAACTTAATACTCAACAAGCTGTTGATATTTCTGAAGGCTTAATCGCCATACCAATGATAAAAGGGATAACTGTAACTGACGAAGCGAATAATGTTATCACTCAACTGGGTGAGGTATTATCAGCCCCCTCTGAGACCTCGCAAGACACGTTCAGTGAACACCAAAGTATAAGCTCCTTAGCAGAAGGTCTATTCGGTCACTCTTTTCCATTAATATTTGAATTTTCTGGGCGAACAACAACGGTTGGTACTGTCACTTTATTATCAAGTAATGATGTTATTTTTAGCCGTATTGAGGTCGGAATTTACTTTCTAATTGGCAATGCCATTGTAAAAACAACTTTTTTAGTTTTCTTATTTTTATTGGCTTTTTCTAAGTTGTTGACCGAACCTCTACAAGAGCTTACCGATCAAATGAAGCAACTTGATTTACATGATCCCGAAGCTTCTAAATTCCATATTATGAACGACGAGAAAAACGAGCTAAATATCCTTGAAGATGCTTATAACAATTTAATTGATGAACTTGTTGAATTCAAAGATAAACTTTCATTATCCCAACGAGAAACTAATTTAGCTAATGACAAATTAGATGAACAAAATTTATTGCTTGAGCAGGAAGTCGCTAGAAAAACGTCGACATTAAGTAGCACGTTATTACGAATGGAAGTTCAACAAAAAGAAATGCTAGAGCAACAAAACGAATTGAAAGCAGAAAATAATCGTCGCCGAAAAACAGAAAGTACGCTTATGACGACTAACAAAGAGCTAAAGAATTCAATATTAGAATTAAATAAAGCTCAAGATAGATTGTTAGAAGCAGAAAAAATGGCATCGTTAGGCCAACTAAGCGCTGAGGTTTCCCATGAAGTTAATACACCTATTGGTATTAGTATCACTTCAACAAGTTATTTAGCTGATATTATTACTAAACTTCAACAAGACATCAGCGCTCAAAAGCTATCAAAGCGGACAATTGACTGTTTTATAAGTAATGCTCAACACAGCATTACGTTATTATCAAATAACTTGCAAAGGGCTGCTGAGTTAATTACTAGCTTTAAGCAGGTTGCAGTTGATCAAACCAATGATAAAGTTAGATTAATAAATATCTCAAAATATCTTGATGAAATCATCCAGTCAATTCATCCCAAATTAAAAAAAACCAATCATTGTGTCAAAATAAATTGTGACCCACATATAGAAATTTATACTCACCCAGGTGCTATTGCCCAAATAATTATTAATTTAATTATTAATTCTATAATCCATGCATTTCATGATATTAACCGAGGCACAATCACTATAGATGTGACCGTAGAGCAGCAAAGGTTAATAATACTTTACCGAGATAATGGCACTGGCATTAATGAAGAGCAGCTTGATAAATTATTTGACCCTTTTTATACCACTCAAGCAGATAAAGGTGGGACGGGTTTAGGGACTCATATAATTAAAAATTTAGTAGTTGGTACACTTAATGGCTCTATTGACGCTTACTCAGGATCAGAAGGCGGCTTAAGCTATCGCATGACTTTACCCGACATGAGGTATAGCTAAAAGCTGCTGTCTTAACATTAGAATTCAGGTATGATAATCGACAAAATACTCTTATACCCGTTCTACTTCAAGATGCAAGTTCAGGAACACAGAGCAATTTCACTGCTAGGCACACCAATGAAGTCATGGCACTCCCTTACAAATTGGTGTAACAACGAAGTGATGTTGATCTGTGTTCCCCTTGGTGGGTTTTAAAAGACTTTATTCAGCGTTATTCATTTTCAGAAGGGATAACCATTCTTTACTATGAATGCCTTGCCTAAAGTCTTTTAAATTCCCACTGAATCCTGCATCCTGATGTGGAACGGGTATATATCAACCTAGGATTTACTTATGTGGTTTAAAAACCTTTACTTTTTTGCTTTTACTCGCCCTTTTGAATGGTCAGAGCAAGACTTAGAAAAACATTTATCTGAACATCTTTTTACTCCGCTAGGCTCCACAGAAATATCTCATTTTGGCTGGATAAACGCATTAGGAAAACATGGTGATACAAGTGTTCATAGTGCAAACGGTAACTTTCTAATTTGTGCACGCAAAGAAGAAAAAATGCTTCCTGCTTCTGTTATTAAAGATATGATAGAAGAGAAAGTTAATTTACTTGAACAAGAACAAGGCCGTGGTGCTACGAAGAAAGAAAAGGAACAATTCAAAGAAGATATAACTTTTGAGTTACTCCCTCGCGCTTTCTCTCGGATAACAGATACTCATGCTTATATAAGCCCGGTTAATAATATTATCGTTATCAATTCAAGTTCTCGTGGTAAAGCAGAAGATTTATTAGCTTTATTACGTAAAGTACTTGGTACCTTACCTGTTAGCAGTTTGGAACCTGACGTTTGTGCCGATGAAACAATGACTGACTGGCTGAACGAAAAAAGCTTAGGTGGTAAGTTTACTTTAGGCATGGAAGCCGAATTTAATGCTTTAGGCGATGATGGCGCAGTTGTTCGTGTAAAAAATCAAGACCTATTAAGTGAAGAGATTAAATCGCATTTAGATGCCGATAAGTACGTGGTAAAGGTAGCTCTAGAATGGGATGAATCGTTATCATTCATTTTGTGTGATGACTTAGCGATAAAACGAGTGAAGTTTTTTGATGTTATTCACGAACAAAATGATGATATTGATAGTGATGATGTAATTGCTAAGCTTGACGCAGATTTTGCTCTTATGTCAGGTGAGTTAAACCGTTTTATTATCGAACTATTAGCTGAGTTTTCTATGAAGACGACGGACTTATTGGAAAAAGATTAAACGATTACTTTTTATTAAATAAAAATGGCAGCTTACCGCTGCCATTTTTATTACTGTTATATTTATTCATAAGTTTAGTAATAATTAAATAAACATAGCTCTTACGTCTTCACACATGCCTTTAAATTCATCACTATCCATGTAATCAACTTCAGGTAAAATGCCTTTTTTGGTATAATTGTTCAATAATGCTACTTTAGTTGACTCATTTTTAAAGACATTATGATAAATGGCCCCTGCTCTAATGAAATCCAAATAATGCACTTCGCTAGGTAAAATAGTTAAATCACTCCAACTCTCGGCTAATAACGTAAATTCTTCAGAAAACCCCCACTTTCGAGTTATAGCTCCACCTACTCGCCCTGATAACTTAATAATGGCTTGTTGTAAAAAAGTCGGGTTGGCAAAAACATCAGGATGGTTTTCTGCTTCAGTTAAAATAGGTAAAACACCAATATTATGTATTAACGAAGCTAAAGTAATAGTATCTAAAGAGAGTGACGTATGTTTGTTTTCTTTTAGGTATATATTCATCAAGCTAATGGCAACTGATGCTATATCAATAGTTTTAACCCATGCCTTGTTCATATACATAGCCACAACATCATTGTTAGAAACAAAGACTTGTTCAATAGCCATTGCTGTAGCAATACTTTTAATTTGGATTAAGCCAATACGAGTTACAGCTTGTGGTACCGTTTCTACTTTTATACTACGACCCATAAGAGCATTATTGGCAACTTTGAGCATACCTAAAGATAAAGCGGGGTCATGAGCAATGATGTCACTCATTTGATTTAAATTAATATCAGGATCATCAGCAGCACTTCTAACTTTCAATGCTACTTCAGGTAAAGTTGGAAGTACAAGCGTGTCTTGTTTTATTTTTTCAGTCAAAATCTCATATAGAGCATTTTCAGTTGCCATAAATCCACTTTCATTTTTATTGTGATGATTATTTAAAGTAGCACATTTTTTTACAATGTAATTATTTTTATCAATATTTTTCAAGCTAATAGCAATAATAAGTCTGCTTTTTGCCAAAATAAATTGCAAGCTCTCCTTGCCCAAGAAAAAGTAAGTCTTGATCTAGATCACGCTTGGTATGATTTGAAATAGTAGGCATGGACCATATTGAGTATAATTCGCCGCTGATTTTTTCTTACGTTTTCATTCCATCATACATTTGAGTACCCCATGATAAAACCTGAACTTCTCTCTCCTGCCGGTAGTTTAAAAAATATGCGGTATGCTTTTGCTTACGGCGCAGATGCTGTTTATGCTGGCCAGCCTCGTTATTCCTTAAGAGTTAGAAACAATGAATTCAGTTTAGAGAATATTCAAATTGGTATAAATGAAGCACACCAATTAGGTAAAAAGTTCTATCTCGTTAACAATATCGCACCACACAACGGAAAACTAAAAACCTTCCTTAAAGATATTGCACCTATTGTTGCCATGAAGCCAGACGCATTAATTATGTCGGATCCCGGCCTTATTATGTTGGTAAGAGAGAACTTTCCTGACATGGCAATACACTTGTCAGTACAAGCCAATGCAGTCAATTGGGCAACAGTTAAGTTTTGGCAACAACAAGGCGTTGAACGAGTAATACTATCCAGAGAACTTTCCCTTGATGAAATTGAAGATATTCGTTTTCATTGTCCAGAAATGGAATTAGAAGTATTTGTCCATGGCGCGCTTTGCATGGCATATTCTGGTCGCTGTCTACTCTCTGGTTATATCAACAAAAGAGATCCTAACCAAGGAACATGCACTAACTCTTGTCGTTGGAAATATGATATTCATGAAGCTAAGGAAACAGAAACTGGCGATATTATTGCAGTAAAACCTGAGCCTGTTGAAGTTTATATGCCTGAGAAAGAGATCATTATACCTGAGCAAAAACCTATTGATGATGTCATTTTACTGCAAGAACAAGGTCGCCCTGGCGAATATATGCCTGCTTTTGAAGATGAGCATGGCACATATATCATGAATTCAAAAGATCTGCGTGCTGTTGAGCATGTTGAACGCTTGGTTAAAATGGGTGTTCACTCCTTAAAAATTGAAGGCCGAACTAAATCCTTCTATTACTGCGCAAGAACAGCGCAGGTATATGGTAAGGCGATTAATGATGCGATTGCAGATAGAGCATTTAATCCAAGCCTTAATACCGATTTGGAGCATCTAGCGCATCGTGGTTATACTGAAGGTTTTTTAAAGCGACATCGCCCTAGTGATACTCAAAACTATGAGTATGGTTACTCAAAAAGTGACACTCAACAATTTGTTGGGGAAGTGCTAGGACGAAATGAAATAAATGGTCTAATACAAATTGACGTTAAAAATAAGTTTCTTGTTGGTGACCAACTTGAGTTGATGACACCTAAAGGCAACCAGACCTTTACATTAAACAAGATGATCCATAGTAAAACGGGTGAAAGCATTGATGATGCTAAGGGCTCTGGTCATAAGGTAGAAATTGAGCTTGATACTGAATTAGAACTAGATTTTGGTATTATCATGCGTTATTTAGATGAAGGTGGCACTACCCGTCACCCATTCGCACAAAACCAAAAAACTTAGGCGCTTATCAATTGCTAATGTTAAAAGGTCAACAATGATATGGCATTAAAAATATTAGACTCATGCATCAATTGCGATATGTGCGATCCAGAATGCCCCAATGGTGCAATTACCCTTGGCGCTGAGATTTATGAAATAGATGTGGATAAATGCACTGAATGTATCGGTCATTATGAGCAACCAACTTGTGTCAGTGTCTGCCCTATTGATTGTGTTAAACCTGATCTGGACCATGTTGAAGATGAGGATGCATTACTAGCAAAATTTGTTCGATTACATGGATAGTTAGCAATTAGAGTTTGCAAAGGTGTTATGGTGAACTACGAGTAACAAAAATCATTACTCGTAGTTACTACGACTTTTAACGAGTCGGTAATTTAATATCTTTTAAAAATTCATCAACTTCATGGTTATTTTTCAATAACATCGCACGAGTGACAATGTCTTTGGTTAAATGCGGTGCAAATCGTTCAATGAAATCGTACATATAAGCACGTAAGAAACTACCGCGTCTAAAACCAATTTTAGTTGTACTTGCGTTAAATAAGTGACTCGCATCAATGACAACAAGATCACTATCAATACGTTCGTCAATCGCCATTGAAGCAATCACACCAACACCTACCCCCAAACGTACATAAGTTTTTATGACGTCTGCATCTGTGGCAGTAAATGCTATTTTAGGTTTTGCTCCAGCAGCATCAAAAGCAGCATCGAGTTCAGAACGACCAGTAAAACCAAAAACATAAGTGACTAATGAATATTTAGCAATGTCGACAATAGTGATATTTTGTTTTTTAGCCAATGGATGATCAGGTCGAACAATTATACTGCGGTTCCAATGGTAACAAGGGAGCATGACCAAATCGTTATACAAATGCAAAGATTCAGTCGCTATGGCAAAATCTGCTTCACCTTTGGCAGCCGCATCACTAATTTGTGCAGGAGTCCCTTGAGACATATGTAACGAGACTTTGCTATATCTCTTGATAAACCCCTGAATAACATCAGGTAAGGCGTAACGAGCTTGAGTATGTGTGGTAGCAATCCGTAATTTACCTTCATCAGGCTGAGTATGTTCTCGAGCAACCGCTTTAATACCTTCAACTTTCGAAAGTATTTGAGTGGCAATATCAATCACATCTTGGCCAGCTTCAGTTACATGAGTTAGATGCTTACCACTACGACCAAAAATTTGAATACCTAGCTCATCTTCAAGCATTCTTACTTGTTTGGAGATGCCCGGTTGTGAGGTAAACAAGCTATCTGCAGTAGCGGATACATTCAAGTTGTTATTTAATACTTCAACGATATAGCGTAGTTGCTGCAATTTCATATAAATACTCATTAGCATTAAAATGCGTTATTTGTAACGTTCTTATAATAAAATAATATACTTAATCCAACATTTATTCCATTATATTTTTTAGTTTTTGTAAATAAAATCCTCCACTTTGCTATTAATTTCATAAAGATTATTCTTTACTTAGTTATACGCGACTGCAGAACAACTTTTATAGGTCATTTTTAACTTAAATATACAACTAGTCCTATGCTAACCAAAACATTTTTTGTAGACTGCCTAGTAGTTTATTTATTCAAGAGAATCTTAGATGATTGCTATTATTATAGGGTTAATTGTTGCCTTAATTGTAATTGTTGTTGTAGTTAGCTCTATTCAACAACATAAAGAAAAATTAGAAGCAGAAAAACGCATTAAAGTCGCAAAACAAAAAGCAGTTATTGATGAAAGTGAAGACCTTATTTTTAACTTAGCAAATTTACCAAATAACCCAAATATCGTTAAAATATTAAATCGCCGTAGCCTCAATGCAGCTAAAACTATGCAAGAACTTATGCCTGAAGTTAAAGGCATCAAAAAAAGAGTTCAAGAATTACAGTCTCGATTAAAAGCCTCAGAAGATCTTGCTAATAACCAAGCTTCGGTTGAAGAGCATTTTACCTTACCAGACAATGAGCAACAGCTTGTTGGCATATTACAATGCATTAAGAAATTACGTGCGGTACTTAAATCTGAACAAAATAAAGGAGCTCTTGACGCACAAACTTTTACTGCAGAAGATCAACGACTAGCGACCATGCAATTAAAAATCAATATTGAAAGCCTAGTTAAGCGCGGTACTCAAGCTTTTAATAAAGAAATGCTTGGCTCTGCTAGACAATATTTTGAGAAGGCCTTACAAAGTTTAGCGAGTAGCACGGTAAAAAATGATTATGTCACAACAAGGCAATCTGATATTTCTCAACAATTAGAAGAAATTACTGATGCGTTAAAACATACCAATGCTAAAGATGCTGCGAAAAAAGCAAAAAGCGAAGAAAATGAATTGGATTTATTATTTCAACCAAAGAAAAAGTGGTAAATTATTTTTCGTACTTTTATACCATTAGTTTACTTTAACTTTCAAGGTTTAAAGTCCTGTGGAAAAAATCAACAAAATTAACCTGCCCTCCTTTCTTCGCCGTACCTTGAAAGCGTATGCTTTGAAAGCTCATATCAGGCAGTTAGGCTGTGATCTAAGTCGTATTGGTCGTTCAAGGAACTGGCAACTAAAAGCCAATTTTGATCAAATTCAAAGCATCATTGAGTATATTGAACAAAAAGATGAAAAGAGCTGGCTGTGGCTTGCCAAGTTACTCAAAAAAGAATATCAGCATTTAAGTCACGATAACCTTTTAGTCCTAGCGACACGCCTGGAAAGTGTAACTATTACTGCCTTGATGGCACAAACTGACTGTACTTTAGCACAGGCAAGAAAAGTATTAGATGAGTTAGAAGGCTTAGATTAAAGCGCTAAATAAGAAATTAAGTTAAGGTCTACATTAAGAGTAGAATAGACAAAAAAATAGATACCTTAAGGTATCTATTTTTATTTTCTAGCAAGGAATATCTTTACTCAGCTGCTGTTTTAGCTTTTTTCTTTGCTGCTGGTTTTTTGGCTGCTTTCTTTTTAGCCACCTTTTTCTTGGGAATGTCTTCAATCCATTTGCCGTCAATATATTTCGCAGTCCAACCTGTTGCTTTAGGTTTGCCTTCTTCAGTCGCAATCTCGGTCATCACGTACTGCTCTTTCGTTTTACGGCTGTAACGTACTACCGATAAATTTCCTTCATTATCTTCTGCAGGTGCATCAGCTAAATAATAGAATTTTTCTGAAATACGATCTCTGAACCTTTGCAATTCTGCTACTTTTGGCGCTCGAGTTTCTCTTGAGCGAGGAAAAGTGTGCGCAGCTAAAAAGATACCTGCAGCGCCATCACGAAGCACAAAGTGAGCTTCAGACTTTTCACACTCAAGCTCAGGTAATTGCACTGGGTCCTCTTTTGGCGGCGCAGCTTCACCACTGGCGAGTAACTTACGAGTATTTTTACATTCTTCATTGGTACAATCGAAATACTTACCAAAACGGCCAGATTTCAACTCCATCGGCGATTCACAACGGTCACAATCTAAAATTGGTCCATCATAACCTTTAATTTTAAATTCGCCTTTTTCAACTTCAATGCCATCACATACGGGATTATTACCGCAAACATGCAACTTACGTGTTTCGTCAATAAGGTAACTATCCATCGCAGTGCCACATTTATCACAACGACGCATTGCCATGAGCGCTTCAGTTTCAGCATCTTCAGCTAAAATACTCACCGCTTCTTCACCAGCGGTTAAGTTCATAGTCTTTGTACAGCGTTCTTTTGGTGGTAAAGCATATCCAGAACAGCCTAAAAACACACCTGTTTGAGCGGTTCGAATGCCCATTTTACGATTACAGGTAGGGCAATCAATATCCGTTAATACTGGTTCATTGGTTTGCATACCACCATCTTCAGAGGGTTGGTCAGCTTTTGATAATTGTTTGGTAAAGTTTTTATAAAACTCGTCTAAAACCCCTTTCCAATCAGCACTACCACCTGCTATTTCATCAAGTTCTTGTTCCATGTTCGACGTGAATTCGTAGCTCATTAACTTTTCAAAGCTACCAGATAAACTGTTAGTAACAATTTCACCCATTTTTTCAGCATAGAAACGTTTTTTGTCCAACCGAACATAACCACGATCTTGAATCGTAGAAATAATTGACGCATAAGTTGACGGACGACCAATTGAGCGTTTTTCTAATTCTTTAACTAAAGAAGCTTCACCAAAACGTGCTGGTGGCTTAGTAAAATGCTGGCTTGGTTCGATTTTATCTAACGTTAACGCTTCGCCAACTTGTAAATCAGGTAAGTGTGTATCATCACCTTTACTCAGTTGTGGATGAACAATTGTCCAACCATCAAATTGCATCACTCGGCCTTTAGCTTTTAAGTCAAAGCTAGCAGCACTAATAGTTAAAGTACTAACAGTATAACGAGCAGCGGTCATTTGACAGGCAACAAACTGACGCCAAATTAACTCATACAGCTTCTTCGCATCGGCTTCAATACCCTCAAGAAATGCAGCTTCAAGCTTAACATTTGATGGGCGTATGGCTTCATGCGCCTCTTGTGCCCCCGCTTTAGAACCGTAAGTTTTTGCATTTTCTGGTAAGTAATTATCACCAAAACTATCGCTGATGTACTTACGACACATTTCTACCGCATCTTTACTTAAGTTTGTTGAATCGGTACGCATATAAGTTATATGACCGGCTTCGTACAAACGCTGGGCTAAGCCCATAGTACGCTTGACACCATATCCCAGTTTAGTACTGGCGGCTTGCTGTAGCGTTGAGGTAATGAACGGTGCAGATGGTGTACTTTTTGACGGCCTATCTTCACGTTTACTAACAGCATAATCCGCTGGCTTTAATATTGCTAAAGCAGCATTGGTCTCTTTTTCAGTAGTCGGTTTAAACGCTTTGCCATTTTCATGGGTCACATCAAGGGTTAGTACTTCACCTGTCGATGCGTGCGTATCTACGGCAATTTCCCAAAACTCTTTGGGATCAAATGCTTTGATTTCACGTTCTTTTTCAACGACTAATTTTACAGCAACAGATTGAACACGTCCGGCAGATAAACCACGGGCTACTTTTTTCCACAATAATGGACTGACCATAAAGCCAACCACACGATCGAGAAAACGTCTTGCTTGCTGAGCATTAACACCCGGCATACTCAACTCACCCGGTGTAGCAAACGCCTGTTGAATTGATGATTCAGTTATTTCATTGAAGACAACACGACGGAACTTTTCATCTTCCCCACCGATAATCTCTTTTAAATGCCAAGCAATCGCTTCTCCCTCGCGATCCAAATCCGTTGCGAGATAAACAATGTCTGCTTTATCCGCTAACTTTTTAAGCTCAGCAACAACTTTTTCTTTTCCTGGCAGTATTTGATAATCGGCTGCCCAGTTTTTATCTGGGTCAATGCCCATACGATTAACCAGCGCTTGTTTATCACGCTTGGCTTTGTATTTAGCTTTTGCTGCTGGTTCCATTTTACGCACTTCCGCTGGAGACTTGGCAGCAACTTTTTTACCTGTGCTACTGTGCGGAAGATCACGTACATGACCAACACTCGACTTTACAATAAAGTCATTACCTAGATATTTATTAATTGTTTTCGCTTTGGCTGGCGACTCGACAATAACTAGTGATTTTGCCATAAAAATTTCTAATCCTTCGATAAAGACAAATTATTTTTTGCCTTTTTATTCAAACGCTAAATTAATCAAAAAAGTGCGAGCGTACTTGTTCTGACTTTGCTAGCGATAAAAAAAACATTTTATTTAAAGTTATTCTTTGCATAACTATTTATAGGTATATCTATAAATATGCAAACTGACAAGTAATTATTTTACTTCACAGTAATTGCTATTCACCCAGTTACTGGTTTTAGCTATAATGGGCAATAATTAATATTACAGTGCGCTTAGTCACATTTTGCCTACATTTAGCGGCAATCATAATCGACTTTACGATAAAACATAAGAGCATAATGTTAAAAATATTTAAATAGTGAAAGCATAGGGGTCACCTTCCTCAATCGATAACTCATATAAATAATCAAATAGAGACCTTAAATGACAACAATTACATCAACATTTTATAACAAACTAAGCAATTGTTTGTGTCCTCCCGGCAATGGCGTATTTACCGTAAATACCGCTAAAGAGCGTAAAGAGCAATTACACCAAACTATATTCGGACAAGCGGTTGGAGTTGAGGATTTGTGGAAAACGTCATTAAATCAACTGCCAGAAGCGTCTAAAGCAGTTATTTTAGGTGTAGCATCAGATTGTGGTGGTGGTATTTTACGTGGTGCTAACTGGGGTCCTTTATTTTTACGTTCAACTTTACTTGCAACTTACCCCGAATTAACTGCATTTGATTTAGGTGATGTCCGTGTTATTCCACATTTATTATCAGATAAATATTTAAACGAAGCGACGTTAGCTAACTGTAAAAAAGCTTTATATCAAGATGAGCATAGTAAATATGCCATTAGCCCATTAAGCATTACAGAAGATGTGTTACATGACTTTTATGCTGAATTCCCGGAAAAAGGCATTTTCGGCATTGGCGGTGATCACAGTGTTAGTTACCCTTTAACCAAAGCCTATCTGCAAGCTAAAAAGAAACAAGGTAAACGTGCTGCAATAATTCACTTTGATGCTCATACTGATTTATTGGTTGAGCGCTTAGGAATAGATTTATGTTTTGGCTCTTGGTGTACCCATATTTTAGATGACCTGCATGAAAAACATCACCTTATTCAAGTTGGAATTCGCTCAAGTGGCAGACCTCAAAGTCATTGGGAAGAGACTTTTGGTGTGAGACAGCATTGGGCAAAAGATATTAAAGCACATGGTATTGACCAAACAATAGAAAACATTTTTGCTCAACTCGAAGATGAAAATATTGACGAGCTTTATGTAAGTTTTGATATTGATGCCATTGATGACAGTTTTGCCTGTGCAACAGGTACGCCTGAGCCGGATGGTTTAATGCCAGAAGATGCCATGGGCATATTACGCGCCTTAGCTGCTAAGTATCCAATTACGGGTGCTGATATGATGGAGATAGCCCCTTTCACAGATAGTTGTGGGCAAGGGTTAGCAGGACAAGAAAAAACCTTAAAAGTAGGCGCTGAAATTTCAGCATTTTTGATAAGTCAGATGAGTAAATAAACAAAGTTATATAAAAAGCCGCTTTGTAAGCGGCTTTTTATATGTTTTCAATTATTATTGAATATAAATATCTGCAACACGGACAGTAACTTTATCACCTCCCTCAAATGTCAATATGACATCTAACGTCCCCGACTCTATATCTTCGCCAGCTTTAATTGTCGCAAAAAACTGGCTACCGCCATTTCTATTACCTTCCCAGTCTGATGTCCCCGATGTTACAGAACCAACAGACGACTTAAAAGACACTTCAGTACCTGCTGGCATAGGCTGGTTATGCAAGTCAGCCATAGTAATAACAACACTTCCAGACGCCTTAGGTGCTAAAAACAATTTATCATCATTGTCACGGTGCTGCTTAGCTGCAAAGGTATCATCAGTCTTATTTTCACAAAATTCTCTAGAGCTAGCTGAATATGCTGTAAGTTTACTTTCATCTCCTGCGGCAATAACACCACTGTCGAAAGAAGAATTAACACATATATATGGTGTATCCCCAGACATTACAATAACCATTTGTGCTTTGATATCTAACGATGTTTCTGCAGCACAGCCATCGTGTGCAGGAATGGCACATAAAATACCATTATATTTACCATCTTTACCGTCATAAACTCCATTTTGATTAAAATCAACTAGTTCTTCTAGTTCACCACCTGCTTCAGCGCCTGATAGTTGGTTGAATACCCCATCCTCATTATAATCAGCAAAAGCTTCACCAATATCATAAAACCGACCACTGACGTCTTTACCTAGGTAAGAAAAAGGAATATCATCGGCTGAGTCATCAAAACTACCATCACCTAGACAAGGTTTACCGTTACCAGTTTTATTATAAGTGTTATTATAAATTGTAGTACCAAGGAAAGCAGGCAATTCACACACATCAAATCGACCATTACCATTTAAGTCAGGAAAAGACTCCTCACCAATTGTCGTTGCTAAAATAGTGACTCGGCCTCCATAATTTTGTCCCATAACACCTTTATTATTAGCTAAAGGGAGCTTAGGAACTTGATTAGGGTTATTAACATCTCCTAAAATGTGACCTACAGGACGAGGGTATTGACTACGCCAAATAACAGAACATGAACCATCATCACCAGTTGTACAACTAGCATCTAAATTCTCAATGGAGCCACCTTCAGTGGTGAAGTATACTGCCGTTGCTGGGGGTGGGTTGTTAAAAGCATCTCCTAATCTTGCGGTAAGTGTTACTTCAACACCATCATGGTTCCATGCTCTTGGCGCTAAATTACTTGCAGCAATGCTCATACTGTCTTGATCAGGGATACCCGTAGATATTTTTAATTCACCTGATTGAGTTTGAATAACAGGGTCACTATCATCAACACTAGCAAGCACCCTTACAGTTCTAGCTACAGTTCCCGAATTGACTACCGTCTGTACTAAACCTTCATTATTAGTTGTCGCATTAATTGGGTTTAATATAATTCCACCAATAGTACTGCTTAATGAAAAAGTTACATCCTTGCCGCTGAGCGGATTGCTATTTGTATCTAGTACTTTAAAAATTACCGTTGCACTTTCCGGGCGCTCATCACTTCCAGCCCCTTGAATTGCTATATGTTCAGGGGTAGCCGAAACAAATTGAATACTACCAAGGGCTGCAGATAATACTTCAATGGAGCCTGTAGCTGAGAGGTTTTGACCATTAACAACTACGTTTACCGTTATTGGGTCATCGCCAACACAGCCCTTAGCAAAGTAGACACTTTCAGCTTTACCATTTGAAGTAACTATAGGGCTATCTAAAGAAGCGGTAGGAGTTGTTTGTGCTGAACATAACGAGGTAAATGTAAATTCAGCCGATTCCGCATACAATTGGTTTTGTTCATCAACCAAACTTACAGAAATAACACTTGTACCGCCAGCTGAAAGAGGTGATAAACTAACGAGAATCTCTCCTTCAACAAAAGGTTCACCTGCACCTAGTTTCAAAACGATAGAGCCTGCTGCTTGAGTAGTAAAACCAACTGAAACGCTCTCACTGGAAGAGACATTCGCCGTTACTGTTCCTGCGCCAGATACATCGCCACCATTCAACACGATTGTAGCAATACCACCATCTCCTGTTAATGCAGTCCCCGTTTCTGGTGAAAAGCTGCCAAGTGTGGTTGTAAAAGTAACAACTTCACCAATAACAACTTCTCCATCGGCTAATACGGTAACGGAAATTGTCGCTGGGCTTTGTTCGGTTACATTGCTATCCGAAATTGAAATAGAAAGTATAGTAGCTAAGTCAGTACCATCGCCATCCCCGGCACTATTAAAACTAATATTATCTGTAGCACTTTCATAACTGGCGATAACATTAACAGAGCCTTTTACATCGGTTACTTTTACAATAATGGTCGCAATACCATTTGCATCCGTTGTTGCTGTACTTGAAACAGGGTCGAATGTAGCCGAGCCTTCAACGGCTAACGTAAAAGTAACGGTTTTATTAACTACGGCACTACCATTTTCAACAACTGTTGCTGAAACGGTCACATCATTAGCTGCTGACAAATCACCATCAGATTTTACAACAGTTAACGTTACAGCATCAGACGTGCCGCCTCCGCCATCACCTCCACCAGTTAGATCACCATCTCCACCACCGCACGCTACGAGTGTCATCATTGACATCAATAACATGGTAAAACTTAAACGTCGAAATAACTGCATAGAAGCATCCTAATTTTTCTTTTTATAAATAGACCTAATAACTCATATTAACTGATAAATAACAAAAAGGTACTGCTTATCATAAAAAAATCACAATCAATGACTAAGTTAGTGAGTTTTTAGTTATGACTACGCCTAAAACGGTCAAAATAAATTAGTTTTTAATCTACGCGATTATTGCTAACCTAGGCGATTAAAATTATTTGTATAGTAGATACATAATAATCATCACTTAACTTACAACCTAGCTGAAGTAACATAAACCCTATGACAATTGAAAAAACAATGTCCCCACCCTCCAAAAAAAATAGCTTAACCAGCCGCATTGTTATCGGTATGGTTGCAGGTATTTTATTAGGAACTTTCTTGCAGTGGCTTATGCCCAATGGCTCTGACAAAGTTATTAACCTTTATTTATTTGAACTTTCTCTAAAAGGCTTATTTGTAGATGGCATATTAGAAGTGATTGGCCAAGTTTTTATGGCCAGTTTACGTATGTTAGTTGTTCCCTTAGTTTTTGTATCGTTAGTCTGTGGGGTATGCTCCTTAAAAGATACCAGTAAGCTTGGCCGCATAGGTGGCAAAGCGGTAGCCTTATATCTCGCCACTACAGCTATTGCTATAAGCTTTGCTATTTTTGTTGCGCTAATTATTGCTCCGGGCGAAGGCGTTAATATGGTAGCTAACAGTAGCTTTTCAGGTAGAGAAGCTCCTTCTTTAGCACAAGTTATTATCCAAATGTTTCCTACCAATCCTTTCGCATCCTTTGCACAAGGTAATATGCTGCAAGTAATCGTTTTTGCATTACTTTTTGGTATTGCTATCGCTCTTTCAGGTAAAGCTGGTGAACGTGTCGCTTTATTATTTGAAGATTTAAGTGAAGTGATCATGCGTCTGGTCACAATTTTAATGAATATCGCTCCTTATGGTGTATTTGCACTATTGGCAACCTTGTTTACGACTGTGTCATTAACGACTTTTGGTAATTTAATTGAATATTTCTTAGTAGTATTTTTTGTTCTAGTTATTCATGCTTTAGTTACTTACCCTATTATTTTAAAATTATTTACGGGTTTAAATCCGGTAATCTTTTTAAAGAAAATGCGTGACGCTGCTATTTTTGCTTTCTCTACCGCCAGTTCAAATGCCACTATCCCTGTTACTTTAGAAACAGCAACAAAAAAGATGGGTGTAAAAAACTCCATCGCATCATTTACCGTGCCGCTTGGTGCCACCATTAATATGGACGGCACCGCAATCATGCAAGGTGTGGCTACTGTTTTTATCGCGCAAGTTTTTACCCAGGATTTAACCCTAGCCGACTACTTAACCGTTGTGCTTACTGCAACCCTAGCTTCTATAGGCACAGCAGGTGTGCCAGGCGTTGGTTTAATCATGCTAGCCATGGTATTAGAGCAAGTAGGTTTACCTGTTGAAGGCATTGCTCTTATTATTGGTGTCGATAGATTACTGGATATGACACGTACTGCGGTCAATGTTACTGGCGACAGTATGGTGAGTCTTGTGGTTGCTAAAAGTGAAGACCAGTTTGACCATGAAATGTATCTTGACCCACAAGCAGGCCATAACATTGAAGAAATCGACTTTAAGCACCTAAAAGACAATTAATATTTTGTAGAGTGCCTTTTAGGAAGTACTGTAATAGTTAAACAAAAAAGCCTTACTGAGTTAACCCAGTAAGGCTTTTTTATATCACTTGGTTCTTAATTTAATAATTAACTAAATCCGCATCTGATAACTAATGATCAACCAACTACTAACTAGGGAAGATATTATTGCGCTGTATTAGTTTACCTAAAAAGCTTTCAGCTGATAATGAAGCCGCTTTAGAGAATTTTTCAGCCAAACCTTTTTTCACTTCATATTTAATGGCAACGACTTTATGGCTTTTACTTTTACCTTGTAAATAATCATCACTCGTTTGGATACTATCAACTAGGCCAAGTTCTAAGGCTGTTGTACCAAACCAATGCTCGCCCGTTGCAACTTTAACAATATCTAAACTTGGTCTGCGCTCACTAACGAAGTTTTTAAATAGAACGTGAGTTTCTTCTAATTCTTCGATGAATTTTTCTTTACCTTTTTCTGTGTTTTCGCCGAACATAGTTACAGTGCGTTTAAATTCACCAGCAGTAAACTGTTCAAAATCAATGTCATGTTTCTTTAGTAGTTTATTGAAGTTTGGTACTTGGGCAATAACACCAATAGAACCTAAGATAGCAAAAGGTGCAGAGATAATATTATTTGCTACACAAGCCATCATATAACCGCCACTAGCAGCTACTTTATCTACTGATACTGTCAGTGGAATATTGTGCTGACGAATACGATCAAGCTGTGAAGATGCTAAACCATAACCATGTACCATACCGCCACCACTTTCTAAACGAACAAAAACTTCATCTTCAGGTTTCGCCACAGAAAGTATCGCTGACACCTCTTCACGTAAAGAACTAACTTCTTTAGCATCAATACTGCCGTTGAAATCAACCACAAATACATGTGATTTACTAGGTTCTTTATCTTCACCAGCTTTAGCTGATTTTTTATCTGCTTTCGCTTGCTCTTTAGCCAGCTTTTTATCTGCTTTTTCTTTCTCTTTAAATTCATCCTTGCTCAATAATGCATGAATAATATCTTCTTCAGTCTCAG
Source organism: Colwellia psychrerythraea 34H (assembly GCF_000012325.1). NCBI lineage: Bacteria > Pseudomonadati > Pseudomonadota > Gammaproteobacteria > Alteromonadales > Colwelliaceae > Colwellia > Colwellia psychrerythraea. The sequence goes on along the minus strand of NC_003910.7, from coordinate 1,220,932 downwards.
TAAACTGTTCAGATAAGTCGGTGATATCAAGCTCACCTTTTTTGTGCTGCTGTTTCGTCGCTGCACCAGCAATCGCAATAATAATGGCAATAACAGCCAAAACAAAAGTAATGGCTTTCGCTAAAAACAAGCCGTATTCATATAAAAATTCCAAGAGAACTCCTGAGGATTTGATTGTTAAGAATGGATAAAATAATTGCGCCAATTCTACACTATTTTTTTGTCTTGAGAACCATTGATAAAATAGTGTAATAAACAGGTAAAAAAAAGCCCTCTAATGAGGGCTTTTAACTAAGCTTTGATAAGTATTTTACCAGATAAAGCTTTTATCCGTTTTTATTACTCGCCAACAGGAACCAAGTGTTGGTTATCGCTAATCAATATTAGCTTACCACCGGTCTTAGCGAATGCAGCAACCTGAGTTTGCATTTCAATTGTCACTTCCAAATTAGCTTGTGCATCCTCAGCTACACCAGGTGAAACTGCTGGACTAAGAATAGAGCTATGATGGCCTTTTAAGAATCGAACCGCAGCACTTACCGCTGTGGTACCGTTACCTACAGTTTCATCTGCTCCAACTAAGCCTAGCGCTTGAATTAATGGCTCAGTTCCCACTAATGGTAAGTTGGCGTTATAATTTGGAATAACCTGGTCAGATTTGTTCGTCCCACCTGCAGCTTCATCACCAACAATTTCCATTAAATGCACAGGAGTCATTGTTTCTTTCAGACCCGCAGCGTAGTTAATAGGATCTGCCGCATCTATAATAGTTTGCCCGGCAAAATTAAACTCAGCAGCAAAAGCTGGATAAATTGCAGCCACATAACCTTGGTATTCAGCTTCAGTTAAGTCTTCTAGTGCCTTACCTTCAGCAATAGCAGCCGCTTCAACTAAATCGATAAATGTTTGACTTGAAGTTAAGCCAGCCATAACTACTGGAGCAAAAGAAGGTGAGTTCAGTAAAACCCCTGGAATACCGCCACCTGGGAAGGCAAGAGATACACTTGTCATTGCATACGGGTTAACTTCAGATAACTGACCAGTTGCTGGATCAATGATGCCAGAGTTTGCTAACGCCATCACAGGAATACCAGTGATAGCGCCTAATGAATGCCCTAAAAAGCTCACTTTTGTTGCATCAAGTTGCCCAGCTAAATTCACACTATTTAAACTTAAACGCAGTGCTAATAAATCAACTTCACTTTGACGGACATTATCTCTTGCTGTTAAAAGACTAGCTAAGTTCATATAGCTGGTAACATTAGCATTAACATAAGCAGGATCCGAGTCACTGAGAGATGAAGTTGCACTAATTTCATAAACGCCATCAGCATTAAAATCTATTCCTCGAGCACCATGATACGGGTGATCGATTGAAATAGTAGCAATACCTTGACTCGCTAACGTTCCTGAAATGGCAAGAACAGTTTCTTTATAAGAAGTGATGCCATGAGAAAAAATCATTACCGGCCAGCCAGCAGCAGGAACTTGCATTGTTTCTTCTGTAGTAAGCGCTGAACCTTTTTTCATTGCCGCAATAGCATTAATACGGGCAATATCAGGTGTAGTTACAATAACATCGATGGCACTAGCACCTGATTTATATGATTTAACCTGAGGTAGTGGATTATATTTGGTAAGATGGCGCGTTTGATCCAGGTTTACCGCAACAGTATTACCTTCATCATCAATAGGAACGTCGACGGTAAATGTTAGCCCTACTAATTTAGCAGGATTAGCTAATAACTCAGCAGGATCTTTCCCTTGAGCAATAGCTTGCTCAGCAAAAGATTCTTGTGATAACACACCTGAAGCTAATGCTCCACCAACAGTCACAGGGCTATCGCCCATAGCTTCCCAACGGCTAAATAAATCTGGACAGCCTTTAGTTATGTCATCTGCTAGCAGATTACAGCTGCCAGCAGCGCCGTCATAATAGGGTGTTTCTAGGTAATAAGGCGACGATAAAGTCGATTTAGAAACAGCGGCATAACTTGCTACAGTCCCTGCACCAAAATCATTAGGGTCTAAACCAACTAACATTGCTGCATTAGCCCCTGTTGGAGTAATAGCAGATAATATAGGTGTTGTACCTGGAATACCTGATAGCATTAGCGATTTAGTGGCTTGAGAAACATCCCCAATAGACTGTGTAGTCATTGAGAATGAATAAATTATATTATCTTTATTAAGGCCACCGGCAACAGCTACATTTTCAAAGCTGTTGGTTAAGGTTTGTAGTAATAACTGGCTTTCAGTTTTCAGTGGGTTGTCGTTAAGGTCTTGTTTTACCAAGTCATAAGAAATTGAGCCTGCAACCGCCATGCCTTCACTATCTTGAATAGCATCCGTTAAGGCAATCACATAAGCCGTTTTCGCTTTTAAAGGCTTTAACGGTACAATGGCAACATTATTCCCTGATGCTTTAGCAACAAAATCAACACCAAAAGTTAGCTCTGCAACTAATTTACAAGCGGGTCCTCTAGGGATTGCGGCACACTCTGCATCACTTTGGTCTCCGCCCATGATTGCTTCATAAATATGAACAGCACCGGGACTAAAGATACTATCGCCATTTAATGTTCTCCCCTCAGGAAGAGCAACTTCAATAGTAAACGGGTTTACTGTTGACCAACCATCAAGAGCCCCAACAGCTGCTGATGGGTTTAGATAATCAGTAGGAAGTTTTTTTCCGTCTTCATCAACCAAATTTTCAGCGGGTAAATTTAGTGTACCGTCAGTAGTACCTGAAAGTAATAAATCATTTGGAATAGATAAAAGCGGCTCAGCGGCACCGGGATCAAAAACTATACGAGCTAACGACTTAACAGCCGTGCCATTATCTGCGACTTCTTTTTGTACATCTTCGATAGTTTCGCTATCACAGGCACTTAAACCAAGTGCGCTAATAATCGCAAGACTGAGAGCTAGCTTTTTCATATTGAATTCCCCAATGCCGTAATTTTTATTATGTATTTTTTTAAGTTATTTTTATTTCATCGTTCAAATCAAAAATTCAAACTAATGTTTTAATAACTAGTAAGACCAGTTAAAGTTACCCCAAGATGTCGCAAGGTGCTAGTCATTTTTTACTTTTTCGTCGAATATTTTCATGTTAACCAACTTTTCTCTCGTCAATGAAAATGTCAACGCGTAGAATAGGGAAGTAACTTTCTCACTCCTAACGATAAGACCTTAAGATGTTTAATTATTCAACAAAAGATGCCAATTTAAGCAACAAAACCATTCTAGTTACGGGTGCTGGTGCCGGCATTGGCCGCACTGCAGCATTAACCTATGCACAACTTGGTGCTACTGTTATTTTACTTGGTAAAACGGTGAGTAAACTTGAAGCTGTGTATGATGAGATTGTTGCATTAGGGCTTGCTGAACCCGCCATTATCCCCCTTGATTTGAAGGGTGCGACCAAACAAAATTATATTGACATGTCTTCGACAATTTCCAGTCAGTTTGGTCATTTAGATGGGGTATTACTAAATGCTTCTATTTTAGGTGAACTAACACCGTTCACTCAAATGCATGAGCAAGTATTTAATGATGTGATGAAAGTCAATGTAACAGCTCAATGTTTATTAGCTCAAACATTAATACCGACTTTATTGTTAGCACCAAATGCTTCTTTAGTATTTACTTCTTCAGGAGTTGGTAGCCAAGGCAGAGCTTACTGGGGTCAATATAGTATCTCAAAATTTGCCACTGAAGGCATGATGCAAGTAATTGCAGATGAATATGAAGGATCAAATTTACGTACCAACGCGATAAACCCTGGTGCTACAAATACCAACATGCGCTCGTGTGCTTTTCCAGCAGAAGATAAAGACGAACTTGCTACACCAGAAGACATTATGCCTTTATATGTTTATTTAATGTCTGATGATAGTTTAGAAATAAATGGTCAAACGTTAAAGGCTCAATAACCTTTAATGTGATATTTAATCTTTGTGCTAATGCTCATTTTAAAGCTCAAAAAAAAGGCAAGCTATTACAGCTTGCCTTTTTGTTTATTGATTCGAATTTATTACGTAAGTCATATCCGTTTTATTTCTAGGTTGCCTTAGCGTAACTCTCTTCTTAAAATTTTACCTACATTGGTTTTAGGTAATTCTTTTCGAAACTCAACCAGTTTTGGCACTTTGTAATTAGTCAGGTTTTCGCGACAATGTTTGATAAGCGTTTTTTCATCTAAATCATCTGATTTTTTTACCACAAAAATTTTGACAACCTCGCCTGAAACTTCATGGGGTACACCAATGGCCGCAGATTCTAAGACGCCTTCATGCATGGCAAGCACTTCTTCAATTTCATTGGGATAAACATTAAAGCCAGAAACGATTATCATATCTTTTTTACGATCAACGATAGTGAAGAAACCTTTATCATCCATCATGGCAACATCACCTGTAGCAAACCAACCGTCTTTCAATACTTCTTCAGTCGCTTCTACACACTTGTAATAACCTAGCATTACCTGAGGGCCTTTAACCCACATTTCACCTGATTCGCCAATATCAGCTTCACTACCATCTTCACGCATGATTTTAACATCCGTTGAAGCCGCAGGAAGACCTATACTTCCGTCATAAGCGGCAAGATTATAAGGGCTTATCGTCACTAAAGGTGCGCACTCAGTTAAACCATAACCTTCTAACAATCTGGTACCCGTTATTTGCTGCCAACGCTCTGCAACAGGTCGTTGTACAGCCATTCCACCACCAAGTGACATTTTCAACGTGCTGAAGTTTAGTTCACTAAAGCCAGGCGTATTCAATAAGCCGTTAAATAAGGTATTTACACCCGTAATGGCTGTAAATGGGTATTTTGATAATTCTTTTACAAAATTAGGCATATCTCTTGGGTTGGTAATTAATAAATTAGTGCCCCCCATGGTAAAGAACGTTAAACAATTCGCCGTCAAAGCAAAGATATGATAAAGCGGTAACGCTGTTACCACTAGCTCATTGCCCTCTTCTAACAATGGGAAAATAGCAGCTTTAGCTTGCTGTAAGTTTGCCACCATGTTTCGATGCGTTAACATGGCGCCTTTAGATAAACCTGTTGTACCACCGGTATATTGCAAAAATGCGAGATCATCTCCACACAACTCTACCGGCGATAATTTAAGTGCTAAGCCTCGCGATAAAACAGTATTAAAACGTACCGCGTGTGGCAGTTTAAAAGCAGGTACCATTTTTTTAACGTATTTGACCATGCAATTGACAACAGTGCCCTTAACTAGGCCCAATCGATCACCTAAAGATGTCATGATGACATGTTTAACCGCTGTTTTATCAACTACCTTCTCAAGAGTTTGAGCAAAGTTTTCTATAATCAACATTGCTTTAGCATCTGAGTCTTTTAATTGGTGCTCAAGTTCACGGGCTGTATATAAAGGATTTACGTTTACAACAGTAAGCCCTGCTAATAAAGCGCCAAATAATGCTATTGGGTATTGTAAGCAATTAGGCACCATGATGGCGAATTTATCACCTCGCTCTAAACCTAAATCTTGTTGTAAGTATGCTGCAAAGGCGGTTGCTTGAACTGAAAGTTCTGCATAAGAAATAGAAGCGCCCATATTGATGAAAGCTGTTTTGTCACTAAACTGAGTAGAGTATTTTGTGAACATAGCCACAATGGATGGATATTTATCCGCATCTATTTCAAACGGCACATCACTAGGGTAACTTTTTTCTAACCAAATCTTTTCCACAATGGCTTCCTCAATAGGTAATTATGTTGCAACTGACTTAATAATTATTTTATTTGCAGCAACTCTTATTTTAATACCACTGTTTTATCAAATTTTTTAGCAATGCGCCACAAATTTAAACGCTTGTTTTAATTTCACTGAAAAAATGATGAAGAATAGGCAATAACTCTTCCGCTTTTTCCATATGAACGTGATGACCGCCTGACAGCTTGGTAGTTTGTAGGCTATTAACACCTGAAGAGAAGTTTTTCAGCCCCGTGACAACCATTTTCATGCCTTTATCACCATAGATAAGTTGTAAAGGACACTTAATGTCACTAAACAATTGTTGCCCTTGTTTTAGACTTAAGCGATAAGGTGAAACTGACCGTAAACGCGGATCTGAACGCCAACGATATAAAATACTCGCGCTATCAACACCCACTGTATCCATTGACTTAGGTTCAATTTCTATCAATGATCTTTTTACTATTAATTTTGCGTGTTCAACGGTCAAGTCTGAAACATGCAACCGTGCTTTTACAGCCGTTTCTTCAGTAAATGATCGGGTAGTATTAGCTGATTTCATTCGACTTAGCAGACCACGTCGAAGCTGATCCGTCATTTGTTCTTCTGGGGCACAAATAAAACCAAATGAATCGATTAAGGTGAGTGATTTTACTTTTTCAGGAAAAGCTGCGGCAAATGCACTTGCAATCATGGCTCCCATTGAGTGCGCAACAATATCAATTGCTTGCCAATTATTAAGTGAAAATAACGTAACCAAATCACTAACATAATCAAAAAAATGGTAATGAGCACCGACACTTCGATGTTCTGAGTGACCGTGGCCGGGCCAATCTAGCGCAATAATACGCCTATCAGTTAGTAAATCACTTTTCTGCATCATTTGCTGCATTAAAGGTAAGAAGCTTGCGGCATTATCCAAATAACCATGTAAACATAGTACTGGTTCATGGGCTTTATTCCCACAAGCTAATGCGGTAAGCGTTAAGTCATCTAGTTGGTAGCTAAGCTCATAAATTTCGTTGGTATCTGCCATTGGATTGTACCTTTAAGAATGCAACTTTAAGTTAAGCCCTTGATTTAATTATAAGACTTTTTGTTCGTTTTTATTAAGGAGTAGAGCGCAACAACAGCCAGCACGCACCATAACAATACCCAAACTAATTCAGGGACCATTGTCATTGAAGCTAAAGCAGCACCATCACCTAGATCACGACCATCAAATAAATACGTTGGGCTAAACAAACTATTTAATAAAATACTCAAACCAAAGAATTTTAACAATACCTGAAGAGTGTATAATCGGCGCATTTTTATCGTTAGCACAAACATGACAGCTAAGCTTGAGATAATAATTATAGTGAGGAGATCTCTTGCCCAAAAAATAATTGAAACAAGCAGTAAAACGATCATGAAGCCAGAAACAATCTGCGCAGTCCGTTGATGACTATTTGCTAACTTAAAGAGTAACCAGCCCCAAAAGGTGGCTCCAGCATAACCAAAGAAACTAATAATGAAACTTAAACCACCTCGAGTAGTACATAAACCAGCACCATTGGCAAACAATTGAATGCGCATAATTTCGCCACCTGTTAATAGTGCAGCAATGCCATGGCTTATTTCATGAAAGTAACTTTCCAGCCAATTAAGCGGAATAGATACGATAGGAATTTGCCTGATGATAATCGCGGCTACCAGGAGAAAATACAGCTGATATTTTTGCCAAAAACTGGCTGAGCTATTGTGCGAGGTACTTGCCATAATTTGCTTCCAGAATTTGCTACCGTAAGAATTTTATATTATTTACCCGGAAGTTTTTGCCAGGAAACTGTATCGCGAACATATACTGGTTGAGCATGTTCTGCCGAAACGCCCTGCCCTAGCTCTAGTTTTACTTTACCTATTGCTAACATTGCTTCAGCGCTCGGGAAAAGTATATCTGGGCTACCTTCATTAATTTTCAATGCCAACAATTGTTCGCCTGATTTTTCACTTAACTTTTCAGGGTACGCATCCCAACCTGTACCAACCGCATAGAAAGGAGCAACGACAACGTCTGATAGTTGTTGTGCTAAATGCTCAGGCGGGGTAACGGCTTCACCTTTCTGCGCTTGCATAACATTGTTTTCATCAAGTACAAAATAGCCATTATAAACTTCCGACATACGGGCATCTATTGCTGCTAAGACCTGTTTTTGACCATGTTTTATATAAGCTAATTGAGCCATAGCCTGTAAACTTGATACACCAACAACAGGTAGGTTAGCAGAAAACGCTAACCCTTGAGCTACGCCTACACCAATGCGGACACCGGTAAAACTGCCAGGTCCTTGACCAAAAATAAGGCCATCGAGCTCAGCTAACTTTATACCCGCCTCGTGAAGTACTGCATCTATCATCGGCAGTAGATGTAAACTATGCGACTGTGGGCAAAGCTCATAACGAGAAAAGGTTTTACCGTTCACTTGCAACGCAACAGAGCATGCTTCAGTTGAGGCATCAAGAGCCAAATAATTCACTATATTACTTACCTATATAAAGTTGGACAGAGACTTAGCATTAAAGACTCATTAAATTAATATTTGTTCGAATTAAATACTTTTTTCCCGGCGCTAGAAATGAAGCATAGTTTATCTATGTGAATGCATAGCAACAAAGAAAAAGTGAATTTAAGCGAATAAATTAGTTTAAAGGATGTCTACAAGGTCAATTACAAACGTTACTGTTTGACCTGCAAGCGGGTGATTAAAATCAATAGTAACCGAGTCACCATTAATTTCTTTAATCATGCCCGGTAAATCACCACCTGGTTGAGAAAAAGTAATAATATTACCTATTTTTGCTGGCACCTCAGCGGAAAATTTATCAAGACCCATATAATGAATATTGTCTGGGTTTGTCTCACCGAAAGCATCTTTTGCTTCAAGGGTGAACTCTCTTGAATCACCTTTATCCATACCAATCAGCTGAGCTTCGAAAGCCGGTGAGATACTGTTATCGCCCATGATTATTTTTGCTGGTTTATTATTGACTTTAGTACTATCTGCAGCCGAACCATCACTTAATTTCATAGTTATATGAACAAGAATACTTGAGTCACTTTGAATCTGAGCTTGCGTTGAAACGGTCATGATTACTTCTCTACCTTATTTGTTTAATTCTTTTGTATTTTGTTATCACTATTGCTTCAATAATGACTTTCATAACTATTTTATTTCTTGTTTTCTTGACTAGGTTCTTTATTAGCTTCTTTATTATTTCCCTGATTAGAGAAGGATTCAAAAATCATTAGTGCTGCACCAATGAAAATAACTGAGTCGGCAATATTAAAAGCGGCAAAGTGGTAGCCCGCCCAATGAAAATCAAGAAAGTCGATAACGTAACCAAATAAAGCTCTATCGATCAAGTTACCTACGGCGCCGCTTAAAATCAAAGCAAAAGCAATACTTAATAAACGTTGCTGTTTAGGTGTTTTTGCCATCCAAACGAGAAATACAATACTAGCTATACTGGCAATCCCAGTAAAAAACCAGCGTTGCCAACCACCTTGGTCAGCTAAAAAGCTAAAGGCTGCACCAGGGTTATGAACGTACGTGAGGTTGAAAAATGGCAAAACCGACAAAGTTTCACGATAATCAAATGTACCTGCAACCCAATGTTTACTCACCTGATCAATGATTAAGCATAGTAAGGTTAGCCATAACCAACGTAATCCGGTATCACTAAATAATTTTTTCAATGGTGGTAATCTCATATAGCGCAATTAAATAAGCTACTAGCCACTACCTATGAATTGATAGTGGCTAGTAGCCCGATTAGTTACTTAAGTTAGTTAAGTTAGTTAACAAAGTTAAGCAACTTTTAATGCAATCTGACGGTTCGAATTAAGCAAACTGTCTTGTTTCACCTTCACCATCAATATTAGTGATGCAACGACCACATAACGTTGGGTGTTTTTCGCTTTCGCCAATGTCAGTAGTGACATGCCAACAACGCTCACACTTAATACCTTCAGCAGGTGCCACAGTTAACCATAAACCTTCAACCTCAGTTTCAAGGGCATTTTCTGGTGCCGACGTTACTGTTTCAATAGTCGCTTTAGAGGTGATTAAAACAAAACGAAGCTCATCACCCAATTTAGCTAATTTAGCGGCTAGGTCAGCAGTTGCGAACAAAGTAACTTGCGCTTCTAGTGCTTTACCAACAGACTTATCTTTTCTTGCTTGCTCTAACGCGCGGTTAACTTCACCACGAACAGTCAGCAATTCAGTCCAGTACTCATTACCAAGCTCATCTGAAGATTCAGTGCTTTCGTCTTGCTTACTTTCCTGCTTCATAAGGCCATCAAACCAAACACCAGTGAAAACAAACTCATCGCGTTCACCACTAACAGGTAACGGTAAGGCTTCCCAGATTTCTTGTGCAGTAAATGACAAGATTGGTGCCATCCATGCAGTCATGGCTTCAGCAATTAAGTACATAGCTGTTTGACATGAACGACGTGCATTTGAATCGCTCTTAGCTGTGTATTGTCTGTCTTTGATAATATCTAAGTAAAAGCCACCCAATTCATTCGTACAAAAGTTCATTAACTTATGTACAACTACATGAAATTCATATTCATCATACGCGTTGATAATTTCTTCTTGTAAACGAGCTGCTTTATCGATAACCCAGCGATCAAGCGCAACCATATCTTCAACAGCAACCATGTGGTTAGCTGGTTCAAAACCAGTTAAGTTAGATAATAAGAAACGTGACGTATTACGAATACGACGGTAAGCATCGGCTTGACGTTTGAAGATTTCATCACCCGCAGTTATTTCTTGCGTGTAATTTACTGAAGCAGTCCACAGACGTAAAATATCAGCGCCTAAGTTGTTAGTAATTTCTTTTGGCGTAATAACATTACCTAACGACTTAGACATTTTGTGACCTTTAGCGTCAACCACAAAACCGTGAGTAAGTACTTGCTTATATGGCGCTGCACCATTCATCGCTACTGATGAAATCATTGATGACATAAACCAACCACGATGTTGATCAGAGCCTTCAAGATATAAATCTGCAATACCGTCAAATTCGTCACGCGCTTTGATAACTGATTCATGGGTAGTACCTGAATCAAACCATACATCTAACGTATCAGGTACTTTAATGTATTCTTTCGCATCATCGCCAATTAACTCGATCGCCTCTAGATCGAACCAAGCTTGAATACCTGATTTTTCAACAAGAAGAGCAACTTCTTCAATAAGCTCAATGCTACGCGGATGCAATGCACCCGAATCTTGATGAATAAACAATGCCATAGGCACGCCCCACGTGCGTTGACGTGAAATACACCAATCTGGACGACCTTCAACCATAGATTCTATACGGCGTTGACCCCAATCAGGGATCCACTGTGTTTTTTCGATTTCGTTTAATGAATCTTGACGTAAACCTTTTTTGTCCATGCTGATAAACCACTGCGGCGTAGCACGGAAAATTAGTGGTGTTTTATGTCTCCAACAATGCGGGTAAGAATGATCTAACGCATGATGATGTACTAAAGCACCCTTTTCTTTTAACAATTCAACAACACTAGCATTGGCTTTAAATACATGTTGTCCAGCAAGTAATGGCGTATCTTCAAGGTATACGCCGTTAGCGCCAACAGGGTTAGCCACTTCTAAGTCATATAGTTTACCAACAACAAAATCTTCTACACCGTGACCTGGTGCAGTATGTACACAACCGGTACCTGAGTCTGTCGTTACATGTTCACCTAAAACAACAGGAACCGTGAAGTCATAGAACGGATGTTGACATTGTACTAGCTCTAGCTCGCTACCTTTACAGAAACCTAATGCATGGTATTTATCAAAGCCAAAGCGGTCCATACAGGTAGTAACTAAATCAGAAGCAATGATTAAACGTTGCTTTTCACCTGCCTGTTCACATTGAACTAAAGTATATTCAACCTCAGCATTCACTGCTATTGCACGGTTAGCTGGAAGTGTCCAAGGTGTTGTTGTCCAAATCACAGCGCCGATTTCACCTTCGCCTTTATGGCCTTCTGGGTGAGAGAATTTATCTGCTACTGATTCGTCGCTAATAGTAAATTTCACATCAATAGCTGGAGATTGCTTGTCTTTATATTCAACTTCAGCTTCAGCTAAAGACGAACCACAATCAGTACACCAATGCACAGGTTTAAAACCTTGATGTAAGTGACCATTTTCAGCAATTTTACCTAATGAACGGATAATATTGGCTTCTGTACCAAAATCCATGGTTAAGTATGGCTTTTCCCAATCTGCGAAAATACCTAAACGTTTGAAATCTTCACGTTGACCATTAACTTGCTTAGCGGCGTATTCACGACATTTTTGACGAAAGTCGCTAGCGCTAATCTTATGACCAGGTTTGCCTACTTTTTTCTCAACCATTAATTCAATCGGTAAACCGTGACAATCCCAACCGGGTACGAAAGGAGAATTGAAATCAGATAAGTTTTTTGATTTAACAATAATATCTTTTAAGATTTTATTAACGGCATGGCCTAAGTGAATATTACCATTGGCATAAGGAGGGCCATCATGAAGAATAAATGACTTTTTACCTTTCTTGGCTTCACGAATCTTGCCATAAAGATCTTTAGCTGCCCAATATTTGAGCATATTAGGTTCACGGTTAGCCATATTACCTTTCATAGCAAAGGAGGTGGCTGGTAAATTCAGGGTCTGTTTGTAATCACTCATTTAAATCATTATCCGTTTATGTTGGCTGATAACTTAACAAAACGCTATAAATATCAACCAAGTTTATAACTGTTAATTGAATATATTATTTTTAATCATTACAAGTAAAGCATTAAGCTAATACTTGTTTTGCTTGTTCACTGTCTTGACGAATTTGCGCGGTAAGCGCTTCAAGGCTGTCAAACTTAATCACTGGGCGTAGTTTTCTCTTAACGACCACTTCAATGCATTGCCCATAGAGATTTTCATCAAAATCAAAAATATGTACTTCTAATTGTTGCCTAATGCCGTTAACTGTTGGCCTAGCACCAATATTTGCAACCCCTTTAAATTCACCATCATTTGTTTTTACCATCACAGCAAAAACACCACTAAGGGGAGAAACACGCCTTTTAAGTAAGACATTAGCGGTTGGAAAGCCTAACTGTCGACCTCGCTTGTCACCATGGAACACGCGACCAATTATCGAATATTCTCTGCCTAGCATCTGTTTAACTGACACTAAATCATCTTGTTCTAATGCTTGACGAATAGCGGTTGAACTAATGCGGCAATCCGCCATTTTATAACTTGCGGTATCTGAAACATCGAAGCCAAACTTTTCTCCTGCTTGACGTAACATAGAAAAGTTACCGGTTCGATTCTTACCAAAATGGAAATCATCGCCGACGATAAGATGCTTTATTCCTAATTTAGCTACCAACAAATTTTCTATAAAATGTTTAGCGCTTTGATTAGCAAATTTAGCGGTAAAATTGACACAAATAAGTCGCTGCACACCAAGTTTTGCTAATAAATTATATTTATCGCGTAGACGGCATAATCTAGCAGGTGCTGTTTCTGGTGAAAAAAGCTCTTGTGGTTGTGGTTCAAAAACTAACACTGCAGCCACACAATTCAAAGCTTTCGCTTTACTTACCAACGCCTTAATCACTTGCTGATGTCCTAAATGAACACCATCAAAATTACCAATAGTTAACACACAACTATGATCATTTAATTGAATATTATGTATTCCGCGAACTAACTGCATTAGCTATTATTCTGCCTTTTTACTATCACGCTAAATGACTCAGATAAGTCACTGACGAACATCAACTTTGACATTCGCATAAATAGTACCACTCCATATAAAGAAGTAACCACTTAGAATGACATGGACGACATTAAAACAAATAAAATATGTGTAGGTATAGTTATTCTATATCAAACAAATTTTGTGCTGTTATCATGGTGTCCATGCATTCCCGAAGGGTGGTTTTAAAGGCTTACAAGCTTCGTTATTGACCTTGATAAGGAAGTACCATTACCTACGTTCAATGTCTTGCCTGTAAGCCTTTAAAATCTCACTAAGAGGCTACTTTCTTATATGGATTGGTACAAATCGACGAATTATATAACAGCGCGCGCGAATAATCAGTAGCCCGAGCACTTTATTTATGCTTATTTTTATCTTTTTATAACCTTAAAGTCACTAAAACGTACACCTAACAAAATAATCATTACCAAATAGCTAGCAACACCGGCAACAATGCACAGGGTTAGTTGCTCTACTTGTTCTAAAAATTTCATCGTTAGCCAAACATCAAAGCTGCTGGATAATTGATAAACAACCAATGCCATAACCCCAGCACTTAACACTAATTTAGCAATAAAAATGAGTGTTTTAGCCGATAACTGATAAACACCTTGTGCCTTTAAGCCTCGATATAACAGCCAAGCATTTAATGTTGCAGATAATGAGGTTGCTAAGGCAAGCCCTACATACCCGATAAAAGGTGCCAGCATTAAGTTAAATATCATATTGGCAACCATAGCTATAATGCCGATTTTAACTGGTGTTTTGGTATCTTGTCGTGCGTAATAACCGGGAGCAAGTATTTTGATAAACATAAAACTCAACAACCCTGATAAATAGGCAAATAATGCCATGGAAACTTGTAATACAGTTTGTTGGTCAAACTCGCCCCGCATAAATAGCACCATAATAATAGGCTGAGCTAACACCATTAATCCTGCCAACGCTGGCCAGCCAAAAAGACAAATCACTCGGATCCCCCAATCTAAGGTGGCACTAAATTCTTCTGGGCTATTTTTACTGTGTAATTTTGACAAGCTAGGCAGTATCACTGTCGCAATACCAATACCAAAAAGACCCAGCGGGAATTCAAGTAGTCTATCGGCATAATAGAGCCAGCTGATAGATCCTGTAATTAAAAAGCTGGCAATAACGGTATCAAGCAATAAATTAATCTGTGTTACTGACACACCAAATAACGCAGGCACAATCAGTTTTCGAATCTTTGTGACTCCTTCACTGTGCCAAGCCCATTTAGGTTTTACCAACATGCCCGCTTTGTACATAAAAGGAATTTGAAAAAGAAATTGTATAAGACCACCTAAAAACACGCCCCAAGCTAACGCGTGAGCAGGACTTTCGGCATAAGGGGAACCAAAAATGGCCATTCCGATAATAGCAATATTTAGCAGAACAGGCGTAAAAGCAGCAACGGCAAATCGGCCCAAGGTATTAAGCACCGCCCCCGTTAGTGCTGCAAAACTAATAAACCATAGATAAGGGAAAGTGATTGATAATAAGTTACTCGCTAAATCAAACTTCTCGCCTCCTGGCGCGTCATTTAACCAATCGATAAACCAACCAAAGCCAAAAAGCATTACAAACAGAGGTGAGGCTAACATACCGAATAACGTCACTCCGGTGATAATTATGCCTAGCGTACCGGAAGCCTGTGCTATCAGTAATCGTGTTTGCTCATGGGCATTTTGTTTATCGTTTTGCTCTGCTTGTTGTTCATCTTTTACCTGATATTCACTGAGTACAGGTACAAATGCCTGAGCAAATGCTCCTTCAGCAAATAGTCGCCGAAAAAAGTTTGGGATTTTATTGGCAAATAGAAATACATCGGCCATTACCCCTGCGCCCATCACATTGGCAATAACGACATCTCGAATTAATCCTAACACTCGAGAAATCAATGTCATCACACTGACAATCATCCCTGATTTAATTAACTTTTTACTCAAAAAAACATCCTCAAACCCAAGTTAAACATGGCTATTTTATAACTATTCACTCATGTAAAAATAAAAAAAAACACAGCAAAAATAAATAATGTGTATTATGTGATGATTTTAGCTATTTAAACAATGTATACTTAACGCTGTTCACAACATGTTTTGTTATATCGGCATAGTTCTAGTCGTAAACATCAACCATATTCTTTTTAATTGCTTTTTATCGTTAACTTTTACCGTCAACATTAAATTAAACAATTAAAACATTTGACATATAGCAAAAAAAAAGGCATATTTCGTCGCCTTAAATTTAAGCTTATAATCACTCTTTTAGGAGAATACCTTGGCTAACTCAAAGCAAGCTAAGAAGCGCGCAGGACAATCTGAAAAGCGCCGTCAACATAATGCAAGTCGTCGCTCAATGATGCGTACTTTAGTAAAAAAAGTACTAGCAGCAATTGAAGCTGGTGACAAAGAAGTAGCAACTAAAGAATTAGCTGCTGCTACACCAACTTTAGACCGTTACGCAAGTAAAGGTCTTATTCATAAAAACAAAGCAGCTCGTTCTAAGAGCCGTTTAAACGCAGCAATCAAAGCACTTTAATTATTGCTTTAGCTGTACTGTTTTATGAAGTGAAAATATGGTGCACCTTATTTTCCATTGAAAAACCGACTTAGGTCGGTTTTTTTATGCCTAAAATTCCTCGTTCATGCCTATTTGAACATGCCCTATTGAAGTACACCGTTAGCTTTACAGTCAATACCACATTATATTACCCTCCACTATTGCACTCCCGTCAGTTTTTTTTTAACCTTTACGCAACTTATATGTAGAGATCTCTTATGAAAGCACTAAAACTTACAAAAATAGCCGCCGTGGTATTACTTGCAGGCGCAACGTTAACCGCTTGTAACTCTGCCACTGAAAATAATGCCAAAGACAAAACGAGTAAAGAAAACATCACCCAAAAGGCTGCTGTAGATGCACAAAGTGATAACATCTCAAGCCAACCTGAACTTCTTTCAGGTTTTGAACAACGTTTAAATATATACAAAGAAGTCACCTTAACGGCAGATTTAAGCCACTTATCTGCAAACCAAAAGCAGATGGTAGCGCTACTTATTGATGCTTCAAAAATAATGGATGACTTATTTTGGCAGCAAGCTTTTTCACAAGACAAAGCAAGTTTTTTAGCCAGTATTAGTGATTTGACAGTAAGACGCTTTGCTGAAATAAACTATGGTCCTTGGGATCGCCTGAATGGCGACAAAGTATTTTTAAGTCAAACGACGACAAAAGCACATGGCGCCGAATTTTATCCTGCAGATATGACTAAAGCAGAGTTTGAACAAAGTGAATTTAGCGATAAGAAAGGACTTTACTCCGTTGTTCGTCGTGATAATGACGGTAAATTGATGAGTGTTCCTTTCTCTGAAATTTATCATGACCAAATGACTCGCGCAGCGGCAATTCTTGATGAAGCTGCAAAGTTTGCCGACGATAAAGAATTTGCTAACTACCTAACTATGCGAGCTCAAGCATTACGCACTGATGAATATCAAGCATCAGATTTTGCTTGGATGGATATGAAAAACAATCCAATTGATGTTGTTATAGGGCCTATTGAGAGCTATGAAGACCAACTTTATGGTTACCGCGCCGCTTTTGAATCATACGTATTAATTAAAGATTTAGCTTGGAGCGAAAAGCTCGCTAAATACGCTCAGTTTTTGCCTGAATTGCAAAAGGGTCTGCCTGTAGGCAAAAAGTATAAAGCAGAGGTCCCAGGCTCTGACGCTGACTTGAATGCCTATGATGTTATTTATTATGCGGGACATTCTAATGCGGGTAGTAAAACTATTGCGATCAACTTACCCAATGATGAAGAAGTACAGCTGAAAAAAGGCACCAGACGTTTACAATTGAAAAATGCCATGCGTGCCAAGTTTGATGCCATCATGTTACCTATCGCTGATACGCTTATCGTGCCTGAGCAGCGTAAGAACGTAACTTTCACTGGTTTCTTCGCTAATACCATGTTTCATGAAGTTGCTCATGGCCTAGGCATTAAAAACACCCTTAATGGCCAAGGCCCAGTTCGCCAAGCATTAAAAGAGCATGCATCTGCATTAGAAGAAGGTAAAGCCGACATTCTTGGTTTATACATGATTCGCCAACTACTTGTTAAAGGCGCGATCACTGACGGTACATTAGAAGATTACTACACCACCTTTATGGCTGGAATTTTCCGTTCAATTCGCTTTGGCGCAAGTTCAGCACATGGTAAAGCCAACATGGTTCGTTTTAATTACTTCCAAGAGAAAGGTGCTTTTAGCCGAAATGAACAGGGCTTGTATAGCATTAATGTTGATAAAATGACCGCTGCAATAGACTCTTTGTCTGAGCTTATCTTAACCTTACAAGGTAATGGTGACTATCAAGGCGTTGATAGCTTAGTAAAAGAAAGTGGCGTTATTGGTGAAACACTTGCTGCAGATTTAGCCCGCTTAGAGGAAGCTAAAATCCCGGTAGATATTGTCTTCAAACAAGGTAAAGAAGTTTTAGGCCTTTAACGAAAAAACAAAAAAGGCGCTGTTCGAGTTTAATCGATAAGCGCCTTTTTATTAAGTAACCTGAACTATGGATAAGCAGCACTTGCTCAACATTCCTCTTCATCCAATTCTCAGCGTTAAAACGTCGATAAATAGCCGGCTATTCATAAACGTTTTGCCTTGATAATTGAATAAAATGAAACATTGATAAAGCTTATAACTACTTTAACTTTATTATTTTTTATACGTAACAATCTAAGTTGTTGATTTTACTTAAACATCAAACACTCATTATCCAGAGTTCAGGTTAAGTAAGCAAAAGGAAGTTAGCATTTACCTAAGCTAACTTCTTAAAGCAAATAGCAGCCTAGAAAGAAAAATCATCTGCATCGAGTGCCATCATCGATTCTGCACCATTTTCAACACAAGCGGCATGGCCATTGGCACGTGGCAGTATACGTTGAAAATAGAAACGTGCTGTTTTAATTTTTGCTTGATAAAAAGCTTCATCATCACAACCCTCTTTGAGCTTATCTTGCGCAACTTTTGCCATTTTAGCCCAGAAGTAAGCGAGGGTTAAATAACCTGAATACATCAAATAATCAACAGATGCAGCACCAATTTCGTCTGGGTTTTGCATTGCTTTTTCACCAACTTTTTCTGTCATTTTCTGCCAATCACCACCAAAACTCATGATAGGTTGAATGAACTCTTGCATAGCATCGTCTTCAGCATTTTCTAAGCAGAACTTAGTAACTTCACTACCGAAAGGTTTAAGAATTTTTCCTTTTGAGCCCAAGATTTTTCGCGCTAATAAGTCTAATGCTTGAATCCCTGTAGTACCTTCATATAAACAACTAATTTTTGTATCGCGCATTAGTTGTTCCATGCCCCACTCTTTGATGAATCCATGACCACCAAATACTTGCACGCCATGACTAGTACATTCTAAACCAAGCTCTGTGAGGAAAGCTTTAGCAATAGGTGTTAATAAAGCCAGCTTAGCTTCTGCCGTTGCTTTTTCTTCTTCGCAGGTACTCGCATGACCAATGTCTACTAACTGTGCTAAATAGGCGATCAGTGCTCGACCTCCTTCTGCAATAGATTTTTGCGTTAATAACATACGACGAACATCAGGATGAACTATGATTGCATCTGCCGGTCCATCAGGATTTTTAACACCCGATAAAGATCGCATTTGTAATCGGTCTTTTGCATAAGCTAATGCACCTTGAAATGATGCTTCTGCCGCTGCAACGCCTTCAGTAGCTACGCCTAAACGCGCAACATTCATAAAGGTAAACATGCAGTTTAAACCACGATTTACTTCGCCAATTAAATAACCTTTAGCGCCATCAAAGTTAATCACACAGGTTGCGTTAGCGTTGATACCCATTTTGTGCTCAATAGAGCCACAATTAACCGCATTACGATCGCTCGTTTCACCTTCGTTAGTAACATTAAATTTAGGCACAATAAATAGCGAAATGCCTTTACTGCCTTCAGGGGAACCGGGGATCCTTGCAATAACAATATGAACAATATTGTCTGATAAATCATGTTCACCCGCAGAGATAAATATTTTAGTACCGGTTAACGAGTAACTACCATCATCGTTTAACTCGGCTTTTGTACGCAACATACCTAAATCTGTACCACAATGAGGTTCAGTTAAACACATGGTGCCTGTCCAGCTACCCTCAACTAACTTAGGAATGAACTGATTTTTTTGCTGTTCGCTACCATGTGCTTCAATGGTTGCTAATGCTCCATGACTCAAACCTGGGTACATAGCGAAACTATGGTTCGCACTAGAGAAAAGTTCTGTAATTGCAGTATTTAATGAATGCGGTAAACCTTGACCACCAAAATCTACATTTTGTGCTAATGTTGGCCAACCACCTTCAACATATTGTTGATAAGCCTCTTTAAAACCATCAGGCGTCGTGACTTCACCATTTGTCCAAGTACAACCTTGTTCATCACCACTTTGATTGATAGGGGCAATAACTTGTTCAGTGAATTTTGCCGCTTCGCTAATTATGGCGTCAACCATATCTAAACTAGCATCTTCATAACCTAACTTTTGATAATGATTATCGCAATCAAGTAATTCTTGCATAACAAACTTAATATCTCTGATCGGTGCTTTATACTCTGGCATGACTTTCTCCAATGGTTAACTTTTTTGGCTTAACAAAAGCCAACTGGTCCGAGGTCTGACTTTCAAACAGGTGTTTGATTAAATCACGTTATTAACACTTTTTAAAGTATAAATAACAAAAGCTGTGATATTTCACTCATTTTAAGTCACGATTTTTTAAATTTAAGCGATAGAACACTTTAATATTCCAGTACATTTTCACCTATTTCATTTATATCTCATCGCCTTATCAACTGGGCTACAGCGAATTTAAAACTCAACACGAACAAAATTATCATTTTCGAAAAACAGTTTACACACCAACATAAAATCATCATTTTTATAGGGTTCAATTGAAGGAACACCTAAAATATCTTTAGCAACCTTGACTGAATAATTTAAATTTCCTTGTCTATTTACCAGCAGAAAAACAAAAAAACCAGCTAAGTGAGCTGGCTTTTTACTAAAAGTGGATAATAAAAAAGCTTAGTAACGTTAATTACTAAGCTTTCTTTGTCTAAATTTTTATTTCAAATAGATTCATTTAAAATGAATGATTTAAAACTTATAGCGCGATAAAATATTAATCTTCTTGATTATTATCTTCAGAGTCTACTCTATAGGCATTGTTTTGCGATTCTAAATAAGCAAAAACAGTAGTAAATGCTTGCTCTTGAAATTGCTTTAAGCCGGTATCACGAAAATCAATATCGATTTGACTTTTCGATAATTCTTTCTTAATAAAAGTACCTGATAAAACTTCAACTTCTAGTTCAGCAATTAATTGAATAGCTGCTTCAATTTTAAAACCAATAGGTCCGCCAGCAAACTTACCTTTTAAAGCACGACCTTTAATTTGCACATGAGTAACTTTGTAATCTTCCATTAACTTGGCAAAAGTAAATTGAAACTTTTTCACTTCTTCTGCATCGCCTGCATTATCAAGGCTAATTTTTTGTACGCGCGTATGAGGGATATCATACAAGTTGTTTTCTTTTGACACGATACAAATAATCGCATCATTACTTTTAATTTCTACGCCACAAGCTCTCATGGAAAAACCTCATTAATCTAATTGCCAATATTATATACTCATTATCATTCAAAGTGCAGGATTTCAGTGGGAATTAAAATGACTTTAGCCAAGAAAAATAATTCAGGCATAGTCATTCTATATTTTGATTATTTAGCTGGGTATAAACACGCAAATTATACAAAGAAGTAATTGGAACTGAACTTTATGGAACTTGATGGTGCTTACAGGTATCATTTCTACTAATTGCGTTAATTGAGTAAATTTAATGAAAAAAGTGTGTGTAATCACCGGTGGAAGCTCTGGCATTGGTTTAAGTATTGTAAAATTATTCATCAAGAATAATTACCAAGTCTTTAATTTAGATTTGTCCCCTTCTGCTGAAGGAGATTTTCGCCAGTGTGATGTTACTAACGTTAGCCAGGTAACCGAGATAATTAATGATATTACTAAGCAACACACCATAGATGTTCTAATTTCAAATGCCGGTATTCACTTTTCAGCCACGATTGAAAATACCAGTGAAGCTGATCTAGATACAGTATTTAACATTAATGTTAAAGGTGCTTATGCTGCAATCAAAGCGGTGTTACCATCAATGAAAGCTAACAAAAATGGGTCGATTTTGTTGATGGCTTCTGATCAAGCATTAATCGCCAAGCATAATTCGTTTGCGTATAACTTAAGTAAAAGTGCCCTCGCCTCTATCGCTAAAACAACAGCGCTTGATTACGCCGCTTTTAATATTAGAGCTAATGCCGTTTGCCCGGGTACCATTGAAACACCGCTGTACCACAAAGCCATTGATAACTATTGTCAGCAATCAGGTGCTGATAAAAGCGAAGTGCATAGGGATGAAGAGAAGTTGCAACCTTTGCAACGCTTAGGTCAACCAGAAGAAGTTGCTGAGTTAGTACTATTTTTAGCATCAGATAAAGCTAAGTTTATCACCGGTAGTTTACAAGTGATCGACGGCGGTTATACCGCACAATAGTTTTACTTGAAACTAAAGTTGAACTTGAACCTGCTAGCCATTGAAATAATAGAAAGTTAAACACTATGACCGTAAATATTATTGATCCACATCTGCATTTATTTGATCGCTCGCGTGGAGATTATCATTGGCTTAAATCAGAAAACCCACCCTTTTGGCCCGATAAGTCACTTATCCGACACGATTTTGATATTGAAGCATTAAATAATACCTTACATACCAACAGTAAAATAAACTTGGCTGGTTTTGTTCATATTGAAGCAGGTTTCGATAATGCAGAGCCTTGGCATGAACTTGAGTATATTGAAAGTTTACCCTGTCAAAAAAATAGAACTATCGCTAGCATCGACTTATTAGTAACGCCCGAGCACTTTCAAGCAACATTACAAAGATTGCAGCAATATCAGAGTTTAATTGGCGCTCGTC
The DNA here is from genome assembly GCF_000012325.1 of Colwellia psychrerythraea 34H. Classification (NCBI taxonomy): domain Bacteria; kingdom Pseudomonadati; phylum Pseudomonadota; class Gammaproteobacteria; order Alteromonadales; family Colwelliaceae; genus Colwellia; species Colwellia psychrerythraea. Next base: position 1,198,264 of record NC_003910.7, on the reverse strand, counting down.
ATATTTTAGATGAACAAGCGGCGGCTATTTTAACGAATAAAAACGCACAACAAAATTTTGCCAAACTTAATGAGATAACTGACTTTATTTTTGAACTGCAATTACCATTAGCTGATGAAAGTGCGATTAACCTTATACCGCTATTAACCCAAACCATCACCACAAATAGCCAACTCCGGTTCGTTATCAATCATGCTGGCTTCCCTCCTAAAAGAGTACCTAAAGACATAAACTGTCATGCATGGCAGTTATGGCAACAACATATCAGTGAACTTGCGAAGTACCCCAATGTCTTTATTAAGTGCTCTGGTTGGGAAATGCAAGACCGAGAATATTCAATGTCATGGTTTAGTGAAGTAACCAGTTTTTGCATCAGCACCTTTTCAATTGAGCGAGTGATGCTAGCCAGTAATTTTCCGCTGTGTTTACTCGGTAAAAAGCTAGGTAAAGAGGTAGGTAAAGAGCTAAGGCATAAGAGCTATGTTAGTTATTGGCAGGATATTCTTGAATCCACAGTAATTGAGCAATGCAGTAAAAATGAAAAAAACGCATTACTTTTCAGTAATGCGCTTCGTATTTATCAACTTTCTAACTGACAAAGCTAGCAGCTTAAACTATCTACTAATTCTTTATTTGATAGTTACGTTTGGCGACTTCTTAACGATTGCATCATTAAGTTCTATACCAATACCTGGTACTTCAGTCACTTGGAAAAAACCATCTACTGGTTGTGGATCTTGCAAACATAACTCCCTGTTCCAGTCTTTAATCGCGTAAGTATGGTGTTCATGAATCAAGAAGTTTGGGATAGCAGTTTCTAAGTGTAATGATGCCGCTGTTGCCACCGGACCACCACATACGTGCGCTTGTATACGAATATCGTAAACGTCAGCATAATCACAAACTTTTTTCGATTCAGTAAAACCACCACATAAACCCACATCTGGTTGTAATACATCGATACTCTGATCTTCAAAATAAGGTCTTACATCCCAACGATGATACAAACGTTCACCACCGGCAATCGGTACATTAACATTATCAGACACTTTTTTATGTACGGCTGGATTCAAATAGTTAACCGGCTCTTCGTACATCATACAGCCAACTTCTTCGACAATTCTGCCCATTTGTATTGCTGAGGCTGCGCCCATTAATGAGTGCGATTCAAAAATAATATCAACATCTTCGCCTACAGCATCACGAATAGCACGTAGTCGGTTACCAAATAAACGCATTTGAGGTTTGGTAAATAATTTTGTTCTATCAAAAGAAGAACTGCCATCACCGTTATAAACTATTGGGTCAACTTTAACCGCATCATAACCTTGTGCAATGGCTTTTAATGCGGCTTCAGCATATTGCTCTGGTTCAATTAGCTTACTTATCTCAGTATCCCAATCAAACTGAAGTTGGCTAGCATAAGTACGCAATTTATCATTTACTTTACCACCCAATAATTGATAAACCGGCACGCCTAGTGCTTTACCTTTAATGTCCCAAAGTGCGGTATCAATTGCGCTCATCGCTGAATATAAAACAGGTCCGCCGCCTAAGCCCCAAAAACTTTCGCGTAACATGCGAGACCATAAAAGCTCGGTATTAAACGGATTAAAACCAATAAGTACCGCTTCACTGATTTCTTTAATCATGGCTGCTGCGGCGCTATGCCCCCAATCATAAGCTAACCCAGCCTCACCAACACCACTAATACCTTCATCAGTATGTATACGTATAAAAACAGGGTTCCAACCAATGCGCTTAGGGCAATGGATATCAAAAACTTCAACGTGAGTAATCTTCATATTTTTCTCAACTAAGTTAATTCTTTATTTAGTTAACCTCTATTTAGTTAACTCTCATTTTCAAATAATTTGTTATGTAACGTATTCATAAAACTAGAGACAGTAGTTGCTTATCTTGAAGGTGTATCATTCTATTTAAAGGAAAACGCACGGAGTTGACGTTAGTCAATGAGTACTTTTGACGTGTAAATTGGACGATACAACAAAAAGATAATAACTACTCTGCAAAGGTTGGATCATTACGATAAACTCTTCGTAACATCGCTGGCCATGCTTTTTGACCGCCAGTTTCCCCATCGTGCACAATATTAGCTTGCGCTTTAATACCATCAATAATGCTTTGCGGGGCATAAATAGGTTTCATACCCGTTGCCATTACTTGCAACTGTATTTGGCAAGCACGCGTTAAATCGTACATATGCATAAAAGCATCACCAATGGTTTTGCCCATGGTTAAGGCACCATGATTTCGCAATAACATAAAGTTTTTATCACCTAAATCATTTTGTAATCTAAGCTTTTCATCATCATTCACCGCTAGGCCTTCATAATCATGGTAACTCATCGAAGCTAACGCAAACATAGAATACTGGCTTAACGGTAACAAACCTTCTTCAACACTAGCAACGGCAATGGTTTCATTGGTATGCACGTGCAAAGCACAAATATCATCATGGCGTACTTCATGTACTGCACTATGAATAGTGAAACCAGCAGGGTTTATTTCAAACGGGCAGTCTTTGTCGATAATATTACCCTTGATATCAATTTTAACTAAATTTGAAGCGGTTATTTCTTCAAAAGCTAGACCAAAAGCATTAATCAAAATATGTTCTGTACCAGGAATACATACAGAAATATGGGTATGAATAAGGTCATCCCAACCATGCATTTGCAATAATCGATAACAAGCCGCTAAATCAACCCGTAATTGCCATTCTTGGGCTGATACTTTATTTTTTAAGTCGAGTTTAGGCAATTGTTGCATCACAGATCTCTTTGTAGGTAAGACAAGGGGTTTATTGCACCATTTTACCTGATGATGAATAAGCAATAAAGTCGTTTAAAACATGGTTTTGATAATAGCTGCCACTATCAGAACAAATACCAATATTCGTATGATTTTACTGTATTTACCTTGTTGCTCATCGGTCATGGGTTTACCAAATTTTTCCCCCAAAGTAACCATCAAAAATACAGCAATGAAGACACAAGCCAAAATAATTATCAATGTCATTTTTATCTCTCTTCTCGTTATTTTTTTATACCCAGTTTTAGTAAAATCGATTACCATAGCGAACAGTGCAACTTACCATTTTATATCGCAATGCAGAAAACCGATAATTTTTACCAAAAACGCCGTTTTATCATCAAATTAGGCAAAGCTTTACATAAGCTGGGTTCTACGGCTTATCGCCTAGAAGACAACTTATTATCTATTGCTAAGTTTCTCGAACTTCGAGCTTCTTTTATCATCACGCCTACCGCATTAACATTCATCTTATCTGATGATGAAGATGATCAACAATATAATCACTTAGTTCGAGTGAGCCCTGGCGATATTGATCTTGGCTCTTTAGCACGTATTGATGAACTCGTTGATGAGTTAATTGATGGCCAACGCACGCTCGAAGAAGCGATCGAGCGTTTAGCCGAGGTAAAAAATAAACCAGCGCCTTACGGCACACTGTTATCTTTTTTAGCTTTTGGTGCATCAAGTGGCGCTTTCGCCATGTTAATGCATACCAGCTGGCACGATGTCTTTTGGTCAACTATTTTAGGTTGGGTTACCTTTGCCTTTGTACTTTGGTCAGAACGTTCACGGCGCATGTCAGATTTACTCGAGCCTATGGCAGCGCTCACGGCATCGCTATTAGCCTCCGCAATTTCTATGATTGACCCTAGTATTAATATTCCTATGGTTATTCTATCTAGCATCATTGTTTTTATTCCAGGTTTGTCTTTAACGGTCGGTTTATCTGAACTTGCCGCTCGACATTTAATGTCTGGTACAGCACGCATCATGGACAGTATAATGGTGCTGTTTAAGCTTTATTTCGGCGCGGTATTGGGTATGGCTTTAGGTAACTTAATGTGGGGAACCGCAATATTCCTGCCCCCTGAAACAATGCCTGTTTGGACTTCTTGGTTAGCGGTAACCACGTTATCAGTAAGCTTAGTTATTCTTTTTAAAGTCCGATTAAAAGATGCACCTTGGGGTATGATTGCTGGTTATATTGCTTTTGGTGTCAGCATATGGGCTACCGAATATTTAGGCGTGGCGCTAGGTGCATTCGTTGGCGCTTTTGCACTTGGCTTATATAGCAACTTATTCTCTCGACTGATGAACCTACCTTCTAGCATTGTAAGACTGCTTGGTTTAGTTGTGCTTGTGCCGGGTTCAAAAGTATATATTGGTTTAAACAGCGCAGTATCAGGTCAAAATATGCTAAATGTACCCGATTTAGGCTCACAAACATTTTTAATATTTATGTCTCTGGTCGCAGGTATAATATTCTCCAACGCAGTATTGCCCCACGGTAAAAACTTATAATGAGTTAGCCGTTAACTAATGTTGTGAACATCAATATTAGTTCCAATAAGGCTTGTTAACTCAATGTTGCAAGCCTGTTAACCAAACAAAACCAACGACTTACATTCAATAGCGCTTTCATCATGAATTCTGGCTATTTTTCCAAATAAAACAAATATGTAAAATGATGTTTCACTTGCTGGAAATCCTTAAAAATTCCCCGTAGAATCGAGAAATCGTGCGCATAAAGCATGTTATAGCAAACAAATTAAAAGTATAAATAATTAAAAAAATTAAAATACGATTTATATTGTGCGCACTTAAACACATTCTATGACTTATAAATAAGGACTTTTCATGAAAGCAATTATTACTAGTGCAATTTGCTCATCATTATTACTAATGAGCGGTTGTACTACTCAAGCTGATAGTAGCAATAACGCACCATTAGTGACTCAAAAAACGGCACTGGCTTCAGGCATCGAAAAAGCTAATTTAGACACCAGCGTTCGTCCACAAGATAATTTCTATCGTTATGTAAATGGTAACTGGCTAAAAAGCCACGAAATTCCAGGTGATAAAACGGCTATTGGTTCATTCTATGATCTTCGCGATCAAGCCGATGATGATGTTAAAGCAATCATAGAAGAGCTTGCTGCAGAAGATAACTTAGCTAAAGGTAGCGATGAACAAAAAGTAGCTGATATTTTTCGCTCATACATGAACACGGAAAAACGTAATAATTTAGGTGTTAAACCAATTCAACCTGTTTTTGATGCTATTAACAATATTAATGACAAATCAGAATTAGCGACTTTTTTTGGTAAATATCAAGCCGTAGGTGTAGGCAGCCCTTTAGCTTTTTACATTAGTGTTGATGCTAAAGACTCTAGCAGCTATGCCACTCACATCTGGCAAAGTGGCCTAGGTCTACCTGATAAAGACTACTATTTTAATGAAACAGAACGTTTTATCGCTTTACGTGCTGGTTATATTGCCCACATTGAAAACATGTTCAAACTAGCTGGTCTTGCTAATGGTAAAGAAGCCGCTGAAACTATCATGTCACTAGAGACAAAGTTAGCTAAATTTCACTGGACCCAAGTTCAAAGTCGCGACAGTGAAAAACGCTACAACAAGTTTGCTGTTAATAAGTTAAATGAATTAACAGATGCTTTTGATTGGTCAGCTTATTTAGCTGCGCAAGGTGTTGCCTCTCAAAAAGATATTATTATCAACCAACCAGATTTTGTTGCTGGTTTCGGTGGCATATTTGCCGAAACTTCGTTAGAAGATTGGAAAACCTATTTGAATTTCCACAGCTTAAGTAATTTCGCTAGTTACTTAAGTACTGATATTGATAACGAAAACTTTGATTTTTACTCTAAACAATTAAGTGGTAGACAAGAGCAACGACCACAATGGAAACGTGGCGTTAGTGTCGTTAACTCAAATTTAGGTGAAGTCATTGGCAAAGTATATGTTACTCGCCACTTTACTCCACAAGCTAAAGCACGCATGAGCGAGTTAGTTGAAAATTTACGTACCTCTTATGGCAATAGCATTGATGATCTTGAATGGATGTCAGCAGATACCAAAAAAGCAGCCCATGTTAAGTTAGCCGCTTTCACGCCTAAAATTGGTTACCCTGATAGATGGGAAGATTACTCTGGACTTAGCATCGACGCTGACGATTTAGTGGGTAATATTCTACGTTCTTCACGCTTATCTCATGATAAAGAAGTTTCAAAACTTGGTGGTCCAATTCAAAAATGGGAATGGGGCATGACACCGCAAACAGTTAATGCTTACTACAACCCAACGGTAAACGAAATCGTTTTCCCTGCAGCTATATTACAAGCGCCATTTTTTAATATGAAAGCTGATAGCGCTGTTAACTACGGCGGCATCGGTGCAGTAATTGGGCATGAGATGGGCCATGGTTTTGATGATCAAGGTAGTAAATATGACGCCGAAGGCAACCTTAGAAATTGGTGGACTGAGCAAGATTTAGCTGAGTTTGCTAACCGTACTAAAGCCTTAGTTGAACAGTATGATGCATATCACGTTTTTGACGACTTAGCTGTAAATGGTAAATTGACTTTAGGTGAAAACATTGGCGATTTATCGGGTGTAACTATCGCGTATAGAGCCTATAAAGCATCATTGAACGGTAAAGAAGCACCTATCATTGATGGTTTAACCGGCGATCAACGTTTCTTTATGGGTTATGCTCAAATTTGGCGCGCAAAAATTGTAGAGAAGTCTGCACGTAATCGTGTAGCGACTGACCCACATTCACCTGCTGAATTCCGTGCACTTGGCTCTCTTTCAAACATCAATGAATTTTATGAAGCATTTGATGTTAAAGAAGGGGATGCTATGTATATAGCACCAGAAAAACGCGTTAAAATTTGGTAATTAGTTTACGAATATAACGATAAGAAATAACAATTAAAAAAAGGAGCTTCAGCTCCTTTTTTTGTTCTCATTTTAAAGCTAAACTCGGAAATATTCCCGATACATAAAAATTAAAGCAGATAGAGAACCTGACTTTCATTCAAAATGAGTTATTAACGTCCCTGGTTGAGAAAAACTTTATAGAAAACTCTCTTTGATTTAACACAAAAAGACTAACTTATTAATTTCATTACGAAACAATCTTATTGATAATTGTTATCATTAAGGTTACTATATGCATCATTAATTAAGCAATATTTTTTGAGTCGAGAGTTTTTCTATGTACGTTTGTATTTGCCATGGTGTTACCGATACCCAGATAGAATCCGCTATTGATAATGGCGTAGAAACTATGAAAGGGTTAACCCAAGAGCTTAATGTAGGATCGCAATGTGGTAAATGTTGTCAATGTACTAAACGCGTACTCAACAGAAAGTTAATACAAATTGCTGAGGCACAGCCACAGGTCGCTTAAATCCTATTTAACGGATAAAATAATTAGCTAACGTTAAAGCTGCACCTCGCATATTCAAATAACATAAAAAATTAACTCATCATGGATTGTAAGTAATTCTCGATACCTGCATGATCAATTATGTATTGTTGCGATTCAATCCAATCAATTTGCTCTTCTACATTTTCCAGTAAGTCTTCAGCTAAGTCTCTACTGATATAATCTTGCACTTTCTCACTTTCTACAATTAATGTTTGTAAAGCCTGACGAGAGGCATACTCTAAATCCATATTTGATTGCAGCATCTCTGTCGTATGTTCACCAATATGTAAGCGGCCTAAATCTTGTAAGTTTGGCAGGCCTTCTAAAAATAATATACGTTCAATAAGATCATCTGCTTGCTTCATTTTCTCAATGGATATTTTATAATCTGCTTTATTGAGCTTTTCTAAGCCCCAATTTTTATACATGCGTGCATGCAAAAAATATTGATTAATCGCGATGAGTTCAATTGCCAACGCACTATTTAATAACGCAATAACTTGTTTATTACCTTTCATGACAACCCCTTAACCCGGTAAATGCTGACCCATATGAGATTGGATGTAATTTTGCAGCCCTATTTTATTAATGAGTCCAAGCTGCTTTTCAAGCCAGTAAACATGATCCTCTTCGGTATCTTCCAGTAGTTTTTCTAACATCTCTCTACTTTGAAAGTCCCCTTCGCTTTCACACAAGGTAATAGAGGCTTTTAATGCAGCGACAACTTCCATTTCAAGTGTTAAGTCATTAGTGAGCATGCTAGGAACATCGTCACCTATAATTAAATCTCGGCGGTCGGCTAAGTTAGGAATGCCTTCAAGAAATAAAATCCGCTTTATCAAAGCATCTGCATGAGTAATTTCTTCTTGCATTTCATGATCAAGTTGGTCAAAAAGTTTATCTAGTCCCCAATCTTGATACATTCGAGAATGAATAAAATACTGATCAATTGCGGCTAACTCGTTATGTAATAAGCCATTTAGACTTGCTATAACTTTTGGATTACCTTTCATTTTATACCTCTTTAATATTTTGAGAACATATTGAGAATACTGAAAATCAGTTGCCTTAAAGCGTAGTAGATGGATAAGAATTTATCGAATTATTAAGAAGAATTAATGTTACTAACTGTTTATATTTTAAGTGAAAATAATTTGTATTTTCATTAGGTATAAATAATGAAAAGTGTATCTAAGAATATCAAAGGCCCTCCTAATTATAAATATAGGCAAGCATAACTAATAGCCATCTAAACATCTAAAGTTTGCTAATGATTCTGATTCAAGATAGAATTCGTTCTCAAAGGTTTTATTGTGTTATCGAAGATGGTGTAAATCCATCGCTGTACCCGCAACTGTGAATGAACTGATGTTTATTTTTACAATAAATATTAAATCAAAGTCAGATAGCTAACGAACAAAACTATACTTATTACCGTGCGGGAAAACACGAGTCTAATTATGTCTACTCTGCTAAATATCTCTGGGCTCAGCTGGAAAGTTCTAAATAAAACGATCTTGCAAGACATTAATTTTACTGTCCGCAAAGGTGAAGTGATCGGTATTATTGGCCCTAATGGTGCAGGTAAAACCAGCTTATTACGTTGTATAATCAACCAAGCCAATATTCTTGCCAGTGCAAACGTTAGCGGCTGTGTACATCTTAAAAATCGTCTTATAACACAATTCAGTGCTAAAGAAATTGCTCAACACTTCGCTTTAGTTATGCAAAAAAATGACTCTATCTTTGCTTTATCAGTACAAGACGTGATGAAAATGGGTCTATTACCGCACAAAAGTTTGTTTTCACTCGATAGTGATTATGATAAGTCTCAGATTGAATTAGCCCTAAGTAAAGTAGGATTAAGTCACGCCCTAGAGAGTCTATTTAATCAACTCTCTGGCGGTGAACAGCAACGCGTATTAATTGCTCGAGCACTGGTACAGGCTAGCCAAATATTAATTCTTGATGAGCCGACCAATCACCTTGATGTTTATTACCAGCATCAAGTATTACAGTTAGTAAATAAGCTCAATATTACCGTGATTATGACAGTACATGATCTCAATTTAGCCAGTTTATACTGCCAGCGATTGTTGCTATTAGATAAAGGCCAATTAATTTGCGATGGTTCCCCTAAAGAAGTTTTGGCTCCAGAGCAACTAAGCAGAATTTTTGGCTTACCCTGTCAGCAGAATGTTGATGTTATCACTGGTGCCACTCAAGTCTCTTTTTATCTTGAAGAAAACAGCATGCAATACAGCGCCATTTCGGAGCCTTTAAGTGAATAAAGTATCAACTAGTTTATTCGCATTAGCGATACTAGTCATTCTATCTGCACTCGCAGCCATAACATTTGGCCCTGCCGACATCGATTCATCTCAGTTGATGGCCTGCTTAGTAGGATCTTGCCAAAACCAAATAGCGAACATTGTTATTTGGCAAGTACGTATTCCAAGGGTATTAGTTGCGCTAGTTGCAGGAATGGGCTTAGCTATAGCCGGTGCTATTTTACAAAACACTACGCGTAATCCCCTCGCCGACCCTTATCTTTTCGGGATTGTTTCTGGTGCTGGTTTAGGTGCAACAATCGCGAATATTTCCTTGGCCGATAATCTCACTATTGCGCTACCACTAGCGGCATTTCTCGGAGCACTCTTTTCAGTCATCATAGTGGTATTCATTGCTAAGGTACTCCAACGTATGGAGCAGTTATTACTCGCTGGTGTAGCCGTATCATTCATGCTTGCATCAATAACCCAATTCATTCTCTATTTTGGCGAACCTTTTGCCACCAATCGTGTCATTTTTTGGTTAATGGGCAGTTTAGCGCGCGTTGAAATGAGTAACTTCTATGTCATTGCCAGTATTTTATTAATCGCAATGATCACCGTATTTGCACTACATAGACAAATTGACGCGCTATTATTAGGCGATGAAAGTGCTGCTAGTTTGGGCGTTGATGTAGATAAGTTACGTTTACTGATGTTAGGTATTTGTGCTGCACTTACCGCGACTATAGTGGCTTATTGTGGAGGTATTGGCTTTGTTGGTTTGATGATCCCTCATATTGTTAGGCAACTCATTGGCGTAACAACGCTAAAATTAATTATTGGCAGTGCGTTAATCGGCGCTATATTTCTTATCTGGGTCGATGTAATTGCCCGATCATCACTACCTCATGCCGAGATCCCTATTGGTATTATTACCTCAGCACTAGGTAGCATATTTTTCTTATTTATCATGTATCGCTCGAGAGCGACAACTTAATCAACTTATGTTTAACAAACTAATCTTTAATAAATTAGCACAGTGGAGATAACCCTATGACTGATAAAAAAACAACTGACAGCAACATTGCTGATAACCACAAACAAAGAATGCAAAAGTTAAAAGAGAAAGTTGATTCTCGCATTGATAATGCAACGGATGAGCGCGGTTTACTTATTGTAATAACAGGTAATGGGAAAGGAAAAAGCACCTCTGGTTTTGGTACGGTTGCCCGTGCGGTTGGCCATGGTCTTAATGCTGCAGTAGCCCAATTCATTAAAGGTACATGGGCTTGTGGCGAGCGACAATTACTTGAAAATGCTGGTGTAAAATTTAGTGTCATGGGTACAGGTTTTACTTGGAATACTCAAGACAAAGAAAAAGACATCGCCGCTGCGAAACAAGTATGGATTAAATGTAAAGAGTTACTCAGCGATACAAATCTTGATGTGGTTTTACTCGATGAAATGACCTACATGCTGTCGTATAAATACCTCGATTTAGATGACGTAATTGAAACATTAAACAACCGTCCTAAACATCAACATGTCATTATTACTGGCCGCGCATGTCATCGCGCCATTATAGAACTTGCCGATACGGTTAGCGAAGTACAATCTATCAAACATGCTTTTGATAACGGTATAAAAGCGCAAAAAGGTATCGATTGGTAACGACTGTTCCCTTTTGAATTAACTAAGAGCTAACGTTTTATGAGTTAGCTCAATAATTGATGACCACATAGAAACAACCTAATGAAATTAATCTCTCTACTTTTTATTTTACTCTTTATTTCAAGCGCATCGTATGCTGAACAGAATAAAGAAACTGATAAAAAATTAACTAAAGAAAAAAGTAAACCCACCATTATCGCCCTTGCCCCTCATATTGTTGAAATGCTTTATGATGTTGGCGCCGGCGAGCAAATTATTGGTACAACATCATTTGCTGATTATCCCGAAGCAGCTAAGAAAATACCGAGAATTGGTAATTATGTACGTTTACAACTAGAACGAGTGATTGAACTACAGCCTGACTTAATTATTGCTTGGAAAAGTGGCAATCCAAGTGATGACTTAGCGCGATTAGAGCAACTTGGTTTCAACATCATATACTCCCAACCGCACACGTTTGAAGACATAGCAAACGAAGTACGCAGCTTTGCTAAAATTACTGGTCACACGACACGGGGTGAAGAAGTAGCAACAAAGTTTGAACAAGCGTTAATAAAAATAAAGCAGCAATACCAACATAAAACAGAGATAACTGGTTTTTACGAGCTTTGGTCTAGACCTTTAACAACGGTTGCAAAAGGAAGCTGGCCTCAGCAGTTCTTGAACATATGCAAAGTAAAAAACCCATTTGAGCATGTGATCACTCCCTACCCTCAAATTAGTATTGAGCAAGTACTACCCGCGTCAGTGGAACTTATTATCCAACCATTATCAGTAAATCAAAAAGAGCGCGAAGCCTTTAACTGGCAAGATTGGTCAATAATACCAGCCGTAGCTAATAAACAAATACTACAGCCTGATGCCGATGCTATGCATCGAATGACATTACGTAGCTTAACGGCATTAAAAGATTTGTGTGCAGAAATAGATCAAACAAGATCATTTCTACAACAAAAGCATAGCTAGCCTCAACGCTAGTCACTAAGAAATATTTTAGGTGCCTATTAGCTTTACATGTGAGTAAGAGAATAACTTCAGTAATAGCTAAAGGTGAAACGGGAAATTGGTTAAACCAATACTGCCCCCGCAACGGTGTGAGCTGCCAGCTATACCCAAACTACATGAAGATACAGATTTCAGCTGGAATTAGAAACGCCTTTAGGCAAGGCATTGATTGAAGAAAATAGTTATTCTATTGTCGAAATCAATAACGTAGCTTAAAGCAATTCTAAACCAGCCCAACGGGGACGTCTGAGCAAAACATGCTCTTCGTTACCTCATTTATTAAGGGGATAACCCTTAATAAAAGGAAGCGCCTTGATCATAAATTGCTCAGGCGTCCTGAAGCACACATCTTCAAGTAGTTTGGGTATATTGGTAACTCAAGTCCGGAGACCGGCCTGAAATTTAATTTATCATTGTAAGCACGGTGGGTGCTTATAACTGAGGAAAACATGAACAAAACAATAATAGCACTAAGTATAAGCAGCCTACTTTACTCATCACTTTCTTTTGCAGAGCAAACTAGCCCTACAACGATTGATAAAGCAGACGAAACCATTGTCATTACTGCTAACCGCAGTATTCAAGACAAATTTGATACCTTAGCTTCGGTGAATATATTCACTAGAGAAAACATAGAACAAATTCAGCCTTTATCTATTAGTGACTTACTTGGCCGAGTTGCCGGTATCTCTATTAATACGCAAGGTACTTCTGCGCATAAAACGTCTGCCTTTGTACGTGGTACTAATTCAGACCACGTATTAGTATTAGTTAATGGAGTTCGGATTGGCTCTGCCACACTTGGCTCGAAAAGTCTTGCTTCGATACCGGTACAGTTGGTTGAACGTGTAGAAGTCATTAAAGGACCTAGAGCTGCCTTGTGGGGATCTGATGCCATTGGTGGTGTAATCCAAATTTTTACCCGTGACTTAGCTGCAGGTGAAGGCCAGGTAGGAATAAAAGTAGGCAGTGATAGCTTATACCAAGGTTATGGTGCATTAGGCTTTGGTAATAAAGAACACGGTTACACATTAAGCGCAACGGCAGAAAAATCTGATGGTTTTGATGTAGTTGTCCCTGATGGTAATAGCCAATATACCGTAGATCAAAACGATGACGATGGTTATGACCGTCAATCAATAGCACTTTCTGGTACCAGTCAGTTTACTCAAGCCTATGCACTTGAGTTAAATACACAGTACGACCAAGGCACTACTGAATTTGATGCTAACACCAAATACGGTGGTGACGAAACCACGTATGAAAACTACCACTTTCTATTACGAAACCATCTTCAGCTAGAACAGGTGTATTTGCAATTAGGTTTAAGTACTTCAGAAGACAGCACTGAAGATAACTACAGCAAATATAACAGTCAAAATAGCGCCAGTAATGCAAATAGCTTATTCACTACCAATCGTGAGCAAGTTACCGCGTTAGCTCAACTGCCATTAGCTGACTCATCAGAAATCACTGCAGGATTTGAGTGGTATACAGAAAGCATTGAAAGTAATAAAGAATATGATGAAACCGATAGAGATGCTAACGCAGTTTTTGTCACGGGTCGTCATGATATTGAGCAAGTGAAATTAGAAGCTTCTGTTCGTTATGATAAAGTAGGCGACATTGATAGCGAGACAACGTATCAAGTAGCTGCGGGTTACCAAGTTAATGATCAACTACTATTCTCACTAAGTCACGGAACTGCTTTCAAAGCGCCTAGCTTCAACGACTTATACTACCCTTGGCAAGGCAACCCTGATTTAATATCAGAAACCGCGGATACCTCGGAATTTTTAGCACGTTTTCAAAACGATACTCTTTCTGCTGAAGTATCTATTTACCAATCAGATATTGATAACTTAATTGAGTGGGCTCCTACTGCATCAGGTGCATATAAGCCTTCAAATGTTGCAAAAGCTAAAATATTAGGTGCTGAAGCAACTTTTACTGCTGCTATTTACAACACCAATAACACATTAACATTGAGCCATGTTGATGCTGAAGACAAAACGACAGATCATCAATTAGCTAGACGACCAAATTTTTCTGCAAATTATAACTTCGTTTACTCACTCAAGCAGTTTGATTTCACCTTTGATGTAGACTATCAAGGTAGTAGATATGATGGTGCTAACGATCCAGTAAAAACATTGAAAGCCTTTACTTTGCTTGATGTTGGTTTAAATTACCGACTAAACAACCAAGTAAGTTTACTAGCGAAGGTAACAAATCTAACTGACAAAGATTATCAAACATCAAGTGAATATCCTGGTTCAGAGCGTGGTTATACCCTTACTGTAGATTATAAGTTTTAACCTAACCTTGTATTAATCAAAGCCTAATTTTCATTCACAAAAAAGCCTGCAATTGCAGGCTTTTTTTATGTAGAAATAATTAAACTATTTCAGCTTAATGCTAATTTCAACTTCATTAAGGTTTTTAACAAAATCATTGTTAGCATCTAAAGCATTCTCAACCGTATTGCCGGCTTGATAATACTTTATATAGTCTTGATAGTTATTTGTCATCATACTTTTCATTAAGTGGATATCAGTAGATTTTTTATCGGTATCAATATTAATAATGTCGGTATAACCTGTCAGGTCAGCACTGATTGCCAACATGCCTTGCTCTGGCCCGTAGAATGTCCATTTAGCAGGCATTAACAATTTAGTTGTCGGATCAAAAGTGGTAAAAGTAAAGCTTATCACTGCCACAGGGTAACCTGAGACGGCCGAATAATCGTAACTACCATCTTCTTTTATTTCTGAAAAATTTCTATCATCAATAGGTGGTTTTTGCTCATTTGCATTCACTAAAAACGAGTCTTTTGCAATGGTCGAAATCAATTGATGATGGGTCTTAATGACTGAACTACCGAAGATAGAACTGCTTTCATCAAAGGTCACACTGGCTTGAGATTGATAAAAAGTTTTACTGATATGATCATGGGTGCTAAAAACTAAGACACTATCATCGTCTTTAGTGACTGCTATAGGAAAATGCGTAGTGCCTTCAATCAACTGATTAGTATTAAAATCCTGATGTGGCATGACTAAGTCAACCGCATCCGCTACTTGAAAAGCCGATAAAGTCCAAACGCCTGCTACATTTTCCGTAAAGTCATCTGAAAAATCGGCAGCAGCTATCGCTTTTTGATTTGCATCAGTGCCCTTCACTGAAAAAGAATGTAACGGCCATTCCCCCTCTACAGCACGACACACCTTCACATCTTCAAATAAGGTTGTACTATCATCAACCTCTTTCCAGTTATCAAAGGGTAATGAACTAGTTACTTCCAATTGTGTAACAAAAGGACGATGTGAAAGCTCAAGGTTCTGCGTTACACACTCACAGCTAGTATTATCGACTAACTCATCAAACTGGGCTTGATAGTGCGATGGCGTGGCACTGCTTGCTTGATAAAAACTCACCACATTCAAGCCTTGTGCTTCACTACCTTGCTGATCTTTCGCCACTAGCGTGTAGTTTATAAACTCACTGGTAGTAACAAAACTGATCACACCACTGTCATCTGCTTTATAGGTATTAAGCGTTTGCCAAGTATCATCTTGAAGTAAAAGTTCCACGTCACTAAAGGCACTTGCCACGCCACAATCGTTAGTCAATTGTGCGGTTAATGAGAAAGTGTATTCAACTGGGTCTACTGGCACTTCAGGCGATGATGATGAACCACCACCGCAACCTTGAAGAAGAAGGGTTAACAATAAAGGAGAGATTAAATGTTTATGCAAGGGGGAGATCCTCAAGATGTTATTTCAAAATAACGGATAAGTAAAAATAATATATACCCGCTCTACTTCAAGATGCAAGTTCAGGAACACAGAGCAATTTCATTTCTAGGCGCATCAATGAAGTCATGGCATTCCCTTACAAATTGATGCAACAACGAAGTGATGTTGCTCTGTGTCCCCCTTCGGGTGGGTTTTAAAAGACTTTGTGCAGCGTTATTCATTTTAAGAAGGGAATAACCATTCTTTGCAATGAATGCCTTGCCTAAAGTATTTTAAATTCCCACTGAATCCAGCAGCTTGAAGTGGAACGGGTATAAGTATTGTATTTTTCGCATACGAATCAAAATTTTAATATGGTAAAGACAACGCAATGCCTACCGAATTATACCCAATTTTAACTTTAATTAGCTAACTTTTGTTACCTCTATGCCGATGTAATCATCTAAGAAAGACTACAAGACCATTCTTTTTGTAAAGCATACTTGACTTACAAAACAAAACCCCTACAATAAAGTCAAATAAACTTTACAAAAAATCAAAGAGAGCTGACTTATGACAAAGCAAGATTGTGAACATAATAATTACCAAGCAAAAAATAATGCTAATACCAGAACATTAAGAAATTGGACAACTGTTTGGGTTATTACTATGGCCATCGCCGCTTTTGCGCCAAGATTTATTTGGGATTTTAATACAAGCTTAACCATTATTACCTTGTTAATTAATTTAGCTGTTGGTTTTCGAATGTTAGTTGCTAATAGAGACTATTTACGTGGTTTAGACGAAATGCAGCAAAAAATACTTTTCGATGCAATGGCTTTCACCTTAGGTGTTGGATTAGTATTAGGTCTAAGTTATGAATTGTTAGAAGATATTAAACTGATTGGCTTTGAGCCTGAAATATCTCATTTAATTATTGTTATGTGCCTTACCTATTTAACCGCGATGATTGCTGGTCATAGGAAGTACCGATGAAAAACCGCTTAAAAGTATTACGTGCTGAACGTGACTGGACACAAGCTCAACTTGCTAGTGCCCTAGAAGTATCAAGGCAAACAATTAATGCTATTGAAAAAGGTAAGTTTGATCCAAGCTTACCACTAGCATTTAAAGCAGCAAGACTATTTAATTTAATGATTGAAGATATCTTTCATGATGAAGTTGAAACACTATAACTTTGTTTGAAGATACACTAGGTTACAAAACTGTCGCGCTAACCATGGTTAACACGACTTCAACCTATCCACTGCTAGCATTAATCACTACCCATTTAGTTTGTTAGTCTCGATAACTTGATATGCCTAGCGCAAGCCCCCATCTAACACCAATAAATATTAATCACTACCAGATACACTACCCTATTATGCGTTTACTCAAATCAACTATTCACCCTGACATCAACGATCTTTCTGCCACACGTTTCACCCGGAATGCGACTAGAGCGATTGTGCTTAATGGGGATAATATATTACTGCTATATACCAAGCGATA
This sequence comes from Colwellia psychrerythraea 34H, assembly GCF_000012325.1. Lineage (NCBI taxonomy): Bacteria > Pseudomonadati > Pseudomonadota > Gammaproteobacteria > Alteromonadales > Colwelliaceae > Colwellia > Colwellia psychrerythraea. Next base: position 1,180,772 of record NC_003910.7, on the reverse strand, counting down.
TCACGATTACAGTTTGCCTGGTGGCGGTATAGATGAGGGTGAGAGTAATATCGAAGGACTCATTCGTGAGCTAAAAGAAGAAACGGGTGCGCATAGTGTTAAAGATGTTGAGGCGTTCGGTCTTTATGAAGAATTCAGGCCATGGCATAAAGAAGGCTTTGATATCATCCATATGCAATCTTATTGTTATACCTGCACCATTGATGATGAGTTACTTGAACCTGAACTTGAAGCCCATGAATTAAGTAACGGTATGCACCCAGTGTGGATGAATATCCATCAGGCTATTAGCCATAACGAAGAAACAATCGCTAAAAATGACAAAAAAGGCCTTTCAATAGAACGTGAAACTTTTTTATTAAAGCGTATTGTCAGTGAGTTACTAAATGAAGCAGAGCCTGCTATATCTCGTTAGACTTCTCATTAGTTAACGCCAAATAAAATATCTTGCTGGTTATCTAGCCACAAAGGATGTTTAGCCATCACTTTCGTAAAAACAGGGCTCTGCAAATAGCTATTTAACCATCGCCTTACCCTAGGGTAAGGTGATTGCAAATACCACTGACGCTCAACGCGAGCAAACTGTCGAATGAAAGGTACTAGCGCAATATCCGCCAAACTTTCTTTATCTGACATTAAGAACATATGCTCAGTTAAACGTTGTTCTAATTGTTCAATATACTGCTGACAAACGACTCGGCACTGGGCAATATTATCTTCTTGATAACGCTTAGCGCACTTGTAAGCTTCTAAACTGGTTTTAAAACCATTATCGAATTCATTAATAAGTGAGAGCATTTCAGGTAATGCGCCCTCTTGTTGACAATGAAGCAGATCATCAGGATCCGTTTGTTGTAATGCCCATAACATTACCTCTAAACTTTCTTCGATTACCGTGCTATTAGCTAGCACTAATACTGGCACTGTGCCTTTAGGTGAAACTGCTATCATTTCTGCTGGTTTATGACTTAATACCAAATCTCGTAGTAATACCGCCTGCTTCGCTTTAAAAATAGCGAGTCTTGCCCGCATGGCATAAGGACAATTTCTTAGCGAATAAATAATGGGTAACATACTCGTGTCATTAGTCTTTTTATTACTTTTTTCATGAAAAGTGTCATTCATTGATAGGGTATTCCAGTACAGTAATTATTAATGATCATACAAATCAGAATAAATAAGCGACTTAAACGGTATTCATTGCCTCATTTTACCAGTAAAATCCCCCCTTTGAAATTTAACCGCCGTTTAATTGGCTAAAGTTGTAAAATGAGTCCTAAAATAGAATTATTAGCCCCAGGTGGTGATATCGACGCGATCAAAGCAGCCATTATTGCTGGCGCAGATGCGGTGTACTGCGGTTTAGATACCTTTAATGCTCGAAATAGAGCTGCTAATATTTCTTTTGATGAACTCGTTGGAATTATTAGACTTGCACATGAGTATGAATGCCAAATATTCTTAACGCTCAATATCATTATTCTAGAGCGAGAATTTAAAACGCTTGCTAAATTATTAAGTAAATTGGCGAACACCACGCTCGATGGTGTCATTGTGCAAGATTTGGGCATGCTTTATATCCTTAATAAGCATTTCCCTACTCTAGATATTCATGCCTCAACGCAATTAACAACCCATAACATTGGTCAAATCCCCTTTTTGAAAAAGCTGGGTGCTTCACGTGTTAACTTATCTCGCGAATTAGACTTAAAAGAAATCAGCGCCATTACTGCCGTATCACAAAAAGAAGAAGTACTTACCGAAGTATTTGTGCACGGCTCATTATGTGTTGCCTTCTCAGGTTTATGTTATTCCACCTCAGCAAGTGTTGGTAATTCAGGTAATAGAGGCCGTTGTAGTCAAGCGTGTCGTGAAGAATATAAACCGACCGAATCAGGTAATAAATTTCCATTAAACATTAAAGACAACTCGGCATTTTTTGATTTACCAGCCCTAATCGAAGCAGGTGTTCATTCATTCAAAGTTGAAGGACGCATCAAGGGTGCTAGTTATGTGCATACCGTTATTGATAGCTTCCGTAAACAAATAGACGGATTTGTAGAAACAGGCGAATTACTTGAAGATGGCGAACGCCTTTACAAAGTATTCAACCGTGATTTTTCTAATGCCTTTTTACGTGGTGATTTAAACCAATCGATGTTTATTGAAAACCCGCGTGATAACTCTAAATACCACGCCATTGATAAAAGTAATGCTATTTCTGTCGTACAAATTCAAGACGTTGAACAAAGCTTAAATGATGAAAAAGAACAAATACACGCTGATGTATTTGATAAAATAAAACACCTAAGTATTGATAAACGTAAGCTGTCATTAGTATTCTCAGGTGAAGTAGGCGAACCATTAGCAGTAACCATAAAAATTAATGAGGCCCATGACCAGAAAATAACCCAAGGATTCAGTGAAGAAACGGTACAAGAACAAGTTCATGTTATGCATTCACAACGCGCACTTGTCGCGAGTGATAAAAACTGCATTGATCATAGTGCCATTGAAAAGCGCTTTAAAAGCTTCAATAACGCAGAATATAACTTAACTGAGCTAAGTACTGATGATATTCCAGCAAGTGCTACTATTCCTTTTAAAGAGCTTACTGCGCTTAAAAATAAAATAGCAGCTTTACTCAATGATGGTAAATCGGTATTAGCTGAAGTGGAGTTACCCAAACTAGTACGCCATGCTAAAAAAGAAACTGGTGCAAAATTATCGCTGTTAATATGCGATGAAAATGACATCAACCTTGGCGATGTAACTGATGCCGACATCTATTTCAAACTGCCTGATGCGTATAAACGTGGCTGTACTAAATACGTTAGCTTTTTCCAAGAAAACCCTCGTCTTATTCCATGGTTCCCGTCGGTATTAATTGGCAAAGACTACGATGTTGCGGTAAATATCTTAGAACAAGTTAAGCCTAAGTTAATCGTCACCAATAATACAGGTATCGCCAATAGAGCCTTTGAGTTAGGAATCGAGTGGATTGCAGGTCCTTTCTTAAATACCACCAACTCCTATGCATTATTAGCGATGAAAGAGAGCTTTAACTGTAGCGGCGCCTTTATTTCAAACGAAATAAACCGTCAACAAATGAAAACTATCGCCCGTCCTGAAAACTTCAAAATGCTCTACAGCGTTTACCACCCTATTTTATTAATGACCAGCAGACAGTGTTTCTTCCAGCAAAGTGTTGGTTGTGAAAAGCCACGTATTGATAATGGTTGTATGTTGTCGTGCGATAAATCAACGAGCATTACTAATCTTAAAGGCGTATCTTTTGCTATTGATAAACAAAAAGCCGGCTATCCAAGTATTTATAATAAAGATCAATTTTTAAATACCGAAATTATCCAAGACCTAACGCAGTTATTTGATGGTTTCATGATTGATTTAACTAATATTGGCGCTGGTGATAAAGAATCACCTGATAAAACAGTGCTCATCAAACAATTTGAACAATTACTTAACAATGACAGTAACAAAGAAAATAGCGAATCGGTTGGTTACTCAAATACATTATCAAGCGAGCAAACAGAAGCACAAAATGCGTTAAACTCACTAGTGCCAGATTCAACCAATGTGCAATACCATAATGGTCTGTAATTAACTCTGCTGTGATTAATCGAATTTTAAGAGAAATTGAACAATAAAAAAGCTGCTAGCATATACCCGATCCATTTGAATATGCTCGTTTCAGGAAGTCTGAGCGATTCATAATCAAGGCACATTTTTTATTGAGGGTTGTTCAGGAGCATATGCTCCTGCATTCTCTAATAAGCTACTTCCATGTAGCGTCCTTAAAAATAAATGTAACGCAGAGTATTATTTGCTCAGCCTTCCCCAAGGGGGCTGTTGTAGAAACGCTTTATGCTGCGTTATTGATTTCGACAATAGAATAACTATTCTCTTCAATCAATGCCTTGTCTAAAGGCGTTTCTGATCCCAGCTGAATCCTGCATCTTCAAGTGGAACGGGTATATACCTGTTAATGGCTTTTAAGTTCATTTCTATCACACTTAGCAGAGCCAGTGCATCTAACCCAGACTAACCGTATAATGCGATACCACTAAGACTTTACGATCAAGACCAAGTTAATGCCTACCACTAACCAAAGCAGTTTAACAGAACTCGCTAAGCCTACTGAAAATCACCAGCACTTCAAAATATTTAAGCCATATGGTTTTTTAAGTCAGTTTGTACCCGAATCACGCAAGAAGAAACATCTACTAGGCGAACTATTTAATTTCCCCGATAAAACGATGGCCATTGGGCGATTAGATCACGACTCTGAAGGGTTATTATTACTCACAACTGACGGGATGATGAGCTACAAAGTCAGAGACAAAAGTATAGTAAAAGAGTACTACGTACAAGTAGATGGAGAGATCACGACAGACGCAATATCACAGCTGCAAAATGGTGTTGAAATTGGTATCAATAGCACTAAGTATCTAACCATGCCTTGTAAAGCATTCAAGCTGGACTGTGAACCTCAACTCCCCGCACGTGGTCGTAAAATCCGCGATCCGAAACATGGCCCTACTAGCTGGATCTCTATAACGCTCTGTGAAGGAAAAAATCGTCAGATAAGAAAAATGACGGCTGCCGTGGGCTTTGCCACATTAAGACTGGTCAGAGTTCGAATTGGCAACATAGGTATCGATAACTTAATTGCCGGTGACGTTGTTGCGCTACCTAATTTTGGCGCTGCACTTAATCGCTAACGCATTACGCATTACGCATACTCCTTTATTCTTCAGAACACCAACTCGATAACCTTCCCTTTAATTAATTATCATATTTGCAGCCATAACTAACAATAACGCCGAGAATATTCTTTTAATCGTTGAAACGGGTAAATAATGTGTCGCTTTTGCGCCTAACGGCGCGGTAAACCAAGAAGTACACACAATACCTAATAAGGCAGGTAAATAGACAAAGCCAGCAAAACCATCGGCTAAAGCAAAATAAGCACTACCTGAGCTGATGTAACCTATTGAACCAAATAATGCGATGACAATGCCGCAAGCAGAAGCACATCCTATGGCTTTTTTCATATCCAGTGAGAAGAACGTCAACAAGGGCACTAAGAGTGCACCACCACCGATACCTATCATGGCAGACAAGCCACCGGTAATCGTGGTAAAAAAGGTTAACAGACCTTTATTAGGTAGTTGACGTTTGCTAGGAGCATCACTTTTACTGCTGTAAAACATTTTCACCGCAATAAGTACCACAGTCACGGCAAACACGATTCGAACAACTTGCTCTGGTAATAGTGCCGCTATAAAACCACTGATAAGCGCGCCGAGGGCAACGCCCGTCATTATCCAAGGGGCTAGGTTCCACGGCACATTACCATTTTTATGATGAGCTATTGCTGAAGAGGTTGATGTGAACAATATTGACGCCAATGATGTTGCAATGGCAACGATAACCACCTGCTCTGTTGGTAAAACGTCAAAGTATAGTAAAAGACTGCTCAGCACAGGAACAATAACTAATCCTCCGCCAATACCTAACAACCCCGCCAAAAATCCTACGCCACTGCCAAGTAACGCGCAGTATATAATCAATAATATTAATTCATTCATTCAATTTACTTCTTTATTTACTCTAGGGATTATTTACTACATAACTGCTGTTATGTTCACATTATGCTAATTAATATAACTGAAAAACATCCGAACATTCAATTAGATAAGACATGAATATTTCTCATGTACGGTGTGAAATAAATGCGCTTTTAATCATGCATCTATCCAAGTATAAATCCTACTCAGCTATTAATTCTCGACAAAATCACCATTGATTCTTAGTTAGGTTAGAAGCACAAATCAAATAAGACTGTGAAGATGACTGATTAAGAACATTAGAAAATAGGATACGGATCACAATGAATAAAGATTTCAGCTTTACTATCAAGAGCATTTGTCTCGATGAAAATTATCACCCGTCAGACAAGACGCGTATCACTACTAACTTTGCTAATTTGGCAAGAGGAAGCTACCGTCAAGCAAACTTACGCAACGCTTTAAAGATGATTGATAATAGTTTTAATGCCTTGGCGCATTGGGATAACACCAAAGGAGATCGTTATTCTGTTGAACTTGAAATCATTTCCGTTGATATCGATATTAAAGGTAGTGGTCAAGCTTTCCCATCGATTGAAATATTGAAAACGAATATTGTCGACCATCAAACTAACAAACGCATTGAAGGCATTGTAGGGAATAATTTCTCCTCTTATGTGCGAGATTATGATTTTAGTGTATTACTGTTGGATCATAATAAGGATCAACCTAAATTTAGCATTCCAAATAACTTTGGCGAACTACATGGCAAACTCTTTCAGTATTTTGTTAATTCAGATGTTTATAAACAAAATTTTACTAAAACACCTGTTATATGCCTCAGTGTTTCGGATACCAAAACCTATCATCGAACTGAAAATCAGCATCCGGTATTGGGTGTTGAATACCAGCCAAATGAATCTTCTTTAACTGAGCAATATTTCAAAAAAATGGGCTTACAGGTTCGTTATTTCATGCCGCCAAACAGTGTTGCGCCTTTGGCTTTCTATTTCTTTGGTGATTTACTTAATGATTACACTAGTCTTGAGCTTATAAGCACTATTAGCACGATGGAAACTTTCCAAAAAATATACCGACCTGAGATTTATAATGCGAATGCTGTGGCTGGAAAATCCTATCAACCAAACTTAAAGAACCTAGATCATTCATTAACTCAAATTGTTTATGATCGAGAAGAGCGTAGTCAGTTGGCTAATGAGCAGGGAAAGTTTACTGAGGAACACTTCATTAAACCGCACCAAACTGTACTTGAGCAATGGTCTGCTAGTTATGTTAATAGTTACGCTCAATAGCTAGGTTAAATACTTACCTTCAATCATTACGTTCAATACTTACCTCAATAAAAAAGTTCAAAAGTTAACCCTTAATACGGCATCATTTATTATGAAAACTAATATCCTTAAAGCACTACTACCTACTTCCACTGCTGGCAGTTTACCTAAACCTGCTTGGCTTGCAGAGCCTGAGACACTTTGGTCACCTTGGAAATTGCAAGGTGAAGAATTAACAGAGGGCAAACACGATGCATTACGTTTGTCATTGCAAGATCAACAGCAAGCAGGTATTGATATTGTCAGTGATGGCGAACAAACGCGCCAACATTTTGTCACTACATTTATTGAGCACCTCAACGGCGTTGATTTTGAAAAGCGTAAAACCGTTAAAATTCGTGATCGTTATGATGCAAGTGTACCAACAGTCGTTGGTCCGGTTAGTCGTCAAAAGTCTGTTTTTGTTGAAGACGCCAAGTTTTTACGCCAGCAAACCAAGCAACCGATTAAATGGGCCTTGCCTGGTCCCATGACGATGATAGATACGCTTTATGATGACCATTATAAAAGTCGCGAAAAGCTTGCTTGGGAGTTCGCCAAGATTCTCAATCAAGAAGCTAAAGAATTAGAGGCGGCTGGTGTTGATATTATCCAATTTGATGAGCCTGCATTTAATGTCTTTTTTGATGAGGTAAATGATTGGGGCATTGCTTGTTTAGAGAGAGCAATTGAAGGACTTAACTGTGAAACTGCAGTGCATATTTGTTATGGCTATGGTATCAAAGCCAATACAGATTGGAAAAAAACCTTGGGGTCAGAGTGGCGACAATATGAAGAAGCTTTTCCCAAACTACAAAAATCGAATATCGATATTATCTCACTAGAATGTCACAACTCTCATGTGCCAATGGAGCTACTTGAACTTATTCGCGGTAAAAAAGTGATGGTCGGCGCCATTGATGTGGCAAGCAATACTATTGAAACACCTGAGGAAGTAGCCAATACGCTACGAAAAGCACTTAAGTTTGTAGATGCCGACAAGCTCTACCCTTGTACTAACTGCGGCATGGCACCTTTATCTCATCAAGTAGCGAGAGGCAAGTTAAATGCATTAAGTGCAGGTGCGGAAATTGTTCGAAGAGAACTGTCGACCTAGGCCATGATTGATAGCTTTGCTGTCTATAGAATGAAAGTAGACTACGTCTTTACGCTGTAAATAGCCCAGTCCTTTTGTCGGGCGAACTGTCGTTAAAAGATATAGTCGCTTCCAACAATAAACATCAATGCTATCTCGGTTTTTACCTCGTTCACTGTTATGTTCAATTGGTAGCTGGTTAAGGGAGTAAAACTCCCCTTCTTCGCTAATTAATGACTACACGTACTGCAAGTAATAGTAAAACTATGCCAGTAATTTTATCAATAATATGACTATTCGCTTTCAATTTTTCCAATACGGGCCCTCTTGTTAAGCCAAAGACCACAAGGCAGTACCATAGTGTATCGAGCCCACCAACGGTAAAAATCATAATTAATTTATGGGTTAAGCTGGCATTAACATCAACAAACTGACTGAATAAGGCTAAAAAGAATATCGCCAACTTAGGGTTTAAAAAGGCCAATAAAAAACCGTCGCGCCAGCCATTTATACGTTTATCGTTTTGCCCTTTTACAACATCAAGGTCAATATTACTGCCATTGCTTTTTAGCGCGTTGAAGGCCAAATAAAGTAAAAAGGCGGCACCTGTATACTGAATAATTTGAAAAACTATGGGTGACTGGACAATCACAAGGCCAATGCCGGTTACCGCAATAGCCGCATACAAGCCAACACCAAAGCCATGACTGATGGCGGTAGCTAAACCCGGTTTATGGCCACCCAACATAGTATTACGCACAACTAATGCCAATGAAGGACCGGGTGATAATGCTCCTAACACACAGATAACAACTAACGATAACCACAACTCTAAACTCATAACTCATTCTACTATTTGATTAAAATTACACTTAATTAATACCAATTTGCTTAATTAAATGAGCTACTTTTTCATAAGAAAAATGAGCAGATAGTTATGCAGATTGGTACGGATACGGATATATACCCGCTCTACTTGAAGATGCTCGTTTCAGGAAGTCTGAGCGATTCATAATCAAGGCGCATTTTTTTATTAAGGGTTACTCCCTTAAAAAGAAATGCAACGCAGAGTATGATTAGCTTAGCCTTCCCCAAGGGGCTGGTTTAGAAACGCTTTATGCTGCGTTATTGATATTAAGAAGGGAACAACCATTCTCTTCAATCAATGCCTTGCCTAAAGACCTTCAAATTCCAGCTGAATCATGCATCTTCATGTGGAACGGGTATATGCTTATCTAACCATAAAAATCGGTAATAAAAAACAGGCAACTTACTATAAAGAAGATGATTACCAATCAAGGCCCTTTTGCGCCTTTACCCCAGCTTTAAATGCATGCTTTATTGGTTGTACTTCTGAAACGGTATCAGCCAGCTCTACCAGTCGGCGGTGACAGGCACGTCCAGTAATTAATACATGCTGCATTTTAGGCCGATTATTTAGTGCGTCGATAATATCATCTAATTCAATGTAACCGTACTTGACCATGTAGGTCATTTCGTCCAGTAACACGATATCAAGGCTTTCATCCTTCAACATCTCTTTACTTTTTTGCCACGCAACTTTGGCTGCAATGGTATCTGTTTCAGTATTTTGTGTTTCCCAAGTAAAACCCGTACCCATGACATAGTGTTGAACATCGAATTGCTTTAAAATATTCATTTCGCCACATTCCCACTTAGTGCCTTTAATAAATTGCACTACACCTGCTTTTTGTCCATGGCCAATAGCGCGTAATACCGTACCAAAACCAGAGGTACTTTTACCTTTACCATTACCAGTTATCACAACCAATACACCGCGTTCTTCGGTGGCTTGAGCAATACGTTTATCGACATTTGCTTTAATCTTTTTTTGTCGCTCAATATGTTTTTGTTCTTTAGCTTCAGCTAATTCATCTTGTTTTTCAATTTCAGTATCTTTTTTAATATCATTCATCACTTTCTCACTCTCTATTTATTCATAGCAATTAGAAAACACACCACGTTTTTATTATTTTTCATTACTAATCAAGATTAACTTACCTGTTTCAGGGGCGAGATACACTTGCCCTATAGATTGATAACCTTCTTGGCTATACAGCTTTTTTTTAAGGCTTCTGGCGCTGAGGTTAGCTCTTTACCAACAAAGTCTACCGGCTGAATTTTGGCCGACGACTATTTACTTGCTGAAGACTATTGATTAACTGCGGACTGCTGATTTACCTAAAAATGTTGTTATAAATATGGACTTAACGCGACAAGTACCGCGATCAATCCCTACGAAAAAACGAGCATAATATCAATTAAGTTTGCTAACGGACTTAAAGGCTGTTTTGCTTGACTGTCTAACTGGCTGCTGCGCCATTACTAGAGCTAACGACTACAAGTAACGTGCTTTATCGAAAATTCGTAACGTTAGACTCGGGTTGCTTGGGAAATACCAATGCATATATGAAGCTAAAATATTGTTGTGTTGGTAAACATACTCGCCTGCACGCTCACTTGGATGATGAGTAGTTTGACTGCTAGGCTCTAATTCAATCTCGGCGCAAGAGTAATGGAAGCTATGCCCTCGCATAATGTTGTCTGCGCTATCTTCAGCAGCATCAGCAAATGAGGGTAAAGGAACCCATTGCGATCCAATGGCCGCAAGTTTTTTCTGCATAGTGGCTTTACCCGGCATAAGACCTAGCATTGAAAACTGTTGCCCTTCCATATCGGTAAGCTGTTCAAGCAAATACAACATGCCACCACATTCAGCAACAATGGGTTTATTACTGGCAGAAAATGCTCTTATATCACTAAGAAAAGTTACATTGTTCATGAGTTGTTCGGCATAAAGCTCAGGGTAGCCACCTGGAATATATAAGATATCGCCATCAGGTAAATGGACATCAGCCATTGCCGAGCAATAAATTAATTCCGCTCCTGTTTGCGTTAAGAAGGCAATATTGGCGGCATAAATAAAGCTAAAAGCACTATCTCTAATGATAATAATGCGCGTACCCGCTAATGCACCTTCAATAATGTTTTCTTGGTTATCATCTTCTTGAGCAAAAAACTCAACTTGCGACGGTAACTCTGTTAAACCGGTATTAGCAATGTGACTGGCCGCTTTATCAAGCTGAACATCAATATCACTAAGTTCTTGTGCTTGCACTAAACCTAAATGACGCTCGGGTAATGTTATGGTGTCATCTTTAGGAATTCTGCCATAGAAACGAAACGCTTTAGGTAAACTAACACTGAGTAATTCTGCATGACGTTCGGTATTTACTCGATTTGCAATTACGCCTGAAAAGGGCAAGTCTTCGCAAAATTTTGCTAAACCAAAGGTCACTGCAGCAAAGGTTTGTGCCATCGCTTTTGCATCAATTACGCCCAGTACTGGGATATTAAAATACTTAGCTAAATCGGCACTGCTGGGTGTGCCATCAAACAGCCCCATAACACCTTCAATTAAAATAAGATCTGAATCCATAGCCGCTCGATGCAGCAAAGCTCGACAACCTTGCTCCCCGACAAGCCACAAATCTAATTGATACACTAACTCACCACTGGCTTGGCGTAATATCATGGGGTCAATAAAATCGGGACCGACTTTAAACACAGTGACTTTACGCCCTTGAACACGATGATAACGCGCTATTGCGGCTGTTACAGTCGTTTTACCTGAGCCAGAATGTGGTGCGGCAACAACAAGGGCCGAACACATAACACCACTGCCAATTTGCTGCTCTGGCTTATGTTGGAATGCTGTATTTTGAATTACTTTATTTTTTGCTGATGACATTAAATTTGCCTTTAAAACACCTGTAATATGAACTTAGCCGTTGTGAGAGTAACCGACTAAAGTTTGCCGCTGTTATTAGCACTTTCACTAGCCGCAGTACTGGTATTTATCGCTTTGTCAGTGAAAAAATGACTGACAGTAAAATCAATAACAACCGCCGAAATCACATAGAAAACAGGATTAGAAATAGATTTAAAATAGTACTTATCAACACGTGTGCCATATTCTGCCCACGATAACTCTGGGAACTTACCCGACAGTGTGTAATAGCTACCATTTGAAATAAAGAAGGCAATTGAACTGGCAATAAATAAAGCGAGTGCCACTTTAATAATATTGATTTGCCAACTATTTTTTTGCCAGTTTGGTTTGCTGTAATAGCCAACCGTAAACATAGCGCCATAACTTAGCACTAACATAGGGTAAGAAGAGGTGATGCAATCGCCAAACTGACCGCGAGAATAGGATGAAGCCAAATCGATGGTGATTGATAAAGTATAAAAAAACCAGAAGGCTTTAATATTTCTCAAGTACATTCCTGCGAGGAAAAAAATTGCAATTGATGCGCTTGGCAGGTGATTTAAACTGGTAAAGTGATGTGTACGAGTGGCAAGCATAAGTAATGTTAACAAGGCAAATACAGCGATAAGCAAGCTAACAGGAGATGTTTGGTTGACTGATTTCATAACGTTCCCGTTGTCAAAAATGTACAAAAGAGTAACGGTGTAGGAAATCAAAGTCAGTAAATGCTAAGGAGCAGGCCTACGCTATATCCTATATGATAAAACGCTATCAACAACTCAATCATCGAGCAATCAATAGGTAAAATCAATAGTCAGGTAAATCAATAAACCCGTGTTCATGCGTTAACGATCACTCTTTATAGCTATTAATTGCTGTAATTCAGCGCATTTACTTTTCTCTGAATTACCGCCCACCGCAGTTGTCGAGTAATAGTTATTTATCATTGATAAATAACTATAATTTAGGCCGGTCTCCGGACTCCTGATCATCGCACTTGCAACACCTTCCCATACGTTCATTATTGTGATGACCTAATAATGATTCAATACAGTGGTTTTGTTGCTGCTCACAGTTACCGTTGCGGGGGCAGTACTGGTATTTAACCAGTTTCACGTTTCATCTTCATTAGTGCCATTTACCTAATAACGTTTATCAGGATAAATTAACACCGAAGACACCTAAATCTGCGCGGATACTACGTTATACATGATACTTATTCAACAATTAACGATGTCATAGTTAAACATGTTAATGAAAAGAGAATAGCCACTAGAAATAATATTTGCGTTGAACCTATGTAACGATTTAGTTATCCTCCCTCGCTTAAAGGATAAGAAAGCGTCATAATTGCTATTGGAATAAAATGAAAACAACTTTATATTTAGCTCGTCATGGGCAAACAAAATGGAACAAAGTCCAACGTTTTCAAGGCCAATTAGATAGCAATCTGACACAAGTAGGTAAACAACAATCTGAACAGCTTGCCTTAAGCCTTGCCAACCAACAAATTGATTTAATTGTTTCATCAACCCTAGGACGTGCTGTTGATAGCGCTCTAATTTGCCAGCGCATATTAAATACTCCTATTGCACGTTTAAATGACCTCACGGAAAGAGATTTGGGGTCTTGGCAAGGGCAATATATTGCTGCCATTAAATCCGACGAAAACTACCATGAAATATTGCATCAATTTACCGAGATAACACCGCCAAGTGGCGAAAGTGCAATAAGCTGTGGATCACGTATTTATCAAGCACTTAAAGAATTAGCCAATAATCATTGTAATAAAAACATATTGGTTATTTTCCATGGTGAAGCGTTGCGCTGTTTTTTAGCTAAATTAGGCCATAACTCAACCGATAATGCCTATGAGTTATTCGATAATGCTTGTCTATTACCATTAACTTACCGCCATGATGATGATAGTTTTCAGCTAGCAAGATAATTTATTTTTATACCTCAAAAAGACGTAAAAAAAATTAATATAACGAAGCATTTAATTACTCAACCTTGAATAGTACTAGAGCGTCTTAACTTCATGTCAGAATTTATCGCAAACATCTACCAGCAAGCCATAACGCTACTACCTGATTTTGCTACGTTCATTACCTTATTACTGGCGCTATTGCTTGATAAATATTTAGGTGAAGCAAAGCGTTTTCATTACTTAGTTGGTTTTGGTTGGTTAGCAAAAAAACTAGAGACTAAACTAAATCCTTATCAGAAAAAAGCTCAATATCAAGAGAGTAACACTGGCGATAAAGCTACTTTAAAAGCAAAGTTACTGGGTACTTTGGCTTGGTGCCTATTGGTTTTACCTTTGCCGCTGATTTATTTTTATCAGCTGAATCATCTAATATGGTATTGGCAAGTATTGCTCGATGCTAGTGTGATTTATCTAGCCATAGGTTTAAATAGCTTGCATCAACACGCTATGCAAGTATACAAGCCCCTTAACGCTGAAGACTTAACAAGCGCCAGGCATTTCACCGGGTATCTGGTAAGCAGAGATACCTCCAACCTGTCAGAGCAAGAGATGTCTAGAGCGACTATAGAGTCGATGTTAGAAAACGGTCATGACTCGGTTATCGCATCTTTACTTTACTACCTTATTGGGGGGGCGCCACTGGTAATAATACATCGATTAGCCAACACCTTGGATGCAATGTGGGGATATAAGAACTCACGTTTCAACGACTTTGGTTATGCCAGTGCTCGACTTGATGATTTACTCGGTTTTATTTCGGGTAAGTGTTGTACCCTGCTTTATGCCATTCAAGGAGTGAAACAAGGGAAGATCATTAAGGCTATCGTTAATGCCTATAGGCAAGGTAATCAATACAAAAGCCATAACGGTGGTTGGGTAATGGCTGCTGGTGCCACAGTGATGAGTAGACAATTAGGTGGCAGTGCGCTTTACCATGGACAAACTGTCAATTCTGTTGTCTTAGGTTGCGGTAGCTGTGTTACCACGAAAGACATCCCGACAAGTTTACTTGTGGTTTCTCGGGCCAGTTTAATATTAGTCACTTTAGTACTCATTATTCAGTTAGTTTGTTATTTGGTTTATTAGTTTTTCGTTATAATTCTCGTTTTAATTTTCATTTAAACTCTTCATTTAAAACATATATATAGGAATAAGATGGCATTACTTCATGGCGGGCAACTACAACAGGTGGCAAAACAATATAACATTCCGCCTAGCGATTGGATTGATGTATCGACAGGTATTGCGCCTATTAGTTACCCTATTCCAATTATACCATTAAGTGTTTGGCAACAATTACCACAACAAAACCCAGATCTGATCGCTGCAGCACAGCAGTATTACCAATGTTCACAACTTATGATTACCAATGGTAGTCAGGCAATAATTAAAGCTTTACCAGCGTTATATCGTCAAAAGAATGCAGAGAGTCAAGATGTTTACTTACCTGAACGAGGTTATAAGGAACACGCTCATGCATGGAAGAATGCCGGTTATAATTTACACTTTTATCAGGAGTTTCTTCCAGAAATGTCAGAGATATTGCCCAATAGTGTGTTGGTGATCATTAATCCTAATAACCCAACGGGACAGTTTTTTAATGGTCAGGTAATTGCTCAATACCAAGAACGATTAAAGCTAATTAACGGCCTGTTGGTTCTCGATGAAGCTTTTATTGATGTAGTACCAGGCAATCAATCTTACTATAATCAACTAGAAAACAGCCATAGTTTGGTATTACGCTCTTTTGGTAAATTCTTTGGTTTAGCTGGAATTAGAATTGGCTTTTTAGTAGCTAATGGTTATTGGTGTGGGGCATTTAAAGAATTGCTAGGCCCATGGCAAATCAACGGACCAGCGCAATTAATTGCACAACATGCCCTGCAAGATACAAGTTGGCAAACGAGGCAGAAGGATACATTAACACGACTTAGAATTGCTCAAGAGCACATGCTTAGGCAAGCATTCCCTCAAATCATTCTTCGAGAGATTAACGGTTGTAATTTATTTCTCACCCTAAGTTTTCATCAGCAAGATACAGCAAAAAAACTGTACCATTTACTTTGTCAACAAGGGGTCTATTGTCGACTCGCTGATGAGCAAGATACTCTTAGGTTTGGTATTACTACAGAAGAGCTACTTGAGCGTTTAACGCTTGCCTGTAGACAAGCTTATCAGCAATTAACGTAAGCTAGAAACAGCATAAAAATATCAGATATTACATAAGCACCTAATGCCTATCAGTAAAGAAATATTTAATGCTCCATTGACCAATCTTCATGTCGGGTTATATGAGTGTCCAGCTGAAGATACTTTTTTCAGAAAACCTGAGTGAATCATCAAAGCACATTTTCTGTTAATGTTCTTGCCTTAAAAAAATATAACAACGAATTTGACTTGCTACCACCAAAAAAATGGCTGGTTTATAAAAATGTTATACAACGTTATTTATTTCGATAAGGAGTACAGAGATGTACCTTATTAGTAAATGCAGGAGTAATTACCCTCAGCATATCCTCCTGAATTTATTCAAGAACCCTCTTTTGTGAAAAACGGAACTGCCAGCTATATGAAGTGATGATATATGTGAAATTAACAAATAAAGCTTGTTAGCTTTTCTGTAAGAGATCACTTTTTAAATATAATAAAAAATCTTTTTCCCTTAATGGCTTACTAAAATAATAACCTTGAAAACGATTACACCCCAACTCCTCAAGACACTGTTTTTGTGCCTCAATTTCTACCCCTTCAGCAAGACAATTCATTGATAAACTCTTGGCTATAACCAAAATACCTTTAACCACACCAAGCTTAATTTTATTGCAATGAATATCTTGAATGAATGAGCGATCAATCTTTAATGTATTTAGCGGTAAATTAAGTAAATAAGTTAATGAAGAATAACCTGTGCCAAAATCATCAATAGCAAATCTAATACCATAGTGACCTAGGTCCTTAAATAACTTATTGGTATTATGTACGTTTTGTAGAAAAACATTTTCTGTAACTTCTAATTCAAGTGCAGAGCCTGGTAAATTAGCGTCATTTAACCCCGTTAATATGCAATGTTTCAACTTTTCAGGATACAAACAATTCTTAGCCGAAATGTTAACCGCAACATAAACTGACGGACATATTAATCTTAACCGTGCAATCATTTGCAAACTTTGATTAATAACCCAGTGAGTGATTTCTTCTATTAATAAACTTTCTTCTGCAATGGGGATAAACTCATCAGCCGAAATAACTCCCAATTCAGGGTCTTCCCACCTTAATAAAGCCTCAATAGCAAAGACACCATCTTCATTAATTTGTGGTTGAAAAACTAAATGTAATTCCTCATTTTTAACGGCTAATCTCAACAAAGTTTCCAGCTTTTGCCGACAATGAATTTTATCGGAAAGACGGCTAGAATATAATTTAAAGCTGCTTTTTCCCTGTTTTTTCGCATGATACATCGCAATATCAGCATATTTAAGTAACTCTTCTGAATTTTTACTATGTTCTGGGAAATAACTAATACCAATGCTGGCACCAATAAAAATACTATGTTCATCAATTTGAAAAGGCTCTTTAAGCGCTTTAATTATTCTGGCTGAAGTGATATCAGCAATAGCTTTCGATTGCTTGTTAAGCAATAGAACGACAAATTCATCACCACCATGTCGAGCTGCAAAATCTTCTTTTCTTATTTGTTGATTAATGCGTTGAGTAACCCGACATAATAACTCATCTCCAACATCGTGCCCCATGGTATCGTTAACCACTTTGAAACGGTCTAAATCAATAAATAACAAGGTAAAAGGTATAGGGTTATCTTGGGTAATTGCCAATTCCATTCTTTGATTAAACTGATGCCGGTTTGGCAAACCTGTCAGTGTGTCGTAACACGCTTGATGCTCTAACTGTTCTTGTAAATTAACTCGACTTAATGTCACTCCCATAATTCCACTAAGCATTTTTATAACACCGAGCTGTTGAGCTCTTTCATTAATTTTCACGTTACTAGCGGCATTTAGCAAACCAACAATTTCGCCCTTCACTCGAACAGGCACACTCCAGCCTGAACACAAACCGTTTTTACTTAATATTAAATGATCAGTAAAATTGGTTACAGCCAAATTTTCAAAAAATTGAGGGCTCCCTGATTGTAAGACAAATTGTAATGCACTGTTTTCCATGTCAACAGTAGCCGACTTCATAACCTCATTTTCAGAAAATACTGACCGTATTTCAAAACATTTATCTTTATAATTAGGCACACAATAACTGATTCTTTGTGCTGAAATAATGTGACTTGCCGAACGAGTGATAATAGAAAAAACCTCACTTTCATTCGTAGCAGCACAAAGCTCTTCAGCTACGTGGTTAAGAGACTCTAACTGTTTTGAATAGGTTTTATACTGCTTAACGCCAATTTGAGCTTGTTCAAGTAGATGTTGCCGTTCTAAATAATTAGAGACTAACGTACTAACTAACGTTAACAGCTCTAACGAAGTACTATCATAAGCATTCTCTTTGTAACTACCTATATTCACCGTTCCTATTATACGATCACTAAACTGTAATGGTGAATTCATAATTGATAACAAGTCTTGCTGATAAAGCTGTTGAGCATCTATTTCTATGCGGTCAGCATTTAGCTTAGAAATAATTGTTTTTTCTTGCTGTACAGCTAAACCTGCCAGCGAATTATCAACGGAAAAGTATTTTCCAATAGATAACATTCCCTCAGGTCCCTGTAGGGAAAAGACTTCAAACTCATCTTTATTTTCTGTTATTAAAGTAACACTACCTCTGTCAGCTTGTAGTATCTTAGGTAAATTTTCAGCTAGTTTATTATAAATTTCTTTTTCAGAAACAGCCTCAGTAATTGCTAACGTAAAATTGCCTAAAGCAATGGATGCTTCAGGAGAGATAGATATAAGTGATGGTACTTTAGATTTCAAATTCAATCCAAAAAGAAATTATAGGAATTTTATCAAGGGGTGTGATTTATCAAACTTTATTATAGTAAAAATGTAACTACTTGCCCATTTTATGATTAAAGTTTATCTTTTGTTATCATTCTATTATGAGCTATAAATACACATTATTGATTGACACTTAATAAGTTACATTGTCATTTCAATTCAGGGGGTATATCCCCATGTTATCTCAAAATGCAGAATTCAGTTAGAATTAGAGATGCTTCGCCTCTTAGCCTTTTAATTCTCGTTAAGTGATCAATAAGTTAGTACTATTGGTATAACATAATGCGTGAACTTAAAAGCTCGAACCACAATTGGCTTCTAAACGGTGGGTTAAGTAATCTTCATGCTAGAGAGAAATAAAGGTAACGAGTCCTGAAAATAATTTACTTGTTAAGTAAATACTGCTTATCCAGTGTCATGTTAGTTAAATAACTGTCTATATCTTCAATTTCGATAGGCTTAGAATAATGATAGCCTTGAAGGAAATGCACACCTAACTTCTGTAATTCCCGTGCTTGCGCTTCAGTCTCCACACCTTCAGCAATAACCAAGAAATCTAACGATGAGGCGATATGCATTACTGCTGAGATAATCGCATGACCATTGGTATTCATTTTATTCACAAATGAACGATCAATTTTAACCATGTTGATCGCTAAGTCTTGGATAACCGAAAGAGAAGAATATCCGGTACCAAAATCATCAATAGAAACCTTAATTTTTCGAGCTTGAAGTCGTTTTATTTGGTTTGATATGATACTAGTATCAGCAGCAAATACCGACTCGGTTATTTCTATATGCAACAAATCGCCAGGCAATGTACTGTTTGAAAGTGCATCATCAACAATAGCTATAAAATTCTCATCTTGTAGCTGAATCACGGAAACATTTACACAAACTGACAGCGGTTGTTCCGAACTCCATTGGCTGGCTTGCAAACATGCATTTCTTAGTACCCACGCACCGATTTTGTGTATTAAACCGTATTGCTCAGCAATACTAATAAAATCATCCGGAGGGATATTTTCCTCATCGAGTTGCCAACGAAGCAGCGCTTCAAAAGCAACAACTTCATCATTTTTAGATGATATTATCGGTTGAAAAACGAGTCTTAATTGTTCTTTCTCAATCGATTGAGTCAGTTCATTTTTCAGACGAAGTTCATAAGAATAAAGTTTATCCATTTGTTTGGAGAATACGCCAACAGTCGAACGCGCTTGTTTTTTCTGATAGTACATGGCCATATCGGCAGATTGAATAAGACGATCTTCTGTTTTTGCGTGCTCAGGATATAATGCAATACCTATAGTTGCACCGACAGATAAAACGCTATGTTCAGTATTATGAGGGGCAGATAGTACCTCTATCAGTTGCTTAGATACACCAACAGCGCTGACTTCATCAGTATCTGCTAGTACCATCAAAAACTCATCACCACCCCAGCGACACAATAGCTTGGTATCAAAAGACCACTGTTTAAGACGCTCAGCAGATTTTTTTAAAATTTGATCCCCAGCTTGATGACCAATTGAATCATTTATTTTTTTAAAGCCGTCTAAGTCGATAAATAACAGTGCAAAAGGTTTATTGGATGAAGCTAACGCAGTCTTTAAATGTTTTAAAAAGGCGGTTCGGTTATATAATCCAGTGAGTGAATCAAGATTAGAGAGTTCATAAATTTTTCTCGTTCGCTGCTCAACTTTTTCTTCCATTTGATGAACTAACACCTTATTTTCATTTTTTAAAAACAAGGTATTTCGCGTGAAATCTGCCGATTTCTTTGAAGTAATAAGCATTACGATACTGTAGGAAACTCCCAAAAAACCCAGTAATTGTAATGCATGTTGATCGGATAAGAGTAAGCCTATCGAGGCAGGAGAAAGTAGTATGAATGCATAAAACATTGCGGTGTATTTATGAGCCGCAAGTATCGTAGCTGAACCACCAGCCATAGCAGCTATGGCTATAAGCGTTGTAGTTAATTCGACAGAGCTATTGTATTTCGTGATATAAACTAAGTAGATAGCCCACATAATTGCTGTAGGATTCACACCGGTAATATAACGCTTAACCGCTTTTTCTCCATCAAAATCAGTGTGCTGCAGTTTAGTTTTCCAGATAATGACATCAACCATTCTGAGCACAAGCAATATGCTCATCCCCCACCACCACATGTGTTTAAAAGAGTCGGTTAATGGGTTACTGAACATGAAGACTAGAAAACTAGAAGTAATCAAAGAGATCACAATACCGGAAACTGCATTGCCATATAACAATGCCGCAGCATCACGCTGCATGTATTTGTTCAATTCTAGTTCACTTCTGGTCAAAAAGACCTCTACTATTATTTATCATCTTTTTATAAGTATATACCAAATAAAATGACATGATCCTCTATGTCAGGTTATCAAGTCGCTATTATCATTATCCATTTTTGAGCGTTCGAACAAAACGATGCACTATAACTATCGAGGTAATACCGCATTATTATTCTAAAAATGGGTTGTGTAATATTAGAGGCTTTTAAGGCTTAGTCAGATGAGTTTATATTGATTAATATTTGAAGAAATAGGCTGTTACAACATCGATACTTTTGATGTAAATTTTCACAAAGTTAGCTATTAGTGGACTATTTCAATTATTCTCTAATACTAAAAAAGGGTAATAACATTCACATGTTACAACCCTTTGTTTGTATATGGCTTTAAAGAATCAACTAGTGTGTTTCAGAAACCATATTAACTGTGTATTTAGGTATATCGACGACTAAGTCTTCATCACCAACAATAGATTGGCAGCTTAGGCGAGATTCAGGCTCCAAACCCCATGCTTTATCAAGCATATCTTCTTCAAGTTCATCGCCTTCTTCGATAGAGTCAAAACCTTCTCGAATGATGATATGACACGTAGTACAAGCACATACTTTTTCACAAGCATGTTCGATACCAATGTCATTTCTTAAGGCTACGTTTAACACGCTCTCACCTTTTTCGGCTTCAACTACTGCGCCATCTGGGCATAACTCTTCATTAGGTAAAAATATAATTTTTGGCATTTTATTTATTCTCTGCTTGAAAGGCTTTCGCCTAACTTAAATATAATCAGGATCTTATCAAAGATAATCTAAATTTTATCAACTGCTTGGCCTGCAAGGGCTTCACTAATTGAACTATCCATACGACGTTCAGCAAATATTGCTGTACTGTCGTTTAACTTATCCAGTGCATTTTCTATCGCTTTAATTTCTTGACCTTGGCTAACCTGAGCAAGTGACTTAATTGCGTTTTCAATAACCGTAATTTCATCACTATTAAGTAGCTTACTGTCAGCCAATAAAGCAGCTTGAACAGACTCTATAACGCGTGAGGCTTCAACTTGTTGCTCTTTCAACATACGCGCTTGCATATCATCAGCCGCATTGCTCATTGAATCTTTGATCATCTGACTAATTTGATTGTCATCAAGACCAAAAGAAGGTTTAACTTCAATGCTCGATTCCACACCAGATGACTTTTCCATCGCCGAGACAGAGAGTAAACCATCCGCATCAACTTTAAACGTTACACGAATATGAGCTGCACCAGCAGTCATTGCAGGAATGCCGCGTAATTCAAAACGGGCTAACGAACGACAATCCTCAACTAATTCACGCTCACCTTGTAAGACGTGAACGGCCATGGCCGTTTGACCATCTTTAAATGTGGTAAATTCTTGCGCTTTTGCAACAGGTATTGTGGTGTTTCGTGGAATAACTTTTTCTACTAAACCACCCATAGTCTCTAGACCAAGAGATAATGGCGTAACATCAAGTAATAACATATCACTATCAGGTTTATTACCCACCAAAACATCTGCTTGAATTGCAGCGCCAATCGCAACCACTTTATCAGGGTCAATTGACGTTAACGGTGTTTTATTAAAGTGTTTTTCAACTTCGCTACGCACTAAAGGTACACGAGTTGAACCGCCGACCATGACAACTTCTATTACTTCATCGATAGTAATATCAGCATCTTTGAGCGTACGACGACAAGCACGTAATGTTTTATTAACTAATGAGCTAATAAGTTTATTTAACTGTGCTTTAGTTAAACTTGTTTTCCAATCACTGTCACTATCAAGAGAAATTGTGATATCAACTTCCTCTTTAGTTGTTAACTGTTCTTTAGCAAAACAAGCTTGCTGCATCAGTTGACGCTCTAACGAAGGTGATAAAGGTCTTACTAAACCGGCTTGTTCAACAAGATAGTCAACTAAAACGACATCAAAGTCATCGCCACCTAGCGCAGAATCACCACCAGTTGCTAACACTTCAAATACGCCTTTGTTTAAACGTAAAATAGAGATATCAAAAGTACCACCGCCTAAATCATAGACCGCAATAACGCCTTCTTGGCCTGAGTCTAACCCGTAAGCTACCGCTGCAGCTGTTGGTTCATTTAATAGACGCAACACACTAACACCCGCCAATTTTGCCGCATCTTTGGTACTTTGCCTTTGGGCATCATCAAAGTGAGCCGGGACAGTAATAACAACACCAGTGAGCTCTCCACCTAAAGCCGCTTGTGCTCTTAGGTTTAAGCTTTTTAATATCTCTGCCGAGACTTGAACTGGGTTAACAGCACCTTGTCTAGTCATAATTTCAGGATGATTTTCATCACCACAAAACTCATAAGGTAACGAAGGATATTTACTTTGAATATCTTTAAGTGAGCGACCTATCAAGCGTTTTGCAGAAGTAATCGTATTTTGAGCATCTTCAATGCTAAGTGCTTGAGCTGTTTGACCAACTAAAACATTACCTGCCTGATAGCTAACAATAGAGGGCAATATATCACGGCCTTGATCATCACTTAAGGTACTTGCGTTACCGCTTTGTACACTTGCTATTAAGGAATTTGTGGTACCAAGATCGATGCCTGCAGCTAATCTGTGTTCATGAGGAACGGTGCTTTGACCGGGTTCTGCAATTTGTAATAAAGCCATGATGTTAATTCAATGAGTTAGTTTAAGTTTATGTATGTTTTTCTTAGCTTAATAAAAAGTATGTCTTGTTAAAATGTTTGCTAGCCACGCTAGTCATCAAATAAACTGTCTTCAAGACGATCCACTTCAATATTGAGCTTTTGATAAAACTTTAATTTACGTAAATTATCGCATGCAGCGCTATTCGATGCTGCATTATTTTCACTAATTTGTGTTCTCATTACTTGAGAAAGCTGTAAATATTCAGTCGACAAAACACTTTGTACTTCAAGTAATGCTGCATCAACGTCACCAGAATGCCTAACGTCTTCAAGCATTTCTCGCAATTCCATTTGACGCATCAAAAAACTAGTATCTTGAAAAGAATGCTGTTCGTTTGGCATTTCAACACTACGTTGCACAAGTATATATTCAGCGCGTTGCAATGGATTTTTAAGAGTTTGATAGGCGTCGTTAATCTGCGCAGATTTTTGTACAGCTATTCGCTGTTCTTGCTCAGAGGCGTGAGCAAACTTGTCAGGATGCACAGTCTTTTGCAAGGTTTGATAACTTGACGAAAGTTGTTGTAAATCGACATCAAAGGAAACTTCAATGTTGAATAATTGAAAGTAATTCAAAATTTTTACTCTGATTTTATATGGACTGGCACTTACAAAGTGATCTCGCCATAATGAATTCAGCTCAACGATAGTTTGCTCTGATGCAAGGCGAAAGCACAGAGTTGACGTTAGTCAATGAGTACTTTCAACGCTGCAACTGAGCAAAATAGCTAAGAGATGAACTCGTTATCACACATTAGCTTAGACGTTGAACGACTCACCACACCCACATTCACCTTTAGCGTTGGGATTGGTGAATTTAAAGCCTTCGTTCAAACCTTCTTTAGTAAAGTCGAGTTCAATACCATCAAGGTAAACTAAGCTTTTCGCGTCGATGATGATATTAACATCTTTAATGTTAAACAATTGATCATCTTCATTTAAATCATCTACAAATTCGAGCACATAGGCTAAACCTGAACAACCAGTGGTTTTAATACCTAAGCGAAGCCCAAGTCCTTTGCCACGGTTTTGCATGAACGATTGAACGCGTTCAGCAGCAGCAGGAGTCATGGTAACAGCCATTGTTATCTCCGTTATTTACTTTGCTTGGATTTATAATCTTCAATCGCTGCTTTAATAGCATCTTCAGCTAAAATAGAGCAATGAATTTTTACTGGTGGTAGCGCTAACTCTTCAGCAATAGCGGTATTTTTAATTTCACCCGCTTCTTCAATTGATTTACCTTTAACCCACTCAGTAACTAATGAGCTTGAAGCAATCGCAGAACCACAACCGTAAGTCTTGAATTTTGCATCTTCAATGATACCGTCATCAGAAATTTTTAGTTGTAACTTCATTACGTCACCACACGCTGGTGCGCCAACCATACCAGTTGCTACTGATGGATCGTTTTTATCCATTGAACCTACGTTACGTGGGTTCTCATAATGATCTAGTACTTTTTCGCTGTAAGCCATGTGACTCTCCTAGCATGTGTCAAATAATTCGTAAGAACTATTTAACACCAAATGTTATTTAAAATAATGAATTGTTTACTAAACTTTTATTATAAAGAGCGTCTAGTGAGCAGCCCATTCAATTGAATCTAAATCGATACCATCTTTGAACATTTCCCAAAGCGGTGACATATCACGTAAGTGACCAATTGCACCTTTAATAAGTTCAATTGCGTAATCAATTTCTTCTGTCGTAGTAAAGCGACCAAAGCTAAAGCGAATTGAGCTATGCGCCATTTCATCATTTAGACCTAAAGCACGAAGTACATACGATGGCTCTAAGCTTGCTGATGTACATGCACTACCAGATGATACGGCTAAATCTTTCAATGCCATGATGAGTGACTCACCTTCAACAAAGTTGAAACTAACATTTAAATTACCAGGGTAACGTTTATCCGCATCACCGTTAATAAAGACTTGTTCCATGCTATTTAAGCCGGCCCATAAACGATCGCGCATTGCAGTAACATGTGCTTGATCTTGTGCCATTTCTTCTTTAGCTAATCGACATGCTTCACCCATACCGACAATTTGATGTGTCGCTAAGGTACCAGAACGCATACCACGTTCATGTCCACCACCATGTGTTTGTGCTTCTAAGCGAATGCGTGGTTTACGGCTTACGTATAACGCGCCAATACCTTTAGGTCCGTACATTTTATGCGCTGAAATTGACATTAAATCAACTTTCAATGCTTGCATGTCGATGTTGATTTTGCCTGCACTTTGCGCGGCATCAACATGGAAGACAATTTTACGTGCACGACACATTTCACCAATTTCACTGATGTCTTGAATAACACCAATTTCATTATTTACTTGCATGATACTTACTAAAATAGTGTCATCACGCATAGCGTCATTCAATTTATTTAAATCAATTAAACCGTTTTCTTCAGGATCAAGATACGTCACTTCAAAACCTTGACGTTCTAATTCACGACACGTATCTAAAACGGCTTTATGTTCAGTTTTGCAGGTAATAATATGCTTGCCTTTCTTATTATAGAAATTAGCAGCACCTTTAATAGCAAGGTTATTAGATTCAGTAGCACCTGACGTGAAAACAATTTCACGTGGATCAGCATTAATCAATTCAGCAATTTGATTACGAGCGATATCAACCGCTTCTTCAGCTTGCCAACCAAATTTATGTGAACGAGATGCAGGGTTACCAAAATGACCATCATTGGTCATGTACTGCATCATTTTTTCTGCTACGCGCTTATCTACTGGTGTAGTAGCTGAATAATCAAAATATATAGGAAGCTTCATTCGCTAACTCTCTCCGATGGTAAATATTTAATACGACGCGACTAGTTATTACCAGTCGTTCATTACATCTTTTGTGGTTATTAATGTTTCTAACGCTATGCTTTTGTGAGCATTGATATGTAATTTATCTTGGCGCTTAGAAACTTCTTGTACATCACCTTTCGCGACTAATTCGGATAAGGTGATATTTTTCAAGAATTCTTCAATTCGTTGGCTTAATCCTTCCCACAAGGAATGAGTTAAGCATTGTTCTCCATCCTGGCAATTGCCTTTACCTGAACATTTAGTTGCATCAACACTTTCATTCACAGCATAAATAACATCTGCAACGGCAATCTGCGCTGAGCATCTGCCCAAGCGATAACCGCCACCAGGACCACGAACACTTGTCACAAGCCCTTCTTTACGTAAACGTGAAAAAAGTTGCTCTAAATATGACAAGGAAATACCTTGGCGCTCTGAAATATCAGCCAAAGATACAGGTCCAGACACTGCATGAATAGTAACGTCTAACATGGCAGTAACTGCGTAACGACCTTTAGAGGTAAGTTTCATAATCTGTTCTCAAACACTATGTTGGTGTACTCAAAACATCAATTTAGTAGGATGACTAAATTAAAACCATTTGACAGCAAAACAAAATATAAAAAATAATATAAAAAATAATATAAATGTCTTACTTTACAAATGCTGGGCAATTTTACATAACCCTACAAATTAGTCAAGTAAATACCCTAGTGATTTACTCAGGTATTATACACCAAGAAATATCATGCGAGAAGTAATAGTTGACTGTTTTACTCAACTATTACTTTTATTACCAGAATTGAATAGCGAGGTTAAATTTCAGGATCAAAGCTTGCCACTTTATTTTCACGGCGCTCTGCCGCTGCTTTTTCATCTTCGACAAACTCACCTACTCTTAACTCAGGCAAGTTTTTAGGGCAAATATCACCACCTAAGGTGTTAATTTCTTTGCAAAGTTCACTCACTCTATCATCCATTAAATGCATATGATCAAGTAAACGACCAATGGCTTTAGCCACAGGATCTGGATTATCATGGGACACCGCATAAGCATCAAAGCCATATTTTTTAGCAACTTCTTCTCGTTGCTGGTTTTCATCTTTACTGTGTTTATCGGGCACGATTCGACCAGGAATACCAACTGCTGTTGCATTAGCGGGTAAATCTTTAACAACAACTGAGTTAGAACCGACTTTTCCGCCCTTACCTATAGTTATTGGTCCAAGTACTTGCGCACCAGCACCTATAACAACATTGTCTTCCAAAGTTGGATGACGTTTTCCTGCCTTCCAACTCGTCCCACCTAAGGTGACACCGTGATAAAGCGTGACATCATTGCCTACTTCAGCTGTTTCACCAATAACAATGCCCATACCGTGGTCAATAAAAACACGGCGACCTAATTTAGCGCCAGGGTGGATCTCAATACCCGTTAACCAACGAGAGAAAGTTGATATAGTTCTCGCTATAAGTTTCCAATCAGCACACCATAATCTATAACTTAATCGGTGAATCCAAATTGCATGTAAACCCGGGTAATTGAGGATAACCTCAAAACTAGTACGAGCGGCTGGATCTCTATCAAAGACACTATTGATATCTTCTTTGATACGACTAAACATAAATTATTCCTTCTCTTTTCTTTTCTATTAAGTGGCGGTTATGACTTCTCTTTACTAGACCTTTCCATCGAGGCAAAAATCCCACGCATCATCTTAATTTCTTTAACGTCTGGTCTTGCACGATTGAATAAACGTCTTAGTTTAGTCATCACTAAACCTGGATGATTTTCTACAATAAAACCTGTCGCTTTAAGTGCTTTTTCAAAGTGCTGATAAAAACGTTCAGTTTCTTCGATCACAGGATACAGTTCATCATCTTCATTTTTAGTCTTGGCAATTGAATTACCATTACCCGTACTGCGTTCTTGATAATTTTGATCATGCGCTAATAAATAACTAGTACGTACTTCATAACTTAAAGTCTGTACAGCCATTGCTAAATTTAACGAACTATACTCAGGGTTTGCTGGTATCTGAACATGAAAATGACAAAGTTGTAATTCTTCATTGGTTAAACCACTATTTTCACGCCCAAAGACTAACGCGACTGGATATTCATCCGCTTCAGCAATCATCTTTTCACCACAACCTCTAGGCTCTAACATAGGCCAAGGCAATGTACGTGAACGAGCACTGGTTCCGACAACTAAGCCACAATCTTCAATAGCCTCAGCCAAAGTGCTAACAACTTTAGCATTAGCTAAAACATCGGTAGCTCCTGCAGCCATAGCTTGAGCTTGACCATTAGGCATTTCAATAGGATCGACTAAAATCAGCTGACTTAGTCCCATTGTTTTCATTGCACGTGCCGCACTACCAATATTTCGGCAGTCGGAAGTGTTAACTAAAACAATTTTAACACGATCTAATAATGTACCTGTGGTATTACTTGGTTGAGAACCTTGTTGAGAATCTGACATTTTTTACTCTTCTTGTTTGCTTTTTTGGGAAAAGACCAATCGAACTAATTTATTTATCACTTAACGAAAATCAAAAGACTTATACACAGCCATAGGTTGTAGAGAATAGTTATTCTATTATCAAAATTAACCACGCCATATATAGGTATTATATTTTACTATTAGGTAAGTGCTCTGCAAAATTTTATTAGCAAACAAATAACATCACAAAATAAATATAGACTAACTATACTTACATTATTAAACCTGATCTAAGTTCGCTACTGAAGCGCTAAGTTTTACAATAAATGAATTCATTGGTATGAAGCCCATCTAGATGGCCAATATTCTATCATAGAAGATTACTGCTGTAGCTAACAAAAAGCACGCTTATTGGGCATATTTATCTATGGTAATTTGATATTTAATAGTTTTTTTTTCTCTATAGAGAAGTGATTGACCAAACTGATTACTTATTGAACATTTATTTAATAATATTATCGCTAAATAATTTTTTATTTGCTATAATTCGCGCGCTCAATTTTCAAGACAATGTTTGCTTGGAAATGTATTGTTCTTTTAAAATTTATTTACAAATAGGTACTCTAAATGCATCCCATGCTAAATATTGCCGTGCGCGCAGCGCGTACAGCCGGTAAAGTTATCGTTCGCTCTATGGAGCAACTTGATAAAGTTGAAGTTGAATCAAAAGGAACTAACGATTTCGTCACCAGTGTTGATATTAGCTCTGAAGAAGCCATTATTGAAACTATTCGTAAATCTTACCCTGACCACACTATTATTGGTGAAGAGTCTGGTATTTTAAAAGGCAGTGATGATGATTACCAATGGATTATTGATCCATTAGATGGCACAAGTAACTTCATTAAAGGCATTCCTCATTTTGCTGTTTCAATTTGTTTAAAAGTTAAAGGCAAATTAGATCAAGCTGTTGTATTTGACCCAATTCGTGGCGAATTATTCTCAGCCAGTCGTGGTAAAGGTGCACAACTAAACGGTTTTAGAATCCGTGTAAACAAAAACAAAGAAATTGCAGGCACTATATTAGCGACTGGATTTCCATTCAAACATAAGCAACACAGCGTAGCTTATATGGCAATGTTTTCAAATTTATTCCAAAAATCTTCAGATATGCGCCGTTCAGGTTCAACTGCACTTGACCTTGCCTATGTAGCAGCAGGCCGTGTTGATGGTTTCTTCGAAATTGGCACTAAACCTTGGAATACCGCTGCTGGCGAACTATTAGTGATTGAGGCAGGTGGTTTAGTTACTGACTTTACTGGCGGTCATAATCATGCAAATTCAGGTAACATTGTTGCAGCAAATACTCGTATATTAAAAGACGTTTTAAAAGAAATTCGCCCACATTTAGGTGATGCGCTTAGCAAGTAATATTTGTATACCCTTTCCACTTGAAGATGCTCGTTTCAAATCGAGCGGGTATAAGAGTTCACCTAAGTTATAGCAGAATAATATTAAGCGCCACAGCAACCTTAGTCAATTAAGGTCACTGTGGCGCTTTTTTTGCTTTAGACTAGCAATATAGTTATTTGCACATATTGTTAAGAGAGCTCATGGAAAATATCAACACAACAAAACAAGCTTTTATTGCTGGCGAAGTAGCCCTAGTTGGCGCCGGTCCCGGAGATCCAGATTTACTTACTTTGCAGGCCTATCGTTTTATCAAACAAGCTGAAGTTGTTATCTATGACAGGCTAGTCAGTGCGGCAATAATGGCGTTACTGCCAAGTGATTGCCAACAAATATATGTTGGTAAAAAACAAGCAGATCATAGAGTTCCACAAGAAGGCATCAATCAGTTACTCGTTGATTATGCTTTATTGGGTAAAAAAGTGGTGCGTTTAAAAGGCGGCGACCCTTTTGTTTTTGGACGAGGATCTGAAGAGGCTCAATTCTTATTGAGCCATGGCGTTGCTTGCCATATAGTCCCAGGAATGACAGCCGCATCGGCTTGTACCAGTTACGCTGGCATTCCCCTAACTCATCGAAAAGTCGCACGAAGTTGCACCTTCATAACGGGTAATGTGCAAGATAATGGTGCATTAGATCTACCTTGGCAGGCATTAAATGATAAAGAGCAGACCATTGTTTTTTACATGGGGATAAAAAGCTTACCTATAATCACCGCTCAGCTCACGGGAGCCGGTCGTGATATAAATACGCCAGCAGCATTAATCAGGAAAGGCACTCACCAAGATCAACAAGTAATAAAAGGGACGTTAGCAAATTTAACTGACTTAGTGGCTTTACATAGGATTACGCCACCCAGTTTAATTGTGATTGGTGATGTTGTAGGGCTATTCCCCAGTGAGCAACTAACTAATTTAGGCTACCTAACCCCTTAACATTTTTTCTTTAAGGTGTTGAGCGTCAAAATTTAGCATAAAAAAAGCCTTATGAAGAATATATATTATTCTTCATAAGGCTTTTTTTGTTAATTGATTCTAATAATCAATTAATTACTGAATCAACTGTGTTATTTATTTTGTAGGGCGTATAGCTCTACGTGGTTTAGGACCAGTACCATCGTATTCAGGTTTTTTACGTCTAGAAGAATCATTGCCCGGTTTTGCTTTATTTCCACCTGCATTGTTCCCGTTAGCATTACGACCTGAACGTTGACCATCTTTGTGCTCAACTCTGCCCTTACCTGCCCCATGAGGTTTTGCTGATTTTGGTGGTTTACCTTGTTTTAAAGGTTTGATAACACGTGATTCGCCTAATTCATTAGCGGGTATAAACTTCTCAATCACTTTTCGTTCGATGTGCTGCTGAATAACATGTTCAATGCCCCACAATAAATCTAATTCA
Source organism: Colwellia psychrerythraea 34H (assembly GCF_000012325.1). Classification (NCBI taxonomy): domain Bacteria; kingdom Pseudomonadati; phylum Pseudomonadota; class Gammaproteobacteria; order Alteromonadales; family Colwelliaceae; genus Colwellia; species Colwellia psychrerythraea. The sequence goes on along the minus strand of NC_003910.7, from coordinate 1,148,835 downwards.
TCGGCACACACTAGAGATAATGCTTGTCCGGTATTACCTGCACGGGCTGTTCTACCAATACGATGAACATAATCCTCAGGTACATTAGGTAGGTCGAAATTAACCACTTGTGGTAACAAATCAATATCAATACCACGTGCTGCAATATCAGTTGCTACTAATATTTTCACTGAACCATCTTTAAAGGCAGCAAGTGCTTTAGTACGCGCTCCTTGGCTTTTATTACCATGAATAGCCGCCGCAGTTAGCCCTTCAGCTTCAAGATGCTTTGTTAGCTTATTAGCACCATGTTTGGTTTTAGTAAAAACTAAGACTTGTTGCCAATTATTTTCTTTTATTAAGTGCGTTAATACAGCAGGTTTGCGTTTTTTATCAACCGCAGTTAACCATTGAGTCACTTTTTCTGCTGTGCTATTTTCTGCATCAACTGAAATTTCTAATGGGTTATTTACCATGCCTTTAGCTAATGCACGTATCTCAGGTGAAAATGTTGCTGAGAATAGTAAGTTTTGACGGTCTTTTGGCAAAGCTGTCATCAACTTTTTAATATCGCGAATAAAGCCCATATCTAACATACGATCAGCTTCATCAAGAATAAAGACTTCAAGTTGGCTAAACTTAACTGCTCTTTGATTGTATAAATCTAATAGACGACCTGGTGTTGCCACAAGTACATCAACACCCTGGCGAAGACGCGCTATTTGTGGATTAATTTTAACACCACCAAAAACAACCATTGAGTGTAAGTTTAAATACTTACCGTAAACCTCAATGCTCTCGCTTATTTGTGCAGCTAACTCGCGAGTAGGCGTTAATATTAGCGCTCTTACGTTGTTAGATGAAACCTTGTTACCTTTACTGCTAGAAAGGCGCTGTAATAATGGCAAAGTAAACCCTGCCGTTTTACCCGTACCTGTTTGTGCGGCTGCCATGACATCACGACCAGAAATAACTGCTGGGATCGCTTGGGCTTGAATAGGAGAAGGTGTTTCATAGCCCTTATCACGTACTGCTTTTAGTAATGCTTCTGATAAGCCTAAATCAGTAAACTTGGTTGGGGTATCACTCATAAGAAATCTCTTTAAAAAATATCAAGCAAATACTGACAGCGCTAATGAAAATGTTGGCAGCATGGAAGGCCGTGCAGCATACAGCAAGGTTAATACCAAGTCTATTACCACGCCAAGATATTTACTGCAAAGTGGAGTATATAGCGCCACTTTGCAGATAAAATAAAAGCCATAAACACCATAAAAAAAAAGCCGAGTAACTTTCGTTACTCGGCTTTTTTATATCAAAATTACTTACAATACTTAAGGCATCATAGCTTCTTGATCTGCACCTTCTTTTTCAATGACTTCAGGTATTAAATCTTCTTTTGAAATACCTAGAGATAATGCCACTAAACTAGCAACATAAATTGAAGAGTAAGTACCAACAAAAACACCGAATAATAATGCCGTGGCAAAACCATGAATCAGTGCTCCACCTTGAAAGAACAAAGCAGCTAGAACTAATAGTGTGGTAATTGAGGTAATAAAAGTTCGACTTAATGTTTGCGTTAAAGAGATATTAATTATTTCTTCAGCTTCACTGTTGCGCACTTTTCTAAAGTTTTCACGAATACGGTCTGAAACAACAATAGTATCGTTAAGTGAGTAACCTATCACAGCTAATATCGCTGCAAGTACAGTTAAATCAAACTCTAGTTGTAAAATTGAAAACAAACCAAGTGTTAATAATACATCGTGAAATAACGCTACCACTGAGCCTACAGCAAAGCGCCATTCAAATCGAAAAGCAACGTAAATCAAAATACAGATCAGCGCTGTTAGCATAGCTAAACCACCCTGCTCTGCTAACTCATCACCAACGCTTGCGCCAACAAACTCAATACGACGCATATCAACCGTTTGGCCAGTCGCTCCTTGTAAGACATCAAGTACTTCATTGCCAAGCATTTCAGCTTTAACGTCATCACGTAAACCTAAACGAATCACAACATCACGGCTACTACCATAAAATTGCACTTTCGCATCAGCAAAGCCATTAGTTTTCATCACTAAACGAAGCTTTTCTAAATCTGCTGCTTCTTGAAAACCAACTTCAATCAAAGTACCGCCAGTAAAATCTAAACCAAAGTTCAGTTTATTAGTGGCTAGAGAGAAGATTGAAGCAATCATTAATAAGGCGCTAAATACTAAGGCTATCTTGCGATAGCTCATAAAGTTGACAGTTTCTTTTAATTGTAAAATTTGCATAATTTTAATTCCTGCCTTCTTTATATCGGAAGCTTTTCAAGGCGTTTACCGCCCCAAATAGCGTTAACTACGGCACGAGTACCAACAACCGAGGTAAACATTGAAGTAATAATACCAATAGATAACGTCACGGCAAAACCTTTCACAGGTCCAGTACCAATTGCAAACAGAATTAACGCTGCAATTAAGGTAGTGATGTTGGCATCAATAATCGTTGAAAATGCTGCATCATAACCTTGATGAATTGATTGTTGAATCGTTTTACCTTCACGTATTTCTTCACGAATACGTTCAAAAATAAGCACGTTAGCATCGACCGCCATACCAACTGTTAATACGATACCAGCCATACCCGGTAATGTTAAAGTAGCGCCAGGAATCATCGACATAACACCAACAATCAACACTAAGTTTGCACCTAGAGCAAGGTTAGCCACCACACCAAAGGCACGGTAATAAATCATCATAAAGATAAACACTAAACCAAAGCCCATTAAGATAGCTTCGAAACCAAGTCTTACGTTTTCAGCTCCTAATGTAGGCCCTACAGTTCGCTCTTCTACGATGGTGATTGGTGCAATCAAAGCCCCTGCACGTAATAATAATGCTAGGTTATGCGCTTCAGCAGCACTACCTGCTCCAGTAATACGGAAGGTTTTACCTAAACGTGATTGAATAGTTGCAACAGAGATGATTTCTTGTTGTTTTTCAAAAATGATGTTGCCTTCAGCATCTTTTTTGTCAGTCGCTTTATATTCAATAAATACCGTTGCCATTGGTTTACCAATATTACTTTTGGTACCACTAGACATTTTAGAGCCTCCAGCACTATCAAGTGAAATATTCACTTGTGGTCGAGAGTACTCATCAAAGCCTGATTTAGCATCAGTGATGTGATCACCGGTTAACATGATGCGTTTTTTCAATAAGCTTGGTCTACCGTCTTTATCTGTTAACAAAATAGAGTTTGCTGGAATACGACCATTTAATGCATTAGACAAGTCACCTTCGGTATCGACTAATCTAAATTCAATGGTTGCGGTAGCATTAAGGATTTCTTTCGCTTTGGCAGTGTCTTGAACACCTGGTAATTCGATAACGATGTGTTTTTTGCCTTGGCGTTGAACAAGCGGCTCGGCAACCCCTAACTCATTGACACGATTTCGAATAATAGTGATGTTTTGCTGTAAAGCATATTCACGAATTTCTTTAAGCTTTGGCTCCGTCATTTTTGCTGTTAGCGTTAGCGTATCGTCATCAGTACTTAGCAGCAAATCACGGTAACGCTGTTTCAGTAATGATTGTCCCGCTTCTAAGTCTTCAATTTTTCTAAAAACAACGACTACAGAATTATTAACTTCTTTAACACTGCGGTAGCGAATTTTTTCATTGCGTAAATCACCGCGAAAATCACTCACCATACCTATTTTAGCTTTATTGATGGCCTCTTTCATGTTCACTTCCATCAAGAAGCTAACACCACCACTTAAATCTAAACCTAACTTCATTGGCTTTCCGCCAATTGCTGCTAGCCAGCTTGGAGTATTAGGCGTTAAATTTAAAGCAACTGAAAACTGTTTACCTAAATTATCATCTAATACATCACGCGCTTTAAGTTGATCTTCAGTATTATTAAAACGTGTTAATACTTGTCCATTCTCTAAAGCAATACTAGCAAAGCTTAGGTTACTTTCTTCTAATTGTGCTTTGATACTATCAAGCGTAGCAGCATTTGCTTCAACACCGCGTAAGCCTGAAACTTGCACTGCAGGTGATTCGCCGTATAGCATTGGTGTGGCATAGAGCGCACCTATAGCGACAATCATTGCCACCATTAGTGTCTTCCATAAAGGGTATTTGTTTAACACAATGTGTCCTTTTTATTTATTTCTTTTTGCGCGAACAAGCTGTTCACTCTACTTAACAATTGATAGGCTTTAGCTAACAATAGTTACTGTAGTGTTAAGCTCGCAGCCAGTTAATACAGTAACAAAAAAGAAACACGCAGTTGACGCATGTCAATGAGTATTTCCGATGCAGTTACTGTATTAATTGGCAATGAGATAAGCTGCTACAATGATTTCATTGTGCCTTTTGGAAGTACTGCGTTTATGGCGCTTTTTTGTACTGTAACTTCAGTGCCTTCGCTAATACTAACAACGATAAAATCTTTCTCATCAGATACTTTAACGATTTTGCCAACAATACCGCCTTGTGTTAAGACTTCATCGCCTTTACCTAATGAAGACATTAAACCTTTGTGCTCTTTTACACGTTTAGCTTGTGGACGATAGATCATGAAGAAAAACACTAAACCAAAAACGGCTAGCATAATGATCATTTCCATTCCGCCACCGGCTGTTGCTGGTGCTGCTGCGGCGTGTGCTGTACTGATAAATAAACTCATATATTTCTCTACTTCTTATTTTTAATTATAAATTAGTTAGTGACTTTGTATTTTATTGCTCTTTCGCCCAATTGATATGTCAAAGATACTCACTGACTAACGTCAGCTCCGTGCATTTTCCTTTCAATTAAATGAAAGCCCTTCAAAACACTAAGCCACTAGATTTAACAAAACCTTTCAATTAATGAAAGCTAAACTTGCTTACTACCTTCTGCTAATGGCGGCACAGGTAAACCACGTAAAGCGTAAAATTCTTCTACAAAGGCGTCTAATTTACCTTGCTCAATGGCATCACGCAAACCTTGCATCACTTTTTGATAAAAATGAAGGTTATGTAAGGTATTTAATTGCGAACCCAGTATTTCTTTACACTTGTCTAAATGATGTAAATAAGCACGTGAGTAATTCTTACAGGTATAACAATCACAAGTATCATCTAGTGGTGCAACATCTGTTTTATGGGCAGCATTTCTGATCTTAATAACACCCGTATTCACAAATAAATGACCATTGCGGGCATTACGTGTAGGCATCACACAATCAAACATATCGATACCACGGCGTACACCTTCAACTAAATCTTCCGGTTTACCTACTCCCATCAGATATCGGGGCTTATTTTTAGGTATCAAGGGTGCGGTATGATCTAATATTCGAACCATATCTTCTTTGGGCTCACCTACTGACAAACCACCAATAGCGTAACCATCAAACTCAATTGCTTTTAAGCCGGCAACTGATACTTCACGTAAGTCTTCATACATGCCACCTTGAACAATACCAAACAATGCGTTCGGGCTGTCGCCGTGAGCATCCTTTGAACGCTGTGCCCAACGAAGCGAGAGCTCCATTGAATCTTTAGATTCTTTATGGCTCGCTGGGTATGGCGTACATTCATCAAAAATCATCACTATATCAGAATTTAAACTACGCTGAACTTCCATTGAACGTTCAGGGGTCAGCATAATTTTTTCACCATTAACGGGTGAGCTAAAACGAACACCTTCTTCGGTGATTTTACTCATTTTCCCTAAACTAAAGACTTGAAAGCCGCCAGAGTCGGTTAAAATCGGTCCATTCCAATTCATAAAGTCATGCAAACCACCATGCTGCTCAATAATATCGGTACCTGGACGTAACATTAAGTGAAAGGTATTACCCAAAATGATATGAGCACCAGTAGCCTCTACTTCTTCAGCTTTCATGCCTTTGACCGTACCATACGTACCCACAGGCATGAATGCTGGGGTTTCCACCACACCACGGTCAAACGTTAATCGACCACGACGGGCTTTACCATCAGTGGTGATTAGTTCATATTTCATTTTATTTTTTACTGTTTCAGTCATAAATTTTCTCTCTCACCTACTAGCTAAACAGGCTGGCGGTGTTGGTTTAATAAATAGTATTTTTTCTATAACGTTTACGGCGTATCTTGCTTAATTAGCTCTTGTTTCGTAAGGAACATAGCATCACCATAACTAAAAAATCGGTATTCTTGGCTTATCGCATGTTGATAAGCAGACATAATATGGTCATAGCCAGAAAATGCACTCACTAACATAAGTAAGGTTGACTCAGATAAGTGAAAATTAGTTACTAAAGCATCAATGATTTGAAATTGACAACCTGGGGTGATGAATATATCGGTATCACCATAAAAAGCACTTAATGGTTTGTTTTTATCCAGTGCTGCTTTTGCTGCACTCTCAAGTGAGCGAACAGAGGTTGTTCCAACCGCAACAACTCTTCCGCCAGCGGCTTTCGTTTTGGCTATTTGGGCAACAACTTCATCTGATACTTCAACATACTCAGCGTGCATAATATGATCAGCAATTTCATCTACCTTAACTGGTTGAAAAGTCCCTGCACCGACATGCAATGTAACAAATGCCAGTTCAACGCCTTTGGCCTTAATTCTTTCTAATAAAGCTTCATCAAAATGTAAACCTGCTGTTGGAGCAGCAACCGCGCCGGGCTTTTCATTGTAAACAGTTTGATAACGTTCTTTATCACTGTCTTCATCTGGTCTATCTATATAAGGTGGTAGTGGCATATGCCCTATTTTGTCTAATATAGTTAACACTGACTCGTCACTGTTAAATTTTAATTCAAAAAGTGCACCATGGCGCGCCACCATAGTCGCTTTAACTTTAACGTCACTGTCTTCATTACCTAAGAAAAGTTCGTTGCCAACTTTAGGAGACTTACTCGCACGAATATGAGCCAGAGCTGTGTTTTGGTCGATAACACGCTCAACCAGCACCTCAATTTTTCCACCACTGGCTTTTTGACCAAACATTCTGGCAGGGATCACTCTGGTATTATTAAAAACCAGCAAATCACCTGAGTTCAATTGCGCGACAATATCGGTAAAAACACCATCGGTTATAGCGCCTGAGTTGCCATTTAAGGTCATTAAACGACTAGCAGTACGCTCAGCTTTTGGGTATCGAGCAATAAGGGCTTCGGGTAAATCAAAGGAAAAGTCTGAAACACGCATGATATTGGCTATTTTTCTGCTTTAAAAAAAGCGTAATTTTAGAGCTGCACGCCATTGATAGCAAGTTAATTCGCCACTTTTAAAACTTAAGAGTCAAGATCAGAGAACAATCTTGTGTTGAAACAACATTATTGCTTGTTATAGCCAGTATTTAGGAAAATTATCTCTGTAATTGAGCTTTTAGTGTATGTTGGTAAATAAGCTGTGCTGACACGCCCTTACTTAAATCGACTAAAGAGTTAATTGCCCTATGAAAGATGAACTTGCGCTTACTATAGCCAATACAATTATTAATGGTTTTGAACGCCATTTTGCAATTTTTACCGAAATTACTCAATCTGCCCGAAATCGATTTCAACAATGTCAATGGAATGAAATTCATCGCTCTGCTAGGGCAAGAACCAATTTTTATGACGAACGTGTAAAAGAAACATTCAACGATATAAAAGAAGACTTTAATATTAGCTCGCTTGATGATGCGTTATGGCAACGAGTTAAAGCCGTCTACTCTGATTTATTAATCAATCATAAACAACCAGAATTAGCTGAAACCTTTTATAACTCGGTTTTTTGTCACTTATTCGAGCGTAAGTATTATCACAACGATTATATCTATGTCGAGAGTACCGCGCACCGACTTGATGATAAAACACAGCCGGAAATCTATACTTCTTATCAGCCAAAAGAACTTGGCTTAAAACAAACGATTTGTGACATTATGAATAGTCATAGAACGGTGATCCCATTTGAAGATCTCGATCGTGATGTTGATGCGCTTATTAATACTTTTCGCCGAAAAGCACATAAAACCCGTGTTAAATTAGAAGATTTGAAGTTTGATATTCTTAACTTTACCTTTTATCGAAATAAAGGTGCTTACCTCATTGGCCGGGTATTATCGCCAGCGGGAGAAACACCATTTATTATTGCGGTGCTTAATAATGAAAAGGGTGGTTTGTATATAGATGCATTACTCACCAGTAGTGAAAGTATGGCGGTTGTTTTTGGTTTTGCTCGCGCTTACTTTTTTGTTGACTGTGAACATCCTTATGCGCTGGTTAACTTCTTACAAGGGCTAATGCCCCATAAAACCAAAGCTGATTTATATTCTGCTATTGGATTTCATAAACAAGGAAAAACACAGTTTTATCGAGATTTTCTCAACCACCTCGATAGCAGTGATGACCAATTTGAATTAGCTGCTGGTATTAAAGGTATGGTGATGTCTGTATTTACGCTGCCCTCATACCCTTATGTTTTTAAAATCATCAAAGATAAGTTTTCACCCAGTAAAAACATAACCAAAAAAGATGTAAAAGGAAAATATCGTTTAGTTAAGTTACACGATAGAGTCGGTCGGATGGCCGATACTATGGAATATTCAGAAGTAGCCTTTCCTAAGTCGCGTTTTAACGATGAGCTTTTGGCTGAACTTCAAAAAGTAGCACCATCAATCATTCGCTATGAAGGTGAAGGCGAAGAAGCTCTTATTATTATTGAGCATTTATATATAGAGCGCCGAATGGTGCCACTTAATTTATACCTAATGGATGCCCTTAAAAATAAAGCACAGCAAAAAATTGATGACGCCTTATTCGGCTATGGTCAAGCCATTAAACAGCTAATCTCCGCAGATATTTTTCCTGGCGACATGTTACTCAAAAACTTTGGTGTGACACGCCATGGACGGGTGATTTTTTATGATTATGACGAAATAGCTTATATGAATGAAATCAACTTTAGAGTAAAACCTAAAGCGGTGACTGAAGAACAATTATATGCGGCTGAACCTTGGTATAGCGTAATGCCTGGAGATATGTTCCCAGAGGAGCTCGCTACGTTTGCACTCGCAAATCCAAGTTACCTCAAAGCATTTAAAATACACCACGAAGATTTATTAACAGCGGCATATTGGCAACAATGCCAACAAGATGTCGCCAATGGTATTTATAAAGATGTTTTTCCTTATCCTGATAAATATCGCTTTTGTAATTTAAGTTTTGGTAGCATTAAAAGATAAACAGCAGCTGAAATTAACGAGTAAGTGTACCGGCATAAGTAAAAAATGTTGGTATTCCATCTATACCCGTTACCATTTTAGGTAAATAATAACCAAGTTTAGTCATTTGAGATAAAGAGTGAACTTGGTCAATTTTACCTAGCTATCAAACTTCACTAAATAGAACAGGCTAGTTTACTAGCACTTTGTTGATAAAACAGTCGAACAAACACTAAATACAAAAAAAAATCACCTTTACTCTTTACCTTTGCCTGCGCATCAGTATAATTCGAATCTGTTGCAGGGGTGTAGTTCCAATTGGTAGAACAGCGGTCTCCAAAACCGATGGTTGGGAGTTCGAGTCTCTCCACCCCTGCCATTTTCTTCTTGTTTTTTCTGTATTATTTAAATATTCTCTTCATAAAATCTAAGTCAACTCTTTGTAGATATTTATAACCTATTGAACAAAATAACACTTAGTTCATATTTTATTATTCCTATGAATTTATCTACTTTTAGTCTGTTGCAAATTCTGTCATTATATTTACCCTTAAATCTAGAGCAAATAAGCCATCACCGATGAGCATTAATCAACATCAATTTGAGCAACTCTCTGAAATGGGTATCAGCCTTTGGCAGCATCGTACCTGTGATACGCCAAAAGACACCGTTCAAGCTCAGCCCGAACACTATATTGATATCGATTTAAAGTATTTAGCTAGTCAGCAACTATTCAATGACATTTTATTAGCCATAGGTTTAAGTATCGGTGAAATAAATCATCAAAGTGATCACCTAGATTTAGGGCTTTTTAACTGGTATTTCACAGCAACATCATCACAAAATGGAATCAAATGGGTCGAGCAACAGCTGTTCACTCCACCTATCACTGAACTTTCAAAATCGCCTGCGCTTAAAAAGCAATTATGGCAATTATTGACTAAGCAAACACAATGAGTTGGCAAACCCAATGAGTAATGGAACAAAATCTAAAACAAACCACTTTACTGAAATAGCGCGCATTGACCTAGATACGTTAATGCCAATAGAGCTCGCTTGTCATTCACACCCTTGGAGTGAGAAAACTTTTTTAAGTTGTATTGGTGGTCGTTATTTCGGCGAAAAACTAGCTATTAATTTTGCTCAAAACGCAGCAACAGAAATACCCGACAATCATGCTATTGGTTTTTATATTGGTGAATATGTGCTCGGTGAAGCGACACTGATGGACATTTGTGTAAATCCTACTGAGCAAGGTAAAGGTTACGGAAAAGTATTACTAAACCAATTTTTAGCTCAAGCTAAAAAGCTCGGTACCACCAAGGTATTTTTAGAAGTTCGTGCAAAAAATATCGCAGCACAAATGCTTTACATGAACGCGGGTTTTATCGAAATCAATCGCCGCACAGGTTACTATCCAAGTAGCACTGGTTTTGGTTATGAAGATGCCATTGTCATGTCATTGGCTTGTAAGTAATTAATTAGTTCGTTCATTCATTAATAACGATTAGTCCTCTTTACTGCATCAAACCAGCCAGCCCGTTAACAAATAACAACACTTGAATACGTAAAGTAGCTAGTTAATCGCTCTCCTTTAGTTAAGATACTGAACAAGAACCGCAATAAGGTTTTTACAGTATTTCTTACACCTAATTAAGGAGAGCAAAATGTTTACTAAGATAACCCACACAACAGATAGCCTGCTGTCTAATGAAGGTGTCACAAGCCTTATTGTCAATGATGCGCTGAGAAAAATTAGCCAGCTTACCGGTTTAAGCCAGCAACAAGCTTTCGCATTATTATCGAGTCAAGTAACTCAACAATACAACAATACTGACCATCGAGAAATAATTAAGGTTCAAGCGCCTTTATTAGAGCAAAAAGAATCCCAATTCATTTCAAGTTTGTTTAATTAATTTTTGACCTAACCTCAGCTGAATTATTCTTTTTAAGAATTCAATAACAAGCAGCTAACGTTACTGTAACCTCAGTCTTTATCTCGATTTATAATTCGTTATATTCACTACGCCATCCATCACCCCTCGATCACCCGACCCGTGATAATGCATCATTATTTCTTCCGTTATAAAAAACATCATAAAAGAATAAGACGAACTTAAACAACACGCCCTTTAATGGTACAATGCGCGCAATTTTTAATAATAATGAGAAGCGCTGTACTAAGCCAAGTACTAAAGTCACTTCTCTACTATTTACTTAACAGGTAATTTGCATGTCTGTACAGCAACAGCAAGTCGATTTACGTCGCACCTTTGCCATAATTTCTCACCCTGATGCGGGTAAAACCACCATCACCGAAAAAGTACTTTTGTTTGGTCAAGCCTTACAAAGAGCCGGTACGGTAAAAGGTAAAAAATCAGGTCAACACGCGAAATCTGACTGGATGGAAATGGAAAAAGAGCGTGGTATCTCAATTACTACCTCGGTAATGCAATTTCCTTACAATGACTGTTTAGTAAACTTACTTGATACCCCTGGTCATGAAGATTTCTCGGAAGATACCTACCGTACGCTTACTGCGGTTGATTCATGTTTGATGGTAATTGACGTTGCTAAAGGTGTTGAAGCACGTACCGTTAAATTAATGGAAGTTACTCGTCTTCGCGATACGCCAATTATTACCTTCATGAACAAAATGGACCGCGATGTACGTGATCCAATGGAAGTCATGGATGAAGTTGAAGAAGTATTAAAAATCAAGTGTGCTGCTATTACCTGGCCAATAGGCATGGGTAAAGAATTTAAAGGCATTTATCATATTCTTGATGACGAAATTACTTTGTATCAATCTGGCCTAGGCCACATGATTCAAGAAAAGCGTGTTATTAAAGGTCTTAATAACCCCGAACTTGATAAAATAATTGGTAACTATGCTGATGATTTACGAGAAGAATTAGAGCTTGTTTCCGGCGCGTCTCATGACTTTAATTTAGAAGAGTTCTTAAAAGGTGAATTAACGCCAGTATTTTTCGGTACTGCATTAGGAAACTTTGGTGTAGATCATATGCTTGATGGTCTGACTAAATGGGCACCTAAGCCACTACCTCGCAAAACAGATTTACGTGAAGTGACTGCTGAAGAAGAAAAATTTTCTGGTTTTGTCTTTAAAATTCAAGCCAATATGGATCCAAAACATCGTGACCGTATCGCCTTCATGCGTATTTGCTCTGGTAAGTATGAGAAAGGCATGAAAATGAAACAAGTTCGTCTTGCTAAAGATGTAAAAATTGCCGATGCGGTAACCTTTATGGCTGGTGATCGTTCAAACGTTGAAGAAGCCTTTGCTGGCGATATTATTGGTTTACACAACCACGGTAGTATTCAAATAGGTGATACTTTCACTGCCGGTGAAATGATGAAGTTTAGCGGCATTCCTAACTTCGCACCGGAAATGTTCCGTCGTATTCGCCTTCGTGATCCATTGAAAGCTAAGCAGCTACAGAAAGGTTTGATTCAGTTATCTGAAGAAGGTGCTGTACAAGTATTTAGACCTTTCATTAACAACGATATGATTGTTGGTGCTGTTGGTGTATTGCAGTTTGAAGTTGTTGTGCAGCGATTAAAAACTGAATACAAAGTTGATGCAATTTACGAAGCTATTAGTGTTGCTACCGCGCGTTGGTGTACTTGTGATGATGAACGTACTTTAGAGCAATTTAAAAAGAAATCGGGTGATTACTTAGCCTTAGATGGTGGTAATAACTTAACCTATATCGCACCAACGATGGTTAACTTATCGCTAGCACAAGAGCGAAATCCTGATATCGTGTTCCACTCGACTCGTGAACACTAGTTTGGTGTCCTAGTTCGTCATTTTTCGGTGTTGCTTGATAATTTTTATGCTGTCACTTAGTGTACTAAGCTCCCTTATAAAAATGATCAAGCGCCTTGTAAAATAAACGAACTAGTTAACCAAACAGAATTAAATCGTAAATAAAGATTAAAAATATTTTGCTGATTATTTTAATAATGAAGCAGAACTTAAAAAATAAATTTCACTAACTGCGTAATAGCTTCTTTATCGCAGTTAGTTGGTTCAAGGTTAAAGAAATGACACGGAGCATGCAGCGCATGTGAGTATCATTGATGCCAAGATTGAGCCAAATAACAATGATAAAGAGTCTATTACAATGAATATTAAGAACATATTAAGCGAAAGAGTCAGTGCAGCTATGGTTGCTGCTGGCTTACCTGAAGGTACTAATCCTGCAATTAGCTTATCTAACCGTCCTCAGTTTGGTGATTACCAAGCTAATGGTGTGATGGGCGCAGCAAAAAAACTAAAAACCAATCCCCGTGAGTTAGCAACCAAGGTTGTTGCCGAACTAGACTTAGACGGCATCGCTAGCAAAATTGAATTAGCCGGCCCTGGTTTTATTAATATTCATTTAGATGAAAGCTGGTTAGCGGCGCAACTAAATGAAGTTGCTCAAGATGACTTTATTGGCGTAGCACAACGCGGCACAACCCCTGGTGATGAATCGCAAACAGTCGTTGTTGATTATTCAGCGCCTAACCTTGCCAAAGAAATGCATGTTGGTCACTTACGTTCAACCATCATTGGTGATGCTGTTGTACGTGCATTAGAATTTCGTGGTGACAAAGTTATTCGTCAAAACCACATGGGTGATTGGGGTACGCAATTTGGTATGTTAATCGCACACTTAAGCGATAAACTTGCCAGTGATGAAGTTGCTGAAACTGCCCTTGCCGATTTAGAAAATTTTTACCGTGAAGCAAAAGTACGCTTTGATAACGAAGAAGGTTTTGCTGATAGAGCACGTGCTGATGTAGTTAAACTGCAAAGTGGTGATGAAGCTTGTGCCAAGTTATGGCAACAGTTTATTGATATTTCAATCACGCACAGTGAAGAAATTTACGCTAAATTAAATGTGTCATTAAAACGCTCTGATATTATGGGCGAAAGCGCTTATAACGACGATTTATCTACTGTTGTTGATGAGCTTATGGCGAAAAAAATAGCGGAAGAGAGTCAAGGCGCTAAAGTTGTTTTTATTAATGAAATGGCTAACAAAGATGGTGAAGCACCAGTATTTATCGTACAAAAATCGGGTGGCGGTTTCTTATACGCAACAACAGATTTGTCTGCATGTCGTTACCGCAGTGGTAAACTAGCAGCCAATCGCATTATTATTTTTACTGATGCTCGTCAAGCATTACACTTTAAACAAGTTGAAATTGTTGCGCGTAAAGCTGGCTTATTACCTGAAAATGTCGGTTACCAACATTGCCCATTTGGCATGATGATGGGTGATGATGGCAAGCCATTTAAAACCCGTACTGGCGGTACTATCAAGTTAGCTGAATTACTTGATGAATCTATCGTGCGTGCTGCGGCATTAATCAAAGAGAAAAATCCAGATATTACTGATACTGATCTAACTGAAATATCTAAGAAAGTAGGCATAGGCGCAGTTAAGTTTGCCGATTTATCAAAAAATCGTACCAGTGATTATATTTTCGACTGGAAAACGATGTTGAGCTTTGAAGGCGCTACTGCACCTTATTTACAATATGCTTACTCTCGTATTCAAAGTATCTTTTCTAAAGCTGGCACAGTTAAAAATGATGCGGTTATCAACATAATCGAGCCACAAGAAAAAGCTTTAGCATTAAAGTTATTACAACTTGAAGATGTGGTTGATGCAGTCATCAGTGAATGTACACCTAATTTGTTATGTAACTACCTTTATGAATTAGCCAGCCTCTACATGAGTTTTTATGAAGCCTGTCCTATTCTTAAAGAAGGCATTAGCGGTGAAGTTAAAGCTTCACGTCTAGCGTTATGTAACGTTGTTGCTGATACCTTAAAACAAGGGTTAGATATATTAGGCATTGAAACAATGGAACGTATGTAAATTTACCCTAGTAAACGTGATTGGAGCGTCAAAAAATACTCACTGACATTCGTCAGCTTCGTTTTTTTCCTTCCACTAACGTTTACTAGAAATAAATTACAATAAACGGAGTTTGTTATCTTAACTCTTACGTCATTCAAGTAATGTAAGATCGGGAGTCCAGTAATCAAAATGGATGCTCAATTAAAACACCCAGAGCATGACGACGGAAAGGTTTAGTGTTCAAGAATAGAAGTCCTATTCTTAATAGTTAACTCTCAATAATAAATAATCAAAGGGGCAATGATGCAGTTTACCGATAGCCATTGCCACCTTGATGATATTGCTTTTAGTGAGCAACTACCCGCTTTATTAGCCCAATGTCAGCAACTTGCAATTAACCGTATAATCGTGCCCTCTATTGCGCCTGACAACTTCACTCAAGTCCTTAATCTAGCAAAGCGCTGCCGTGATAACCTTAGTAATATCACCAACACTAATCCGATTAAGATTTACCCTTGCTTAGGTATTCATCCGTGGTTTTTACAAGCCCTTAATGACTCTCACCTTCAAACATTAAGTGAGTTAGTAATTAAGTCGCGAAACGAGATAATTGCCGTAGGAGAGATTGGCATTGACGGCGCTATTGCCAAACAAGCCGTAAACCATGGACAAACCCCTGAAGATAACTTGCATCATCAACAGCATTTTTTTGATTTTCAACTCAATCTCGCTAAACAGCAAAACCTACCGGTAATAATACATCACAGGCAATCTCACGATAAAATAATGCCGTTCCTGAAAAAATATCAGTTAGAAAGAAAAGGCATCATTCATGGATTCTCAGGTAGTTATCAACAAGCTATGGGGTATATTGATTTAGGTTTTAAACTCGGTGTCGGTAGTACTATTACTTATTCTCGTGCTAAAAAAACCATCAATACCCTCAAGCGCCTTCCCTTAGAGAGTTTAGCTTTAGAAACTGATGCGCCATCGATGCCGTTAAGTCGAGAAGTGACAGGTGAAGAAGTTCTGACAAATAATGAGGGTACGGAACAAGAAAAGCTTGAGACGGTAGTTAGCTCTCCAACTAACTCCCCAGTAAATCTAATAAAAATTTTTGAAGTGTTATCAACCATACGCCCTGAAAGTTCAGAGGAGATAGCAAATCAGCTTGAACATAACATCAATCAGATATTTTTCACTTAAATGAAATGTATTAGTCTGTTTTAGACTCAGAATCTAAACGATATCCGCGCCTGCTAAAACGATTTAACCCCCGAGTAAGTAGGAACCCTACGACGCCTGCTAATAACAACATTAAGCGTTGTAAAGACTGTTGTTCTTCATCCGCTTTAGCTAAAATATCAGTTAAATAAGATTGCTCGATAGTAAATCGAAGATAACCATGTAGATTGTAACTGCTTGAGTCTGTTTGACGTATTTCTTCAACAAAAGGCGTTAAGGTATCTGTTACATTGCGTTGATGAGGAGAAATTCCGTAAAGGTCGTTAATACTCTTTGCACTAGGCGGAGCGAGTTCATTACCCTGCTTATCTTTTTCCACCGAAGCACTCGATACGACTAATAGCCCTGTAGCATCATATAAATGGGCTTGTTTAACAAAGTTAACTTTTGTTAAACCATCAAGATAACGTTGTAAAAACGCATCTTGATCTACTTTACTTTCATGTGATTGCTCAAGAATAACCGCAACCCCCGCAATCGCCTGTTGAAGTTGCTGCTTAGCAATATAATTAAAGTGCGCCGTTAAGTTATCACTATTTCTCTCTCCGGTTGACTGCCAGAGACTCATCAGTACTATGATAAGCAAAATTGCACTAGCTAATTGCAGGATTTTATTATAAATCGAGGATAATTTAGGGTATAAAGGCTGTTCGGCTTGCTTCATAAGAACACTGGTGACATTTTAGCGCATCGATAGTGCCACTATAGTTAGATTATTAACTGATGTGAAGTTTATTAATTTTAGAACATACCCAAGAGAGTTAACGTGTCTTTTATTACCACTATATTACCCCTTTCACTTGAACAGTATTTAGCCAATAATTTACAAAATCAACAACTACCTATCGCTTTTAGTTTGTCTGAAAAAGCAGTTACTTTAGCTGATAATATATTAAGTGAACCGGCAACAGAAGAGCAGATAGAGTTGGTTGTATTCCAACAACTTCCACTGTCGCAGCTGTTAGCATTGCAAAA
The DNA here is from genome assembly GCF_000012325.1 of Colwellia psychrerythraea 34H. NCBI lineage: Bacteria > Pseudomonadati > Pseudomonadota > Gammaproteobacteria > Alteromonadales > Colwelliaceae > Colwellia > Colwellia psychrerythraea. The sequence continues at coordinate 1,131,563 of NC_003910.7, read as the reverse complement.
CGATGCTCAGCTTGAAATCATAACGCTCACTACGATTAATCACCGTAATAATCAAACGAGTTGTCGTTTTCAAGTGAACTGTGCTGACTTTATCAAAACCCGTAAAGCAGTAGCTGACTTCGCTTTAGCGAATAAAATTGAAGCCGCTTTATTAACACAGGTACCTAAATTAGCAGTGCCTGGATTATTAGTGATGGATATGGACTCAACCACCATAGAAATTGAGTGTATTGATGAAATAGCTAAGCTAGCGGGCGTTGGTGAAGAAGTCGCTGAAGTAACAGAGCGCGCCATGTTGGGTGAACTCGATTTTGCACAAAGTCTGCATCAACGTGTAGCAACATTAGCAGAGTCACCGGAAAGTATATTAAGTGATGTAGCAAAAAACATTCCCTTAATGGCTGGATTAAAACCACTCATTGTTGAGCTTAAAAAGCACAATTGGCGTATTGCTATTGCTTCTGGTGGTTTTACTTATTTTGCCGATCATCTAAAAGAAACCTTAAACTTAGATGCTGCTTTTGCCAACACCCTTGAAATTATTGATGGAAAACTCACCGGTAAGGTTTTAGGTAGCGTGGTTGATGCGCAAGTAAAAGCGGATTCTTTAGCCATTTTAAGTAAAGAGTATCAAATACCAGTAAATCAAACCGTTGCGATGGGTGATGGTGCCAATGATTTAGTGATGATGGCTGCGGCAAGCTTTGGTGTTGCTTTCCATGCTAAACCTATTGTATTAGCTCAAGCTGATAGCAGCATAAACGAGCAAGGTTTAGATTGCCTGTTACACTGGTTAGCGTAGTTTTTATCATGTCATCTAAAGTTTTAGAAGGCTGAACACAATCTATATTCGCTCTATTTCAATAGGTAAATTCAGACATATTGAAATAGTGCGGGTAAATAATAACAATCAGGTTTAGTTTTACACTGAAATTTTCAACTGCAACAAATAGCAAAAAACTTATTGAGTCAGCTTATATCTCAGTAATGTTTCTTGTGTGACATCAATTAGCTGAACTAACCCCGCAACACTATAGATATCTTGCTCAAGTTGTTTACCACGATGTATAGCATAAGAGCCGATATACGCCAGCTCTGGGTTTAAATGTTCCATATGAGCCTCATCACTACGTGATAATTTCAATTGCAGGCTGTAAAAGTCACCTTGTTTCAAAGCGTTTTTAATAAAAAAGTTTCTCATCTGTGGCGTATTAAGCTCACTCACTTGCTTTATTGTTACCGATTTTTCTATGTCTGTAATACTTGCATCGATAGCAATATAGATGAGTTCACTAACGGCAGTATCACTCGCCACTAGTTTTTTCATATGTTGATCGATTAAATTACTGACCTGCAAATTCCCTAACAGAGGGTATAAATTATAATAACCATGACGATCACTTAATCGTAACATCGCTGATAATAAATTTTTATGGCTTTGATAACCGTGCGTCCCTACTACTAAGTTTTCTACTTTATAGCGACTACCACTTGATTGCACCATCGCAGTAGGTATTTCCATATTCACCGCATACAAAGTTCTTAGTGCACCTGATAAACCAGGTGTTAGCATGGCATACTCATCAGGGGTTAATTTATTTTTGTTCTTATCAATTAATAATTTAAAAAATGATCGTCCTATATGTTGATGCTCTTTAACGGACACACGCAGGTTGACCACCTTTTTATCTTTACTGATCCTCATGATCTTATAAGGTAACTGCTTTAGATCAAAAGCTGAGGTTATTTTCTGTAATTTTGGAAAGCTTAAATGAACGATATCGCCCTTTGATAACACAGCGGGGTTTTCTAAGTCCACTTTTAGCCCTGAAACAGAAAAATCTGCCGACAATCCAGACCAATTTGAAGCTTCAGACTCAATGCTAACGGGTGTTTGGTATTTAAAGCGAACTTCTTGACGTTGATGTCCATAACTTAAGGTTATTTCATCGACACGGCTTTCTTTATCATTATGCTTTTGACGTAAACTTTTAAGCCGATCAAGATCGATACCCTCATAGCCTAGCGCTTGATAATCACTAAAATCACTAGTACCAGTAACATCAGTTGCCGTTACTGCATAGGGTAAACCTGCAAGAATATCATTCACTTCATTAGTTAGTGGGGGATTTAAATAGTTTTGCTGCTTAGTCAGAGCAGTAGATAAAGTAAATGGCGAATAAGCTTGTTCCGCATCTATCGTCAGCGACTTTAACGCTGTGATAGCAAAGCTAGTTTTACTCGCTGCAAAAGCTAAGAACTGCATAAAAAAAGCATTATCATGTTTAAGTTGCTCTTCATCTACCGTATAGAAAAACTTGTCACCTTTATGTTGATGAATAAAGCTAAAGACTAATAAACTCTTACCTTGTTGTTGTAAAACATTTAAACGCGCTAGTCGCTCAGCATTAATAAGGTAATGCAATGCTGAGCGCTTTTTTTCATCGTGCCAATATTGATATAACTTTTGATTGTTTTTGGTAGTTAGCGCATAGCGAGGTGAAATTTTGTTCATATCCCCTTTGGCACTATGCATAAATATAATCAATTCATTTAATTTAACTAGTGCATATTGTTCAAGGCTTCTCGTCTGTAATGCCGCTAGACTGTTATCTAAGTTGATTTTATAACGGCGTTTATTTCCTTGAATATAACCCACTAAGAATCGTTCAAAGCTATCATTTTCAGGAATATCTATACGCAGACAACCTATAAGTTGAGTCCCTGAGTCTCGTAAGACATTTTTAACTTCAAAATAAAACGAATCATCTTTACTAAATTGAAACTCTTGCTCTAAACCAGTAAAGGCGATGCTTAATTGATCACCTTTAAATAAAGAAATATCATTAATCAGTTTAAACTTGATCCCCTTAACACTCAGATCAATACTGGTTGTCACTAACTGTTGCTTATTCAGTACGGTTAAGGTGATAGGAATAGCAAAGTTCATTCGCTCTTCAGCACGGTTGGGATAGTTTGCTAAGAAATTTAGTTTTGCTGGATATTGGAGCTTTTCTGTTCCTGATTTATTATTGTTATTAATACTATCAACGACGCTAGGGGTAACCTTTTCATTTTGATAAATATTACGAAAACTATTTTTAGCATTTTTAACTGATTCGTACACGCCAAAAGTATAACTACCATATACCGCCACATTTTCTTTGAAAGTGGCAATAGCAACATCGTCCAAAAAATGAGTTTGACCTTGAAAGTCAAATAACTGACATTCACCATTGACCAAGCCACGTAAATCAATGGAACGCGCACAACCACCCGCTAAGCGTTTTAATTCCATTTTCAACAAAAACTTTTCAGTTTTATTAAGGTGCTCAGTTACAGCACTATAACTAGCTTCAAAACTATTTTTGTTTACCTCACCACGAAAATTGGCAATGATTTTATGATGTTTACTGAAATCTTTATCCATAGTTTTATTATTAACTTCTGCTTTACCATATGTTTTAACACTAAATTACAGCGTCGCTGTTAGGTTAGAATTTTTATCATTACTTTTAACTTAGACAAAAAAATCAAAATCATTATAATCTAACCGACTTTATCATTAAAAACTAAGCAATTTCTATGCCTCTCAATGATGGAGATCAAACAAAATCATTCATTTTTATAAATTGGTTTTTATTGATAGTGTAAATTAACATAATATTGTTCAATGACAGACGCTTATTACCGTCATGTTATCGTTTAAAGGGTGGTAAATCTAGATGGTAAAAGCAGCAAAAATCGAATTTGTATGCACCGATTGCGGTATGAATCATACCCGTTGGCAAGGACAGTGCCGTTGCGGAGCATGGAATACCCTGGTAGAAATGAAAATACCAAAAGCAGCAAGTAAAAATGCAGCTACTCGTACAACAAGTACCGGTGGTTATGCAGGTTTAACGGGTGGCGGCTCTAAAAAGATTAACGAAATAGAATCCATTGATGCAGAAAAAAGATCAACAGGTATCGGCGAGCTTGATCGTGTTTTATGCGGAGGAGTGACAACAGGATCGGTAAATATTATTTCTGGCGATCCGGGCGCAGGTAAAACGACCCTACTCTCCGATCTTGTCGCTCGTATGTCAAAAACTCACGCCTCACTTTATTGTACCGCTGAAGAATCCCTTTCTCAGTTCAAAAACCGTGTGCACCGATTAAAGTTGGATTATGACGAAGATAACCTTTACCTATTAGCTGAAACCAGTGTTGAAGCCATCATTGATGAATTAGATAAAAACAAAATTAAGTTTGCGGTAATTGACTCTATCCAAGCGGTAGTCACTGAAAATGCAAATGGCAGTCCTGGCTCTCCTTCACAAGTAAAAAGCAGTGCGCAATCACTGACCCAGTACTGCAAGCAAAATAATGTCACTATGTTTATTATTGCCCATGTAAATAAAAACAACGAAATTGCCGGCCCGCAAACACTAGTACACATAGTAGATGCCCTGTTGCATATTGATACTAATGACGGTCAAATTCGTACGCTTAGAGCGAACAAAAACCGTTTTGGTGATATCGACACCGTCGGTATTTTCAAGATGTGTGAACGCGGTATGCTCAGTGTTGATAATCCGAGCGAAATATTTTTATCGGGTTCTAGTACCGAATCTCCTGGTTCAACAATCACCTGTATTCGTAAAGGCAATCGCAATCTGCTGTTAGAAATTCAATGTTTGACCACTGAAACCGAGGCAGAGTTTCCACAACGTGTTTGTGTTGGTTTGAACATGAACAGAATTAAAATGTTAACCGGGATATTGCGTAAACATACCAAAACGAAGATATTTCACGATACCTTTTTTAATATTGTCGGCGGCTTAAAAATTGATGAGTCTGAAACCTGTATCGATTTAGCCTTGGTCACAGCACTATTAAGCAGCCTGAATGACTTTGTTATACCTCGTAATACCTGCATCATGGGTGAATTGAGCTTAAATGGCGACGTTAGACCTATAGACAGCGGCGTACCTCGTGTTAAAGAAGCAGCACAGCATGGCTTCACCGAAATATTTATTCCTTACCGTAATTATCATAAATCAATGGAAGGGCTTGGCGCTAACATCAAAGCAGTAAAAACCATTCATGAGCTCATTGAGTTGATAAAATAATGAGCTGAAAGCCTAATAGCTTGCAGGCTATACAAATAGTTTGTTGCCATTATTGTTTACACTGAGACCAATTTTTAAAGATAATATCCCTTAAAATATTGGTCCTTTTTTAGCACTACGCTAGTTTAATATACTAGCGTTTGTTAAAGTGCTCGGGCTAAAAAACATTGGCATGGACGTCATAGGCACAGCGTACACAATTACCTATTTTCACAAACCAATAAACAACTTAATAAGATAACTTTCCTATGAAATTTACTGTTAAAAAAGCACTTTTCTCTCTCCTTTGCTCATTAGCTTTACCTTTGAGTGCAAATGCAAGTGATGAAAAAGTCAAAGTGCCTAGCGCAGAGCAATTAACCATTGAGCGCATTTATAGTTCGCCTTCTCTTAATGGTCAAACACCCAAGTCATTGAAATTTTCTCCAGACGGAACACGGGTAACTTACCTCCAAGGTAAAGCAGAAGATCTAAACCGTTATGATTTGTGGGAATACAATTTAGCCAGTAAAGAAAATAAACTGCTTGTTGATTCTCAATCATTATTTAGTGGCCCTGAAAACTTATCTGACGAAGAAAAAGCACGCCGTGAACGCCAACGTATCTATGGTGTTGGCATTATGGAATACCAATTTTCGCAAGACGGTAGTGCATTACTGTTCCCGCTTAATGGTGATATTTACTACTACCATTTAACAACAAAAACAGCTAAACGCTTAACTGAAACAGCCGGTTTTGAAACTGATGTAAAATTCTCACCTCAAGGCAATTTTGTTTCTTATATTCGTGAGCAAAACATTTATGTATTAAATATTGCTTCCGGTGAAGAGCGCCAACTTACCATCGATGGCGGTGGCACCATTAAAAATGGTATGAGTGAATTTGTTGCTCAAGAAGAAATGTCGCGTATGACCGGTTATTGGTGGTCGCCAAATGAAAAGCACATTGCTTTTTTACGTGTCGATGAGACCCCAGTAAAAACGGTTATTCGTAACGAGATATACGCTGAAAAAATTGAGCTAATTGAACAGCGTTACCCTGCAACAGGGACTAATAATGTTCATATTCAACTAGCCGTTACTGACATTAAAGGTAAAAAAATCCGTTTTGTTGAGTTAGGTGATAATAAGGATATTTATATCCCACGAGTAAAGTGGCTTAGTGATAGTAAAAAGGTATCTTACCAATTACAAAGTCGTGACCAAAAAACGTTAACATTAAAAACGTACAATTTAAAAAAACGTCGCCAAAAAACCTTACTAGTAGAAAAATCTAGCCATTGGCTTAACTTGCATAAAGATTTAACTTTTTTAAGTGACAATAAAACCTTTATCTGGGCTTCAGAACGCGACGGCTACAAGCACCTTTACCATTACAACTTAAAAGGTGAGTTAATTTCTCAGTTAACCAAAGGCGAGTGGGTAGTTGATTCACTAACACGTGTAGATGAAAAGAATGGTTGGGTTTACTTTACCGGTCGTGCTGATACTCCCCTTGAACGTCACTTATATAAAGTTCCTCTTAGCGGTAAATCACCTGAAAATGTACAACGTATAACTAAACGCAACGGCTTTCATAGCATAAACTTCAGTCAAACCAGCGAAAGTTATATTGATAGTTTCTCAAATACTAAAACACCTAAACAGGTAAGTTTACACTCGGCGAATGGTGAACATATTACTTGGTTAGCTGAAAATAAAGTAACGCCAGAGCACCCTGTAGCACCTTATTATAATGGCTTAGTCATGCCTGAATTTGGTTCATTAAAATCAGATGATGGAAAAGCTGATTTGTACTACAAACTTTATAAGCCTAAGAACATGCAACCAGGCAAAAAGTACCCTGTCATTGTTAGAGTTTATGGCGGCCCTCACGCACAACTGGTCACGAATAAATGGCAAGGCGCTGATATAACTCAATACATGTTACAACAGGGTTATATTGTTTATCAGCTTGATAATCGAGGCTCTAACTACCGTGGTACCGCGTTTGAATTTCCAATCTATGAGACGTTAGGCCAAGTTGAAGTTGCCGACCAAATTACGGGTGTGAAATATCTCCACACTCTGCCCTATGTTGATAAAGAACGCATTGGTGTTTTTGGTCATTCATACGGTGGTTATATGGCTTTAATGACTATGTTCAAAGCAGGCGATTACTTTAAAGCCGGTGTAAGTGGCGCGCCTGTAACAGATTGGATGCTCTACGATACACATTACACTGAACGTTATTTAAATCACCCTAATGTGAATGCTGCAGGCTATCAGCAAAGCAGTGTATTTCCTTATGTTTCTGGCTTAAGCGGTCCAATGATGGTTTATCATGGCATGGCTGATGACAACGTATTGTTTACCAATACCACGAAATTAATTAAAGCCTTACAAGATGAAGGTAAATTATTCGAACTGATGACCTACCCAGGTAGTAAACACAGTATGCGTGGTAAAAAAGTAAAAGTGCATTTAAACGCGACTATCATGGACTTCTTTGATAGACACTTTAAATAACCTGTTCAGTTTTAGCTTTGGGATTAACTATTAGGGATTAACTACTAGGAGTTAACTCCTATAAATTGGTTATATCGAACAACTCAAACGGCAAGTAACTTAAGTTACTTGCCGTTTTTTTTGCTTTGTCATTTTTGGTTTAATTAATTCTTTGAATAACAACTCAATTATTTATTAGTTTTTTATTAGCATATTTCATGCCCAAAAAACCCTAAAAATCGGGTTACATTTAATTGCATTTATCTACCATTTTTCTATTGCATTTTTATGACTGAAGGAGGATTATGAAATTGAAGATAACGACACAGATAAAGTTAAAGATAACAAAAGAGGTAAGACTATGAAGATTAAAATTTCTGGACACCACGTTGAAATAACTGAAGGTATCAAGCAATCTATCGAGAATAAGTTTGCGAAAATCTCTAAACATTATCCGTCAATTATGACGCTTAACTCGACCATTACCGTTGAACCGCATCTGCAAAAACTTGAAGTAACCACACTGTATGAAGGTGAAAAAGTAACCGTAAATGCTTCTGACAAACAACTTTATGTTGCCATTGCAAAAGTAGCAAAAAAACTACAATCAGCACTAGCACATCGTAAAGGAGTATTATCCGCCAAATTCAATAATAAGTTTGAAGTACCACAAACAGACTTATATCAATCAGCATAATTTAGATATGAGCTAAGGCATAAGCCAAGGCCAGTAAAGTGCTTGTAATAACGTAATACATTACCAGCAAAATTCATTTTACTAAAAAGCATTAACTAGAAAACGAAAAGGCTGCACCATGATAAACATGGTGCAGCCTTTTTTATTAGTCTCAACTTGTGTAACTTAAATAGGTAATCAGTTCACCTATTTAAACGACTCAGTTTATTCTGGTTCAGCTTACTCTGGTTCATAGTCTAAGTTTGCAGATAACCAACGTTCTGCTTGCTCTAAGGTAAATCCTTTACGAACTGCATAATCTAGCACCTGATCTTTAGCTAATTTTGCTACCGCGAAGTATTTAGACTCTGGGTGCGAGAAGTACCAACCACTCACTGCAGCACCTGGCCACATCGCATAACTTGAGGTGAGGTCCATATCAATGTTTTCTTTAACATTGAGTAACTCCCACAATAAACCTTTCTCAGTATGCTCAGGACAAGCAGGATATCCTGGTGCAGGTCGAATACCTTGATAACTTTCGCGAATTAACGCGTCATTATTTAAATCTTCATCAGGGGCAAAACCCCAATATTCTTTACGCACTTTCTCATGTAAATATTCAGCACTCGCTTCCGCTAATCTATCCGCTACCGCTTTAAGTAATATTGAATTATAGGCATCGTGATCTGCATCAAAAACTTTGACTAAATCTTCAACACCAAAACCTGCTGACACAGCAAAAGCACCAACATAATCTTCAATGCCTGAGTCTTCTGGTGCGATATAATCCGCTAAACAACGGTTAAACTGCCCTGCTGGTTTTTTACTTTGTTGACGTAGTTGGTGAAGTCTCATTAATTTATCGCTGCGACTTTCATCTGTGTATAGCTGTATATCATCTTGATTACTGTTTGCAGGAAACAAACCAAATACTGCTCTAGCACATATTTTTTTATTATTAATAACATCATCAAGCATGGCGTTAGCATCATTAAATAAGCTTGTTGCTTCAACACCAATCACTTCATGTTTTAAAATAAGCGGATACTTACCAGACATTTGCCATGTCATGAAAAATGGCGTCCAATCAATATATTTTCTAACTTCATTCAAATCGATATTATCAAGGACAGTTACACCCAGTTTGTTAGGTTTTTTAGGCGTATAATCTTCAAAATTAATTTTAGTAGCATTAGCACGAGCAGCTTCAAGGCTTATTAAACTTGAGCGCGGACCTTTTTTATAATGACGAACACGTACGCGTTCATATTCTTCTTGGGTACTGGCAAAGAACTTTGCTTTATGCTCACTTGATAATAAATTACTTACTACTGATACCGCACGTGAAGCGTTTGATACATAAACTACGGGTTCATCATATTGCGGCTCAATTTTTACTGCTGTATGGGCTTTTGACGTGGTTGCACCGCCAATTAATAGAGGCAGTTTCAAGCCTGTACGTTTCATTTCTTTAGCAACATAAACCATTTCATCAAGCGACGGTGTGATCAAGCCCGATAAACCGATGATATCGACGTTTTCTTCTTTAGCAACACGTAAAATATCATCGCATGAAACCATCACGCCAAGATCTATAATTTCGTAGTTATTACATTGCAGCACTACGCCAACAATGTTTTTCCCGATATCGTGTACATCGCCTTTTACCGTCGCGAGCAATACTTTACCGTTGGTGCTTATTTCAGTTTTTCCCTCTTCGATGTAAGGGTTTAAATAAGCAACCGCTTGTTTCATTACACGGGCTGATTTTACCACTTGCGGTAAGAACATTTCACCCGCACCAAATAAATCACCGACGGTATTCATGCCATCCATCAATGGCCCTTCAATTACATCTAATGGTTTCTCTGACGCTAAACGAGCTTCTTCGGTATCCTCAATAATAAATTCATTAATACCTTTAACTAACGCATGAGATAAACGTGCGTTAATCGGTAATTCTCGCCAAGTTAAATCAGTCTTTGAGGCTTGTCCGCCAGCTTTACCATGAAACTCTTGCGCAATATCAAGTAAGCGTTCAGTCGCACCATCATCCTTATTTTGAATAACGTCTTCTACCGCTTGTTTTAGATTTGCTGGTAAGTCTGAATAAATAGCTAATTGGCCAGCGTTAACAATCCCCATGTCCATACCATTTTTAATGGCATAGTATAAAAAGACTGCGTGAATGGCTTCACGCACTGGGTTGTTTCCTCTAAATGAGAAAGAAACGTTAGATACACCACCTGAAATCATCGCATAAGGTAGATTTTTCTTAATGTCATCAACTGCTTCGATAAAATCGACCGCGTAGTTATTGTGCTCTTCAATACCTGTGGCGACAGCAAAAATATTCGGGTCAAAAATAATATCTTCTGGCGGGTAACCAATTTCATCAACCAACATATGATAAGCACGATGACAAATTTCATATTTACGCTTACGCGTATCAGCTTGTCCTTCTTCATCAAATGCCATAACAATAACAGCCGCGCCGTAACGACGAAGCAATTCAGCTTGGTGACGGAAGTTTTCTTCGCCCTCTTTTAAGCTGATAGAGTTAACAATGCCTTTACCTTGAATACATTTCAGGCCCGCTTCAATGATATCCCACTTAGAGGAGTCAATCATGATCGGCACTTTAGCAATATCTGGTTCGCCAGCAATCAGGTTCAAAAAACGCACCATGGCGGTTTTTGAGTCCAACATGCCTTCATCCATGTTGATATCAATAATCTGCGCGCCATTTTCTACTTGTTGTAGAGCTACAGAGATAGCTTTATCGTAATCTTCTTCAACAATTAAGCGCTTAAACATGGCAGAGCCGGTAACATTGGTACGTTCGCCCACGTTTACAAACAAGCTATCTTTGTTAATGGTTAATGCTTCTAAACCAGATAAGCGACAGGCAATTTCACGTTTTTCAACTTTACGCGGTTTTATTTTTGCAACTGAGTCAGCCATGCCTCTGATATGCTCAGGCGTGGTACCACAACAGCCACCAATGATATTTAAAAAGCCTGATGAAGCCCACTCTTCTACATGAGTGTTCATGTCTTCAACGGTGAAATCATACTCACCGAAGGCATTTGGTAAACCCGCATTAGGATGGGCAGAAACAGCCGTATCACAAATACGGCTTAATTCAGCAACATACTGGCGTAATTCAACGGGACCTAAGGCACAGTTAAGACCAAAGGAAACAGGCTTTGCATGACGTAATGAATTGTAAAAAGCTTCTGTGGTTTGTCCTGATAGAGTACGACCCGAGGCATCAGTAATAGTACCTGAAATCATTACAGGTAAACGCTCACCTAATTGGTCAAATACAGTTTCTACTGCAAATACTGCCGCTTTAGCATTTAAGGTATCGAAAATAGTTTCGATTAAAATAATGTCACTACCGCCTTCAATCAAAGCTAACGTGGATTCAATGTAAGCATCTTTTAGCTCATCAAAGGTAACGTTACGATATGCAGGATCGTTGACATCAGGAGAAATCGAACAAGTTCGGTTTGTTGGCCCTAAAACACCCGCAACAAAACGAGGACGATCTGGGTTCTTTTTAGTGTACTCATCAGCCGCTTCTCGCGCTATTTGAGCAGCAACACGGTTAATCTCAGCGCTATACTCTTGCATGTCGTAATCGGCCATGGCAATCGTTGTTGCGTTAAACGTATTCGTTTCAAGAATATCAGCGCCGGCTTCAAGATACTCAAGATGAATCGCTTTAATGATTTCAGGTTGAGTAAGCACTAACATATCGTTATTGCCTTTTACATCGGTATGCCAATCAGCAAAGCGTTCCGCTCTAAAGTCTTGCTCTTCAAATTTATATGCTTGGATCATGGTGCCCATTGCACCATCTAAAATTAAAATGTTTTTTGCTAACTGTTGCTCAAATAAGGCAAATGATGATGATTTTTTCATGTTCTTTTTCCGCTGTGTCGAAAGTTATTTAATGGCTGACTAAGATAAATAATAGTGACCAACTAATTAATATTAGTTGGTCTTTTAGTGAAAACTAAATAACAGTATCAGGGTGAATAGCTCTAATATTTGAAGCATCTAATTGATATGGCGTCATTTGATAAACATAGTAGTTAAGCCAATTAGTATAGAGCAAACTACCATGACTACGCCATGAGCCAACGGGTGATTTGCTGGCGTCATCATCTTGATAATAATTTTTGGGTAAAGCAGTATCAGCACTTTTATTACTATCTCGTAAATATTCTTCATGCAATGTGCTTGCATCGTATTCAGGATGACCCGTCAAATACACTTGCTGTTTGTTTTTACTGGCAGCTAAATATACACCTGCATCAGCAGATTCAGCTAATATCTGTATTTGAGGAATGCTTTCATAATCTGATTTATCAATGTAACCATAACGAGAATGTGGCACATTAAAGTTTTCATCAAATCCTCTCGTTAATGACTCTTTATCATCAAGCGGTTTGTGTTTAAACACACCAGAAAGTTTTTCTTTGCGCAAATGACGGTTTAAACCGTAGTGATGATATAACGCAGCGTGTGCAGCCCAACATGAGAACATGGTTGAAGTTACATTTTTTTCTGCCCAATCAAACACTTCACAAATTTTATCCCAAAATTTCACTTGCGAATAATCAAGCAAAGCTAGCGGAGCACCTGTGATGATTAGACCATCGTATTGTTTGTGTTTTATATCATCAAACAAATGGTAAAAGTTTTCTAGATGCTCTTCTGGCGTATTTTTGGACACATTTTTATGTATACGAATAAATTCAATATTTATCTGTAACGGTGTATTAGACAGCATGCGCAATATCTGCACTTCAGTTTCAATTTTATTCGGCATTAAGTTGAGAATAGCGACTTGCATTGGACGAATTTCTTGAGATGCTGCTCGGTTCTCAGACATAACAAAAATATTTTCATTATCTAAAATTGATAACGCTGGTAATTGGTCGGGAATTTTAATGGGCATGACGCTACCTAACAAAAAATACACATAATAATTAAGAGTTATACTGTTACTTAGATCACTAGATATGTCAACATCTAAACGTATAGACGTCTATACTGTTTTTATCGTCTAAATCATAAATCGAGCTAATAACCACCTATTACAGTACTTAACGCCATGTTTAGCCTTTTCTGGATAGAGCTCAAACATGTATATAGCCCATAATGATGTCTATCAATTATAGAGCCTTTTTTCCCCTTTTATTCATATCAGCAAATAATAAATATAAATAATCTTGCTAGATATTAGAGCTAATTCCCTTGGTACATCTGCTTAAGTGAGTTATTAATCCCACGAATACTTACATTAATCGCACTAAATAAGTGATCATTTTCAGGTGAGTTATAGCAATCGGACTAATAATGACAATTGACAATAAGTTACCATCATTGCCTAAAGTAGCTATTGAATTAAAAATGTCGAGAAGTCGTTTGAGGTAAGTAATACTTCAAAGAAAACAACACGACATTTTAGCTAGTCTAAAATGCCGTGATATAGTTAAAAAAACTTACTAAAGAGAAAACGAGCACTCATATTAGCTTCATCTTCAACCAATGGGCTATTGGTTATTACTGAATCATACCAAGTGTAATCAACTACAATACGGGTAAAGCCACCTAAAAAAATGGGCGTGGCCAAGGATAAAGAAATAGTAGTATTTAGTGCGGATTTACCAAGATATTGAGATGTAAATTCATTAGTTTCGTTTGCCTTCACACCATAATAATAATCAACATGATTGCTGTCTAAATAGCTGACACTTAAACTGGGTTCAAAGAACAAAGGACCTTTGCGAAACACACGCGAGATGTTAGCTTTAGCTTCATAACCATTAGATCTGCCAAGTACATCAAACATGCTTGAAAGGCCTATTTTCCAGTCCTTCTTCTGATAAGAAAGTCCTAATCCAGCATCCATAGAAAACTTTCTTTCTTGCATATTTTCAAAAATAAAACTGTCAGACTCATCAAAGCCTTGAAATCGAGGGGCGATCTGCACAGTCAATTCAATATCAGAAAATTCCAATGCATCATAACTAACGAAGGGCCCTAAAACACGAAAATTATCACCTCGGTAACCTATAATAGGTAAAGGAATGACTCGATAATCATAGCCAGAATATATCTCTTGGTTGATACCTAAACCTAAGCCATACAAAAAACCTTTCGGTTCAATACGCTCTCTAACGTCTCCTCTATCTCCGTCCGCAAACACAGCACTACTCAATAATGCTAGGCTCCAACAAAGGGCCAGATATTTCATTTACTTTCCTTAGGTTAATATACTATTCAAAGACTAAAATGCTATTCAAAACCTACAATACGCTTCAATAGAAGTATTTAGATCAATTATGCTTTTAATTTTAACCAACATAAAAAAAACCATAACTAAAGTTATGGTTTTGAATTGGTTGTCACAATTTAGTTGGCTAAATTTTAATCTTTAAAGTTAGTAAACTGAAACGACTGTTCTAGCTCAGCAGTACGCACTAATTGCATTACCGCTTGTAATTCATCACGCTTTTTACCTGTTACACGAACTTGTTCACCTTGAATCGCAGCTTGTACTTTCAGCTTTTCGCCTTTGATAAGCTTCACTAGTTGCTTAGCCATATCTTGCTCTATACCTTCTTTAAACGTTACTTGCTGACTCCAATTTCTACCTGAAGCACTTGCATCTCCAACGGCCATTGCTTTAGCATCAACATTACGCTTAGCTAATTGGCTTCTTAGCAAGTCGCACATTTGCTTTAATTGAAAGTCACCTTCAGCTTTGAGGATAATATTAGGTTTTTTCCATTCAAAACTTGCTTCAACACCACGAAAATCAAATCGGGTAGTAATTTCACGATTAGCATTGTCGACAGCATTTCTTACTTCTTCTAAATCAGTCTCTGATACGATATCCATTGATGGCATAATTTTTCTCTATGTAGGTTGGATTAACTCAATACCGCTATTATACCTTCACGTTTAATGCACGCAACTAAAGTAACAATTGAAGCAAGAAAATATGTTATGCAGCAACTTAACGATAATGCAGGACAGAAAAGTGCAACAAGAAATACTGTGTTAATCATGCTAATATTGAATAACTTACTTAGTTAATTGCAGATTACTTGTGAAAGCTCGCCCGCATTATTACTTTTTTATTACGGTCATTGTCGTAATTCTATTACTGCTTTTCGCGCATGATTTTTTACCCGATGTTTTACGAAAGCGCATATTTCAAATTCCAGAGATTGATACCATAGGGCACTTAACTAGCTTTGTCATTTTAACCTGGGTTTGCCACTCTATTATCAAATTGTCACTGTCTCTTTCTGTGCCTTTGCTTATTTTCTATGGCGCTTTGACAGAAATTGGTCAATCCTTTTTGGGGTATAGAACGGGGCAATTCGGAGACTTTATTGCTGATGTTGTAGGCATCAGTTTATTCATGTTAACGAAATGGCTGTACCGCAAGTTTTTCCATAGAACTAGAGTCAATACGTTGTAACTACAAATGTTACTCACTGCTACGAACTTAATACAATGGTACATAATAAACTCATGATTAATAAGCCAGATAATATTGTTGTCGTTGGACAAGGAGCAATGGGACTTCTTTGGTACCATCACTTATCTCAACAGAATATTTCACATAGCGACATCCCAAACGTCAATAAAAACAAGAAGGTTACTCTACTTGCCTCGAATAAAAATTCACTGAGTAACCATGAGCTAGAGACGGCCACTTATCAATTTATCACCTACCAGCAAGCTCAAGAAAAAACTTATCCGCTAACCTATAGTCAAGCGGTTGATGTAGAGTCAGCTGATGTAATTATCTTATGTCTAAAGTCATTTAATATTGCCACCGCAATAAAGAAAATAGCTAAGAACATTAATCCTCATTGCATCATTATTCTTGCTCATAATGGCATGGGTACCTTTACGGATGTGGAGAGCCTACTACCCCGTCAGCAAATTATACTGGCGATGTTAACAACTCATGGCTGTTTACGAAATGCACCATTAGCTATTACCCATACAGGATTAGGTCAAACCGATATAGGACTACTTTCTGGAAAATTAAGTGTATCCCAACAAACTCAACTCACCAATCTATTGAACCATGCCCTGCCCCAAGTAAGCTTTCATCAAGACATAGTGACAAAGCAGTGGGTAAAGTTGGCAATTAATTGTGTGATAAACCCTATCACTGCCATTAATAACATTGAAAATGGCGAGGTAAATGACGAGAAGTTTTCTGCACAGATCAATGCGTTATTAACTGAAATAAGCGAAGTGAGCCAAACTGAAAATATAACGTTAGCATTTACTGACTTAAAGGCAATGGTTCATAAAGTAGCATTAGCAACAGCGAAAAACTGCTCTTCAATGAGAAGTGATGTTTTGACGGGAAGATCTACAGAGGTTGATTATATTAACGGTTATATTCACCGCTTAGGTAAGAAAAATAATGTTGCCACGCCAGAGAATACTCGTCTGTGGCAACAGGTGCTGAACCTTAACGTTAGCTCTAGAGGTTAAGTCTAAAAGTTAAGGACGGTACACTTTTACATTTTTGAAACCATTATCAAGTAAATATAAGGCTTGAAGTTTACTCATCACACCGTGATCACAATATAACAAGTATTCTTTCGTCATATCTAAGTCACCAAACTGTGTAGATAATTTGTAAAAAGGAATGTGCTTAACTTCAACATCACCTAGCTCTAACGGTTTATCTTCTTCTTCTTCAGGGCTACGAATATCTACAACAACAGCATTCTCAGGAATGTTTTCAACAAGATCTACAGCATGAATTTCTTCTTCTGCTTCTTTGCCTATATCGCGAATATCATAAACACGCGTTTCACTAACAACCTTGTCTAAAACATCAAAATCAAAGTTACCTTCTTCTTCTTCAACTTTAGATAAAACAGCTTTTACCGTTGGTTTTTTAGAAATAACTCCACAGTATTCTGGAATGGTTTTAGAAAATTCTTCTGTTCCTATTTTGCGCGCTATATCAATAATATCTTGCTTATCGTAAGCCGCTAATGGACGTAAAATCAGCGTATCAGTTACACGATTGATAACGTTTAAATTAGTTAAGGTTTGACTTGAAACCTGACCTAAACTCTCACCCGTAACAAGTGCTTGAATTTTACCTCGCTCTGCTATTTTTGTGGCTGCACGAATCATCATGCGTTTAAGTACCACGCCCATCTGGCTATTTTCAACATTCTCTAGAATCTCAGCAACAACAGGCTCGAAGTCTACCGCAAAGAATTTAACTTTATGTGAGGCACCAAATTTGTTCCACAAATAATAACTGATTTGTTTAACACCCACTTCGTGAGCAGAACCACCAAGATTAAAGAAACAATAGTGAGTACGTGCACCTTTCTTGATCATTTGATAACTTGAAACACCTGAGTCAAAACCACCTGACATTAGTGATAACACGTCTTCTTGCGTCGCTATTGGAAAGCCGCCTAAGCCCTTATGTCGCTGGGTAACAATAAAAAGATCTTTGTTTTTAATCTCTAGATGAATAGTAACATCTGGATTTTTTAGTTTTACTTTCGCACTTTCTACCTGTTGATTTAAACCACCACCAACGTACTGTTCAACTTTTAATGAATTGAAATCATGATTTCCTGTCCGTTTAGCACGTACACAAAAAGTCTTATTTTCAATAGATTCAGCATGGACAGCGAGTGTTTTTTCATAAATATCATGAACATCAACAAATTCACTTTGCTGTACTTCTAAGAACATAGGAATGCCAGGAATGCATTTAAGGGCTTCTACTAAACGTTCACGGTTTTCAGGCGAATTGTCTTTAGTATTAACTTCAATATTATCCCAGTTCATACGTGTAGTGACTTGTTCGTCAATACGACGTAAAACATTCTTAACGCTAGACTCTAATATTTTAGTAAAACGTTTACGGACGGGGCGAGATTTGATGGTAATCTCGGCTTGAAGCTTTACGATAAATTTCATCGGTTATGACCTAAAAAAGACAAAAAAATAATGGCGCGCATTGTACACTATTTTTCAGGTTCTGTTGAGTTTTCGTTTTAGTGCTTACTTTAAAGGGATATAAAGAAAGTAATGTGAGTAGAGTGTAATCCAGTTACTCAAGACAATACGAATCTGCATTGTCTAATAAGCTACGTCCGTGTAGCGTTACTTAACTATTTACAAGGCCGAGCGTTAACAACTGAAAGTGTTACAGGCTCTGTCCTTTTAAACTTTAACCTCGATGCTAACTTTCTATTCTTTAGTGATACCAATTCGCTCAGTTTCTTTGGCTTTACCTTGATTGATAGCTATTTCAACACGGCGATTTCGGCGGCGATTTAACGCATTAGTATTAGGCACTAAAGGTCGAGTATCTGCATGTCCAGCGGCCACTAATCGGGTGGCGTCAAAGTCAGGAACCTTAATTAACTGATGCGCTATTGCAACAGCACGTTTACTCGATAGATCCCAATTAGAGCTAAACAATTCAGAATCAACGCCGCGATTATCAGTATGTCCTGAGATCATGATTTCACCTGGCACAGTATTTAATAACTCACCAATTTCACGAATTACAGGCCAAAACTTAGGCTGTAAAAATGCAGATCCTGAAGGAAAAGAACCATTCTCTCTTATGCGAATAATAACTTGTTGGCCCAAAGACTCTAGTTCTATCGCACCATCTTGAATTTGCTGCTCTAACTGTTCAGCTATTTTCTTCACTAATTCGTTTACTTGTTCTTGAGCAGCTTCTTCCATATCTTGCTTAGCTTGATCTAATGCCTGCTGTGAAAGTGCATCTTCCGTATTTTGAGATTGGCCACCACGTTCAGTACCTCGCTGCTCTTGTCGACCACCTGCAGAGGTTTCATCACCCGCTTGAAACTCAAGCATCTGCTGAGTCATTTCCATGGTTTGTTGTTGAATAACTTCAATAGGGGTTGGCTCAGGTTTTCCAGGTCGGAATTCTTGAGCAATAATACTGGTACCTTTGGGAATATCTTTTACTTCAATTTTATTTTGCACACCAAAGGCAAACTTCATCGAGCCCGCAATTTGTTTAAACTTTAAAACATCCATTTCTGAGAATGATAAAAGCAAAACGAAAAAACACATCAACAAGGACATAAGATCGGCAAAAGTTCCCATCCACGCAGGCAGCCCAGGAGGTGGACATTTACATTGTTGTTCAGCCATGCGCCACTCCTAATATAAAGCCACTTAACATAAGTCTGTTCATGCTATTCATCAGTTGTATCGACTTTTCTTTTACCTTCAGCTAAATAATTTTTTAATAAGCCTTCGATAACGCGTGGATTTTGACCATCTTGAATACCCAGTACAGCATCAAGCACTAATTCTTGATTCATTTTTTCTTCCGCCATACGCAGTTTCAACTTTGAAGCGATAGGAATAGCGATAACATTGGCTAAAAAGGCACCGTAGAGTGTTGTTAATAAGGCAACCGCCATAGCGGGACCAATCGACTTTGGATCATCCATATTAGATAACATGGCAACGAGACCGATAAGCGTGCCAATCATACCCATTGCAGGTGCGACATCAGCAAGGGCCATCATCATATCCGAACCTGTTTCATGCCGCTCTGTGGTTAAATTAATATCTTTTTGTAAAGTCGCTCTCACTACATCGGCATCATGGCCATCAACGAGCATGTCTACGCCCTTTTGCATAAAAGGGTTAGTAATTTCTGCTTCTTCTAACGCTAAAAAACCACCTTTACGCGCTGCATCAGCCATATCAACGGCTTTCTCAATTAACTCTTCAGGCTTTTCAAGTTTAAACATAAAAGCTTTGCCAATGATTTTTCCTATACCAAAGAACTGCCCTAAGTTGTAATTAGATAATACGATAAAAATTGAGCCACAAAAAACAATCAATACCGACTGGGTATCAGCGAACATCATAATGTCGCCTGATAACACCATCGCCATGACTAATAAACCAATGGCACCTAAAATACCAATTAACGTAGCTAAATCCACAAAACTCTCCTAAACAACTAACTAATCGCGCTTTAACACTCATCAGCATAAGAAAGGGCTCACTTCTTTACGCTGAATGGTATTAGACCGTACTTAATACCCGTAATCATTCAAAATGCTCGATTCAGAGTGCTTGAGCAATTTCAGTTTGAGGCGCGTCAATTAAATTAGGGTTATTCCCTATTTCCTTGACGCAACAATAAAATGAGATTACTCAAGCGCTTCTACGATGGGGCTAAAAACGATTTATACGTCGTTATTGATTTTGAAAATGGAATAACAATTCCCTACAATCAATGCCTTGCCTAAATCGTTTTTTCTCCCACTGAAACATGTATTTTGAATTGTCACGATTATAAATAAAAGAATAGTACATTAAGTGCAAACTATTCGCTAATCTCTAACGAATAATTCACTAATAATAAAATACGTATATAAGTTTATTATCGCCCGTAGTGTCAATAACTTAACACTAATGATAAAATATTTTTAAAACTATTATTGAAGTAGGTCAATTGACCCACGTTGCAAGCTAAGGTAAGTTTGCCGGAATTAATTAATCATTATGTGCTTAGAGCAAAAATCATGGCTAAGAAGAAACTAGAAAACCTCTCTTTTGAAGAATCATTAAATGAACTTGACACAATAGTGCAAAGTTTAGAGCAAGGTGAATTAAGCTTAGAAGAATCGATGACACTTTTTGAACGAGGCCTGAACCTGAGCCAATTAAGTCAGGTGAAATTGCAAGCTGCAGAGCAAAAAGTACAAATTCTGCTTGATAAAAATGGTACTGCTAAGTTAACTGACTTTGATAGCAGTGCAGGCGAAAGTTAATGACTACATTAATTTCTTACGCCCATTATCAAGAGCGCATTAATGACTTTTTAGCCGCTAAGCTCGAAGGCCTTACCATCAATGATCCTAAGCTTATTGAAGCCATGCGTTATGGTTTGCTTATTGGTGGAAAACGCATGCGTCCTTACTTAGCCTATATTACCGGCGAAGCAGTTTCAGCTGATTTGAACGATATTGACGCAGTAGCCGGTGCTTTAGAGTGTATTCACGCTTACTCACTTTTGCATGATGACTTACCTGCGATGGATGACGATGATTTAAGACGCGGTAAACCGACTTGTCATAAAGCATTTGATGAAGCAACAGCAATACTAGCGGGCGATGCTTTGCAGACACTTGCTTTTGATATTTTAGCTAATCATACGTTTTCAATGAATCAAAGTACTGCTGGAATGCCTATCCAGGTAAAACTAATTCAACAATTAGTTAAAGCTTCTGGTTATCAAGGGATGTGTGGCGGACAAGCACTTGATTTAGCGGCAACGGGTAAAAACATTTCACTAGGTGAATTGGAAGTTTTACATTCGCTTAAAACTGGCGCTTTATTGGAAGCATCAGTATTAATGCCAGCAATGTGCAGTGGACAAGTCACCCGTGAATATAAAATAATATTAAGCGAGTACGCACAACTCATTGGCTTAGCCTACCAAGTGCAAGATGATATTATTGACTTAACATCAACCGAAGAAGAACTAGGTAAACCCGTTGGATCTGATATAGCAGCGAACAAAAGCACTTATCCTGCACTGCTCGGTTTACAAGGTGCACAAGACAAAGCGGAAAACTTATTACAACAAGCGCTTCAAGCTTTGAGCAGATTACCTTACAATACCCAATCTTTAGCAGATTTTGCCACTTTTATTGTTAAACGCAGCCACTAGGCGTTTAGACTGAGCAAAACTTTAAATAAAATAATAATTACCAATAGACAAACTATGATTACAAACCTTGCTGACTACCCATTACTTTCTCAGATTAATATTCCAGAGGATCTGCGCAATATGCCGCAGGAACAACTGACACGTATTAGTAATGAATTACGTAGTTTTTTACTTAATTCAGTAAGTAAAAGTAGTGGACACTTTGCATCAGGCTTGGGCACAATTGAGCTTACTGTAGCCTTACATTACGTATACAATACCCCGTTTGATCACTTGATTTGGGATGTTGGTCATCAAGCATATCCGCATAAAATTTTAACTGGCAGACGTGATCAGCTACACACTATAAGACAAAAAGGTGGTTTACATCCTTTCCCTTGGCGTGAAGAAAGCGAATACGATACCTTAAGTGTTGGTCATTCAAGCACCTCAATTTCTGCCGCTTTAGGTTTAGCTGTAGCCGCCGAAAAAGAAGCAAAAAACCGTAAAACAGTTGCTGTCATTGGCGATGGAGCTATGACTGCTGGTATGGCTTTTGAAGCATTAAATCACGCAGGTGATATCAAAAAAGATATGTTAATCATCTTAAATGATAATGACATGTCGATTTCAAAGAATGTTGGCGCCTTAAATAACCATTTAGCCAAATTGCTATCAGGCAGTATTTTTACTGGTTTTAGAGAAAGCAGTAAAAAATTATTAGGCAATATTCCACCAATAAAAGAACTTGCTAGTCGTGCTGAGGAGCATTTAAAAGGCATGGTCGTGCCAAGTACTTTTTTTGAAGAGTTAGGATTCAATTATATTGGTCCTATTGATGGCCATGATGTTGAAAGCTTAGTCACTACAATTAAAAACATGCGCAACCTAAAAGGGCCGCAGTTTTTGCATGTTGTTACGACCAAAGGTAAAGGTTATCAAGCAGCAGAGCAAGATCCGATAAAATATCATGCTGTACCAAAGTTTAATCCTGAAGAGACCAACTTACCCCAGTCAAAACCCAGTTTGCCTACTTATTCAAAAATTTTTGGCGATTGGTTATGTAAAACCGCTGAAATTGATAAAAAGTTAGTCGCTGTAACTCCTGCCATGGCTGAAGGCTCTGGTATGGTTGAATTTAGCCAACGTTTTCCAGATCAATACTATGATGTGGCAATTGCTGAACAGCACTCAGTAACCTATGCTGCAGGTCTTGCCATTGGTGGTCTAAAGCCGGTAGTAGCAATTTATTCTAGTTTTTTACAACGTGGTTATGATCAATTCATTCACGATGTAGCCATACAAAACTTACCTGTCATGTTTGCTATTGACCGTGCGGGTATAGTAGGCGCTGATGGGGCTACCCATCAAGGCGTTTTCGACTTAAGTTTTTTACGTTGTATCCCTAATACCGTTATCATGGCACCGTCTAATGAACGAGAATGTCAGTTAATGTTAAACACTGGTTACAAGTTAGATGGCCCTAGCGTTGTTCGCTACCCTCGTGGCAATGGTACCGGCGAAATACTCCCTAGTGTTGATGAAACCATTGAACTAGGTAAAGGTGTGACCATCCTTACAGCCACAGTTATAGAAAGCCAAGAGCAAACAAACAAAAGCATAGCCATATTAAGTTTTGGCTCTATGCTAGGTGAAGCAAAAAAAGCGGCTTTAGAACTTAATGCAACGCTAGTAGATATGCGCTTTGTTAAACCACTTGATGAAACACTTATTGATACGTTAAATGCCAAACATGACTGCCTGGTAACGGTTGAAGATAATGCTATAGCTGGCGGTGCTGGCTCAGGCGTAAATGAATATTTACTTGCCCAAGGTAAACCAGTTACTATTCTAAATATTGGTGTTACTGACCATTTTGTTAAACATGGCACTCAAGAAGAAATGCATCATGAATTAGAGTTAGATGCCGAAGGTATTGTCATTAAAATAAAACGCTTTATTAACTAACTTTATGACAAGATATAACATGTAATAAAAAAGGATAATGAAGTAAATTCATTATCCTTTTTTATTGGTAGAGTTTTAACAGTAAAGCCCTACCTCTATTACTAATATTAGACGGGTTAAAAGTCACAACTCACGTTGGCAACTTAGCCAGCTGCTATAAATTTTCTACATCGATTCTATTTAGAAGGTTGTGTTCAAGTGCGGCTTTTTTCTCACGCTCTTGTCGTTTTTCACACGGGTTGTCGCAGTTACATTCTTTATCGATGCCAACGCTCGCTAAACCGCCACAACTACCTGCTAGTGTTTTGTTTTGGAAAATATAACCTACTGCCATGGCTGCGCCTACAATAAGGAAAAAACCAAAAGAAATAAGGAAAATCATCATAATGCTATGCTCTCAATTATAAACAGCCAATGCTCAAGACAAGAGTCATTGTAATAAATATCATCCACGGCCCTTTTGTTAAGATAAGAAGCCGACGCTATGTGTTCAACAAATGGTGTTACATGAACAGGTGTTATTTCAAATACTGTTTGAATTTTACCGTAAATCGTTCGTCAAAGCCATTTTCAGTCTTAGAAATAAATAATGCTGCCAAGTTATTTTCGCTAGCAAAAGCCATTCCCTTTTCCATGCCCATTACCATCAAGGTAGTTGATAAGCCATCAGCCGTCATAGACGAAGGATGAATCACGGTTACGGATACTAAGTTATGATCGATAGGTTTGCCCGTTTCTGGATCAATAATATGTGAAAAACGTCTGCCATCCGCTTCAAAATAATTACGGTAATCACCAGAGGTAGCTACCGCATTGTCTTTGGGAATAACGACTTGATGTACCGCACGCTCTTCACCACTTTGATCAAGGATAGGTCTTTCGATTGCAATAGCCCACAGTTCACCTGTGTGTTTAAAGCCCCTTAATCGCATTTCTCCGCCAATTTCAACTAAGTAGTGAGTAAATCCATTACTTTCAATTAGCTCGGCAACAACATCGACGCCATAGCCTTTAGCGATAGTAGATAAATCAATATACAAGTCTGGTATTTTTTTAGAGAGAAGATTACCCTCTAGCGTTATGTTTTGTAGACCGATACGCTTTTTAGTCGCCGCTAATATCTCATCGCTAGGAACAGTTTCAGGACGCTGTTCTGGGCCAAAGCCCCACAAGTTAACTAAGGGTCCGACAGTAACATCAAGCTTACCTTCACTTAATTGACCAAGACGAATAGATTCTTTAAGAACACGAGCAAAACCTGGTGAAACTTCGATAGCTGCAGTTGATGTGGATTGGTTAAATTTCGATAACTCAGAATCAGGAATATAAGTAGACATTTCTTGATTAACTTGTTCCAGCGCTGCATCAATTTGCTGTTGTAACTTAAGCTCTATCAACTGTTCTTTTGTCGCGACTACTTTAATATTATACGTAGTCCCCATGGTATGCCCTTGCAGCAATATCTCAGTATTTTTTGAAGGGTTGCTCGGGAAGCAAGCAGACAGCGTTAACACCAAAGTGGTCAACAACAGTAGTTTAAGTGTATTCATATTTATTCCAAATTATTATATATATCGCTATATTCTTTTCCAAAAATATAGCGATATAAACAACCTTTTTCTTAAAATAAAAAGACGACCGAAGTCGTCTTTATTTTAAATGTCCATCAATAGTATATTTTAAGCTTAAGCGTCGAATAGCAGTGCTAATTCAAGGCGGATGCACGGAGCCTATGACTATAGGTGAGTACATCCAACGATGAAATAGTGCTGCTAGGCAAGCTTAAAGTAAAATATTAACCACCGAAGTCATCCAACATAATGTTTTCATCTTCAACACCAAGATCTTTAAGCATACCGATAACAGCAGCATTCATCATTGGTGGACCACACATGTAGTATTCACAATCTTCTGGTGCTTCATGGTCTTTCAAATATTCTTCAAAAAGAACATTATGGATAAAACCAGTTAAGCCATCCCAGTTATCTTCAGGTTGTGGATCAGATAAAGCAACATGCCATTGGAAGTTATCATTATCAGCCGCTAGGCCGTTATAATCATCTTCATAGAACATTTCGCGCTTAGAACGGGCACCATACCAGAAACTCATCTTACGTTTAGATTCTAAACGCTTAAGTTGGTCAAAGATATGAGAACGCATTGGCGCCATACCAGCACCACCACCGATAAAGACCATTTCATTATCAGTTTCTTTAGCGAAGAACTCACCAAATGGACCAGAAATAGTTACTTTATCACCAGCCTTAAGGCTAAAGATGAACGATGACATTTTACCTGCTGGTAAATGCAAACGTCCTGGAGGCGGCGTAGCAATACGTACGTTAAGCATAATAATGCCCGCTTCTTCTGGGTAGTTAGCCATTGAGTAAGCACGTAATGTATCTGTGTCTACTTTTGACTCTACGTCGAAGAAACCAAAATGTTTCCAATCGCCACGGTACTGCTCATCAATATCAAAATCACTATATTTAACATGATGTGCTGGTGCTTCAATTTGAATATAACCACCCGCTTTAAACGGAACTGATTCACCATTTGGAATTTGTAGTTTCAGTTCTTTAATGAACGTTGCTTTGTTATCGTTAGAAATAACTTCACATTCCCATTGTTGAACACCGAAGATTTCATCTTCAACTACAATATCCATGTCCTGTTTAACAGCAACTTGACACGCTAAACGACAGCCAGTTTTGGCTTCACGTTTATTGATGTGACCTTCTTCCGTAGGAAGAATATCGCCACCACCTGAATGCACATCTACACGACATTGGCCACAAGTACCACCGCCGCCACATGCTGAAGGAATAAAAATCCCTTGATCAGCTAGTGCACCTAATAATTTTCCGCCTGCAGCCGTTTTCACTGCTTTTGCCGGGTCGCCATTTATACTGATCGTTACTTCACCACTTGATACTAACTTAGATTTAGCAAATAAAATCACTAAGACTAAGGCAAAAATTATCGCAGTAAACATCGATACGCCGAGAATAATTTCCATCGACTATTCCTTAAACTTCTCTAAGGGTGCAATACACAACATGTGCATTACACCGACCAAATTTATAACGAAATACCACCGAAAGAAAGAAAGCCAAAAGCCATCAATCCAGCAGTAATAAATGTAATACCTAAACCTTTCAAACCGTTTGGTACATCAGAATATTTCATCTTTTCGCGCAAACCAGCCATCAATACAATGGCTAACATCCAACCTATACCTGAGCCAACGCCGTAAACGACACTTTCGCCAAGGGTAAGGTTTTTCGCAACCATAAAGGAAACGGCACCAAAAATGGCACAGTTAACCGTGATTAAAGGTAGGAAGATGCCAAGCGCTTGATACAAAGCTGGGAAATACTTATCTAAAAGCATTTCTAAAATTTGTACTAAAGCAGCAATTACCCCGATAAAGGTAATAAATGACAAAAAGCTAAGGTCAATTGATTCTTTCGGATCAGTAATCCCCATTAAGCTGTCAAGTGCACCCGGTGCTAAAATTGCTTGGTAGATGATTTGGTTAGCAGGAACCGCTAAACCGAGCACTACAACAACTGCAACACCTAAGCCAATCGCTGTGCTAACTTTCTTTGATACTGCTAAGAAAGTACACATACCTAAGAAGAAGCTTAACGCCATATTCTCAATGAAAATGGTTTTAATAAAAATACTTAAATAATGTTCCATGATTAATCCTTCTCAACTTGTTCTGGTTTCCATTGGCGTACAGCCCAAATGATTAAACCAATAATGAAGAATGAGCTAAACGGTAACACTAATAGACCATTACCTTGGTACCAGCCGCCGTTTTGAACTAATGGTAGAACTTCAAAACCGAAAACTTTACCAAAGCCAAGTAATTCACGAAAGAAAGCGACAACCATTAAGACTGCGCCATAACCTAAACCGTTACCAATACCGTCTAAGAAGCTCACGCCAGGCTTTTCTTTCATAGCAAAAGCTTCAGCACGACCCATAACGATACAGTTAGTAATGATCAAACCAATATAAACCGATAATTCTTTCGATAATTGGTAAGAGAAAGCTTTTAGTACTTGGTCAACAACAATTACTAGTGAAGCAATAATCGCCATTTGCACAATAATACGTACACTTGATGGTATTTGATTACGGATAATCGAAATAAACAAGTTAGAAAATGCAGTTACCACAATTACAGCAAGTGTCATAACTAACGCATTAGCCATTGAGCTTGTTACAGCAAGCGCTGAACAAACACCTAATACTTGTAATGCAATCGGGTTATTATCAACAACAGGTCCGAAGAGGACTTTTTTAGTATCTGAAGACATTAGTTCAATCCTCCATTACGGAATTTAGCAATAAAAGGACCATAGCCTTCATTACCTAACCAAAAATGTAAGGTACGCTGAACACCATTACTGGTCAATGTCGCACCAGATAAGGCATCAACACCGTGAATATCACCTTTTTTAGCGCCACCTTTAACGATTTTAATCGCGATATCGCCTTGCTCGTTAAACATCTTTTTACCAGGCCATAAGGCTTTCCAGTTTGGGTTAAGCACTTCTGCGCCTAATCCTGGAGTTTCCTTAAGATCAGAGTAAACAACGCTTTGAACGGTATTGAAATCTGGTGATAAGCCAACAAAACCGTACATTAGATCCCATAAACCACTACCTACAATAGGTAATACAATAGTATCTAATTGACCTTGTTCATTTTTAACTAAATAAACAACAGCACGATCAGCTCGACGGTTAAGACCAGCAATATCACTGCTCGGCTTAGTACTTTTTGCTGCATCACGAGAGTCTGCACGCTCGTCAAACGCATTAACATCACCTTCAATAATTGTACCTGTTTTTAGGTCAATCATTTTAGCTTCAACACGTTTGTTATAAGTACCAACAATATCTTTACCTGCATCAGCTAATAAGCCCGATGCTTCAAGAATTTTAGTTTGCTTATCAAGCAATTTGTTAGCTTGTTGTAGTGGTTTTAGTCCAACCGCGGCAATAGATACCAAGGCTGCACACACTAAACAGATAACTAAAACAAAACCTAGGGTTCTGCCAAATGTTTCTTTATTACTAGACATTACGTGCAAGCCTCCGTTTGATATTGCCTTGTACTACAAAGTAGTCAAACAATGGTGCGAACAAGTTAGCGAATAAAATAGCTAACATCATACCTTCTGGGAATGCCGGGTTAACAACACGAACCAATACCACCATCACGCCAACTAAAGCGCCAAACCAGTATTTACCTGTATTTGTAAACGAAGCAGAAACAGGGTCAGTTGCCATAAACATCATACCAAAAGCAAAACCACCAATAACTAAGTGCCAATGCCAAGGCATAGCAAACATAGCATTAGTATCACTGCCAATAGCATTGAATAATAATGAGGTAATAACCATACCGCCAAACACACCTAAAACGATGCGCCAAGAAGCAATACCTTTATAAAGGATGTAAGCACCACCCAATAAAATAGCAAAAGTAGAAACTTCACCTACTGAACCAGGAATAAAGCCCCAGAAAGCGTTCCACCAATCAGCATTTACCGAGTAATCAACAAGACCTTGGCTAGCAGAGCTAAGCATAGTAGCGCCAGAGAAACCATCAGCAGCAACCCATACAGCATCACCTGAAATTTGGCTTGGATAAGCAAAGAATAAAAACGCACGACCCGCTAATGCTGGGTTTAAGAAGTTTTTACCTGTACCACCAAAAATTTCTTTCGCGATAACGATACCAAAAGTAATACCGATGGCAACTTGCCATAAAGGAATACTAGCCGGTAAAATAAGTGCGAATAAGATAGACGAAACGAAGAAACCTTCATTCACTTCATGCCCACGTACTGCCGCAAATAATACTTCCCAGAAGCCACCAACAATAAAGGTAACGGCATATATAGGTAGGAAGAACATGGCACCGTAGAACATCATATCGAATGTGCCAGAGCCAGCAGTTAATGAACCACCTAATAAGCTGAATAAATCAACCTGCCAAGATTGTGGTAAAGCGTAACCAGCAGCCAAAGCATCGACAGCTTGGAAACCAATGTTATACATACCAAAGAACATGGCTGGGAAAACCGCAAGCCATACTGTGATCATGATTCGTTTTAAATCAATGCTGTCACGAACGTGTGTTTTACCTTTATTAACCATACCTGGAGTAAATAACCCCGTAGCTACAGCTTCATAAAGTGCAAACCACTTTTCTTGTTTGCCGCCTTTTTCAAAGTGCGGCTCAATATCTTCAATAAACTTTTTCAAGCCCATGACTAACCTTCCTTTTCGATTGTGGTTAGGCAATCACGAAGAATTACACCGTAATCTGTTTTGCCGGGACAAACAAATGTACACAGTGCTAAATCTTCTTCGTCTAGCTCTAAGGCACCTAGTTGTTGCGCGCCGTCGGTATCACCAGAACAAATATCGCGTAAAAACAAGGTAGGTAAAATATCTAATGGCATAACACGTTCAAAGTTACCAATTGGCACCATGGCACGTGAGCTACCGTTAGTCGTAGTAGTCATACTAAATAACTTACTCGAGAAAAAGTGCGACATATAAGCACGAGTTACTGAGAACTTATTAGGACCTGGGTACATGTAACCGATAAATTCTTTTTCACGACCTTCAAGAATTAATGATACTTGTACGTTATAACGACCTAAATAACCGTGAACAGCGCTGGCTGTTGCACCCATTAATAGTGAACCAGAAACAACACGTAATTCACCTTCAGCGGTTTCGCCTGCTGATAATTCAGCAGTGCTAGCACCTAAAACCGTACGTACTAAACGTGGGTTTGTGGCGGCAGGACCGGCAAGTGAAATAACACGAGTATTATCGATTTCACCTGTAGTGAACAATTTAGCAATCGCGATAACATCTTGATAACCAACATGCCAAACAAATCTTTCCGCACTTGCAGATTTTAAGAAGTGAATATGCGTACCTACAAGGCCTGCAGGATGCTTACCAGCAAATTCAGTTACTGTTGCATTGCTATCTACAGGGATATTTGCCCCTGGCGCTTTGCTAACAAATACTTCACCACTTGTTAAACGAGATAAAATGGTTAAACCATTTTTAAACGCTTCACTTTGCTCACCGATAACGATTTCTGGATTCGCCGCCAATGGATTGGTATCCATCGCACTAACAAAAATCGCAGAAGGTTCACTATCAATAGCAGGTACTTTGCTAAATGGACGCGTTCTTAATGCTGTCCATAAACCTGAATCGACTAAGTTCTTAACAACGTTTTCACGTGCTAGAGAAGCGAATTCAGTTGCTGGATAAACGGTAAACGTTTCTTGATCGTAGCCATCGACATCGATAACAACTGATTGTAAAACACGTTTTTCACCGCGGTTAATTTCTTTTACAACACCGGCAGCTTGAGCTGTGAATATAACGCCAGGATTTTTTTTATCTTCAAAAATCACCTGACCTTTTTTTACGCGGTCACCCACTTTAACAAACATGGTTGGACGCATACCCACAAACTCTTCACCGAGTGTTGCAACGGTTTTGATGGACGGACCATCATGGATTACCTGCTGCGGAGCGCCTTTTACAGGAACATCCAAGCCTTTTTTTATTGTAATCATAAACACTTGCACTACTTTTGATGGGAGTATAAAAATCAGTTCATTAGTTTATCTAATGAATATCACAGCATAAAAAGCCTAAATATCAATTAGATAAAAATTAAGTCACCAATTTCAGTGTATTTCAGTGAAGAATTAATTTTAGCGTTACCGCTAAAGAAAAAGACCCACTGGCTCTAAGTTAAAATTTTCTGGCGCGATATTACCACAAAAAGACCTTTTTATTCTACGGGCATTTTAAATTTTTCATTACTATTTACGTCAATAAATGTCTATTTTGCGCAGCTGTTGTTAATTATTTCGTTTTGTAAATAAGACCTTGGTGGAACAGGAGAACATTAGTTGGACCTCACAATAGATTTCTCAATACACCTGCAAATATTTTTAATCATTACGTATAAACTAATTTTAAATGTGAATTTTAGACATAAAAAAAGCAGCCCTTAATTGCTGCTTTTAACATGTAATCATTCATGACAATAATTACCTGTTTATCATCCTAAGATAATCTAAATTTAGGCTTGAAAAATAGCCTCTATTGACAAGTTTTGTTGGGATAAAATGTCACGTAAACGTTTTAATGCTTCAACTTGGATTTGACGAACGCGTTCACGTGTTAAACCAATCTCACGGCCAACATTTTCTAGCGTTGATGCTTCATATCCAAGTAAACCAAAACGTCTAGCCAACACTTCCCTTTGTTTGGTATTAAGCTCATTTAACCAATGAATAATATTATTACTCATATCTTCTGACTGTAAATCACTTTCAGGGCCGGTACTTTTTTCATCAGCTATAACATCTAATAAAGCTTTATCTGACTCTCCTGCAAAAGGGGTATCTACAGAGGCAATACGTTCGTTTAATCGCAACATTTTATTAACGTCGGCAACAGGTCTATCTAGGTGCTGTGCGATATCTTCGGCGGTAGGTTCGTGATCGAGTTTTTGAATTAGTTCACGAGAAGCACGTAAATAAATATTAAGTTCTTTAACAACATGAATGGGTAATCGAATAGTACGGGTTTGGTTCATTATTGCCCGTTCAATGGTTTGGCGTATCCACCACGTAGCATAAGTTGAAAAGCGGAAGCCTCGCTCAGGGTCAAATTTTTCAACGGCTCTAATTAAGCCTAAGTTTCCTTCTTCAATTAAATCAAGTAAAGGTAGTCCGCGATTATTATAACGTCGGGCTATTTTCACAACTAAACGTAGATTACTCTCTATCATCCGTTTTCTTGATGGTTCGTCCCCTTTGAGGGCTAGACGTGAGAAGTAAACTTCTTCTTCAGCGGTTAATAGCGGTGAAAAACCTATTTCACTTAAATAAATCTGTGTAGCGTCTAGGTTTGACGGTGCATCTTCCTTCGATTCAATAGTTTTTTTTTGTTCTTTTAATTTGACCATGCTATTTCTCCCAAATTTGCAAAGCTTAATTTTAATTTTAATTTTTAAATATTCACGACAACTCCGATTTTTTAGTATTTATTTTATGGTTTCTTATTTACGACAATTATTATTTTTTTGGTAAATATTTTAAAGGATTAACTGATTTCCCTCGAAAGCGTATCTCAAAATGAAGCATTACTTTGTTGGCATCAGTGTCACCCATGGTGGCAATAACATCACCGATATTTATGATCTGCTGCTCTTTAACGAGAATACGATCATTATGGGCATATGCACTTAAATAGTCATCGTTATGTTTTATAATAATGAGTTTACCGTAGCCCCTAAGGGCATTACCTGCGTATACCACTTTACCTGTCGTCGACGCTTTAATTTTTGTTCCGCGACGGCCTGTAATATCTATGCCTTTATTACCCTGTGCACTATTTGAAAAATACTCTACAACTTTGCCCTTAACCGGCCATTGCCATCGACTAATTTTTTGTGAAAACTTTTCCGATGCTAAAGTGCTGTTTTGGTATGATTTTCGAGTGCTTACATTTTCACCATACGCCTGCTTTTTAGTAGATGCAAGTGTATTTTTTGAGCCATTTTTTTTATTAGCGGTAGAGCTTTTAGTCGAATTTTTATGTGATACCTTGTGTTTACTTACTTCCGCTGTTTTTTTAACCTTAGATTCAACTAAAAATATTTTTTGTCCTGGATATATTCGATACGGCGAGGAGATTTTATTTATCCGAGCAATTTTTCTAACGTCTGAGTTCGCACGCCATGCAATCGAATAGAGAGTTTCTCCTTTTTTAACAAGATATTGCGAAGTCCTAATAGAGTCTTGATTACGTTCTCCTAGCACAATATTTGATACAGGTGCAGGTGTATTGCGGCTACTACAAGAGAAAAGAGTGATCGCAAAAATAACGTAAGTAAATAAGTATTTAGCTAGTCGAAAAAAACTCATAGGAAATCCACTACAGGAATATCCACTGTATTTTCCATACAACCAATTCAATACTTATGCTCATAAAATGAATATCAATTCACCTTAGCGTAAAACAAAATAACCAACAACGATGGCGCCAACAATTCCCCAGCCTAAAACATCAACCCACTGCTTTATCTTTTGTTCCATGGCACTACCGCCCCACTTAATTAGGCCCGCCACTAGGAAAAAACGTAAACCTCGACCTATAGCAGAAGCAATAAAAAATGGTAAGAAAGCCATATGCAAAAATCCCGCACTGACAGTAAACAATTTGTAAGGTATTGGTGAAAATCCAGCAATAAATACTACCCATACACCCCACTCATTAAACCAACCAATAGCGATATCAAATCGCGCTTGATAACCAAAGTTAGAAATAAGTGGCTGGATCCACGGTTCAAACATTAAGTAACCAAGCCAATAACCAACTGAGCCTCCTAGAATTGAAGCAATGGTGGTTATTCCCGCAAAATACCATGCCTTTTGTGGTTTTGCTAACACCATAGGCGCAAGTAATACATCAGGTGGGATAGGGAAAAATATGGACTCAGCAAAGGTAAGTGCTACTAAGAAACGCGGGGCAAACTGATGTTCTGCCCAGCGTAAAGTCCACTGGTAAAGACTTGAAAAAACTTTCACTACAATAAATCTCCGGGTACTAAAGGTACAAAACGCACAGCTTCAACTTGCTGCTCGTTATAAACATCACCTTCTCGGGTGATAATTTTTAAAATTTGAGTTTGCTCTCCAACGGGGATAACTAAACGCCCACCATCAGCTAACTGATCTAATAAGGCGGGTGGTACACTCGAAGGTGCCGCAGTAACTATGATGGCGTCAAAGGGGCCTTTGCTTCGCCAGCCCTGCCAACCATCACCATGCTTCATTGCTACATTGTGTAAATCCATTGCGCGTAAACAGCGTTTTGCTTGCCACTGTAACGCTTTGATTCGCTCAACCGAAAAGACCTTATCTGTTAGCTGAGCTAAAATAGCGGTTTGATAACCAGAACCAGTACCTATTTCTAATATATTTTGCGGCCGGCCATCTGCTAATAGTAACTCAGACATCTTAGCCACAATGTAAGGCTGTGAAATAGTCTGCCCTTGCCCAATGGGCAAGGCAGTATTGTCATAAGCTTTATGTGCCAAAATTTCAGGCACAAATATATGCCTAGGAGAATGAGCTATAGCCTTTAGAACAGCAGGATTACTAATACCTTCACTCTGTAATTTTTGCGCCAATAACTCTCCACTGCGCTTTGATTTTCCGCCTATGCGACTAGACATCATAAGAATACATCCGATTTAATCTGATAAGTTAAGCGCTGTAAGCCAACTTTTAATATTTTCTATACTACGATGAGCAGTCATATCAACGGTTAGTGGTGTTACAGACGCATATCCATTGGCAATAGCATGGAAATCGGTTCCTTCTCCTCCATCGAGTTCCTGTCCTAGCACGCCATACCAATAAATATCACGCTGCCATGGATCTTGCATTTTTTGCATACGTTCAGCTTGGTGACGGTGACCTAAGCGTGTGACTTTTATCCCTTTTAGCTCAGCTAATGGAATATCAGGGACATTAATATTTAAAATTTGATCTGCTGGTAATGGATGAGTGCGTAGACGTTTGATTATTTTTGCAGTGACAATCGCTGCCGTTTGATAATGTTGCTCATTATTTCCCGCCAAGGATACTGCAACTGCAGGCATACCCATATGACGTCCTTCAGTTGCCGCTGCCACAGTGCCTGAATAGAGAGTATCATCACCTAAATTCGCGCCTTTATTTATACCTGCAACCACTAAGTCACAATCAGTAAAAAGCTGGCTACTGCCTAAGTGCACTGAATCTGTTGGTGTACCGTTTACCGAGATAAAACCATTATCCAAATGCTCTGCCCGTAAAGGATTAAGCAATGTTAATGAGTTACTAGCACCACTGCAATTTCGATCTGGGGCGACTACGTTTACAGAAAAATGTTTAACGAGTTCATCAAAAAGCACTTTAATACCTAATGCATGCACGCCATCATCATTGCTCAATAATATTTTCATTTTACTCGTTAAGTTTTGTTCATCCATAATTTATGCCGAATCCTGCTGATTTGAGTTAACAGCTGTTTCTCTTTTATCAATACGCGTTGTCATATCTTGGTAGTTCAATAACTCACGTAAAACCGTCGTGGCGTAACACCCCGCAGGTAAAAAGAAACTAATTTTCACTGCATTACTCTCTTCTTGTGCTGAGTCTTCTTCCGCTGATAACAATTCAATATCGGTATCGCTAACCGTTAAGCGAATGCGACGGCGTTCTTGCTTTAAACCAAAACGTGGTAGCCCTTCACAAAATTCTAAATTCTTTGTCGCTACTTCTTGTTCTAATACCTGTGGTGCATTGCTAGTCATCAGTTCACCAGCGCCCCACATAGGTGCGGTTATATCCACATCTTTATCAGTAAAACGTTGTTGAATAGCGCTATCTACTTCATCCAGATGAAATACTGATTGTGTGCCCGCTAGCATTAACACATCGCCGACAGCTACTTTATCAAAACATTGCTGTTGAATTCGTTCATTAAGCACTGAATTAAAAATATGTGACCGGGCTGCCGATAGATACATACCACGCTTTTTCTTATCTTTTACTTTCTGCCCTGAGAATAATGATAAAGCACGTTCTATATTGCCACCGCCAATACCAAAACGCTGCTCGCCGAAATAATTAGGGACACCCTGTTCAACAATTTTTTGCCAGCGTTCAGTAAACGCTTTGATAGCGGTCACTTCACGTAAAATGAGCTCAAATCGATTACCAGTTAATGCACCTGTGCGTAATTTTTTATTATGTCGCTTATAAGAAAGAACCTCGACACCTTCAATATTCAAGTCATCTAAATTATATTCTTGCTTACCTGGAACGTGTATACCAAACCACTGCTCGGTGACCGCAAAGCGATCTTTCAAACCAGCATAAGAAACAAGCTGTTCTTTTACTTCAAAGTACTTTGCTAGTTCTCGAGCAACAAAGAGGGTATTAGCCCCGGTTTTTCGAATATGAACAAATAAATGCTCTCCTTCACCACAGGGTAAAAAGGGCAATTCTTCAAACACTTGAAAATCACTTATTTGACTACGTAATAAACCACTCGATTCTGGTTTTCCATGTAAGTAGGCTTGTTCAATTAACATGTCATCTATCTTCTTATAATTCTGTATGTGTTAGCGATAAAAGGCGATAAGCCCAACTAAATATTTTGTATTTCTTCGATAAGTGGTAAAGGATGTTCAATTGCAATTAATAAAACCACGGCATGCACTGAGATACCTTCTTTTCGCCCGGTATACCCTAGTTTTTCTGTCGTGGTGGCTTTCACATTAACTTGCTCAATTGTTGTTTTTAAGTCTTCACTTAAACAAGTACGCATCGCTACTAAATGAGGTGCCATCTTAGGTGCTTGAGCTACAATCGTAATATCAGCATTGCCTAGTTGAAAGCCCTTGTCTGTCATTAACGAAACAACATGACGTAGTAGTATTCTGCTAGAGATATTTTCATATTGTCCGTCGGTATCAGGAAAGTGGTTGCCAATATCAGCTAAACATAATGCCCCTAAAATAGCGTCACAAAGCGCATGAATCGCGACGTCGCCATCGGAGTGTGCGATAAATCCCAGTTCAAAAGGTATTTTTACTCCACCGAGCACTAAAGGCCCTTTGCCACCAAATTTATGTACATCAAAACCATGACCTATGCGCATTTTGTTGTCCTTTTATCTAGTTATACTAATCACATTAACTCACTGAACTGTTAAGATCAGGACAGTCAATCTAATTGGTATTATTCGCTTGCTTATTTAAATAAAATTCAGCTAATGCTAAATCATTAGGGTGAGTTATCTTTATATTTTCACTACTTGCTGAAACTAATAAGCTAGGTAAGTTAGCCTGTTCAATAGCTGAAGCTTCATCCGTTATTTTTAAACTATTTTCTAGAGCTTGCTCTATGGCAAGTGTTAACTCATCAGTCTTATACATCTGTGGTGTCAAAGCATGCCATAATTGCTCTCGCTCGACGGTGCTCTCGATAATAGTATTATCACCTTTAGCACTGTCTTTAATAAGTACGCCACGTTTCATGGTGTCTCTAACAGGCGTGGCTAATATTCCGCCGTAATCTTTGCGTAAGCATCGAGTAATTAACTTATCGATATCTTGATGGCTAACACAGGGGCGCGCCGCATCATGTACTAATACCCAAGGGTATTTATCGCTATCGACAGCCTTTAAACCATTGAGCACTGAATTAACTCGTTCAGTACCTCCGTTTACACGAATGATGTCTTTATGATGTGCTAGTTCAGATTCCGCAAAGTATTGATCCTCGGTTCCTAAAGCAACAATAACTTGACTGATTAACGGGTGACTTAACAACCTCATCACAGTATGCGATAAAATTGTTTCATTATTGATGCGAAGGTATTGTTTGGGACAATTTGCCTGCATGCGTTTACCTACGCCTGCAGCGGGTACAATAACAATAAACTTTAGAGTTGACGCCATTAAGAAGCTACCTTGCCTTTCATCTAATTATTTACGTTACGAGTGCTATTTTCTTTAGGAATAAGACGAAAGAATGTTTCATTTTCTTTGATCATACCTAACTCATTTCGAGCACGTTCTTCAATCGCTTCAAGTCCTAATTTTAAATCATCGGTGTCAGCAAAAAGTAATTTGTTGCGTTGTTGTAATTTTTCATTGGCACTTTGCTGGCGAACAACATTTTCTTTCAGAACGAGATAATCAGGCACACTATTTTTACCAAACCAAAGTCGGTATTGAAGTAATACTAATAGTATCAGCAAAATTGCTGTGAATACGCGCATGACAACCTAAATAAAGTGTATAGACAAATACGAGATTATTACCGTTATTATACCTATCTACGGGCAGAGTTAAATAGCTAACGGTTTTTTGAAGTTTTTCCAATTAATAGAGCAGGATAGTAACAATTCTCTCAACGTTGGGATAATAGGAAGTTGTTTATTATTGCCTTGCCAGCAGTGCCCCGTACAAGCTGAGGTCATTATTTTTTTATTGGGTTTGAGCAGGCGCTTATTTGTCTCTTGACCTTTATGCATTAATTCATCAGTGGTTAACGAAAACCAACCGCCGACATTTGTTCGTATCCTCTGCTTATCAAGATCGATCCGATCAATGCAATCAATAATAATATGATCAGCTAACAACACGGGAACAACAAGGCCGACGTAAATATCTTTTTGCAAGTACCAGTTAATTATGTTCGCACATTCTTGCTCAGTTTCTTGTCCAGATAAAGGTATTTGTTTACCTTGTTTGGCTGACCAACTGGCATTATGAGTATCTAGCAGCAGTGGCGAGTGCCCTTGTGCGATAACTGTTACCATAGCGTGAGCTGTACGAGTTATATAATATGACAAACTTTCTAAGCGTGCTTGTACAGATTGCGCACTTGAAAAGTCGCCTTTGGCAATAAGACTAATTTCACGCTGATAAAGGGCATTGCATAGCTCTGCAAAATCTCCCGTATCTGTGTGTAGTTGCCAAAGGCTAGATTGCGACATAATTCCTACTCTATATAAGGCCTACTTTACATGAGCTTTACTTTAGACATA
This sequence comes from Colwellia psychrerythraea 34H, assembly GCF_000012325.1. Lineage (NCBI taxonomy): Bacteria > Pseudomonadati > Pseudomonadota > Gammaproteobacteria > Alteromonadales > Colwelliaceae > Colwellia > Colwellia psychrerythraea. The sequence goes on along the minus strand of NC_003910.7, from coordinate 1,091,874 downwards.
TTCCAACAATAAACAGCATGCTGAGTATCCTGCACCAAAAGAACATAATACACTTTTGTCTCCAGTCGCTAGGTCCTGTTTATTTTTGTGCAAAGCAATAATACAACCTGCTGAACTCGTATTTGCATATTCATCTAATATAATAGGCGCTTCAGCGCTGCTTGGTTCTCTTCCAAGAACTTTTTTACCAATGAAATTATTCATATTGATATTAGCTTGGTGTAAATATAATCGCTTAATGTCATCAGCACCTATATCCATTTTTGCCATTTCACTGGTAATTAAATTAGAGACCATAGGCAAAACTTCTTTAAACACTTTTCGTCCCTGCTGGATAAAGAATTTGTCATCATTATCCGAGTTTTCTGGACTACAGTTATTCATATAACCAATATTACTACGAATATTATTAGAAAAACTGGTCATTGGTTTTTCACTGATGATTTTAAAAACATGCTCCGCATTAGCGGTACTTTCATCTTCGATAATTGATGCCGTTGCTACATCACCAAAAATAAAATGACTATCTCTATCTCGATAATTAATTTGTGGTGATAGTATTTCAGGGTTAATGACCAACACTGTTTTTGCTGTGCCACTACGAATAGCATTTGCTGCATTGATAATGCCAAACGTTGCTGCCGAACAAGCGACCAACATATCAAACCCCCAACCACCACAGCCAAGGGCATTCTGTATTTCAATCGCCATAGCAGGATACGAACGCTGGGTATAAGCACAGGCAACAATAATAAGATCAATATCGGCTGGTGTTTTATTGGCAGCTAACATCGCTTCCTTAGCTGCTGCAACACCTATCTCGGCCTGCATAGAGAGTTGGTCATTATCACGTTCGGTATAACGTGGCGACATAATATCGACATTTAAAATGCTTTCTTTCTCCATGACATAACGGCTTTTTATGCCCGAAGCTTTTTCAATAAAACTACTGTCTGATGGAGATAGCGCGACGATCTTGCCTGCTTCAATCTCCTGACTATGAGTAAGATTAAATTTCTCTACGTATTGGTTAAAACAGTGTACTAATTCATCATTTGAGATGCTCTGGGTTGGCGTGTACAACCCAGTTCCACTAATCACTACAGCCATAATAGGTCTCTTAAAATAAGGGGTAAATGTCATTGTATTTATGTGACAACGACGTACTCAAGGCAAGTATACTGGTATGACCATGCAATTACCACCAACTCAAATAATGTCGTAAAGCTATCAAAACTTTACTCTACTTGCCTGTTTATAATACTAATACTACACCACAAAACCATCGTTTCAATTTTTATTTAACGTTCAGTATTCCAACTAAACAAATAAGCCCCTAATGCCAAAAAGACACTACTCATCAGCAATAATATATTAACATGAAAACTAATATCACTTAGTGTGGCACCTTCAGTAATAACGGCTCTTGCGCCAGCAACTAAGTGAGTAAGCGGCATAAAATCTGCTAATATTTTTAATCCCTCAGGTGCTCCTTCTAAACTAAACCACACGCCTGAAAGCATTATCATCGGCCAAGAGGTTACATTTAAAAGGCCGCCAATAAGCTCTTCACTTTTACTGCGACTTGCTACCAGTAGCCCTAGGCTAATTAAACAAAAAGCACCTAATGCGCCGATAATGAAAAGGTCTACATAGCTTCCCAGCATGAAAAAGTCGAAAAAGATATTACAGCCACTATAAACCACCGTTGACATGAACATAACAATGAATAGCCGTGATAATAATTGCGCAGAAACAAATTCAAAAGCAGACAGTGGCGTTGCTTTTAAACGCTTTAATACTGAGTTTTTTCGATAACGTACGATGACATAACCAACACCAAATAGGCAACTGAACATCATATTCATACCCAGTATTCCAGGTAGCACCCAATCAACATAACGAATGTTCTTGCCACTACTTTGTAGGCGAGTAAATCCTGACTGTTGACCAAGGAATATTTTTTCAACTAAATAACTCTTGGATGATTCTTCATTCACCCAATAACGCTTAGCATCATAGTCAACTAACAAATCGAGACTGTGACGGCTAAGCTTTGCTTTTGCTAACGCAAGATCTTTATAGTTAATAAAATCAATAAAGCGTAATTCAGTAAGCGATGTTTGCGCTGCATTTTCATGTTGTAATTGACCTTGATCTACCAGCAAGCCTATTTTATAGGCTGGGCGACCATCACCTGAAAAAATAAAGGAAAAACCGACCAGTAATAGAATTGGAAAAAATAGATTCCAACCGAGTGATGACTTATCACGGAAAAATTCAATATTTCGTGCTTTAAAAACAGCAAAAAAACGTTTGAAATTCATATTATTTCCTAAAATATAAGGGTCAGGGCTCGTTATGCTTGTAACGAATGACCTGTAAGCTTCAAAAATAAATCATCAAGATTAGCCGACTTAACATGCAAGCCATCAAGGGAAACATTATTTCTCATTAACAAGGATAAGGTTTGTTCAACGTTTTTACTCGTGATTTCAATACGATCAGCTAATTTATTCCAGCCATGTACATTGACCAATTCATTCGAAATTTGTGCCTGAGGTAGGTAGATAAAAACATCTTCAAAATGCTTAGCTAACAATTCATGCGGGGTTCCTGCTTCAATTATTCGCCCCAGATCCATGATGACAATATCATCACATAGCTGCTCTGCTTCATCCATATAGTGGGTTGTCAAAACAACAGTTTTATTCTGTTCTTTAATATTTTTGATCAACTGCCAAAAGTTTCGACGGGCATGAGGGTCTAAGCCCGTAGTAGGTTCATCAAGAAAGATAATTTGAGGGTCATTTATTAACGCTAAAGCGAGTAATAATCGCTGCCTTTGCCCCCCCGATAATAAACGATTGTCCCTATCTAAAAACTCACTTAAATCACACAGTTCAATTAATTGTGCTTGTGGTAAAGTGTTTTGATAGAAAGAGGCAAATAAGTTGAGTGTTTCTTTAACGGTTAAAAAATCTTGTAAAGCGGTATGTTGAAACTGAATGCCTATTTGCTGAGATATTTGACTATCAACATGCTGGCCTTGATAAAGCACATGTCCTGAAGAGGCACTTATAATACCTTCCATAATTTCAATAGTCGTCGTTTTTCCAGCACCATTAGGTCCGAGTAAACCAAAACAATGGCCCTGTTGAACGTCGAAACTCACGTTATCAACGGCACAGACATCTTTATATTGCTTACTAAGTGACTGTACGCTTACTGCTGCATTCATATATTAGCTCCCTTTTACTCAACATCTATGCCTGTTACCAATCAAGATACAGGTTTCAGAGTGCTTGAGCAATTTCAATACAAGGCGCACCTTTGTAGTAATGGTTATTCAGAAGAATATGCTCCTGCATTCTCTAATAACACCATCCATGTAACGTCCTGACAAAAAAGTGCAACGATGTAGTGGTGTTGCTCAAGCGCTTATTAGATGGGCTAAAAATGATTTATGTTGCGTTATTCATTTGAATAATGGAACGACCACTGTCTAAAATAAATGTCTTAACTAAATAGTTTTTAGCTATCACTAAAATCCTGCACTTTGAATCATAGCCGGTATATATACAGTGAATTGATGAATCGCAATCAGTAATACTAAATAACATTACTATCAATCACTCTACTAAAAACAACAAATGATAATAATTATCATTTGCATCTGATTGATTCTTTGTTTATGCTTAATAAAACAAGGGGAGAAAATATGGCCACTATTACCACTAACAAAATTGACAAAGTACAAGTTGAGATTTCTAGCAGCCTACTTTCTCATTTACTCAATTCAGGTTTATTACATTGCGGTGATTGCAAGTGTTTAAATGCCAATGCTAAAACAGTTATTTGGCATAACTTACTTGCAAGTAGCACAAGCAGTGACACTCTCGATGGAGAAGAAATATTATGTGCTTAACTGCTTCAAATGAATTTACTTATATGGAAAGCTGGCTGGTTATGTTACTTACCACCTATAACAACAACCCAAGTAGTGGTTTAGCTAAAACCATTAGCTTTTATCTAACTAAGTTGTTGCACCATGATGACATAAACTTTAGTGGTAACAAGCGCTGTGAATATCTTGCTATGCAACGATATTGGCAATGGCATGCAAGAAATAAAGAAGCCAGTTAACTAATTCATAGGCCTAATTAATGGACTTAGTTAATCAGCTCAGTTAATTGCAGTATTTAGTCTTAAATGTACATAGTTTTTAATATGATTGTTCAGCATTTTCTTCCCTGTTAAGCCAAATTGTTGGCAAACAGAGTCACTATCATGCTTTTGAATCAATCTTGCAACAAGCACTAAAGACTGCTGTAAAACTTCTGTTGAGTGGCACTTAGTTTCACTCAACAGATCCTGCTTAAGCCATAAATATAAACTATAACAACAACTACTATATAAGCGTTCACCACGTGAAAATGCCTGAACATTAGCAATATCTCGCTCAGACAAAGCGCTTACATCTCCTTTAGAGTTTTGTCTCAATAACAAAAATACAAGCTCCGTCGTAAGTGCTCTATATTCTTCTAACAGTAAATAATCGAAACTTTGATAAAAGTTACGCTTAAAACTCTGCTGCTCTTGCTTGCTTTTTACAACAAGTCCTTTAATTAATAAAGCAGAATGCTCTCCACTAGCCTTGTCCTTGGTGAAACCAATTCTAGCAGTAGAAAATCCAGCGTTAAGCCAGAAAGAAAGCAGCTCAGGATTAACCCCAAAACTAGCGCCAATAAAATCAACACCTTGCTCTTTTGCTAATAATTCTATGTAGTGAATAAATTGAGCACCAATACCTTGCTGCTGAATTTGTGGGTGAACAGCAATGCGCATAATACGTAAATATTTATAATTAAAGGCTTGTTCAAAACCGCAATGGCTGAATAATGATTGCGGCAAAAAATGATTACGTAAACGACGTTCAGAATGTTTTATTGCTCGAATATCTGCATCACTCACGTTATTCCCCTTCCCTTCATTCATCAATAAAGCAACAGCTAGCATTTCTGCATCATTATTTTTGGAAGAGTAAAGGCAAGTTAATTGTACTTGAGGGTTATCTAGTAGTAGCTGTAAATCACTCGGCTTAGTTTGGTAGTGTGCTGTTACCAAAATAGCAAAAACTTGCTTTAATAGTGCTTCATCAGCAACCAGCTCTTTTGCAGATATAACTTTGAATACAGGTTCATTTGATTTATTTAGGACTTCGGCTTTCTCGACAGAACTACCTTTGCCATAGGTAGGCGGCTGAGGTGCTAATGTTGTTTTCAACTTAGGTAATTCTGCATTTAACAAACAAGCGTCAAAGACCAATTGTTCAAGCGGATCATTTTCCCGCCAACGGATCGGCTGATTAATATGTAAATTCACCCATTGTGGGCATAACCTATCAAGTACTTTTTTAAACTTTAAAGTAAAACCTCGCCCAGCTCCTTCATAACCATGAACAGTACTAGAAAAAACCATCCGATGATAACTTCTAAGTAATTGTTCAAGTAGATAAACAGGAATTGCCGCAGCTTCATCGACCAAAAGAAGATTAAGTTTTATCGGTGACCTTATTAATTGGTCAACAGCCATAAACGTTAACTTAACCTTGCCAAAGGTAATCGTATTACCTTGCTGCTCGACGCAATTTAAGCTTTGCTTTAATTGCCGATAGAAAACTGACAGCGCTTGAACATCAGGAGCAGTAATAACAATATCAAACTCATCCTGTTCGTGTTCTTTCATCAGTTGAGCACAGGCAATAGCCAATGCTGATGACTTTCCTCGGCCACGATCAGCCGTTAACACTAGCGGTCTTTTTCTTTGACCTGAGAGTACTTTTTTGATGGCGATAACCGCACTGTACTGCTCTTGGGTAATACAGCCATGTGGGTAAGTCGAAGTTGCCGACAGCTTTACCGGATTATCTACATCAAAATGAAGAGGTAAAACCGAAGCTTGCGACTCCGTTATGATGGTATGACTAGGCATCTTTGATAATAGTGAATAAAAGCGTTTAAAAAACAGGCTTTGTTCAAGTTTCTCATCTCTCGATGGTATAACTAGAAATAATATTCCGCCAGCTTTTAGCGTGCCCGACAAGCCGGCAAATGCATCAATGGTAAACTCACTATCGACAAAAATAATAAAATCACTTTCACTTCCTAACTTATCCCGGTAGCGTTTTCTCTGTACATTTGCAGGAAATATAGCGCTATCACCATAAACAAGACATTGAACTTGCGAAGAAAAAGTTTGAAAATTTTGTTTAGTCTCTGTGCTTAAAGCCGCGTGAATCACATCAATAGAGCGTAATAAAGACATTGCCCAAGACTCACAACCCGATAAAACGACCATGCGTCGCTCATTTTTTGCTGCTGCTGTCCTGACATAATTGTTAAACCAGGATAGGAAATCTTGTACTTGCACCATATTTTTTTAAAACCCTGAAGTAGAAGTAAGTGAATAAAATCCAAGTTATCGAGTATGTTAAAGCAAAAAAAAAATATTTCGCCTAGCTTTTTTGCGCGATTAAACTCTATACTGCTTAAGGCCATAAATTAACTATGGTTAATTTGCTAAACCTGATCTAGATCAAACTATTTGACCTAGCAAGGGATTAAAGTTAACCCAAATTTAGCTTACCTTAATCATAAACTTTCGAGAGCATTATGAACCAAGCAACATCTCCTGAACAACAAAAAAAGCATGAGCGAAATACCTTTATTTTTCTGGCTGTTTTTTTAGCACCTATCTTATCGGTAATTATCGTTGCCGGTTTTGGTTTTGCAGTCTGGATCAGTCAAATATTCTTTGGTCCACCAAGCGCTTAATCTCTTGTCTACTAACAACACTAAAACAGTCGAACGTTTAGCCGATCCTTCAAGAAGGCGCTTTTTTCGCGGACGTGTAAAAACTAAACACGAATTACGCTTACCTTGGGTAATTAATGAAGCGGTATTTACCTCTGGCTGCACTCAATGCCAAGATTGCATTAGCAGTTGCGAGAGCAATATTATTGTTAAAGATGAAGATGGCTTTCCAAAAATCGATTTCAGTTTAGGTGAATGTACCTTTTGTAATAAGTGTATAGAGAGCTGTGAACAACCGCTTTTTTCGGGTGTATTTACTGAAGAAAATACTTTAAAAAATAAAAAAGCTTGGCCGGTAACGTTGGAAATTAGTGATAAGTGTTTAGCTAAAAATAATATTTATTGTCAAAGTTGCCGTGATGAATGTGAAACTAGCGTAATAAAATTTAATTACCTTAATTCAAGCATTCCACAACCCAGTTTAAATGATCTTGATTGTACTCAATGTGGCGCATGCATTAAAAGTTGCCCACAAGATGCAATAGCGTTTAACTTTGACCAAACAACAGTTTAAAAAATAATTTAAGAAATATATGACACAAAAAGACCATAGAACACCTGAATACCACGTAGCTAGTCTAGTTGCCTCGCCAATATTTGCACAACTCGATGAAGTGAAAGCGGTTATTACTGCTGTTGAAGGTGCAGAAATTCACGCAGTCAGCGATGAAGGTAAAATAGTTTTCACTGTTGAAGGTACTGGCTTTAAAGATCTTGACAAAAAAATAGATATTATAAGAGTCCATAAAGGCATACTTAACGTATCACCTGTTTATCACCAAGTTTTAGACGAGAGTGGTGATGACAATGCTGAAGAACAATACAGTGAAGTAGCCATCAAAAAAGAATAAAGAATAAAATTAACCCTGTTTAAAACCGAATCAAAAAGCAAAAGGAAGGTGACACGATGACAATTAATCGCCGCGAATTTATAAAAGCAAATGCGATTGCAGCAGCCGCTGCTGTTGCTGGGGTATCTGTACCTGCAGTAGCCTCTAACTTAATTACCAGCTCCGATATTACTAAACTTAAGTGGGATAAAGCTGCTTGTCGTTTTTGTGGTACAGGCTGTAGTGTTAATGTAGGCGTTATGGATGGCAAAGTTGTTGCTACCCATGGCGATATTAAATCACCTGTGAACAAAGGTCTTAGTTGTGTGAAAGGTTATTTCCTTTCAAAAATCATGTACGGCAAAGACAGACTTACCACTCCTTTATTACGTATGACCAACGGTAAATACGATAAAGAAGGTGAATTCACTCCTATTTCTTGGGATCAAGCTTTCAATGTAATGGCTGAAAAAGCTAATGATGCATTGAAGAAAGATGGTCCAGAAGCACTTGGTATGTTCGGCTCTGGTCAATGGACTGTTCAAGAAGGTTATGCTGCAGTTAAATTGATGAAAGCAGGCTTTCGTACTAACAATATTGATCCTAATGCTCGTCACTGTATGGCGTCTGCTGTTGGTGGCTTTATGCGTACCTTTGGTATCGATGAGCCTATGGGCTGTTACGATGATTTAGAAGCTGCTGATGCCTTTGTATTATGGGGCTCAAACATGGCAGAAATGCATCCTATTTTATGGACGCGTTTAACTGATCGTCGTTTAAGTGCACCCCATGTAAAAGTTGCTGTATTATCTACTTTTGAGCACAGAAGTTTCGATTTAGCCGATAACGGCATGATCTTCACGCCACAAACTGATTTAGCTATTTTAAACTACATTGCTAACTATATTATTCAAACTGGTCGCGTAAACAAAGACTTTGTAAGTAAACATACAAACTTTAGATTAGGCGAAACAGATATAGGTTACGGTTTACGTCCTGAGCATCCGCTAGAACAAAAAGCTAAAAACAACGGTAAAACTAAAGGCAGCTCTACGCCAATTGACTTTGATGAATACGCAAAATTTGTTAGCACATATACGGTTGAATCCGTATCAAAACTTTCTGGTGTTCCTGAGCATAAGCTAAAAGAATTAGCTGAGATGTATGCGGATCCAAAAATCAAAGTAACATCATTTTGGACTATGGGCTTTAACCAACATACTCGTGGTGTTTGGGCCAATAACCTAGTTTATAACATTCACTTGTTAACAGGTAAAATCTCAACTCCTGGTAACAGCCCGTTTTCATTAACAGGTCAACCTTCCGCGTGTGGTACTGCTCGTGAAGTAGGTACTTTCTCACATCGTTTGCCTGCCGATATGGTTGTTAAAAACCCTAAGCATCGTGCTATTGCTGAGAAAATTTGGGACTTGCCTGAAGGCACTATTCCAGCAAAACCTGGTTACCATGCCGTTTTACAAAACCGTATGCTTAAAGACGGTAAGTTAAACTTCTACTGGGTGCAGTGTAATAACAACATGCAAGCTGCCGCTAACATCAATGAAGAAGCTTACCCTGGTTACCGTAACCCGAAAAACTTTATTGTAGTATCAGACCCGTATCCAACAGTTACCGCACAGGCAGCTGATTTAATTTTACCAACAGCAATGTGGGTAGAAAAAGAAGGTATGTATGGTAATGCCGAGCGTCGTACACAATCTTGGTACCAAATGGTTGAAGCTCCAGAAGGTGCTAAATCAGATATGTGGCAATTAGTAGAATTCTCTAAACGCTTTAAAGTAGAAGATGTTTGGCCAGAAGAGCTGATTGCTAAAAAGCCTGAAGTTCGTGGTAAAACGTTATTTGATGTGCTTTATAAAGACGCCTCTGTTGGTAAGTTCCCACTGTCGGAAATACCTGAAGATCGTTTAAATGACGAGTCTCGTGATTTTGGTTTCTATATCCAAAAAGGCTTATTTGAAGAATATGCCAGCTTTGGTCGTGGTCATGCCCATGATTTAGCACCATATGACAGATACCATAAAGAGCGTGGTTTACGCTGGCCTGTTGTTAATGGTAAAGAAACTAAATGGCGCTTTAAAGAAGGTTCTGATCCGTATTGTAAACCTGGTAGTGACTGGGACTTCTACGGAAAACCTGATGGCAGAGCTGTTATCTTCGCTCTACCTTATGAGCCTGCAGCTGAGTCTCCAGATGAAGAATACGACTTATGGTTATCTACCGGTCGTGTACTAGAACATTGGCATTCAGGTTCAATGACACAACGTGTACCTGAGTTATATAAAGCGATGCCTGATGCATTAGTTTACATGCACCCTGATGATGCAAAAAAACGTAACATGCGCCGCGGTGATTTAGTGAAGCTTATTTCTCGACGTGGTGAAGTACAAACACGTGTTGAAACAAGAGGCCGTAATAAGCCACCTGTTGGTTTAGTGTATATGCCTTGGTTTGATGCCAGTCGTTTAGTTAACAAAGTCACTTTAGATGCCACCGATCCGTTATCGAAAGAAACAGATTATAAAAAGTGTGCTATTAAAATTGTTAAAGTTTAGGAGTCTACAATGAAAAATTTAAACCTAGCAGCAATTGCCAGTTTATTGGTACTAGCAGTATCGCCAATTATGTACTCTCTAAACGCTAATGCAGCAGATAAAGAAACAGTTAACTCTGTTGCAACACTAAGGGATGCAACTCCTATTGATGTGCAAAAAGAGCCTAACATCATTCCTAAAGTGATAAACAAGGATATCAAACAGGGTCGTAACTACCCTATGCAGCCACCTGTTATTCCACATACTACGCGTAGTTATGAGGTGAATAAAAACAATAACAAGTGTATGTCTTGTCATTCTCGTCATCGTACGGAAAAATCACAGGCACCTATGGTGAGTGTTACACATTACATGGACAGAGATGGTAACTTCTTAGCAGAAGTATCCCCTCGTCGTTATTTTTGTAATCAGTGTCATGTCACTCAACTTGATGCTGAACCACTAGTGGAAAATACTTTTGTTGATATGCATACTTTGATGAAACAAAAAACCACTAGCGCTAAAGAGCATTAGGAGGCGCCATGAAAAACATATTAATGATTGGTTGGAGAACACTAACTAAACCAAGTGGCTACTACAGCTTAGGCGTTTTGGTTATAGGCGGATTCATCGCTGGTATTATATTTTGGGGTGGTTTCAACACCGCTTTAGAAGTAACCAATACGGAAAAGTTTTGTATTTCGTGTCATGAAATGGAAAATAATGTTTATGAAGAGTTAAAAACGACTATACATTTTTCCAACCGTTCAGGCGTTCGAGCTACTTGTCCTGATTGTCATGTTCCACATAATTGGACTGACAAGATTGCGCGTAAAATGAAAGCATCTAAAGAGGTTTGGGGCGCTATTTTTGGCACCATTAATACTCGAGAGAAGTTTTTAGTGCATCGCAAACGTTTAGCGCAAAATGAATGGGAACGTTTAAAAGCCAATGACTCTTTAGAGTGCCGTAACTGTCATAACTTCGACTATATGGACTTTACCGAGCAAAGTGAGCGTGCATCTTACCAACACTCTACCGCTTTAGCTTCAGGTGAAAAAACCTGTATTGATTGTCACAAAGGTATTGCTCATCAGCTCCCTGACATGAAAGGCGTTGAAGGCTGGTAATCGCTTCAAATATCGTACATGAATAATGTAAACTAAAACCAGTGCTTGTCACTGGTTTTTTATTGCTTATATACCCAAGCCACTTGGAAATGCAGTTTCAGAGCTAAGCTAGGGTATCAGAGCAAGGCGTGATAGGAATATAATGGTTATTCCCTTATAAAGTATTGCAACGCAGCACTGATTTTCTAGCTTAGCTCCCGTAGGGTAAAGCGATAAAGGGTTATCTCCTGCGTTATTAATTTCGATAATGGAACAACCATTACTTTCAATCAATGCCTTGAATATAACTCTTTCTCACTTTACTGAATCCTGGATTTCCAAGTGGTTTGGGTATAGATCTCCCAAGATGACTTTTCATGGCCAGATAGAGAAATTTATATTATCTAACATGTCTATATTTAAGCCCGCTATAAAGGGCGAATAAGCGACTTGTATAAGCTTTATACCAACTTAGATTAAAAAAAAACTAGTCAGTAATTATTTATCATATTTTTGATATTTTTTTGTAAAGATGCATTGAAAATAGCCATTATCTTACCTATGTTAAACAATATACTTTGAAGTATTTTATTAATTAGTAAAAAAGGTAGAGAAAATGGAAATCGATATTGATGATAACTTTCCCGACGAATCAAGTGATAGCGGTTCAGATGAAAGTACAGACAACAATAGTCTAAAGGGTACGTCTTTAGCTGAAAAGAATGCTCAAGAACAAGCCCAAAAAAATCTATTAGCGCGCAAGCGTATTGATGAATTGAGAGAGAAAAAACGCCTTAAAGACTTATTAGATGATAGTGAGGATTGGTAGGCTGTAACAAATTATAATTCATCTTGGTATTAGCTTGATATAACTTTGCAATAACGTCATTTAAGCATAGAATAACTGCATACTTTTATTTTCTATTAACTTTAAATATTATGACGTTATTTGAAAAACTGCGTTGCCTGTTTACCTTTGGTCAAGGCGTCGCTTTACCTCTTCCTGAACTCTCTTCTAACACAACGCCCGATCAAATATTTGAACAATGGTTTGCTGATGCAAATAAGTCAGGGATATTGCTACCGGAAGCTATGTCTGTCAGTAGCTGTAATAGTGACGGACAACCTAGTTCTCGCATGGTCCTACTCAAAGATTATGATAAAGAGGGGTTTGTGTTTTTTACTAATTACGAAAGCCGTAAAAGCCATGAGCTAGCTGAAAACAATAAAGTAGCCTTATTGTTTCACTGGAATGTCTTACAACGACAAATTCGTATTGAAGGTACGGTTGAAAAAGTATCTATACAAGAATCTGCTGATTACTTTCATAGTAGAGACAGAGGTAGTCAAGTTGGTGCTTGGGCATCAAAGCAAAGTCAAAAACTTAAATACGATGATGAACTCAAAGAGCGCATGAGCCATTATCAAGATAAGTTTTCAGAAGGTGAAGTACCTCATCCTGAGTTTTGGGGAGGATGGCGAGTAAAACCTCATGCTATTGAGTTTTGGCAAGGTCGAGCTAATCGTTTACATGACCGCCTATGTTTTGAAAAAGATGGTGAAACATGGCTTAACCACAAATTAAATCCTTAAGGTATAACTCTACATTCTTTACGCCATAAGGATTTACAGCAATTAAAGTTAATTTACTTTAATTGCTGTAAATAACACAAATGACGGCTTACGCCTTCGGCGAAGGGATTACTTTAGGTTTTTGACAATTAGGTCTGCTATCTGTTTTATAAAGAGTCATAGCACTAGGTAAGTGTTCTGTTAGCTGGTTTATACGCGTTTTATTTGACGGATGAGTCGACATAAACTCTGCCGGAGCCCCCTTACTTAATTTCGCCATATTTTGCCAAAGCTTAATACTGGCGCTTGGTTCGAAACCAGAACGCGCCATCAGATCTTGGCCAACAATATCAGCCTCACTTTCATGAGCACGACTATAAGGCATAATAACGCCATACTGCAGTCCCAAACCTAATCCTGCCATCCATAAGCCTTTATTTTCCACGTCTGATAACCCAACAGCGGCGGTTGCAGCAGCCATCCCCATATTTTGCAGTTTATTAGCTGATAAACGCTCATTTGAGTGATGTTCAATAACATGACCAACCTCATGTCCAATAATCGCACCCAACTGATCTTGATTTTCAGTCACATTTAAAATACCGGTGTAGACGCCAATTTTACCACTAGGTAAAGCAAAAGCATTCACTTGTGCGGAATCAAACACAACAACTTCCCAGTCACCTTGATGAACCGATTTAGCGACATTTTTAGTTATCGATTTAGCAACACATTGCACAAAGTCATTAGTCGCTTTATCTGTGCTTATAGGTGTTTTCTTTTTCATGTCTTCAAATGAAGCAGCGCCCATTTTATCAAGCTCTGCATCTGAAAATAACATCACTTGTTTTCGACCAGTACTAGAACTTGTACAGGCAGTAAGCGCGATTAACGCGGTAAGCATAATGAGAGGTAGTTTCATGATTAACTTATATAATCCTTAAATTGTTATTAACTGTATTTTATGACGATGGCTACCAATATACCAGTAAGTAATCTTCTTAGGTTTATATAAAGCTATTCAAACTTCAGGAAACAGGCATAAAAAAACCGAGCTAAGCTCGGTTTTTTAACAGTACAACTTATACCAATTTGATTAAATTTCTTCCCAACTCAGAGCTATGTTAAATGTTCAATAACAAGGCAAATTTGTTTAGGTCTAGTCATTCTAAATCAAATAAATTTAACGATGCTAATGGGCATAGAACAAGTTCCCAAAGGGCGAGTTTAAAAGGCTTACATGCTGCGTTATTGATTTTGACAAGGGAATAACCATTCTCTTCAATCAATGTCTTGCCTCTAAGCCTTTTAATTCTCGCTGAGTGGGAAAGAACTTTATCAACTTGGTATTATTCAGTTAAACGCTAACCGCCCACTAAGGCCAATAAAATACCTGCAGCTACGGCTGAACCGAGCACACCAGCCACATTAGGGCCCATTGCATGCATTAATAAGAAGTTATGTGGATTTGCTTGCAAACCAACTTTATTAGCAACACGTGCAGCCATAGGTACTGCAGATACTCCCGCCGCACCAATTAATGGATTAATAGGGTCTTTAGAAAACTTATTCATCGTCTTGGCCATAATCACACCTGAAGCGGTACCGATTGAGAACGCTACGGCGCCCAAAGCCAAAATGCCTAAGGTTTCAACATTTAAAAAAGCATCAGCACTCAGTTTTGAACCAACACCTAAACCTAAAAAGATAGTGGTAATGTTGATAAGCTCATTTTGTGCTGTAGAACTTAAACGATCAACAACACCAGACTCTCGCATTAAGTTACCTAGACAAAACATCCCTACTAAAGGTGTTGCGGAAGGTAAAAAGAAAATAGTCATGGCTAGCACACCAATTGGGAAAACAATTTTCTCAATTTTAGTTACAGGTCGTAACTGCTTCATTTCAATTTTACGTTCTTCTTCAGTGGTCAATGCTTTCATTATTGGCGGTTGAATAATTGGAACCAATGCCATATACGAATATGCCGCGACAGCAATAGCGCCAAGTAATTCAGGTGCTAACTTTGAAGCAAGGAAAATAGCCGTTGGACCATCAGCGCCACCAATAATTGCAATGGCAGAAGCATCTTTAAGCGTAAACTCTATACCTGGAATATAATTTAACGCTATAGCACCAAATAATGTAGCAAATATTCCAAACTGTGCCGCTGCACCTAAAAATAGTGTTTTAGGATTAGCTATAAGAGCACCAAAGTCGGTCATAGCACCAACACCCATGAAGATAATGAGTGGGAAAATTCCCGTATCAACACCAGCATAGTAGATATAATGTAACAAACCGCCAACTTCTGAAAAGCCAGCAACAGGGATGTTAGTTAAAATCGCACCAAAACCCATAGGTAATAATAACAAAGGTTCAAAGTTACGAGCAATGGCAAGATAAAGTAAACCACAGCCAACTAACATCATCACAACTTGGCCTAATTCAAAATTCGCCAAGCCTGTTGATAACCATAAAGTATTTAAAGAATCCATGTTGGCCTCTAAGAAAAACTAAGTAAGGCATCACCAACGGCAACTGAGTCGCCCTCTCTGGTGAACAAAGATACTATTTCGCCAGCCGAAACTGCACGAATTTCTGTTTCCATTTTCATCGCTTCCATGATGATAACTACATCACCAGCTTCTACGTGGTCACCCTCTTGAACGATTACTTTGAAGATGTTACCTGCTAATGGCGCATTTAACGTTTCTTCAGCAGTGATAGATGCGGATTGTTTCATGGCATCATCACCAGCGGGGTGCGTAATAGCCTCAATACAGCCTCCAGCAGCGACGACAACATCATAAACCTTGCCATCGACACTTACTGCGTAACTTTCAGGAGAACACACAGGATTTGACGCTGAGCTACTTTGTGGTTTTGCACTTGCTTTTGTTGGAATAGGTTCAAAAGCACTTGGGTTGTTACGGTTTTCTAAAAACTTCAAACCTATCTGTGGAAATAATGCATAAGTTAATACATCATCAATAGTTTCATCAGCTAGATTGATATTCTTTTCTTTTGCTAAAATTTGCAATTCTGCTGAAAGTTTATCAACTTCAGGGTCAAGCAAATCAGCAGGACGACAGGTGATAGCTTCTTTGCCATCTAAAACACGTGCTTGTAGCTCAGCATCAACAGGAGCTGCGGTTGCACCGTATTCACCTTTCAATACACCTGCAGTTTCTTTTGTTATAGACTTATAACGTTCACCGGTTAAGATGTTAAGTACTGCTTGTGTACCAACAATTTGCGACGTTGGCGTTACTAGTGGGATATAACCTAAATCCTTACGAACTTTAGGTATTTCAGTTAATACTTCATCGAACTTGTCTGCAGCGCCTTGTTCTTTTAACTGGTTTTCCATATTAGTTAACATGCCACCAGGAACTTGTGCTGTTAAAATACGGGCATCAACACCTTTTAAGCTACCTTCAAATTCAGCATACTTTTCTCTAACGCCACGAAAATATGCGGCAACTTCAGCCATTTTCTCAACGTTTAGACCAGATGCTCGTGGACTACCTTCAACAATAGCGGCAATTGTTTCTGTTGGCGAATGACCGTAAGTCATACTCATCGAAGAAATTGAGGTATCGATAACATCAACATCACTATCAATAGCTTTCATTTGTGTAGCAACACTCAAACCTGTAGTTGCATGGCAATGTAAAGCAATAGGTAGAGAAACTGTTTCTTTAAGACGACTAATTAACTCTGCTGCATCATAAGGCTTCAATAAACCCGACATATCTTTAATACAAAGTGAATGAGCGCCCATATCTTCAAGCTGCTTAGCCATAGTCAACCAGCCTTCAAGTGTATGCACTGGGCTTTCGGTATAACTCAATGTACCTTGGGCATGTGCCCCAACTCTAACAGCGGCTTTAATAGAAGTTTGCAGGTTTCTAACATCGTTCATGGCATCGAAAATTCGAAAAACATCAATACCATTGATATGAGCACGTTCTACAAATTTTTCTACTACATCATCAGCATAATGGCGATAACCTAGTATATTTTGACCACGAAACAACATTTGTTGTTTGGTCTTAGGCATCGCTTTTTTAAGGGCACGAATACGTTCCCATGGATCTTCACCCAAGTAACGAATACATGAATCAAACGTTGCACCACCCCAAGATTCAATTGACCAATAACCAACCTCGTCTAGTGTTGCTGCGATAGGCAGCATATCGGCTAAACGAAGCCTAGTGGCTAAAATTGATTGATGTCCATCTCTTAAGACAACTTCGGTGATACCTAATGGCTTACTCATGTTAATGCCCTTTTATCTAACTTTTAAAATATAGTGGTGAAGAAGAGTTTCAATATTGGTCAAACTTATTTATCTTGGCTATGTTGAGCCCGATACCGTTGAACCGCCCCGCTGATTGCAGCAACAACTGCCGGTGAAATTTCACCCGTAGTTTTGCTATTACTCTTACTTTTTTTATTAGGTCGAGAATGTGGCACTACAATAGCATCTGGAAACTTTACCGCTAGTCTTGCCAACACAGTATTAATAAAGATAATTAATACACCTAGAAATGCAAACACAAATACCATTCCTGCTAACATGAGTGTTCCAGCTTCTATAAATTGCTGCTGCATATTGTCCATTTTTTATTCTCGTTCAAAAATCTTGCAATTAGAATAATCACTCCAATACCTACAATGCAAACAATTTTATGGTGTTTCATAAAAATAATTTACCGTCAACCCCCAAAACAACGAATATTCACCATAACAACAGAAATATACATGCCATTTTGCATACTTTAAATATTGTATACATTATCAAAAGCATGAATATAGGGTATCAGAAAAAGATAAGTACTGATTTTATACAATATACATAATGTATATTTGCATTCATAAACACTGAATATACATCCAAGTATTTGGATAGTTAACCCTAAAAAACAACTGATACCGTACTGTTTATTTCATAAAGTAAGCAACTAATGCCTAAATTAAATAAGTTGAATTGAATAACCTTGATAATTGGTCGTTTCATAGCTACTTTCGTGCCAAAACACTCCTTTATTCCAGTATCCATTCGATCATAAAAATCTAATAAATAACACTGAATCTCAGGGAGTGTTCAAATAATTCTAACCAAGGTAAATAGTTTAAGCATAGTCGAAAACGTCATTCAAGAGCCATATAAAGCACTATCACTATTCATGCTGATATTACGCCTCACAATTTAATCTTTGGGTGTAGGATGATCATCGTTACTATTGTCAGAGTCTTGAGGTAAGTAAAAACAATCAATAAATTAGCAAGAAATAAAGTAGCCACACTTTTCGTATTAAGCTTTATACAATTGCCTTTGATAGAGCCATTGATCCCCTAGAAAACAGGAAACATTAATATGTCTCCAACTTGAGCTAATGTCAGATACGTTAGTAAACGAGCCTGAGGCCGTAAATTGATTTAATCGTAGCTAGCTTGTTATTTAAAATAAAACTGCGCAGTTGACTTATGTTCGCGGTATTAAAATTTAACCTTCGCTTTCATGATTGACTTTTGCTTGAGCGGTCGCTCTTAAAAAAAGAACATTTAATATCTTTCAGGCATAAAAAAACCTACTAGAAGCTAGGTTTCTTTATATCTACCAAAGTAGAAATGTGGGGGGCGCGCGGCAGGAGTTGACCTTCCGGCCGTATAGGGTTCCAGTCGTAGCCAACTGTCTATTCAGTAAAAGGCTATCCAGCAGAGTTATGCATGCGTCAGGAAACGTTTATTTTCAAACCTAACCTGAGCTATCCGTTATTTCAGGTTAATTCCTTCCAATAAAGGTGCTAGGACATATATTTCAGGCATAAAAAAACCTAGCAAAAGCTAGGTTTTTTTATATCTACCAAAGTAGAAATGTGGTGGGCGCGGCAGGAGTCGAACCTGCGACCGCCTGGTTCGTAGCCAGGTACTCTATCCAGCTGAGCTACGCGCCCACGGTATGAAAACTTATTTATCCAGCCTTAACATAAGCTGCTTTTATTTTAGCACTCCTACTAATAAAGGAAGAGTGTTAGAATATTTCCCATAAAAAAACCTAGCAAAAGCTAGGTCATTCTATATCTACCTAAGTAGAAAAGTGGTGGGCGTGGCAGGAGTCGAACCTGCGACCGCCTGGTTCGTAGCCAGGTACTCTATCCAGCTGAGCTACACGCCCAAAGTTTAAAATTTTATCCAGCTTTAACAATAGCTGCTCTTCATTATTTTACCACTTGGAGAAAGTGGTGGGCGCGGCAGGAGTCGAACCTGCGACCGCCTGGTTCGTAGCCAGGTACTCTATCCAGCTGAGCTACGCGCCCTCATGAACTATTTTTTATATCTTAGTCTAAAGATAGCGAACTTTCGTTCTACACAACCACTATTCTTCATAAGAAGAAAATGGCGGAGAGCGAGAGATTCGAACTCTCGAACGGATTTAAAGCCGTTACTCCCTTAGCAGGGGAGCGCCTTCGGCCACTCGGCCAGCTCTCCATTTTTCTTTTACTTCTTTATTGTTGAGTACTAATGCGTATTAAATACACCTTAGATAAGAACCCTCTATCCGGTTACAAACCAGACATTCCCTTAACAGGTGAGCGTCTTCAGCCACTTGGCTGCCTCTCCAATGGGTGCGAATAATAAGGGATTCTAAAAATAAGTCAAACAATTTTTAGCATTTATTTAGTATAAATTTCTATTTGCTGACAATTCAGTCAAATATGATGTTTTTTAATCATTAACTTAACGCAAAGCTTAAAAAAACACCGCCTGAGCGGTGTTTTTTAGTCATTATATAAAGCTTTATATATAACAATGTTTCTCAGTTAGTCTAACAATCCACTTAAATGATAAGAGATTTATTAGACTTTATTACCTGAAGCTTCATTATCGCCTTTTTCGGCTTGAATGCGCATGTAAATTTCTTCACGATGTACTGAGATTTCTTTTGGTGCATTAACACCTATTCTTACCTGATTTCCTTTAACGCCCAAAACAGTCACAGTAACTTCGTCACCAATCATTAATGTTTCGCCAACGCGCCTTGTTAATATAAGCATATTTTCTTCCTTATCCTTTAAAGTGAGATCACTAAATAAATATATATAAGCTAGTAATATATTAGAGTTAGCTACTTTTTTAATCCATCCACTATAATTAATAGTCAATTTATTATAAAAAGTCATTATTCATTAAAAACACCATATCCGATGATAGTTTTCAATGAAACTTCGATTATGAGTAATAAAAGAGACTATTACTCTACTAAACGATCATATTTTAGCAATATTTCCATATCATTGAATAGCTTTATAGCTTAATTTTGCAGCCAAATCTGTGATCATTTGTAATGTTTTATGCGTTTAGATTAAATACTGACAAAGTAGAACCAATTTTCAGCGGAACGAACAGTGTTAAAACAACACAGTAAAAATGCAAAAAGGAAGCAAAATGCTTCCTTTTTAGTCTTTACGATAAATGATAACTTAACTCTTAATCATTCAAGGCCTCTTTTAAGCCAGTTTTTCTGTTAACCATGCTGAGACGCTTTCTAGTGCTGAGGTTATGTTTTCAGGCTGACTACCGCCCGCTTGCGCCATATCAGGACGACCACCACCTTTACCACCGACTTGTTGCGCAACCATATTCACAAGGTCACCCGCTTTAACTCGCCCTACCAAATCTTTAGTAACACCAGCAATTAAGCCAACTTTTGGACCATTGGCTGTAGCCAACATAATAACGCCTGACTGCATTTTGTTTTTAAGTTCATCAACCATGCCGCGTAATGCTTTACTTTCTACGCTACCTAAATCTGCAATGAGAACCTTAACACCATTAATTTCAATGGTGTTGTTTACTAAATCAGATCCTGCTTGTGCTGCTAGTTCTTGCTTAAGTTGTCCAATTTCTTTTTCAAGCTGCTTAGAACGACTAATAAGTAGCTCCACTTTGCTACTCGCATTAGTTACATCGCTTTTAACCAGTGCCGCAATAGTCGTTAAAGAAGCGGTTTGTTGATTTATAAAATCAAGTGCACCTGTCCCCGTAACAGCTTCAATACGACGAACACCTGCTGCGATACCAGATTCAGACACTATTTTTAAGAAACCGATATCACCGGTTCTATTAACATGCACACCACCACAAAGCTCTATTGAAAAATCACCGAGTGTTACTACACGAACTTCATCATCATACTTCTCACCAAAGAGAGCCATAGCGCCTTTTGCTTTAGCTTCTTCGATATACATTGATTCGGTTTGTTTTGCATGGTTGCGTCGAATTTCATTGTTAACCATTTGCTCAACATCATGTAATTCTTGAGCGGTAACGCCTTCAAAATGAGAGAAATCAAAACGTAACTTATCACTATCACATAATGACCCCTTCTGTGTAACATGCTCACCTAATACTTTGCGCAATGCTTCATGCAATAAATGTGTTGCGGTATGGTTTTTAACAATAGCCGCTCTGCGCTCAACATTAATTTCAGCTTTTACTCGACGATTCAAACCAACATCGGTATGAGCTGTACCTCTATGAGCAAAAGCATTACCTAATTTGATTGTATCTGTTACTTCAAATACTCCGCCATCAAGGTGAAGTAAGCCACTATCACCTACTTGACCGCCTGATTCAGCGTAAAATGGCGTATGATCTAATATCACAATGCCCTGTTCACCTGAGTTTAGTTGACTAACCGGGTCTTGATCTTGGCTGTTAAATAGCTCAACAACAGTCGCTGAATATGAGTCATTATCGTAGCCTTTAAAAGCTGTATTCTGGTCAGATTTAAGTTGTTGATTATAATCAGTGCCAAATTGACTTGCTTGCTGGGCACGCTCTCGCTGTTGCTTCATCGCAACATCAAAACCATCTTTATCAATTTTCAAGTTACGCTCTCGGGCAATATCTGCCGTTAAGTCGGCAGGAAAACCGTAGGTATCGTACAGCTTAAATACGTCATCACCTTTAATAATATCGCCAGATAAATTAGCTAAAATATCTTCTAATAAGATCATGCCACGATCGAGAGTTCGACCAAACTGCTCTTCTTCAATGCGTAATAGTTTTTCAATAATTGCTTGTTGCTGAGCCAACTCTGGATAGGCTTCTCCCATTTGAGCAATTAATGAGGCAACAAGTTTATGGAAGAAATGTCCTGTCGCTTCTAGTTTATGACCATGACGAATAGCACGACGAATAATGCGGCGAAGTACATAACCTCGGCCTTCATTTGACGGTACAACCCCATCAACAATTAAAAAGCTACATGAGCGAATATGGTCACCAATAACACGTAGTGATTTATGCTCAAGATCACTGCAATCAAGTAATGCAGCAGTATCTTTAATTAGTGCTTGGAAAATATCAATTTCATAGTTGCTATGCACATTTTGCATAATTGCAGAAATACGCTCTAAACCCATACCAGTATCGATAGATGGATTAGGTAACGGATCCATGCGGCCGTCACTTTGACGGTTAAACTGCATAAATACTATGTTCCATATCTCTATAAAACGGTCACCATCTTCATCAGGCGATCCTGGAGGTCCGCCGAAGATGTCTTCCCCGTGATCATAGAATATTTCAGAACAAGGTCCACAAGGGCCTGTATCACCCATTGACCAGAAGTTGTCTGATTCATACTTTTTGTTAGCTGACTTATCACCAATACGAATTATTTTATCTTCAGGTACACCAACCTCATCTCTCCAGTAAGAGAAAGCTTCTTCATCCGTGGCATATACTGTGACTAATAACTTTTCTTTTGCTAACCCTAACTCGCCAGTTAAAAACTCCCAAGCATAACTAATTGCATCATTTTTGAAGTAATCACCAAAACTAAAGTTACCCATCATTTCGAAAAAAGTGTGATGACGTGCAGTGTAGCCAACATTTTCTAAATCGTTATGCTTACCACCGGCTCGTACACAGCGTTGTGCAGAGGTTGCTCGTGTATAACTACGTGTCTCAGCACCTAAAAAAACATCTTTAAAAGGAACCATGCCTGCATTGGTAAATAATAACGTTGCATCATTACCAGGAACAAGTGAGCTACTTTTAACTATTTGATGTTGTTTGGTGGCAAAAAAATCTAAAAATGCCTGACGGACTTCTGCGGTGCTTTTAATCATGGGATACTCTACAAATCGATTTAGGTCTATTTTAATTAGGGTCTACGTTCATTATGGCTTTAGCTTTATACCGAAAAATTTAATCACGGGAATAACCAGGGTATTATAAAAAACGAATTTTCTTAGCTTGTTCTTTTTGTGCTGCTTATTATACGCAAGCTCACCTTGAAGATACCAATCAATTTCACAACTTTCACGCAATTCTTGGATAAATGTTGTGCAGACGCCTTTTTGTTCTAGTTCATTAGCTATGTAAAGCCAACCAGAGCCTCGATTCAATTGATATCGACAGCGACTGACAACAATGCACTCATCCCTCAAATAGCCTTTTGGGCTCAAATTTCGAAAGCCGCATCAATCTCTTCGACGAAAAATAACGCAGGGTTAGTTTTTGTAGCAATGCTAGTTTGGAATGTTCTGGTCGTTCTAATAAAATCACGGCACAATGTAGTGCCGTATTTTTCAATGCCACTCTGATCTGATAATAAGTGCTATAGCGAAAGAGACAACTGCTGACTTTCGCCTGGACTATCAGCAAATCCTAGTGTTAGACCAACAAGCCGTACACCGCGTTTATTTGAGCGGCTATATGCCTTTGATAATAAACTGATAAAAAGGGCTTGCTGACACTCGTTGCTTTGTGTTTCTACGGTTGTTTGATTAAAATCAGTAAACTTAAGCTTCACACCTTGCCTAATGATTTCCCTATTACTGTGGGGAGCGAGTCTAGTGAGTAATTTTTGGTATAAGGAATCAATAACAAGCTTACACTCATCTTGAGTAGATATATCGTGCGCCAATGTTGTTTCGATGGCGAGAGATTTGCGTTGCCGGCTGACTTCTAAATCTCGATTATCGACACCATGTGATTTTAAGTACAAGCTATTAGCAAACTTACCGACAATATTTTGTAGCGCTCGAATATTACTTTGACGTACATCAGCACAAGTTACATAACCATGCCTATTTAATTTTTCAAACGTTTTTGGACCAATACCGGGTATTTTCTTTAATGAAAGTTGTTCAACAAAGTTAGCGACTTTATCTGGGGTAATAACGCATTGACCATTAGGTTTATTTTCATCACTGGCAATTTTTGCTAAAAACTTATTCGGTGCAATGCCTGCTGATGCCGTTAAATTTAATTCATTAAAGATATCAGCTCTAATTCTCTCAGCAATAAGCGTTGCACTACCCTGACACATTGTTGCATCAGTAACATCCAGATAGGCCTCATCTAAAGATAAAGGTTCAATGAGATCGGTATAACGAGAAAATATTTCTCTAATATTTTTGGAGGTTTCTTTATAAACATCCATGCGGCCATGAACAATTTTAAGGTGTGGACAAAGCTGTTTGGCTTTAATCGCCGGCATGGCTGAACGGACACCAAACTGACGAGCTTGATAATTACTAGTACATAAGACACTACGCGGGCCATCACCACCAACGGCCAATGGGATATTTTGATATTCAGGAAAATCTCGCATTTCAATAGCAGCATAAAAGCAGTCCATATCAATGTGAATTATTTTTTTCTGATTACCCATAATGCACCCACCGCCATAAACTGTATATAAAAACAGTATACTATTTTTATATAGCTTAGCAAGTGAGTTTATTGAATTGGCGACTGACTAATTTTGTTCATTAAATACCTAGTTAAGGTTGGGCGCCCCCAATGTTGGTGCCAACACATCAAACAAGGCATCAATATGATCATCACGATCATTTAGCGCAGCAATATAATGATAGCTTTCACCACCTGCTTCTAAGAATACTTCACTATTTTCGTGAATTAACTCTTCAAGGGTTTCAAGACAATCAGCACTAAATGCAGGGCTCATAATAGCAACGTGTTTTATACCTTGCTTAGGAAGATTTTCCAGGGTCTCATCCGTATACGGCTTAAGCCACTCAGCCTTACCGAAACGTGATTGGAAGGTCATAATAATTTCATCATCAGTAAAACCTAAATCACTTTCAAGTAATAGCCTTTTGAGTAGTGAAGTTGTTTCCTGACAGAAGTCATAATAGGGATCTCCCCACTTATGAAATAGCTCTGGCATACCATGATATGACAACACTAAGCGCTCGGGCTTACCATGGCTTGCTACATGCTCTTTAACTGTTTCAGCTAATGCTTGTATATAGAATGGATTGTTATGATAGGTATTTAAAAAGTGTATCGATGGTATATAGCGCCATTTTTGTAATTCTTTACTAACAGCATCAAAAGTGGACGCTGTCGTTGGACCTGCGTATTGAGGATATAGAGGTAACACAACAAGTTTATCAACACCTTGTTGCTGAAATTTTTGTAATACACTCGCAATTGATGGGTTTCCATAACGCATGGCAAAATCAACAATAACATTGTCACCGTATTGAGATTTTATTTTCGTCGCCATTTTTTCTTTCTGTGCCGCCGTAATTGATATCAAAGGCGCGCCATCATCTTGCCAAACCGTTTGGTACAACTTGGCAGATTTTGCTGGTCTAATGCGTAAAATAATACCGTGTAAAATTAATAGCCAAATTAAGCGCGGAATTTCGACCACACGTGTATCTGATAAAAACTCTCGTAAATAACGACGTACTGCACTTGTTGTCGGCTCATCGGGTGATCCTAAATTAGTTAATAATACTGCTGTTGTTGTGCTTTTATTTTCATCAGCGGTATTATCACTATTTTGTTGACGTGCACTAAAGCGAGATTTCATTTGGCTTTTTCTTCTTATTTTAAGTTATTGAGTTTATATACCCGTTCCACTTGAAGATGCTCGTTTCAGGAAACCTGGGCGAATCATAATCAAGGCACATTTTTTGTTAATGGTATCCCCTTAGCAACAAATGTAACGACGGGTATGTTTTGCTCAGTTTTCCCCAAAGGGCTGGTTTATAAACGCTTTATACTGCGTTATTGATTTCGACAATAGAATAACTATTCTCTTCAATCAATGCCTTGCCTAAAGGCGTTTATCATTCCAGCTGAATCCTGCATCTTCAAGTGGAGCGTGTATATAATACCCATCGGACTCATTTATCGATCACTTAACGAGAATTAAAAGTCTTAGTGGCAAGGCATTAGTCAAATAGAGTGGTTATTCAGGAAAAATATGCCTCTATATTTTCTCATCAGCTGCATCCATTCAGCGCCTTGATCAAATTAGATAACGCCGATATAAGCTTTTTATACTCGACTTTTCAAGATCATTAACAAACTAAGAATATTACAAAAAAAATTAAATATAGAAAACTATATTTAATTTTATGTTTGTTTCAAACTCGTACTGGAGCTCTCAATTGGTCAATAGATGAATTCGTTTGATATAACCCCATTACCAACCAAGATGCTGATTTAGAGCATTTTCAATGGTAACAGGTATTATCAGCACAAGTTACTCAACCAGTTTATTCACAACTAATTCAAGTGCTTCACTGCGATTAACATCGATACCAAGCGCTTGAGCTTTATAGTCACCTGATTTAATGCCTACACCACCTTGCATTGAGACAATGGCATATACGTGTACTTTATCTACACTACTTAAGTTGTTTTCACTGCTCATCGCTTGACTATTATTCAACACAACGATAGTAGGTAAATCACTAGCTTTCATCTTAACCGCAGCAAGAGGCATACGCTGACCATTTGTCGGTACCGCATATATAAAGACTACTCGATCTTCTCCTTGCGCTAATTGCTTAGCAATATCATCTGATAAACGGACACTCACTTTTAATTGAGGTCCTGCTGCATCTGCTGGGTTATCAGCAGAACTACTTACTGACTGTTCTGCTGAGCTACTTGCTGAGACACCGAGTCGATTATTAGCTTCTGCAACCGCTTCTTTTAATGCGGTAATATTGACGCCTTGATTATTTGCATCAATAACACGCTGCCAGTGGATTACCGCTTGTTGGTAATTTTCACCAATAAAGTTATGCATGCCCAATAAAATATTGGTTGATGGATCATCTATATCAAGGGCTAATGCCTTATCAATATATTTTTGTACTTGGTCACTGATTTGTTGATTATTTTTATAATAAAGCGCTTGAGCAATAGCACCTAAAATATCGGCATGCTCCCCTTCAATTTTGATCACCCGATTAAATGCAATAACTGCTTCATCGAAGCCGCCGACTGCAACATAAGTTTGCCCTAGGTTATACCAGGCTTCACTATCTTCAGGGTTTGATTCAATATGTTTTTGCAGTTTTTCAATATGTGCCATAGCATCAGTTTCACGCTGTTTTAGCATTTCTTCTTGTGATTTAGCTTCTTGCTGCCCATGCCCTGCTGGTAACTCAGTAAGAATTTTATAACTGCCTTGCTTGTTATAAAGTGCCACAGAGAAAATGATAATAAAGACACTTAACCCTAGTGGCCAAAGAGGAGAATACGGCTTAACTACAGTAGTGGTAACTTTGTCTTCAGTCGAAGTAGTATCAATATCTTGCAATAAGGTATTATCAAGTTCAGCTAACAGGTACTGATAGTTTTCCTCATCAATGCCTCCTTCGCCGTAGTCTTTTTCTATTTCTTTTTTGTGCTCATGATATAGGCGTATATTGGTTTCATCACGCAAACTGCTATCGACACGAACATCTTGTGTTTTCTGTTTAAAGAAAGGTCGCCATACAATCAATAATAATAAAATTAAAAATATAAGGCCTATTACTAAAAATTCCATAATGCTATCTACTACTTCTTTTAATTTATCGAGTGGTAATACCAATCAGACTTATTTATTATCACTGAGTGAGAATTAATGAATCCGTTTGCTATACCTATTTATTGTTTGTTAAGTTTTTAAGCTTTTCTTTTTGCTCTGAGGATAAAGCCAAGACTTTTTTATCCACTGGTTTTCGGCGAACAATAACAATAACCACAATAATACCTAACAAAATTAACACTGCTGGACCAAACCATAAAATGTAAGTCAACTCAGAGACTCTCGGTCGATATAAAACAAATTCACCATAGCGGTCGACCATAAAGTTAACAATTTCACTATCGGCTTTACCTTGTTGCAATAACTCGTATAGCTCTCGACGCAAATCAGCTGCAATGGGTGAGTTAGAGTCAGCTAAGTTTTGGTTTTGACACTTAGGACATCGTAATTCTTTACTTAATGCTTGGAAGCGAATTTTAGTCACTTCATCATTAAATTCATAAGTTTCTACTGGGCTAGCCGAAGCTACATTAGCACCAAATGCGAAGACCAATATGAGTATAAATATGCTGAATAGACGCATGTTATTTCCCCTGCTTTTTTTCTTCAATTAGCTGAGCAATTAATGGCTCAAATTCACGTCGCCATACGCGTGTATCAATAGCACCAGCAAAACGTTTACGAATAATACCATGATGATCAATAACGAACGTTTCTGGCGCACCATAAACACCGAGATCTAAACCTAAGGTCCCTTCTTCATCAAAAATTGAAAACATATAAGGGTCTTCATAGTTTTGCAGCCATTTCTGTGCGGCAACACGCTCATCTTTATAGTTCAAGCCATACAATTTAACTTGAGGGTCTTTTGCAATATCAACTAAATACGGGTGTTCATACTTACACGTAGGACACCAGGTAGCCCAAACATTAACTAAAACAATATCACCAAGAAGATCTGCTTGAGTGACCATTTGTTCACTGTTATTAAGTGTTTGCAGAGCAAAAGCCGGCATAGTCTTGCCAACAAGTGCCGACGGCATATCCTGTGGGTTAAGTGATAAGCCACGATACAATACAACACCTAAGGCGATGACTAATATCAAAGGTAAAAAGCGAATTAGCTTACCCATTACTATATCTCCGATACTTTTGGCGTATTCGTTGGCGTTGCAGCCACTGTGTTTGTCAACGAGTCAGCAACAACTGGTGACTTAACAACTACAGTTTTTTTACGGCGATAGCGTTTATCAAGCATTGATAAAATACCACCTGCGCCCATGAAAATTGCACCTAACCAGATCCAACGAACAAATGGTTTATAATGTACTCGAATTGCCCACGCACCACCGGGTAATGGATCACCTAAAGCGACATATACGTCACGGAACAAACCAGGATCAATTCCGGCTTCAGTCATTCCCATCGTTTGTACACGGTAAGTGCGACGTTCCGGTTTGAGTAAACTAACGAATTCACTTTCGTTCGGGCCAGTAACTTTATAGATATTAATTTGTCCTTGCTCGGCACTGTAATTAGGGCCTTCAACATGTTTAATGCCTTTAAACTCAATTTGGTAACCTGAAATAGTTACTCTTTCGTTTAACGCCATTTTTACATTGGTTTCGCTTTCATACATTGAAACGATGGTAACGCCAACAATAGTGATAGCAATACCAGCATGAGCTGTGGCCATGCCTATATGGCTTGTCGTTAATTTTCCTACTGTTTGAAATTGATTTTTAACTTCTTTAACAACCACTAAGAAAACCCAAGTCGCTAACGTAATACCCATAGCAACCAAAGCATTGAACTCGCCACCATAAATCACAGGAAACAATAAACCAAAAGCAATACTAAATACCGATGAACTTAAAAGTCTTTTACGTAACTCGCCTTGTTTCGCTTTTTTCCAACGAATCAAAGGCCCTATTCCCATAATGATAAATAGAATACTCATGATAGGAACAAAAACGGCATTAAAATACGGAGGACCCACTGATATTTTCCCGTAACCTAACGCATCAACTAATAATGGATATAGAGTGCCTAAAAGAACGGTTACCGCTGCAACAACTAAAATAACGTTACACAATAATAGTGCCGTTTCACGTGAATAAAATGCGAAGCGAGAAAAGCTCGCCACAGTACTCGCTCTAAAGGCGTATAACGTTAAAGAGCCGCCTATAGCAATAGCAAGAATCACAAGTATAAAGATACCGCGAGAAGGATCAGCAGCGAAAGAATGTACCGAAGTAATCACCCCAGAACGTACTAAGAAGGTACCTAATAAACTTAAACCAAAAGCAAATATTGCCAGTAAAATAGTCCAGTTTCTAAAAGTGCCACGTTTTTCTGTAACCGCTAAAGAATGGATCAGAGCAGTACCGACCAGCCAAGGCATAAATGATGCATTTTCAACAGGATCCCAGAACCACCAACCGCCCCAGCCAAGTTCATAATATGCCCACCAGCTACCTAGCGCGATACCTAATGTTAAACACACCCACGCGCCGACAGTCCAAGGACGAGACCAGCGAGCCCATGCTGCATCCATTTTACCCGCCATTAAAGCAGCAACAGCAAACGCAAAAGCAACAGCAAAACCAACATAACCAAGATATAACAATGGTGGATGAATAATTAAGCCAATATCTTGTAATAATGGGTTTAAATCACGACCTTCCATCGGCACATTCGGCCATAAACGGTCAAATGGATTGGAGGTTAATAAAGTAAAAGCGATAAATCCGATAGCAATCATGCCCATGACAGCTAAAACACGGGAAATAAACTCTTCTTCAATACCTTTTGAAAAACGCGCAACGGCGGCAGTCCATGCAGTTAATGAGAACACCCACAACAATAATGAGCCTTCATGACCGCCCCAAACGGCGCTTATTTTAAAATAATAAGGTAAATGGGTATTTGAGTGACCGGCGATGTACTTAATAGAAAAATCATCAACGACAAAACTATAGGCAAGAATGACAAGACTAATACCAGTGAAAAAAAACATACCGTAAGCAAGTGGTCTAGCATAGGTCATGAGTTTCTTTAATGAACTCTGCTCCGGACTATGAACACCGATTAACGGAATTAAAGTTAAGCAAATAGCAAATGCTAAAGCAATTATAAGGGCTAAGTGACCGAGTTCAGGTATAAGCTCAGGCATTTGTGTTGCTACCATATCGGGTATCATTGGGTTCTCCGCTCTACTTCAAAAAACAATTAACCATGAGTAATTAGTAAACAATACTAATTAGGCTAAAAATTATCGCGTCATACTAACATTTTATCGGTTCAAATATTAATGTAAATTAACGACTCAAGTTGTTTCATAATGTTACAAGTTTCTTGGGCTATGTTAATGTTGGCTATGGTATTATATCACCCAAAGTGATTATACGATCCATATCAAGAATTACTCGACAAACATACGCTAGAATTCAGCCTCCTAGCTTGGTGTTATAGACTTTAACAAAACGTTGATACAGAATAGTGAATACATTGTCCAAAAAAAACTCAACTCCCTTGATCAGTGCAGTAAACCTCACCTGTATTCGAGAAGAACGCTTATTATTTGATGAGTTGTCACTGCAAATAAATGCCGGTGACATAGTGCAAGTTGAGGGCCCTAATGGCTCTGGAAAAACCAGTTTATTACGTATTTTATCGGGTCTCTCTCAACCCTATGATGGTCAAATATTATACAGAGAGCAACTCATAAGTCACTGTCGAGAAGAATTTCATCAAAATTTACTTTATTTTGGCCATTTATCTGGTGTAAAAGGTGAAATGACCGCAGAAGAAAATCTTGATTTTAATTTGGCATTACATGGTAACAAAACCCAAGAGAGCTTATCTTATTTAGCAAAGGTAAACCTTTCAGGCTTTGAAGAGTGTTTGGCATCACATTTAAGTGCTGGCCAGCATAGACGTATCGCATTAGCGCGTTTATATCAAAGTAATGTGCCTATTTGGATTTTAGATGAACCCTTTACTGCCATAGATAAACAAGGCGTTGCTAGTTTAGAGCGACTGTTTTCTTTACATGCTGAACGTGGTGGTTGTGTTATTTTAACCACACACCAAGATTTAATTAGCATAAAGCCTGAACAAATCAAAAAAATCACTCTAGATTACAGCTATGATAGTGCTGTTGATTAATATGCATTCCTTTTAGAGCGTTTAGAGAAATAACCTAATGACCTTAAAAGCCCAGTCTAGTCAAATGACTGAAAACTTAGTAGGCATTATCGATGAGACTCTCATAGATAATGCTTTGATAGAGAATACTGTGATAGTGAATACCGCTTTAGAAAGTACTGCACAGTCATCACAACCGCTCTCTTATCGCCATGCCTTTATGTTGGTATTAAAACGTGATCTTACCATTGCGATGCGCCATAAAGATGACATCATTAATCCCTTACTATTTTTTGTTATTGTAGTCACACTTTTCCCTTTAGGTATTGGTCCTGAAGCACAAACGTTAAGCCGTATTGCCCCAGGTATTATTTGGGTAGCAGCATTATTAGCGACCCTTTTATCATTAGACCGATTATTTAAATCAGATCACCTTGATGGTTCACTTGAACAAATGTTACTTAGCCCTCACCCGATATTTGTATTAGTGCTGGCTAAAATATTCGCTCATTGGCTTATTACTGGCTTACCACTTCTTTTAATAGCGCCGCTGTTAGCTGTGCTCCTGCATTTAGATGAACACAGTTACACCGCATTATTACTTACCTTATTGCTAGGTACGCCTGTACTTAGTCTACTTGGTGCAGTGGGTGTTGCACTTACCGTAGGGATTAAAAAAGGGGGGGTATTACTCAGCTTACTTGTTTTACCCCTTTATATTCCGGTATTAATTTTTGCTACCAGCGCGATAGATACTGCCGCGCTTGGCTTACCTTACAGCGGTCAACTTGCTATAATCGCCGCATTATTCTTTGGATCTTTAACGCTCGCCCCCTTTGCTGTTGGGGCCGCCCTAAAAGTGAGTACCAACTGATGTGGAAATGGTTACACCCTTATGCAAACCCAGAAGTGTCTTATCACTTTACTAATAAGTTATTACCTTGGTTAAGCGCCCTTGCGGCAATCTTTCTCGGTATTGGCTTAGTATGGGCATTATTGTTCGCCCCTGCTGATTATCAGCAAGGACATAGCTTTCGTATCTTCTACATTCATGTACCTGCAGCGTCATTATCTATGGGCATTTATTTTGCTATGGCCGTCGCCGCCTTTAGCAGCTTAGTATGGCAATTAAAACTTGCCGATGCATCTGCAGCCGCTATGGCTCCTGTTGGCGCAAGCTTCACTGCCATCGCACTAATTACTGGTGCTGCTTGGGGTAAACCAATGTGGGGTACTTGGTGGATTTGGGATGCCCGTTTAACATCAGAGCTCATTTTACTGTTTTTGTACTTAGGGGTAATTGCCTTACATAACGCATTTGAAGATAAAAACTTAGCCGGTAAAGCTGCTGGAATTTTAACGCTTGTTGGCGTGATAAATATCCCAATTATTAAATACTCAGTTGACTGGTGGAATACCTTGCATCAGGGGTCTACGGTAAGCAAATTAGGTAAGCCGTCAATGTCACTTGATATGTTATGGCCATTCATCTTTTGTTTTATCGGCTTTTCATTATTAGTCGGTGTGATCATTTGTCTACGTTTTCGTAATGAAATTCTAGCGCGCAATAGCATTCGTCCCTGGGTGCGTGAGTTAGTGGAAAACAACTCAAGTAGTTAATGACAGAACAAGCACTATAAATAATACACAAAATTAGCAAGGTAGTTGGAGAGCACTCAATGCAATTTAATAGTTTTAGCGATTTCATCAATATGGGCGGTTATGGCTTTTATGTCTGGCTTTCTTTTGGTGCTGCCGCTTTGATACTTACACTTTTATTGATCAGCTCTAAAGCGGATCATCAGAAAATCATCACCCAAATAGCTAAGCGTAAGCAGCGAGAAGACAAACTCCGTCAAGCTAAAGCACTACGTAAGCAACAAAATAAAGAATTAAACGAGGTAATTGAATAATGAATCCACGCCGTAAAAAACGTCTTGCTATTGTTGGCTCTATCCTTATTGGTATAGGCGTAGTGTCCGGGCTTGTTTTGTATGCCCTAAGTCAAAATATTGATTTATTTTTCACCCCGTCAGAGATCACGCAAGGTAAAAAAGAAACCGGATTAAAACCGAGTCTTGGCCAACGTATTCGTATCGGTGGTTTAGTGGTGCCGGGCTCAGTAAAGCGCGATCCTGAGAATCTTAAAGTATCATTTAGGCTTAGTGATATGGCCATGCCTATCGTTTTCAAAGATAGCGACCCTATGGTTACTGTGTATTACGAAGGAATATTACCTGATTTATTTCGCGAAGGCCAAGGCATTGTAGCCAATGGTACGTTGACCGAACACCCACCAACGGGCTTAAGTATTGAAGCAAGTGAAGTACTTGCTAAGCATGATGAAAATTATATGCCAGCAGAATTAGCTGAGGCTGCAGGTCAAAAGCATGACAAAGCAACTTACAGTGACAAACAATTAGAAAGTAAAAAAACTAACAGTTATTAATCTAACGTTTGACACAAAAAAGGTGACATTATGTCACCTTTTTTATTTATACAGAGTCCGTTTAATAAAACCTGTGTATTAATACTTTGTAAGTTCAGTACTTATTGATATCAATACTCATTCACCAGCTTATCACCAACGCTATTAATGACATCTATATCACCTTCACAGACAGCTACTATGGTTTTACCTCGTTTAAATTCCTGAGGTATGATCATATCGCCATAGGCATTTATATTAAAACTCTGAGTTTTTCGATACAGTGCTAATTCATTATCACAACAATAGATAACCGTAACTTTCCTTTTAGCTTCACACATAATAAATTCCTTTTTAATGCGTTACCTTCCTCTCTGCTTAAGCTGATAATCACTTTCATTGACAATATTATAAAAGTGGTCAGACCTTAACCAGTGAGATCATACTAATATGGTTAAACCAGTAGGTCAACACTGGCACAACTAGAACACCATGTTTTAAACATTAATCCTCTATATATTCCTACTTTCCTTACCAACACTTAACTAATTGAATTTTAGATACAAAAAAACCTCAACACCGTTTATATAGAATAAAAATGTATTGAGGTTTTCTTAGCAGCGTTTAAATCGAAGTTTAAATCACTTTATTTCCAAGACTTCATCTTACAGCCTTTAATTGCGTAAAATAAAATAAATAAATAACAAGGTAGCATAACAATATAACCACCTTGAAGGTCTACTGCTTTTCCACTGGTGCCACTTACTAAACTCCAGAATAATGGACCAAAGGCGCCACCAGAAATCCCCATGACTAACAGCGCAGAGCCAACACTGGTTAGTTTACCCATACCAGAAAGGGCTAATGGGAAAACAGCTGGCCAAACAATAGCGTTAGCAAGCCCTAAGAAAGCAATTAATATCAAGGTATCAGGTAACTGAGCACCACCAAGAATAAACGACAGCGAGTCAGCTATCGCAAAAGAGTTATTATCGCCAAAGATGACACCACCAGTAAGTGCCAAACCTAAAACAGCAGAGACCATCAAGGCTTTTTGTTGTGAAATAAAACGCGGGATAAGTACGATACCTAGAATATAACCTAGTACCATGCAACCCATAGTATAAGAGGTCATAACACTGTAATTTTCAACGCCTAACGCAAGAGCGAATGCGCCAATGGTATCCCCGGCAATAACTTCTACGGCAACATATAAAAATAATGCCACAACACCTAGTGCTAAGTTAGGGTGAGAAAGCGCTTCTTTTAAGTGACCTTTATTTTCACCCTCTTCTTCTTCACTTGCTAGCTCAGGTAAAGGAGACTTTTTCACTGCAAAGCCTAAAATACCAATAAACAAAGCCATGCCTAAATAAGGTAAAATTAATTTATCAGCCATAGCATCAATTTGAACTTGGCTTAACTCTGTACCAACGGTATCGCTAAAACCACTTAAGATTAATGCGGTAAAAACGATAGGAGCAACGACACCTGCGCCTTTATTTAAGATTCCCATAATTGAGATACGTGCTGCTGCTGACTCTTCAGGGCCAATACGAACTACGTATGGATTAACCGCAGTTTGTAGTAACGTTTGTCCTGTACCCATAACCAGCTGGGCTAATAGAAATAATGGAAAAATTTGTGTTTTAGCTGCTGGAATGAAAAGTAAACCAGCAATCATCATGGTCCCCATACCTAAAGCCATACCATTTTTATAACCTACTTTACGAATAATGGCCGCAGAAGGTAAGGCAGTAAAGGTAACCGCAATATAAAAAGAAAATAATATTAGCGATGCTTGAAATGGTGTTAATTGTAGTATTTGTTGCAAGTAAGGCATTAAGGAGCCGTTTAACCAGGTAGCAAAACCTAGGATAAAAAATAGCCCGGCAACGATAACCATCGGTACAGCATTACTTTGCTTCTTCTCTTCTGTTAAAGACATTTCCATAACTTCCTCGTTAACTTGCATTATAATTATTATTTAAATTGGTTTAGTAGTCGCTAGTTTTGATGGTCTAGTTTTAATCGAAATAATTGCGGCTAGTAAACTAAACTTTTGCACCTGCAATCCAGGTTTCTTGTACAGACAAATCATCATTCAATACCACCATATCAGCTTGTTTTCCTGGTATGAGTTCACCACGCATAACCGTTTGGTTTTGATATAAATATTGTGCTGGGTACAAACTGGCCATCCGAATTGCTTCGCCTAACTCAATGCCCAACTTGTGATGCGTATTTTTCACGGCACTGGCCATATCTAAAGAAGAGCCAGCGAGTTCACCTGTGGTTGACGTAAGTTTACCGTTATCGACATAAACTGTACGATCGTATAAAGCGAATTGGGTTTGATCTGTGCCTACGGGCGGCATTGCATCAGTTACTAAGAATATTTTACCTTGAGGTTTAGCTTGAATTGCTAATCTACAACTGGCGTAATCCACATGGAAACCATCAACAATTAAACCGCAGCTAGTATGATTATTTAAAAGCGCAGCGCCAACAACACCCGGTTCACGACCTTGCAATGGGGACATAGCATTAAATAAATGAGTAAAACCACTTGCCCCAGCATCAATAGCCTGTTGAGTCGTTTTAAAATCAGCATTAGTGTGACCTAAGCAAACTTTAATTCCTAACTCAACCATTCGGGTTACGTCTTCAGCACTTACAGTTTCCGGTGCAAGCGTTACCATAATTTGGCCAATGTCTTGGCGAGAGAGAACCTGCCATTCATCATCAGAAATAGGTCGAATATAATCGGCACAATGGGTACCTTTTTTATCAATAGATAAGTGCGGTCCCTCAAAATGGATGCCAATGATACCGGGAACACCTTCTGATATTGCTTGAGCAATGGCCTTTGCAGCTTGCTGCATTACTTCAATTTTATCGGTAATTAAGGTCGGCATCATCGCTGTGGTACCAAACCTAGCATGAGCAGTCATGATTGTTTTTAAGTTATCAACTGACGGTGAATCATTGAATAATGCACCGCCACCACCGTTAACTTGCAAGTCGATATAACCTGGAACAACTAAACCTGTAACACTAACATCAATATTAGTAATATCTTGGTCAATAGCAGTAATTTTACCATCGACTATGGTCAATACTTGATCATCGAGAAAAGCTTGCCCATCAAAGAATCGTTGAGCATGAAAGCGTTTTTGTGTCATGAGTTGTCCTAAATTATCAAGTTCAATGGCTAGCGATATTATACCAATCGGACTACTTTATTAATCCATTTGTATAATACAATCATTACTCAGATTGCTATTTAGCCTGTTGCTGCCTAGCGAAAAATACAGAGCCCACTTCAGGTGCATTTAAAGGCACTTCTAACATACTTTTAATTTCATCTGCTAACCAAAATTTCAACCTTGGTGTTAGACCACCAAGCATAGAGATGCGTGGTGGATTTTTTACCGCTAAAGTGCGGGCAATATTATTAATATACTCAGCGCCTTCAGTAACAATAGCTAGAGCAACATTATCGCCAGCTTCTGCCGCATCAAACACTAAATTCGCTTGCTGTGCATAGAATGTTGCTTTTTGACTGGCAACCGCTTCTACCAGATCGGTATCGTCTTTACAGTTAAGTTTCTGCAACAATACCTTTGACATCGACGTAGGCTGAACTAAACCATCAAGAGATAATAAAACCTGCTTAACGCCTTGCAGGCCAAACCAAGCACCACTACCTTTATCACCGTGAGGAAATCCATGAGCGCCAACAATCGTATGCTGTTCATCAACGCAAGAAAAACCACATGAACCAGTACCACTAATAATAACTGCGCCATCTTTGCCATCATGTGCAGCTAGACAAGCAATTAATAAATCAGTGGCTAAATGCATTTGTTTAAAGGGATGCTGCCAAGAAGCCATTTTATTAAACAACGCCGGGATATTAACGCCCGCTAGTCCCACACCAGCTACTAGTTCATTTAGTTCGATATTTACTAGACCAGCATCTTCTAATGCTAACTTTGCCGACTCAGTAATTGAGTTAGTCGCTTGTTCAAAACCATGTAACGGATTGCCTGGACCTGAAATGCCTGTACCAAGTATTTCATTATCTTCATTCATGATAATGGCTTTGCACTTACTACCACCACCATCAATACCTAAAAATAATTTATTGCTTTTGTTACTACTTGTCAGCATACCGGCCCCATATTAACTGCTCGAACTATTCGTTTTTTTCATCTTAGCTAGAAATGACAGCGTTGTCATTTGTTTTTTTAAATAAAGTTACAACTTTTTTAAAAAATGTTACCTAATGTAAATTAACTAACTGATAAAAATCGATATATCTGTTATACCAATCGGACTAGTTTATTGCTCACTTAGCGAGAATTAAAAGGCTTAGAGGCAAGGCATTGATTGAAGAGAATAGTTATTCTATTGTCAAAATCAATAACGCCGCTTGTAAGCCTTTACTTTTTATTAGGTACTCGCCCTTCGGGAGCTCATTAGCAAACTGATAACATCACAAAATGAATAAAATATAGACTACTATGTTTAACTCATTTTGCTTGTTTTAAGCTCGCTAACGCAACTCTAAGCTGACCAATAAATTAATCCGTTTGGTATTAGTTAATTTTTATCCTTTTACTTTATTTTCGTAATACGGCTTGTTCTTAAGCCATTAGTACTTCGACTCCTAATACTTACTTCACCTGAAACAGCAGTAGGATTTTGATAAGTAAGCCAGTTTCCACCATTCACTCGATATTCTATGGCAAGACCTGGAAAAGCAATATTGGCGTGCAACTTACCCGCTTGGATAATCGCACCTACGGTAGGTAAACGGTAATCAATTTGTGCTAACTCAAGTTTAGTAAACTCCTTTTGTCCTAAAGTATTTGCAAATAACGCCCATTGGCTATCACGCATGGCTTTTGACTTGTCGGAGAAGCTATTACTCTGTTGAGAATATTTTGCACCTTGGTAATTATAAGGTACAGCCCAATCAGCAAGATGCCATGCACGTTCTGCAAGAGCTAATAAACGTGGAAAAACTTTATGTTCAACCATATCATCAGTACGAACATTTTCACTCCATAACTGTCCCTGAATACCTAGAAATTTTTTCCCCGGTGCTAGGGCTGCTTTTGTATCATCGGCAACATAGGCGTTATCTTCTCTGTCTAACCAAAATTCAGCATGAACGGGTAAATTATCAGGCATAAATTGAAAGACTTTTTCTGTATTAGTATGACGTGATGCCCAGTAATAACCGTGTTCTTTTGGATCTGCTTCATGTGGAAAATCGAAATATAAAACATCTGGGCTAGAAATAACGACTTGCCAATCTCTGTTTGCCAATCGGTGAACCTTTTCGTGGCCTCCCCAAGCTAGCGTATCCCAAGCATTGGCTTGAACTATAGCGGGCATATTATCTACACGAGTGTGCTCCATACCATCGCTCCAACCCGCAGTTTCAATATCCAGATCAGATAATATTCCGGCCACACGTTCAATGAAATAAGCGCCAAGCTCACCCATTTCTGTAACACCCTGATCATTATTAGCGACAAACGCTTTACAAGCTGGTGATTCTAACCAAGCACCCGCTGTTTCATCTGCGCCTATATGATAGCGAGTTAGTGGTTGGCCAGCATCGGCATGGATTTTCTTCACCTGAGTCATCACTTCAATAACAAAGTCATAAGAAGACTCTAAGCAGGCATTAATAGTGTTATCACTGTAAAATTGTACTGAGGAATACTGAGTGTTATCTTCAAAATCCTCGAGTAAGAACTGTTTAGCTTTTGCTTCATCTTCTAAGGCCATGAATTTTTTGTAACGGGCCGTCATCGCTTTAATCGAGGCACGAGAGTGACCTGGCATATCAAGTGATGGGATCACTTGAATATGACGTGCAGTGGCCGCTTGTAAAATTTCATGATAGTCACTTACGCTGTAATAGCCGCTTACTGATGAGTTTTCATCAACACCTGCGCCTAACTGCGAGATCAAACAGTTTTCTTCTGCCACATCAAAACAACGTTTTGCGCCAATATTAGTTAATTCAGGCAAGCTTGGGATCTCCAAGCGCCAACCTTCATCATCACCAAGGTGCAAATGTAGTTTGTTTAATTTGTATGCCGCCATTTGGTCAAGTAGTTTTAGAATAAACTCTTTAGAATGAAAATTTCTAGCAACATCAACTAACATGCCACGAAAGGTAAAGTGTGGTTCATCATCAACCACTATCATAGGTAGACGCGATTCACCAACCGTCACTAAGCTTGCTAGTGATTGCAAGCCATTGAAGACACCATTACCATCGACACCCACTATGCTAATTTCTTTCTCAGTTACCGTTAAACTATAACTGCCAATAACTTTATCGTTATTACTCACAATACTTAAATGCAGTGGCAAACCGACAGAGTTCTGTTTAACACCCAAGGTGTCTAAACGCGATATCGCTGCATCCACATCATGGTGTTTTACATTGCCAAGAGAGATTGCAATGCCTTTACTTATATCTGCAAAGCCATCATTGGCATCGAGAGTGACTGATTTAGGTGTTGGAATAATTGCTTGAATAACTGCTAACTTATCTTCTACCAGTACAGAATTACGTTGATAAAGTTTTTCACTAGTTAACCATTGAGTCTTATCTGAGGCTGTGCGCTTAAATTGCGTTTTTTCATCAGTAAAAGGTTCAACATAGGGTAATATTTCTAGTCCCGTATCTTTATCAATATAGGGTACTGTACTTTCAATAACACGAGCATCTAAACCAGGTGCACTGACAATATAGTTAGGTAAAGCGTCAGTCTCACTCAGTGACCAAAACATAGCACGAAACGTTATTTTTTTAGTTTCTGCTGCAGAAAATCCAGAAAATTTGTCCTGTAAAGCAATAACATGTAAGTCACCGTTTAGGTGTTTTACGGTGAAATCTTCACTTTCAAAAGACTGGATAGGTGAGATTTGGCTAAAATGAATAGTCCAATCTTTAGCTGCAATTGCTTTCTTCGCAGTAAAACTTAACTCCACTTCAAAGCATGCACCATCAGCAATTTTACTGTCACATTTATCCGTAGGAATATTGGTAACCACTCGATAATTAACCTCTAAATTCTGGGCTATGTTATCTATATCACTCTGGGTAACGGAGTAAATTGCCTGTAGGTTGATTTTCTCCCCCGTATCAACTGCTGGCTCAGGATATTTTTCACAACCGAGTAAAGATAAACTAGCGGCAATTGTAAACGCCCACTTTATTTTATTCATCTTGCTAATTTGCATAGTAAAGGACCTTTTACAGTTTCAAATGATAAAACTGTGTTGCTTTAGATGTTATTGATGTTATTGGTATCGCAACTACGCACAACACTGACAGCGCTTCAATCTATTTTTATAGATCGAAATGGTTTCATTCATTAAAGGTATTTTCATTTACAAGCCTAATTTTAAGAGTGATAAATGTCTCTACCAATTAACAACATAATTATCGTCAGTGATGGAATTGATGACTTGCTAGGCTCCTGTAATTAGGAGAAGAAGTTTAATATCAATAGGTATTTTGATAATAAAAACCCGCTACATTATTTAGCAGGTTTTTAAATACACGTACACTATTGGAGGCTATTTACTTGATTGTCTGTCGATTAATTTCTTAATACATTGCATTGACATTAATATTGCGTAAATAGCAGGTAACGCATTAGTTTTTCTTAACTCAGAAAACTCACTATCGGATAGGTCATTCAGTTTTTGTTCATTAATAACGTACAAACCATCTAAAGTATATTCTTCTTGCCCTGCTAGGTTTAAACTCAACGTTTGTGGCGCTAGTAATTCTTTAGCTAATAATAGTTGAATGAAATTCTGCGTTACGCCACTTTTGTTTACATAGTCAACAACAGCTTCACCTTTGGCTGTTAACCATTCTTTTTGAACGCCTTTTTCATCAAAAAAAGCATCACCTATTGTTTCATTCACTAATGCCGAGTCTTCATCAACACATAAAAGGGCTTTATCACTTCCTTCAGCTTGATGGATGACGAAAGGATAAAGAGTAAGCGCTTCTGGTATATAGCTCCCCTGCCAAGATTTTTCATCAAAAAACAAATTCTCTTGTGGTTTCAAACCAAGTAATACTACGGCATTAAAGCGGCCAGTTTCAGCATCTTTAATAAAGACGATAGGAAACTCTTTACTGGCACTAATAAACTCTTGAACTACCACTGGAGCAAAGTGCTTGGTCTTACTTTGTATAAAGCTTGGATTACTTTTAACTTTAACGTTACCGTGAGCACTGTTGTTAATAGCTTTAATAGATGCCATTTTAATCTCCGTAATTTTTTAAATATGCTTGTTTGAGCAAAAGATTGCTCAAACGATCGTTATTATATTTTCTGAAAACCATATTGAGCTATCTTGTTCAATAATTCTCTATTTTCAGG
Organism: Colwellia psychrerythraea 34H; assembly: GCF_000012325.1. NCBI lineage: Bacteria > Pseudomonadati > Pseudomonadota > Gammaproteobacteria > Alteromonadales > Colwelliaceae > Colwellia > Colwellia psychrerythraea. The sequence goes on along the minus strand of NC_003910.7, from coordinate 1,049,085 downwards.
TAATTGTTGCTGCATTTTCTGTGTTAAATCTTGTACTGTATTATATTGTTGCTGAGCAAAACCCTGCTTCGTATATGAGTTTTCGTTAAAGGTTAACGTCTGGTCAAAGCCCATACCATAAAGCACGTATTGATAACTGTCTAACGGAAAAGGCTCGTAGACATTATCAAAATCGTAACCGGTAATTAACTGGTGTTTCCAGCTATCCAAAGACGCTAACAATGTGTCTGGCACAGTACTAAGCACCTTGTTGTCTTGCCAAAATGGTTCTGTTCTTTTTGATAAAAAGTAATGCATTTTGATAAAATCAATGGTTTTATCCCAACGGAATTTAAATGACTTATTCACTTTTTCCTCAACAGCTAGCATCGCGTGACGATCACGAGGAAATAGCTCTGACAACATATTGGCAGAGGCTTCAATAAGGAAAATCGCCGACGCTTCCAGTGGCTCAACAAATGCTGCAGATAAACCAATAGCAAAACAGTTTTTATGCCAAAATTTTTCTCTATAACCAACATTCATCTTTATTAAACGTGACTCAAGCTGATCAGCTTGAGGGCCAATGTAATTACGTAATACTTGTTCTGCACGTTCATGACTCGTGTGCGCAGAGGAATACACATAACCTGTACCACGTCTATTAGACAAACCGATATCCCATGTCCACCCAGCTTCTTGCGCAGTAGAAATAGTACAACTAGCAATAGATGATTCTTCATTTTCATAGGGCACTTGAATAGCCAACGCGTGATCACAAAGTAAAGTATCATCGATACTTTTAAAAGGTATACCTAGCGCTTTACCAATCAATAAACTTTTAAAGCCCGTACAATCAACAAAAAACTCGCCTAATACAACACCTACACTATCGCAATGAATATTAATGATATAACCATCATCATCTAAATTCACATCAGTGACGTTAGCAGATACATGTTTAACCCCTAACTTGGTCGTTGCATGTTCACGTAATAAGTCAGTAAAAAGCCCCGCATCTAAGTGATAAGCATAGTTTTGTACACCTTCAAATTCTCGGTTGGTGATCAACTTAGGGGCTAAACCTGATTCGCAAATAGCCGCTTGCATACTAATAGTTTCAGCGTAGCTGTTGTTATCACCAATCATACCTAGCTTCCAATAAGGCGCTAAGTTAAAATCTAAAGGATCATTAATTGAGGTAAACAAATGATAATAATGACTATTAATGCCATTTTTTGGTGCTTGCTGCCAATTAACAAATTTTGTTGCTTGCTTGAATGAAGCATTACACTTTGATAAAAAATCAGCTTCGCTAATCCCTAGTTTTGCTAACGTTTTTCTCATGGTAGGCCAAGTTCCCTCACCCACACCAATGGTGGGGATATCAGGAGATTCAACTAGCGTGACTTGTATCGCTCCACTTTCGACACTATTGAATTTTTGAGCTAAATTTGCGGCAGTTAACCAACCGGCCGTACCACCACCTACCACCACAACTTGTTTCACTTGTTCATTCATCATAGTTCACCGATACCTGTCATTAACCTATACTTGAGTAAACCCATATTTAATTACTTTTTCAATCAGCTCTCTTTGCTTAGGTAACTTATCGATTAACAGCACACTGGCTTTATCAATATTATTAAATAAGTGCTTAGCTTTAGTTGTTTCAGTATATTTAGCTGCAACTTTAGCTACATCAGTTTCAAACCCCATACCATATAGAACATAAAGATAACTGTCTAAATTAAAGGGTTCCCAAGCGTTTTCAAAGTCATATTTGGTTGGTACTTGTCCTTGCCAAAATGCCAGTCGTTGCTTTAAGTTATCAGGGATACTGATTGGGTCACAGTTATCAATCCAGTATTGGCTATCTCGGCGTTGAGAAATACAGTAATGCAATTTAATAAACTCAACCGTACGCTGCATACGCATCGTTAATTGCTGATTAAATTTGTCTTCAGCATATTTCATTTGTGCTTTATCACGAGGAAACTGTGCTGCAAGCATATTAGCTGCGGCATCAAATAAGAAAATAGCCGATGCTTCAAGTGGCTCAACAAAGCCCGCCGACATACCAATAGCCACACTGTTTTTATGCCAGAACTTCTTGTGGTAACCATGGTTGAGCTTTATTTTACGAATAGTCAAATCGTCGCTGTAATCATCCCCTAGATAATCAATAAGTTGTTGCTCGGCTTTTTGATCTGAGATGTACTTGCTACTAAATACATGACCAACTCCACGACGGTCCTGTAAACCTATATCCCATATCCAACCTGCTTCTTGGGCTGTTGCGAGAGTATGGGTATTTATTTTTTGATTTCTATCAGCATAAGGTACTTGTACTGCTAAGGCGGTATCATTAAAAATAACATCGCTAATACTTTGCCAAGCTGTGTTATAGGTTTCTTTAATGATTAACCCTTTCGCACCGCTACAATCGACAAAAAAATCAGCGAAAATTTTCTTTTCACTTTCATGGTCAGTGTCTACATGCGTGATAAAGTCTTCATTATCTAGCGCTACATTGGTGACATTGGCACTGACAAATTTAACCCCAAGTTTCTCAACGCAATGCCGTTTTAAAAACTCGGCCAATTTATTCGCATTTAAATGATAGGCATACTCTTGCGCGGCACTATATTCTGCCATCACAATTTGTTTAGGTGCTAGTCCTTCATCACAAACTCTTGCTTGTGATGCAACAGCTCTATCATAAGGTAAGCGTGTTTTTTTATCTTGTTGTAACCAATAAGGGGCTAAGTTAAAATCGTATGAAGAATGGCTAACCGTACTGAGTGGGTGATAATAACTGTGTGATTGTTTTGGCTCTGGCGTTTTAGACCAATTAATAAACTCTGCACCTTGTTTAAAGGTCGCATCGCATTCACGAATGAAGTCTGTTTCGCTAATACCTATTTTATGTAATGTCGCTCTTAAGTTTGGCCATGTGCCTTCTCCAACACCTAAAATTGGAATGGTCGGCGATTCAACCAAAGTGACTTTAACACCATCAGTATTTTTACTATTCAACGTTTTGGCAAGTATTGCCGCACTTAACCAACCAGCAGTGCCACCGCCAATTATAAGAATATGATTATTATCTAAGGCCATCATGAATACCTAATTAGCATAAGAAATATATCTTAGCATCTAATAATAGTGAAAGGAAAAGAGGAAGGTTATTACCCCTAGCAATTTCATAAATTGCTAGGGGTAGAAAAAGGAAAGTAAACTTTCCTTTTTCTTTTACACTATCTTTTCAGATATGTTTTTTACATAACCTTAACGATGACTTATAAACGATAAGATACTTTAAGATAAATGTTACGACCATTATCAGCAGCTAAACGCATTGCATCAAACTCACTAACAAAACGTTGAGTGGTTGTTTCTTCAAGGATGTTTGTTGCTTCCAGACTTACATCCAGACCTTCTGTTGCATGCCAAGTAACGTTAGCATCTAAGAAACCATGGGCATCCCAACCTGTGTTACCACCAATACCTGTTGATTGAGCAATAAACTCATCACGATACGTATAAGCAAGGCGTGTAGACACTAAGTCAGTTTCGTAAAATGCACTTACGTTATAACTTATTTTAGACATACCAGCTAAAGGCGCCTTAACAATTTCTGAACCGTTATCTTGTAAACCATAACCATCAGTATAAGTTAAGTTAGCAGACCAACCAAATTCACCCATTTGTTGTTGATACTGTAATTCAACACCTTCAAGTTGACCGCCAAGACCCTGGCCTGGTGTACTTAAAATATACTCTTCACCTTTGTACTGAATTTTTTCTTCGTTAGCACCAGGAATAATAAAAGAACTAATATCTTTACTAAACAATGTAGCTGAAAGTAAAGATTCTTCGTTGAAGTACCACTCTAAACCAATGTCATATTGGTTTGCACGGTATGGCTCAAGTTTAATACTACCTTTAGTGATGCGTTTAGTCGTTTCATTAACACTTGCAGCAGGGTTTAAGAACGAATAATTAGGACGACTCATTACTTTAGCGGCAGATATACGAAGTATTAAATCACTATCTAAATCAAGTGCTAAGTTAAAGCTAGGTAACCAATCAGAGTAATCACTCTCTTCTTCTGCTGGATCATTCCCTAAGAAGTAATCTGCAGAGGTGTCAGTTTTAACATAACGTATGCCAATGTTACCTCTATAGTCGTCACCACTAAAGTCACCTTGTACATAAGCAGCAAAAATATCTTCTTTGATAACGCCAAAGCTATCTTTATTTAATGTTTCACCCGTTTTTACGCTATCCATATAGGTACGTATTTTATTGCCGTCAACACGGGCAATAGCTGTTGGGCTATCCCCACTCAAACCAACACCCGAGTGGTTAAAAGTACCATCAGCAAAATCAGCTTTTGTTAAGCCGTCAGTAAAACCATCTTCAAATGTCCATTTATTAGAATAACTAGTAAATTCATGATCCCTTAATTTAGCGCCTGTTTTGATATTTGAAACAGGGCCTAACTCGACATCAAAATTAATATCAACTTGTGCAAAGGTTTCATCATCTTCACGGTACCCAGCAGCATTAACAGAGGCATTAGTCATTGCGTATTCAGCATGATTACTTGCATCTGCATTGTTTGGGCTTAACAACATACTGTCATGACCTGACATATCAAAATCAATACTTTGGTTAGCATTAGTAGATGCCCAACCTACATTATAGTTTCCGCCATCGCCACCTGTTGCATTGGTATTACCAACTTTAGCATTTATTGAATACCCATCACCTGAATAATCAACTTCATAAGCAATAACACCAGTATCTGTCTCAGCATTTCGAGAGTTGGTGTCATCAAAGGCAGCGCCAGCATACTTACCATTTAACGCAAAACCATTTTCTGGGCCAAATTTCGTAGCGCCAGTTACATTTGCATTAAATGCAGCACTGTCTGTGCCTGCAATAATTAAATAGTTTTGGTTAGTATTAGCAGCATCTAAATCAATAGTTAAATAATGCAGGTTCATTGATAAACTATCTGTTGGTGCATATTGTAAAGTTAAGTCATAAGCAGTACGTTTTCGGTCTTGCTTAAATTCAGCAATACCTGCTCCAGCCCAACCGTCATCCATATAGTTTTCAGCTTTATGAGCACGACCCACACTTTCTAATGTTGAGATACTACCTAATAAACCAAAAGTTTCGCTATCATTTTTCCAGCTATAGAAACCAGTCGCCCCTTGGCCATTATCATCAGAAATACTGTTATCTTGAATTTCAGCAGAAAGGTATAAAGTGTTCGCATCAAGCTCTAACGGCTTTCTTGTACGTACAGCAACGGTGCCACCAACACCACCTTCATCTAAGGAAGCCATAGGGGATTTATAAACATCAACACCAGCAACTAATTCAGGTGGAAGTAAGTCCATGTCAAATGAACGACTAGCTGGTTGTTGAGAAAACCAACCAGTAGAAGCCAAGTAATTACCATTCATAGTAACCAAAGTTAATTCTGGGTTTGTACCACGGATAGAGACGTTGCCACCTTCACCGGCAAAATTTCTAGCAATAGTGACACCTGGAATACGTTGTAAAGATTCAGCAATATTTCGGTCTGGAAATTTACCAATATCTTCAGCTGAAATAGAATCAACAACAGCATCAGAAAAACGTTTGTTGTTTAACGCTTTTTTTAAGCTACCACGAATACCAGTAACTTGAATTACCTCAACTTGGTCTTTGTTTATTTCAGAAGCGGCTTCTTCGGCTGCCATAGCTTGTGATGTTACACCAGCTAGGATCATTGCTATTGAGCTCGCTAACACGCCTTTTTTAAATGTTTTAGTTGACATCGACTTTCCCTTACACACGTTTTGTTTTTAGAATGTTTTTATATTTACTTATAATAATTAATTCGGTTTTACGACAGCGCTGTCAATATTTAATGACAACGCTGTCATAAGACGTAATAAACCATACCGTTTATTTTTACGTTTGACCAGAATAAATTAACTAAAAACTGTATAACAGTTACATAAAATCACAAAGACCATGAATATAAAGGATTTTTTTATTTGTTATTTTTGTCATTAAATCGTAACTATCGAAATAACTATCACTTTTTGTATAATAAAAACACGTAAAATATTACAGTATGAATTTTTATTTAATTTTATGGAATAATAATTCACTAAGATGTAAAGGAAAATATGGCAATTATTTTATTGAGTTATTTGATCTACGGGTAAAAAAAAGCTAACACCATATTTATATGGTATTAGCTTTAATCACTGTATTTTGTCTAGCTAAATTTTTCATTTGCATGTAATCAAAACAAAAAAATTTAGTGAGCTGAAGTCGGCTTAATATGAATTAATAGAGACTCAGGTTAGGTATTATTCATAAAAGGCAGCTACTTTGCTGACTGATAAAACTTCAATAAACTTGACGTTGAACAGTCATGCTGAGCAGAAATATTATCTGTTTGTAGCTCGGTTTGAATCTCTGCAGCCAGGCCTTTACCCAATTCAACACCCCATTGATCGAAAGAGCATATTTGTAAGATGATGCCTTGAACAAATATCTTGTGCTCATAAGCTGCAATTAAGCTACCTAAGTTCCTTGGGTTGATACACTTTAGTAAAATAGTATTTGTGGGTCTATTGCCCTTGTGTACTTTATGTGGAGCAACGTTATCAATGTACTCAGCATTACGTCCTTTTGCTTTAAGATCGGCACGGACCTGCTCCTCATTCACCCCGACCATCAATGCTTGTGTTTGTGCAAAGAAATTTGCCATCAAGGTTTCATGATGCCCTTTTACTGGGGTAACACTTTTAACCGAGCCAATAAAATCGGCAGGCACAACATTATTACTTTGATGTAGATACTGGTAAAAGGCATGCTGACCATTGATGCCTAACTCGCCCCAAATAGAAGGCACAGTAGCATAATCGATTTCATCGCCATCCCAACTCACCGATTTACCATTACTTTCCATTTCGGCTTGCTGCAAATATGCAGTTAACATATGCAACGTTTGATCGTAAGGTAAAATAGCTTGTGACTGAGAGCCAAGGAAAGTGGTATTCCAAACACTAATTAAAGCTAGAATGGCTGGAAAATTATCTTTTAATGGCGCATTAATAAAATGCTGATCCATATCATGAGCACCGGCAAGTAACTCTTCAAACTTATCAAAACCTAGATCAAGAGCAATCGCTAGACCAATAGCCGACCATAATGAAAAGCGGCCACCAACCCAATCCCACATATCAAAGATGTTTTGTTCTTCTATACCAAAACTCATGGCATTTTCTTTATTTGCCGTGACCGCAACAAAATGTTTTGCTACTGAGTTTTCATCGAAAGAGGCACTTGTTAGCCAATTAATTGCTGTACGAGCATTTGTCATGGTTTCAGTGGTAGTAAAGGTTTTACTTGAAACAATAAACAGAACTTTTTCTGGCTCTAACGGACGAAGTACTTCTGCAATTTGCGCACCATCAACGTTAGATACATAATGAACATTCACACTGCCATCGCTGTAATGTTTCAATGCTTCAGTGACCATTTGAGGCCCAAGATTAGAGCCACCCACTCCGATATTAACAATATCGGTAATACGTTTACCTGAGTAGCCTAACCAATGTCCCTGACGAACTTTGTTTACAAATACTTCCATCTCAGCTAGTTGATTTTTGACATGCTCAGTTACGTTTTCACCCTCGATAATGAAGGCTTCGTCACTTTGACGACGTAACGCTGTGTGTAATACCGCACGGTCCTCGGTTTTATTTATTTTCTCACCAGCAAACATCTTGGCTCGCCAATCACATACTTGCGTCTCTTCTGCTAGCGCTAATAATGCATCAAGCGTTTCGGTATCAATAAGATTTTTAGAGTAATCGAGTAACATGTTTGGCAATTCGATAGAGAACTTATTAAAACGTTCACTGTCTTGTGCAAACAAAGTATTCATATGCTGAGATTTTTTATCTTGGGCAAGTAACTGAAGCTTTTTCCAGCTAGCTAATGTTTGACGAGACGACATACTAATTCCTATAAGGTGGTTCAGATACAATTATCGACTTTATCATTGCAGTTAACCTGAGTATTTGCTCGGTTTAACCATTATGACTTGTAATATTTTCATGGTACCCTATTAAAAAATGACAGCGCTGTCAATTATTATTACTCTAAATAATACTGCAAAGTCCTATAGATTACTACGGACTGGCTATGCAATAATTACAACACCCTGGTACAGCCAGTCAGTTTATAAAAATAAGAACAAGGTTATCTGCAGATGAAAGCGACAATAAATGACGTAGCCAAACAAGCTGGTGTATCAATAAAAACTGTTTCTCGTGTTATTAACAATGAGATTTCAGTACGCCAATTAACACGTGAAAAAGTACAAAAAGCTGTCGAAGAATTAAATTATCAGCCAAATTTAGCGGCACGAAATTTAGCCGGAGCAAAATCGTTTTCTGTTGCTTATATTTATGATAACCCTAACGCTTATTACATCATTGATATGCAGGAAGGAATATTATCTGCCTGTAAACAACAAGGCTTTGAGTTATTAATTCACCCTTGTGATGCGAAAAATAAAAACATTACCGAAGAGGTTGTTAACATGGTTAAGCATGCGCGTATTGCAGGCTTAATTTTGACCCCGCCTCTTTCTGAAATGCCTGAGTTTGTTAAATCATTAGTAGCGCTTGACGTTAAAGTTGTACGTATCATGTCTGGTGACGTTGCTCCTGATGATCTAAGCCCTTGTGTTATGGTAAATGATAGAGACGCTGCACAAACTATTACCCAACATTTAATTGACTTAGGCCATAAAGATATTGGTTTTATTGCCGGTGACGCAAAACATATGTCGACAGTTGAACGCTATAAAGGTTACAGAAGAGCCTTAAAAGAAAGTAACATCGACTTTGATAAAGAACTAGTTATCGAGGGTGAATACTCTTTTGATTCAGGAGTTAGTGGTGCAAAGCAGTTGATGTCTGCAGAAAGCAATAATACTCGTCCAACCGCTATATTTTCTTGTAACGATGAAATTGCTGCGGGGGCATTATTTGCCGCAAGATTAATGAATATATCTATTCCTGAGCAACTATCAATAGTAGGGTTTGAAAACAGTCCATTCTCTCGTCAAACTTGGCCAAAACTCACTACCGCGGATCAGCCAAATAGCCAAATAGCTGAAGATGCTGCAAACTTACTTATTAGCCAAGTTCGCAAGCAAAAGAATCAAACAACCATCAGTCAATATGTACCAAAACTTATCATCAGAGACTCAACAGCAAAGTGTTAGTACTTTCAATACTATAAAGTGAAGCCAAACATAGCTTTTCCCTCTTATATAGTAGTGAATTATACAGTAGTGAAACTTTGCTAGTTTTTATAGGTATGAATTTTTTGATAGGAGGTAGGGTAAATTAGTTGATTTCTACTACGTAAAAATAAACCGATTACGTTTTATTTAATATTAAAGGTATCATCTATCTTTTTCATTCTAGCTAAATGATTTAAGTGCGCTTTTCTAGCCGCAAAGATAAAAATAGCAATAACAACAGTTATTGAGAGAGCGAGAACAGTGGGTTCTTGTGATAGTACTCTACTAAGCCATTCCATGGTTTACTTTCCTTAGTGTAAAAAATCCTGATAATTTCAACTATCAGCTGGTCCAATTTAGTTAGCACCAGCAAGCCAGCGAATAAAAACTGGCTAGTTATGTCGCACATCTTAAGATATTTAGTACAGGTGTTCAAGCCTTAGAGTATTTTACTATACCTTAAAGTTATTCTTCAAAGTATGTACCCCAACCATCATAGTCAACACCACATTGTTTTGCTAACTCAAACATCGCTTGGGTTTCTTTTTTAATTAAATTTACATCCAGCATTTGCTCTGTCGCAATATCAAAGGCAAAAACTTTATCGCCATTTTCTAATTCTGCTTCTTCTGGCTCTTCAATTTCGAGTCCTAACTTAAATGCAGCAATAGCTGCCTTTTCTAATAAATCAAAATCACTACTCGCAAAGTGATGCTCAATGGTGTGATAAACTTCGTCATTAGTACCATCTTCAAGCAGTTCAGCAATTAGCATTTCAGTATGGCTAAACCATTGTTGTAATTCTTCATCGATCATTTTCATTACCTATTTATGTTTTATAATCAATCTATACCCGTTCCACTTGAAGATGCTCGTTTCAGGAAACCTGAGCGAATCATAATCAAGGCACATTTTTTGTTAATGGTTATTCCCTTAAAAACAAATGTAACGACGAATATGGTTTGCTCAGATTTCCCCAAAGGGCTGGTTTATAGACGCTTTATGCTACGTTATTTATTTCGATAATAGAATAACTATTCTCTTCAATCAATGTCTTGCCTAAAGGCGTTTCTAATTCCAGCTGAATCCTGCATCTTCAAATGGAACGGGTATATGTTATTTATTATGATAAGCCGCGGCTTCAATTGATAACTGTTCTATTTTATTGGACATTAAATTATGGACTTCATTTACTCTTGAGCGTAAGTTTTCGCGACTTGCATCATCAAGGTGAATAGGATCTAGGAATTCTATGATGATTTTTCCATTATCCCAGCGGTTTAAGTCAATTGTACCTACCTGATTACTGGCACATATGGGTACAATTGGCACTCCTGCCTGAAGAGCTGTGCGAAAAGCCCCTGTTTTCAATGGCAATAGACCCCTTCCTCGGCTACGGGTACCTTCAGGAAACATCCAGACAGAAAGCTTATTTTTCTTTATTTTATCAGCCGTTAATTCAATTGTATTCATTGCCTTACTGGTGTTTTTTCGATCAATTAAAATATTGCCCGTTAACCAATACATTTGTCCAAAAATAGGAATCCATTTTAAGCTTTTTTTGCCTACGCTCACGGTACCAGGCTGAACTGCGTTAGCATGAGTAAAAAGATCATAGCTGTTCTGATGATTTGCCATCCAAACCACAGGTCCAATATCTTTAAGTGATGCAGGAATTCTCAGTTCGACGTCAACACCAAATATTTTAGTGATTTTTCCAAGAAATACTGAAGTATGATAAACATTATCACGGTGAAAAGGACGCAACAAACAATAGAAAATAGAGACAGTGCAAATGATGAACAACGCCAAGGTCATTAAAAAAACGCGTATTACAGCTAGCAAAGAAAGCTCCAGCGTTGGTAGCTAAAAAAAGAGTATGGGCGAGTATACAGAAAAAACAAAAATAGGGTAAAGCTATTATTTATTTATCTTAGGAAATGACTAAGGGTGGCACAATAGTCCAATACGAGCACGTTATTGAACTATTGTGTAAAAGGTTAAACTAAGAGGCTATATTGTTAAACATGTATCCTTGACCCCAAACTGTCTCTATCTGATTATTCTTCATACCAGCTATAGTCAGTTTTTCACGTAGTTGTGACATTCTGACATCCAGAGTACGCTCTACGCCATTGTATACTCTTCGAAGCAAGGTGCTATAGAGTTGATCTCGGGATAAGATCTTTCCTTGGTGTTCAACTAAAGACTTCAATAAATTAAACTCAAAGGTTGTTAACTTCACTACTTCGCCATTAATAAAGCATTTTTGTGATTTAGGCTGTAGACAAACATCCCCCATAGTTAAACTCGCTAATTCAACTTGGTTTATTTTATGACGTTGACGACGAAATAAAGCCTCAATTCGCATCATCAGTATTCGACTATCAATCGGCTTAAGTAAGTAATCATCGACACCTAACTTAAAGGCTTCAACTTGCTCTTTTTCACTGTTTTTGCTTGAGACAATCACAAGTAGACCATCAAATAAGGCGCGAAGATCTCGTATTATTAATAACTGTGCACTATCAGAAAACCCAACATCTAGCACTATCATGCTTGGTCGATGATCTACTAAGTAGCTTTTCAGCTCTTGACTGAGGACTTCACCTGTACGCATTTTTGTAGTGTGGTAAACGGATTGTTCCCCATTAACTAAAAAGGCTTTACTGAGATATTGATCATTCTCAATCAACAGTAACTTTTGTTGTATTTGATTATCATTCTTAGTTTCAAGTGGTTGTATATTTTCAACAAGCTCAATACTTGATGCCATGACAGACTCCTTAAAATTAAATAATTTTGATTTGATAATTAAATTATAAAAGAAAATAACAAAGAGACTGTAATAGCTTGTTATGAAACTGTAACACCTTGCAATGGCCGTAATTGTTAGAGATTAGTTACTTTATTAAAAAATAAAAAGTCATGAGGCTTAATGCTAACAACCACTTTTTGCTTGAATGATAGAGCAACATCACTGTATAAACTAAGCTTAGAAAAGGCCAAGTGTTTATCTTTAACAAGGCAGTCTAAACTGCTCAAATAATAATGATATCCCTGCTCGGTAACACTAATGTATTCAACTTGTGCATTAGCAATATTATGTTCATCCTCTTCAACATTGAGCTGTAATTGAGAGGATTTGACCAGTAAATAAACTAGGCTTGTTTGCTTATCTCTCTGATTATCTACAGTAAATTCACCTAATAAGCTCTGCGCACTTACTGAATTAACTTGGCAAGGAAGCCAACTACCAAGCTGTAAAAAGTCAGCTACCTGATAACTATTCGGTTGCTGGCAAACAATACTAGGCGCATCAAGTTGTAATAATATTCCTTGCGCCATTACGGCCATTTTGTCAGCAAAGGTGAAGACTTCGTCTTTATTATGGGTTACAAAAATAGCAGTCATCTTAAACTGCTTTAATAGTTGTCTTATTTCTAGCATCAATTCATTTCTAAGACGAGCATCGATATTTGAAAAAGGTTCATCAAGTAAAAGTAACTTAGGTTTTGGTGCTAAAGCTCTCGCAATGGCTACACGCTGTTGCTGACCACCAGAGAGCTGATGAATATAACTATCACGGTAATCGTTTAGCTTTAATAGGGTAAGTAAGTGGTCAATTTGTTCAACTTGCTCAGCTTTACTCTGCTTGCTTAGTCCAAAGGCGATATTTTGTTTTACGGTTAAGTGAGGAAATAACGCATAATCTTGGAATATCATGCCGACTTGACGCTGCTCTGCTGGAACGCTGTGCTCACCATCACTAAGCAAATTACCATCAATAATTATTTTGCCTTTACTTGGTTTACTAAAACCAGCGATAGCATTAAGCAAAGTTGTTTTCCCGCAACCACTTGCGCCAACAAGGCCTAAAATATCCCCTTCATTAAGACTTAAATCCAACGTTGATAAAACCACTTTATCTTGTAGTGAAATAGAAAGTTGTTGGATAGATAATAGAGTAATGGGCTCGATAGATGGCTGAGTAGTTAATAACGCGGTCATACTTTTTCCTTACTCTTATTCAGTAGCACTATAGGTAATAAGCCGAACAGCACAATGAGGATTGCCCCTAAAGCGCCTTGCTCTAACACTTCATCAGAAATGAGCTGATAAATTTGACTACTTAACGTTTCAAAATTAAAAGGCCGTAATAATAATACTGCCGGTAATTCTTTCATTGCTTCCACAAAAACTAATAACCATGCCACCAATATTGCTGGCGTTAAAATAGGTAAATGTACTTTAGTTAAACTTCCTCTTAAATTAACGCCTAACGTGGCAGGTGCGTAATCTAATGATCGAGGAATTTGCTTTATACCGCTCGTAATGGTGCCATTAGCAATCGCAGAAAAACGTACTACCAGTGCGAATACAATAGCAAACAAAGAGCCTGATAAGATTAGCCCTGGCGCGCCAAACCCTATAAATTCAGCCGCATCGTTAATCCAGTGGTCTAGGGGGCCTAATGTTGACAACATCGCCATAGCCAAAACAGTGCCAGGTACGGCATAACCAAAGCCTGATATCAGTTGTGGCACTTGACGATACTTATCATTATGTAAACGCTGATACAAACCTAGTGATAAAGCAATAACAACTGCAATTGTCGCAGCAAATACCGACACCTTCAGTGAATTGATACCGGTAGATAATAAAGCAGATAATTGCGCAAAATCACTGTATTGCACTGCCATAATGATCAATAAGGTTATCGGTAATAAGAAACCTAAAATGACCAGTGCCCAGCAAAAAATGCTGGCAATAAGTTGTTGGCTAAAAGACAACTGTATCAGTTCTCGTTTTGAGTTAGGTCTTGCACTTTGATGACGTAACCCTGCCCTACTTCGTTGTTCTGCTAACACAACAAATAATACCAATAACATTAAAATACTGGCTAAAGCATTGGCTGCACCGAGGTCGCCATAACCAAGCCAAGTATCATAAATAGCAGTCGTTAGCGTGTTAACAGAGAAGTATTGTACGGTAGCAAAATCGGCTAAGGTTTCCATTAAAACAAGACTCGCCGAAACAGCAATCGCTGGTCTTGCCAAAGGGAGAGCAACTTTAAAGAAACTTTGTTTGGCAGTTAGGCCAAGTAATCGACTTGCGCGAATTAAGTTTTGATCTTGTTGCTCAAAAGCGCCACGCGTTAGCATGTAAATATAGGGAAATAACACCAGTGCCAGCATTAAAGCAGCACCGGGTAAGGTACGAATATCAAAAAACCAATAATCGTTTGGCGATTGCCAATCAAACCAGCCTCTTAAGGCACGCTGAACAGGGCCTGCATAATCAAATAAGTCGGTATAAAGATAAGCGACTAAATACGCCGGCATAGCTAAAGGTAAGAGTAACAACCAACGAAGTTGCTGCTTAAATACAATGTTGGTTTGCGTAATGATTGCAGCACTAAACACGCCAAAAACTAACGCCAATAACACCACCCAAAAGGCAAGTAATAAGGTGTTTTCAAGATAACTTGGTAGCACTGTTTGCCATAAATGAACAAACAGCTGCGTTGAAGCACTAACGCCACCGACTAGCATAACCACTACTGGCACTATCAATACCAGTGCAATTATATAGCTAGATAACTTCCATGTTCTGCTGTTATACAGTGCGATCACAAATCAAACTGTGCTTGATCTAATAGCTTTAATGCTGTTTTACGGTTTTTAGCAATATCTTCTAACGGTAACGCATCTGCTTTATAACTACCCCAAGAAGCAACCAGCTTTGATACTGCAACACCTTCACGAACAGGATATTCCATATTTGTTTGTGCATATAACGCTTGTGCAGGTTTAGAGACTAGAAATTCCATTAACGCTTGAGCATTCTTCGCATTAGGAGCATATTTAGCCATAGCAACGCCTGAGATATTAATATGGGCCCCGCGATTTTTTTGGTTAGGGAAATTAATGTACACTTCATCAGCCCATACTTTTTGCTTTTCATCTTTTAGCATTTTTCCAAAGTAGTAACTATTACCTAATGAAATATCACACAACTTTTGATGGATCGCTTGTACTTGGCCACGATCACTGCCCTGAGGTTTACGTGCTAAATTATTCTTAACTTTTTTAAGCCAATCTAACGTATAAGCTTCGCCATGTTCACTGATCATCGAAGCCACTAAGGCAACGTTATATGGGTGTTTACCGCTACGTGTACAAATACGACCTTTATATTTTTCATTCGCTAAGTCTTCATAATTTATATCAATTTTTCCCAAACGCTTCGCTGAATATATATTACGAACCCGCGTAGTTAAGGCAAACCAAGTATTATCTTGTGCTTGGTATTGTTTAGGGATTGAATTACTTAATACTGGAGAGTTAACTGCTTGAACTAAGTCTTTATCGCGTAATTCAATCAAACGACTAATATCTGTGGTGAGTAGTATATCGGCAGGGCTATATTTACCTTCACGCGCTAAGCGTTCAGCCATACCCTTTTTAGCAAAAACTACATTCACTTTAATACCAGTTTGCTCAGTAAATTGGGTAAATAAAGGTTCTACAAGAAAAGGTTGTCTGTAAGAGTAAACATTAACTTCGTCACTTGCACTGGCGCTAAAATTTGCCATAAAAAATAGTGCAATAAACAAGGTAGTAAACGATTTCGTCAACATGAGTTGTGTCTCAATAAAAGATTATGAGCTAATTGTACTAGGACAACAACAATTGTCAACGCATATACGAATCACTCTCATTAAGCTTTATTTATTGCAATTTAAATTAAACCCACCACACCACTTAACAGTAACCAACAAGCAAAAAATAATTTCAACTTAATTGCCGATAAATGGGTTACTAAGGTTTTAGCAAATATGCCTCCTAGAACTGCCCCTGGACCTGCGAATAAAACAACTTGCCAATAAACGTCGCTGTTTACTTGTGCAATCGCCGTCCAAACACTGATTGCGGAAACGATTACAGCAGCAGCTACTGCCATACTAATATCAAAATGTCGTAACAATAGGTAAATAACTAATAACTCACCAACTCCAACACTTAACCAAGCGGTAACAGCACCACCAAACAAACCAATAAGTATCAGAAAAATATAGTCGACATAATATAATTGGCTGCGCTCACGATGCGGTTGCAGCAAATAAATAGTCAATACAATGAAGAAACCCAACAGCAATGAAAACCAGCTAAAACTAGTATGCAAAGTAGCAGGTGAATTTACTTGGTAGAAAAATACAGCATTGAGACCGATTATCGAAGCGATAGTGGTCACACAGATAATACGTTTAAAACCTTGCCATAAACGTAGGTCAGTTTTCTCAGTTCTATAATGGTGCCACCATGTAACAGCACCTGCGGTCATACCAAAACATTGGATAGCAAAGCTTGTGGCAATTGATTGTTGCTCAGTAAAGTTAAGCTGGGTAAACATGGGAATAAACACCACACCACCACCAGCCCCAGTTGAGTTGGCAAAAATAGCACCTAAAGTGCCTAAAAAGGTAAAGAATATATAATCCGCTAATTGGCTCAACGTATGGTTAGAGCTCAATAGTAAACTGACCCATAAGATTAAAAACAACATTATAAACTTAGGGTTTGATAACCGCATAAATGCTTGTTTAGTCATATCAGCCACAGGTGTTTTTACTTTGAATTAATGTATTTTACTCGCATTGACCTAAGCGACAGTAGGATTTTTTTGTCCTATAAAAGCGGTAGCGTCATCCGATAAACAACTTTTAGAGATATAGCTTTTACTGGCAATATCTTTGCCCATTGCTGTTTTACCTAAGCTAAAGTAAATCAAAAATCCTAGATCAGTTTCTGTAACGCGAGTGACATCAGCCCACAAAATACGGTTATTTATATGGAATGACTCTGTCAAAATACCTTGTTCATCAATGGTCAGTTTTACTTCACTATGGGAAGCCTTACTAAGCATCTGCCTAATCACCCACCAAGGTTTATGATAATAAACACTAATTGTTTCGAGAAGTCCTAAAGCAATGACGAACCAAGCCGCGTAAGGGTTCACAGGTGTAGCCAACAAAATGATCAAACCGAAGACAGTTAAAACGTTGGCTTTAAAGTACGTTTTTTTATCATGTGATAAGGTACTCGATTGAGTGTAGCATTCGCTATAGTGGGCTTTATCTAAAGTGAAACTGGCTGTATATGAACTAGATTGGGTCATTAGGAATTTTGGCACAGACGTGCATTAACAAATTTAATTATCGTTAGTTTATCAGAAGACGTGCTAAAACGAGTAACTAATTGTATCAACACTTACAAACCTATTAACTTCATATTGCTCTGATAAAAGATTATAGAATAAAAATTTAACTGTACTTTATCATGGTTAAACACATGTTAAGGTGATCTATAAAGGCACATATTTGTTGGAAATCTTGTGTCTCTATCTTTTGATCTGGACTGAGTAATTGCAAACATATCACGCCTATTGCTTTACCGCCTATTTTTACAGGAACAAAAGCTATAGCGCCTTCCACAATTACCTCACTGATCTCTTCGGTGACTAAATCTCGCCAACGAATTTCTTGATGGTCATTGATTAACGCTGCTGTATCCGTACTAATCACTCTAGCAATAACATTATCACTGTGCTTGATATCAATATTAATTTTACTAGCATCGTCTTGAGCATTTTTATTAACAACTAACCGTGATTTAACTCGAGCTCTATCATCTACTAGCATTAAAAAAGAACTACGGTCAAAGGCAAAGGTAAGGGCTAAACTTTCCAGTGTTAATTGTAAATATTCATTAAAGTCCTTACTGTTTTGAATTAACTTTGTTAGCTTCATAAAACCATTTAGTAACGCTTTATCCTTACTGACAACCTCTCTAGTATCAAAGTCCCCTCCAAGGGATTTAAAGTCTTCGGCGGTTGGTAAACTGTTAATTCGCTCTGTTAATATTTCAGCACCATAAGATGACAGTAACTTCTCAGCCTGCTCGCGCGTATGCTCAATTCTTACCGTTAATTGCCTTACTGAGATACCCACTATATAGGCTATTTCTTTAAGCAATTTATGATAGTCTTCCTCACAGCCTTCTGGTTTTGCGATAATAGCGCTGAGTTTGTCAGCAAAGTAAATAACTTTCACTTCATCAGTACGCGTGGTTGGTTGGTCGAGAGCCTTGATTAATAAATCACTCAAGTTCCAAGTACCAGCAAGCCCTTTACTCAATTCGCTAAAATTAGTACCCATTTCTTTCCGACAATATTGATTAAAATCTTGTGGTGACTTGGCTTCATAATTTGCCAGTTTTTTAGCTACATCACCACCAGCGCTCCAAAATGCACTTTCACCTATACGATACAACATAGCTGCAAGGTATACTTCCTCTTGTATCTCCTCACTATAATTAGGCACCATCATTTTAGCTAACATACCAGCATAAAATGAATTAGCCATAAGTTGGGTCAACTGTTCATAAACATTAATATCAAGGCTTTTCGAGGCTAATAAACTAGAGACTAACTTTGCTGTTAAGCAAATGTTCTTAACGGATTGAATACCAAGAACTACAGATGCGCGAGAGACGGTGGTGACTTTGTTAATACTAATGTGTTGAATATTATTAGCGACTTTAAGCAAGCATGAAGAGAGCCCTTGATCGTGCAAAATCGCTTCACTTAATTTTGGTAGCGATGACTTATCATCGTTAGAAAATTTATCTAACATCCTAGCAGTGGAAGTTATAGCAGGTAATTCGCTATTGGCTATAAGATCAATCCATTGCGTTGTTGTTTGAGGATGTTGGTGATTTGTCATAGGCCATCATTTTGTTTATTTTGGAAGTAATTTTACTATGCGCTCAATAAACCATTAAGTCTAAATATTTAGTAAAAGAAAGCTATTATTTATATATAGTTAAGTGAATATAGCTGGTTATAGATAATTATCTATATACAAAAGCAATAATTGACAGCGCTGTCATTATTTAATAAGGTTATATAATATATATCATGCTAACAAGCTTATCACTGTGAATATAAGCTTACAGTGCAATTTATTTTCATTTTTTTAAGGAAAAAACATGCAAGTTATTATTTTTGATAATGCACAACAAGTTGCCGAAAATGCTGCAGAATGGGTAGCAGAACTAATCAATAAAAAATCCAACCCTGTCTTAGGTTTAGCAACAGGCAGTACGCCAATTAGCCTTTATCAAGAATTGGTTAACAAGTATAAAGCTGGTGAGCTTAGTTTTAGCAACACCACAAGTTTCAATTTAGACGAATACTTAGGTATTAATGAAAAAAATCAACAAAGCTATCGTCATTTTATGAATGAAAATTTATTCAATCATGTAGATATTAATAAATTGAAGACATTTTTACCTACTTGTAATCAAGGTGAGAATCCTAGAGAACAAGGCTTAGATTACGAAGATAAAATTGCGCAAGCTGGTGGTATAGATTTACAAATATTAGGTATAGGCGCCAATGGTCATATCGGCTTCAATGAACCTACTTCAAGTCTAGCTTCTCGTACTCGTATTAAAACACTAACTCAACAAACACTTAATGATAACAGTCGTTTATTTGCTGCTGATGAGTTTCAACCAACATTAGCCATGACTATGGGTATTGCTACCATTTTAGATGCTAGATATGTACTGCTTATGGCAACGGGTAAAAGTAAAGCAAAAGCAGTAAAAGAGATGGTTACAGGCCCGTTATCAGCAGTTTGTCCCGCATCATCTTTACAACTACATGAAAATGCCATTGTACTACTTGATAAAGAAGCAGCAAGCGAGTTGGAAGATCATGAATATTACGTTTGGGCAGATAAGCAAAACGTGAAGATAAATCAAGAGTTTGGCTTATACCATAACTATTAAAAAGTGATGGCGATGATGTACAAAATTTTAGCCACAGTCTTCAAAAAGGTTCAAGTTAACTAATATAACTTGAGCCTTTTATCTGGGATAAACCTTATCGAAGGGAATCAATTAGTCATTTTATTTTGCTGCTTGTAACAACTCAGGTAAAAATTGCTCACTTTCCTGTGCAAGCTGACATTGCTCCTGCAATATACCTTGCAAAATTTCTTTAGTAGTTAGTGGGTTTGCTAACACAACTCTAAAAACGATAACTTTTTCACCACCATATCGACTTACTTCAATGCGAGTTCGTGAGACAAAAGAGCGCCCATCTTCACGTTGACGCTTTTGAATAAACTTGGTCAATTTACCGAGCAACATGTTCACCGACTTATTAGCTTCATCATCATTTCGAGCTAATAGAGCCTGAACTGACTTAGGTGCATAGCGATACGTTAATAGACACAATTCAGGGCGAGTAATTAGTTCAAAATCATCATGCTGGTGAATAATATCTGCAAAATACTCTGCTTTTTCAATGGCCTGATTAATAAGCATTTCATAACCTGGTCGGCTAATAATATGCAAGCTCGAATACACTAACATCGCCATTCCCGGGCGAGAGCCTTCTAAAGTATGACTACCTAAATCTTTTGAGCCTTTACGTAATATATATTCCGCATGATGCTCAATCGCACTTACCGAGGCAGGATCTTTAAAAATAACCAAACCTGCCCCCATAGGCACATACATCTGTTTGTGTGCGTCAATGGTCACTGAGTCAGCTTGTTCGATGCCTTTAAGCAAAGGACGATATTTGTTCGACAATAATGTTGCTCCGCCCCAAGCAGCATCAACATGAAAATGACATTGATTTTGCTGGGCTATCTCAGCAATTTTATCAAGTGGATCAATATTACCGGTTTCAGTTGTACCGGCCACGCCAACAATTGCCAGTACTTTGATATTTTGTGCTGCCAGTTGCTGACATTTATCCGCCAGCTTCTGGCAATCTATTTTATTATGTTCATCGGTAGGTATCGCAATAACATTTTCTTGGCCGATACCTAAAATATCAGCCGATTTTTTCAATGAGTAATGACCACGATCGGACACTAAAATAGCTAAGTCTTGATAGCCATAATGCCTCATAGCACGATGTAAGCCCTCGCGAGCCACGCCCCTAAAATCACCATCAGCCTTTAACAGCTTATTACGTGCTACCCACAAGGCGGTAATATTAGCGACAGTACCACCTGAACAAAAGGCGCCAAGGGAATGTTCAGCACTGTGCATCCAGTTTTTGTAAAAGACATCATCGTGTTGATAAACCAAGTTGTGCATCATGCCTAAAACTTGGCGCTCTAATGGCGTAAAAGCTTTTGATGTTTCAACTTTAACTAAGTTTTGATTTAAACCCACCATCAACTTAGACAGAGGTAAAATAAAAGAAGGCAATGCTGAGGTCATATGACCGATAAAACTAGGACTTGAAGTATGTACTGACTGCGCGACTAATTTATCGAGCAAATGGTGCATGTGATCAGAAACAAATTCAGGCTGCTCGGGAATACGAGCATTAATGAAATCTTGCTCAATATCAGTTAGGGCATTTTTGCTAGCAACAATGTGATTATTTAAAAAACCCACTAAATTTTGCGACATCTCTTGCTCAAGACGTCCTAAGGTAGAATCAGGAGCTTCAGCAATGGTAAAAATTCGATGTAAAGACTCTTGCGTTGCTTCTGCAATGCGCTTAGTTGCTTTCATAGTTATTCACTTTACTTCAATATACTCACCTGCTTGGCCAACATCAGTTGTGCGCACACGCAAGGTTTTATAATTATTGGCTATTTGTAACCGAGACGAAAAACAAACTTTAATAAAAAATAGCGCAAAAGTCTCGTGATTTCGTCACCAAAACCACAATCTTTGCTATCGCTCTAGGGCGTATTGAGTTTTTATGGTTGATTCTTGTTCGAATTAAATGGTTTATACTCGCGGCGCAAGGCATGTAACATAGTAATTCTATGTAAATTCCTCGCAACAAAGAGTAAGAATCATTTAAACGAATCCAAAGGGCAGTGTTTATTAACCATTTTTACTACGTTATCGCCTATTCGAGTAACGCTACATGGATGTAGCTTACTAGACAATGCAGGAGCATATTGTCCTAAATAACTACACAACATAAGCTCCGCCGTTGTATAAAAGTCTAATAAACAACTGCAAGACCAATCAATAAAGTTCAACACGTCCTAATATTAATTGCCAACAAATTTGATCGCTGGCTTGATATTTTGCTTCGAATGGCGTTAATGCTAACGAAGAGTCAACCACTGGCAAAGCGTCAATTTGACCGCGTAAATCGACCAATTTAGCCGCTTGTTGAAATTCAGCTAAATAAATACGCCAATTGCTACGCAAAATAAGCTGCTGACCGATACTGGTCATTTGTGGGAAAACGGCACTACCATGCCAACGGCGTTGTAAGTGTTTAGACTTTGGCCAAGGATTAGGATATAAAATGTAGTGTTTTGATACTGGCCAATCAGCAGCTTTAACTAATCGATAAAAATCATTCAAGTCTGCGCGCACTAAATGATAGTTTTCGGCACTAAAACCATCATCAACATCGAAACCTTCAACATTACGATTAATTCTATGATCTGACTTATCCACACCAATCACTAACGCTTGTGGGTTTTGCTTGGCTAAAATACGTGTACTTTGACCAACACCACAACACGCATCCAAGATAATCTCTCCCTCAGGATTTACCACTAGAAAGGCATTCACCAATGCATCCATTTGTGCAAAGGCTTCTTTAGTATGTGCTTGATAAGGCTTTTGGGAAGCATGAGTTAGGTGTCTTTTCACCACTTCATCAAGCTTTTCGTGAATACCTTCTTGATTACTAATAATCGCCTTAGAATCACCCAATGATGTTTGAGTATCAATAGTATTTATACTCGTTGTCGTATTAGCTGCCATGTTAGCTTCTTAGTCCTATACCTTTAGAGATAAGTACCATCGCAATGGTAAATAAAGTAACAATAAAGAAACCAATTACTGCAAAAGCGGTAACTAGACTCACATCAGATATGCCTAAAAAACCGTATCTAAAAGCATTAACCATATACACAATAGGATTAATTTGAGAAACGCCCTGCCAAAATTCAGGTAATAAACTAATCGAATAAAACACGCCGCCAAGGTAAGTCAATGGCGTTAAAATAAAGGTAGGTATAATTGAAATATCATCAAAACTGCCAGCAAAAATTGCGTTAATTAACCCACCTAAAGCGAAGGTTGCCGACGTTAACGTTACCGTAGCGATTATCACCCAAATATTGTGCAGTTGAATATCAACAAAAAGTAATGAAACTATGGTAACAATTAAGCCAACTAAAATACCGCGACACATTCCGCCGCCAACATAGCCAGCCACAATCACCCAATTTGGCACAGGTGCTACTAACATTTCCTCTACATTTCGCTGCCACTTGGCACTAAAAAACGACGAGGCCACGTTAGAATACGAGTTAGTAATAACACTCATCATAATCAAGCCTGGCACAATAAACGACATATAATCAAAGCCGCCCATTTCACCAATACGCGAACCAATCAATGAGCCAAAAATAACAAAATACAAGCTAATAGTTATAGCGGGTGGTACTAAGGTTTGCACCCAAATACGGGTAAAACGTTGGATTTCTTTCGTTAAAATACTTTTTAACGCAATAGAGTTATTCATTTAGTTTGCTCCAACGACAGCACTTAGCTGGTCAGTTTGAGTAGTACTCGGTTTTTTATTTATCAAGTTGACAAACAAAGCCTCTAAGCGGTTACTTTTATTACGCATACTCAGCACTTCAATATCAGCAGCGTTTAATTGTTCAAAAATTTGATTAAGGTTTTGCGATTTTTTTAAATCGACTTCCAAGGTATGGTCATCAATAATTCGATAAGCGACAGATTGTGATTGCTCGGCAAATTGCTCTAATTTACTTAGCGTTATATTCGCTTGAAGATCAAACACAAAAGTTTCAACATCCAGTTGTGCTAATAATTTTTTCATACTGGTATCTTCAACAATCTCACCACCATCAATGATAGCAATATTGCGACAAAGCATTTCAGCTTCTTCTAAATAGTGCGTGGTAAGAATAATGGTAATACCTTGCTCATTTAACTCTTTTAGAAAGTTCCACATTGAACGGCGCACTTCAATATCAACACCTGCGGTAGGTTCATCTAAAATCAACATTTGTGGTTCATGCATTAACGCGCGCGCAATCATTAAACGACGCTTCATACCACCAGAGAGTGCACGAGCGGGTTCATCACGCTTGTCCCATAATTCTAGCTGCTTTAAGTATTTTTCTGCACGCTGTATCGCGATAGGTTTACTTACGCCGTAATAGCCTGCTTGATTGACTAAAATATTAACCAAGGGCTCAAACTGACTAAAGTTGAATTCTTGCGGCACTAGTCCAATAAAACTTTTAGCTTTTTCTAAATCGGTATCAATGTCGTAACCAAAGACTTTTACTTGACCACCCGTTTTATTAACCAATGAAGTTATCACGCCGATAGAAGTAGACTTACCTGCACCATTAGGACCAAGCAAGGCAAAAAAGTCGCCCTGCTTTACGGTTAAATCTATGCCTTTTAACGCTTGAAAACCGCCTTTATAGGTCTTTTCAAGTGCGCTAATTTCTAGTGCGTATGTCATGTTAGCTGCCAATCAAAATAAGGATGGAGTATAAATATGGAGTCGAACAACTCATTTTCAATAGCAAGGTTATGATATTTATAGTCGTTACTATTCAAAATGTAAGAATTTCGTGAGAATTTAATTTTTTTCTTCTGCTGATATTACCAATAATACCATTTACATTAATTTAGTGATCAAAATTCAATGAGGATAAATCTTCAAGTTCAAGGCGCGTGATTGAGCAATAGCTGGCTATTGGGATTGAGCGCAATGCAGAAGTGTAGATATAGACCATTTGAAGATGGGCAATTACTTAATGTAATTGGTATAACTTAAAAAAAGGGAATTAACTTCGCTGTAGTATTATATAGCATTGAAAGCGAAGAATTTAAGAAGTATTTATTAGCTCCTGATTCAGTAGAGGGTGTAATTTTGATAAGCACTATGATTACCTAAAAAATAAAAAGGGCAATCAGTGTTAACTAGTTACCCTTATCATGTGTAAATTATCGATTAGCTAAAGCGTGATGAAAACATGAAAAGACAAGGGGTATATACCCCTTCTATTCTCCTTTACGGAGTGGGAGCGCTTGGTCTTGTTCTAAATGGTTCAGGTGGCATAACATATTAATAAAATTCTGCGCCTCTGTTAAACTACCAAAACGACCGATAGCATCCTCATCAGGATCAACTACCTCATAAGAAATTCTTATTACGTTATCATTTCCATCTAATACATCAACTTGAACCAAATTGAAACCAGACTTACTTAAGAGAGTTTTTCTATTTTTCATACGCAACTCCAGTTGCAAAACTCGGTACAAAAAGTAGTCCGTCCCCTTCAGTATGAGCAACTATTTCAAAAATGATGTTAGTTTTTGATGAATGAATTAACGCCATCGCTATACCCTAGAGCAAAAGCTTGATGAACACTCTTTTGATCGCCACCATCACTTACTGGCGCATCACCAAGACTTTCAATATCCAAACTAATAAATTGTTGTAACAGAGAACCCTGCTCGAACCCTGAGTTATACGCGCATTGACAACACTTATTTGCTCCCTTAGCATGCAATTGATGCGGAGCTAAATTTGTAAGCAAACTTTCGTCTACTTGCCTTACATGAGGTTGGCTGCATGGCGCTGAATTATTCTTATTCACTATCTTTAATCCACGAGTGCCTTTAGTTTTTTCTGAATCTGAAACAGCATCAGCCTCAAGGTTTAAGCCCCGATTTGAATCTAAGTTTAGTGATAATATTGCATGCATTATTTTGCCTTCCCAACTCTAAAAGTATCAGTGTTTTCAAAGAAACTTGTTATTTTTTAGCCTCAATTAACTATCCCACATTTAAATGTCAAAGAACATTACACGCCATTACAAAAACGATGACATTGATGAAATATTGAGTAAAACAAATGAATTTTTTAGGTAGGTTGTGCAATAAAAATGACACTACATTACGAAAATAAAATATTGATAATTTTAATACCAAATTATTGACAAAAAAATAAAAATACAATAAGCAACCATTTAACAGTAACTTATTAGAGGGGAAAATAGTGAAAAAGCAAATATATAGCAGTATTAAATAGACTGTAATTGGCTGTCATGGTTTAAGGCGCACCTAGTCTATAAATTTGTACCCAGCTTTGAAGGGAACTAAATCCTTCTTCACATAAATTACTTTTACATGAACTACATACTTCACACATATATCACAAAAATTAAATAGGAAATGTCATGAACAAATATATTAAAGTTTTATCTATGGTACTAGCGCTAACGAGCAGTGTTTATTTACCTAGCGCTATTGCAGCGAGCACTACTAGTTCTACCGAGATGTTAATCACGCTTGCAGAGACTGACCCAGTGTTAGTTGACCGATTAAATGACATTGCCTTAAATGATCCAAAACTACTCAAGAAAATATTAAAATTGGCTGGTTCAGACGCTACTCAGTTAGAAAGATTATTAAATCTACTTGAGAACGACCCTGAAACTTTTGATAAATTAGTAACCATCAAAGATGCTGAAACAACCCAAGAATTAACAGTAGAAGAACCTATGTATTCAACATTTGGAATTGACGATGGTGATATAATGCAATAAAGCTAAGTTCTACAACGTTTTTGATTATTATACTTCACCATTAAGAGCTCAAACTCTTTGTCATCACACAAACTATCAAACCAAGGAAGGTTGAACCAAACTGAGCCAACTTTATTTGCTAAGGCCTTATTAACTTCAAATATTGCAGAAACCCTTTCACCTAAAACACTATAAACAAGAGCAGATGTATATGCGACTTCGCCATTATCTGGCGCAAGGTGCTTTGCCTTATTTAAAGCTTCTATAGCTAAGTTTTGCTGATTTAACTGGAGCTGTGCTTGAGCTATATCCAGCCAATATCTATATTTATTATTATCAACTGGAGCATCAATCACCTTCTTATAATTAAAGTTTGATGATTTTACTCTTCCTAAAATGAACTCAATATCTGCCAGATTTAATCGTCTAATTCTATTTTTCGGACTCAAATCCACAGCTTTTTTTGCATATATTAAAGATTTTTTATATTGTTTATTTAATGCATAAGCCAAACTTAAGTTGGTTAAATCTCTACCATTACTTAAAGCAGCTACTATTTTTTCATAGGCTGTAATCGCTAACTCAAGTTTTCCTTGCAGTAACCAAATATTGGCTTGCAATTGTTGTGCTTTATAGTTACCAGGGATAATTTCAAGCATTTTATTTAGCGCATCTTCAGCTTTGGATAAATCCCCCATACGCCAGTAACTAAAGGCTAGATTATAAAGTAACGTGGTACTGGGCCTTAAAACAAGTGCCTCTTCAAAAGTATCTGCCGCCTTTTGATATTGACCTTTAGAAAAAAACAAAATTGCATTGAGTTCACTTAAGACAAAACTACTTGCTCCTTTATTTTTCGCTTCTATTATTTGTTGCTGCGCTGTATCAAGCTCTTTGATTTTATACGCTACAAAAAAGCTATCAATAGCATGGTAAACACTATAACGATATTCAGGTGGGGAGTTTTGTAGAACTAACTCAAGTCGTTTAAGGTGAATTTCATCACGGCTATCTGTGTATAGGTTTGAAGCAGTTTCGCGGAATAAACCATAAGCCGCATACAAATAAGGCGAACGTGTTAACAACGTCTCTAATTTAGTTAAGCTTTCGACACTATATTCGCCTTGTCCTTTAATCTGACTGTAAAGTTCTATATAGTTCCGGTAGTCATTTTCATTAATAGGGCGTTGTACTAAACCCGATTGATTGACTTCTGATTCTTCAGGAAAAAGCGAGGCAAACTGTGTTTGGCTGGTGCTAAAAATTGCATTAAATTTATCTACCGGTGCTAACCAGTTTTTTTCAGATTTTACCGATAAATTGTCGCTGCTATTGTCATTAACAACCAAGCGTGAAAAGCTCACTTTACAGCGACTATTATCGCACTCAAGTGTAGTTGAAATAATATCTGATGCACCTACCGCCTGCCTTAGCTTATTCAAATCATCTGGATATTCTTTGGTAATAGCATTCACTTCACGTTGCGAGATCAAATACATATTCTTGGTATTTATTACCGCTTGTCGCAGCGCATCTTCCACTGCTGAAATAACTAAATCTTGCTGCATTGGTGCCATTAATGAGCTATCGGCCAGTGTCGGTTTTAAAATAACCACTTGTTTAGTTTCAACTTCTTGCGTGTTGTAAAAGCCAACGAATAAAATCATCACCAGGCACAGTAAAGCTATGCTAGCGACAGTTTTATAGTTTTGCTTAAACCATGACGCTTGTAGGTTGTCAGCTGGCTGAACTATTTGAGTATTTTGGGAAAGCAGTGTTGTATGAACAGCTTGAGTGTACTGACCAGTATCATCACCAGCTATGTTAGCTGAACCAGAAGACAAGGGCATTGTCGCTTGTTCACTTATTTCGGCTTGCAATAGCGCCGTTCTAATATGCTTTAAACGATTCTCGATAGCTTCAGCGGTTAATGTTCGTTGCTCAAGCGGTTTAACTAACATTTCCATTAACAAATCAGTTAACGCACTGGGCGCATTCAGCATTAAATTTTTCGCGTGTTCCGGTGTATGTTCACAAATTCTTTTAGCAACGTCTGTCGCAGAACCACCATTATTACCGTAAGCAAAAGGATGGCTACCCACCATTAATTGATAAGCAATAATACCGAATGAAAAGATATCACTACGATAATCTACCGCCTGCAGCTTTATTTGCTCTGGTGACATAAAAAGTAAACTTCCAAACTGCAGCGGATTGTTACTTGCTGTCTGTTCACTATTTTGGCTTTCATTACTCGCCAATAAAGCAATGCCAAAGTCAGTGATTTTTAACTGCCCTTGGTCATTCACTAGTATATTACTAGGCTTTAAATCACAATGAATTACACCATTTTTATGTGCAGCAGCTAATCCTGCAGAAAGTTGCTGTAATAAATCTAGTTTCTGTACCAGAGTGGTATAGGCTTCCTGTTGAAACTGAGTCAGCGTTTTACTGTTGAAATACTCCATAACCAAGGAGATATGATCACCTTCATCATGGACATTATAAATTTGAATAATATTAGAATGGTTCACACGTGCTAATAAACGTGCTTCTTTGAGGGCGTGATTAACCTCATCATCTTTAGGCTGGTAGGTTAATTCTTTAATGGCAACTTGTCGTTGTAATTGATTATCTTGGGCTAGGTAAACTTTACCCATACCACCTTCACCCAACAATCGTTCACGGCTGTAATGAGGTAACTTGTTATCCATGTAATACCGTAAGAGATACTTTATCTTGTCCGCGATTTACGATCAGTTCATTACCTTTATATATACGATAAAAAACGCCAGCAAAGCGTATCTTCTTACCTTTACGCTCAATTAACTCATCACCATCGCAAGCACCATCAAACATGTCTCTAAATTGCTGTTTAGCGCGACAAACATGTGTATTGAATAATGTGATGTCACATCCTAACTCTTTAGTTAGTGTTTCTGGTAAACGCCAGCCTTGGTTATCGGCATCGATACCTTGTTTAGCATCTTCATCACGATGTCTCGCTAAGCTCAATGTTAAGTAATGATGTGCTTTATTAGCTAAACAAAATTTTTCATCATCCGTTGTTACCGTTAATTCGGTATTTTCTTCATCTAGACTTAAGTTAAAACGATACTTTATTTGATCAACCGATAGTTTAGCTTTAGCCATTAATACGGTATTTTCAGTTAAAGGGATTAATTTAAGTTGCCACTTTTGATTATTGAAAAATAATAAATCTGAATTGGCGACAGGGTAAGCACTGCCGTCTGTATCAATAAGGAATTCTTTATACCACTGATCTTTACTTGGTACATAAAATAAAGCGATCTCAGGATTCTGCTCCGAAGGAAGTAAATTACCATCAGTCAAAACAATTGGAGATTCAGTAACACAATCACCCGGTTGGGCAATGGGCAGTAACATATTTTGCGGTGGTCTCAGATCTTGTATCTCAAAGCCATGACTTTCACCTGAAGCAAAAAATATTTTATCTCCAACCTTAAGTTTATGTGGGTTATCTTTGACTAATTTTTGATTGTTTACCCAAGTACCATTATTACTTAAATCTCGAATAAGCCATTGGTTATTATTCCATTCAACAACCGCGTGAATGCGAGAGACTTCTTGAGCATTAATGACAGTATCAACATTAGTTGGTGAACGACCAAAACAATGACAAGCATTTAAATAACTTAACGCTTCGTTTTTATTATTTAGATTTAAAATAGCAGCCATATGATTATCATTGATACATTAAGTAATTACGGAGATGCAAAATATGCATAGGTAATATGATTGTATATAAATACAAGAGACTCTTCTAGTGGGATGATAAGTTATATTCTGACGGGAAAAGTATGCTGTAAAGCTACTATTTACTAATATTCACCTAAAATACAATAGATTAGCCTAAAACATATAATTACTAGGCAATAAACGGAAACAAATTGAAATAAAAAACAGGTTAAAACACTTGGTAAGTAACGAGTAAATTGCTCAAACCACTTGTTTTAAACATTATAGCAATAAAAAAAAGGTGATTTTTCTTATAAAAAACTAGCTAAGCGATTGTTATTATTAATAACAGCATGCACTAGCGTAGGCTTCCTAATACAACTTTAAAACAGTCATTTAAATTTAGTTATTATTATTAGCAGTTAAGCGAACAAAATTAATACCTACATCAATATTTTTGACTACTTTCCTGTTACAATTGCGCCATCTCAGTAGTAACTTTATATTGACTTTATCATGGCTAAAAAAGAACTCACCATAAGAGAAAAAACCATCTTTGACGGTATTTTCACAAAATATTTCTTAAAATTTATCTTCACTCTGTGGTTTAAACTTGCGGGATGGAAACTTTGTAAAATCGCACCTGAAGGTGCTGGTGTTGCGATTGCTGCACCACATACCTCAAATTGGGATTTTGTTTACGCCCTAGGTGCCGCTATTTTACAAGATGTAAAAATTTACTTTTCGGTAAAAGACAGTTTATGCCGAGTACCCGTATTAGGTACTTGGATGATGTATTTAGGCGCGATACCTATTAATCGCTCTGCAAAAGGCGTAGGTCAAGTTGAGCAGATAAAACAATTTATCAATAGCCAAAAATTAAACCGGGTATTTTTCCTATTTACTCCTGAAGGCACGCGTGGCCCAGTACCTAAATGGAAATCGGGCTTTTACCATGTGGCTCAAGGCTGCAACTTACCTATTTTTTTAGCCAAGGTTGATTACTTAAGCAAAGAAGCAGGAGTTTTTCACACCTTTAAATTAACGGAAGATAGAAGTAGTGACATAAAAGCAATTCAAGCTTCTTATGAAAGCATTCAAGGCAAGTTTCCATTAGATCAATATCCTGCATACAAAGGCCAAATGCCAAAAATATCTGAAGCTGAAGCCAAGATAATTAAAGCGTTGTATTCTTTTAAAGGCGTAGCCACTAAGCTTGAAATTACCACCAAAGCAAAATTAGGTGAGTTATCAACGACTATGCTGGACTACTTAATTGATAAGGGCTTGTTAGAAAAAAATATGGATAGTGATAAAAATGGCGAGCCTAGTTATCAATTGACCTTTGCAGGTCGTGGTTGTTTCTTACATTTATCACCAAGCGTTTAATTAACTCCTATTAACGCTAAGCTTAAAAGAGCTATACCCTAAGTATTAATTAACTGAATCTATCGTTAAATAACAAAGGCCTCGTTTATCCACTTCACATGGAATAAACGGGGCCTTTTCGTTTTATTCACACCTAGGTCGTTTCCCTATAGATAAATAAAGCTTAACTCGCTTATTTACTGTCAGGTTTTACAAATACTACGCTGGATAATGGCGGAACAATAAAACCTTTTACCGTTACTTTACTTTGTTTAACCACTTCATCACTTCCCCTTTTCTGGATCGGGTGTAATTGATATCCGTGAGTGCTAGTAGAATCAAAGTCCTCTTTAAAGTTATAGTTAAATGTCTGTGTTTTATCACTGATATTAAAGATAACCAGTAAACTTTGATATTTACTGTCTACAGCTTCACCTTGCGTATCATCGATTTTCATCACTAATAAGCCAGTTTGCTGCGCTGAGATACTGCCGCCTTGCTTTAATGCCCCAGCATTAAGAAAACTTACTTTATCAATAATGCTCTGTTCGGTGGTCAACCTAAATAATGGACTACTCATACGAATTGCCAACATATCGATAAATGCATTACTGCTTCGCTGAATTTGCTCAGCGTTGACCTGATCACGACCTTGGTGCCCGGCAAGTACTTCTTTTATTAACGGCCAGTTGTCTTTATCTTTTTCAGCTGGTGGTAGCCCAACATTGTAGAAGTTATCCTGCTTGGAAAAATCAACTCGATTGAACCAGTCACCATAGTCATAACTGTCTCTAAGAAATGACTTAGAGCGCATAAACTCTGAGCCCATGTGAATAAAAGGGATACCTTGAGCGAATAAAGCGAAAGACAAACTTTGTAGATGCATTCTCACTCTATCTTCTGTTGACACATCAAATGGTAAGCGGTATTGGCTGTTATCCCAAAGTGTTTGATTATCATGCTTGGAAACATAGTTGATGGTATCTGCGGGATCTAAGGCATAACCTGTTGGCTGATCGCCATAAGGGATATCTTTGCCTAATACTTTTTCGCCATTACTTTCACCTTTGAGAGTTCTTAAAGGAAAGTTAATTAAATTCCCTGCTAAGCCAATTCGCAACTGGTCCATACGTAAGGCATAGTCAGCCTGAATCATTGTTTGGTCTTGGCTTTCATTTGGCTGTTTATTATTGGGAAAGGTTAACAGACCATTACCTACGCCCTGGGAGTCTCGGGTATTATTGCCGCCACCACGAACAGCATCACGCAATCTATCTGAAAAAGTCCCTATTTCGCTACCACCTAGTTCTAACTGACTGGCTTGAATAAATTGACTATTACTCGCTACTTCACCAAAGTTCCAGCCTTCACCGTAAAAGTAAGTATCATTGTCTACTAGGCGCACTGCTTCTCTGGCAGTCAACATTGCATCTTTTGGCTGATGTCCCATTAAATCGAAGCGAAAACCATCAATTTTATAATCACGAGCCCAGACAACTAATGAATCTGTCATTAGTTTTGCCATCATTACACGCTCTGTCGCGGTATTATCACAACAAGTCGATTGCTCAATGTCCCCAGTTAATGGATCCAGACGGTGGTAATAGGTGGGCACAATTTTATCTAATACTGAATTAGGCTCTAATCCTGCTTGGTGAGTGTGGTTATAAACTACATCCATAATCACCCTGAAACCCATAGCATGTAGGCTTTGAACCATTTCTCTAAATTCAACTAAGCGTGATACACCTTTAGCATCAACAGCATAACTACCTTCTGGCACAGTATAATGAAAAGGATCGTAACCCCAATTGTAGTTATCGACTTCACGTAACTCGCTCACCAATTGCTGTGTTTGCTCTCCTGCAACCTCATAGCTCTGTAATAATGACTTTATTGACTGTTTTTCATCGTAAGGTTGCTGACATAGGCTGATATTTTTTGTAATGGCACAAACTTTACCCAAACTATCATCTATATCAAGGTGTTTACTGTCATCTTCATTGACCGTCGCTATATCAAAAGTAGGTAATAAATGAATGTTATTTAATCCTGCAATTTGCAGCGCTTTTAAATGTTGAATGCCATCAGAGTTTTTCTCGCTAAAGGCTTTGTATTTGCCTTTAAAGCCAGAGTCACTAAGTTGCTGTTCGTTAGCACTAAAGTCACGGATATGGGTTTCATAAAAAACATTATCTTCGACATTTTTCACGGTAGGTATTTGCTGAGTAAGCCAGTCTTTTGGTTGAGTAACGGCGTCATTTAAATCAACAACCTGTGAATACTCACTATTAACAGACAAGCTTAAGGAATAGGGGTCAGTAACGGATAAGGATTCAATTTTTTTTGATGCAGGATGATAAACATTAACTTGATACTTATAATAAGCGTAACTCGCTTGGCTATCTGACAATACCTGCCAAACTCCCGTACTGCTATCTTCTACCATCTCAAGCTTACCATCTGACAGAGCTTGTAAGTTATCATCAAAAAGCTGTATAGAAACAGCTTGTGCTGTTGGTGCCCATAACTTAAAACTAACAGCAGTGCTGACACCCTCGACTTCTTGGTTGCTAATAATTGTTGCGCCTAAATCAGTCACTTCATCAGCGTCATTTTTGCCCTGAGTATAAAGTGCATCAATAACGCCGCCGATTTGCACATAAGCAACTTCTTTGGCTTGCTTACTTGTTTTAAGGGCAGGTTCAACGGTTGTATCAATAGTCGCATCGATGGCAACCACCATAACTTGTTGTTTTAACCAACGCTTGCTTTGATCTGGTGTTAATTGCAGTTCAAATGCTTGAAAGTCAGCTAAATGTGGAAACTTTGTAGCCAGTTTTTCAGGAAAATTAACGGGCATTAAATCAATGCTACTAAAACCGACTGAATTTTTGCTTAATAGTTGGTATTGAAATTTATTAACTGATTTGGGCAGTACCAATATATTGGTGCTTAACCAATGAGCCGAGCTATCACTAGGTAAGTTATCTAAGTCGCTTACTTTAAAGGCACTTGCCGTAATAGTTTTGCTTTTGGCCGCGATATCAACGCCTTGATTATCTAACTGAGAAGATTGAGTCGATTTACTTGTTTCCCCACAAGCACTAACTAATAAACTGGCAGAAAGCGCAATATAAACTGCACGGTTAAGGCTTGAAATAGAGTGAAAGAAAGAAGGTGTTTTCATAATAAACGAGTCGTTAAAATTGTTATGGATAATAACTTACGCGTTCAGAGATCAGATAAATACTAGTTTTCCCATCTTACATACGTATTCAAGCTCAAGACGATTTTACTAACTAGAATTAATTGAGGTATCCAGCCAAGTCTTCGATGGTGTCTCCCCTATTTCTTTAAGGTAATCTTTAACAAACTCGATAAATACCTGTGTGCGTCTGGGAAGATCTTTTCGTTTAGGATAAACAATAAATACCCCTGAACTGGGAAATTCATCAAGTATTGCTACAACCTTCATTTTGCCAGCAACGACTAAAGCCTTAGCATTAAAATGCGGCATAAGGCTAAGACCCAAACCTTCAGCACACATTTGAGCCATTGTTTCACCATCATCAACAATGGTTACCTTTTTCGGTTCAATATCAATGTGACAACCTTGATAGCTAAAGTTTATCGGCATAGTCTTACCTGTTTGCTTAAAACGGAATAACACCCAAGGCAAAGCAACAAGTCCTTCATTCGAAATATCAACCTTTCGAGTCGCCAGTAAATCACTGCTGGCACATATCACAAATGCCATTGGTGACAACTTTTGTGCCACCAAACGGCTATCGTTTAAAGTCCCACTTCGAATAGAAACATCAACAGCATCACTGATCATATCAACATATTGATCATTAAAACTGACCTCTAACTCTATATCAGGATAAGCCTTTTTAAATCGACTCAACATCGGCAGCATATACACACGTCCATACGATACCGGTAAATTAATTTTAAGCGCACCACTGTAACTATTATTGGCTGATTTTAGCTCGTGTTCACACGATTCAAGTTGTTGATAGAGAGAGCCCACAGTATCAGCATATTTCTGCCCTGCAGAAGTCAAACTTAATTGCCGAGTAGAGCGATAAAGCAATTGCAAACCAAGCTGTTCTTCTAATCTTTTAATCGCTTTACTAACAGTCGATGGGTCTGTTGCATGCTTTTTAGCTGTTGCAGAAAAGCTACCCGTTTCAATAGTCGACATAAACAAAGCAATAGTTTTAAATTTATCCATAGTGATCTTATTAATAAATCGATTAATGAATTATATTCACTAATATAATTCATTATCAGCACTTCTGATAATAATAATTTGACGTAAACTAAGTTTCATTGAACAACTATCTATCAAAATTTATTAATATTTCAACAAATTACCTGTAAAAAGTTAGCTTTAAACCATTACCTATAAATAAGTCACCTTTAACTATCTACCTAACACCACATTGCCAAGGGATCCCTTATGTTCATGCTCAAACGCCTGTTATTGTCCATCACTCTCACATTATTTATCAGCACAATTTCTTTAGTGTACGCCAGTAATCTATCGAAACAGTTATTAACGATTCCAATGACCCTAACCACAAGAGAAGTCGTTACCTTGGAGCAATATCAAGGAAAAAAACCGGTCTATTTAAAGTTTTGGGCTACCTGGTGTAAACCATGTATCAAACAAATGCCGCACTTTGAAAAAATTAACCAGCAACATGGTGATGATTTAGCTGTCATCGCCATTAATTTAGGCATAAATGATAATTTGGCAGCCGTACAAAAAGTACAGCAAGAATTTAATTTATCGATGCCGATGGTTATCGATACCAAAGGTGATTTAGCGCAAGCGTTTAGATTGCTTGGCACGCCGTATCACTTATTATTTGATAAACAAATGAACTTAGTTCACCTCGGCCACAAAGCCGATTCGGTACTTGATAACAAAATTGCCCTTATCAGTGCCACCAAGGAGTTAGATTTACTTGCTGACACTGCCATTGCCGAAACTGAAAAACCGTTGGATTTAGGACTGGATGACAGTAAAACGCACGCTTTTTTATTTACTGCTACTTGGTGTGATTGGTATTTTAAAGACTCTCGCCCCACTGCATCACAGCAATGTATATCAGCACAAAATTCAGTCAATAACTTAACTAAAAAATTCGACAAGTTCGCATGGCAAGGGATTATTTCAAGACTTTGGACTGGCCCCTCTGAATTAGCTAATTACACCAAGAAATACCAGGTAAAACATCCCATTGCAATTGACGTTAGCAATAGCATGTTTCATCAGTATGGCATTAAAGAATTTCCGAGTTTAGTGGTGGTAAAAAACGGTGAAGTTATATTAAAAACCTCTGACTTCTCTAAACCCGAATCTTTAGCAAAACAATTATCTAAGTTGTAAATAAGATAAGTACTCGCAAAGATGGAGGTATTCCCAATCAAACTGTAGATTTATTGAGTAATAATCTGATTACTCGACGAGTCTACATACCCAACCTTTAGCCAACCTTTCAAAATAGTTTTAAGATAAAATATACATTTTCTCCTAGATTATGGCTGACATTGGCGAGACCCTACAGCTACTTTTCGATCACCTCTGTACCTGACATTAATTTCACAATTTCTATGTATAAAGTTTAATTCAAACACCACATCCGTGGTTTCTGTCTTCCTTTTACAAACAAACATAGTTACTGAGCGCTGTGTAACACGTAAAATATGCCTCAGCTGATCACTTGTTTATTTTTGAATCAATCGTTGCATACGTATTCAATGAGTAAAGAAGACTCAGCTACGCTCTGAATACGTATGCAACGACTATCCATCCGTAATTTGCCCCTTTATATTAAAGTTGTTCACAAATAATAACCAATCGATACATGTGACCACATAACTACATACGTAAAACACAAACATATAATTATTAGGCTAAATGGAAGTTAGCTTATAAAATTAATCACGGATGGCTAGGGGAGAATATTCAATGCTACATTTTAAACCAAGCAAAATGACATTAGCTTTGCTTTCAAGTGGCTTAATGGCATTAAGCACTGCAAGTTATGCTGCCGAAGAAACGAAAGCTGCAGAAGAAGAAGTTGAAGTAATTCAAGTAACAGGTATTCGTGGTAGCTTACAAAGAGCACAAGCGATTAAAATGAGCTCAAACTCAATTGTTGAAGTTCTCTCTGCTGAAGATATCGGTAAATTACCTGATACCAGTGTTGCAGAATCATTAGCCCGTCTTCCTGGTGTAACCGGCGAGCGTCGTAACGGTCGTACTAGTGGTCTATCAGTACGTGGTTTCAATGAAAACTATATTGGTACTTCGTTAAACGGTCGTGAATTACTTGGTATGGGTGATAACCGTGGCGTAGAGTTCGATTTATACCCAACTGAAATAGTATCTAACATTGTAGTATACAAAACACCTGAAGCTGGCCTTATAGCGCAAGGCATTGGTGGTACTATTGATCTACAAACCGTAAGTCCATTAAATTCAGATGCTTCGATGACACTTAATGCTGTTTACGAACAAAATGAAAAAGATTCAGCCAACCCAGATTATGATAACAACGGTCATCGTTTATCATTCAACTATGTCGACCAATTTATGGACGATACCTTAGGCCTAGCTTTTGTTGTTTCTAATCAAGAAACACCTCGTCAAGAAGAGAACTTCCGTGGTTGGGGTTATGCTGATGTTGGCTATGCAAGTTGTGATGATAATGGCGAAAACTGTGTAAAAAAACAAGATTTAAGCGGTAATGATATAGATCCTGCTACAAAAGTTTTAGGTGGCCATGATTCATTTGCCCGCTCTGCTTTGATGGAACGTAGTTCAGTTGCGGCAATTATTGAATATCAACCTAATGACCAACTTAGCGTTAAATTCGATGCCTTATACATAGACTTTAATGAAAGTGATGTACGTCGTGGCCTTGAAGAAGGTGGCCCTGTATGGGGTGGTGTCAACTACGATGTTGCATCAATCGAAAATGGTTTAGTTACTGCAGGTCAATGGGACGGTTTCCATTCAGTAGTTCGTAATGACGCCAGAACACAAGAGTCTGAACTGACTACCTTTGGCTTAAATGTTGAATATGCCTTAGATGATAATTGGTCGACCGTTTTAGATATATCAACAGGTGATGTTGATAAATCAATCATCGATTTAGAAAGCTATTCAGGTACTGGTCGTGCTGGCGTAGATGGACGTCCATCAGCTGCTCGTTCATGGGAAATGACTTCAACTGGCGTTATGTATAGCGCTCATCCAACGCTTCCAGGTGTTGATTATACTGATGA
Source organism: Colwellia psychrerythraea 34H (assembly GCF_000012325.1). Lineage (NCBI taxonomy): Bacteria > Pseudomonadati > Pseudomonadota > Gammaproteobacteria > Alteromonadales > Colwelliaceae > Colwellia > Colwellia psychrerythraea. Next base: position 1,009,714 of record NC_003910.7, on the reverse strand, counting down.
AAGCCTTATGCGTCTTGCAGGTCCTCAATCATGGGGTGCACCTGTTATTGGCAGTGATGCACAAGATGGTTTTGTTAACCGTCCTGTATTCGAAGAAGAATTAGACAGTATTCGCTTTGAAGTTAACGGTGTAGTTGAATACAGTATTATTAGTGGCATCAGCATGGGTGTTAACTACTCTGAACGTAGTAAAAGTAAAATCAATGAAGGTGATTACCTAACTTCTCCTGAATACCCTGGTGCTGGAGCTATCCCTGATGTTTTAGGTGTTGCAGGTTTAGACTTCATTGGTATTGATGGTGTCCTTGCTTACGACAGTTTAGGTTTATACAAAAGTGGTTATTACACCGCAACAGAAGCCTCTTTAGTGCAAACTGATCGCTTAGGTGATACCTATACCGTTGATGAAGAAACATTAACGTTATACGCAAAAGTTGATTTTGAAGCTGATTTTGCTGGCATCTACATGACAGGTAACTTTGGCGTTCAATACATTGACGTTGACCAATCTTCAACAGGTTTTTCAACGGTTGAAAATGCACAAGCTTATGTTGTATCAACACCAGTAAGTGGCGGCGCTTCATATTCGGATGTGTTACCAACACTAAACTTGAATTTTGAAATTGCTGAAAATCAATTTATTCGTACTGGTTTATCAAAAGTCCAAAGTCGTCCTCGTATGGATGATATGCGTCCTAATGCCCGTGCTACTTTTGCTTATAATGATAATCAAATTCAAAGTTCAAACCCACAAAATGGTCCTTGGACTGGCAGTGCTGGTAACCCGATGTTAGAGCCTTTAACAGCGAACCAGTTTGATCTTTCTTACGAAAACTACTTTGCTGAAGATGGTTATTTTGCCGCAACATTTTTCTATAAAGATTTAACTAACTGGCATAGAACTTCAGATGCACTAACTGATTTTTCTGATGTGTATATCCCTGAGATACATAAAGATTCTAATGGTGATGCTCCTGCAACGTTGAATGGTTTTGTTAGTACCACCACAGATGGTTTTGAAGGTTTCGTACGTGGTTACGAATTACAAGCAAGTGTTCCATTTCGTATAATGCATGACTCTTTAGAAGGTTTTGGTTTGGTCATTAGTGGAACATTCCTAGATGGTAAACTTAGTGATGGAGGTAAAGTGCCTGGACTTTCTGAAGAAAGTTACTCATTAACCGCTTACTATGAAAGAAACGGCTTCGAAGTTCGTATCGCCGGTACAAAACGTGATGAATTCTTAACTGAAACACGCGGAGGCAGCCTTGCTTTGGAAGCAACTGATGATTTAGGTGCCGAAATTTGGGATGCACAAATCAGTTATGACTTCGATGAATCTGGCATTGAATCACTACAAGGGTTACGTGTTTCATTCCAAGCTCAGAACATTACCGACGAAAAGACTATTCAAGCTGAAGCGAATGATGGAAGACAAATTACCTCTTATCAATCATTTGGTGCTAACTACTCGTTAGGTCTTAACTACTCCTTCTAGTTAGATTGTAGTTAGAGTAAAGCCTGTCAGTATACTGACAGGCTTTTTTTTAAGTGACTTTTGCACTATAAAACGGTTAGGGTCTGTAGGTATTAAATTTTAATCTCTGCTATTGACTACTCTTCAAAGCGCAAGACGAAAGAGTGTAGTGCAAAACTCATTTGATTTAATCACACGTTATTTATAAGAGAAACTCAAACATGAATAGTCCAGTTAAAAAAGTAGTTGTATTAGGCGGCGGCACTTCTGGATGGATTTCTGCAGCCTTATTGAAAAAAATTCTCGGTTCAGCTATTCAACTTGAGTTAGTCGAGTCTGATGCAATTGGCACTATTGGTGTTGGAGAAGCGACCATTCCACCAATCAAACACTTAAATAATGTTTTGGGCATAAATGAAGCCGAATTTTTACGTGAAACCAAAGCAACCATAAAACTTGGTATTAATTTTGAAAACTGGAAAAGCCAGGGTCACAGCTATTTACATAGTTTTGGTGCGGCAGGAAAAAGCTTAGCCTTTTGTCATTTTCATCACCTATTAAAGCGCGCCAATCAATTAGAAGATGACAGCCATTTATGGCAATACGATTTAAATTACTTATGTGCTAAAGCAGGTAAATTTGCCCAGATAAAAAGTAAAGACCCTATCATTGAATTACCTTACGCTTATCATTTTGATGCGGGGTTATATGCAAAGTTTTTACGAAAGTTTAGTGAGAAAATAGGCGTAATTAGAACAGAAGGTTTAGTCGAGCACGTTGAGCAATGCCCTAACTCTGGACATATAACGTCTCTTAAGTTGAAAAGTGGGCAAACAGTCACAGGTGATTTGTTTATCGACTGTTCCGGTTTTAAAGGCGTGCTTATTCAAGAAAAACTTCGCACTGGTTATGAAGATTGGAGTCATTTACTGCAATGTGACCGTGCGATTGCGGTACCTTCAGAACGATTAGAAAAAACCTTACCTTATACGCGTTCTATAGCTCATGCCGCAGGCTGGCAATGGCGCATTCCACTGCAACACCGCAACGGTAATGGCTTAGTTTACAGTAGTAGCCATTGTAGTGAACAACAGGCTATGGATACCATAATGGGTAATTTAGACAGTAAAGCCATTGCTGATCCTAAAGTTATTAAGTTTCAAACGGGTCGACGTTACCAACAGTGGAATAAAAATGTTATCGCTATTGGTCTATCAAGTGGCTTTTTAGAGCCTCTTGAATCCACCAGTATTCATCTTGTGCAATCTGCTGTTGTTCGCTTAGCACACCTTTTTCCTCATCAGGGTATTAATAGCAGCCTAGTTGATGAATTCAACAAGCAGTCGGCTACTGAATTTGAACAAATAAGAGACTTTTTAGTACTGCATTATCATGCTACAGAGCGCACTGATAGTGATTTTTGGCAAGATATGCGTCATATGAAAATTCCGGACAGTCTCGCCCATAAAATTGAAATATTTAAACAAAGCGGACGATTATTTAGAGAGCAAAATGATTTATTCACTGATAGTTCATGGCTCCAAGTGATGTTAGGACAAGGTATCGTACCGCAAGATTATCATCCAATAGCCAATATAATGTCTGATGAAAAGCTCGCTGAAATGCTAAGAAAAGTGAAAGAGATTAAGCAAGCACCTATTGATAAACTGCCCAGTCATGATGAGTTTTTGAGAATATTCTGTCAGCAGTAGATAGGCGTCTATAAATGATGATAATGATGATTCTATAAACATCACTGAGACTTTTTGGCTAAGTGCCAGTAAATGAATAGCTACTAATAGTCATTAGCAGCTATTCATTAAATTAAGTTCAGTTGAACTCAGTTCTATTCAATTCAGTTCTATGCAATTATTACAGAATTTATACCGTTAAGGTGATTTTTCCTAATGCTTTACCCGAAGCAAGGTGATCGTGAGCTTTTGCTACCTCCCATATTGAGAAATCGCTTTCATCAATAATAGGGGTAATTTTTCCTGCATCGACCAAGGTTGCAATTTCAGTAAGAATACGGCCATGTGAGGCATGGTTAATACCGTGGCATAATGGAATAAGCACTAAAACACTGTGGAATGACAAACTTTTCAGGGCAATTTGTAGTGGATCAGCAATAGGTAAAATAGTCGCTACATGGCCATTTAACTTAGCTGCTTCAAATGATTTCTCAATGTTATCACCTGCAACGGTATCAAATACTTTATCAAAACCAATACCATCGGTGTAAGCCCGCACGTAGTCAGCAACCGACTCAGTCTTATAATCAACTAAGTTATCTGCACCAAGTGTTTTTGCTAACACTTCGTTAGCTGAAGAATAGGTTGAAGTTACATTAGCACCCAATACTTTGGCTAACTGAACCGCAATATGACCAACGCCACCCGTAGCGCCATGAATAAGTACCTTATCACCTTGTTGCACATTCATTTTTTCAACGAGTGCTTCATAAGAAGTGATTGCGACTAATGGCAGAGCTGCCGCTTGTTTCATTGTCAGTGTTTTAGGTTTATTAGCCATTAACAATGCATCAACCAACATAAATTCAGCTAACGCGCCGTCAACGCCGTTAATACCACCAGCCATACCGTAAACTTCGTCCCCCACGTTAAAACCGGTAACACCTTCACCCACTTCACAAACAATACCTGCAACATCACCGTGTAATATTTCAGGTAAATTCGCTGACCAAGGTAGCTCAATTGAACGCAGCATAGTATCAATTGGGTTTACACTTGTTGCTTTCACTTCGACTACCATATGGCCTGCTTTAGCAACTGGCTTTGCCTTTTCTGCAAGTTGGAAAACTTCAGTAGACCCAATTTCTTTAATGATCATTGCTTTCATAGGTTTCTCTCTTTATTTGTATGTTTGGTTACGTGCGTATTTGTCTACATTGGCTTTACTACGAGTTTGTTTGCTCGTTTAAGTGTGGCTATTCTATCTATTGCTAATTGAGCAAGCCATAACCTAAACTGCAAATCACATTTGCCTTTTTGGCAAGGCGAAGTTAGAGTAACTGCAATATAAATAATCCTTATGTAACAGCCATTATGAGTTCACTGAATCGGTTACTGTATTTCAACAGTGTTGTCGAAACCGGCAGTATTTCCCAAACCAGTAGAATTTTTGATGTGCAGCCCTCCTCAATTTCTAGGCAACTCGCGGTACTAGAACAAGAACTCGGCGTACGATTGCTAAATAAAACGACTAGGAATACTGGTTTAACTGAAGCTGGGCATAAATATTACGAATACTCTCAACGTATTGTCTCGGAATTTGATGAAGCCAAAAGAGTCGTTAATGACTTACAAGAAGTGCCAAAGGGTAAGCTTAATATAAGTATGACAGTGGGTTTTGGTGAAAGTGTTGTACTGCCACTGATTTCGAAGTTTATCTCGTTGTATCCGAATATTGTAATAGACCTGGAATTAACCGAACGGGTTGTAGATCTTGTCGAAGAGAATATTGATGTAGCGATTCGAAGTGGTCGTTTACCTGACTCAACCATGATAGCAAGGCAACTAACGTTAAATAATTTCCTCCTATGTGCAAGTCCTCAATATTTAATTAACCATAGTATCCCGCACGCACCTGAAGATTTAAAAGATCATCAATGTATCCGATACAATTATTCTCGATGGAAAGATTGGTTTTTAATGGCAGAAGAAAAAACAAAACTGTCCCTTAACAACACCATTTCGGTTAACTCTGTTAATGGTCAAAAACAACTTGTTCTGAATGATGCTGGACTCGCTTTAATTCCTTTATGGGCCGTCAGAAGTGAACTAGAAGATGGCTCGCTAATTCAAGTCATGCCAGAATATACTTTCAGCCCTTATGAAGAGTTGAGTGCCACCTATGCCATATACTTAAAACGAGAGTTGATTTCACCAAAGACACGGGTTTTCTTAGATTTTTTAGTAGAAAATATCGTAAACATTGAAAGCTAATCCCCCTTACTAAGTGTTATTCTCTTTTAATGATAACGTATTTGAAAACCGCACCAGTAACCTATCTTTCTTCATAACTTGCACAACCTATTTGAGAGTTTTCTTTGATAATTTCTGAACTACTTTTACTCATTAGCTTGATTTTCATTGTGCTGCTTATTACCAGCTCGATCGTGTATAGCACAGTAAAATTGGGCATATCGCCTATGCCAAGCTCAAATAAAGCCTATTTTTCCATGATGCAGTTAGTTGATAAAACAGGGTCAGGTACTATCGTTGACTTGGGTAGCGGCTGGGGTAACTTTGTCATTCGTATCGCCAAAAGATATCCGCAAAGACAAGTAGTAGGATACGAACTATCCTTTCTGCCTTGGTTGACATCAAGCTGTATTAAAAAGATATTGGGGTTAAAAAACTTAACCTTACATAGGAAGAACTTTTATCTGGCAGACTTTTCTAAGGCCTCCGTATTAATCTGTTATTTGTTCCCCGAGGCGATGGAAAAAATCAGCCATAAATTACAAGTAGAAAAGTCTAACGTCAGCTTTCTTATTAGTAATAACTTTGCACTACCCTCATGGCAAGCTTATAGAACGATACGGCTTAATGACTTTTATAAATCTCCCGTTTATTTATACAAAATCAGTAAAGCAGAAACTTAAAAAGTTATAACAACCTCATATTTTAAAGACATATCCTGTTCAGCAATATTTTTCCTAAGAAATAATTAATTAGTCGTAATGACCACGACTAATTAATTTATATCCCTTGAGAGCCTATCTAACCTCACTTTAGTTATAAATTAATAATAATTTTTGTGATTACTTTGAATAAAAAACAAACAAAACATTGCAATTATGGTTGTAATGAGTTCAAATATCCATACCGACTAACTAGTCAGTCTATTCTTTTGATGATTATCCATACACATCAAAAGCTAGGTCTATACCTAAATAACACTAAGCGACTTGAACAATGGAGTTACCGATGAATATGTCAGAAAAAATGAATACTGAACTGCGTGAATTATCAAGCATACTAACTGGCCAAAAACAGGCATACCGCAGTGCTCCTAACCCGTCAGCTAAAGAGCGAATTGCACAACTATCCGCTTTAAAAAGTGCCCTACTTTCTTTTCAAGACGACTTGGTCAACGCGCTTAATGAAGATTACGGACAACGTCCCGCACAAGATAGTTTAATAGCCGATATAATGCCTTGTATCGTCAATATTAATTACACTATTAAACGCCTTAATAAATGGATGAAACCGCAACGCCGTCATGCAGGGCTATTATTAGCGCCAGCTAAAGTTGAAGTGCATTATCAACCTTTGGGCGTAGTCGGTATTATGGTGCCGTGGAATTTTCCTGTGATGTTATCTATTGGTCCGTTAATCACAGCCTTAGCTGCTGGCAACAGAGCAATGATTAAATTGTCAGAGTTTACTCCGAGTACCAACCAAGTTATCAAGAAAATGTTAAGCAGTATTTTAGAACAAAATACCGTTACCTGTATTGAAGGAGAAGCCAACATCGCGGCAGAGTTTTCTGCATTACCCTTTGATCACTTAATTTTTACTGGCTCCACTACAGTTGGACGACACGTAATGCGAGCGGCTGCTGATAACCTTACCCCTGTTACTTTAGAGCTGGGTGGAAAATCCCCAGTGATTATTGCGCCGGACATGCCAATAGACACAGCCGTTGAGCGCTTAATTTTTGGCAAGTGTTTAAATGCAGGACAAATATGTGTGGCACCCGATTATATTCTTTGCCCTAAAGATAAAGTTGAAGCCTTTATCAGTAGTTATCAAAAGCAATTTCAAACTATGTATGGCGATAAACATCAAAGTACAGATTATGCTCATGTAATAAACGAAAATCAGCATAATAGATTACTTTCTTGGTTAGATGACGCAGTGAGTAAAGGTGCAAAAGTAGTTTCAGCTAATGGGCAAGACATTGACCGAAACTCACGTGAGCTTGCCACGCAATTAGTCACTGAAACCACCGATGACATGCTGATAATGCAACAAGAGATTTTTGGCCCAATTCTCCCCATTATTAGCTATGAAGATATTTCAGAAACAATTGATTATATTAATGAGCGCGCTCGGCCTTTAGCGCTTTATATTATGAGTTTTGATACAGAAACCCAGCAACATTTGTTGAGTCAAACTCACTCTGGTGGTGTTTGCATTAATGAAACAATCTTTCATGTAGCCGCTGATGATGCACCTTTTGGAGGTATTGGAGATTCTGGCATGGGCCAATATCATGGCAAGGAAGGTTTTTTAACCTTTTCCAAAGCAAAAACAGTGCTGTCTCGAGGTAAGTTAAATATCGGAAAATTAGTGCATCCTCCCTACGGTGGTTTGATACAAAGGTTGATGTTGAAGTTTTTCTTAAGATAATATTAAATTAAATGAGAATAAGACGATAATGTTGTAATTTCATAGTGTTATAATGGCGCTATTCTACGGTGGAATAGTGCCCATGCTTCAAATAGTGCCAATGCAGAATTATTTTTCACTTCATTAATAACCACCTTAAATCTATAAAAGAGTAAACGAATATATGTCTGTAACTATAAACCAGCCTAAAAATAAAAAGCAGCAGCTTTTAGATACCGCCTTAGCCTTGTTTGTAAATCAAGGTATTTATGCAACGTCCACCGCATCTATTGCCAAAACAGCAGGTGTTGCCACTGGCACTCTTTTTCATCATTTCCCTTCAAAAGATGCTTTAGTTCTTGAACTTTATAAAAATATAAAACAAGAATTTGCACTGCAAATAGCACCATTCGAACTCGATGCAACCCAGTTAGAACAACAAGCCAAAGTGATTTGGCAACAAGCAATTGATTGGGCTTTAGCTAATGCTGAGCAACAGCAATTTTGCTTACTTGTGATGCAATACCAACCGCTTTCGGCCAATACTAAAGCTCAAATATTTGCTGATGAGTTTGGTTTTCTAAAGGAGATAATGCTCTTTGGTCAACAGCATCAACTTATTGCTAATTATCCGATAGAGCTGATGTTAGAAAGTGCCCATGGTCAGTTCCTTACTAGTAGTCAGTTTTTCATTAACAACACTGAGCTCGCTCAAGATGCTAAATACCGCGAGGCGGCATTTAATCTATTCTGGCAGTCATTCACACGTTAAATGGATACTGCTAGTTATTGAATCAAACGTAAGCGTGATTTATCGTTTATGACTTAGTTACCCGTTGGAAAAACACGGCAGGAGCATAGAGTACTCATAATTCTGGTAGGATTTAAAATATATCCCTTCGACTAAACACATTATAAGCCTGAAATTTTCCAAGTTTTACAGATTCTATCCCCCAAATAACGACTAAAACTCAGTTAAAAACGACTACCAAGCTTGTGTAGCACTATTTTCAATATTTTTACTATAATCAATAACATTCTGTTGTTATGCTGCGCAATTATCAGCTACTTTTAAGTAGTATCAATAATTTCTGGCTGGGCGATGAGTGAAACCATTTTCATAAAATGCTATTCACTTAGATACCGGAGAAGTTACCCAACAAATATAGAAAAGAGAACTGCGTGTGATAACGACCCTCAAACCTTTTATCCTATTACTAACAAGTGGCTTTTTGTTAATGTTAGGTTATGGATTAAGCAACATTTTACTACCTGTGCGTATGCAGAGCGATGGGGTGAGCCTGGATAATATGGGCTTAGTACTGTCTATGTTGTCTGTGGGTTTTTTGCTGGGTGCATATTATAGCCGTATCTTATTACAACGTGCTGGTCATATAAGAATATTTGCCATGTGCGGTAGTTTAACCTCTGTGGCGATTTTACTTTCAGGCCTTTACCCCGAGCCTTTAATACTCGCGGGGATGAGGATAGTTACGGGGTTTTGTATTGCTTGCACCAATGCCACTCTTGATAGTTGGTTAAGTCATAGCGCCACTGAAAAAAATAGGGGACGTATACTCTCCATTAATCAGATGATGATAATGACAGCCCTATTTTCTGGCCAATTTTTATTAAATGTCGCGCCGATTAATGATATTACCCTGTTTGTTATCTGTGGCATTTTATTTAGTTTATCCATTACACCCATCGTTATTAGCAGACAACAAGGTCCACAAATTGAAGATAGCCCATCAATGTCTTTAATAACTGTGTTCAAACTGTCTCCTTTGGGTGTGGTAAGTAGTTTTTATTGTGGCATTTTGTATGCTGGTTTAATGAATATGTTGCCTATTTTTGCCAGTAACAACGGTATTACAGATTTAGATTTATCCATATTTATGGGATCAGCAATCTCTGGGGCAATTATTTTACAGTTCCCTATTGCCTATTTATCGGATAACTTTGACCGCCGAAAAGTCATGCTATTTATGGTAGCGACACTCATTGTACTGTGCTTATCTGTGCCATTACTTATGTCCGAAGATATGTTCAAACTAACCTTATTTGCTATTGCGCTAATCACTGGTTTGGTTGCCTGTCTTTACCCAATGAGTATGTCTGAAACATTTGATACCGTCTTAAAAGAACAAATTTTGGCAGCAATGAGTTCGCTATTATTAATCTATGCCTTAGGCAGTATTTTAGGTCCTTACCTTGCTTCTGTAGTGATGAATTCCTTCGGTAGCAGCGCGCTGTTTAGCTTTATGAATGTAGTCGCCTTAACTCTGTTACTTTTTATCGGTATTCGTATGAAGCTACAGCAAGCTTTACCACTTGATGAGCAAGAAAGCTTTATCATGCAAACACCCAGTGGCGTAGTATCAGAGCTCGATCCTCGTACACAATATGCAGAAGCACAATTCGAATCAACTCCGGAAGTGGAAGTTGCTATTAGCTTGGCGAATAAAAACCCATCGGCTGCGGTTAATATGGTTAAAGCAATTGTGCAAAGAGATCCAAAAAATGCGTCAAACTTAGCCGCGGCATTAAGTACTATAGAGGCGATAGACATTGGGAAATTATATGCCGCAATAACATCAGCAGCTCCACAAATGAGCATTCACATTGCTGAAGCATTAACCAATGCATCCCCTGAACAAGCGGATCAACTTGTTGATTGGATCACCTCTGAGTATCCCGATCAATTTACTAACATTGTTGTCGCAATTGCTAATGCAATGCCTGATAACGGTATTGATTTAATGGAATTAGCCGCTGAGAACATGGCCGAAGAATACCCTAGTGAGTTGCTAGAAATGACTGAAGAATATATGACAAACCTATCGGATTCTTTAGATGCAATGCGTCCAGTCGATAGGGTCGCTGCGGCCTGTGAAAATACGGCAACAGAGCTTTACAATCGTTTATCCGATGTATCTCCTGAACAGTCTGCAGAGCTTGCCTTCACGGTATCAGAATCTCTGCCTGAGTCGTCAAACGATGTTGCTGAAGCCTATGTTCAAAACTTAATTGATAGTGAAAGCGAAGGCGAAAATGAAAATACCAATGAAAACGAGCAAGTTTTCTCAGAAGATGCATTAGAAAATATCGAGAATGCAGCTAATAACTATATTAATCATATGGTTGACAACATCCCTGAGCATGCAGTAGATGTCGCGAGTACATTCGTTGATTCTTTTCCCGAAGTTGCTTCGGATATGCTCGAAATACTGCAAGACTCGGATGACATCGAAGACAGCGAGTTAAGTATTTCTATTGATGATAAGCCGTTACAGAGTATTGTAGAGCAGCAATTACAAGAAGCCGTACAGACTCAGTCTGATGATATTGAACAAAAAAATTAAAGCCGAACTAATATGAAAACCAACTTTAATTACCCCGTACAGAAATAGTTTTGGACAAGATGGGTTAGCGATATCAGTATAAATAAAATGAAAGTAAAACCAATATTCCTATTACAAGTAATAGGAATATTTACACTACTGTTTCGATGTTAGATTCAGTTAACTACTTCAATTGATAAATAGCAAAGCTCAGGGGTGCTATCTCATCAGCCTTTCCAGACTCCACTGAACGATAAAGCAATGTAGTTTCTGCTTGTTTAACGCCTATTTTCTCTGACACTAGATTCAAGCTTTGCGCATTTATTGCCGTATTAAACACAACCAATAAACTTTGTGCATTAGTGTTATTCGTCGCTTTCGTTTGACGTGTAATAGCAAAAATACCGGCTTCATTTTGAGAATATACCACCGCCTGCTCACCAAAACGTAACGCTGGGTATTGCTGATATAACTGAGCGTACTTAGCAAAGCTTTGATAAAAAAGATGGTTAGTATCAAAATTATCGTCGGCTGTGCTTTTAGTTGTAGCCAGTAAATCATCATCATTATAACTGTCAACAAATGAAGGCATCATATCTTGGCGTGAAGCTTGATCACCACCATCACCGACAAAACCTTGCTCATCTCCATAATAAATTACCGGTACACCGCGACTAAAGAACATCATCGCATGTGCCAATAAGTTACGTTGAATTTGTGCTTGTTCACTATAATTATGAGAACTTTGCTTCAGTGAAAAAGCAAAGCGACCCATGTCATGATTACCGGTAAAATTAACTAATTGATTAGCATTGGTGTTGCGAATATATTTATGCTCAGTATTATAAAAATGGTCTTTAGCGAATAATTGCGCCAATACATCAGTACCTTGCTGTTCAACCAAGGCTTTCGTCATCGCACCTTGAAAAGCAAAGTCTAATACTGAAGGAATTTTAGCTTCTGTAGTAAAGCGACTTAATAATTCAGGTTCAAAACTATAAACTTCACCAAACATGAAAAAGTTATCAATACCTTGTGCTTTAGCATGTTGCATTAGGGCTGGTGAGAATTGCTGCCAAAACTCTATGTTGACATGTTTAACGGTATCAATACGAAAGCCATCAGGCTTAAACTCATCAATAATATCTTGGTAAATAGCAATCATGCCATTAACAACACTAGATTTTTGGGTATATAAATCATCAAGGCCAGCAAAGTCACCTCGCACTGAGCTTTCGCCTCGCCAGAATGAATCACCTTGGTTGTGATAAACATCCATATCATTAAGCCATGCTGGATATTTTAGTGTTTCATCACCTTTAGGAATTAATGGGGTGTAATACTTGCCTTGAGCAAGTTGCGCCATAGAAATAAATGGACAATCATTACCTTTACTTACATCAACTATCCAACCTAAACCGTCTTCGCCGTGGCATTCTTTGGTCTTGATCACGTCAGCTGTATGGTTAGTGATAATATCAAAAAATACTTTTATATTACGTTTGTGCGCTTGGTCTATAAAGTTTTTTAGTTCGGCGTTACTGCCCAGGTGCGGGTCAATTTCAGTGAAATCCAATATCCAATATCCATGATAACCAGAGGTTCCCGCTTGCATAGCGCGATTACGAAGTATCGGCGTTAACCAAATGGCACTTACCCCCATATTATCTAGGTAAGGTAATTTTTCAGTCAAACCAGCTAAATCACCACCGTGATACATGCCTTTATGCGTTTTATCTAACCCACCGCGAGACACAGCACGCTTTTTATCATTTTCAGCAGCGCCTAAATCATTACTGGTGTCGGCATTGTAAAAACGGTCAGGTAAAACAAAGTAAAAGACCTCTTCTTGAAAATCACGTTGCTGATAAGGTGCTAACGTTGCCGCCTTAGCCGTTAACTTTTCTGTTAGCTCCACGCCTCCTGCTTGGCTTACTTGAGATGTAATACACGCCAAGCTTATAGCTGTTAATACCGAACATTTACTCATAAAATTCATAGCGTTTCTCTTAATGCGTTTACCGTATTGACCGAATTAACTTACTGACATATCTAACTAAGTAACTGACTAAGCTAGCGATTAAAGCTTGCTATAAAAACAGCCAAAAGGTGGTAGTTCTAATACACCATCAGTAATTGTTGCGCTTATTAGCTTATGATCAGACAACACAGTTAGGCTATCACTTGCTGGAGTCAGTGAAGATAAAGCTACTATTTGGCTTTGCTCACTAAAGTTAAAGCATACTAATAACTGCTCACCTTGGTATTGACGAACAAAAGCTAGTAGTGGTTCTGCAGTATCAATAAAATTGATGTCACCGTAACGTAACGCTGGTTGATCTTTGCGCCAGCGGTTAAAATTACGGTAGCTATTAAGCACAGAATCGACCGCATCATCTTGCACATCGACTGATTTAGCAAAGTGTTCATTGGATACCGGTAACCAGGGTTTGCCTTCACTAAAGCCAGCATTAATTGCATTATGCTGCCAAGGATGTGGCGTTCTGCAACCATCTCTGCCTTTAAATTGAGGCCAAAAAGTGATGCCATAAGGGTCTTGAATATCTTCAAAGGCAATATCGGCTTCATTTAAACCTAACTCTTCACCTTGATAACTACAAACGCTGCCACGTAATGACGAAATCATTGCATAGAGCATTTTAGCAAAATCTTTACTATTAAAACCGCCCCACCTAGTAACAACACGCTCTACATCATGGTTTGAAATAGACCAACATGGCCAGCCATCTAATACACGCGATTCAAGGTTTTGTACAACCTGTTTAATATAACTCGCACTAAAATTATCCGTTAATAAATCAAAGCTATAGCCCATATGCAAGCGGTGTTCGCCTTGGGTATATTCAGCCATAGTTTTTAAGGAATCTTCTGAAGATATTTCACCTAAAGCCACCGTACCTGGGTACTCGTTTAGCAGTGTTCGAATATCTTCCATAAAACCTAAGTTTTCATCTTGGGTGTTATTGTAATAATGATACTGATAAGCGTATGGGTTTTTCTCATCAAAGCCGATGCTTGTTCTTAACTCTTTAGCTTTCGCGGGATTATCACGTAATTGCGCATCATGATAACAAAAGTTAATCGCATCAAGGCGGAAACCATCAACACCACGTTTAAGCCAAAATTCAATATTGTCTAATACCGCTTGGCGTACATCAGGATTATGAAAGTTTAAATCTGGCTGACTGGTTAAAAAGTTATGTAGGTAATATTGTTGACGTCTTGGCTCCCAAGTCCAACCTGTTCCGCCAAATATAGATAACCAATTGTTAGGCGCAGTGCCATCTTCTTTGGCATCACTCCAGACATACCAATCCGCTTTATCATTAGTTTGATCTTCACGTGAGTCAATAAACCATTGATGCTGATCCGAGGTATGACTAAGCACCTGATCAATCATAATTTTAATGCCAAGGGCATGTGCTTTAATGACAAGTTCATCAAAGTCAGCCAGCGTACCAAAAATAGGGTCTATTTCACGATAGTCGCTAATATCATAGCCAAAGTCTTTCATTGGGGATTTGAAAAAAGGAGAGATCCAAATAGCATCAACCCCTAAACTAGCAATATAGTCTAACTTGCTAATGATTCCTGGCAAATCGCCAATACCGTCCTGATTAGCATCATAGAAGCTACGTGGATAAATTTGATAAATTACCGCGCCACGCCACCACATTTGTTCATTCATTTGAAAACCCCAACACTGATACTTGTTCAACTGGTAATAGTTATTATCAACAGTCGCTGTCCAAGCATTTAATAATTCTTCAAATAAGAATACGCAAATAAAAAGTTAGCTGAAAGGCTTTGCATACGTATGTATAACAAATCCCTCAAATTGCATACGTATGTAATACTTATGTCATGAGAAGTAACCCTTGCATACGTATTCAAGATGCTGCGTGCGGTAGACTAAGGGTATTATCGTTAACACTCTCGTATTCCTCTCAACTTTAAGGGTATTGTTTTGCGTTCATTCACATTGAAATACTTCACCATTAATTCATTAACTTGTTTACTCACTGGCTTATTAACTTGCTTGGTTATATCAACGCCATCATTGGCAAGTTCGGGGAATTACCTTAATCATAAATTAGCAGGTGATAGCCTTGTTATCACCACTAACTCAGTAGAAGTAACTTTGAGTGCTTATGGTGAAGGCGCAATAGCAGCACATTACCAAAACCTTGAGAAAAAGCTGCCAGCTAGCCAACTGCCCTCCTTTGCCATCAAAGAAAATGCACATAACAGTAAGTTTGTTATAACAGAAGATAAGAATCAGCTGACATTAACCTTAAATAAGCTAAGTGCGGTGATCAACAAAGCGCCCTTTTCTATTAGTTATTACCAGAAAAATAAGCACCAGAAAGACACATTACTTATCTCTGAGCAGAAGGGTTTCTTTAGCGATACCGTTCTTGAAGAAAATAAAAGCTTAGCTGTTCAAGGATTTCGCTTTCACCTAACTGACACTGAAAAACTACTTGGCGGTGGTGAACGAGTGCTTGGTATGGATAGACGCGGTCATAGTTTCCCTTTATATAATCGAGCACATTACGGCTATACCACACAATCAGAGCAAATGAATTTCTCAATACCCGCAGTAATGTCGAGTAATAAATATATTGTGCTATTTGATAACTCCGCCAAGGGTTATATGGATCTAGCGAAAAAAGAAAAGAATACCCTTGAGTTTTCTGCCGTTGCAGGTCGAATGGCTTATATTGTATTTTCTGCTGATTCTTACCCTAAACTGCTCAATAACTATGTTGATGTTACCGGTAAACAACCGCTACCTCCGCGTTGGTCTTTAGGTAACTATGCTTCACGTTTTGGTTATCGCTCAGAAGCCCAAGTAAGAGCAACAGTAAATAAATTTATCGATTTAGATTTTCCTCTTGATGCCTTAATTCTAGATTTATATTGGTTTGGTAAAGACATTAAAGGCCATATGGGTAATTTAGCTTGGGATAAAGAAGCCTTCCCTGAACCTGAAAAAATGATAAGTGATATTAAAGAGCAAGGCGTAAACACTATCTTGATCACTGAACCCTTTGTACTGAGTACTTCAGCTAAGTGGCAAGATGCTGTTGAACAGCAAGCATTAGCCAAAGATGCACAGGGCAACGCTAAACAGTTTGATTTTTATTTTGGTAATACCGGTTTAGTTGATGTCTTCAATGACAAAGGACAGCAGTGGTTTAACAATATTTACCAAACACTTTATCAGCAAGGCGTAACGGGTTGGTGGGGTGATTTAGGTGAGCCGGAAGTTCACCCCAGCGATACATTACATACCCTTAGCGATGGCAGTGTCGTTAATGCTGATGCCATTCATAATGTTTATGGCCATCAATGGGCAAAAATGGTTTTTGAGAATCAACTTAAGTTGAGCCCTGATCAGCGACCGTTTATTCTAATGCGTTCAGGTTTTGCTGGCTCACAACGCTATGGCATGATCCCGTGGACCGGTGACGTTAGTCGCTCTTGGGGTGGCTTAAAGCCGCAAGTTGAGTTGAGCTTACAAATGAGTTTATTAGGCATGGCTTATACTCATTCTGATTTAGGTGGTTTTGCCGGCGGCGAGAAGTTTGACCAAGAAATGTATATCCGTTGGTTACAATATGGCATATTCCAGCCAATCTACCGTCCACACGGTCAAGATAACATTGCACCAGAAGCTGTATTTCATGACAAACGCACGCAAGATATTTTACGAGAGTACATAAAACTCAGATATAAACTGCTGCCATACAACTACACCCTAGCCTATCAAAACAGCACCACCGGTATGCCTTTAATGCGTCCGCTTTTCTTTGAAGAGCAGCTTGAACATAAAGAAAAATCAACTGCATTTGATAACGCGAGTAGCTACTTGTGGGGTGATGCTTTTCTAGTAACCCCTGTTGTTTCAGCAGATGTTAGCTCTGTAGCAATAGATTTACCTGCTGGCGTTTGGTTTGATTATTTCACCAATGAAAATGAGCCAAGTAAAAAGTATCAAGGTAATCAAACCATCAATTTACCGACTACTTTAGAGAAACTGCCAGTACTAGTACGCGCTGGTGCGTTTATTCCCATGATAGATGATATTCAATCAACACAGGATTATGACGCCAGTAAATTAACCTTACATTATTATGCAGATAAATCAGTCGCTACCGCTGACTATGAAATGTATGAAGACGATGGCAAAACCTATCAAGCTATCGAAAAAGGTTTATTTGAATTACTACAATTCTCAGCTAATCAACAGCAGCAACATTTGAGCATAAACCTAAATCGCAAAGGCAAAGGTTATAACGGCATGCCCAAAGAACGCAACATGACTGTCGTAATTCATAACATCACGCAAGCCCCAAGTAACATCAAATTGAACAATAAAGTGATAAAAAATGGCGTTTGGCAAGATAAAAATAACACCTTAACCGTCACTTTTGCTTGGCAGCATCAACCTCTAACCTTAACGATACAATAAGTCATGAATACAAATTTAGCTCACACCAAAGAACAGACCACTATCAATCTAATTGCAGATATTGGCGGTACCAATATTCGCTTGGCTCAAGCAACAGCAAAGCTCGGCACGAATACGCGTGACATTGCTATTAATGATATTGAGACCTATCAATGCAAAGAGTTTTCTAGCTTAGCTGATGTGGTTGCACATTATATTGATGTTAAAGAACTGAATAACTTGGCCATTAACGCTTGTTTCGCTATCGCTTGCCCTGTAGATAATGACTTGATTAGCATGACTAATTTACCTTGGCAGTTCTCTCAAAACGAACTCAAACAGTCATTAAATTTACATTCATTACGCTTTATTAATGACTACACCGCAATAGCCATGGCCATTCCTCTGCTATCAGAACAACAGAAGATTAAAATAGGTGGCGGCGAAAGTATTGCGGGTAAACCCATTTCAGTCTGTGGACCAGGTACAGGGTTAGGTGTTGCAAACTTAGTACCACTGTCTCTGTCAGGCAATGAGCAATGGCATTGCATTAGTGGTGAAGGTGGTCATATTGATTTTGCTCCGGTTAATGAAATCGAGCAACAGGTGATGAACTTTATCCAAGGCATCAAAAAGCGAGTTTCATACGAACAGTTATTGTCAGGTTATGGCTTAGAGCAAATCTATCAAGCACTGTTATTTATTAATCATGGCAAAGAAATTACCACGGTTGAAGACAAACTTACCGCTAAAGATATTACGGCGAATGCGCTTAACGCCACTTGTACTGTTTGTGAGCAAACACTGACACTCTTTTGTGATGTGCTGGGTAGTTTTGCCGGCAACCTTGCTTTAATAATGAATAGCCAAGGCGGTGTTTATATTGCTGGTGGCATAGTGCCGCGTTTTGTTGACTATTTAAAACTGAGTGACTTTAGAGCGCGCTTTGAAACAAAGGGACGACTTTCCTCTATCACAGAGCAAGCTCCTACCTACGTAATAACTGAAGAGCAACCAGGATTACTTGGCGCCGCAGCTTGTTTGTTATAACAATCTTTATTTTGATCAAGAGATAATTGCGTCGAGCCTGTCTTATCTTTATTATCTCTTAATCTAGTACTATCAAATTTCCCCCTTAATTCCCTCACAATTAGCTCAAGCCATGATGTAGAACTATCCAACAGCATTTCAAACGGTTACGTTTATCTTACAACTGAAAAGTACTTAGACCTGTTCAAAACTTAATAAACCTTCCCTGTAGTTATGCTTTCACTGCGTCCGTGAGTTCATTCGACTCCACATGAGACTTCAATAGCGCTAGCATCAGTGCAATAATCACAATGGGTAATAAGGTAAAATAAAATGCGGTTTGCCCATCAAAAGCAGAAAAAACAGCGCCTGTAATCATAGAGCCTGTTGTTCCCCCAAGAGCCGAAAAGAGTACAATTAATCCGGTCATTGCGGCATGTCTTCTTTGTGGTAACGCACTCAAAATGACTGAGTTTATTGCGGGGTAAATGGGAGCCATAAACAGCCCAATAAAAGGGAATAACCAAGCGGCTACAGGTAAATTATGCCAACTAACATTTTCATTAACAACAAGGTCTTTTGTCAACGGTAGTGTCAATAACACTAAAATGGCCATTCCTAACAAACAAACGTTCAGTAACACATACCAATTAATACGTCTTAGTATTGCACCCGCACCTAAACGGCCGATAGCTAAACAAGCAGCAAAAATACTGGTAACTTGTACACTAATATCTGTCGGTAAGTGAAGCACCTCGTTATTAAATGTTGGTAACCAGGTACCAATACCCTGCTCAATAAGAACATATAAAAAAGCCGAAATAACAAATACTAAAACCATAGGTATTTTTACTAATTTGATCATGGCAACAAATTCATCAAACGCTGACGTTTTATTCTCAGCTGCTTCGACCTGTTTAAAAGGTGTTGATAATAATAATAAAATATTTATGGAACATAATAATGCAAGCCAATAATAAACTTCAAACCAGTCAAGCGATTTCGGTTCATCTGGATTGATAAAAAAGCCAAATATCCAATAACCTGATAAGACCCCAACCATAAAGAATCCCTCTATGGTGTTGAGAAATGAAGCATGTTCTTGACGGTTATTAGTGATCAAACCCACGGTTGAATAAACAGACACTTTTACTAACGCAAAACCAATACCAACTGACAGAAATAATACTTTACTCATGGCAAAACTAGGCAACTGCGGCATTATTAAACAAGTAATAGTCACCAGGCTCAGTCCGATTAAAATTGCTTTTCTATAACCAAAACGAGGTAAATACGAAGCAACTAAAAAAGAAACCAAAGCAATGGGTAAGTCTTTGAAGCCTTCTAATATACCGGCTGAGGGTTTGCTAATATCGAAATTATTAATAACTTGTAAAATCACAACCCCCACACTGTTAAGCAAAATAGCAAAAACAAAATAAGTGAGTAACAAAGATAATTTAATACGCCAGTTTTTCATAACACTCCCCGAATATATACTTCATATAAGCATAGTTAATGACTATTAACGAATTATTTACGCACTACGACAATAAACACTATCGATTGCATATTTAGTAACATTCAATAATAGTAGCTTCAAAAATATTATTTTGCAAACGATTGCATAATTTAAATAACCTTGTATTATTAATAGCAGAAGAGAACAATTAAATAAGGTTAACGTGTGAAAACTTTAAACAACTACCTAGCTATAGATGAAGATAAACAGTGGATTTTATCGCAAGATCAGTTAACACACCTTTCAGAGGGTGTTATTGAAACATTATTTTCATTAGGTAATGGTACTTTAGGTACGCGTGGCACTAGCGGTTATGAAAGTGACATCACCCAACCTGAGTGTGAAGGCACTTATATCAATGGGTCTTATATCAGAGAGACGATTGAATATGATGAATCAGCTTATGGCTTTGCACAATTTAATAATAAAATGATGCAAGCATTTAATACCAAAGCTATTGAAATATCATCAGAAAATGAAGTTTTCAAACCTCATAGCATTGGCAAAAGACATGTAAACTTGCACCAAGCGTCTTATCATGAGGTATTACAACTTCACTCAGATTCAGGTAAAGAAATTAAGCTGCATATCACTCGATTTGTATGTCAACATCAACAAAATATGATGATAAATCACTACCAAATAGAGGCGGTAAATTTTTCAGGTAAATTACAAATAACGTCTTCGATTAGAGGAAGTGATTCGACAAGTCAAAATAGCAATGACCCTAGAATAGGCAATTTATCAATGATTGATAAACTACACTGTTTAGAGTCATTATCTACACCCGAATATGCCTTTCTATTACATCAACTATCAGATCCAAAAAGTTTGATGATTGCTGCAACAAGTCACCAGTTTGAGCAAAAAAATAAGCATATTAAGATCAGTTCAAACAGTAAAAATGTATTAACTGAACAATTTGAAGTAGAACTTACTGACAATAAAGTTACCTTCAGTAAATACAGCTTATATTTATGCCCTCAAACGTTAACAAGTAATAATCAACAACAAAACGCACCAGTAGATGAGCAAGCATTAATCACTCAAGCTCGTGAAGAGCTCTTATGTGCTAAAAACCTTGGTTATCAAGAGAACTTACAATTACATCAACAATTGATGAATGATTTTTGGCAAGATAGTGATGTAATCATTGAAGGGCATGACCAACATCAATTAGCTATCAGATTGAATATGCTGCATTTAACTATGTCAGCAGGAAAAGATGGTCAAAGAAATATAGCCGCCAAAGGTTTAACTGGCCCTGGTTACGACGGGCATTACTTTTGGGACTCAGAGATCTATATTATCCCCTACTTCATTTACACTCAGCCTGATGTAGCAAAAAGCCTATTAAGTTATCGCTTTAACAGTTTAGCAAAAGCTAAGAGTCGTGCAACAGAAATGGGCCATGAACAAGGCGCCTTATTTCCTTGGCGTACTATCAGTGGTGAAGAATGTTCATCCTTTTTTCCAGCAGGAACAGCGCAATACCATATCAATGCAGCAATTGCCTACGCAGTGAGACAATATTTTAAAGCAAGTGATGACTGGCAGTTCATTTGGGATGAAGGTGCTGAACTTGTTATTGAAACCGCACGATTATGGCCCTCATTAGGGCATTTCAACAAAAATAACAGTAATCGTTTTTGCATTGATACTGTTACTGGACCAGATGAATATACCGCATTGGTTAATAACAATTATTACACTAACTCAATGGCAAAAATTCACTTATCCTTTGCTATTGAGCTGATAAATAAATTAAGCGTTAACAATGAAATCCGATGTAACCTGCTGCTAACTAAGCTAAATCTTTCCATTGAAGAGCTGAATATTTGGAAAGAAATTGCTGAGAGAATGTACCTTCCACATCAAGCGGAGCAAAACATTAGCCCGCAGGATGACAGTTTTTTAGATAAAAAACCTTGGGACTTTATCGGTACGCCCAAAGATAAATACCCACTGTTATTAAACTTTCATCCACTGGTAATTTATCGTCACCAAGTTTTAAAACAAGCTGATGTGATCCTTGCCAACTTTTTGCAAGATGATGAAGTAGATATCCGTTTAAAGCGAAATAATTTGGCTTTTTACGAACCGATAACAACTCATGATTCAACCTTATCAGCCTGTACCCATAGCTTAGCTTACAGTGAAACAGGCAATCATCAGGCCGCCTTTGATTACTTTGATGACACAGTGTTAACGGATTTAAATAATCTACACAACAATAGCCATTATGGTGTGCATACAGCCGCTATGTCTGGTTCTTGGATGTGTATTACACAGGGTTTTGCTGGCTTACGTATTAGAGATAATTACGCGAGTTTTCAGCCTAATTTACCAAAGCAGTGGCAAGGTTTACGTTTTAAATTGAAGCTATTGGGTTGCCAAGTTGAATTAACATTATCTCGTGGACAAATAACTTACCAGCTATTGTCTGGTAAACAGTTCTCTTTAAAACATTACCAACAAGATTATTTACTCACAGAACTAGAGCCAACCTTGCATATTGCAATTGATGAAGATTAATCGAAAAAGTAGCCTCGTGGAGAAAGAAATGATGATAACAAGTGCAGTAATATTCGACTTAGACGGTGTGTTAACTGATACCGCAGAATTTCACTTTATAGCCTGGCAAGCTATAGCTAATAAACTCGACATTACCTTTGATAGAGAAGACAACGAAAAGCTTAAAGGGGTGGATCGTGAAAACTCTTTAAAATACATTTTATCTAAGGGTAATTTAGTTGTTAGCACAACAGAATTTGAACAATTGCTCAAAGAAAAAAATGACCAATATCTAACCTTAATCGACGAAGTTAACCCAAGTCATTTGTTTGATGGAGTATTAAATTGCTTTGCCGTGTTAAAAAAGTCTAACGTTAAGATTGGCTTAGCTTCTGCTAGTAAAAATGCTAGCTTAGTCATTACTAAACTCGGCATTGAGCATTTATTTGATTTCATTGGTGATGCCGCTTCCGTTGCCAACAGTAAACCTGCACCCGATATTTTTCTTTCGGTCGCACATGGACTGAAGGTATCACCAAAAAACTGCATCGGTGTTGAAGATGCTGTCGCGGGTGTAAGCGCAATAAAGTCTGCCAATATGTTTGCTGTAGGCATAGGTGAAAGCCAAGTACTCACACAAGCAGATTTAGTTTTCCCTAGCATGAGTGAGTTTGATTTTAAACGAGTCGAAACAGCATTTTTATTATCTGCTACTTGATTGCCTTTGCACGACTTCAACATCTAATAGCTGTGATTTAACGGGCTGTTGGTTAATTTTATTTAAAAGAATCTTAACCAATAGTCGACCACCTGCGGCCGTATTTTGTTTAATCGTTGACAAAGACGGAGAACAAAATTCTGACATAGCGATATCATCAAAACCAATAATAGCTATTTTTTGGGGTACATCGATATTTTGCTCAAACAGATATTTACTAGCCCCAAGTGCGATAGCATCACTAACCGCAAAGATACCGTCAATGCCTTGATCTTCTATTAATAAGTGATCGCGAAGTTTTGAGTAACCATCGTTAGAAGTGAAGTCTGTTTTAATTTGCAGCCCATGTTCAATCGGTAGATCCGCTTCTTTTAGTGCATCTTGATAACCTAACCAGCGCTGCTCTACTTCGTTATGATTTATATCACCAAGAAAGGCAATTCGTCTGCAGCCTTGCTTAATCAAGTGTTGTACCGCAAGAAAGCCACCTTTTCGATTATCACTTCCTATTGTGGTATAGCTGTTCTCATGAATTTCAGTACCCCAAACCACAAACGGTAACTTGGTATTTGCTAACGACTCAACACGTTGGTCATGCTCGCCTTGGCCAATAATGATTAAACCATCCGCACGTTTTGATTCATAGTAATAGCTATACCAATCATGCGTAGCGGTTTTAGTTGTAGTGAGCAACATATCATAACCAAACTTAGTTAACTCATCGGCAATAGTACCTAATATTTCCATTAAAAATGGATCAGAGATAACTTGTCCAGACTTACGCTCTAACATTACCACCACAGCAATCGTATTGGTTTTTTGTGTGCGCAGCTTACTCGCGGTGACATTAACTTTGAAGTTATGTTCTTTAGCAATCCCCTGAACCAAGTCCCTAGTAGACTGTTTAATAACAGGATTATCCCTTAGTGCTCGAGATGCTGTCGATGTGGATACATTCGCTAATTTAGCTATGTCCGCTAGTGTCATTAAATTTTTTTTATTCATGTCATTGATTATTACATAATTTACGTGCGAAGTAATCCTTTCAAACCATAACAATGCAATCGATTGTAAAAAGACCTTGCAATCGATTGCATTAATATCTATATTAATTCTGGGGAAGAAAAAACGTACAAAATATTATTATAATTAACAGTTGATATAGCATTTGCTAATATTGACGATAGAGGACGACAACATGCCAAATAAATTTAAATTATCATCATTAGCACTGTCTATAGCACTAAGTTGCCATGCTAGTAATAGCTGGGCTGAGGAACAACCTTCTGCAAGTAGTG
Source organism: Colwellia psychrerythraea 34H (assembly GCF_000012325.1). NCBI lineage: Bacteria > Pseudomonadati > Pseudomonadota > Gammaproteobacteria > Alteromonadales > Colwelliaceae > Colwellia > Colwellia psychrerythraea. The sequence goes on along the minus strand of NC_003910.7, from coordinate 984,975 downwards.
ACAACGTTGAAAAAATAGTTGTAACGGGTACTTTCAGCGGTAAAAGTGTTGCTAAGGAAGAAGCAAGTTTTGCTGTTAGTTCATTTTCTGAAGACGACATAAAAAAATTAGCACCTAAAAGTACTGCTGATTTATTTAAAGCTATTCCAGGTGTTTGGGCTGAAAGCTCTAGTGGTGTTGCAGGCGCTAATGTTTTCGTGCGTGGTTTTCCTGGTGCTAGTGATGCTCCGTTTTTAACTGTTCAGTTAGAAGGTGCGCCAATTTTCCCACCACCTACACTATCGTTCCTAGAAAACTCATCGATGTTCCGTTTAGATGAAACCGTTGAATTTATGGAAGCGCTTCGTGGTGGTACTAATCCAGTAATATCTAACGGGCAACCAGGCCTAACCACCAATTTTTTATTAAAAGAAGGCGCTGAAGATACTGAAGGTTTGGTAAAATATTCTACTTCTGATTATGGTTTACAACGTTTAGATGCAGTAGTAAGTGGTGAAATAGCTGAAGACCTCTATATCATGGTTGGTGGTTATATTAAAAGCTCACCCGGTGTTCGGGATGCTGGATTTAATGCCGAAGAAGGTAATCAATTTACCATCAACATTACTAAAGAGTTAGACAACGGTAAAATCAATTTCTATACCCGTCAAACTGATGATCACGGGACTTGGTATTTACCTACACCTTTAGACGTTGAAGGGGTTGATAATGAATTCACCCAAATAGGTACGCTAAATCGTCAAGCCGAAATTGCATATGGTCCAGATGGCACCACTGAGACTATTGATTTTGGCCAAGGTCGTGGCTGGAACGGTTCGGTATCTGGGGGTAGTATTGACTTAGAGTTCAATAATGGCTGGGTACTAGTTGATCGTTTTAGTTTCACTTCGGGTGATGCTGATACTTACGGTTTAGTCCCAAATGGTGCTGCAGTTAAATTATCAACGGTAGCTGATAACGGCAGTACTGCTTTTGGTGCAGTGACAGGCACTGAATACTCTGGTGATACTGATGTTCAACAAATTGGCCGTTGGGTAGTAAAGAAAGAAATTGAAGCATTCACCAATGACTTTGCTTTAACCAAAACCTTTGATAAAGGCAGTGTAACCGCAGGTTTATATAACTCAACCTTTTCATCTAAAGATTGGTGGTCAATAGGCAATCAGTCTTATCATGTTGTAGCACAGGGTGGCGAAAACCTTACCGGTATAGATTGTAATGACAATGCAGACAGTTGTGGCTGGAACTACGACTTAAATGGTATTGGCGAAGGCAGAACCACTGCATTGTATTTAGCTTCATCCTACGAAATATCAGATTCAGTCACAATCGATGCAGGTCTACGACGTGAAAACCATGAAATTGAATATACGGTTGATGAAGGTTTAGATGGCGTGATCACTCAAGCAGTCTCTTATGATGAGTCAAGCACTGCTTGGACCGCTGGTATTAACTGGATGTTCTCAGAGAAACAAGGGATATTTTTCCGTGCAAGTGAAGGCAGTAAAATGCCATTCTTTGATGACTTCAGAGAGAACTACGCCTCTTATCAAAATGGTGACGATTTAATTAAAGATGTTGAACAATTTGAATTGGGTTATAAACATTCAAGTGAGAACTTCGAACTTTATGCCACAGGTTTCTTCAATGAAGTTAACTCTACTTTCGCCGTAAGTCCTGAACAGGCAGCAGTAGCATTTACTAACGAAGCGTATGGCGTAGAGATTGATTTTAATTACTTCACCGACAATGGTTTCTCTATTAACTTAAATGCGACCTTGCAAGAAACAGAAGTCACTGCACATGATGATCCTGCGGTTATTGGTAAAGAAGCGCAAAGATTACCTGGTTATCAAGTTCGCGTTACACCAAGTTATGACATAGAATTTGAAAATGGTATGTATGCAACCTTGTACGGCACTCTTACAGCGGTAGATGATCGCTTCAGCGAGCAATATAACGAGAAAGCATTAATACTAGAAAGTTATCAAAAAATTGACCTTGGTGTAATTTTCAATCTTACTGACGAAGTGAAAATGCAATTAGCAGTTAATAACCTGACAGACGAAGAAGGTTTAACCGAAGGTGACCCACGCGGTGTATCTGGTGTATTGGACAATGGCCGTTATATATTAGGTCGTACAATAGATTTCAACGTGAGTTATAGTTTTTAAGCAGTAGAGCAATGAATAAAAAGGCTACCATTTAGGTAGCCTTTTTTATTCATTAAAAATTAATTATGAAAAATATCATAACGTTATATATAAGTAATCAGGCGAATTTTACTAATGAATATTGAAAAAGAAAGCACTCTGGTCAGCCTAATTGCGGATATTGGCGGTACCAATATTCGCTTGGCTCAAGCAACAGCAAAGCTCGGCACGAATACGCGTGACATTGCTATTAATGATATTGAGACCTATCAATGCAAAGAGTTTTCTAGCTTAGCTGATGTGGTTGCACATTATATTGATGTTAAAGAACTGAATAACTTGGCCATTAACGCTTGTTTCGCTATCGCTTGCCCTGTAGATAATGACTTGATTAGCATGACTAATTTACCTTGGCAGTTCTCTCAAAACGAACTCAAACAGTCATTAAATTTACATTCATTACGCTTTATTAATGACTACACCGCAATAGCCATGGCCATTCCTCTGCTATCAGAACAACAGAAGATTAAAATAGGTGGCGGCGAAAGTATTGCGGGTAAACCCATTTCAGTCTGTGGACCAGGTACAGGGTTAGGTGTTGCAAACTTAGTACCACTGTCTCTGTCAGGCAATGAGCAATGGCATTGCATTAGTGGTGAAGGTGGTCATATTGATTTTGCTCCGGTTAATGAAATCGAGCAACAGGTGATGAACTTTATCCAAGGCATCAAAAAGCGAGTTTCATACGAACAGTTATTGTCAGGTTATGGCTTAGAGCAAATCTATCAAGCACTGTTATTTATTAATCATGGCAAAGAAATTACCACGGTTGAAGACAAACTTACCGCTAAAGATATTACGGCGAATGCGCTTAACGCCACTTGTACTGTTTGTGAGCAAACACTGACACTCTTTTGTGATGTGCTGGGTAGCTTTGCCGGTAACCTTGCCTTAATAATGAATAGCCAAGGCGGTGTTTATATTGCTGGCGGCATAGTGCCGCGTTTTGTTGACTATTTAAAACTGAGTGACTTTAGAGCGCGCTTTGAAACAAAGGGACGACTCTCCTCTATCACAGAGCAAGCTCCTACCTACGTGATAACTGAAGAGCAACCAGGATTACTTGGCGCCGCGGCTTTTGTTTTACAAAGCTAAGAAGTCAGAGTTAAACATAATCCTGAATGGTAAGTAGTGAATACGTATGTAACATCTAGTGGTGACTCGTTAAAATGCGTATATTAAAATTCTTGTTTTAGTTTTTCGCTCACTAACGCTTAAAGATAATTCAACACACGCTTGTTTAATGCCTTATTGGTATTGCACATTATTATTAAGATTCATCTAAAATAGTAATGTGCTTTTTTTTAAAGGCAAGCACCGCAATACCTAACAATAAGAGTGCCCTGAGATGAGCGAGACGAGTAATCAAAATCAACACAATCAACATAAACCACGCTTGAGTTTTTGGCAAATTTGGAATGTTAGCTTTGGTTTTCTGGGCGTACAATTTGGCTTTGCCTTACAAAACGCTAATGCCAGTAGAATACTCTCCGATTTAGGCGCTGATTTACACTCTTTATCACTCTTTTGGTTAGTTGCTCCCATCATGGGTTTGATTATTCAACCTATTGTTGGCTCAGCTTCAGATAAAACTTGGAATCGCTTAGGGCGTCGTAATCCTTATATTTTAGCTGGCGGTGTGGCCGCAGCGATTGGTATGCTATTAATGCCAAACTCAGCAACGTTAGCGAGTTTTATCACTCCACTATTTTTTGGCGCTATGATGTTGGCGTTAATGGACGCTTCTTTTAACTTAGCTTTCCAACCATTTCGTGCCTTAGTATCTGACATGGTACCTGCTGAGCAACGAAACGTCGGTTACTCTATTCAATCTTTTTTAATTAATATTGGTGCTGTTTTTGGCTCAATTTTACCGTTTGTTTTAACCAACGTCATTGGCTTAGAAAATACCGCAAGTAGTGGTCAGGTTGCCCCCTCAGTAATATGGGCTTTCTATATTGGCGCAACGGTTATGCTTGGTTCGGTATTATGGACAGTATTACGTACTAAAGAATATCAGCCAGGGACTAATGGTTTAGCTGAGCTAGAAGAACAAAAAGAATCGCAATCCCTTAGCGAGAAATTAGTTGAATTTTTCTCACTAGTAAAAACTATGCCGAAAACAATGAAGCAACTTGCGCTAGTGCAATTCTTCTCATGGTTTGCACTCTTTATTATGTGGGTATACACCATGCCAGCCATTGCACAGCATATCTGGGGCATTGATGCAAAATGGTTTGATCCAACATATCTAGAGTCCGTAGGCACCATACCAGCCCATATCGCTAAAGCTAAAGGTACGGCTGGTGATTGGGTGGGCATTATCTTCGCTGCTTATTCATTATTTGCCGCTATTGCTTCAATTTTCATGGCGAAAGTAGCCAATAAAATTGGTCGTAAATTAACTTACTCACTTTCTTTATTAGCTGGCGGTATCGGCTATTTAAGTATCATGCTAGTACATAACCCTGAACTAACTCTGGTTAATTTAGGTATCACCCAAATTTCAGTACCTCAAGGTGCGGTGTCGTTATTTTTACCTATGATTGGCGTTGGTATTGCTTGGGCTGCAATATTAGCAATGCCCTACGCTATTTTGGCAGGGTCATTACCCGTGAAACAAACTGGCGTTTATATGGGAATATTTAATTTCACCATTGCTGCTCCACAGATTGTTTCTGGAATTTTTGCGGGTTGGATTTTAACGGCAGTGTTCGATAATCAAGCCATTTATATTATTATGCTGGCAGGTATTTCAATGCTATTAGGAGCGATTTCAGTGTACTTTGTTAAAGAAGATACTGAACAAGCAATTGTGACTAAGCAAGTTAACCTCACTTCTTAAAGCTTTACTTTTGTCACCTTTAATTAATGTTAAAGGTGACAAATAAAGTTTGCCTTTTCTACTAATCACCTTATCTAACTACTTACCTAACTGACGATTACTCTCTAACTGCCACAAGATTTACGAATAACTAATTCAGGCGGGATCAAAGTAGTTTTCACTTCTTCACCACTTATCATAGCCAGTAGGGTATTGACTAATAACTCGCCGGCCAATTGTGTGTCTTGTTTCACTGTTGTTAGCGCTGGGAAAGTAAAACTGGCAATAGCAATATCATCAAAACCTACGAGAGCAACTTGCTCGGGAATATCGATATTATGTTCTTGTAGTGCACGCATGGCACCTATAGCAATAAGATCACAAGCAGCGCAAATGGCATCAAAGGGCTCTCCACTTGAGATTAATTGGCATGCGGCCTGATAGCCCGCTTCTTCAGTGTAAAGCGCATTGAATTGCAAACCTTGGTTCACTGCCATGTTATTGTCGGCTAAAGACTGACAATGGCCTTTATAGCGTTCAAAAAACTCTGGTGCATGAGTGGAGGCACTCCCTAAAAAGGCAAGGTTTTTGCGGCCTTTTTTGATGAGATGCTCTGTCATTTCTTTACCACCTTGGTAGTTATCACAACCAACCGAAATAAGCGGTAAATTCTTAACTTCTGCTCCCCAGCGAACAAAATGAGTACCTTGGTCTAACAACTTGACTAACTTCTCTTCGTAGTCAACATAGTCACCATAACCTAACAAAATCAAACCATCAGCTTTATTACTATCTTCAAAGTCAGCATGCCAGTCATCACTGGCTTGTTGAAAAGACACTAATAGATCATAACCTTTCTGCGAACAAGCTCGAGTAATACTGCCCAACATAGACAAGAAAAATGGATTTATTGCTGAATCATCATTGGTAGGATCTTCAAATAACAACAACGCAATAGTATCACTCTGCTGTGAGCGTAAATTACTGGCATTTTTATCAACCTTATAATTTAACTCTTTTGCAATAGCTTGAATTTTCTCTCGTGTTGCCTCATTCACTAATGGACTATTTCGCAAAGCTCTAGAGACAGTAGATTGAGACACCCCTGCCCGGTATGCGATATCAAATGATGTGGATTTTTCTTTCACGCGACCTACTTAAAAAGTAAAATAACAAGATTAAAACTTAGTATGAATATACCTTAGCGACTGCCTTATGTATAGATAGCAGTAAGGTAAACTAGTTTACCTTTTTAACACGTTTGTTAGCTACTTACATGACTAAGCAGTGTTATTAATGGCTAAGCAATAAAAAACCCAGTAAACAGTAATACTGCTTGCTGGGTTTTTTTTAACAATTAATTAACTAACAAATAGTAATTATCGCTTTAACGATTCAACGGTTATCTACACACAAAAAGGCAGCATAAAATATGCCTTAAAATATAGAACCAACTTCCAGGTTATAAGAGCCGATAGTGACATTTTCTGAATGGCTCATATCGATCCAGTTTTGTTTATAACTTACACGGAAAAACAAACTGTTATCTAACTCATAACGAAAACCTACCGCTGCATTGTAAGAAAAACGTGTATCGTCATAGGTAGGTTGATATCCATCACAGTAAATCTGTCCCCACCAAGTTACCCAACAACCGCCAACAGCGTCCCCACTAGGGATATTACTGTCTAGGTAACTCCAACCAGCACCTACTTGTACATAAGGTGTAAACTGGGAAGCAAAAATACTGTAAACCACATTGAATTGACTTTCCAATAAATCCATTTTATTTCTTCCAGAGATAGTATTACCATTATCTCTAACCGCCGTAGCTTCATAGCTAGGTGTAGTAGAAGCAAAATCAAAGTTTACTAAAATATGAGGGTTTACATTATAACCCAGGGTAAAACCCCAACCATAATCACTTTCCAGATCAAGACTTGATCCATTTTGGCCATCGACAGTGGTATCTTGAGAGTAAACGACTTTAAAACTAGATTCCCACTTGTCGTTGCGTTTAGTGTAGTTAGCACTAGCATCTGTACTCACAGTACAGGCCAGTAAAGCAATAACACTACTGAAGATCACTGCTTTAGTCATTAATATCTTGCTGAAAAACATAATTATTCCTTTAGTTTTATGATTTTATGGTTCTATATTTTTACTATCTTATTGTGCTTTTGTTGCTCGCGAAACATATTCACCTGAACGTGTATCAATACGAACTTTCTCGCCGATTTGAACAAATAAAGGTACACGAACAACTGCGCCAGTTGCTAATGTTGCTGGCTTACCACCAGTACCCGCAGTATCCCCTTTTAAACCAGGATCTGTTTCGGTAATATCGATTTCAACAAAGTTTGCTGCCGTAACTGTAATTGGCGTACCATTCCATAAGGTAATAGTACAAATATCACCTTCAACTAACCACTTTACAGTCTCGCCTAGGGCTTTTTCTTCTGCGCCAATTTGCTCGAATGTTTCGTTGTTCATAAAGTGCCAAAATTCACCATCAGCGTATAAATAGGCAAGTTCAACTTCCATTACGTCAGCACCTTCAACAGTTTCACCTGATTTGAAGGTTTTTTCTAAGACTTTACCTGAAACGAGTTTACGAATTTTAACACGGCTAAAGGCTTGGCCTTTACCTGGTTTTACCAATTCATTTTCAAGAATATTACAAGGTTCGCCATCAAGCATGATTTTAAGTCCAGCTTTGAACTGGTTGGTACTGAAATTAGCCATAGTAAGAGTGCTCTTTATTAATTACTGAGTTATTTATTTGATCTTCGCTAACCTATAACCGTTATAATGGTCGAAGTAGCTAGCAAGAGATGTTCAATTGAAATTAGAATTGCCGCAGATAATAACCCAAATTGATCATGATTTGCATCTTTGTGATGAAAAATCATGGCAAAAAGACTTACGTGATGTAGTGACTGAGCCAGAAAAACTGTTAACACTGCTGAATATTGCTCCTGATGACTATTTACAGCATTTTAAAGCGCGTAAATTATTTCCCGTGCGTGTGCCCCTTTCATTTATCAAACGCATGAAAAAAGGTGACTTTGACGATCCGCTACTTAAACAAGTGATGCCGCTATCTAGCGAGTTTTTACTCTCAGATGGTTACACTGCGGATCCCTTAAACGAACATGATACCGTTGCTGAAGGTTTATTACATAAATACAAAAGTCGGGTATTAATGATAGTTAAAACAGCCTGTGCTATTAATTGTCGTTATTGCTTTCGCCGTCACTTTCCCTATCAAGATAACAGCCCTAATAAAAAGCGCTGGCAAAGCGCCCTTGACTATATTGCTGCTCATAATGAAATAAGTGAGGTTATTTTCAGTGGTGGCGATCCTTTAATGGCCAATGACGACCATTTAGCATGGCTAATTGAACAGATAGAGCAAATCCCCCATGTATCGCGTTTACGTATTCATAGCCGTTTACCTGTAGTAATACCCAATAGGATTACAGCCAAGCTGGTGACACTTTTGAAGTGCTCACGTTTAAAAGCCACTATGGTATTGCATATCAACCACCCCAATGAAATTAACCAAGAGTTAATAGAGGCGCTTGAGCCGCTTCGTGAAGCACGTATACCACTATTTAACCAAAGTGTGCTTTTACGTGGAATAAATGACGACGCACAAGTATTAATTAACTTAAGTGAGGCATTATTTGATGCTGGTATTCAACCCTACTACTTACATCTTTTCGATGCAGTACAAGGCGCAGCTCACTTCGATATTGCGGAAGCAGATGCAGTAGCGATTGTTAAAACTATGCTCGCAAGCTTACCGGGATTTTTAATGCCTAAATTGGTGCGAGAAATTGCCGGACAAGCTAACAAAACGCCGATCAATCTGGCATAATTGCCCAAAAGAATACCCAATCTATTGAGTTAACCTCCACTCAGCGAGATTAACTTAACTGGGCAGGTATAAAGTCCTCACCTCAAAGTAAGAAATGTTATGACTAAAGCTATCGAACAACAACTTATTGAAAATATTTCAGTGATCTTAAAGAAATCATTAACGGCTGACGCGACCTTAGCTGATTTACGTTCCAAGGAAAAAGCCAGCTTTAAAGCTGTTTTTACTGCTGACTCACCCTTTTCAAGTTCAGCAGATACATTTCAGCCATACGTTGAAGAAGTTGCCGATGACCTATTGAAGTGGCAAGAAAGTAAAGATCAAGCTCAGCTAATTGCGCTAGTTAAAAAGATAGAACAGCTATTCACTGTATTAGCTAATTTTGAGCAAAGTTATAATTAATTCATTGGTATAATCGCATTGCTCAACTTACTTAGCGGCTCGAACCAGCCGCTAAGTTATTCGACAACTCTTTCTGAGATCACTTGTACTTTACAATCATGTTCATTGAGTAAAGCCAAAATATTCAGATTGAGTTGGTTGATTTCATCTAAAAAGACATCGAAATCGGTCGTGTTAACATAAGCAAAAACATCTAATTCTAATCCATAGATAGTATACGCTTTGAAATGGCTACGTAATGGCGATGCGGCAAGGCTGTCGGTAGAGCTGAGCATGCCCCTAATGGCTACAAGTAGCGCATCAATATTTTCCTTTGGCGTATCCGGTGCTAAGAAAATCTTAGGTTTAAAGGCCATTTTTTCACGTTCTGAGTAATTCTCTATATTCATATCAATAAATTTCGCATTTGCGACATAAATAACACTTCTATCTATCGTACGAATACGCGTAGCGCGTAAACCAATTTCCTCTACTACACCTAAACTATTACCAAATCGACAGAAATTACCAATCCTAATAGGAGCCGAAGTATATAAAGTAATAGCGCCAATGATATTTTCTACCGTTTTTTGCGCGGCTAAAGCGATGGCTAAACCACCAATTCCTAGACCCGCTAATAAAGTAGAAGCATTAAAACCAAGGTTTTCTAACCAATTCAGCGCAGCAATACTAAAGATCATGATCTTTATTACTGTGCCTGCTGGTCTCAGTAAGTACACGGCTAAGGGTTTATCTTGAGCGATGAATTTCTCTGCCAATAGTACTTTCATTAAATCAATAAAACGGAAGGTCACCCAACACCAAGCGATGATCAGTAGCGTACTTCCCTCAGTCACTGCCCTAAGCGCAATAGTAACATTGGCTTCATCATGAAAATTTCGTGCAAAAATAACGGCTATCAATAATGCAAAAGGCTCTTTAATAAATCTTAAAACTTCATTTGAGACTTTTTTGTAAACGCGCTTGATAGCAAAAGCGACCACCCAGGTTAGTATTTTTGCAATAAAATAATACAGCACAAGCATCAAAATGAAATATAGCCATTGCCAAAGCATGACACCAAACAAGTCTACCGCAGGTAATTTTTTAGCTAAGAGCTCCCCCAAAGGGGAATATGAATATCGTTTAAATAAACGCGGAATTTTCTCTACTGTAGCATTTGATATTTTCCATATTTTAACTTTATCTTGCGCGCGAGGAACTCGCTGTAATAATACATCGATATTGTTACCTTGATAATCGACCTGCCCAACCAACTCTCTATAAGAAGGTAAATTATCATTTTTCCTTCCTTCTTTTCGGGAGCTAATACTATTAAGGTCAACCCAAAGAGTACGATTTAATACTACGCCTAATTGTCTTGCCAATTCTTCCTTGCCAACACTGAGTGTTTTGTCAGAAAGGTTACGATAATCTAAATAATTAGTCGCTAATGTTAAATCACCTGAGCGTAAGGCACGTAAATATCCCCCGATAGCGCTACGAGGTTGTCCTCGTTCAAAATCATCTTTGGGAACATTATAATCTTCAGAATAATCCGATTTTTCTAGCTCTTGCTGTGATTTATCTTTACTGTCGAGCATTTTTTTAATGGATACCTCTTCACCATTATTAGGAGGTGAAGCACTCAATGCACTTTGACTATTAAGAAGTAGAGATAATAAAAGGGTAAAAATAAAAGAAGAACGGATAAAAAAAGTAGAGTTTTGGGGCAGCTTCATTGCGCCTTATCCTTGCGATAACGTAAAATAACTTAGCAAAGATAATAACTTAATTATACCAATCGAACCAATTTATTGATTACTTAGCGAAATTAAAAGGCATAAAGGCAAGGCATTAAATGAAGGGAATGGTTATTCAGGATAATAGCTGCTGCATTCTATAATAAGCTTTATACGTTTGCTATGACTTAGGTAGAATAGAATTTCCAGCAATAAAAAAAGCCACTAAAGTGACTTTTTATAGCGATTTTTTATGAAATATTACTTGCTGACAATCATTTCTTTAAAGGTTTTTTCAAACCAATCATCAAGCATTTTTTTCTCATAACCTAAAGACTTGTTGCGATATTTTAAGTTGCTGCCCGACATGAAACTCATATCTTTTACCACAACATCATCTGACTGAACCACTGCACCATCAGCATCTAAAACTTGATAAGAAAAATTCATCCGAGGTGAATATACTTCTTTGACGATACGGGTGCGGTTAATACCACCATGGTGTGTATCACCGGCTAAATCTACATCAGTAACATCAATTTTCAAGATTTTTCCTGCAGGCAATGTCGCTGCAAGTTTAGCAAAGTGCTTCTCAAGATCTTTAAAAGTTCGTTCTCTAAACTGCTTTCGTCCGTCATTACCTTCATTGATATCACGGTAACTTTTATAATCAGTCCAAGTCACTTCACTCGTTGCCGCAAAAGCATTAGGTGCTAATAAAAAACTAGCGGTTAATAGTGTAACCATTAAAATAGATTGTTTCATATGTTGTTCCTCAAATTAATTTTTCAACTTAAGTAAAACAGAATACACCTGCTAGAGCAGTATCAATTTGATACTAACATGTGCTAATTTGTAGCGTAAAACTGTTTCATTACGCGACTAACAATTATTGCTGTACGTTGTTCTCTTTCTATTTCACTCTTATCTTCATGAGCAAAGCCTTGTACAGCACCGCGCCATACTTTTTTCCCAGTAAGAACATCTTCAATGTAAATCAAAAAGCTGCCTTTTCTCAATTCATCATTGCTCGGTAAACCTGGTGTAATGCCAAACTTATCATTAATGGTTTTATCTGATAAATCACTGGCTAAAGCAATACCAAAACCAACATGAAAAACTGAGTTACTGGCATCATCGGTATTTTTGAAACCATGACTCTTTAGATCAGCAATAATAGCGTTCGCATAAAGCTCATATGCAGCTTGAGTTTGCTCAGGTTTTAATGAGGTTTCTTTTACATATTTAGGCGCTAAAGAAAATAGACTACCTGGTGAATAAGAAATTGGAATATCGCGAACACTAGATATCGCCAATTGATTTTTATTCACTTGTTTCTCTTGAGGAACAGTCACACAAGCACTAACAATTAAACTAGTAAACAGAGCCACAGCTAAACTAATATTTTTCTTCATTTTTCAATCCTAGAAATATGTATTAACACTTCAATACTGACTTAATTATGTAATTAAGTATATAAATACATCCAATTAAATTCTGCGACAGAATGTAATATAAATGAATTAATTTGATCTCAAAAAACCTTGCTAAAATCATTCTAAATAGAATTGTTTTTATGTATAAGCAACTGACTTATTTAATCTAACTCCACCAATAAAGACAACAATAGTCATTAAAATGTAACCTTCACTGATTAAGCTTACTAACAATATTTTCACCTTAGAGATAGCCTCAATGATGTCTACTTTTTCCGGCTCGTGGCAAGCAGATAACCAACCACTTATGGCTAAGCTAGTCCAATTAGCCCGTCTTGCACAAAGCGAGTTTGATATTGAAATATCAATAGAAAAAATGCTTCAAGAAGTAGATTATCGTCAGTTGGTGATCAGTGAGTTAACTCAACTCGCACACCAAGATATCAACCAGCTCACTTCATGGTTGATATCGATAGAAAAAGACACTGAAAAAACAGAAATTATTCCGTCGAAAAAACGTCCTTTAATTCTACTTCTAACCTTAGTCTTCTTTATATTCTCAGCTAGTATTTTTTGGTACTCGAATTCATTTGAATCAAATAATTCACCTCTAACCTCAAAGGCGCAAATAACTAAGGTAACTAGTGAGTCTAGCCAAAGCAACGAATCGATGATATTAACGGTTAGCAGTACACCACAAGCTGCTAAATCATCAATAGCTATGACTTCCTCACAATCTAAGTCTGATAGTGAGACAGTTTTTCGATTACATGGTTCAAATACGATAGGGGAGAAATTGGCGCCCTTATTGTTGGAAGGTTTTTTGCAACACCTGCATATAAAGGAGTTCGCTTGGACTCGTAGCACTCCGCTGGAGCGAGTTTTACACTACCATGTTGACGGAAAACCTTATGCTATTGAATTAAAAGCACACGGTTCTAGCACCGCATTTTCCGCACTAAAAGATAAAACTGCAGACATTGGTATGTCTTCACGTAGAATAAAAGACAGTGAAGTTAAACAATTAACCAAAACTGCAGGTCACTTAAATAAAATCGGTAACGAGCATATTATCGGTTTAGATGGCTTAGCCGTTATTGTTAATCAGAATAATCCAGTTAAGCGACTTTCAAGTGAAACACTCGCTAAAATATTTTCGGGTGAAATAAGTAATTGGTCACAAATTGGTGGAGCTATATTACCGATTAAACTGTATGCTCGAGACCAACACTCAGGTACTTGGGATACTTTTAAAAGCCTTGTATTGAAAAAGCATAGCAAAAAGTTATCTCAACAAGCTATACGATTTGAATCGAGTTCGGAGTTATCTACATTAGTTTCACAGAACGAAGCTGCAATTGGCTTTATTGGCTTAAACTATGTATTACATAATAAAGCGATTGCTATTTCAGAGTCTAAAGATACTGGCGCCATTTTCCCTACTCGGTTTACCATAGGTACAGAAGATTATGCTCTTTCAAGACGTTTATATTTTTATACTCCTACATCAGCCTCTAACCTAGTAAAAGACTTCGCTCAATATGCTCTGTCAACCGAAGGTCAGCAAGTTGTTGCTAACGCTGGCCTCATTTCACAGAATATAAAATTAGAGCAGGTTTACCCTTTATCTAGAGCGCCAAAAAAGTATCAGCAATACGCTAGTAAGGCTAAACGCCTTTCACTTAATTTTAGGTTTGCTTATGCGACTAAGGAACTTGATAACAAGGGAAAGCGCGATTTATTACGTCTCGTTGATTTTATGGAAGATCACCAAAGCAGTAGAATTGTATTAATGGGTTTTTCTGATAGCGTTGGAGCACAAGTAAAAAATACCCACTTATCTTATCAACGAGCAAAGTCGGTTGAACTTGCTCTTACCTCACGCGGAATACCGGTACTGGCCGTTGAGGCTATGGGGGAAGCATTACCTATAGCAAATAATAATACCGAAGATGGTCGAAAACGTAATCGCCGCGTAGAAGTCTGGTTACTCTAAAAAATCTGTCCATTTTAATAGTTTTGCAATATATAAAGATTAATATGAGCACATCAACTTTATTCAAGAAGAATAATCATGTTTAATTTATTATCTAGCCAAGCAAAATTATTAATATTACTCAGCAATTATTCTACACAAGAGCTTGAAGTGGTGAGTGTTAATTTTAAGTTGACGATCAAACTACTTAACCAAAGTGTTACTCAGTTATTAGAAAACCGTAGAATTCATGGCGCTCTACTGCCCAGAGAAGATAAGAGCACCGATGACTTTAATTATAAAGATATTCAAAGTTTAAGCTGTGAGCAAGTATTACTGAAAAAAGATTACCTTATCAAAGCAATTAATGAGTTTTGTTTAACAGAGGCTATTATCGTGAGAGATAACTTTAGCAATTGCTTAGAGTTTATTGCTGACCAAAGCTCTGCTATTTTGCCCATTGCTGATATAAAGCTAAATAAACGTGAAAAAAAATCCATTATTGAAAGAAGTAAAGTTTCCCCCATTCACTTAACTGAAATTAAACAACGATTAGCTCAAGCGTTACACAAACCCTGTGATAAAAAAGAGTCAGTAAAAGCAAAACTTAATAAGCTTCTTACCTCTACAAACGCAGCTCAACTAAATGCTTAACTGGATCCTTAACTAAGTCCATAACTAAGTCCATAACTAAGTCCATAACTAAGGTTATCAGCAAATAAGGCTAACGCCCTCGTTAAAAAAAGGACCAACACAAAAAGAACTAAACCCAATTGTCTACTCCTTCAACTGCCCTTTTAAGAACTCTATCACCCTTTTATGGCGCATTTTCACCGCGGATAGTTTTAAGTTACAAATGTCTGCTATCTCCTGAAATTCTAACTCTGTACGATAACGGAGTAGCATAATATTTCGATCAACAAATGACAAATTGACCATTAACGCGGACAACGCTGTAGCTAAATCTTGATGATTATGTTCAGGAGCAATTATATTTTCTAAATATTCATCATTTTGTTCTAAGGTATCCCAACGACGGTCTCTTATTTTGTTAATACATTCATTATGAGCAATTTTGAATAGCCACGCCTTAAAAGACACCGCCCACTTAAAATCCTTCAAGTGAGTGAGTATCTTGATAATGGTTTCCTGTACAACATCTTCAGCATCAGATTGATTATTGAGTAATTTTGCACAATACCCCTTCAAAATAGGAAGGTATGGTGTAATTAACTGCTGAAAAAGACGCGTATCATAAGGCAGGTTTACTTGTACTAAAGTGACAAGTTGCCGTTCATTAAGCGTAGTCAAACGTTAAATAAATCGCGTTATTGCTTGGTAACTTTGTTGGCTAATAAAAAAGTATTAGGCACGGTAGTCATCGACTCACCTTCACCCATTACTTTACTCGCCACGCTACCAATGGAGGCTAAAGTGCCTTTGATATCTTTTACTTCGATGTTATCACCGACCTGATACATTTCTCGTAAATAAACACCTGCAACAATTTCTTGTGCCATTGACTTGGTACCGATGCCTAATGAAATCGCTGCGGCTAAGCCGACACTCGCAATAATTACAGTCATAATGTTATTCAGCAGAGACACATCAATATCAAGTTGCGTTATTGATAATGAAACAGTGATAACGATAATAATACCGCGACAGACTTCAGCAACAGAGCGGCCATAATCAATACCGGTATTTTTTGCCGCTATTTTTACGCCATTGAAAACAATTTGAGCAACAAAGAAGCCAGACAAAAGTACAGCGAGTGAAGCAAGTAATTTAGGTAAGAACAGTACTAAGGTATCAATTAACCCTGATAGCACCGTTAAGCCGACAATATCTAATGCCGCTAATAAGAATATTAATAGGAAAAATGTTGAAACAATACTCGCAACCACTTGGCTACCGGTAACGCTCACTTCCATTTTTTTAAATAGAATGTCTAAACCAAGTTTATCTAAAAAAGTATTAAAGCCAATTTTAATTAAAAATTTATTTAAAAACCTTTTCACCATTGATGCAACTAACCAACCAACCAGCAAAAATATTGTAGCGACAATTAAGTCAGGCAAAAAAGTTATCATTTTATGCCAGATAGCCATAAAGCCAGAGTAAGCTTTTTCTGTGATGTTTTCAGTATCCATTATTTGCCCTTATTGTTGATTATATTGGTGGCAGTATTTGTGACCGCATTTGTGCTTATTTTTTGTGGCTTAGCTGCCATTTGCTTAAATATTGGCTTTAGAATTTTCATAAATATACTAATAAAAACAACCCAAAGTGAAGCCATACCCAGTGCCAACAGGTCTTTCGTACCTCGCTGATTATTGGCCGTTGTTGTTGCACGTTTAAATAAGTCGTCGTCTGAAGTACTAAAGGTTAATTCAGGATCATTTTTAAGTTCTGCTGCTATGTTCTTTTCTAAGTCTTTCATTTTATCCTCGAGCAATAATTTTTATCGCTTAGTCCTTTAACGACTGAGTAGTTAAAAAGTCACATTAAATTTGTAAAAATTTCATTCTTATTTTTAGTTATAAACTTTTAGCCATATTTCAATCGAGTGCATTCTACGCTAATAAACTTACTTTTTTTTAGCTTTGAATGTTAATTGTAAAATAAATATTAAAAGTTTGTGACTTTTACACTTCTGATCCGTTATAGGGTCAGAAATTACATAAAATTACATAAAACTCAATAAGGATTTATCCATGAAAACGTTCAACATTACCCTGTTAGCTGCATTAATTAGTTCACCATTAGCTGCAGAAGGCATTGATAAAACATGGGAAGTAGGCGTGTTTGGCGATTATATTAAGTCAGACACAGGTAAAGAAAATAAGATGGACTGGCAACAAATTGAAGCTGGCAAGGGCTTAGGTATTGATTTACAAAAAATCATTAACGAACAATGGAATGCTCGTATAGAGTTAGCAAAAACTCGTTACGACATTAACAATGGTAATGATACTGATTATGGTACACGGTTTGGCCTTGACGCTATTTATAAGATTGAAGATACAGGTATTTACGCTTTCGCTGGGGTAAAACGTTTTAATAACGTGAAAAGCTACAACGCGGTTAATATAGGCCTTGGTTATAACGTCGATATTAATGATTGTTTCTCTTTATACAGCGAAGCGGTTGTTTATCGTGATGTCGACTATGGTTTTACAGACCAAGGCTTTAAAATCGGTGTGAAATACGTTTTTGGTGACGTGAAAAAATCTCCTGTTGTTAAGAAAGCGGTATCTCAGGAAGTTGCTGCAATACCAGTAGTTGCAGCAGTAATTCTTGCTGATACTGATAATGATGGCATTAATGATAAGCAAGATAACTGTAAAAATACGCCAGCAAACGTAAAAGTTGATTCAAGTGGTTGTCCACTCTTTTTAGATACAGCTGTAGACGTTGACTTGAACGTGGCGTTCGAAAACAATAGTTCACAGATAAAAGCAGAAACAATGAATGATATTCAACGTTTAGCTGATTTTATGAAGGAATATAAAAACACAAGTGTTGTTATTGAAGGGCATAGTTCAGCTGCAGGTAGCGCTAAATATAACTTAGCACTTTCACAAAAACGTGCTGATGCGGTTAAGAGTCTATTAATTAATAAATTTGATATAGAGGAAAGCCGTTTATCTGCCAAAGGTTTTGGTGAAACACAACTAATTTCTAAGGGCAATACAGCTGCCGATCATGAGTTAAATCGTAGAGTTATTGCAAAAATTGAAGCTACCGTGAAAAAAATGATGATAAAAAGCTAAAATCCATATTGGTAACGAGGGGAAATAAGAATTTCTCCTCGTTTATTTCACGTAATGTTAACCCCTTTGTGAGTTACATTGAAATATAGGAATCCTATGAAAAAAATGACTTTATTAACACGTAAGTTCATTAGCGACAATGTAAAAGTAAATAACACAGCTTGCTCTTATCCGATACGCACAGTAGCCTCAATTATTCCAGTTGTTAGAAAAAAGCCATCAACCAATATCTCAACCCTCCCCTGTAAAAAAGTTTAAATTGATAAGTTCGATAAGTTAAATCATAGAAAACAAAAAACTCACCGAAGTGAGTTTTTTAGATGCTACAAGCAAGTTTAATGCTTTATACGTGGTAAATTGTTTAGTACAAGGCGCTGTAAGCGACGCATAGTATTTTCTATGTGAGCAAAACAGCAACGCAGTAATTAACGATTTAGACAAGCATAAATTACATCATGCCGCCCATGCCACCCATACCGCCCATGCCGCCCATATCTGGCATAGCAGGAGCTGAATCTTGAGGTGCATCAGTAATCATAGCTTCAGTCGTTAACATTAAACCTGCAACAGAAGCAGCAAATTGTAGTGCTGAACGCGTTACTTTAGTTGGATCTAAGATACCCATTGCAATCATATCGCCGTAAGTACTGTTACCCGCATTGTAACCGTAGTTACCTTCACCGTTACGTACTTCATTAAGTACAACTGAAGCTTCGTCACCGCAGTTTGCTACGATTTGACGAAGTGGCGCTTCCATCGCACGAATAGCTACGTTAATGCCGTGTGTTTGGTCTTCGTTAATGCCTTCAAGATCTTTAATTGCTTCAGCAGCGCGAACTAATGCAACACCACCACCGGCAACAACACCTTCTTCAACGGCTGCGCGAGTTGCATGCAATGCATCTTCAACACGTGCTTTTTTCTCTTTCATTTCAATTTCGGTTGCAGCACCGATTTTAATTACTGCAACACCGCCAGCTAGTTTAGCTAGACGTTCTTGTAATTTTTCTTTGTCGTAATCAGAAGAAGAGTCTTCGATTTGACCACGAATTTGAGAAACGCGTGCTTTAATGTCTGCTTCTTCACCAATGCCGTCAATAATGATTGTTGTGTCTTTAGAAATAACAACACGTTTAGCTTGACCTAAGTCTTCTAAAGTCGCTTTCTCTAATTCCATACCAATTTCTTCAGAAATTACGGTACCAGCCGTTAGTGTCGCAACGTCTTGTAACATTGCTTTACGACGGTCGCCAAAACCTGGTGCTTTAACAGCAGCAACTTTAACGATGCCACGCATGTTATTTACTACTAATGTTGCTAGTGCTTCACCTTCAACATCTTCAGCAATAATTAGTAATGGCTTACCTGATTTAGCTACGGCTTCAAGAGTAGTTAGTAATTCACGAATGTTCGATACTTTTTTATCTACTAGTAAGATGAATGGATTTTCAAGTTCAACCGTGCCATTTTCTTGCTTGTTGATAAAGTATGGAGATAAGTAACCGCGATCAAATTGCATGCCTTCAACAACATCTAATTCGTCAGTTAATGCTTGACCTTCTTCAACAGTAATTACGCCTTCAGCGCCTACTTTGTCCATTGCTGTCGCAATGATTTGACCAACGGTTTCATCTGAGTTTGCAGAGATAGTACCTACTTGCTCAATTGCTTTATTATCAGTAACTGGTGTTGATGCATCTTTTAATGCCGCAACAGCAGCAATAACGGCTTTGTCGATACCACGTTTAAGATCCATTGGGTTCATGCCCGCAGCGATAGATTTTAAACCTTCGTTAACTATAGCTTGTGCTAAAACAGTCGCAGTAGTTGTTCCATCACCGGCTTCATCATTGGCTTTAGAAGCAACTTCTTTCACCATTTGCGCGCCCATATTTTCGAATTTATCATCTAATTCGATTTCTTTAGCTACGGTAACACCATCTTTAGTGATTGTTGGACCACCAAAAGATTTATCAATAACTACGTTACGACCTTTTGGTCCCAATGTTACTTTTACCGCGTCAGCTAATACATTTACGCCACGTAACATTTTAGTTCGTGCGTCATTTCCAAATAATACGTCTTTTGCAGCCATGTTATTTATTCCTGTAATTTTGTTTATTTATAAATAATTAATTTGAATCTAAACACTCAAGCAGCATTTTAATTATGCTAATTCGCTTAAGTGCAAAGAAGAAGCACGGAGCTTACGATAGTAAGTGAGTACTTCTGATGTCACCCTTAAGATGAAGAGGCGACTTTAAAATTTCTGTGACTACTCAACGATCGCTAAAATATCTGACTCTGAAAGAATTAAGACTTCTTCGCCATCAATTTTTTCAGTTTTAACGCCGTAACCTTCACTAAAGATAACTTGATCGCCAACTTTTACGTCTAATGGGCGTACTTCACCATTTTCTAAGATACGGCCATTACCTACAGCAATAACTTCACCACGTGTTGATTTTTCCGCTGCGCTGCCTGTTAATACAATACCGCCAGCTGATTTTGATTCAACTTTTTTACGTTTAACAATTACACGATCATGTAGTGGACGAATGCTCATTAATTCTCTCCTGAGATAACTCAATTATTTTGTAAGGTTACTAGTCATAATTAACAACTATATAGTTGATAATAGAAATGGGGATAAAATAAATCTTCACAAGCCCTAAACTAAAAAAACTTAATCACAACTAATCTTTACGTTTGAATTCACCTTCCAAGGTATCGCCTTGGTGATGTGAAATAGGTTCATTTGATGAAGCTTTTGATGAAGTAAAAGGTTCAGCTGACTCTTCATGCTGATAGACATTGCCAGTAGTGCTGTGATGAAAAGAGGCGCCTCCACCAAGTTGGTTAACCTTAATATGTTTTTGTACTTGAGTAGCAATTGCCGCACGCACACTAGGCACCAATAACAACAAACCAAAAATATCGGTAACAAAGCCAGGAGTTACTAATAAAACACCAGCCACTAATAACATTAAACCCGTGACTATTTCCCCTGATGGCATTTCACCTTGTGCCATTTTTGTTTGCACCGACTGTAACGTAGCCAAACCTTGCTGACGTACATATTTTGCGCCTAACCAAGCACTTAAAATAACAATAGCGATTGTTGGCCACAATCCAAGTAAAGCACCCACTTGCATAATCACCGTTATTTCGATGATAGGGATAATGATAAAAAGTACAAATAATAGTTGAAACATAATGATTCCTTATTTTCTATGAAACTTATATTGGGCTAAACAGGTCTTTTTCAAGGGCAGTTGATAGAAGCCTAAGTTTTCCTTAATACTCAAGGTATACTATCAATAGGAATACAGTTATAGGTAACAATTTTGTATCAATTAGTATTAACAACCTGTCCCGATGAAATAGTAGCTAAAAAAATTGCTCAGCACTTGGTTACAGAGAAACTTGCCGCCTGCGTTAATATAGTGCCAAACATTACCTCTATTTATTGTTGGCAAGAGGAGTTACATTGCGACAATGAAGTACAATTATTGATAAAAACTGATGAAAATAAATTCGCCACCTTAAGTGATCGAATTAATCAATTACACCCATATGACGTGGTGGAAGTTATTGCCTTGAATATCCAGCAAGGTGATAAACATTATTTAAACTGGATCACTAACTCTTTGAAGTAGACTTAATGAAAAACTTACTATCTCTTTGCTTTCTGATGTTAGCAGCTTTTACTCTTAACCCTGCTGCTGCACAAGAAAAGCAATCTATTTTTGATGTTTCTAATAGCAGTTTATTTAGTAATGATGATGAATTTTTAAAAGTTGATCAAGCATTCGCTTTTAATTTTTATCAGAAAAATAACTTGCTGGAAGTTAGTTTCGATATTGCTCCTGAGTATTATCTTTACCGTCATCAGTTTAAATTTAAGGGTAAAAACACTCAATTTACTTCCGTTTTATTACCTGATGGCATAGACCACGAAGATGAATTTTTTGGTGTTCAAAAGATATTTACTGAAAACCTAGCATTCACCGTAAATCTTGAAAACGTATCAAATGATGCCAGTATCAAAATCACTTATCAGGGTTGTGCTGAAAAAGGTCTATGTTACCCACCAACAAGTAAGGTAATTAAGTTAAGCAAATTTATTCTAGGTGAAAGTACATCAGCACCAAGTTCCGATGCCGCCCAACAGACAAACGAAGGCGAAGTTAAAAAAAGTGAGCAGCATCAGTTATCTGATATGCTCAAGCAAGATAGCCTGTTATTAACACTCATTGCCTTTTTTGTTGGCGGTCTATTATTATCATTTACACCCTGCGTTTTCCCTATGTACCCTATTTTAACGGGTATTATTGTTGGTCAAGGAGAAGGGTTAACGACTAAAAAAGCATTTACCTTATCTTTTTTCTACGTACAAGGCATGGCAATAACTTACACCCTTTTAGGCGTGGTTGTTGCAATGGCAGGCGCTAAGTTCCAAGCCGTTTTTCAACACCCAATAGTATTAATTGGTTTGAGTATTTTATTCATCTTTTTAGCGCTATCAATGTTTGGTGTCTTTAACTTAGCGTTACCGGCAAGCTGGCAGAATAAACTAAACAATGTAAGTAACAAGCAAAAAGGTGGCTCCATTACTGGCGTATTAATGATGGGTGTTATTTCAGGCTTAGTCGCTTCTCCTTGTACCACGGCGCCACTCACAGGCGCACTGCTTTACATATCTCAAACAGGCGATGTCGTCTTAGGTGCTTCTGCATTATATGCATTAAGTTTAGGTATGGGATTACCTTTACTTATTTTAGGTAGTTCTGGTGGTAAGTTACTGCCTAAAGCTGGTGCTTGGATGAATATCATCAAAAATATTTTCGGCCTATTATTACTTGCTGTACCAGTATTTTTATTAGAACGATTTATCCCAGAAGTTGCTAGCCAAGCGTTATGGGCATTATTGATATTAGTCAGTGCGAGCTACTTCTATGTTGCTAATCAAAATCACGCAGCAGCGCAAAATGTTCAACAAGGAAAGGGTTTTTGGTATGGCTTACGTTCACTGGTCATATTTTTGATGCTGTTTTTTGGCGCTAACCTTGCTTACCAGTTAATTTATCCAAGCAGTAATAATGTTACCAATAATGCGCAGCATGCTAGTTTTAAGCAAGTAACGTCTTTAGCGCAATTAGAAGATGAAGTAAAAAAGGCCAACATGCAGGGCAAAACAGTGATGGTAGACTTATACGCTGACTGGTGTATTGCCTGTAAAGAATTTGAAAAATATACGTTCGTAGATGCTGACGTACAAAAGGCATTGAGTAATAGTGTGTGGTTGCAAATTGACATGACAGAGTTTGACTCAACTGATAATGCCGAACTTGTTCAGCACTATACTATATTGGGTCTCCCCTCTATTCTGTTCTTTGATTTACAAGGAAATGAATTAACTAAGCAACGTACCACAGGTTTTATGAAAGCTGCTGAGTTCAGTGCCCACGTGAAGTCTATATTTAAATAGTCACGTTAATAATTGAAAAGTATATTCACTTAAATAAAGCCAGCCTCAACTTAGGCTGGCTTTATACTATTCTGATTAAACCACTGCCCACTGATGTGGATTAAACCACTGCCCACTGATGTGGATTAAAACATTCCAAGACCGCGTTACACTCAATCCCAATAGCTATCTATTAGCCAATTGAGCGCATTGATTGATTATCACTACGCATAACGAGATCACAAACTTAATTAAAATGGTGTTACTTAAGAAAACCTAACTCAAGCAGACTTACCTGTTGATAAATCTGGCTCAATTTTCTTGGCTACTTTCCAATAGCCTTTTGTTGTTTGCTTGTCTAGCATAGTAAACAAGTCTTTTTCTGGAATAGGCTTAGAATAATAATAGCCTTGAATAATATCGCAATCATTTTCAGTTAAGCTACGTAATTGCGCTTGTGTTTCTACCCCTTCTGCTACTACCGTCAAACCTAAGTTTTTAACCATTGCGATAGTCGAAGTAATAATTTGAAAGTCAGAATGATTTTCTAACATGCCAAAAATAAAACTCTTATCTATTTTAATAACATCAACAGGCATTTTCTTTAAATACGCTAACGATGAATAACCCGTACCAAAATCATCAATAGCAAAACTAAAGCCAATAACTTTCAAGGACTCCATCATCGCAATGGTATGATCCATATCTTTCACTAACGTTTGCTCAGTAAGCTCTAGTTCAAAATTTTTCGCTGTTAATGAGAATTCGACCAATAAATCATTTAGGAAATGCGGTAAATTAGCATCCATAAACTGTCCCGCAGATAAATTAATCGCAATACGTATGTTTTCTAGGCCGTATTCTTTGATACTTATTACTAACTCAAAGCATCGGCGAATAATCCAATAACCTAATTCGATCATATGTTGAGAGTTTTCTAAAATAGGAATAAAGTCCTCTGGCGAGATCATTCCGCGTTCAGGGTGTTGCCAGCGTAATAGTGCTTCAAAACCATATAGCTTTTTAGTTTTTGCACATATCTGCGGTTGTAGACTTAGACTAAACTGCTGTTTAGCTAACGCTTGTCTGACTTCACCTTCAAGCATCACCCTATGAGCGACACGTTGAAACATTTCTTGGTGATAGATGTGATACTGACCACCGCCATTATCTTTTGCTTCATACATGGCGATATCAGCATGGCTGATCAAATCATCCGACTTTTCTGTCGCTGATTCTGTATAAGCAATACCAATACTCGTTGAAACATAAAATATATTAGAGCCAAGTTTTATCGACTCTTTAAACTGTAACAGTACCTTCTCCGCTACTTCAATAGCATCATCGACACTGTTAAGGTGGCTAAGCACAATAACAAATTCATCACCGCCAAAACGACTCGCTAAATCTAGTTCACCAACACTAACCCGCACACGCTCAGCAGCTTGAATAAGTAACTTATCACCAATATTATGACCATTACTGTCATTAACCTTTTTAAAGTCATCTAAATCGAGAAACAGCACAGCAACACCACTTTTATGGCGAGCAATATTTGCTAATGACTTACGCAATTGATAATTAAGCATATTACGATTAGGCAAACCCGTTAGCAAATCATACATCGCTATATTTTCTAACTCTTTAGTTTTTTGCTCTACCACTAAGTTGAGTTGTTCTAATTCAAAGCTCAGCTCTTCAGATGAATGAGCTAATACATCTAATTCATCCGCAAACATTCGAGGTCTTTTTAGGTCAACTTGTCTAAACTGATCAAACTTTTTCTGTGCTAATAACGGAAGCGCATTAGATAACAGCAATAATCGTTTAGTAAAGGGACTAGAAATAAAGTAAACAAATGCCGCTAGTAAACTAAAAATAAGACTCAAAGATAATATAAAGCGCTTTTGGTATGCATCATTCTTTGCTTTATAAGCTGTCACATCATCAATTAAAGCGAGATAAAAACCTTGTTTGTCTTGCTCTGATAAAGTTAATAGGTTTATCAGGTAGCTATTTTTTTCTAAATCTAAGTGTAACCCCTGCGCTAATACTTGATTAAGTGCTGAATCAGGTTTATTCATCGCTAATAAGGACTCTGTTAGTCGCATATTAGATGCCGAAATCACTTTAGCTGAGGACGAGTTAATTTCACCATTAGCGGGTATCCGAATTACAGCAACATCTCTATCTAAAGTGGTTTTCAAAGCAAACAGCATATCAACCAATGAAGTACTCATGGTAACAACCACCATATCACCTTGCTTATTGAGTAAAGGTAAACTCAATAACAATTGACAGCTTTGTGGGCAATATATTCGATGTTCTGGTTCTTGTAATCTAAAGACTTGTGCAATGTTATCTTGCACTACTGCTGGGAAGTCATTGGTAGCAAATAAAATATTTTGTTTCTCATCAACTAACCAGATATCTTCAACGTTAAGGTGTAACTGTAGAGCGTCATATTGCTTCTCTAACTGCAAGGCTAGGTTAGAAAAATCATCTTGCTGTGATAATTGAATCAAGTCGGTGAAGGACTCTAACCAAACGGTAATTTTGGTGCGCAAAATACTATTGTGCAGATTAACTTGCACTTGACCTTGGACAATATTATTTTGCTGAAATTCTTGATAATCGGCTTGTAAACGCCAATAGGATAACGAAGAAAACCCTACCGCTAAAAGCAGTAAGGTTGAGACTATTAGTACCAAAAGCTTGGTTGGTACACCAACAAATTTTATATTCATAACACTACTTTTAAAACCAATACATCAACTGAATAGCCCACATTTGCCAATCTTCGGAGTCGTTAATTTGAGTATTAGGCACAACTACAGGTGTCAATTTACCTGCGCCATTTACCCAATGATATTCCATGCGAGCACTAAAATCACTGGTAATATCGTAATTTAGCCCTAAAGTAATATCTTTATGAAAACCGAAATAATAAGGAACTGCGCCACCTGTAGCTTGTTCCAGCTTTTTACCATCTTTATCATCTTTATCTGAATAAAAATCTTCATAGCGTGCTAAAAGCGTTACTTTTTTCGTTAATTTATAACGCGTCTGTAAGTAGAAACCTTGCCCAATACTATCACGTTGAAATCCTGGATAATAAAAGCCATCAATAATGAATCGTTGTTGATATATTTCACCGCTAAATTCCCAGTTTTCACCTTCATACAGAGCATTCATAGTATAATATTGAAAGGTAAAATCACTATCATAAAATACATCACCACTTTCTGGATGCCCTTGATCATAAGTAAATTCGGCATTAAGTAATGAAATACCAAAACGCCAGGGTGAAAATGCGGGTTGCCAATACAAGCTTGTTTGAGCATCATGATTCTGCTTCGCACTTCCTTGAGCAAACTCACTTAAAATATTTTTTGTCTGCTCATCTGAAATAGGTGATTTACCATAACTTAATTGCCAATCGAAATTACCATAGTCATCAGTACTATAACTAACTTTAGTTGCAATGCCATCACTGCCTACCGCAATATCTCTAAAACCATCAAAATATACTGATTGCGGTAAAATAATACTGGGTCTAGCAAAAGGAATATCTCTAGAACTAGAGTAGAGCCAATGATTGTTTTTAAAACGCCCAAAATACACATTGGCTTGCCAATGTTCACTGGTAAACGCCGACCAGTCAACTAATGCATAATCAATTCTTGCACCTTCTGAGTAGCGATTCCCACCATCTAAGTAAACCACTTGCCCTGCAAGGCGAAACTTATCCGATAATTGATAAGATGCATTAAGGCCGATTTCAGTTAATTCTGCAGACAAATCACCATCATCATTTACAAAATCACTACCATCAACATCAATCAATCCTTGTGAGATAAAACCATGTAATTGAAAATCTTGCGAATTAGAATAAGTTTCATTTTCTTCAGCTTGGGTAGCTCCTGCGTAATAACCAGTAAAGATTAACGCAAGCATGACTGCTCTGGAAATAAACCGTTTAAAACAATACAAATTATTAACTCTGTTAGACATTTCCACTGCAGCATTAGTCTTTAATTTTGATAACATTTACTACTCCTTTACCACTAGCCTGCTGACCTGCTTCCATATCAGGGGCTTCTATCCTGTTAGTACTTTCATTTTGCTTTAACTTTTTTAACGTATCGTCATCTATATAACCAATTGCACCGGGTGTTTTAGTAACCGCTTGAATAAGCTCTTTTTCAGAAGCCACTATTGTTGGTGCGACACCTAACCCCGAGTAAGTTAACTTATGCCAAATCCGATTAAGTTGATAAGGAAATATTTGTAACCGTTCTTTAGCAAATCGTTGATGGAGTTCGTGCTGACTCGGTAATACAAAGACATTAATTGCACTATTATCACTCCAACGCAATTGACGCATCGTATAGATACGCCGTAGTTGTGACTTGGTTAAGCTAATTTCAGTAACTTGCGGATGAGTTACTATCTCAATGGCTACAGCTTGTGAAGATACAAGACAGGCAAAGATGAGAACAATAACGAGTGAATAATATTTAATAAGGGATCCCTTACAATGAAACCGAATAAATGTAAAAAACTATTTAAAATCAATGTAATAATAAAAATAACTTGATAATAATAGCTCAAATAAACAAAAAATCAACATTTACATGCACCTAAAAGAGGTTTGACCAGTACTTTGCTGCTATATTCTTCGAAAACATCACTATTATCGCCAATAACAAAAAAAATAGAGAAATGATGCTTTTTTTTATTCACAGCGACGTCATTTTGTGTAATTATTAGGGAAATTAATTTTTAATGGTGTTTTAACAGAAGATGACCGCAAAGTTTACTGTTTTAGTGTTAAATGGCCCAAACTTGAATATGCTTGGTAAGCGAGAGCCTACTATATATGGCAATCAAGGCCTATCCGAGATTATAGCTGATCTAGGCTTGCAAGCTGATCAAAAAAATATTGTGTTAAAACACCTGCAATCAAATGCTGAGCATGAATTGGTCGATGCTATTCATAATGGCTATCAACAAGTAGATTTTATTATCATCAACCCTGCCGCTTTCACACATACTAGTGTTGCGATAAGAGATGCCTTACTTTCTGTTGCCATACCTTTTATCGAAGTACATTTATCAAATGTGCATGCTCGTGAAGCTTTCAGAAAACATTCTTATCTATCTGATATTGCCACAGGTGTGATTTGCGGTTTTGGTGCGCAAGGTTATAGCTTTGCCCTAGACGCTGCTTATACATACCTAAATAAAGCACAAGTAGATAAATAAGAACTAATAACAAACCGTAACAGTTAATGACCAATCATTAACTTATATTTAAAATATATTATTTTTAGTCACTCAAATTAAGGTGTCCCAATGGATATTCGTAAAATCAAAAAACTTATCGAACTTGTTGAAGAGTCTGGTATCAACGAATTAGAGATCTCTGAAGGTGAAGAATCAGTACGAATCAGCCGTGGTGCTGTCGCTATGCAAGCTGCTCCTATGATGCAAGCAGCCCCTATGGCAGCTCCTTTAGCAGCACCAGTTGCAGCAGCTCCTGTTGTGGCCGCTGCTCCAGTAGTTACTGGCCATATAGTTCGTTCTCCAATGGTTGGTACTTACTATGCTTCTGCTTCACCTGACTCTCCAGCATTTGCTGAAGTTGGCAAGCATGTAAATGCTGGCGATACTCTTTGTATTGTTGAAGCAATGAAAATGATGAACCAAATTGAAGCTGATAAGTCTGGCGTTATTAAAGAAATTTTAGCACAAAATGAAGACGCCATTGAATTTGACCAACCGCTATTCATCATTGAATAAGCCTAACCAGAAGGGTTATTCCATGTTAGATAAAGTTGTTATCGCCAACCGTGGCGAAATTGCCTTAAGAATATTACGTGCTTGTAAAGAGTTAGGTATTAAAACTGTAGCGGTTCACTCAACTGCTGACAAAAATCTTAAACACGTATTATTAGCTGATGAAACCATTTGTATTGGTAAAGCACCAGCGCCAGATAGCTACCTTAATATTCCTGCAATCATAACGGCAGCAGAATTAACTAATGCTGTAGCGATTCATCCAGGTTATGGATTTTTAGCAGAAAATGCTGATTTTGCTGAGCAAGTTGAAAACTCTGGTTTTGCCTTTATCGGTCCAAAAGCAGAAAGCATCCGTATTATGGGTGATAAAGTTCAAGCTATCAAAGCAATGAAAGTTGCAGGTGTACCTTGCGTACCAGGTTCTGATGGCCCATTGGATGACGATGAAGAAGCAAACAAAGCCCATGCTAAACGTATTGGTTACCCTATTATCGTTAAAGCTGCTGGTGGCGGTGGTGGTCGTGGCATGCGCGTTGTCCGTAGCGAAGCTGAATTAGTTGAGTCAATTGCTTTAACCAAAAAAGAAGCCGGCACAATTTTCAAAAATGATATGGTTTACATGGAAAAATTCCTTGAAAATCCACGTCATGTTGAAATTCAAATAATGGCTGACGGCAAAGGCGCTGCAATTCACTTAGGTGAACGTGATTGTTCAATGCAACGTCGTCATCAAAAAGTAGTAGAAGAAGCTCCTGCACCTGGTATTACGCCTGAAATGCGCGCTAAAATTGGTGAGCGTTGTTGTAAAGCTTGTGTTGACATTAACTATCGCGGTGCTGGTACCTTTGAATTTTTGTATGAAAATGGTGAATTCTATTTCATTGAAATGAATACACGTATTCAGGTTGAACATCCAGTAACTGAAATGATCACTGGTGTTGATTTGATCAAAGAACAACTTCGTGTTGCTGCTGGTCAACCGTTATCTTATACCCAAGATGACATCAAGGTTTCAGGTCACTCTATTGAATGTCGTATTAATGCGGAAGATCCTCGTACCTTTATCCCTTCACCGGGTAAAATTACGCGTTTCCACCCACCAGGTGGTTTAGGCGTACGTTGGGATTCTCATATTTATGCTGATTACTCTGTACCTCCACATTATGACTCTATGATTGGTAAATTAATTACTTGGGGTGATAACCGTGATGTAGCGATTGCACGTATGCGTAATGCTTTATCAGAGTTAGTGATTGATGGCATCAAAACTAACATTACTTTGCATCAAGACATTTTAAATGATCAAGGTTTTGTTAATGGCGGCGCTAACATTCATTATTTAGAGCAAAAGTTAGCTGAACTTGGCTAGCTAATACACAATTCTGAATAAATAAAAGCTCTGCAATTGCAGAGCTTTTTGTTATTCTAGCATCATAAAAATTAGTAAATACTCCACTTATTTTGAGTTAAAAATTATATGTCGAATTCCCATGAAAAACCAATGGCTCCAGCAGATGATGATTGTTGTGGTGGTGGTGCCTGTAATCCTTGTGTTTGGGATCACTATTACGCCGAATTACAAAAATGGCGTATTAAAGAAGCTAAAATCAAAGAGCAACAAACGGAAGCAGAAGCAGAAAAAAACTCAAAATAGCATCGCCGCTAAGAACTTCTCGCTCGAATATTCAAAGAAGTACCAACTTTCTTTAAACGCTTTTATTACTGTTCAAATAGTAACCATACAAATAGTAACAACAAGCTAACAATTGCCTACAACATTCCTAGTAAGACTTAGCTAATATCTCATCACTAACTAAAGAGTGAGACAGATATTATGTTAAATACTTTAAGACAGCACAGTAACTTTACCCCTGCTAATGCTTTCATGACTGATAGCAGACAACAAGATCATGATAAAGACGCTATGTGGGACAAACTTAACTTAAGCCAGCAATATGCCGTATGTACCCTAGGCCAGTTTGGTTACCTACTTACCTATGTGCGCTCAATCGGTGATGCTAGGTTAGCGATACTAAAACAGGATGGCAAAATTGCCACGATCAACGAAGCAGGTATTATCAATGTTAACCCTGCAATTAAGTGCCGCCAATAACACTCAGCTAATTTATCTAAAGACCAGACAGTAAAAGGCGAATAGTTACTCGCCTTTTACTCAGCTAAATTATACTTAAGCAGTTAAAATACTTAATGATTTTGACTTTTTCAGCATTAATTAAAGTAAATTTATCGCAATGAAAGTCTATCAACAAAGCACCTTATAAATATATCTCCGTTAACCACAAGTTCCCCCTCTGGGTTAGTTTTATAATCTCTTCTACTGAAACTTCTGGAGCACGTTCAATTAAGTGTAACTTTCCCCCTCTTTAAATAAAGTAAGGCACCTCATTATCAACAGCTTTACCACCATCCATTTATAACGTTGCAAAAACCCTCAAGTAAGTAAATCGATCCACTGTCATCCTTATTTTTCTTGAATGGCACTAAGGTAGTAACTCAACTCTCCTTCAATTCAGCTAAGGTAATTAATCCGTTAGATTCAACTCAATTTCCGAATGCAGCATGGACGATATTACCTCAAAAGATATGCTGTTCTTCTTTACTGATAATAAAAAGGAAACAATATGTTAGAAAGTACTCCATTACAAAGCACAACATTGAAAGGTAAAACAGCACTTATTACTGGTTCAACAAGTGGTATTGGCTTAGCCAGTGCTCACGTATTGGCTGAGCAAGGTATTAATTTAGTCTTACATGGTTTGATGAGCGATGATGAAGGCGCTAACCTAGCGCAGGAGTTTTCTGAAAAATATCAAATAAAAACCTTATTCGATAATGCTAACTTAATGGACACAAGTGCCATCAGCGTTTTTATGGATAAAGCCACAAAAACGATGGGCTCGATTGATATCTTGATCAACAATGCAGGTATTCAACATACAGAAGCAGTGGATACTTTTCCAGAGAGTAAATGGAATGCCATCATTGCCATTAATTTAACCGCTGCCTTTCATACGACTCAGCACGCTTTAAGTGGTATGAAAGCCAACTCATGGGGCAGAATTGTTAATATTGCTTCTGTTCATGGCCTTGTTGCCTCTAAAAATAAAGTCGCATATTGTGCAGCAAAACATGGCATTGTTGGCCTGACCAAAGTCGTTGCTCTTGAGTGCGCAGAACATGGCATTACTGCCAATGCTATTTG
Organism: Colwellia psychrerythraea 34H; assembly: GCF_000012325.1. Taxonomy (NCBI): domain Bacteria; kingdom Pseudomonadati; phylum Pseudomonadota; class Gammaproteobacteria; order Alteromonadales; family Colwelliaceae; genus Colwellia; species Colwellia psychrerythraea. The sequence continues at coordinate 952,247 of NC_003910.7, read as the reverse complement.
TCCAGGCTGGGTAGATACGCCACTTATCAATGATCAAATCACTGAAATTGCCAATAAAGAAAGTACCAGCTTTGAGCAAGCAAAATACCAACTTATTACCGCCAAACAGCCTGTACCTGATATGATGGCGCCTCGTCAAATTGGTGAGTTCATCCTCTTTCTTTGCAGTGATAGTGCCCGCAGCATTACCGGTTCGTCATTGCCTATGGATGGCGCTTGGACCGCTCAATAACAAGCCTTTTTAAAATACCTGTTTCATTGCCCTTCACTGCAATTAATTATAGAAGTTAATTTGTTGTCACTGATAAATAGAGAGCATAACTAGTGTTCTCTATATTTTTTAAACAAACATTAATCTGAGATTCAAGTTCTCCCCCAAGGACTACTTTATTCGCTAAGCAGATAATTAATTTAAATTTTTTGCCAGATATTTTATAATTAATAATTTATGTCATATTAGTGATAAGTCTCAGTAATATCAGTAGTTGGCTGTGTAGAGAATAATCTAATCATAACGAGAAAAATGTACCAACCATTACCCTTTTAATATAAGTTGAAAGAAATCACTCTCAAGGATAAAAAATGACTTTAGCTAGAACACTGCCCATACGTATATTTTTCGTGGCTGCACTACTTTTTCTGTCTGGCTGCGCCACCATGAATCTAGACTACGAAGAGCCCACTATCGAGTTAGTTTCTTTTAAGGCTTTGCCAGCTAATGGCTTCGAACAAAATTTTGAAATAGGTTTGAAATTAACCAATCCTAATGATTTTGAATTGCCGTTCAATGGTATTAGCTATCAACTAAGCGTGGCAGGAGAGGCATTAGCACATGGTGTTGCCGCGAATATCCCCACTGCAACAGCATACGGAGAGTCACGCTTTGTAGTTCCTGTTTCAACCAGCTTAATGGGAGGCTTCAAGGTGATTAGAGCGCTTATGAATAGTAAAGGACAAGATATCAGTTACCAATTGAAGGCCAAATTAGATATCGACATTCCCTTTATGCCCAAGTTAACTGTTATTCAAGACGGTATTATTCCCCTCGGTCAAAAGCCTCAATAACGAGGTTTATCATCCCTAGTTTTAGAGATTGAATGAACTGTTGCTCTATAAGTGAAGGCTGAGTTATATTTAAGAATAAAAATCGAGCCTACTAAACTAGGTAAAGCGAACTAACAGCAAGGTAAAATTATTGGTCATTAATACCTGCTTTAACAAATTGTCCAATGAGCTGATAAGTTTGTTGGCATTCATCGCTAACTAAATCATTTAGCAACATATAGGCGTGAGTCATACCATCAAAAGAATGGTGTTCAACATTTACGCCGACCTCATCCAACGATTTAGCATAAGCGACACCTTCATCTCTTAGCGGGTCGCATCCAGCAGTAATGACCAAAGTTGTTGGCATATTCGCTGAAAACTTACCAAGTAATGGTGATGCTTTCACTATTTTAGCTTGCGTGATTTCATCTTGCTCTAAACTGCTTACTTGGAAGTACTGCTGAAAGTACCAATGCATTTTATCTTTTTCTAATAAGAAACCTTGACCATTTTCATCAATAGAAGCACTCGCCATGGTGTAATCCACACTCGGATAAACCAAAATTTGCTTATCAATTTTTATCGAATTACTGGTCTTTTCATTAATTAAGTTATTCATTACTAAACTAGTACAGATGGCTCCACCAGCACTATCACCAGCAATATAGAGTTCATCACTATACTTCATTTCTGTCAGAAGGCTTTGATAGCGTTCAAGTACTTGCTGACAATCATCCAAGCCTGCTGGATATGGGTATTCAGGTGCTAATCGATAATCAACACAAATGACAATAGCCTGAGTAGCAAGCGCGAGTTTACGACTGATGGGATCATATAAATCGGCACTGCCACACATATGTCCGCCGCCATGAAAATGTAGTAATACTGGCAACATATCATTAGGCGCAGGATTATAAATACGAACTGGAATATTATGGCTAGAGGTCGCTAAAAAAGAATCTTTTACTATCGCTATATTTGGCCCTGCCCCCATTAACGCCGATAAATTATCTAAGCCCTGTCTAACTAATTCAGCACTAAAGCCCTGCCCGGTTGCTTTGGCCGCAGCAATGGCAATATTTGCTTGCTCAAGAAGTGGTACTAACTTGGGGGATATTATTCCGCGCATAATTTATCCTTAATTGTTAATTCTTTAACCTTACCCGTTTCAGGCAAGAAAAAACTGCCAATAAAAAAGGTACTACTTATTAATGAAATGAGAATAAATGAAGCGGTATAATCACCTTGATTCATATCCACTAATTTACCAAATAGCCATAAGATAACAGTAGAAAGTAAGTAGCTGATTGAATAGAAAAAACTAAATACTACGGTAATACGTTGCCCTGTCATTTTAGGTAACTCATGTGGAATAGAAACCAGCGCAGTGATAGGGAAGAAAATAAAAAATCCTAATACAATGGCAGATAGAGTTTGTAACCAAACACTGCTACTAAAAGATACCCCAATAATAGTCAGCACCATCATAGCACCAGACCATCGAATAACAGGTAAACGAAGTGGCATTTTTTTACTGTAAATAATGCCCGCTAATGTACCAACAATACCAAAACCTATCACCCACTTACTCTGGCTAATGCCGGCTTTAGGGTAAAAAGTAAATAGACAGATATAAAATGCCAATAAACCCGAATAAGTTAAGCCGTAAGCCCAAATAAATTTATCCTTTAGACCATCAATATAACTGTAATTTTCGACGGTTTGACTCTCTTGGTCGTGTCCCTGAGTCTCAGGTTCAAAATTTACCAATAGCCAAACAAAACTTAGCAATAAACTAGCAATTGAAAAGCTAATCAAACTAATTTTCCAATCCCCAGTGAATTGGTTGATTGCGGTCATTTTCCATAACACGACACCCGTACCAATATTAAAAGCAACCGCGTTAAGACCGTTAATAACAGGGCGTTCATTAACTGGAAACCATTGCATAACAATAGGGTTGAAGTAGACGATCATGAACGCTCCACCTAATCCCATCAGGAATCGACTTAGCAATAACAATTCATAGTTAGGAGCAAAGGGCGTTAATAAACCAATGGCTATAAACAAGCTAGCAATAAAAAAAGCATACTTAAGGCCAAACTTTAACGCAACCCAAGCAGCAGCGAACGTACCAACAATTTTTGCCAAGGTTACCGCGCCACTGATAAAGCTTGCAGAAGCTAAACTATCTATGTGCATAGCCGACATTATTTGCCCCATACTTGCTGTGCCGCCTACCCAAGCCATAGCAAATAGTACATAACTAATAAAAACAATGGCTTCAACCAAGTATTTGTTACTGATTTTCATATATGATAGTTTCTAATCAAGGTAAATATTTACCTTTAGATTAGCGTATGACTGTTAGCAAATAACTACTACCTTAGTTCACTACCCCGTTAGATAGGCCGTGTTATGCTGACCATAGTGCTATATATATTCATATTAATCGCTAACTTAAATAAGTTAATCGCTTGGTACATTATTTTTGAGACAGATCACACCATAAAGGATAGTTCTTGTTAGTTTGGCTTTCACTCGATACTTGGCTTATCACGATACTGTCCATTGCTTATTTGGCAGTACTTTTTATTGTTGCCCATTGGGGACAAAATCAAGCATCTGAAAATTGGAGCTGTAAACCTTGGGTTTATAGTTTATCGCTGGGCGTTAGCTGTAGCTCATGGGCATTTTATGGCACCGTTGGACAAGCAGCGACCACAGGGGCATGGCTCGCACCAATTTATATCGGCTCTATTCTTTGTTTAGTGCTGGCTTGGCCAATGCTACACAAAATTCTCCTGATCGTTAAGCAGCAAAATTTAACTTCCATTGCTGATTTTATTGCCTTTCGCTACGACCGTTCACCTAAAGTTGCTGCGCTGGTTACCCTTGTTGCACTAACGGGTATTATCCCCTATATCGCGCTACAACTTCGCGCCATCAGTACCAGTTTTGATCTATTAACCGGTACTTATCAGTCGGGTATCAGCACTGCTTTTGTGGTGACTATCGTACTTATCTTTTTCAGTATTTTATTTGGTACGCGCCAAATAGCCGCCAATAAACAAAATCAAGGGTTAGTACTGGCCATCGCTTTTAGCTCTGTTATTAAATTGTTTGCCTTAACAGCAGTAGGTATTTTTGCCACCTTCTATGTTTTTGATGGTTTTACCGACTTAATCAACCAAGGTGAAAATATCAGCTCAATTACTGGCACTAATTCTGTTTATCTTGCAGTAGCACAAGCAGTATTAGGGGCGATTACTATATTTATCTTACCTCAGCAGTTTCATATGATGATGATTGAAAATCACCATCAACAAGAGTTAAAAACTGCCCGTTGGCTGTTTCCTTTATACCTATTACTTATTAATGTTTTTATTTTACCTATCGCAATTGCTGGGCAGTTAACCTTCCCCGGCGGCAGTGTCGATGCCGATACTTATGTGTTAACTCTCCCACTTTTTTACCAACAAGCTTGGCTTGGCATTACGGTTTATATTGGTGGCTTAGCTGCAGCAACCAGCATGGTAATCGTCGCCGCTATTGTATTGAGTACCATGGTATCAACCGAAGTATTAACGCCACTGGTATTAAAGTTTCGATTGTTTAATACCAAACAAAAACAACAAATGTCTGGGCTATTGCTTAACCTGCGTCGTGGTTCTATCGCCATAATTCTTCTTCTTGCCTTCATTTTCGAGCGTATCATTGCTCAGCAAAATCACCTTGCCACCATCGGCTTATTATCATTTGTTTTACTCTCACAATTTGCCCCAGCGACCATTGGTGCTTTGTACTGGCGTAAAGCCAATGCAAAGGCAGCATTAACGGGCTTGGTTGTCGGCAGTATCGTCTGGCTCTATACCCTGTTATTACCAGCATTAATCCCCAACAGCCAGTGGATTGAAACAGGCTTATGGCAAATGACTTGGTTAAAACCTACTGCCCTCTTTGGCGTTGATTTTTTAGATAGTACTAGCCATGGTGTTTTTTACAGTTTGCTGCTCAACGTTATCTGTTACGTTGTTGTCTCATTAATCAGCCAACGCAGTGTCGGTGAAAAATTACAAGCCGAATATTTTGTCAATAAAAGCCAAAATCAGTTTGAACGGAATTTATCCCTCGATGATTTATACAGTTTATTAGTACGCTTTATTGATAAACCGGCTGCTGAAGCGTTAATGACCTTTGCTAAAAGCAGTGAAAAAAACGAAAGTAACATTGAATACACTCGTCTACAGCTTTCGGGTGTACTAGGCTCAGCTTCAACACGCATGGTAATGAAAGCAGCCTCAACATCTCAGGATATGCCGCTAGAAGATGTTGTAAGTATTGTCGATGAAGCCAACCAAATGTTTCGCTTTAACCGCGAGTTATTACAATCAGGGGTAGAGAATATTGAACAAGGTATTAGTGTCATTGACGCCGATATGCGCTTAGTTGCTTGGAATCAACGCTATATTCAATTGCTTGATTATCCTGAAGGGTTTGTCTGTGCAGGAAAGCCTATTGAAGAGTTATTACGCTATAACATTGCCAAAGGCATAATTACAGGTACAGGTACTGGAGAAAGCGCTAGTAGGCACGACGAAGGTGAAGATTTAATTACCCGACGTATTGAGCATATGCGTATGGGGCATAACCATTACTTTCAGCGTTCTATGCCCAATGGCGTGGTATTAGAAATTAGGGGGCAATCAATGCCTGGTGGCGGTTTTGTTAGCACCTTTTCTGATATTACCGCCCATATTGAAGCAGAAAAAGCCTTACAAAAAGCTAACGAAAGTTTAGAAAGGCGTGTTGAAGAAAGAACGCAAGAGCTGAGACGTGCTAAAGCAGAAGCTGAAGCAGCCAACAGCAGTAAAACACGTTTTTTAGCTGCCGCCAGCCATGACTTAATGCAGCCCTTTAATGCGTTGTCACTATTTACTTCGATGCTGAAAAAGAAAGTCGAAAATGACGAATTAGCACAACTGGCTAATAATATTGACGATTCATTGAATGTTGTTGAAGCGCTACTTTCCGATTTAGTCGAAATCTCACGTCTTGATAATAACTTAGACATTATTGAGAAGAACCACTTTGCGTTAGATGAGTTATTAATACCGTTAAAGAATGAGTTTACCGTTTTAGCCCAACAAGATGACATTAGCTTTAGTTATCAACCTAGTTCAACATGGGTAAATTCCGATAAGCGTATGTTACGTAGAATACTACAAAATTTTTTATCAAACGCTGTACATTATTGCCGTGATAAAACCGGTGACAAAGCCGGTATTACCAACAAAATAGTTTTAGGTGTTCGCCACAAAAAAGACGTTGTCCGTATTGAAGTTTGGGATAACGGCCCGGGGATAGCGGTCGATAAACAACTGACTATTTTTCAAGAGTTTGAGCGATTAGACCAAAATCGTGAGATACCAGGTCTAGGATTAGGCTTAGCTATTGCCGAACGTATGGCTTCGTTACTCGATTTGAAAATATCACTTAAATCGACCGTAGGAAAAGGCACATGCTTTATGCTTGAGCTACCGAGAGTTGAGCATAAAGCCGTCAATCTACCAGGTAACTTATCTAACAAAATACCGAATAAAACAGCAAGCCATGACATTAAAAATACCGTTACTATCAATGAAGACTTTGCTGATATGTCAGTATTAGTTATTGATAATGATGCGTTGATGTTAACCGCTATATCTTCACAATTGATTGAATGGGGCTGTTTGGTTTATACCGCGAAAGATAAAGAATCGCTAACTAAGATTGTGACTGAAATGCAACAACCCGCTCGCTTCATCATTGCTGATTACCATCTCGATAATAATACCAATGGCGTTGATTTGGTAAGCCATTTATTACGTAAAGAGCATTGGCAAAGCCCTTGTGTGATCTGCTCTGCCGATCCTTCTGAACAAGTTAGGCAACACACCAGCGATGCAAATTTTCTATTTTTACGAAAACCCGTTAAATCATTAGCGTTAAAACGTTTGATCAGACAGATAACGTCGACCGTGTTATAAAATGATAAAATAGTAAACGCATCAGCTTTCATATATTATTAGACATATATCCTAAATTTATTTCTACTTTTATGAAACCATTTTTTGGCTTTTCCTAATAAGTTTCAAATAATTCTATCACTTAGTTTTTACTAAAAAATTTGTAGGCCCTACTATGTTAAATAAAATCCCCCTAACCTCACTTGTATTAGCCAGTTTGTTGCTAAGCGCTTGTGGTGGCTCAGATAAGCAAGACTTGGTTCTAGATAAAGAGCTCGAACAGGCTAAATTCTCATTAGGTATGAGTGATGCGCCAGTAGAAGAAGCAGAGGTAGTCGCTATTGAAATTGATAGCATTAAGCTCACTAATACTGATGATAACAATGGTAAACAAGAAGTATTGATAGAAGAATTTACCAACGAAGATGGCGATATTGTAGATACCATTCAAGTAAATTTACTCGATTTTACTGGCATAGCGCAAATGAAAATTGTTGATGAGGCCCAAGGCATCACTTTAGCGACTGGTGTTTATACTATGGAGTTAGTGGTTGTTGATGCTGGCTCTTATGTCATATTAGACAATGATGCTACAGAATATGACATTAAAGTGCCTAGCTCACGCTTAAAGCTTGGTGAATTTACAGTGCACAGCGATGCCGTACAAGTAGATAATAAACCTGCCTACACCATAGAGTTTGACCTGACAAAATCGTTAGTGTTACGTGGTAATGATCCGGCAAAAAATGGTTATATCATTAAACCTCATGGTGTTCGTATTGTTAGCTTATATGGTGATATAACAGGTACTGTTTCAGCAGAAAACACCAATTTAGGGCCTTGTATGGTTTATTTATATGATGAAGCACCAACAACGCTAGCGGATTTATTTGATAGTAATGATGAAAGCTTTATTGGCGAAATACCCACTGCAATTGAGCCCTTAGCAGCAACAACGGTTGCTGTTGATGGCAACTATAGCATTGGTTTTGTACCTGAAGGTGATTATACCGTAGCACTTCGATGTAATACCGAGGTCGATGATAATGTTCAATATGACCAACTGGTGATCCCATCGCCTGAAGGGAACTCACAAGCAGTTAATGTTTCAGCGGGTAATACCAATGAAGTGAACTTTTAACGGTATATGATCTGAGATATTTTATTAGACCAAGCACTTTGCTTGGTCTTTTTTTGGCCTTTTATCACACAATATAACGCTCACTGCGTAAAATTAGTTCCGGCAGCCTACTAAGAATAGTTTAGATGGGGCTATTAACATTCTCTGTTGGCGACAACATCAGCTGCTGATAAGCAAGCCCTGCTAACGTTCGATTATTCACTTCCAACTTTTCCAAAATAGCTGAAACATGTTTTTTCACTGTAGTTTCTTTGATGTTGAGATAATAAGCAATCTGCTTATTGAGTTGACCATCAGCAATTTGAGTTAACACTACGTACTGTTGCGGCGTTAATTGTCCTAGCTGTTTAGCGAGTTTTTGATGAGCAAGTGCGGTTTGTTGGCCTGCATTTTTTTCTATCAATTCAGGTAACCAAATATCACCCATCAATACTGTATCAATGGCACTAGCAATGGTAGTCAAGTCGGCTGATTTAGGAATAAATGCTGCAGCACCAAAGTTAATCGCTTTTTGCATGGTCTCATCATTATCATCAGAAGACACCATAATCACCACTAAATCGGGGTAGTGGTTTTGCAGCTGAGTAAGTCCGGTAAAACCATCATTACCTGGCATATGCAAATCGAGAAAAACGATTTCTAGACTCGGAGTGGCTTCAATAGCAATTAATAGTTCACTAAAGTTGTCGGCTTCTAACGTGCCGGCATCATCAATACATTCGATAATTGCTTGTTTAAGTGCCGTACGAAATAACGGATGATCATCGGCAATAATAACTTTTGCTTGTGACATTTAACGCTCCTACATGATTCTTAATCCAGTATGAAAAAAAGAGCTGACAAGTGCCAGCTCTTTTTACTCTGAATTCACTACTTGGTATTGTCCTACATTAAACGAGCCAATACTTAAAACTGATAGCCAATAGTTAATGAAATAGTTGTTGGGTCACCATAATAAGCAATAAGTGTAGTATCGCCACCAAAGCCAGGTAACCAATTACCCTCTTCATCTTGGCCGCCAGTAAAGTCATAAGCACCCACCATATACTCTTCATCAGTAATATTTTTCCAATGTAGAGCGGCAGTCCAATCACCTTCATTACTGTACCAATTTATACCCAAGTTAAGTAAACCATAAGCATCTTGAGTCAACCTATTATCAAGTTCAACCAAAGCATAATCGTCACGATAGTAATAATTACTATTTATAACAAAAGTACCAACAGAAGTTTCAATATCGTAAGTGACACCAAAATTAGCTGTAGTATCTGGCGTATTGGCTACAGTATAAATATCAGAAATATCATCATAACCATTACCATTCCAGCTTAATACTTCAGTAAATTCACTATCAATATAACCCAAAGCAAAGTTAAAGCTTAGTGACTCTGTTGCAGCATATTCCACTTCAAGCTCTAAACCTATCGCTTCAGATTGACCAATGTTACCTAAGCGTGAATCTAACACGGTAGGATCTTCATTTGGTACCACACTTTTGTATTGACGGTCTTTATGTTCTAGTGCAAAAACTGTTGCATTAACACGTAATTGATTAAACCACTCACTTTTTATACCAAGCTCAACAGAATCAACTATTTCTGGATTTACTGCTGGTTCATTAGTTGATGCACGAGGATTAAAGGTACCCGATTTGAAACCTTGTGAATAACTAGCAAATACCATCATATCTTCATCAACTTGGTACTCGACACCCACTTTAGGTGTGAAACGTGACCAAGTTTTGTTGCCATTTAATACTTCTGTTACTGGTAAATCTCCACGTGTATACCCAGGAATCCAGTTTGACTCTGGGTATTCTATTGAAAAGCGGAGATCATCATTTACATTCGCATATTTTTCTTCTTCTGTATAACGAGCACCTAAAGTAAACGATAACTTTTCAGTCAGATTATATGAACCTTGTGCATAAACAGCATAACTTTCGCTATTATTACAACCACTTTTTTCTGCTGTTAAACTTTGAAAAATGATGGCGTCATAATGACCGCATGACTCGCCATCAAAATAATATAATCCAGAAACAAATGATAAGTTATCTCCATTATAATTTAACTGAATTTCTTGCGAGAATTGCTCATCATCATAAATAGCTGGTACATCAAAAATTTGTAAAGGAGTATTATCAAAATCAATATTCGTTGGAGAATAATTCTCACGAGCTGCCGTCACTGATTTTAATGACCAATAATCATTAATATAATATTCAGCGGTTAAACTCCAGCCTTCATTCTCAACCACATTTTTGGTTGGTAAGCTTGTATATGAATCATATACACTATCAGGTATAGGCGCATCGGTTACTATACTAGGTAATAAACGGTAACCACCTTTAGCGTTGGAATCATCTTGGGTATTATCGTAATTAAAACGGAAGAACCAATCATCTGTAGGGGTAAATTCAACCGTTACTCGACCAGCAAAAACATCCTTGTTATAGTTTTCTAAATCTTGCCCAGGTAAGCCTGATTGTAAAAACTCACCGTAACCATCACGAGATAAGCTGGCTAAAGCAAAACCAACATAGAGTTTGTCATCAACTACTGGCACCGCACCAGCCACTTTATAATCTTGACGTGCGTAATTACCAAAAGTTGCTTTTATGTCAAACTCCGCATCTCCTGACATTTTTTTGGTGACATATTTGATTGCGCCACCTATGGTGTTTTTTCCGTATAAACTACCTTGTGGACCACGTAATACTTCAATACGTTCAACATCAAGAATATCAAGCACAGCGCCTTGTGGACGTGCAATATATACGTCATCAACATAAATACCAACGCCCGGTTCATAACCCCATAAAGGATCCTCTTGACCAACACCGCGGATAAAGGCGGTCAATGTTGAGTTAGTACCACGGCTACTTTGTAAGGTAGTATTTGGTGAGAATTGCTGAACTTCTGTCATCACGCTAATACCGTTCTGTTCAAGTTGTTCTGCACCAATAGAGGTAACGGCGACAGGAACATTCTGCAGAGTCTCTACGGTTTTACGAGCGGTAACTTCAATACGTTCAAGACCTGAGTTATCTTGAGCGCTTGTTGATTCATTTGCTTCTTCTGCAAGGGCAATGTTAGTGGTTAACGCGCTGGCAATAGCTAAAGCGAGGTAACTTAATTTTTTGTTATAGCGTTTCATAGTAGTGCCTTATTATAATTTTATTGAATCAGTTGTTTTAAGATTTTTTTTGATGTTTTTACTGATGTTTAAACTCTATAACAAAACTAGACAAAGTTAATTTGTACTATAGTACCATAGAGGTTAGTTACTGAATATTATCAACTTTTACCTTTTACACCCCAAAATTCGATGATATTCATAGCACTATCAAACGAAGATTCATATAAAAAGTCCGCACTCGCATCTCTATTTTTGTAACTAGAATTAACGCTTAAACCGTGACCAATTTCATTAATTTCAACCAACTTAACTTGCACAGGCTCTTCTTTATTTTGCCAAAGTGTTTGCTGATAATCTGCGAGTAAGGATTTACTTGGTTTCAATGCAGTTTCTGAAAGCTTTGACCACTGCAAAGCTAAGCTCTGGGAATTTTTGGGATTGACAACTTTATCTTTACTGCCCGTGATGACAATAAGCCTCGGCCATTGTTTAACGGCTTCATTACCGTGCTTTGCTAAGCTAGCTAGTTCGACTGATGACTGTGAAGGGCCATTTCTCATGCAAGAAATTGCTTTAGCCAAATTATTAGCACAAGGATAAGGTAAACCCGCAATAACAGCGCCAGCAGAGAAGAGTTCAGGATAGTGAACTAACAATGCACTGGTCATAGCACCGCCAGCGGAAAGGCCTGCAATAAATACATGGTCAAATTCTGACTGCGCCTTTAGTGCGAGGATCATATTTTTGATCGACAACACCTCCCCTTGATCCTTGTCGCTATCTTGCTCTGAGAACCAATTAAAACAGGAGGTAACATTATTTTTTTTACTTTGCTGTGGTAGTAACAGAGTGAAATTATGTTGTTTAGCAAGCGAAACAAAGCCACTTTGTTTTGCTAAGGTTTCACCTTGCTGCACGCATCCGTGTAGAAATACCACAAGGGATTTAGATTGCTTGGTCGGTTGAAAGTAACTTGCCGCTAAGTTGCCAGGGTTATCACCAAAATCAGTTAAAGGCTGAAAGTTTTCTAATGGATGAGAGGTAGCAATTGCGGAACAACTAAGGCCGCATAAGAACGTCCACAAGAGTGGCTTTAATTTATGTAACATAGTATCAATATTCAGGTTTTGTCGTATGACAATAATGGCGCAATGCCACGTAGCTCTGTATGGTACTTTAGTGCCAAGCAAGATTTAACTGAATGTTCTATGGGTGAAAGATCTTAATTTAATTTACGAAATAGCAAACAAAGTGGATAACCAAAGGCTGGCCCGCTTACTGATTCTTTAAGAAGTATGCTTTTAAAAAATCTATCAACAACCGCAATTTCTTCGACTCGGCATTCCCTGGAGGAAATACCCCATAGACATGAATATCCCTCATATCGTAATCATCAAGTACCGAAAGCAACTGCCCTGCTTTGATTCTAGGTTTTGCATCATAAACAGGAATACGACCTAGACCGTGGCCACCTTCAACAAAAGCGGTTCTTGCTGCCGCATTATTTGTGCTGATTGTGCCTTTCATTTCAATGCTAAAAGAACGACTACCTTTTGTCAGCTCGAGCGAACCCGCAGTTAACTTATACAGCACCCATTGATGTTTATTCAGCTCCGTTGGGTGTTTAGGAAAACCAAACTTTTCAAAATATGCGGGTGAGCCACAAAGACAAGTGCTGAGTGTTGATAATTTTGCTGCTTGTAGGCCTGAATCGGCTAAAGGAGCACCACGAATAGCTAGGTCTATGCCTTCTTTGATAATATTTACCACTTCATCCGTAAGCATGACATCAAGTTCAATTTTAGGGTAAATGGTACGAAACTCATTAAGTGCAGGAACAATAGTTTGCAAACCAACATTAACTGGACAGGTAATCTTTAATAAACCGACCGGTTCATGTTTAAGATTTTCAATCTGTCGATTAGCCGCTGATGCTTGCTCAGCGATAACGCGGCAATATTGATAATACTCAAGCCCTGCTTCAGTCGCTGAAATAGTGCGAGTAGAGCGATTCAGTAGTTTTATACCTAATTGAGCTTCAAGTTTTTTTATATGGTAACTCACCACCGCACGAGAGAGTCCAATATGTTTAGCAGCACCACTGAGCGTACCCTGCTCAATCACTTGGGCAAAAACAACCATACTTTTTAGCTGTTCAAAAGAAATATTCATCATTAACCTATCAAGATGATCATACCCTTATTGTATCATTTATTGATACAAAGAAGTCTATATAATCTGCATTGTTAGCTTAGCTCTACTCAACTACACTTACCGTCAATGAAACATCCCTGGCAATAATTTAAATATCGAGGTTTACAATGCAAACTAAAAACATATTAATGGTATTAACATCACACGCTGAATTAGGTAACACTGGAAAGAAAACAGGCTTTTGGGTAGAAGAGTTTGCAGCCCCTTATTACGCGTTTAAAGATGCAGGCATAAACGTTACCTTAGCTTCTCCAGCAGGAGGACAAGCGCCAATCGATCCGACTAGTGAATTAGATGATTTTCAAACAACAGCAACCAAGCGTTATTTCGAAGATGCTGAAAGCCAAAACCTTATAGCCAATACTCAGGTTCTAGCGCAAATCAACAGTGAAGATTTTGATGCGGTATTTTACCCAGGTGGACATGGCCCTTTATGGGATTTAACAGACAATACCAATTCCATCCAATTGATTGAACAGTTTATTGCAGCTAGCAAACCTGTTGCAGCTGTTTGTCATGCTACTGCCGCTTTATTAAACGTTAAAGATAGTAACGGTGAGTATGCAGTTAAGGGTAAAGCGGTTTCAGGTTTTACCAACACTGAAGAAGACGCTGTACAGCTAACCGACATTGTGCCTTTTTTACTCGAAGATGAATTGATCAAACGCGGTGCTGACTATCAAAAAGTTGAAGATTGGCATGCCTTTGCTGTTCAAGACGGTTTACTCATTTCGGGTCAAAACCCAGCCAGTTCAATCTTAGTCGCTGAAAAATTAATGAGACAACTAAACGGTTAATGACTTCTGCTCAGCACTGAGTTTTTTGAGCAAAATTATCTTATTCAATTTAGTGCTGACTCTTTAATACCAATCAGAATGATGAATGGCTCAACTTCATTGCAACATAAGCAATAAGAGTGATTTTTCAAGAACAAGGCCATTTAAAAAGATTACTGAGTTAGTCTGATTGCTATAACGACATAACTTTTATTTACTGCTTAAAAAGAGAATTACTAATGAATCAAAACAAACAAGTAAATCGACAAATATTGTTAGCTTCACGTCCTTTTGGTGCGCCAAGCCACGACAACTTTACACTAGCACAAACAGCCAAGCCTAGCCCAAAACAGGGTGAAGTATTATTACGTACGGTATATCTTTCATTAGATCCCTATATGAGAGGTCGTATGAATGATGCAAAATCTTACGCCGATCCCGTAGCATTAAATGAGGTAATGGTTGGTGGCACTGTTTGTAGAGTCGAAGAATCGAAGCATGCTGATTACCAACAAGGAGATTGGGTTGTTTCTTTTGGTGGCTGGCAGGATTACAGCATATCAAATGGCGTTGACCTACTTAAGTTAGGTAATGATATTTCAAACCCATCTTATGCACTAGGAGTTCTCGGTATGCCGGGTTTAACTGCCTATATGGGATTATTAGATATTGGCCAACCAAAAGCTGGGGAGACAGTTGTCGTCGCAGCTGCAACAGGTGCCGTAGGTAGTTTAGTAGGGCAAATTGCTAAAATACAAGGCTGTAAAGTGATTGGTATAGCGGGTGGTACTGAGAAGTGCCAATATGCCGTTGATACCCTTGGTTTTGATGCCTGTTTAGATCACCACAGTGATGAATTAGCTACCCTACTGGCAAAAACTTGTACTGATGGTATCGACGTTTACTTTGAAAATGTTGGCGGTAAAGTCTTTGATGCCGTATTACCGCTACTTAATCCTAAGTCTCGTATTCCTTTATGTGGCCTTATTTCACAATATAATGCCACTGAATTACCTGATGGTCCTGATCGTATGTCTTCGTTAATGGGCACATTATTGGTTAAGCGCGCTAAAATGCAAGGTTTCATCGTATTTGATGACTATGGCCACCGTTATGGCGAATTTAATAAAGCGATGATGACATGGCTTAGTGAAGGAAAGATCAAATACAAAGAGCACAGAGTAGAAGGCTTAGAAAATAGCGTATCGTCATTTATTGGTTTGTTGGAAGGCAAGAACTTTGGCAAGTTAGTAGTTCGTGTTGGTCCTGATGACTTAACATAACTAAGCTATATACCCGTTAACCTTCAAAGTACATCTAGATTGGTACCGAGTTTAAACGCGTATAAAAACAAAAACCCAGCAATTACGCTGGGTTTTATGTTTTAACTTGACCGTTTTATCAGAAATTAAAACGGGATATCATCATCGAAATCAATTGATGGTTCTTGTGGGTTCACTTTAGGTGCTTGCTGTTGCTGATAACCACCTTGTTGTGCTGGTGCTTGTTGAGGAGCAAAACCACCTTGTTGTGCTGGTGCTTGCTGTTGCGGAGCAAAGCCACCTTGTTGTGCTGGTGCTTGTTGTTGCGGAGCAAAGCCACCTTGTTGTGCTGGTGCTTTTGCTTGCTGTCCTTGGTTAGAAAATCCACCTTGTTGAGCTGGCTGGTTAGAAAATCCACCCGATTGCTGTGGAGCTTGTTGCTGGAAGCCACCACTTTGCTGTTGTCCTTGATTAGCAAAACCACCGCCCTGACCTTGAGACGACTTTCCATCTAACATTTGCATTACGCCATTAAAGCCCTGTAATACGATTTCAGTCGTATATTGATCTTGACCTTGTTGGTTGGTCCACTTACGCGTTTGCAAAGATCCTTCAAGATATACTTTTGAACCTTTTTTCAAGTATTCACCAGCAATTTCAGCAAGTTTTCCAAACATAACAACACGATGCCATTCTGTTTTGTCTTTCTGCTCACCAGTTTGTTTGTCTTTCCATGAGTCTGACGTTGCAACAGTAATATTTGCTACTGCACCACCATTTGGCATAAAACGTACCTCAGGATCTTTACCTAAGTTACCTACTATGATTACTTTATTTACACCCGCCATGAAAATATCCTATTAATTGAGCTATTAAGACGTACGTCATTTCTTTTTCTATTTAAATAGAAAGAAAGTGTGTCTTTGAAATTTAGTTTAAGGGGGTAATTCTATAGTGAGCAGCGATCAAATTCGAGTGATTTTTTGCTAAAAGCTCATTTATTTTAATTTAATCTCTTTTAAAAATACCGAACCAAATTGCAGATGAAAAACAGTGTATAAACACGGCGTTGATATTACCTACTAATTAATTGTTATCACTGATAATTAGTAGGTGACGCTAATATTTATACCTGTGATCAATCTACATTTATTTTTCAGAACAGAATTAACCTAAATAAACTGACAAACTTCAAAAGTTATGAAGACTATAACTCAATAAAGTGTTCAGTTAGCTGAGTACGAATCTCATCAGATATTCTTTTAGAGCTTTGCGTCTCATAATCAAAATTTACCATGGCTGCCGTACCCGACACACATTTTTCTCCGTGCTGCCAAAGTTCTTGATAAACATCAAACGAGGCGCCACCGATTCGGCTAACGAATGTTCTGATCTCAATTTCCTGACCATAAAATAGCTGTCCGTGATAAGAAACTTCTATTTTAGCAATGATAAGTTGCCATTTTTTAGGGTCTAAATCAGGAGTGAAAAATCTAAATATAGGGGCACGTCCACCTTCAAACCAAACTGGTGGTTTAGTATTATTAATATGCCCTAAAGCATCCGTATCACTAAAGTGTGGCATCATTTTTTCACTGAACATAATTAACCTTTTTATGATTATTCGCTTTACGGCACGAACTTAAGTGCTGTAAATATTAATTTTATTGATAAGATATACTATCTTAACTTTATAGAAATTTCATAAATATTAGAATGATATAGATGAAAATGCCTTTATCATCGATTAGCTGTTTATTTTCTCTATACCCAAGCCACACGAGTTGTTAATGTAATTACTACACTCACGCTGATCTTCATAAATACTGTGATTGAAATTAATTCTTTCGTTGAGAAGATATTATTTATGATTCCATGCTGGTGTAACAACAAATAAAAGTGAAAATTGAGTACACTGAGACTAAAAAGCCCCTGTGAACCGAGTAAAACACTAAATAAATAATGTTGAAGTTGCCTGTTAACGCTATAGTTAAATGAGTGATATATAAACATATTACTCATCACTTCTTTATTTTAGGTACGCGATGCTGTTTTTATTAAAAGTCATAAAAAAAATAAAACAATGTAATGCCATATCGCCAAAATCTAACAATAAAATCTCACTTACTTGGCGAGATGATGTATTTTCTGGACGACTTTCATTGCTAGTCGCCGGCTTACTATTAATTATTTTTTGCCCCATAATATCAGCTACCGAACGCGTAGCTGAAAAAATAGATAACAGCTCAGGGTCGGCCAATGCCATAGATGGGAATTCAATCCAGAATCAATCCTTAAATCAAGCTGATATTGAGTCTTCAGATGAAAAAGTACTGTGCGATACCAGTCAGCCAAAAATAACCTTCAAACCACAAACAATCTTCGATAAAAACGAAGAAGGTTTTACTTTTTTACATCGTTGGGCCAATGCCATTCATATTGATACAAAAATTATAACGCTAGAAAATGAAGCTAATTTTTTTATCAAAAAATGTACAAAAACTTTTGCTGATATGGCTGAACTAGAACGCCATTTACGTAGCAGAAAATACCTTAGAGATGCAGAAGTTAGCGCTGATGAATACGTAGAAAACATTACCATTACCACTTGGGATAATTGGTCACTTATGCCAACGCTTAGCTTTGGCCGCAAGGGAGGAATAAACACTTATAGCTTTGGTATAAAAGAGCGTAACTTACTCGGGTTAGGCATAGATACCGAAATTGAATCATACCGAAATGCCCAGCGTTCAGGTTACAAACTAGTGGCCACTATCCCACTTTTTCAAAAACAAAATACTTCGGTTAAGTTGGGTTTTGCTGATAATGATGATGGTCAACAACGTAGCTTATTTCTGCATAAAATATTTGCTGGTTTTCATACCAAGACCTCCTATCATATAGGCTTTAATGAAGAGTCTCGTAACGACACTATTTTTCAAAATGGTCTGGACCAAAGTGTATTTGGCCATGATATTAGCTTTAAAGAAGCAAGCTACGCATGGCTAAGTTTTAACAGTGAGAACCGCTTACTAAGATATCGTGTTGGCATAACGCAAGATAAAGAAACGTTCACCGAGCTTTCTGATGAAGAGAATCTCGACTTATCCAATCCACCTCTGACTAATGTAAAACCCGAAGATAGAGATTTACTCTACCCATGGCTAGCATTTGAATATATTGAAAAAGATTTTAGAAAACTCACAAATGTGCACTTGATTACCCAAATAGAAGATTTTAACCATGGTTGGCAACTTAACTCTAGCCTTGGTATAGGCAATGGTAACAAAGAAAACTCAGCATGGACTGTATGGAAGATGCGAGTTAAAAAAGGCTTCAACTTGCATGATAATTCCTTATTGTTACTTGATCTTGCACTAGCTAATGATATTTACCAACATAGAGATAGTCGTTTATTGGTAAAGCTTAGCGGGGAGTATTTTTATCAATTGAATAAAAACTGGGGTTTTTATCTAAGTAATACCAATGTTATCAGTAAAAACCAATATATTGACCAACCAGTGACTATGGGAGGCAACACTGGTTTACGCGGTTTTCCACTGCAATATCAGCACGGACAAGATAGCATTAAAGTTACTTCTGAAATCAGATATTACCCTGAAGTAAATCTTTTTAAACTGTTTGATTTAGCTGGTGTGGCTTTTGTCGATGCGGGTCGAACCTATGGAGAGTCAACAGTCAAAAATATTGAGGAAGGCTGGTTAAGCTCTGCGGGACTTGGCTTGAGATTACACTCGCCACATTCAGGCGGTAACCATCCCATCATTCACATCGACTTTGCGTTTCCACAAAGCGATAATCCAGAAATTAATGGTTTTGAAATTAGAGTGCAGGCAAAAAAATCATTCTAGCTATATTTTAATCATCAACCTTTAAACAATATTTTGAGCAATAAAGGAGATTATTGCTTCAACAAGTCGATACTACAAAAATCGCTTCAACACTCTATCTATTTGGGCAACACGTATCTTTTTCAATAATTTTTGAGGTTTTTCAGGGTAGTCTTCTACTGAATCAATATCAGAGAAATGCGAAACTTTACTCGTATTGACTAAAATACCGAGCAGTTCTTCATCCGTTTTTTGTAATAGCTGTTTATTGACATCATCAACAACTAAGCCATTCTCTAAATCCAGTGCCCAAGCACGGGGATTTAAATTACTGCCCGTAATCAAATGATAGCGGTCATCAACGCGTAAACCTTTGAGATGAAAGCTATTATCTTTATCTTTCCATAAATGGATATTCAATAAACCTTGGTCAATAAAATTTTGATAACGTTTAACAAAACGCTTAAGTAACATCTCATAAACATAGGGGATGATACCTATGGTACTGAAATCTTCATCATTGCCAATAAAAAAGTCATTCGCTGTTTTATCGCCTACAACCACAGTTGTTTTAACACCACGTTTTAGGGCTCTAATCACATCTTTAGCAAGAGAATGAGGTAGATTAAAATAAGGCGTGAAAAGCACCATATTATCATCAGCTTTTTGCACTAAGTGACGAGTAGCTCGATTAAGCTGATTTTTACGGCGACCAAAACCTACTAGCGGTGTAATAAGGGCTTTATTACTCACTATTTTTGATTGGCTAAGACCTTGTTGTTGAGCAACAATATAGTGAGATTTTTTTAGCTGAAGTTTTAATGCGATCAGATTTTTCTTTTGTTCTACCGCATCAGGTAACCATTCTTGATTAAGAAGTGGCGCCAGACCTGAATCAATAAAAGTATCAGATAAGTAGTGGCAAAAACTATCGGCTAATGCTGCGCTATTGATAGTACAGTAGCGATCTAAACGATATCGCTCACCTTGATGTAGATAAATATCATTGATACTTGCGCCTGTATAGAAAAGCTTCTCATCGAAAACCATGCCTTTTAGGTGTAAAACCCCAAAGACTTCTTTTCGCTTAACAGCAACACCATAGATATTAACGGTGTGAGGATACTCATGTGCTAATTTCAAATAAAGTGCACGGTTACCTAAGCTTGCCTTTTCACCAATTAAACCACGTTGTCCACGGTTAAAATCAACAAAGATATTAATCTCTATTGTTGGGAAATTAGCTTTAGCTTGGTATAAGGCATGGAGGATCTCTCTACCTGCCTCATCATCTTGTAGATATAAGGCAGTAATGAAAATACGCTGACGTGCGCATTCAATAAGGGACAACAACTGCTGCTTATATTCTTTAGGCGTGGTAAGGAATTCAATATCACCACTATCGACAATTATTTCTTGCACTGTGCTCTATCTAAAAAAAATTAATTCACGACAGTATATCAATAATAAACCGAAGAAATATAGGGTTTTTCTTCGGTTCACTACAGCTATCTTCGCATTAAGGTGTTGATTTCATCCAAATAGGCCTAAATTTTCACCGCTAACTCTGCCGCTTGGCGTATCGCACGTTTAGCATCAAGTTCCGCAGCAACATTAGCTCCACCAATTAGATGTACAGGTAAACCACCATCAATTAGCTTTTGCTGTAAATCTCGATTCGATTCTTGCCCTGCGCAGATAATGATATTATCAACTTCAAGCAATTGCTCTTTACCATCAACTTCAATCACTAAGCCTTTCTCAGTAATGGCTTTATAACTTGCGCCAGCCAACATAGTAACGCCTTGTTTTACTAAATTGGCTCTATGTACCCAGCCTGATGTTTTACCCAAGCCTTTGCCCACTTTAGTCGTTTTGCGTTGTATCAGAGTAATATGCCTTGCCGGATCATGCTTAGGTATATCTTGTTTACTTAGCAATGCCCCATTTTTCAGGTATTGCTTATCAACCCCCCAATTTTTAAGCCATGCTTCTGGGTCATTAGTTAATGATTTTTCTGATAAATAAGTGGCTACATCAAAGCCAATACCGCCAGCACCTATAATCGCGACCTTGTTACCAACCTCAACTTTATCTCGCAGCACTTGTAAATATGTAAGTACTTTATTACTGGTATAACCTTCCTCTAAACCTTTAATATCGAGCTTTCTTGGTTTTATACCTGTTGCTAATACCACTTCATCAAAACCAGCAGCGAGTAATTTTTCTGCACTTTGCTCAGTGTTAAGATACACCTTAATATCAAGCAAACTTATCTGTTTGTTAAAATAGCGTAATGTCTCAAAAAATTCTTCTTTACCGGGTACTTGTTTAGCGACATTAAACTGGCCACCTATCTCGCTAATTTTATCAAATAGTTCAACATGATGTCCTCGCTCCGCAGCATAAACACTAAAAGCTAATCCCGCAGGTCCGGCACCTATCACGGCTAATTTTTTAACTTGTTTAGCTTTTTCTATAACAAGCTCTGTTTCATAACATGCCATTGGGTTGACTAAACATGAGGCTCGCTTTTGTGCAAACACGTGATCTAAGCACGCTTGGTTACAACCAATGCAGGTATTAATTTCATCGGCTTTATTTTCTGCGGCTTTATTAACAAAGTCGGCATCCGCCAAGAAAGGTCTCGCCATTGACACCATATCAGCTTGCCCCGTCGCTAACACTTCTTCAGCAACTTCAGGCGTATTAATTCTGTTAGTTGTGATTAGGGGTATAGACACTTCTTTTTTCATTTTTTCAGTGACCCAGGTAAATGCAGCTCTAGGTACTGAAGTAACTATGGTCGGAACGCGTGCTTCATGCCAACCAATACCAGTATTAATCAGTGTGGCACCAGCCTGCTCTACCGCTTTTGCCATAGTGACAACTTCTTCCCAACTGTTGCCACCTTCAACTAAATCCAACATGGATAAACGAAAGATGATGATAAAATTTTCGCCCACTTTAGCGCGTACTGCTTTAATCGTTTCAATAGCTAGGCGCATTCTGTTTTCAATACTACCGCCCCACTCATCGTTACGCTTATTTGTTCTTACACAAGCAAACTGGTTAATTAAATAACCTTCAGAGCCCATAATTTCCACACCATCATAGCCTGCTTTAGCCGCTAACTTGGCTGAGTAAGCATAATCTTTAATGGTCGATTTAATTTGACGCACTGACATTGCTTTAGGCGTAAAAGGAGAAATAGGTGATTTGATTTTACTGGGGGCCACACCAAAAGGATGATAGGCGTATCGACCCGTATGTAATAGTTGCAAGCAGATTTTAGTTGGGTACTGATGAACGGCGTCTGTTACTTGTTTGTGTTTATTTGCTTGCCAAAAATGACTTAGCTCACTACCAAACGGTGCTATTCTGCCGCGTAGATTAGGACTAACACCACCGGTAACGATCAAGCCCACACCGCCTTTCGCTCTTGCTTGATAGAATGCAGCTAATTTTGCAAAACCACCGCGCTCTTCTTCTAAGCCAGTATGCATGGATCCCATAAGGACACGGTTAGCTAATTGGGTAAAGCCAAGGTCTAGTGGCGCTAATAAATGTGGGTAGGCAGTTGTTGTCATAATTATGCTCTGCTATTGGTCGTACCAGTTGTTATAGTGTTATTAATTTACTGACATTTAGACAAAAACACAAGTTATGATAAAATCGCCTCGCTAAAACTGAGCTAACGAAATAACGACCTCTGCATACCACAAACATTTAAAATAACGATTACATAAGACTATATGCCTAATAAGAAACAGCTAGCTGACCTTGTTGTCACTGCACTCTCGAAACAGCTGCAACAAGCTATTGATGCTGCAAACGAAGCTCATGCCGCTGCGGTTGATGATCAAAGTGTTGCTGAAACACAATATGATACGCTAGCGATAGAGGCGAGTTATTTGGCTGAAGGACAGTCTAAGCGAGTGATTGAGTTCCAGCACGCTATCGATGCCTATAAAGCGCTTGAACTAATTGAATTCAATAGCGAGAGCTATATCGCTTTAGGCGCCCTGGTACAATTATCCACTGATTCAGACACCAACCATTGGTTCTTTATAGGGCCTGCTGCCGGAGGGTTTCGCTGTCAGCTAGCTCAACAAAATATCACGGTGATAACACCGCAATCACCTATGGGAATAGCATTAATAGGTAAACAGCTAGATGATGATATAGAAGTCATGCTCGGTAGCAATAAACTTGAAGATTACATCGTTACGTTAAAATAAACTAAAAATGCAAAATTTAGTAAAATCCAGTTAACTTGACGCTATTTTAAAGCCAATTTTCAAGGTAACTTGGTAATGGCCGACAGCACCATTAACTATATGACCTCGGGTTTCTATGACCTCAAACCAATCCATATTATTGATTGATTTGTTACACTCTGCCAAGGCATTTTCAATAGCATCTTCAATACTATTTTTAGATGAGCCAACCATTTCAATTTTTTTGTAAGTGTGGTGTTCAGACATAATAGTCACCGCTAAATTGTTTAAGATAAACTTTAGTTTAGCGTGCTTTTAATATATTGCTGAGAGATGCTCGCTGATAGTCGTATAAAATTCAGGTATCGCGAACACCTTCAACAGAGGATTATTTCTGTAGTCTAACTTTGAAGTAACGCTTTAATGGCGAGTAAATCCACCGTTTTAACATCAACCTTTAAATAAGCGACTGCCTCGGTGTGCACTAGGGTTGCTTCGATAACACCGGGCATATTGATTAATTGGTCGGCCATTTTATCAGCTTCTTCTTCACAGGTAATATTGGTGGCAAAACTAAAACTTTTTGATTTTTTCAATGACTGCATACCAAAGCTTAATCCCAACCAGATAACCGTTACTATTGTCATCACTAAGAAGATGGTTTGCTCGCCATATTGGCTCGCTATAAAACCACCCAGAATACCACCAACAAAAGCACCTAAAAACTGGCTGCTTGAATATATCCCCATAGCACTACCTTTAACGCCAGCAGGTGCTATACGTGATAAGATTGACGGCATGGTTGCCTCTAAATAGTTAAAAGCTGTGAAAAATAGTACAACTGACAGCACTAGGCTCCAGAAACCACTAGGTAATAACCAAAGTAAAAATAAAGCTATGGCCAATAGTGTAATAGCCGCACTGAACATGGGTTTTTCTTTCTGTTTTTTAATGGCAAAAATCATAAATGGCACCATTAAAAAGAAAGAACCTAATAAAGTAGGTAAGTAAATTTGCCAATGGTCTTCAAGAGATAAACCACTAGCGACAAACTGTTTAGGCAAAGTAATAAAACAGGCCGTCAGTGTCATATGTAGAATGAAAACGCCCCAATTTAAACGGGATAATTGTGGGTGGCGAATCAAACGAGTAATTTGCTCAGGCAAGGCAACGTTATCGCCACGCGGTGCTTTATTCACTGAGTTTGGCACCATAAATTGAATCATCGCCATGGCAAAGGTAGTCAATAGCCCTGTAAACCAAAATAAGCCACTTAAACCAAAGGCATCAGCAACTATTGGTCCTAAAATCATAGCAAAGGTAAATGATAAACCGATAAACATACCAATGGTTGCCATGACTTTAGGTCGCTGTTCTTCTCGACTTAAATCAGCAGCTAAAGCAAGTATTGCACTAGCAATAGCACCCATCCCCTGAATTGCTCGACCGAGCACAACACCATAAATAGTGTCAGACATTGCCGCAACAATACTACCGATGAGAAAGACCACTAAGCCGGCAAGAATTACCGGTTTCCTGCCATATTTATCCGAAAGAATGCCCATAGGGATTTGCAATAAAGCTTGCGTTAATCCATAGGCACCAATGGCTAATCCTAACCAAATGGGACTATAACCCGTTAGTTGTTCACCATAAATGGCGAATACGGGTAAGATCATGAACAAGCCTAACATGCGCACGCCAAAGACACTGGCTAAGGAAAAGGCGGCTTTTTTCTCAATACGGTTTAAACCTGAAACACTCATAACGTTGCTGAAACCTAAAAATAGATGAAGAAATCGGAAAAAATTGCGAGTAGTTTACCACGCCAAGAAGCACAACAAAATCCCCACAATGAAAACAAGGTGTTAAGCGCAATACACAAACAATCTCAATATGCTTAATTCAGCTGGAATTATAAACGTTTTATTCATCGTTATTGATTTCGACAAGGACGCTACATGGATATAGCTTCTTAGAGAATGCAGACGGTACAGGAAGTACCTTATTAGATAATGCAGGAGCAATTATCCTGAGAATATTCTCCTGAATAGCCATTTTATTCAATCAATACCTTGCCTCTAAACCTTTTAATTCTCGCTAATTAGTCGATTTATTAATGTGCTTGGTATTACCATTTTTTCCTTTCCTACAGTGCCAACAGAACACTGTAAAAATAAACAGTTTAATTTTCATATTATGCCCTAGATTAGTTTTTATACTGTAAATTCTATGACATAATCGTCGGTTCTATTTTATCGCTATTTGAGTTAAAAACGCATGAAGAATATTGAAGTCAGAGGGGCTCGCACACACAACCTCAAAGACATTAGTTTAACTATACCTCGAGATAAACTCGTGGTCATTACCGGCCTTTCTGGTTCAGGAAAATCTTCTCTTGCCTTTGATACACTCTACGCTGAGGGACAACGTCGTTATGTAGAATCGCTTTCAGCTTATGCGCGTCAATTTTTATCTTTAATGGAAAAGCCTGATGTTGATCATATTGAAGGTTTATCGCCCGCTATCTCCATCGAGCAAAAGTCAACATCTCACAACCCGCGCTCAACCGTAGGTACCATCACTGAGATATACGATTATTTGCGTTTGCTTTATGCCAGAGTTGGTGAACCTCGTTGTCCAGAGCATGGTCAAGCACTAGCGGCACAAACAGTTTCACAAATGGTTGATAAAGTTTTAGAACTTGAAGAAGGCACAAAAGTGATGCTACTCGCGCCTATTATACAAGACCGTAAAGGCGAACATGTAAAGCTTCTTGATAACTTAGCTGCCCAAGGCTTTATTCGTGCGCGTATTGACGGGGAAGTTTGTGACTTATCTGATCCACCACCGTTAGAATTACATAAAAAACACACTATAGAAGTTGTCGTTGACCGTATAAAAGTGCGTGAAGATATTCAATTACGACTTTCAGAATCTTTTGAAACGACCTTAACGTTAACTTCTGGGACTGCCAAAGTCGCTTTTATGGATGAGCCGGACCGTGAAGAACTTATTTTCTCAGCTAACTTTGCGTGTCCACATTGTGGTTACAGCATGCAAGAGTTAGAGCCACGTTTGTTCTCTTTTAATAATCCTGCTGGTGCTTGTCAAACCTGTGATGGTTTAGGTATTGAACAGTACTTTGATAGCTCTCGCGTTATTGCCAATGCAGAGTTAAGTCTTGCCGGCGGCGCAGTTCGTGGCTGGGATAAACGTAATTTTTATTACTTTCAAATGCTGCAAGCCCTTGCCGATCATTATAAATTCCCCGTTGATAAACCGTTTAATAAGTTATCCGCTAAAGCCCAAAAAGTTGTGCTTTATGGTAGTGATGAGCAAGAAATTGAATTTAAATACATGAACGACCGTGGTGATGTTGTGGTGCGTAAGCATCCTTTTGAAGGCATCATCAATAATATGCAACGCCGTTATAAAGAAACGGAGTCAAATTCGGTACGTGAAGAGCTAGGAAAATACCTTAATTCACAACATTGTCCGGATTGTAATGGTAGTCGATTACGCTTAGAAGCTCGCAATGTTTTTATCGAAGATACACCACTCACTGTCGTGGCTGAATTTTCCATTAGTGATGCCCTCAAGTTTTTTCAAGGTTTAACCCTCACAGGCCAGAAAGCACAAGTTGCTGAAAAAATATTAAAAGAAGTAAACGAACGTTTAGGATTTTTAGTGAACGTTGGCCTTAATTATCTCAATTTGTCACGTGGCGCAAACACCCTATCTGGCGGTGAAGCACAGCGAATACGTCTTGCTAGTCAAATCGGCGCAGGTTTGGTTGGTGTCATGTATGTTTTAGATGAACCCTCTATTGGCCTTCATCAACGTGATAATGAACGCTTACTTGGCACCTTGATACATCTCCGTGATTTAGGTAATACCGTTATTGTGGTTGAACATGATGAAGATGCTATTCGCGCGGCAGATTTTGTGGTGGATATTGGCCCAGGCGCTGGTGTACATGGCGGTGAAATTATCGCGCAAGGCACCGTGGATGACATACTCAATTGTAAAGAGTCTTTAACGGGGAAATACCTTTCTGGCGTAGAACGAATTGAAATACCTAAACAGCGTCATGCTTTTGATAAAAAGAATGTCGTTAAGCTCAAAGGCGCTACCGGTAATAATTTAAAAAATGTCGACTTAGTCATTCCTACCGGTTTAATGACCTGTGTAACTGGCGTGTCGGGCTCAGGTAAATCCACACTTATTAACGATACGTTATATAAATTAGCGCATATCGAGCTTAATGGTGCAACGGTTGATGAACCAGCTCCTTACAAAAGCATTCATGGTTTAGAACTATTAGATAAAGTTATCGAGATTGATCAAAGTCCAATAGGCCGAACCCCACGCTCAAATCCCGCGACATACACTGGCATATTTACGGCCGTGCGCGATATTTTCTCTGCGACACAAGAGTCACGTTCTCGAGGTTATAAAGCAGGACGATTTAGCTTTAATGTTAAAGGTGGACGTTGTGAAGCCTGTCAAGGTGACGGCATGATCAAGGTAGAAATGCACTTTTTACCTGATGTTTATGTACCGTGTGATGTATGTAAAAGTAAACGTTATAACCGCGAAACGTTAGAAGTTTTATACAAAGGTAAAAATATTCATCAAGTATTAGACTTAACCATTGAAGATGCTTTTGACTTTTTCAAAGCTATTCCTGCGATTAATCGTAAGTTGCAAACCTTACTCGATGTTGGTTTAGGCTATATCAAACTAGGGCAGTCAGCAATCACTCTATCGGGCGGTGAAGCACAACGAGTCAAGTTATCAAAAGAGTTATCAAAAAGAGATACCGGCAAAACGTTGTATATTTTAGATGAGCCAACCACAGGTTTGCATTTCCACGATATAAAACAATTATTAAACGTTATTCATCGCTTGCGTGATCATGGCAATACGATTGTGGTGATTGAGCATAACTTAGATGTTGTCAAAACAGCCGATTGGGTTATCGACTTAGGTCCTGAAGGCGGCGCAGGTGGCGGTGAAATTTTAGTAACAGGTACTCCTGAACAAGTTGCCAAGCATAAAACGTCACATACAGCGCGATTTTTAAAACCTTTATTAGCGTCAAAATAAAGCCGTAACTTTAATAACGATTACGGCACGAAGCATAACGCATAAAAGAATGCGTTATGCTTCACTTATCTCCTTCTTTTAATAGGAATTTTATGTACATCAAAAATAGTGAACGACTAAAGTTTAGATTAATGGATTCTAAAGATGCCCAAGAATTATGGGAGATAGATCAAGATCCAACAGTGATGAAGTTTCTTAATGGCGGTAACCCCACCAGCATAGAGCAGGTTAACAGCGTATTTATTCCAAGAATGAACAAATACCGGAATAGCGAATTAGGCTGGGGAATTTGGCAAGTATCAAATAAAGTAACTGATGAGTATTTAGGTTGGGTATTGATCCGTCCGATGTCATTTTTTACTGAGTCACCCAATACTAAGGATTTAGAGTTAGGTTGGCGATTTTTCCAAAGTACTTGGGGAAAAGGGTACGCTACAGAAGCGGCAATAGCGATAAGAGATGCTGTAGTTGCCAATACCGATGTTACTCATGTTTCTGCACTAGCCGTAGCTGACAATCTAGCTTCGGTTGGCGTGATGAAAAAAATGGGCATGCACTTTGTCAGAGCTTATTTACATGAAGATCCCATTGGTGATTTTGATGCCGTCCATTATCAAATGTCAGTGAGAAATAAGTAAGCTAAGCTCAAGTGATGTGAGTGTTTTTACTAAGAGCGACTAAGAAAGAGTAGTATTCCTACTCTTCAACCTTGTCTACCTCATAGGTTAAAATATCTCCCGGCTGACAATCTAGCACTTTACACAATTTATTTAGCGTATCAAAACGAATAGCACGCGCTTTATCATTTTTTAAGATTGATAAATTCTGCGCGGTAACCCCTACCCTATCTGCCAACGTTTTTAATTTCATTTTACGTTTTGCAAGCATGATATCTAACGTGATAATTATAGCCATAATGACACCATCAACCTCTGTTTATGATCAAAATGGATAGCTTGCTTAAAACTATCCGACGTAATAAATAACAAATCAATAAAAGATATATACCCGTTACGAGTAAAAGTTAATAAACTTTAGAGCAGCAATAAAGAAAACGATATCACTGGCACAACTCAATACCATGCATATCATTGAAAAGAGCAAATTATTGTCGTGATAACCACACTATGCTACTAGATAATGCAAAAAACTGCGGCTAAGATTACTACTAACAGAATGAAAAAAAGCAGGATATAGCATAAAACAGTCGCTGTGTTAACGCTATGTCTTCTTCTACCTTTTATGCTTTAAGATGACAAATTGTCGACATACGCATCTAAAACAATATTATAACTGATTAGCATTATTTTATTTTCAAAGTATTTAAAACAATTTAACCACAAACAAAAGCGAATGATATAAAGCTATTTTTTATCGATAAACATTAAATAACAATCAAATAACAATAAACAATAAATTAAGTAAATCACCCTATTTATTTGGGTATTAGCCTAAGGTCTAATTGGTTAATTTTGTCGACAGTTTTAATGTATGTATATCCGAGTTATCTACAAGGCCAATATAATGAAACACATTGAACAACAAGAATTAGCAATCAATTCACCCGAGAGTTACTGGAAAGAGCAGTCTGAACTAGTTGCTTGGTACAAAAAACCTCAAACGATATTGTCGACAAACACTGATTCTTGGCATGATTGGTTTGCCGATGGCGAATTGAACTCTTGCTATCTTGCGTTGGATTATCATGTTGAACAAGGCCGAGGTGCTCAAACTGCACTGATATATGACTCGCCGGTTACCGGAAAAAAACAAAAATTTAGTTATCTTGAACTGACCAGTCTAGTGGCAAAATTTGCTGATGTACTCAGATCACAGGATGTTACTAAAGGCGATCGTGTATTAATTTATATGCCAATGATCCCACAAGCCGCTATAGCAATGCTGGCATGTGCTCGATTAGGTGCAATTCATTCCGTCGTTTTTGGTGGTTTTGCTGCCAATGAACTTGCAGTACGTATCAATGATGCTGAGCCAAAAGTTATTGTTGGTGCTAGCTGTGGTGTTGAAATAGCCAAAGTTATTCCTTATAAACCATTAATTGATCAAGCTATCGAAATCGCTAATCATAAGCCAAAAAATTGCATCATTTACCAAAGAGAAGAAGTTCAAGCACAGTTAGTACCGAACAGAGATCTTGACTGGCAGGAACAAATGGATGTTGCTGTTGAAATTCCTGCTGTACCCGTTAAAAGCACCGACCCACTCTATATTTTGTATACCTCAGGTACCACAGGCAAACCAAAAGGTGTGGTAAGAGATAATGGCGGTCATGCTGTCGCAATGCTTTATAGCATGAAAAACATCTATGGCATGCAGAAAGGGGATACCTTCTGGGCTGCCTCGGACGTTGGTTGGGTTGTGGGTCATTCTTACATTATTTACGGTACTTTAATGGCAGGCTGTACCACGATTGTTTATGAAGGAAAGCCGATTAGAACACCTGATGCTGGTGCTTTTTGGCGTGTTTGTGCTGAGTATAAAGTTAACGCTTTATTTTCAGCACCTACCGCCTTTCGTGCTATCGGAAAAGAAGATCCAGAAGGTGACTTATTAAAAGATTACGACCTCTCATCATTGAAACGTTTATTCCTCGCAGGAGAACGCTTAGATCCAGCAACCTATCATTGGCTTAAAGAAAAAACACAACTACCAGTAATAGATCATTGGTGGCAAACAGAAACAGGCTGGGCAATTGCCAGCACGCCATTAGATGACGGCTCTGACAATATAGTAGCAACAAAAGCTGGCTCTGCTGGTTTTCCAATCGCAGGATTTGATGTACAAATTCTTGATGGCGATGGTCAGCAAGTCCCTGCTGGACAGCAAGGTAGTGTCGCCATAAAACTACCACTTCCTCCTGGCTGTTTAGCCACTATATATCGCGATTCTGAGCGTTTAGTATCAGGGTATTTATCAAATCATCCTGGCTATTATACGTCGGGAGACGGTGGCTATATTGATGAAGAAGGTTATCTTTTCATCATGGGTCGCATTGATGATGTTATCAATGTTGCTGGGCATCGTTTATCAACCGGTGAGATGGAAGAGGTTTTATCGGGTCATCCAGCGGTAGCAGAATGTGCTGTTGTCGGCATTCACGATGCACTAAAAGGGCAAGTACCTCTTGGGTTAGTCGTCATAAAAAATGGTATTACCACCAGTGATGAAGATCTCATTAGCGAATTAAAACAAAGCATTCGTAATGATATTGGCGCAATAGCATCATTGAAAAAACTACTGATCATTGATAGATTGCCAAAAACGCGTTCTGGCAAAATTTTACGTAAAACCCTTAGACAAATGATTGATGGGCAAGAAATTGAAATACCTTCAACCATAGAAGATAGCCAAGTAATAACTGAACTTTCAGGTGCTCTAGTGGGCATCAACAAAGACTAGTTATTGACGTTATACGCATAAGCAAGTGTTTACTTAGTGATAACTTGTTTATGCGAAATGGTAATAAAAAAGAAACTTACATAGTCACACTATGTAAGTTTTTTTGTAATAATCAGTAAGAAGCGTTTAATTGAACTGATTTAGTCTTTTGTTTTATGGCTGTTATAAGGCCAAACATCTTTTTCATCTTCCTCTTTACTAGAAGATGTTTCTGCAGCTGTATTTGGCTCAGTTTTCGATTCACTTTTATTATCTGCATTATTTAATGAGGCCGATAGTTCTTCAAGGTCATTCATGCTTGAAGTCGTCTGTTTAGGCTGAGCTGTATTAATAGCCGTTTTACTAGAGCCTTCAACCGCTTGGTTAATTTCGGCCATTTCAGTTATCGTTAATTCTCGCCATTGCCCCGGTGTTAAATCCCCTAACTCAACTTTCATAATACGTGAGCGTTTTAATTTTAAAACCTCATAATCGAGATATTCACACATACGGCGAATTTGACGATTAAGACCTTGAGTAAGGATAATGGTAAACTCAAAACGGCTTTTAACTTGCACAATACAAGGTTTGGTAATGGTCCCTAAAATAGGTACGCCACGAGACATTCTCTCGATGAAGCGTTCACTAATAGGTTTATCAACGGTGACAATATATTCTTTGTCGTGAGCATTTTCCGCGCGTAAAATTTTATTAACAATATCTCCATCACTGGTGAGAAATATCAAACCTTCCGATGGTTTATCTAATCGACCGATAGGAAAAATACGTTTTTTATGACCAATGGCATCAATAATATTACCGCGCACATGTTTTTCAGTGGTACAGGTAATGCCAATAGGTTTGTTATAAGCGATATAAATACGATCCGACTTGTCATCACTAATTGGAGCAATATCATATCCATCTACTTTAACGACATCACCCGCCAACACTTTAGTACCAAGCTCTGGCACTTTATCATTGATGGTTACCCGATTGGCTTCTATCATTTTATCGGCACTACGGCGCGAACAAAAACCAGAATCACTAATGTATTTATTTAAACGTTTTGGGGGAGTCGAAGTGGTCAATTTGTCGCTGCTCATTTTATTTTAGTACAATCTCGTTACTCGGTATTATACTTAAAACCAACACTAATGTATTAATCATATTTAATTCATACCAAGTCCATTAAGTTATTTATCACTCAGCGAGAATTAAAAGGCTTAGAGGCAAGGCATTGATTGAAGAGAATGGTTATTCCCTTATCAAAATCAATAACGATGTATGTAAACCTTTACCTTTTATTAGGTACTCGCCCTTGGGAGCTTGTCAGAAAAGCAATAACTTCACAAATTTGTTAGATATAGAATGACTATACCAGCACAAATTTTATTTGTTCTGGCTTCTCTGACATAGCTCTGAGTTGGGAATAAATTTAATGGAATTGGTATAACTATGTTAATTTTTGCACACAGAGGCGCTAGCGGAGTTGCACCAGAAAACACGCTACGATCCATTCGTACAGCATTAGAAGCTGAAGTAGATGGTATTGAAATAGATATTCATGAAGTTGACGGTAAATTATTTGTTATTCATGACCGATGGCTGCACAGAACCACATCAGGCCAGGGGCAAATTTTTAACTATGATTATCAGTATTTACGCAGCTTAGATGCAGGTGACGGTGAAGTTATTCCAACCTTAGACGAAGTATTAAAGTTGATTGCCGGAAAATGCACTATCAATATTGAATTAAAAGCAGTGAGAAATTTAACGTTATTATTTTCCTGTATTGATGACGCTATCAAGACAACTGAGCTATTGAGTAATGATGTTTTATTTTCATCTTTTAATCACAGGTTATTACATGCCATACAGCAACAGCGAAGTGATTTTGCTATCGGCGCTCTTACGGCATGTTACCCGTTAGACTATGCAAAATTTGCCGAACAACTAAATGCTTATTCTGTTCACCTTGATGTCGACTTCATTAGTGAGCATTTTGTCGCTGATGCTCACAAACGCGGCTTAAAAGTATTTGTCTATACGGTCGATGAATTAGAAGATATCAATGCCATGAAACATTTAGGTGTCGATGGTATATTTTCTAATTACCCAACAAAAGCCAAAAGCCATATTGCCCATTTAAACGGTATTGCCAAATAAGCACGATGTTATTGGGTATTTAAACCATTTAAATGTGTGAGGTACTCATCTAAACTTAGAAAAAATAACGGGCAGCTAATTGAAATTGTTTTTCGATTAGGTCAACCGGCTCAGCAGTATAGTATCGAGCAGGCCTGTGGCTATCAATAATGGTAAACTCTGCTGATAAAAACCATGGCTTACTCAAACGATAACTGTGATTTAATGTCAGGGCTTGACCTTGTTCATTATTATTATCGCCCCAAGTATCATCATTATCTGTCACCGAAAAATCTTCAACTCGCAAAGTACTTTTATGCTTTCTATTCGCAACAATGGCTTGCCAATTATAATGTAGCGCGACAAAGGCACTGGCATAGTCATTGTTGACTACATCCACCTGACTTTCGCTTTGCATCAAGGTATCACCTGATAGATACTGCGCAGTTAACGATAAGTTTTTACTAAAACGCCAACGAGCACCTAAGTGATAAAAGCGTGTTCGCCAACCGTACTGTCCATCAATGACTTTATAAGGGGTTGCTCTGTTATCATAATAACCCGCAGATATTTCACCCTTTCCTCTTAGTTTCCATTCTCCTCGTACGTGGAATCCTACACGGTGGTCTAGCTCGAAAAAAGGGTCAGATTTATCTGCTTGCCCTGCTAATGCCTGCCCGTCAGCACGAGCTGGAAACCATGGAAAAGCACGTTGCTCTGTCCAAAGCGTTTGTCTGTTACTTATTGTCCAACCATGCCAAGCTAATAAAGCGCCTGCGGGATCATTATTGATAAAGGCCGTCGCTGAAAGTGATAGATCATATTTATTATTGTTCATTCGCCCTAAACGAGTCACTTTAAACTCTGAGCCCAATACTCGAATTTCTTCACCAAGCCAGGTATTTATTGTTGATGAATCTAAGGTGTCTTTACTTGCCCAAGCGTAAGCATTATTTTCAAGGGAGATTTCTGGATAGAAGATACCCACTTTAGTTTGAAAGCGATAACCTGAGCTAGTGGGTAGTGAGCGATATTTTAGATAGGCTTCAGTAAATCCTAAAACAGTGCTTTCACCATCACCGCTAGCTTTAGGATAAGCATTAACGACGCCATGGGCACTGAGACCATTTTCCCAAGATACCGATAAATCTGCGCCAATCTGCGCCACTGAGAAATGTAGACCATCACCTAAGCCAAGCTTACCTTGTCCGCTAGTAAGGTAACCTTTATCCAAAGAGTCAATGTAACTAACTCTAAAGTCTACAATGCCATGCGCAGTATATTCAGCCGCTCGAGCCATGTGTAATGGAAAATAGAATAATAAAACCAAAAACTGGCAAAGCATTATGCCTGTTTTAATCAAACCTTTTCCTCAACATCTTGAATAGTTAACTGTGCTAACAGCCATGGAGTTAACTCCATGGCCGGTTTTGGTTTACTGATATAATAACCCTGCGCAAGTTCACAGCCATGAGCTGCTAACCAATTTAACGCAAATTCATCTTCTATTCCCTCAGCAACCACGTGCAGTCCCATATTATGAGCAAGTTCAATTGTGGAGCGCACTATAATTTGATCATCTTCATCATGTTCAAGGTGTTGAATAAATGATTTATCTATTTTTAATTCATGTACTGGCAATTGTTTCAATTGTGCTAATGATGAATAACCCGTGCCGTAATCATCGATCGATATTTTCATACCGTAATCTTTAAATTCTGCCAATAATTTAATTGCCGCCTCAGGGTCTTCTACTACAGAGCTCTCGGTCACTTCCAGCGTAATTTTTTCTGCAGGTACCTTGGCCGCCATAATTGACTGACAGATAAAGTGATGAAAATCGTTCTCTTTTAAATTTTCTGCAGAAACATTTATCGCTATATTCAAATCAATACCCTGTTCTTGCCAAGCATTATATTGGTCCAATGCGGTAATAAATACCCAACGTGTTAACGCCTTAATTTGACCTGTTTGTTCTGCAATGTGAATAAAATTATCAGGAGGCACCATGCCTAATGTAGGGTGCTGCCAGCGAACTAATGCTTCGGCGTGAGTTACCGTTTTAGTTTTTAAACACATTTTAGGTTGAAAGTGTAATTCCAACTCACCTGCCGGAATAGCTTGTTTCAAATCGTTAATCAAACTTAAACGCTCAACCGTATTAACATCAAGATCAGGATGGTATATTTGTACTAACTTCCTCTTCTCTCTTGTACTGTTTAGCGCCGTATCTGCCATTTGTAATAATGATTTATCATCAACAGCATGCTCAGGATACGCTGCTACGCCAATCCTAACTTGCAGCTGTAAGCTAATGCCCTGATAATCAAATATTGGTTCAAGCTCAGCTCTTAGCTGATAAATAGCTTCATCGACCTTCAAATGTTCTACCAATAAAATAAATTCATCTGCTCCTAAATGTGCCAAGGCGTTAAAACTATTCATTTGACAAAGATTATGTAAACGACTTGCAAGTTCTTTAATAACTTCATCACCTACATCATGACCCAATGTATCGTTAACATCTTTCAAACGACTAAGATTTAAATGTAAAACTAGAAAATTTTTCTGTTGTTCTATGAGTTTTTTTAGGGTTTTATTGAGTTTGTTTCGGTTGGGTAAATCCGTTAATGGATCATGATCTGCACGATGAGTAATCGCTTCTTCACGCTGTAATACCGCAGCTTGCATTTGATTAAATTCGTCTGCAAGTTGCCCTATTTCATTGTTATCTTTTAACGTAACTTTTTGCTGATAATCTCCGCTGGCGATTACTTTAGCTTGAGCAACCAAGCGTTTAATCGGCTTACTAATAGAGCCCGCAATAAAATAAGCACTAGTAAGTGACAACAATAGGGTTAACGCTGCTAGGAATAAAAACTTCCACCACTGTTCTTGCAATAAGGCGACAAAATTAGCTCGTAAACCATGCATGGCAACACCGAATTCTTGGTCATCAAATTCGGTGATTAATGAGTGAGTAGCGATATATTGATCGGGGGCTTTATTTTCAATAACCTGCACCGCCAACTCTAGTAACTTATCGTAACTTTCATTGTTTTCACTACTCTGGACAACTGAAATCAACTGCCACGCACCTTCATTTTTGATAATAAAATCGGTATTTAAACCAGTAATATTTTTAAATTCATCCGCTAATCGCTCATCTATTTCAAAACCAAAAGCGATCCATCCTAACGTTTTAGCTCCCACAGTAACTGGCGATAAACTCAATTGATAAAGTGCATCATCAATCATATATAAATGCGCTGCTTGACCGGTTTCAAGCCATTCACTGAAACGAAAGGCACTGTTTCGTTCAGCGCCTTGTCGAATTTTACCTTTACCGTTTACAAAATGACGTTGTAATTGTCCATTGATGATCCCTGCTGAAGAGATGGTCATGGCCAAATCAGCATCAATACGTTTTCTATGATTATTTAACGCAAATAATAAACTGCGAGTATCCTCATTAAAGACTTCTTTTAAACCATAATCTTTCGCTACTGTTTCAGCAAAAGTAGATAAATAGGTCAGTCTGCGATCAAATAACTCGGTAAAAATGGTTTTTGCTGTCGTTAAACGGTTATTAATTTCTGCCGCTTCTTGATTTTTCTTTTCGCTATATAGAGTCCAAAAAGCAATGGCTTGAACCATTAATAACAGTATGACAAACAATAAAAATATTTTATTTTGTAAACTCTTCATTCATTAACTTCTTATTTTTTTTATACTAATAATCGGAAAGAAAATCAAAATCATCATCACTTTTTTGGACAGGGATATCATCCATGTCTTTCTGTAAAGTCAAAGTAATGATGTCACCAGCTGAAAGATCCTTTTCTATAATCATCCGATTATTCTCTGCTTGCATTTGAGGGTGCCATACCACAACGCGATATTTTCCTAATTCATTTAGCGTAAAACTAGCTACCCCTTGTTCATCCGTTTTAGCAAAATAAGGCGTGTCTACGACTAAAAGGTAACCACTCATCCAATCGTGAATATTACAGCCCATAGCAATTTCAGCAGCGTGATTGAATTGTGCTGTTGAGTCAGTTTTACCTGCTCGTATTTTAAAGGAGAATTTATTTTCACTATCGGCTGAGTAAATATGATGAGTAATATCATCTTGATTTACAAAGTTGACCGTAGAGGTACTTTGGCTAACGCTTATATAGGGAATAAAGGATTTACTATGCTGACTAATTTCAACTGTTTTACTCTGTTGAGGTAAAACTTGATCCATTAACGGCTCAATATACACCACCATATTTTGCAAAGGTTTGTTCTTTACATTCTTAACTTGTACTTGAACACAAGTTGTATTTTCTTTTGGACAAGCTTCCACCGACCAAGAGGCCAACGAGATAAAAAACAATGAAGAAATATAGACACAATAAGGTAAAAGCGCAGAGCGCAAAAGAAAAGGATGGCTCACCATCTACTCCTATCAAATTTCACTTGAGCGTGCAGTGTATACCAGTTTTGTCTTGGTGGAAAATCGTTGCCTTAATGCTCGCTAATTTTAACTGAACTGTCATATATATTGAGCTATTTCAAGGGCTGCACACTTTTCACGCTATTGTTTAGTATACTCAGCGAAGAAAAGTCAGGCTAACACCAACCTGGTTATTAACCTGATTTCGTCATGAGTACTGCATTGCAATACTTATACCCGCTCTACTTGAAGATGCTCGTTTCAGGAAGTCTGAGCGATTCATAATCAAGGCCCATTTTTTTATTAAGGGTTATTCCCTTAAAAAGAAATGTAACGCAGATCATTATTTGCTCAGCCTTCCCCAAGGGCGGGTTTAGAAACGCTTTATGCTGCGTTATTGATTTCGACAAGGACGCTGCATGGATGCAGCTTATTAGAGAATGCAGGAGCATATTCTCCTGAGTAACCATTCTCTTCAATCAATGCCTTGCTTAAAGGCGTTTCTAATTCCAGCTGAATCCTGCATCTTCAAGTGGAACGGGTATATAACTTAGCGCTCTTACGCACTCTCATTCATCAATACTTGCTGTCCATTTTGAATTAAACGGCTCAATGGATTTACACCAAATTGATAACAAAGCTCTGCCGGTTGATTAATATTCCATAACGCAATATCAGCATCATAACCAACTGCCAACTGCCCTTTGCTTTCACTTAATCCTAAGGCTTTAGCGCCATAACAGGTGATACCTGCCAATGCTTCAGACGGTGTTAATCTAAACAAGGTGCAGGCCATATTAAGCATTAGGTGGATATTATGAATAGGGGAAGTGCCGGGGTTGGCATCCGTAGCGACTGCCATAGGTACTTGATGTTTACGAAGCAGTTCTATTGGTGGTAATTGGGTTTCACGTAGGAAGTAAAAAGCTCCGGGTAATAATACGGCGGTCATGCCCGATTTTTTCATCGCTTTAATACCCGCTTCATCTAGAAACTCAATATGATCAGAGGACAAAGCATTATAGTTAGCTGCCAATTCAGAAGCGCCTAAGTTAGATAATTGCTCAGCATGAACTTTAATAGGTAAATCATGGGATTGTGCGGCATCAAAAACACGTTTGGTTTGTGCAAGACTAAACCCTATACCTTCACAAAATACATCAACGGCATCAGCTAAGTTTTCGCTCACCACTTGTGGCAACATTTCTTCGCAAACAACATCAAGGTAACCTTCGGCATTATCTTTGTATTCTATCGGTAAAGCGTGCGCCCCCAGAAAAGTACGTTTAATTGTAACAGGCAGTTCATCAGCTAATAAGCCCGCTACTTTTAGCATTTTGATTTCGTTTATCGTATCTAAGCCATAACCTGACTTAATTTCAACCGTAGTAACACCTTGCTGATGTAAAGCGGTTAAACGCGGTAAGGCGCTGGCAAGTAACTCTTGTTCACTTGCCCTTCGCGTCGCGGTAACTGTTGAGACAATCCCGCCGCCCGCATTAGCAATTTCTTGGTAGCTTTTACCTTGTAAACGCATTTCAAATTCATTGGCACGGTTGCCGCCGTACACTAGGTGTGTATGACAATCGATTAAACCAGGTGTTAACCATTGTCCCTTGCAATCGATAACTTCAATATCTTCATCTGTTACCGAAAAGTGCTCAGGTAAATCACTTTCTTTACCTAACCAAGCAATTTTACCTGCGCTAATTGCTAATGCACCTTGAGATATTTCACCGTAACTTTCACTGCCATCAGTCATAGTTGCCAGATTTACATTGATATAAAGAGTTTGCCAGTGCTTAAAGAGTGTCATGCCGCGACCTTATGGAGAAAGTGATGAAAGCGAAAATGATAAGCCAGTCTTCATAGATATAAAAACTTGAAAATAATCTCAGCTGATAGAAAAACTTTTACTTTGAAATTTTAACTTGAAATTATGCCGATCGCAACTTGTATATACAACTCTTGCCTTTTTATTAAATATGTGAGATCGTATAAATAAGTTCAAACAAAGCCAAAACTAATCATGACTATCAATGCTAGTAACAGCGCAACAAAAAAAGATAAGCCTGCCAAGTATACTATGATCAAGCAATATATTTGTGAACATATTGAGTCAGGTGAATGGCCGCAAAATGCAAAAGTACCTTCTGAAAACGAGCTTACACAGCAATTTGATGTAAGCCGCATGACGGCAAGACGTGCTCTACAAGAACTAACTGAGCAAGGTATTTTAGTACGTTCTCAAGGTGCTGGCACTTTTGTCGCAACGTTTAAGTCACAATCATCCTTGCTAGAAATTCGCAATATTAGTGATGAAATTAGTGATCGTGGTCATCAACATAAAGCTAAGCAATTATTATTAAATTCTACTGCCGTTACTGATGAAATAGCTATTTTACTCAACTTGAAAAATAACGAAGATGTTTTTTATTCTGAGATATTACATTATGAGAATGATGATGCGATTCAATTAGAACAACGTTTTGTAAATGTCAGTTTAGTGCCTGATTATTTATTACAAAACTTCACACAAATCACCCCACATGAATATCTTTCATCGGTTGCTCCCTTAACTGAAGCAACCCACGAAATAGAAGCCATTCTCGCAAGTGATGAAATTTGCCAACAATTAGACATACAATCAACTACGCCTTGTTTACAAGTTAAACGCCGTACTTGGTCGAAACAAGGTGTCGTTAGTGTCGCAATTTTGACATCACCTGGTGATAAATACCGTTTAGGCAGCCACCTTAAATTTTAAGCATGTTTGCTTACTTGCTCTTAGTATTATCGAGTAAGTAATACCGCGAATTTTATTTTTACAACTATAGTTTACATACTCTTTTTTATTGCACTTATACGTCTTTAAATGCTGAGTATTTGTACCATGAGGAAAAACGATGACAACTAACATAGACCCACGCTTAGACACTTCACGCGTAATTCGCGCTGACCGCGGTACTGAAATCACCGCAAAAAGTTGGTTAACTGAAGCCGCTAAACGTATGTTAATGAACAACTTAGATCCTGAAGTTGCTGAACATCCACAATCGTTAGTGGTATATGGCGGCATAGGTCGTGCAGCACGTAACTGGGAATGTTACGACAAAATTATTGAAGTGTTAAACCGCCTTGAAAATGATGAAACCTTAATGGTGCAATCAGGTAAACCTGTTGGCGTATTTAAAACTCACGAAAATGCACCGCGCGTATTAATTGCTAACTCTAACCTAGTACCTAATTGGGCTAATTGGGAGCATTTTAACGAGTTAGATAAAAAAGGCCTGATGATGTACGGCCAAATGACTGCAGGCTCTTGGATTTACATTGGCTCACAAGGTATTGTTCAAGGCACTTACGAAACATTTGTTGCTATGGCAAACCAACACTTTGGTGGCAGCGCTAAAGGCAAGTGGGTACTTACCGGTGGTTTAGGCGGCATGGGTGGAGCTCAACCACTAGCAGCAATCATGGCAGGCTTCTCAGCATTAGTGGTTGAATGTGATGAGACACGTATCGATTTCCGTATCAATACTCGCTACGTTGATAAGAAAGCAAAAACGTTAGATGAAGCATTAGCAATCATCTTTGAAGCAAATGAAAAAGGAGAAGCGATTTCAGTAGGTCTTTTAGGCAATGCTGCAGACGTTTTCCCTGAGTTAGTTAAACGTGGTATCACCCCTGATGTAGTCACTGACCAAACGTCTGCACATGATCCATTGAATGGTTACTTGCCACAAGGCTGGACCATGGAACATGCTGCACAAATGCGCTTGAAAGATGAAGCAGCTGTGGTTAAAGCGGCTAAACAATCTATGGCGGTACAAGTTCAAGCCATGCTTGATTTACAGAAAATGGGTGCTGCTACTACCGATTATGGTAACAACATCCGTCAAATGGCATTGGAAGAAGGTGTAACAAACGCTTTTGATTTTCCTGGTTTTGTGCCTGCTTATGTTCGTCCATTATTCTGTGAAGGTATTGGACCATTTCGTTGGGTTGCACTATCTGGCGATCCAGAAGATATCTACAAAACTGATGCTAAAGTAAAAGAACTTATTCCTGATAACCCACATTTGCATAACTGGTTAGACATGGCGCGTGAGCGTATTGCTTTTCAAGGTTTACCTGCACGTATTTGTTGGGTTGGTTTGAAAGACAGAGCACGTTTAGCGTTGGCGTTTAACGAAATGGTTAAAACCGGTGAGCTTTCAGCGCCAGTCGTTATCGGTCGTGATCATTTAGATTCAGGCTCTGTTGCTTCACCAAATCGTGAAACTGAAAGCATGTTAGATGGCTCTGATGCCGTTTCGGATTGGCCATTACTTAACGCTTTATTATCAACTTCGGGTGGCGCTACATGGGTTAGCATACACCATGGTGGTGGTGTTGGAATGGGCTTTAGTCAACACTCTGGTGTGGTTATTGTTGCTGACGGTACTGATGATGCAGCTAAACGTATTGGTCGTGTATTATGGAATGATCCTGCAACGGGTGTTATGCGCCATGCAGACGCTGGCTACGATCTCGCTGTAGATTGTGCCAAAGAGCAAGGTCTCGACTTACCCATGATAGATGGTGCAAACGGTAAGTAGTAACAAATTTCAGCTACGCAATAAAACTAAGTAAGTGATCCTCGAAACATCTTATCGAGGATCCAGCTTCAAGTGAGTAGATTCCCACTAATCCATGATGGGAATGACGAACTTAAGGTTATTACATAGAACACTATATAGACAAAAATTGAGAAAATTATAATGAACCATATTACTGAACTAAAAATTATTCCAGGGCAGTTAACGCTTGCTCAATTACGCGACGTAAACCGTTTTGACGGTATCAAATACAGCTTAGATGAAAGTGCTTTTTCTGAGATTAATAAAAGTGCTAACGCAGTACAGCAAGTGATTAAAGATAATCGTGTTGTTTACGGTATTAACACAGGTTTTGGCTTATTAGCCAGCACACGCATTAAAAATGAAGAGCTAGAATTATTGCAACGCTCTATTGTTCTTTCACACTCAGCAGGTTTTGGTGAGTACATGGAAGACTCAACAGTGCGTTTGATGATGGTACTTAAAATAAACTCACTTTCACGTGGTTTTTCAGGTATTCGTTTACAAGTTATTCAAGCATTAATTACCTTATTAAATGCTGAAGTATACCCATGTGTACCAAAGAAAGGTTCTGTAGGCGCTTCTGGTGATTTAGCACCACTTTCTCACATGGTTTTACCTTTATTAGGTGAAGGCGAAATGTCTTACCAAGATCAAGTGATTCCAGCCGCTGAAGGATTAAAAATTGCAGGTCTTGAGGTAGTAACCCTAGCAGCAAAAGAAGGTTTAGCGTTATTAAACGGCACACAAGCTTCTACAGCGTTTTCTTTAGAAGGTTTATTCCATGCTGAAGACTTATACGCTGCAGGTACGGTAATTGGTTCTATTTCTGTAGAAGCCGCGATGGGCTCTCGTGCCCCGTTTGATCATCGTGTACATTTTGTCCGTGGTCAAAAAGGTCAAATTGATGCGGCACGTGCTTATCGTGAAGTATTAACTGATAGCTCTGAAATTGCTGAGGCACACGTTGATTGTGAAAAAGTACAAGACCCTTATTCACTTCGTTGTCAGCCTCAAGTAATGGGTGCTTGTTTAACACAAATTCGTCAAGCGGCAGAAGTATTGCACGTTGAAGCGAATGGCGTAACAGATAACCCGTTAGTTTTCGCTAACGAAGGTGACTTTATCTCTGCCGGTAACTTCCATGCTGAGCCTGTTGCTATGGCCGCTGATAATTTAGCCTTAGCTATTGCTGAGATTGGTTCATTATCTGAACGTCGCATGGCGTTATTAATTGACTCAAGCTTAAGTAAACTACCACCATTTTTAGTTGATAACGGTGGTGTTAACTCTGGCTTTATGATCGCGCAAGTTACTTCTGCAGCATTAGCTTCAGAGAATAAGTCACTTGCTCATCCAGCTTCAGTTGATAGTTTACCAACCTCTGCTAATCAAGAAGATCACGTATCTATGGCATGTTTTGC
Organism: Colwellia psychrerythraea 34H; assembly: GCF_000012325.1. NCBI lineage: Bacteria > Pseudomonadati > Pseudomonadota > Gammaproteobacteria > Alteromonadales > Colwelliaceae > Colwellia > Colwellia psychrerythraea. Next base: position 907,441 of record NC_003910.7, on the reverse strand, counting down.
TGGTCGTCGTTTAGCAGACATGAGCGAGAATACTAATGGCGTTCTTGCCGTTGAGTACTTAGCCGCAGTGCAAGGTTTAGACTTTAGAGCTCCGCTTAAGGGCTCGCCTCTTATTGAAAAAGCAAAAGCTAAATTACGTGAAACAGTTTCTTTCTACGATAAAGACAGATACTTTGCACCTGATATTGTTGAAGCATCAGAAATTATCTCTGATGGTTACTTGAATCAATATATGCCAGAAGGTTTATTACCTAGCTTTTAAGATGTCCAATCAACAATTAGCTTATTGAGCATTAGAATAAAAAACGAAAAAAGGTAGCTTAATAGCTACCTTTTTTATTGCTTTGATAGAAAGGATTTAACCGACTAAATATATAGCCAAACCTTGCTACTCAATAATACACCGTCATACCCGAAGTCTCTGATCGGGTATCCAGTTTTAAATATCTTATACCCGTTCCACTTGAAGATGCATTATTCAGCTGGAATTAGAAACGCCTTTAGGCAAGGCATTGATTGAAGAGAATAGTTATTCTATTGTCGAAATCAATAACGCAGTATAAAGCGTTTCTAAACCAGCCCCTTGGGGGAAGGCTGAGCAAATTATACTCTGCGTTACATTTCTTTTTAAAGGAATGCTTAACAAAAAATGCACCTTGATTATGAATCGCTCAAACTTCCTGAAACGAGCATCTTCAAGTGGAGCGGGTATATATTCAAGAATTACAATGCCGCTCTAATACCTTCTGCTGTTTTTAATCTTCTGATTTCGTCAAACAGTACATCCGCTTCCTTATAATGACTCTTTAAATATTTAAGCCACTGCTTGATACGATTGCAGTAATACTTGCTCTTGTCACCGTGAGTTTCAAATTCTGTATAGGCCGATAATATAGCCCGAACTTCTAACCACGGCATATTATCGCTTTCTTGTTTAATGACCTGTCCTAAATTAGGAATAGTTAGTGCGCCTCGACCAACCATAAGATCGGTACAGCCAGAAATTTCTCGACACTTAATTGCATCTTCTAAATTCCAAATCTCACCATTGGCGATAACGGGAATATTAATTGCGTTTTTTACTTTAGCAATCCAGTGCCAATGAGCAGGTGGTTTGTAACCTTCTAATTTAGTACGGGCATGTATAGTAAGTTCATTGGCACCAGCAGCCTCAACCGCTTGACCATTTTCTATGGCGAGAGTCTTATCTTCATAACCCAAACGAATTTTAGCACTAACAATGGTATCGCTAGGTACAGCTTCTTTAACGGCTTTTATTATTTGATAAAGATTTTCGGGATCTTTTAATAAAATAGAGCCGCCCCGACTTTTATTAACCGTTTTAGAGGGGCAGCCAAAGTTTAAATCGATACCACTTGAACCAAGCTCAATAACTTTAGCGGCATTTTCAGCCATATATTCAGGGTATTGTCCCAATAACTGTACACGAACAGGTGTTCCCGCTTTAGTGCAGCTACCGTAAACATCAGCATCAATTAACTCCGGGCAGTATCGATGAAAAACACGATCTGGAAGAACTTGATCAACCACACGAATAAACTCAGTGACGCAGAGGTCATAACTGCCTACTTGCGTCAGTAAATCACGCATTCTGTAATCCAGCACGCCTTCCATAGGCGCCAGTACAACTCGCATTAGTATGAAGAGTCCTTTGTAGAATACAGTGGTTTTTCGGTTTTATTTATCCGAAAACGAGTACTGATATTAATGAGTAAAAAATAAAAAGCTAACGTTAAAGAAGCGACGATAAGGTGAATAAATAACGTGAATAGTTGTAAATTTTCTTGCCAGAAGAAGATTGGCCCAGCATACGTTACATAGCAAAGATCCAAAATAGTGACATGACCCCAGACAACAAGAAATAGTAATTTAGCTTGATGACGAATTATAAATTTTGTTGGGAATAGATTCAAAAGTTGGCTCTTCAATAAGTATCGGCGCTAGTATATCAAAAGCGCTGATACCCTGTATAAGAATAATGGACTACACTGCTAACTCAAGCCAAGCAAGTAAATCGTCATAAACAAATTCATAAGCTAACTCTGCCTGAGTTTTCTTGCCCGATACTACCTTGGGCGCATTATCTTCTGATAGTTCGATCTCTTCAAACGTAGGCGTTGGTAATTGTAAAGCACTTGCTGCAGCTTGGTAATATTGCTTTTTTGTGACTTTAGTTGAACTCACACCATTAAAAATTCCCCCGCAGTTAGCACTTTGTAATAATGTCTGAATGAGACCAACGGCATCTTGCTGATGAATTAAGTTAACAATTGCTTGGGGGCTTTTTAGCATATGACCATTTAGCAAAAACTTGCCAGGATGACGCTTTGGTCCCACTAAACCAGATAACCTGAGCACATAAGCTTTCTTATTGCCTACTTCAGCATTTAACGCATTTAAGCGAGACTCATTTCGGCCAGGGTGATTAAAGCTTAATACCGCTTGCTCAGCTTGATTTAATACCGAAACTTTATCAGCCGACATATCTAAAATGCTGTTTTCCTCAACGTCTCCTGATAAGCCGTTATATATCGCACTGCTGCTCAGTAAAATAATCTGTTCGACACAATTGCCGACTTTAGCTGACTCAACTAGCTGTTGTACTTTATCCGCATAATCAACACGACCCTGCCTAAATTGTGGCGTAATGGCGATAACTAAACATTGCTGCTTAAAAATGGGGTGGGTATTTAACTGCGCTTGTTCTGCTGGTAAAGATAATACTTCAGCTTCTATACCTTGGCTTTTCAATTGTTCGATATTATCTATATTGCTTCGCGTCGCAAGGACTGCTATATCCTGATTTTTCAGCTGATAGGCTAATGCGCTACCCAACCAACCACAGCCAATGATACCTACAGAGGAGATTTTATCATTATTCACTACTTTATTAGTCATTGCGTTACTCGTTTTATATTAGTGATACTACTTGCTCTGCTCAAACATTTTGATTTGTTTAACGAGGGCTTTAGCTAAACCATTAGGCATAGGGATTGATAAGTTATACTGGGATATTTTCCAGCCTCCGTCAGTTTTTATTAATATACCTGAGCCACGACAAGTGCCATAACTTTCGCTAAAGAGTAACTCATCAAAAAAGGCTACCTGCCCTTGTTTAACTAAGCTGATATTTCGCTCAGTGGGAGTATAGAGCCAGCCTTTGCCTTTAGAAAAATATGGCACCACAAAAGCCTTAAACTCTTCTTTGCTCCAGCGCTCGCTCGCATCGGTACCAAGAAAAATGGCATCTTGGCTAAGTAGGTTAAAATAAGGCGTAGCCTGTGCGTCTGCTGCCGCCTGATGAAAGCTATTTAAGACCTTAGTTATACTTTGTTCATCATTCACAGCAAGCACTGCAAAACTACATAATTGAGCAGTTAGTCCAAAAACTAACGCAACGACTAACAGACTAAACTTTCTCATGGTTTCTCACTTTTTAAAGTTCTGGCTTAAGTTATGGTGTAGGCACTAATACCGCATAACTTCCGGTAAAGGTAGCCGCAATATCTTCACCACTATAAAGGTGAGCCGTTAAATTAATACGTGCATTTTTTCCTCGGGTTAATCGAGTAAAGTCACCTGAGACCGATTCAGCAGAAACTTTTGCATAACCAATGCCTGCTATCGGTGCATGATATTTAATATCCGCCTTAGCTAAGACAATATCGCCTTTCAATTGCTGCTGCTGCAACTGTAAATACACCCAGCCCCAACCAGATAAAGTGGCCAAGGTATAAATACTGCCGGCAAACATAGTGTTATGTAAGTTTTTATTAAAATCACCATCACAATGAGTAATAAGCTCTTTACCATCAAAATAACTAATTTTAATATTCATCACTTTACTGAGCGGAATAGTCTTATGCCAAACCTCTTGCAGTGCTGTTGACACTTGTTCTTGGTGATCATGTGCATGAGCTAAGGCTTTATTCATCACAAAGTGTTTAATTTCATCAAACAACAGGTGTGAAAAACCTTGTAAGCTATAACCAAGTTTTTGGTAAAACCCTACAGCATCTTCTCGCGCATTCAACGTAATCTCAGTAAGACCTAACTTTTGTGCTTGGTGTTCAAGCGCTTCAATTATTTTCTGACCGAGTCCCTGCCCTTGTGCTTCAGCACTTACCGCCATAAAACGAATTTGGCCAGAAAACTGATCAGATTTTTCTAGTCGCCCAACTGCGATCACTTTATCATTTTCATCAAGGATCATACGATGTATAGATTCTTGCTCTAAGCTATCACGCTCACTGCCTAAGGCTTGTTCCCATGGCTGACGTAATATTTGCCAACGTAATTGGTAATATTGTTCAAACTCTAAAGCTGTTTTTGGTGACCTGCAGACATTCATTGACTATCCTTACGCTTATTCAATGCGTTATAATAATTAAATTTAGGAATTGGCTTATGCAGTTAGCGAAACACTTAGCCCAAGGGAGGTTAGTGTATTTAAGCCAACAACAAGATGCAATAACGGTGAGTGAAAATGACTCTTATCGTTGGATGGCATTTAGTGATGTAGTGCAAAGTGTTATGCACAAACGTAAACCTTGGCAATTAACCTTACCACATCAGATCGCTCTGCTATTACCACTGCTATTTTTTAAACCAACCCGCATCATTGAACTAGGATTAGGCGGCGGAAACCTCACTCGGTTTTTACAGCATTTATCGCCAGATATAATGTTAACCACTGTTGAACACAGTCAGGAGGTTATCAACAGCTTTACTCAATACTTCAACCCTGAACAAGCTGAACTTGATATTGTCTGTGCGGATGGCATGACCTGGTTAGCACAGCAGAACGCTAGCGATATGGATTGGATTATTTGTGATGTTTACCAGTCTCAAGAGTTTGGTTTTGATTGCATTGTAAATCAACTTGAGGTGTTAACAGGTAAGTTAGATTCACAATCAAGTTTATCAATTAATTTACCTGATATTAGTGATAGCGATATTAATTTATGCTTAACGATATTACAGCAGTTACAACCAAGTCATCATATTACGTATTTTGATATTCCTAATTATCTTAATATTGTTATCCATCTAACACCTAAGCACTGGCAACTTCACCGGCTGATAAAGCGAAATAAACAGAGTTACCTTGCTTCAAATACTATGCAGCGTTGGCGTAAATTCTGGCCTCATGGCAAACAGCTCAATTAGAGACTGTTGACACTTTATCTTCATCAATGACTTCTTCTCTTACCTAACATATAAATGTTAGAACAAAGCTTACTGATTTTCAGGCAATAAAAAAGGATGCCGAAGCAACCTTAAGCATACTTACCGCATAAGGGTTTCACAGGTTTTATGCGGCCTACGTGTTACTGCTCGTTATTGATTGTTACTGTTTGTTAGTACTACGGGGTATTTTTTGGGTATTTTATTTACTGATTGGATTTAGCATCACGGCATCGTGTAAGTGTGTTTTACAAAAGTGTGCATACTTCATAGTTTCTTCAATTCGTGCATGTCCGAGTATTTCTTTTAGTACCAGAATATTCCCGCCATTCATCATAAAATGACTAGCAAATGTATGTCTTAAAGCATGTGTAGCTTGTCCTTTGGGGAGTGTTATACCGGTCTTAGCTAATGACGTTCTAAATGTTTTCATGCTGTCACTAAACAATCTACCCTCTTTTTCGGGTATTTCATTTTTAAGCTCGTCTGATATGGGGATTATTCTTGTCTTGCCATTTTTGGTTTTAATGAATGTAATGAAGTTGTCTCTTAAGTTTCTACTTAGTAGTTTTTCAGCTTCTCCCCACCTTGCACCAGTTGATAAACATATTTTTGAAATGTAATAAGCATCAATATTGTCTGAGTTCTTTAGCTCATTTAATAAGGTCATCATTTCGTTCTTTGAAAAGAATCCCATTTCAGGCGCTGAATACTTTAAGTTTTTAAGCCCGTTTAGTGGGTTTGTTTTTAATTCCCCAAGCCTTATCAGCTCATTAAATACGCCTTTAATTTTATTTTGGTCTTCATTTACAGTTTTAGCGCATACTTTCTCTAATCTTATAGCTCTGTATGCTACCCATACTTTAGGCGTTAACTTTCTAGCAATAGGATCATTAAGTCCTTTACACATATTTTTTAACTTTTGAAGTAGCGCTTTTTCTTCAATTAAATTTTTGCCATGTAACTTATGCCATAAATCAATAATTGTGCTTAACTTTCGATTATCGTCTGTATCAGGTTGCCATTCTTTTAAACCATTATTTTCTGAAATTAAATGGTTCATAAACCGCCTTGTTTCACCAAGTGTTAAGAAGCTTTTTTTGTATCGTTTGCCGTGGTGGCCATTAGGTCTAAAGTCAATTTGATAAGGCTTACTTTCTGAATCGGTTTTCCAAATTCCATCTTGTACTTTTTTAATTTTCTTCATGGCTAAATCCTTTTAAATATTTTATTCCATATTATAAAATAGTTAAGACCTTTTTGGGATCTTCATAAATAATGAGAAATTCGTCACGCGTTGAGAAATTTCAACACTAATAAATATTGGTGCTAATGTTCCCTTGGTGCACATTGCCGACAGTGCAGTTAAAATTTTCTCATGTTTTCTAATGAATTAAGTCTGTTCTGTAACTGATTTTATGTACAGCCCCACCAGAAGTTTACACTTTTTTGCGAGAAAGAAGGTATAGCGCCTTCTTTCAACTAAGAGTATAAAACCTAGTTCTTGTTAATGCCTTGAAAATCATTGAATTAACCGTTATTGTTGAACTCAATGAATTTTTAAAGGAAGCATGATGCCTTATTTAAATAAGGCATCATGCCTCCCAATAAGCTGTTATGTGGCTTATTGGGAATAGGTGTTCCAACTACCCTAGATGCTTGATAAACTACTACTACTACTACTAGTAATAAGATAATGAGAATAAATATGAATGAGAAAAAATTTATACCAAGGCAAAGAGCCCCTTTTGTTTCTATGGGGTTTAGATTAGCAAGCGGAGATGAGCTATGTATTGTTGATTTCCTAGACCTGCCTGATGACAATGTTACAAAAGTGGAAACTTCAATAGCGATCACAAAGAACCAAGCAAAGAAGTTAATTGAAGGCTTACAGGAGTTTATCAACGAGGATTAAATTCATGAATAAACCTTCAAAAGTTGTCTTTTTCACTGATATGGATAAAGTAAAAAATTCAGAAGTGAAAAGTTTCGCGACTAAAAAATCTTATCATGTCAGTATAAACTCTATTTCTACATCCGTTTATGAAACTGAGCGAAATAGCTGGAATGAATCTCTACTAAAAATTTGTAGTTATTGTGAAGATAAGAAAGAGTTGGCTAATCAAAGTAATCATTTTAATGATTTACTAGATTTTATGGCTAACTTAGCAATAGAGAAAAGTGTCCACAATAGAGTGCTTGAGGATGCTCGAAATGCATTCCTTACATATTATGAAGATAATAAAACCAATCAATTAAACAAATTTCCTGAACCATCTGTAGATTCACTTATGCAATTGGTAAGGTTCATTCCTGAAATTAGTAGACTTAAACATAATGTTTATATTGATGAAAATACCGGTGCGTTTGGTTTAACTTTAAAATCGAGTAAAAAAAGTAAGCCCATATTAAATTTATTAATGAAGGAAAATAAAGAGGTCACATTCTCTTTTATAAAAAAAGGAAAAGGGATCATAAAAATAACAGGGAGAGCATTTTTTAATCATAACTTAGAGGACTCCCACGAAATATATAACCTGATCAGAATGGTGAAAAGTTGAATATTTGTCTTTCAAAAAAAATTACACCTAACGTTTGCAGCTCAACACAGTTGTATTTACTACGATACGTAAAACCATCTTATATAGTCGATAACGAACCTACTGATGAATCTCTTCAATTAAGAGAAGATCGCTTACCACCTGAAGAATACCTCTCTTTCTTTCAATCCACATCTAGTGTATTACCGGAACGTTATCAAGACTTTATTAAGTTAATGAAGCAGAAAGAATTTACCATGGCAAAAACATCCGGAATTATGCATATAAATTCAGAAGATGTAGAAAGCCAAGTGAATGTCCCTCGAAGGTTAATTGAAATAAAGGATTGCAACAGACCTCATTACGGCTTGTATTTTTGTAGTGAAAAAGAAGAAGATGTAATTGAAGCAAAAACTATGTTGTTATTTCTCGCTGAATTTGAGCTTACACGCAGCATAACAAGCTGTTAAACAAGAACAAAAAATAGTTGGCTTTTGCTTCTGCGTCGCTTATTTTAGCCAACATATTATTGCCTCTTAACGAGGCGTTATACGTATATGGAGGCCTACAATGCGGATAGATTATGAGTTTATTGAACAAATTCTAGAAGTATTTCTTAATAGTGATTCACCGATTGTTAATTGGCAAAATTTTGATGATCTTGATAGTGATAAATTTGTATTTCATATGGAAATAATGGCTGATAAGAACCTTGTTGTAGGCATAAATATAACAGGAGATCTTTGTCTTAGAAACTTCAGTAAAGGATATCCTGATGGATACAATATAATATTAGTTGATTGGAGGTTAACGGCTGACGGGCATGACTTCGCTGCAGCACTTACAAAGCCAGATATATTATTAACAATTAAAGATAAATTTCGCAAAGAAGGTTTATCAGCTGTAATCGATGTATCTAAGAAAATAGCATCGAAGCAAGTTCTTAAATTGTTAGATGAATAATACGCATAACAAGCGTTTAAACCGGGACACTTGAAGTTCCCCCGCTTTAACGGACACCAAAATCTAACTAAAGATGAGGTGTCTTATGCCAAAGTACAACAATCCAAGACGAACTTGGAAGTATTCAAACGACTTTAAAGTCAATGCTGTTCAACTGAGTTTTGTTGTCGGCGTCACAATCAAATCTGTCGCTGAAAAACTCGACATACACCCATTTATGCTGTCACGATGGCGAAAAGAATATCGTGAAGGGATCATTGTGGTGGATAAACGAAAAAAAGTGGCAGGGCAATCAAAAGCCAAAAAAGTACTGACCAAAGAACAGCAACTTGAACGTGAAAATAAAGCACTCAAGGAGGAGCTGTATATCCTAAAAAAGTGGCAACGGTTTCTTGCAGAGGAACATCAAGTCGATATCGATTCATCGAAAAACTCAGAGCCGACATAAAAGTTACGCGATTACTGACGTTTTTTGATGTATCTAAAAGTGGTTATTATGACTGGCGTGAGCGCCAACCGAGTGCTAGAGCCATAGAAGATGTTGAGCTTAAACATAAAATACAGCAAATTTTCAAAGAGAATAGAGGACGATATGGGAGCCCTCGAATATTTAAGGCCTTACAAAAGCAAGGGTACAACATAGGTAAAAAACGTGTCGAACGTTTGTATCGTGCGCTTGGTTTGGTTGCCAGAGTAATGCGCGTGACGACACGTTCAGCCTTTTATAAACGCTTCCTAACGACAGGTAAAAACTTACGACCTGATGGCGAAGTCCCATTGGCTAAAGATAAGGTCTGGGTAGCTGATGTCACGTATTTGAAAGTTAAAGGCGTATGGCGTTATTTGTCGGTCATCATGGATTTATATTCACGGCGCATTATTAGCTGGAGTTTGGATAAAAATAGGACGATGGAAGTGACCAAGCGTACATTGCAAAATGCAGTTAAGAAACGCAAACCATCCGGTGACTTAATGCTCCACACTGATAGAGGCGTAGAATATCGTGGGCACATTTACCAGAAAGCATTGAAACGACATGGGATCACTCATAGTTTGAGTAGAGCTGGAAAATGTACTGATAATGCGCATATGGAGTCATTTTTCCATTCAATGAAGACGGAAGTTATTCGTGGTAATGTGTTTAAAAGTGATAAAGAACTGCGAGGAACACTTGGCAACTACATTAACAAATACTACAATGTTTCGAGGATGCATTCAGGGATAAACTATTGTTCTCCAATAGAATATGAAGCCCTGGCAGCGTAAAATAAAATGTGTCCGTTTTATCGGGGGAAGATCAACTTTTAATGGCCCGTTATCAATACAAAAATCTAATCCAAGTTGCCTGTATTTTCTTACTGTTTGAGAAGTTTTTAAGTGTTAGAAGTGATTTTTTTAGACGAGTACCTGCATGGCCGTTTGGCCTAAAGTCAATTAGACAGATTTGCTTTCAGAATCAGTTTTCCAAATACCATCCTGTACCTTTTTAATTTTTTTCATTGTGGCTTGCTGTCCATTCCATATCGAATTTTTTTGCTGCTTCATCCCTATAACTTAAGCACTTTGAAAATTCTTGTATGTTTTTAGGGAATAGACATTCTTTTGGTTTGTCATAGTATTGTATCCATGCATCTTGTTTTTCGTCCTTGAACTTTCCCTTTAGAGATATCGTATTCGTTATATTCTTAGTTGGGTAATTTATATCGCTATATTTTTTATACGTTGTTTTTTGATTGTTTGTTGTTTTATAGCTCTTTGACTTCTTACTTTTACCTTTTCGGCATTTTTGATATTCGTCGTGCTTTTTATGTTCTTTCTTTCTTAAATATTCGGTAGATTTATGTCTTAATTGAGATTGAACACTTTTAAGCGCATTCCATTCTAGTTCGCATTTAGATTTTGCAGAGGCTTGATTTGAAACTACTAATAAGCAGATTATTATTAATATTTTTAGCATTTTATATATCCTTATTGCTATTTTTTTTGAGACTTTAAATCTAGGGAATGAAATGAATCAAAGTTTACTTATCCGTTATTTCGAATTAAAAAAACTACCACCTGATTTACGCTACCTTGCATTAAAACAGTGGGAACAAGAGGTAATAATCAACATTCAACAAAGAAGAGATTCGGTTACTGAACTTTCTTTAGTTGTTTGCTCTCATCGTTAATATTACAAACTTCTTTAATTTCAGACGTTATTGCTTCAGTTACATGTGAGATTTTAACGTCTTTATTTAAGGTGATTAGGTTAGTTTGTATTGCTGCAAAAACTCCTTCGGTAACTGATAATTTCAATTCATTTATATCTATTTTTTCTAATTTATTTTCAATTCCATAAATCAAATAATCCATAGAAACATTAAATTCTTCGCATGCTTTCGTGCAAGCCTCAAATGGAATTGAGCCTCTATTTTTTACAGAAGATCCCCAGTTTTTCTTAAAACCAAGTTTTATTGATAGTTCGTTTAGTTTTTTTGTTTCATAAAGGGTTAATAACCTTTCAAAAATTTCATTTGAATTCAACGTCATACAAAATAAACCTCAAAACGCGATAAAAAGGACTTGAAATCCACATATTGCGAGTTTAATATTCACATCAGAGTTTAACACTGCGTAACGCAATGATTGATGAGTATAAAAATGTTAACTAACAATATTACACTTACAGACAGTCAATTTGAATCACTTAAAAAGGATTTAATCCTTTTAAGCATGCCTTTCGTTAGTGTAGCCGACTATTCCCGCATTAAGGGCGAAACAGAAGTAAGCGTTCGCCAACAAATCCACAAGGGTTTATTACCAATAAAATCAAAATTAAAAGCTCGTGAAAAAACTTTCATCAATCTAGAAGCTATCCGCCAAGAAGCGCAGGCAGCGGCTTAACCATGAATAATCCTAACGTGTACTTTCAAAGGGAAGACTGGGGCGATGTTGCTATACAGCACAACGGCCAAGTGCATCACTTTTGTAATTTAGTCTCGTTAATTGGATTTCTTCAAACGGTATACGGTCACGAATTCAACTTAATTGAAGTTGATGAAAATAACTATCACGAACTACAACGACAAGGGGCTTTTGATGAAAACTAAACCAACAACAATCCCTTGTTTAGTGGATGCCTTGTCACTGACTTGGTCACCCAAAGAATTATTAAACATTAAGCAGATGGCCAAAATTGGCGCCTGTATCAAAAGCGAATTAATTGTTAAGGCAAAAGATGCGGCGTTAAACCGTGAACTGGCCAAGCTTGAGAACACAAAAAACAAAGAGCTGTTAGGCACTAACGCGTTTAACGCGCATGAATATGAAGCGATTTTGAGCCGTTATAAAGAATCTTGTAGCACCATTACCCGTGAATATAACAATCGTCGACATAAAGATTTACCGCTTAAATCACTTGCCCTTTCAGACAACGAAGTTTCTGCACGTTACGAATTACGTGACATGTTAAAAGGCGAATTAGAAGTCGATACCGGCATTAAATATGGTGACCGTTTAAACAACTTATTAGACAACATTGGCGTCGATTTACTTGATGTTCTTTGTTGCGGTGAAGTAGAACGCTTTGTTTGTCGCTTGAATAATGTGTTCACTCAGGAAACTTTTATTTGGACGGTTAAGAATAATCCGACAGGACGTTTTAATTATTCTTACTCAGCCACTCTGTACGCTGATGGTGAGCAAGCTGGTGTTATTTGTTGGGGTGGTAAAAACCTTGGTTGTTACGTGTCGTTCATGGGAACGGGTTGTAACGCTTTGGATATGAAACGCCTCTATGAAGAAATCAAAAATATTCCAGCGCTTAAAATTACCCGTATTGATTTAGCGCATGACGATTACGCAGGGAAGCACTCTATTAAGCGAGCATTGAGTAAAGCCAAGAAAGGCCTGTTTAACTCTGGCGGCCGCCCTGCTTGTTATATGTATGTTGAATCTGGGCATTTAACAGAAAAAATGCTGAAAGAGAACTTTAAAGACTTAAAAGAAATCAGTAACGAGTCCACTAAATCAACGGCTAAGAAAACCTTTGGCTTTATTCCAAGCAAGGGAAAAACGCTTTATATCGGTTCTCGTGAATCTGGCAAGCTGTTACGCATATATGAAAAAGGTAAACAGCTAGGTGATATGAAATCTAAGTGGGTACGTTGGGAAGTTGAATTGCATTCAAGCCAACGCGTTATACCACTTGATGCCATGGTAAAGCCGAGTGAATACCTTGCAGCCACTTACCCAGCACTCAATTTTTTAAGTGTTGAGCAATGCAAAATTAAAACCCTGGTTAAACAAGCCACCATGACCATCGAGAAAATTGTTGAAAACCAAGTTATCAGTACACGTAAAGCCATCAACATGATGCGCGTAATTTGTGGTTTATCTGATAGCGAAATCGTAGAGAAATTTGTAAAAGACATTGAAGAGCCCGACTGTCGTTCGTCAATGCCTAAACGGTTGAAAGCCTCTGTTATTGAAGAGTGGGTTTTACAACAACAAGCACAAACGGCAGCAGCTTAAACATTAATTATTTGGAGAGATAAACATGAGTATTCAAACAGGTATTTTTTTACGCGGCATTTTAGTCGGTACTAAGTTAACTAAAAACCGTTACATCGATAAAGGTGGCGTAGCTCAAGAGAACAGCTATACCGAAATTGGTATTGAAGTCTCTTTTGTTAATGGCTTTGACCAAGAACAAAAGATGATTAGAACCGCTCGCATAAGTGCTGAAAAAGAAAAAGATGCCTTTTTCATTAAAACGCTTTCAGAAAGTCACGGTGCTTTGGTTGAATTACCTGTGAATGTCGGTGATTACCGCAATGTTTACGTTGATTCAAAAGCCGTACTGCTTGTGATTGAACCCGCTCAACAACAAAAAGCAGGTTAATTAATTATGTCGGTTTGTGCAGCTAATGACGGTACAGGTTATTTAAAAATAGTTGCAGAAACGGACTGTACAGAATTTGTTTTGGTGAGTCAGTCTGAATTCGTTGAATTACAAAGTGGCTCACTACAACAAATGAATGAAACGCTACATCTGCTTTTTGCTTTTGATGTAGAAGTGTTCGCAATCGTTGAATTAGCGCTAATTATGGCTTTTTTAACATCACATTTCGGTGGGCGTGTTGCTCGCTGGTTAGGTAAATAAAATAAGGTTTATAACATGAACAAATTAGTTAGTTTTTTAAAAACAAAAAAAGTTAAAGCGGTAGCTGCTGTTTCTGCAATTGCTGGCTCTTCTGCTGCGGTTCAAGCGGCTGATTATACGGCTCAAATTGGTACGGCAGTAACTGAAGGTAGTGGCAATGTAACCGCTGTTATAGCGGGTGTTATTGGTGTAGCAATCCTTGGTTTTGGTGTTGGTAAAATGCTTGGTTGGTTCGGTCGTTAAGCGATGGTCACAACCATTTTATTAGCTTGTTGCCTTTATTACTGCTGTATCGAGGGATTTACAAGCGGGATTAGGGCTTCTTAGGAAGTCCTTTTTTTTACCTAAAATTTGAGTCTTGTTATGTTTCGATTATTACTTTTTATCCTGATTTTTATTTTTAGTTTTAATGTTTCGGCTATTGTTACGATCACTAATAAAATAGGTTTAGCTTCGGCTTTTACTTTTGATTATTGTTCTGGTGATGATGCCCAATCAGCTAATTGTGCTCAGATTGCCCCCTCTGAAATCGCTTACGGTGATGGTAATACCTATTATAAATGTCCTCTTATTTATTCAAGCTCTACAAGGATTAAGTATCGCTTGGGTTCTCAGTGTAATGATTCTGGTAATATCACTGCTACTCTTTATTTGTCTTATTCTGTCGGTTGTCAATCTCCTATTGAATGCCATGAATTAGCAAATTTAGATTGTAGTTCTACTTCAAGAGTTGTTACTGGTTTCGTTTACACTTCCCCTAATGTTTATAGTTATTCTTGTGAAGATTTTAAATCTGAGTCTGATAAGTGTAACGATGTTGTAAAAAATCAATGTGCTAATAACTGGGGCGTTAAAAGTTCAAATTATACTGATGATGGTCAAGGCACTACTTCTTGTACTGGTGTTTGTAATGATGGCTCTATACCTAAAGAAGAGGATTGTTCAGTTTATCCTTTTTGTGATGTTCCTGAGCCACCTAGTGATTTAGATTTCGGTTCTGGTAGTACTGGTTCAAGTGTTGACCCCTCTACAACTACTACTGAAGATGTTGAACATGATATTGATTATGAAGCTGATGGAACCACTTCTGACACCTCTTCAAATATTTCATCATTACAAGGCGATAAGCTTATTAATGAAGTTGTTGCTACCCGCAATGCTAATACTAAAAATTTAGCTTCTACCACTGAGACAACTAATCAAACTATTGTTGAAAAATCTGATGATATATCAACCACTGTTAGTAATTCTGCTAACGGTATTATTGATGCTGTTAATCGTATTGAAAAAGCTGTTTTTGATGATAAGGGTATTATTGGTGCTGTTAATAGTCTTGGTTCTGGTATCGATGGTTTGGGTGATAAAATTGATGGTTTGGGTGATGAATTAGGGGGTAGTTATCAGTCTGATTTTGGCGTAGCTAGCTTTAGTGCTTATGACACTCTTTTTATTAATGAAAGTGATTTAACTGGTCTTACTGATGGTTTTAAGGCTTCTATTGGTGTTGAGAATAGGTTGTTTATTAATGAGGTAAGGGAAAAGTTTAATTTTACGGCGGGTAATAGTGGTGGTTATCAGGCTAATAATCTTGATTTAGGTAAATGGGGTTCTCATGATATTTCATTAGCTCGTTTTTCTGAGTATTTTGGCGGTGTTGGCAATGTTGTTTATTTTCTTGCTGCCCTTAGTGCGTTGACTATTGTACTTGGGGGGATTAAATCATGAAGTTATTGATTTTTGTTTTATTAGCTTTTTTTTCCTTTGATGTTTTTGCTGCTCCTCAAACGGGTGTTACTGGTTTTTTTGAAACTGCCACAATCTTTTTCATGAGTATTTATGAGTTTTTTACTGTCATTATTCCTACTGCAATAGGTGATTTTTTTGTTTGGTTAACGAGTTATTTACTCTATTTAAAGTTTTATCTTATGTATGAAACGTTGGTTTTTGCTCATGAGGTCGCTTTATCTTTTATTCAAATGATTAACATTAATGAGGTTGTGAATACGGCAATTTCTAATCTTCCGCCTGATTTACGACAAGCGGCTTCAGATATGCGTTTTTTTGATGCGCTTAGCTTACTTATTGAGGCGCTTATTACACGTCTTGTTTATCAGATGAGTTTCTAATGATTAGATTTATATATTTGTCTGCGCGTTTATCTTTTTTGATTGTTTTTTCATTTGTCGTTTTGTTTTATATGCAAAGAGGTTAACTCATGGCTACTAAAGTTTTTCATGGTCCCCCAGGCTCTTACAAATCATCTACGGCCATGTGGTTTGAAATTGTTCCTGCTTTACGTCTTGGTCGTGTAGTTGTTACTAATTTGCAGGGCATCAAAACGCTTGAAGAGATACAGCGCGAGTTAAAAGAGGTTTTTCCTAGTACGGCTAGATTGTTACGAATAAGTATTGGTAATGATACGGGTATGTTGTTGATGCGTAATTTCTTTCATTGGTTGCCGATTGGCGCGCTTATCTTTCTGGATGAAATACAAGATATTTACCCAAATGATAAGTCTTTTAAGGCTTCTGATTATGACTATAAGACTGAGGGCGCTTTTGATGATTTATTGCCTCAAGAGTTTTCGGAAATTTATCATGAAGAACAACGCAAAATTAAGTCCAATGTAAACATTGAAGATTATCAGGATGATATTGGTGAATCTCTTTTTGATGAGCGAAATTATTTACGATACCCAAGAACGCTGCGTGAATGCTTTATGCGTCATAGGCATTACAACTGGGATATCTTATTGGCCACGCCTGATATTAAGGAAATATCATCGTTTATCCGCTCTGTTTGTGAGGTTGCTTATGCTCACTCGTCAAAAGATGCGATCCCAATTCCCTACTACAAAAGACGTCCTAGAATTCTAGAACATTTACCCAAAACTAATGGAATTTCTGTTGGTAAAAACGATATTGTCACGTTCAAAAAGGTGCCGCTCGATGTTTTCAAACTTTATAAGTCCACAGCAACAGGAAAATCTACTAAATCGGGCGCTGGTCAGTCGCCTATTACTCCTAGTGTTATTGTTGGCTTCGCCTTTGTGGTTGCCTATCTTGTGTATATGGTTTTCTTTTTCTTCGACGATGAAAGCATTGAAGTTGATGAACCGTTGGCGAATAGTTTACCTAATGCGATTTCACAAAGTCCGAAAGCTTCAGCGGCTGCTGTTCAAGTTGCTAATGCTTCCGTTCGTACTGCTCAAAAAAGTGATGGGGAGATTAATCCTTTTTCTTTTCGTCGTGCTAGTGTTTCGACTGTTACTGCGCCTAATAATTTTGTAGCGCTGCCGTTCGGTGCGACCAAGATGTATATCAATGCGGTTAATACGGTTTATTTTAATAAGCATCGTGTTACTCGTGATTATGTCTTCACTGCTTACATTAATGATGAAGTATTAAATGTTGGCTCTGAATCGTTAATAGCGATGGGTTATAAGATTTTCTTTAGCTCAGACTGTTTAGTTGAATTAAGGTCAAATAATCACAGTAACTATGTGTATTGTGAGCCAACTAAACCGAGTGAGCCTTTTCAAGAAGCGAGGGGCAATAGCCCTATTCAGTTGTCATTACTCTAAGTTGTTTGTTTATGTGTTGTACGTAGCCGTTATTACGTTCTTTTTTACGTTTTAGTACCAAAGTTGTTTAACCTGGTTAAACCGGTAAGCCTTTTTTGGTACTAATTCATTGTCCAGGCATGCTTGCCAGGATAACTTTTTGGTACTAATTCATTGTCCAGGCACGCTTGCCAGGATAACTTTTTGGTACTAATTCATTGTCCAGGCACGCTTGCCAGGATAACTTTTTGGTACTAATTCATTGTCCAGGCACGCTTGCCAGGATAACCTTTTGGTACTAATCCGTTAGAATATCGAGGGCTTGTTGCAACCCTTTCTGCTGTCGCTTTATCGTTTTGATTTCTTCAAGTATCGCCTCAAGCTTTTCCAGCTTCTTTTTTGTTTTCCTTAATTCTTTGGTCACTGATACATGATTAACGATCGCTTTCTTTGTTGCACCAGCGGCGGTTGCTTCACTGTAATGTTGTTTAAGCGATTCAACGAACGCGACGAACTCAGGCTCTGACTCATTAATTTTAATTAGCATGATTAGTTTCCTTTTCATCAGCAGTATTTAGCGTCTTCATTTTGGCCACAATTGCCCGTGTCTCTTCCTTTAGTTCTTCAATCTCTTTTAAAGTGTTAGCGATTTCAGCTTCAATATCATTCATGCTCTAAGTTCCCTGATAGTGTCAATTTAATGTGTACCCGTTTCGCAGAAACATAGGGGTGCGCGCTTAATTTGATGCTAATCAAACAGAGTGAGAGAATAATTTTGTCAATGAAAATCAAGGAGTGTCTGAGGTTATTTTTGTGTATTTAAAAATGTTCTTAGAAACCTTTATTTTACTTTACTAAATTAGGCTTGAAGCTCTTTGGAACCGCTTTTGACCTTTTCTCTATTCTTTACTTAATGATTACTTTTAGGCAACTGAGCTTTCTATTGACGACCCTGAGCGATGATGACGAGGACGAGGGCGAAGCCTGAGCAACGAGGAAGAGGAATGGAGCGGTAGGAGGAAATGAAAGATTTTACTCCCGTTTAGTAATACGGGGGTAAAGTTTTTTCGGAGTGCTGCTGTATGCGTTAATTGCTGAGGCCTACAGCGATTTGTCAGTTTTAGGTTTGTTCTTTTTTAGCGAAGCGTTAAGAAAAAAACAAACTGCACTAATCGAGCGAAGCGAGTGCTCTTCTGTACTTCATCGCGTAGCGAATATTTATAAAATTTGTATAAAACAAAAAGTTAACTATATTTTAGTTAGTATGAATCAAGGATGATTATTATGACTAGCGAAGAATTCAGACGTTTAAATTTTTTATCAGAAAAATCAATTAATGGCGACCCCACCCATAGTGAGCTTGTTGAACTAAAGAGACTTCTAACGATGTGGAATATATCAACAGAATATAATTTGCTACTATCCTCTTATACTACTAATTCAGAAAATTAATATTCTTACTAATGATATTTCAACTAAATATTATTTTCGTAATAAACTTTAACTGAATCGACCCCCGTCATGTATTACGGGGGTCGATTACACCAAATTATGCTGCTTCACACTAAACGATATTTCCCTATTATTAACACACACTATAAATGTAATTTTTAAATTACATTTATTATAATCTGAACAATATAGCTACTATAAAGATATGAAAATTTAGAGGGTTAAGGTAAATTAGTAATTACTAAACAACAGAATATGTCACTGTAGTAATTGAGATTAATATGAATAAACCAAAAATTTCGATGATAGTTGGTAATGGATTTTCTATCAGCTTCGGTTATTTTACAAGCTTAATGCAGGAATGGAATACTCAAGCACCTCTAAGCTGGGAAATAAAGTGTCCTGATAGTGATGTTTTACTTATCGATTGCTTGCCTAACCTCAAGTTAATTAAAGACTCGCTTCCTGATGAAAGTGATTTTGATATATTTTTAAAACTTCAAAACGAAAGTTTTTGCAAATCATTAGGTGTTGAGGTCAGACGATGTTTGATTGAAGCTAGGCACTTTCTGACGATTTCTTTTTCACATTTAGCTACAGCTCAAATAGATAACTTCCGAAAGGATTGGCCTTGGTTTATGTGGCTTCAACTCCATAGAGATAATTTAATAAATGCATTCTCTTTAAATTACGACCTTTTATTAGAAACATGCTTAGATGAATTAGGTTGTATTTATAATTCCCAGCAAATAAATGGTCATGGACATGGACTGCCACTTTTTAAACCCCATGGCTCGGTTGATTTTGAAATAGTTGGTCTCGATATCCCTGTAAGGTATCCATTGAATGGGATAATTGATGTTAACGATATGCCAATAAAAAGGTTAAAGACGAGTGATTTGCTCTACCCAAGAACACAGCCTCTATGTATCGTACCGAATGAGGTAAATAAGTATAAAAATTTTCAATGGGTTAAAGAAGCTAATAACTGTTTCAAAAAAGAACTAAATAAGTCTACACATTGTGTTTTTATTGGAATTTCCTATTTTGAATGTGATCGACAAGAAATAGATGAAATTTTAAATAACCTTCCGTCTTCTGCTCAAATTATAATCGCCAATCCTGAGCCACCGATTGATTTTATGGAAAAATTAAAAGGTAGACCTGTAATCGTCTGGGATAACCCCCATGGACCAGTAAACTTAAATGGCAGTTTAATTTCATTAAAAGATATAAAAACGGGAAACCTGCTTAGTAATTGTTTCTGTAAAAGTGGATTAAGTTATCAATTTTGCTGTGGCTTAAACTTATGATGATGTGCAATAAATTATTATATTTTTTCTCTTATCTAGCTAACTTTATTATTAAAAATAGCAAACAGCTTATGTAAAAACGTTGGCGCAGTTAGGTAGGTAAAGGGAATCGAATCCCTGCTTATAATTCGTAATTAAGAAGCATGAACAGACTTAGAGCTATAACGTAATTTATTAAGTAAGGGGTATTTTACGGGTATTTTTTGCTTTAAGCTTTTAGGTAACTTCAATCTAAGCCATTAATACAAGGGCTTGTATGACATATTTCAGGCAATAAAAAAGGATGCCGAAGCATCCTTTATATCAAAAATAATTAAAGATTAATTATTTTCTATTTTCTAGCTGCGTCTTTAGCTATTTTAGCCGCTTTAACTTCAGCAATTACAATTTCAGCTACGTTATTAGGACAAGGCATGTAGTGAGAGAATTCCATAGAGAATTGACCACGACCTGATGTCATTGTACGTAAAGTTCCGATGTAACCGAACATTTCTGAAAGAGGTACGTCAGCTTTAATACGAACACCAGAAACACCCGCTTCTTGACCTCCGATCATACCACGACGACGGTTTAAATCACCAATAACATCACCAACGTGATCATCAGGCGTAAACACATCAACTTTCATGATAGGTTCAATTAACTGTGCACCAGCTTTTGGAATTGATTGACGGAAAGCGCCACGAGCAGCTAATTCAAATGCAACAGCAGATGAATCGACAGCATGGAAGCCACCATCGTATAATTCAATTTCAACGTCAAGTACAGGGAAGCCAGCAAGAACACCAGTATCCATCATGCCTTTGAAGCCTTTCTCGATTGCTGGGAAGAATTCTTTAGGAACATTACCACCAACAACAACAGAGCTGAATACGAAACCAGAACCAGGTTCGCCGGGCTTGATACGGTAATCAATTTTACCGAACTGACCAGAACCACCAGATTGTTTCTTATGTGTGTAAGAATCTTCAATTGCAGTTGTGATTGTTTCACGGTATGCAACTTGTGGCTTACCAACTTCTAATTCAACACCGTAAGTACGTTTAAGAATATCTACTTTGATATCTAAGTGAAGCTCACCCATACCAGATAAAATCGTTTCACCTGAATCGATATCAGTTTCAACTTTAAAAGTAGGATCTTCTGCAACCATTTTACCGATAGCAAGACCCATTTTCTCAGTTGAACCTTTATCTTTTGGTGTTACAGAGATTGAAATTACAGGCTTAGGGAATACCATCGCTTCTAGAACGATAGGGTGTTTAGGATCACATAATGTGTGGCCTGTCTGAACATTACTTTTCATACCAACAATCGCGATGATATCACCAGCTTGTGCTGAAGTAAGTTCGTTACGGTCATCAGCTTGCATTTCACACATACGTCCAACACGCTCAGTTTTACCTGTAGCAGCATTAAGAATGGTATCGCCTTTCTTCAATGTACCTGAATAGATACGTACGAAAGTTAATGTACCAAAACGGTCATCAGTGATTTTGAATGCTAACGCTTTGAATGTTTCATCTGCAGAAACGATTGCAAACTCACCATTAGGCGTACCTTCTTCATCAGTAAGTGGTTGTGGATTAACATCTGTAGGTGAAGGCAAGTAATCAACAACAGCATCAAGAATTAATTGAATACCTTTGTTTTTAAATGCAGATGCACCGTAAGTTGGGAAGAAAGTCATATCACGAGTACCAGTACGGATACACGCTTTGATTTGTTCTATAGTAGGGACCATTTCCCCTTCTAAGAACTCCATCAACATGTCTTCATCAACTTCTAAAGCTGTTTCAATTAACTTCACACGGTATTCAGCAGCTTGCTCTACCATATCAGCTGGAATATCAGTAACTTCATAGTTTTCTGGAAGACCAGTGTCATCCCAGATGTAAGCTTTTTCAGAAAGTAGGTCAACAACGCCAACGAACTCATCTTCAGTACCAATAGGTAAAGTCATTATTAATGGGTTAGCACCTAAAACGTCTTTAACTTGCTTACAAACACGGTAAAAATCAGCGCCTAAACGGTCAAGTTTGTTCACCATGATGATACGAGCAACTTTTGAGTCGTTCGCGTAACGCCAGTTAGTTTCTGATTGTGGTTCAACACCACCAGAACCACAGAATACACCAACACCACCATCAAGTACTTTTAATGAACGGTAAACTTCTACAGTGAAATCAACGTGACCAGGAGTATCGATAACGTTGAAACGGTGATCGTTCCAAAAACAACTTACCGCAGCAGACTGGATGGTAATACCGCGCTCAGCTTCTTGTTCCATGAAGTCAGTCGTAGACTCGCCGTCATGTACTTCACCAGTTTTATGGATCTGACCGGTTAGTTTAAGGATACGTTCAGTTGTTGTGGTTTTACCCGCATCAACGTGAGCGAATATACCAATGTTTCTGTATTTGGATAAATCTGCCATTACTTTACTCTACTTAGTTTAAGGTCTATCCCACTTTATCTTCTATATATAAGAAAGAATGAAAGCAGAATTGTTGAAAATTTGCGCGCGAGTATACCATTAACAAAAACAAATCCATAGAAAATTGATAAATAATTTATTAATTCGGTCCGGTTTATTAGTCTAAAATTGAGCTTCTGCTTATATATAGCAAAAGAATAGTTTAAAAAGTTTTTCTCAGTAAACCTCAATATCTGGAAGAGATGAAAATTCTATCCAATTGTGGCCAGCAGAAATTTATTGAATGAACAGTAGTTCAACCATATATAAACACACCTACTATATAAGCTATGGCTTTTTATATAGTTGATTAGTCAGATTGCACTTTTATCACTAATATGGAGTACGTGACAAAATTATCGAACTTATATCCCACACGACTTTGCTAATGTTTAAGTCCTTACTTAACGCTACTCTATTATAGCTAAGCACTTTATCCTTTTTACATGCCAAACGCATGAGCTTGGCACAAAGCTAGCTTCCAAGGTATTGTTGGTTGCCAACCTAGCTTTGTTAAAATTAAAATAACTCTGCTTTATATAGGCCTACTGAATTAAAGACCGACAACGCCCTGTTTGGTCTATTTTATTTACCCTTCTAATCTTATTTGTCTCCCTCCATATGCCTATTATTGGCAAGTTTCTGCTAATAAAAGTAGCAATTCTATAATCAGCTATAAATAACTTGCACACCACAAGCTTTCTTGTATAATACGCGCTCGCATTCAGCCAAATTGAGTGTGTTATGCTAAAGATTATTACTAAAACCTTTATGGTTAAGTAACGCTTATAGCACTAAATGAATAAGAATTAAGTTTCTATTCGTTTCACAGCAGCTCTAATTTTGAGTTGAATGTTTATTAGTTAATACACCCCCTTCCGGCACACAAGGAAGCAGAGGGATGTATTTTTTTGTTCTTTAAAAAAGGGGATTTGTCTTCATGTCAAATCAAAGAATTCGCATTCGTTTGAAAGCGTTCGATCATCGTTTGATTGATCAATCTACAGCAGAAATCGTTGATACTGCAAAACGTACTGGCGCACAGGTTCGTGGTCCAATTCCACTTCCTACTCGCAAAGAACGTTACACTATCTTGACTTCTCCACACGTTAACAAAGATGCGCGAGATCAGTACGAAATTCGTACTCATAAACGCATGATTGATATCGTTGAGCCAACTGAAAAGACTGTAGACGCATTAATGCGTTTAGATCTTGCAGCTGGTGTTGATGTTCAAATCAGCTTGGGCTAAGGGGAGTTTTAACAATGACTATAGGTCTAGTTGGACGTAAAGTGGGTATGACTCGTGTCTTCACAGAAGATGGTGTTTCTACCCCTGTTACTGTTATCGAAGTTGAAGCAAACCGTGTTGCTCAGGTTAAAACTGTAGACAACGATGGTTATTCAGCACTACAAGTTACTACGGGCAAGCGTAAAGCAAGCCGTGTAACTAAACCTGCTGCTGGACATTTCGCTAAAGCAGGAATTGAAGCAGGCCGCGGCTTGTGGGAATTCCGTTTAAACGAAAATGAAGGTAGTGACATCGAAGCTGGCAGTGAAATCACTGTTGAAGTATTCAATGACACTAAATTAGTAGACGTTACTGGTACATCGAAAGGTAAAGGTTTCCAAGGCGGTATTAAACGCTGGAACTTTACTATGCAACATGCAACGCATGGTGTTTCGTTATCACATAGATCTAACGGTTCGTTAGGTCAATGTCAAACACCAGGTCGTGTATTTAAAGGCAAAAAAATGTCTGGTCATATGGGTGCTGTGCGTTGTACTACACAAAACCTTGAATTGGTTCGCGTTGATGCTGAACGTAACTTGTTGCTTATTAAAGGCGCAGTTCCGGGTGCTATCAATGGCAATGTAATCATCAAACCAGCTGTTAAAGCTTAGTCCAGGAGATTTTATGATGGAATTATCATTAAAAGACGCATCTGGTGCTCTTGAAGTATCTGAAGCAACTTTTGGACGTGAGTTTAATGAAGCGTTAGTACACCAAGTAGTAGTTGCATATGCAGCTGGTGCTCGTCAAGGTACTCGTGCTCAGAAAACTCGTTCAGAAGTTAGCGGCGGTGGTGCAAAACCATGGCGTCAAAAAGGTACTGGCCGTGCACGTGCTGGTACTACCCGTGGTCCAATCTGGCGTACAGGTGGCGTAACATTCGCTGCTAAACCTCAGGATCACAGCCAAAAAGTTAACCGTAAAATGTATCGTGGTGCTATTGCTAGCATCCTATCTGAACTAGTTCGTCAAGAACGTCTAGTTGTGGTAGAGAACTTTTCGGTAGAAACACCTAAAACTAAAGAATTAGTTGCTAAGCTTAAAGGCTTAGAGCTTAAAGACGTATTGATTGTAACGAAAGAAGTTGACGAGAACTTGTTCTTATCAGCACGCAACTTATATAAAGTTGACGTTCGTGATGTTGCAGCAATTGACCCTGTAAGCTTAGTTGGTTTCGAAAAAGTTTTAATCACTGCTGATGCAGTTAAAGAAATTGAGGGGATTTTAGCATGATAAACGAAGAACGTTTGTTGAAAGTGCTTTTAGCACCGAATATCTCTGAAAAAGCAACTACAGCTGCTGAAGCAAACAACACTGTTGTTTTCAAAGTAGCTACAGATGCAACTAAAGCTGAAATTAAAGCGGCAGTTGAGAAACTTTTTGAAGTTACAGTTGAAGGTGTTAATACACTTAATGTTAAGGGTAAAGTAAAACGTACCGGTGCTCGTTTTGGTCGTCGTAACGACTGGAAAAAAGCCTACGTTACTCTTGCAGAAGGTAGTGACATCGACTTCGTTGGCGCGGAATCATAAGGAGCAGTTAAAATGGCTATAGTAAAATGTAAACCTACTTCTCCGGGTCGTCGTCACCTAGTTAAAGTGGTAAACAAAGAGCTTCATACAGGTAAGCCTTATGCACCATTATTAGACACTAAGTCTAAGTCTGGTGGTCGTAACAATAATGGTCGCATTACGGTTCGTCACATTGGTGGTGGTCATAAGCAACATTATCGTATAGTTGATTTTAAACGTCTTAAAGATGGCATTCCAGCCAAAGTTGAACGTTTAGAATACGATCCAAACCGAAGCGCTAACATCGCATTAGTATTGTATGCCGATGGTGAACGTCGTTACATCTTAGCCCCTAAAGGCTTATCAGCTGGTGATAGTATCCTGTCTGGTGTTGGTGCTCCGATCAAACCTGGTAATACAATGCCACTACGTAACATACCGTTAGGTAGTGTTATTCACGCAATCGAACTTAAGCCAGGCAAAGGTGCTCAAATCGCACGTGCAGCCGGAACTTACGCACAATTAGTTGCGAAAGATGGTGCTTACGTTACTTTACGTCTTCGCTCTGGCGAAATGCGTAAAATAGAGTCTGATTGTCGTGCTACTTTAGGTGAAATCGGCAATTCTGAACACATGCTTCGCTCTTTGGGTAAAGCTGGTGCTTCAAGATGGCGCGGTGTTCGCCCAACTGTTCGTGGTGTTGCCATGAACCCAGTTGATCACCCACATGGTGGTGGTGAAGGTAAAACATCTGGCGGTCGTCACCCGGTATCCCCTTGGGGCGTACCAACTAAGGGTTACAAGACTCGTTCGAACAAGCGTACTGATAAATTTATCGTACGTCGTCGTGCTAAGTAATTAGTACATTTAATTAATATTCTGATTGCTGAACTTAGCTTGCTAAGTTCACATGAAGAATTGAATATATAAGGATTCACCATGCCACGTTCCCTCAAGAAAGGTCCATTTATTGACCTACACTTGTTGACGAAGGTAGAGAAAGCGGTGGAAAGCGGGAATAAAAAGCCAATTAAAACTTGGTCCCGTCGTTCAATGATCATTCCTACAATGATCGGATTGACCATCGCTGTCCATAATGGCCGTCAACACGTCCCTGTATTTGTAACCGAAGAAATGATCGGTCACAAATTAGGAGAATTTGCACCAACTCGTACTTATCGCGGTCATGTCGCTGATAAGAAAGCGAAGAAATAAGGGGAAGTTACATGCAAGCTATTGCTATACATAAATTTGCCCGCGGTTCTGCTCAGAAAGCGCGTTTAGTTGCGGATCAAATCCGTGGCGTTAATGTAGAGAAAGCACTTGAAATTTTAACTTTCAGCAACAAAAAAGCTGCTGAATTAGTTAAAAAAGTACTTAACTCTGCTATCGCAAATGCCGAGCATAACGAAGGTGCAGACATTGATGAATTATTCGTTAAAACAATTTTGATTGACGATGGTCCAACAATGAAACGTATTATGCCACGTGCGAAAGGCCGAGCCGATCGCATCATCAAGCGCACTAGTCACATCACTGTGATTGTGTCTGATTCTTAGGAGTATATTAGTATGGGTCAAAAAGTTAATCCTACCGGTATTCGCTTAGGTATCACGAAACCTTTCGCGTCTACTTGGTTTGCAAGCAACAAAGATTTTGCTAGCAACTTAGACGGCGATCATAAGGTTCGCGAATTTTTAAAAGAAAAGCTTAAGCGTGCATCACTTTCTAAAGTGGTAATCGAACGTCCAGCTAAATCTATCCGCGTAACAATTCACACGGCTCGTCCAGGTGTTGTTATCGGTAAGAAAGGCGAAGATGTTGAGAAACTACGTTTAGCCGTTTCTAAAATTGCTGGTGTTCCTGCTCAAATCAACATCGCTGAAGTACGTAAGCCAGAAATGGATGCGCAGCTTGTTGCAGACAGCATTGCTAGTCAATTAGAACGTCGTGTTATGTTCCGTCGCGCTATGAAGCGTGCAGTTCAAAACGCAATGCGTTTAGGCGCTAAAGGCATCAAAGTACAAGTTAGTGGTCGTTTAGGCGGCGCTGATATCGCACGTGCAGAATGGTATCGTGAGGGTCGTGTACCTTTACATACTTTACGTGCTGATATTGACTACGCAATTGCGCGTGGTAACACTACTTACGGTGTTATTGGTATCAAAGTTTGGATTTTCAAAGGTGAAATCATTGGTAACATGCCTCTACAGGCAGAAGTACCAGCGGCTAAACCTAAAAGAAAAACCAACCGCAAGCCTAAGTAGAGGAATAAGTTATGTTACAACCAAAACGTACTAAATTCCGCAAGCAATTTAAACTGCGCAACCGTGGTCTTGCTCACGTAGGTAGTTCAGTTAGCTTCGGTACTTTCGGTTTGAAATCAATGGAACGTGGTCGTATGACTGCACGCCAAATTGAAGCCGCTCGTCGTGCCATGACTCGTCATGTGAAACGTCAAGGTAAAATCTGGATACGCGTATTCCCTGATAAGCCAATTACTAAAAAACCTCTTGAGGTTCGTATGGGTAAAGGTAAGGGTTCAGTTGAGTATTGGGTTTGCCAAATTCTTCCAGGTCGTGTTCTTTATGAAATGGAAGGTGTTTCTGAAGAAATCGCGCGTGAAGCTTTTGCTTTAGCCGCTTCTAAACTACCATTCAAAACCACCTTCGTAACTAGGACGGCATTGTAATGAAAGTTAGTGAACTTAAAGCAAAAAGCATTGAAGAGCTAAATGCTGAATTACTAGAACTTCTTCGCGAGCAGTTTAACTACCGCATGCAAGCAAGTACTGGTCAATTAGCACAAACTCATTTGCTAAGAATCGTACGTCGCAATATCGCACGTGTTAAGACTATCATCACTGAAAAGGCAGGTAAGTAATGAGCGAAACTAAAATCCGCACACTACAAGGCGTTGTTGTCAGTAACAAAATGGATAAGTCTATCGTTGTTTTGATTGAGCGCCGTGTTAAGCACCCTATGTACGGTAAATACATGACGCGTTCAACTAAGTTGAAAGCACATGATGAAACTAACGTATGTAACGAAGGTGACTTAGTAACTATTACTGAAGTTGCGCCAATTTCTAAGTCTAAAAACTGGAAATTAGTTGACGTAATTACTAAAGCTTAATTCTTTATAAATTAATATTTATACTTAATTAACTTTATTATAGTTAGCAAAAAGACCTTAACATTTATTTGTTAAGGTCTTTTTTTATGCGCTAAATATATCGACATAATTTCTAAGTCTGCTGTTCCTAGTTTAAAGGAAAGACACGTGGAAATTAGTTGACGTAATTACTAAAGCTTAATTCTTTATAAATTAATATTCATACTTAATTAACTTTATTATAGTTAGCAAAAAGACCTTAACATTTATTTGTTAAGGTCTTTTTTTTATGTGGTCTATTAATCAATAGAGCACATATCTAGGTATAGATCTTTAGTCTGCGAAAAAGATAAGTGTTATGAACATTAACGGTATTATTTAACGTAAAGTCATTGTGTTGCGCTTTCATTCGCCTAGTGTAAACTGATCACATTATAATTATTTTTAGCCTTTATTCCCCTAAACTTGTTAAGAGGCCTACTTTGTTACATTCACTTTATCCAGAAATTGAACCATTTTCTCAACAGTATCTTAAAGTTAGTCCTCTTCACCAACTCTATATTGAACAGTGCGGTAATGAACAAGGAATACCTGTTATTTTTTTACATGGTGGGCCCGGTTCAGCTTGTCGAGAACAACATCGTTGTTATTTTGATCCTGCTATTTACCATATTATTTTATTTGATCAACGAGGCTGCGGTCGCTCAAAACCACAAGGTGAGCTAAAGGAAAACAACACCCTAGCATTAGTGGAAGATATCAATACTATTCGTAAACATCTTGGCATTAGTCAATGGTTAGTCTTCGGTGGCTCTTGGGGGGCCACTTTAGCTTTGGTTTATGCAAAACAGTATCCTAAACAAGTGTTGGGCATGATTTTACGAGGCGTTTTTCTAGGTCGTGCACAAGATATTAACTGGGTATACACTAATAAAGGTGCTGCTCAAATATATCCCGACGCATGGCAAGCATTAGTTGATAATCTCCCCATCGAGCAGCAACAAGCACCACTAAATGCTTTATATCAAAGGTTAATTAATAGCGATGAACAGATAAGTCGAGATGCCTATAATCGTTTACAGCAATGGGAATCGGCAATATTAA
This sequence comes from Colwellia psychrerythraea 34H, assembly GCF_000012325.1. Classification (NCBI taxonomy): domain Bacteria; kingdom Pseudomonadati; phylum Pseudomonadota; class Gammaproteobacteria; order Alteromonadales; family Colwelliaceae; genus Colwellia; species Colwellia psychrerythraea. Next base: position 877,759 of record NC_003910.7, on the reverse strand, counting down.
ATATTCAACCAGGCACCCCTGCTAGCATAGTCGATACAATCAATAAAAAACCCTCAATCATTCAACTTCATTACTCAATAAACCGTTGTTTCATTGAGAAAAATCCTATTCTTGAGCAAATAACTCAAATCAGTGATATTCCAATTAAAATAATACAAGGCCGCTATGATTTTGTTTGTCCGGTAGAGCAAGCATGGCAATTGGCATACCATTGCCCACAGGCAAAATTAACAGTGATTGATATGGCTGGTCACCTCGCGAACGAACCTTTAATGAGCAACGCATTGGTTGAGGCCACACTTAGTTTTTCTAAACAGTTTTTGAATCATCATTAACAAAAACCCTCCTATATATTAAGAATGTTCGTTCTAAAGTATGATTTCTTTCAAGTGGCTGCCGATCTATATTGATCTAGCAACTAACTTACAATAATGAGGATTGACTATGTGGACTAAACCAAAGTTTGAAGAAATGCGTTTAGGTTTTGAAGTAACACTTTATATCAGCAACAGATAATGCCTTTTGAGAAATGATACCAGTTTCATTGACTAGTTTATCTACTTTATACGCAGTAAAAATAGCTAAATACAAGGCATTTATTTTAATAACTAGTTCTTCTAATTATTAAATAAATAATGAAGTAGTTGGTTATTTTAACCAGTAGAAATGATCAAATAGTTAGTGAGATTGGTATGCGATTACCCTCGGTAACTTCTCCCTCTGAGGGTATTTCTCATAGTTTTTTAAGGAATTTATGCAAATTTTAATTCTTGGTTCGGCTGCTGGTGGTGGTTTTCCACAGTGGAACTGTCATTGTGCTAATTGTAAAGGATTACGAGCCGGAACCATAAAAGCTACACCGCGTACACAGTCTTCTATCGCTGTCAGTCCTGACGGTAAAAATTGGGCACTCATTAATGCTTCACCCGATATTCGTCAGCAAATAAATCAATCCCCACAATTATGGCCTGAGCAAGGTGCACGGGGTACTAATATTCGTGGCGCCATTCTAACCGATAGCCAAATTGATCACACCACAGGCTTAATTACCTTACGTGAAGGCTTACCCCTTGATGTTTATTGTTCTCATGTTGTTTATGAAGATTTAACTTCTGCATATCCGTTATTTAACATGCTTGAACACTGGCACGGCGGTCTATCATTTAAACCTATTGGTTATCAGCAGAGTGATGCTTTTAGTGTTGAAGGTGTTGCAGATATCGAGTTCGTTCCCGTGACTATAGAGTCGAATGCTCCTCCTTATTCTAAATACCGTGACAAAGTCGTTGCTGGTAACAATATCGGCCTCAAAATTGTTGATAAAACGAGTGGGAAATACCTTTTTTATTTACCGGGCATCGTAGAAAGCACACCTGAAGTTGAAGAGATATTGGCAGATGCTAGCTGCGTATTAATCGATGGCACACTCTGGCTTGACGATGAAATGATCGCACAAGGCGTTGGTACTAAACTTGGATCCCAAATGGGCCATATGCCAGTAAATGGTGATTTTGGCACTGTCGCATTACTCAATAAATTTGATATCGATCGAAAGATTTTAATCCATATTAATAACACCAACCCTATTCTCAATGAAGAATCAGCACAACATCAATTTGTGTTGGACAATGGTGTTGAAATAGCCGTAGATGGCATGGAAATAACAATATAATTGCTTTAATGATCTGATAATAAATGCAATTGATATATACCCGTTCCACTTGAAGATGCAGGATTCAGCTGGAATTAGAAACGCCTTTAGGCAAGGCATTGATTGAAGAGAATGGTTGTTCCCTTCTCAAAATCAATAACGTAGCATAAAGCGTTTCTAAAACAGCCCTTTGGGGATGTCTGAGCAAATCATGCGCTTCGTTGCATCTATTTTTAAGGGAACAACCCTTAATAAAAAGAGGCGCCTTGATCATGAATCGCTCAGGCACCCTGAAACTCGCATCTTCAAGTGGAGCGGGTATAACACTTAATACTAAGAGGCGCTTTATTTATGCAACAACCATGGACAAGAGAGCAGTTTGAAGAAATGCTCCGCGCTAAAGGGCAGCTTTACCATATTCATCACCCATTTCATATTGCCATGCACCAAGGTGAATGTAGTGTTGAGCAAATTCAGGGTTGGGTGGCAAACCGTTTTTATTACCAAGTAAATATTCCTATTAAAGATGCCGCCATATTAGCTAATTGTCATGATATGGAAACTCGTCGTCTATGGATCCAACGCATATTAGATCACGATGGCAGTGTAGAAGACAAAACCTTAGGTGGTATTGAAGCCTGGTTACAATTGGGCCAAGCGGTAGGATTAGATAGACAAGACTTACTGGATGAGAAATTTGTTTTACCTGGGGTGCGATTCGCCGTAGATGCCTATGTAAACTTTGCTCGCCGTGCTAACTGGCAGCAAGCTGCATGTTCGTCACTGACGGAAATGTTTGCCCCTCAAATACATCAAAGCAGGCTAGACAGTTGGCCTATAAATTATCCTTGGATTGAAACACAAGGCTTACAGTATTTTCAAATGCGCTTATCTCAAGCAAGACGCGATGTTAATCATGGCCTACAAATCACCTTAGATCACTTTACTACTCGTCAAGCACAAGACGAGGCATTAAATATTCTCCAATTTAAATTAGATATTTTGTGGAGTATGCTTGATGCTATGACCTTAGCATATCAACAGGACCGAGCGCCTTACCAAGGTTTAATAGCTGAGCCAAATTACCATAAGAGAATTTTTAAATGATAAATCAGTCCGTGCCGCCAAGTTTAAACGCTATGTTCCGACTGCAATGGGAACAAGCGCAAGATTGTTATGTACTATTATTTCCTGAAGGTATGGTTAAACTTAATGGTAGTGCTGGAGAAATCATGCAACTGGTTGATGGTATAAACAAAGTTTCTGACATCATCAACATGTTAAATAAAAAATTTCCTGATGCTGGTGATTTAACTGACGATGTGCATGAGTTTTTAATTGCCGCCTATGATAAAAAATGGCTTTATTATGAATAATCAATCCCAAGTAAAAGTTGGTCCTCCACTATGGTTGTTGGCTGAGCTCACTTACGATTGTCCTTTGCATTGTCCTTATTGCTCTAATCCAACAGAGCTTGGTGATACAAAAGATGAGCTCAATACTGAGCAGTGGCTTGATGTATTAACACAAGCACGTGCTATGGGCGCGGTACAACTGGGTTTTTCAGGTGGCGAACCTTTATTGCGCAAAGACTTAGAACAGATGGTTAAGCACTCAAGAGAATTGGGTTTTTACACTAACTTGATTACTTCGGGCATTGGTTTAACCGAAAAACGTATTGCCAAGTTAAAAGTAGCGGGCTTAGATCATATTCAAATTAGTTTTCAAGGTGCAGATCCTGAAATGAACGATATTATCGCAGGACGCGGTAACGCCTTTGAACAAAAATTTAAAATGGCGCAGTCGGTTAAAGCACAGGGTTATCCAATGGTATTAAATTTTGTTATTTCAAAACAAAATATTAGCCAAGTTGAAGATATCATGCGCTTAAGTTGCCAATTAAATGCCGATTATGTTGAGCTTGCTACAGCGCAATATTATGGCTGGGCGTATGATAATCGAGATCATTTATTACCTTCACAGCAACAACTAATAGACGCAGAAAAAATCGTCAATGAGTTCCGTGATAAGCAACAAGGTAAAGGGCCACAATTTATTTTTGTGACACCTGATTATTTTGAAGTTCGTCCTAAGGCGTGTATGAATGGATGGGGCAGTACCTTCTTAACCATAGCGCCAGATGGTAGTGCGCTGCCATGTCATAGCGCAAAAATGTTGCCACTAAAGTTTCCTAATGTAAAAGATAAATCTATCAGCGATATTTGGCAGCAAGACTTCTCTTTTAATCGTTTTCGTGGTGATAGCTGGATGCCTCAACCTTGTCAAAGTTGTGATGAAAAAGAGAAAGATTTTGGCGGTTGTCGATGCCAAGCCTTTATGATGACAGGCGATATGGATAAAACAGATCCTGTGTGCAGTAAATCGCCCGATCATCATTTAATTCAAGAAGCTATTGAACGAGCAAAACACCCAAAAAATCCGCTATTAGAAAGGGTAAATAAGCGCAGCATTAAAGATGCTGATATTGTTCAAATAAAACTATGACCCCTTCCAGTCAAATTAAGCGTCACCCTAACGGGTTACAACATCATAATATTAATGACGAGCAAGGTTTTAGTGCATTAATTGTGGTTAACACACCTGCGCTAGACGACAGTGGTGTTAGCCACGCCGTTGAACATTTGATCTTTCGTCGAAGTGCGGCATTTAATCATCCTGAATCTTTATTTCAGCTTACGGCACTGACCGATTTATCCATTAACGCCTCCACCCACTATAATGTCACCTACTATCATTGTCACAGTCAGTGCCAGAAAGCCTGTTTATTGGGCTTAAATTATTTACTAAATGGTCTATTAGCACCTATATTCGAAGCACAAGATTTAGCACAGGAAATTTACCACGACGATTTTTACGGTGTGATTAACCGTGAATTAACTCCTCAACAAGATGACCAACAAAGTGTCATTGCGCGTAGTGATACTTCGGCTCAACGATGCTATCAATACGGTGGTGATATTGAACTGCTCTCGCAGTTAACCAAGACCGATATCACACGGTATCATGCTCAATATTACCAAGCACAAAAGATGCACTTGGTTACTGGAAATATTGAACCAACGTTAGTCGCTTCTCTACTTGAATCCATTGATGATACAACCAAGAACAGGACACCGTATTGCCCTAAAGTCCTACCTAAAGCTGATTTTTGTAACAATAGGCAGTTAGTTCGGTGGTATATTCATTATGAGTTTTATGCCTATTTCTCAACAAATCATAAAAACTTAAATCACTTAATTAAAAGCTTTGACGCCCAGCTAATTTCACCACAATACAACCTAAACAATAACCAACAGTTTGCACTCGATATTATTGCGCCTATAAATGTCTCAGAAACAGTTTTATCTAAAGTATTGATAAGCTTTATTTTAAAACATCCTGAAGGTAAGAGCGTTGAAGAGGATAAACAACTTCATAAGTTTTCACCTGAGATTATTCGCTTATTTAATTACTATCAAACTCTCGTGCGAGACTTAGAGACTAACTTAACTAAAAGCATAGCTAAAAACTTAACTAAAAAACCGCCACAGAGCTTAACAGAACATGCAACATTCATTGTAGGCAGAGGCACGGCTTATCCGCTGCAAAAACAGCAACTGCAAGCACAGATAAAGCAACAACAAACAAAAATACCCACAGCGTTATTGCCTGTTGCAAACCTGTTATTAAGACCGTTGTCAGAACATTTAAGTGAGAATGAATATCAGCAAAGTGAATATAAACACCGTGCTTTACCAACACTTTTTTCATCTTTATTATTGCGAGCTCAACAGCTATTAATACAGCAGCAAGACCAAGGCCAACACCAAGAACTGCATCGAAAAAGAATAGCTGAGGTTTTTGATACAGACCACAGCCTCATAGTCATTAACATTAAAGAGAAAGAACAAGGTTTAGCGTTATTAACTAGTTTTATTATCAACGCATACCCGACCTTTCTTGCTTCACGTACTCAAGGTCATTGTTATGCTATAGCCAGTCAATATGTCATGGAAAGTCATCATCTCGTCTTTTATAGCGCCTTTGATGTAGCGCCCTACTTTAGATTAACAGTCATAATAGAGTCCCTTATGATCTTGTGTAAAGATCTATCATTTATTGCCGCAGCTTTACCCTTAGCAAAATCTAAACTTAACAATATTGAGCTTAAAAATGTTACCACTGACTCAGTTGCTGAGTTTATTTCACATAATCTACTCACTAGCGATACTTAGTTTATACCCGTTCCACTTGAGGATGCAGTTTCAGAGTTAAGCGAGGAAATCAGATCAAGGCGCGATAAGATGATAATGGTATTCCCTTATCAAGTAGTGCAACGCAGGACTAGTTTTCTAGCTTAGCTCCCTACGGGCAAGCCGATAAAGGGTCATCTCCGGCGTTATGGACTTCGACAAGAGAATAACTATTCTCTTCAATCAATGCCTGGTAGCTAACCCTTTCTCGACTTGCTGAAATCTGCATCTTCAAGTGGAGCGGGTATATAGCTTAGGTTTACTTACAGATACAGCCAGAAATTTCGTAATAATCCTATTTGAACCCCTTAGCCCATTAAGCTAATACCCATCAGATTAATTAATGGTTCAAATTTTAATGAGGATAAATTTTCAAGAACAAGGCGCCTGATTGAGCAATAGCTGGCTATTGGGATTGAAAGCAACGATGTTATTGGATATTTAGACCATTTAAAAAGATCACTTAGTTAGTCTGATTGGTATAAGATAGTTTTTCAATCGTCAATCGAGTAATACAATGAAAACTATAGTATTTATAACCTCTATTTTATGCCTCGCTAGCAGCACATTAACCTATGCTGCACAGGATAATACAAAATTAGTTAAAGCGGCTATGCCTGAGTTGATGGCGATATATAAAGATTTGCACCAAACACCTGAACTCTCTAGCGTAGAATTTAACACCGCTAAAAAGTTAGCTAAAACAGCCCGAGAATTAGGTTTTGAAGTCACTGAAAAAGTAGGTGGCACAGGTGTTGTTGCGGTATTAAAAAACGGTAAAGGCCCAACAGTATTGATTCGTGCTGATATGGATGCCTTGCCCGTAAAAGAGCAAACCGGATTAGCATTTGCTTCCAAGGTCACCACCACGACTGAAGAAGGCCAACAAGCCCATGTAATGCATGCTTGCGCACATGATACCCATATGAGTAGCTGGGTTGGTGTCGCAAAGTTACTCAGTGAAAATAAAGCAAATTGGTCAGGTACTTTAGTGATGATATTACAACCTGCTGAAGAACGTGGTCGTGGTGCAAAAGACATGATAGCGGACGGCTTATATAAACGTTTCCCAAAACCTGATTATGCCTTAGCTTTTCATAATTCTGCCAGCTTAAAGGCGGGCGTAATTGGTTATACTCCTGGTTATACTTTTGCTAATGTTGATAGCGTAAATATCCTTGTTAAAGGCGTTGGTGGTCATGGTGCCTACCCACACGCAACTAAAGATCCTATTGTATTGGGCGCACGCATTGTTGGTGCCTTGCAAACATTAGTTAGTCGAGAATTAGATCCTCAAGACCCTGCTGTCGTCACTGTCGGCAGTTTTCAATCAGGTACGAAACACAATATCATTTCTGATCAGGCGTTATTGTTATTAACCGTGCGCAGTTACTCAGATGAAACGCGTCAAACCTTACTCGATGGTATTGCTAGAATAGCCAAAGGTGAAGGTATCGCTATGGGTTTACCTGAAAAATTACTACCGGTAGTTACCGTCAAAGATGAATTTACCCCAGCCACTTATAACGAACCTGAATTTACCAAAAAAATGGCTAGCTTATTTGTCACTGAACTTGGTAAAGATCGCGTGATTGAAGTGCCTGCGGTAATGGCAGGTGAAGATTTTGGCCGTTACTATCGTGCAGATACTAGCATTAAAAGTATGATATTTTGGGTTGGTGGTGTGCCACATGATAAATGGCAATCAGCCCAAGAAACAGGTGAAGGCTTACCTTCATTGCATAGCCCATTTTGGGCGCCTGATGCTGAAAAAGTCATTGCTACCGCAACACAAGCGATGAACAGCGCCGTGTTAACCATATTGGCAAAGTAAATTCACAACCTAAATTGAACTAATTCTATCATCCCGTCATAAAAATCGAGTATTTGAGGTCAGTAGCAAAAAAATTTTCTACTGACCGGAAAAGTGATAAAAATCAAGGGTGTTCTTCAAAATAAAAAGTAATACCCTAAACTATCCCTACTTAATCCCTGTAAAATAATAGTTTTGATTACAGTAAAGTACAAAGGTAATGATTAATTTTATTCACCTATTAATTATACAAATGATCACTTATCATTGTTGTTATCGTTACCTCACTGCAAGTTAATACAATCATGTCAAACAAGTTGCCTGCTTTACACCTTTTTGGAATTTTCGAAGCTGCTGCGCGCCATGAAAATTTCAAGCAGGCTGCGGCTGAATTATTTATAACACCCTCAGCGGTAAGTCATCAAATTAAAGCGTTAGAAGCTTTTTTAGGTTTTGAGTTATTTCAGAGAAAAAGTCGTGGTGTCGCATTAAATGCTGCAGGTAAAGTATATTTACACTATGTACAGCAGGGTATAAATAAGCTTGAACAAGGCACAAAAATTGTTAGTAATAAGTTCTCTTCACCTTCACTTAAAATATCTACTTTTACGACGATGGCAAGTAATGTCATTATCCCTACATTAAGTGATTTTCAGCAACAGCATCCTACTATCGACATTCGTATTGAAACAGGGATGAATTTAACTGACTTACGTTATGATGACTGTGATCTAGCTATACGTATGGGAAAGGGTGATTGGCCGGGTGTTGTGGTTAAAAAATTACTTAACCTTACAGCCCATGCTGTATGCTCTGCAGAGTTCGCCAAAAAACATAAACTCACTTCACCTGAACAAATTAGCCAAGTTCCCCTTATCGACCTTGCTAATATGAATAATATTTGGCGTACTTGGGCGGGAGCGATGCAGCTGCCTGAAATGCAATATCAGCATAAATTAACCTTTGGTAATTATGATGCTTCTCTACAAGCCGCAGAGCAGGGACTGGGGTTGGCACTGGCAATCATGCCAATTGAACATGCGTTAATTGAACGTAATTTATTGGTGTTACCGTTCGAAAAATCAACGAATTTTGACCAGTCACTCTATGCTGTATACCGTGAAGAAGATCAAAATCGAAATGATATTCACTGCTTTCTTGACTGGTTAACACAGTCACCTAATCTTAAGCCCATTTAATCTTATACCCGTTACCATTCAAGATGCATGTTTCAGAGTGCTTGAGCAATTTCAATTCAAGGCGCTGTGATGAAATAATGGTTATTCAGGAGAATTGCTCCTGCATTCTCTAATAAGCTACATCCATGTAGCGTCATTATAAGTAACAGCAACGACGAAGTGATGTTGCTCAAACGCTTCTTCGATGGGTTTCAAATGACTTTATACCGCGTTAAATAATCAAACCATAGAATGACTATGCTTAAACTATTTACCTTGCCTAAAGCCATTTTAATTCCCACTGAAATCCTGCACTTTGATTGGTAATGGGTATATACCTTATGGGTTATTTTAATTCATCTATACAGTGAATATTATCCTTTTGTAACCATTGCGCTATAGCATTAACATTATCCAAACGGTCAAAACAAGGATAAAATAATGTTTAGTTCAAAAATCATGCTGTTCTATCGAATCATTGCCCTACTAATGCTGAGTATACCTACGGTAATAAATATTTATAATAACGGTGATATTGTCAGCTCGATTATTTATGTGCCATTAATAACACTCGGATTATCAGCTATCGCTATCTTTCTCGACGGCAAACTAGAAGCTGTATTAAATCGAGGTATGATCTTAACGATGTTTAGAGCACATACTGCCAATAGTTACCTAAAAACGACAAGTGATATCAAAGTCAGTCATCCAGACTTCAGGTTACTAAAAGAAGTGACTTAAATAATGGACTTCACCACTTTAATATTCAAACGTTTGGCAATACGGTTTAAATTAGCGCGATCGGTAGATAGTCGCCTTGCAGCAGCGGCCCAATTACCCTCTTCTTCTTTGAGAATTCGGCTAATTAATTGTTTTTGAAAACTCTCTGTTTCTACTTTTAAATTCAAGTTAACCTGCTGTTCAGCAATTGATGAGAGTCCACTTTCTGCGATAAGCTCTATCGGCAACTCTGCGCCAACCGCGTTAAGTGTTCCGCAATCGATTTTATCGATTGATATTATCGCCTTATCACGCTGTCGTGCCCGTGCTTTTAGGGTAGCCCTGCTGACTACATGCTCTAGTTCGCGCACATTACCAGGCCAGTTATATTGTGTTAAATGAGCAACCGCCTGCTCAGTAATTTTTAACTGAGCAATACCTAGCTTTCGCCGAGTTTGTTCAACAAAGTAACCAGCTAATAACTGTACATCGCCAACTCTCTCATAAAGCCTAGGCACTCTAATCGGGTATACACTTAATCTGTGATACAAATCGGCACGAAAGCGGCCTTCTCCCACTTCTTCTTTGAGATCTCGATTGGTCGCAGCGACAATACGAACATCCACTTCTTCAACATTATCTTGGCCAACCGGCTGAATCTCATTGCTTTGTATTGCCCTTAATATTTTACTTTGCGCACCAAAGGGCAACTCCCCTATTTCATCTAAAAATAATGTACCACCATCAGCCAAGGAAAATTTACCAGCACGATTTCTATCTGCGCCAGTAAAAGCCCCTTTAACATGTCCAAACAGCTCACTTTCAATCAAGTTTTCAGGTAGCGCGGCACAATTGACATAAACCATAGGGCCATGTTGACGAAGTGATTTTTGATGAAGAGTACGGGCAACTAGTTCTTTGCCCACCCCGGTTTCACCATAGATTAAAATGTTAAAATCGGAAGAAGCGACAATATCTAACTCTTGCTTGAGTTGCGACATAATAGGGCTTTCGCCAATAAGCTCACCACCATCGCGTTTCCATGCTTCTTCTGTTAACTCTGCCACTACGCGCTGTGAATGATCCGCTCTACTTTCAAGTTGATCTAGCAGAAAAGCGGTATTGAGTGTTGCAGCAGCAATCGCTGAAATAACCTCTAACATACGCACATCAATGTCTTCAAAATCATGCGGTGTAAGGCTATCAATCGTTAATAAACCCAATAGCTTATCATCATAATATAGTGGCAAGCCCATACATGAATGCACAGGTAAATCCCCCTCACGGTCAATCAATAGCCCGTCATAAGGGTCAGGTAACGGTGAGTCAGCCGCAAAACGAATAGGTGATTTTGATTGGCAAAGTGCTAGAAATCGAGGATGTTCTTCGACATAAAAACGGCGACCTAAGGTATCTCTACTTAAGCCTTGTAAAGCAATAGGTTTGAGCACGTCACCATGATAAGAAAGTAACGCTACCGCATCACAGGTGATCGTTTTCCTAACAGTATCTAATAACCGATCAAATCTATCTTTGGTGTTTAAACTCGTCGCAAGGTCGAGGGCTAGCTCAATAACTGCCGTTGATGATATTTTTTTCATAACTTTTCCTGATGCAAGCCCATGTAGAGTTAAAACATTTTTACGCTGGTCATGAAGAGATAAAATAACACAATAGAGTCATTATGACCACAAAATAACAAGGTCATAATGACTACGTAAACATCCACCAATAACTTAACATCATGTATTTAAAGAATAAATAAACTTGGCACTTGCTTTGCAGTTACTAAATAAATAATCAAAGTAAATAAACAACAATCGATAAGAGGTCACCATGTATTCGCAATTTTTCATCGCTCCTCAACTGCCTAAGATAGAGAATGCGCTAGCTTTTCAAAAATGCTTAGTCATAGGTAACTATTTAATGTTGTTATCTTTTTTTGTTGTGGTTACTTCTGTTTTTATTACTTTCGCTATTGATGACCATTTCACCATCTCTGCGCAAGTCTCTGCACATATTGCCACAATTGTTTTCGCGGGTTTACTCAAAATTGGCTATGTATTGCGCTGTATTGCTTTACATGGTTTTGGTCAAAGGAACTTTTAATATGTTACAAATTCAAGACTCTGAAAGCGCTCAATTAAACTTTGATCAACCTAGTTCTGATCATCAAGATACCAATGCACTTAATTATTTAGCACAACACCCGATATTAGATTTGCCCTTTAGAAGCTATTTTTTACTGGCCGTTGCTTGCTCTATGGTCGCATTAGGAATATGGGCTGCTTATTTTAATGGCTACTTTACCTTTGCTGAAAATGGCATTAGCCCATTGGCTTGGCATATTCATGAAATGATTTTTGGTTTTGGTGCCACTGTTGCCGTCGGTTTTATTCTTACCGCCGCGCAGACATGGACAGGCCAACCAAGCATTAAAGGTTTACAGGTACTTGCTTTCGTCGGATTGTGGTTACTTGTTAGAGCCGCATTATTGGTTAACTCACCTAGTACTATTATTGTGGCTATTGTCTTACAAAGTTTTTGGTGGTTGGGCTCAATTATTGTCTTTACTCGTTTGGTGCTAAAAGGTAACAACCGACGAAATTACTTATTTATTCCATTGTTATCAGCGTTAATGTTACTCAATATCGCTTTACTGTTACTTGATTTTAATGGCTATCATGAATTAACCCGACACATTGCTAGAACCAGTGTATTAATGTTTTGCCTACTGATGGGTATTTTAGGTGGACGCGTAATCCCCTTTTTTACCGTTTCAGGCGCTAAGCTTGAACCTATCAAAACGCCTAACTGGCTGACGCCCTTATTAACAATCACGTCAATTTTGGGCGTATTAGCCTTTTTTAGTTCTGCTTTTATTGAATTACCCTTTAGTCCGGCAATATTAATGATAGCGTCCGGTCTACTTCACCTTATCAGGCAAGGTTATTGGCGCAGCTTTGCAACCCGAAAAATCGCTTTATTATGGTCATTGCATATCGCCAACTTTTCCTTAGCTTTAGGGCTTATTTTACTTGGTGTGAGTTATTTTCAGACGCAAAGCCTAGAGTATTTCAGCGTATCAATATCCTTTGGTGATGCCTTACATTTAATCACTATCGCTGCAATGGGTTTGATGATCTTTGCCATGATGAGCCGAGTATCTTTAGGCCATACAGGGCGAGCATTAATACCCAGTAAATTGGTTTCATGGGTGTTCTTCCTGATTATGTTTTCAGCATTTACCCGAGCAATACTGCCAACGATAACGTCACAATCATTACTTGCTTGGAATATTAGCGCGCTAGCTTGGTTCATCGCTGGATTGTTCTTCTTAAAGGTTTACTTGCCTATTTTAATGGCTAAAAAGGTTGAGAAATCATTTAGTCGTTAAAACAAAAGTAGAAAATATTAATCAAAGAACAATTTTAAAGAACTTTTTTTTAACTTCAGTTTACCCTAGGAGTAATCATGTTAACTGATAAACATATCGACATTATTAAGAGTACTATTCCCCTGTTAGAAAACGCAGGACCAGCGTTAACGGGGCATTTCTATCAACGGATGTTTAGCCACAACCCTGAGCTTCAAGATATCTTCAATATGGCCAACCAACATTCAGGTAGACAACAAGTTGCGTTATTTGAAGCCATTGCTGCCTACGCTAAGAATATTGAAAACCTTGCAGCGTTAACCACTGCTGTGGAACGTATTGCGCAAAAACATACCAGTTTTAATATCAAAGCCGATCATTACGCTATTGTTGGTCATCATCTTATTGAAACACTGCGTGAATTAGCCAGCGATGTTTTTACTGCTGATGTTGAAGAAGCATGGACTGTTGCTTATCAATTTTTAGCACAAATATTTATTAACCGAGAAGCGGAGTTATACCAACAGCGCGCAGAAACCTTGGGCGGTTGGCGTGACGCTAGATCCTTTACTGTAGTAGATAAAGTGGTGGAATCAACACTCGTCACCAGCTTTGTATTTATGCCCGTTGATGATAAAGCCGTTATTGGTTTTCAGCCCGGTCAGTATCTAGGTATCGAAGTATCAGATCCAAGCAGAGAATTTAAAGAAATTCGTCAATATTCATTATCAACTAAAGCCAATGATCAAACATATCGAATTTCTGTCAAACGAGAAATAAATAATGTAGATGGCATCACGGCTAAAGGTATTGTCTCTAATTATTTGCATGATGAGGTAAATGTTGGTGATAGCATCAATTTATACGCGCCAGCTGGTGACTTTTTCTTTAATGATCGCCAAGCACCTGTAGTACTACTTTCTGCGGGTGTCGGTATAACACCGATGCAAGCCATCTTAGAAACACTAGCACAGCAAGGTTATAACCATCCTGTTCAGTATCTTCATGCTTGTGAAAATAGTGAGCAACATTCATTTGATCAACGTACTACAGAGCTTATTAACCAAAATAATTGGCAACAACATATTTGGTATCGAACGGGTGATGTATCACAGCAACATATACTGCAAGGCATGATGGATTTTACTAAAATAGATTTACCTATTGAACAAGGTGATTTTTATCTTTGTGGCCCAATTCCATTTATGCAATTTGCCAAGCAGCAATTACTGACGTTAGGCGTAGCAGCAAGCAATATTCATTATGAAGTATTCGGTCCTCACGCTGATTTATAAATAATTTATAAATAGATAACTTAAAAGCCAGTACTAATACCAAAGAGATTAGTGCTGGTTTTTCGTTCTAATCATTCCTGATAATTTTTTTACCTACAATAAAAACTAAATCGAAAAGCCGCTGATAATACCTAATTCAATATATTTTTTGAGGCAATGGTCTATCGCAATGTCGGCATCTACAGCCTTAGCACTTTCAATTGCCGTTTCAAAATTAAGACCATTTTCAATTGATTGTAAAAATGTAAATTCACTTTCATCAACCGTCATCATTTCAGTTTTTAATCCCTGTCGAAAGAGCACGATATAAGTATCACTATCACCATCACCATCAAGGGATAACTCAATATTTTCAGGCGCATTCATTTGGTTCATCAACCAAACTTTATCAACTGGCATAGTCGAACACATTATTGATACTGAAGGGCTTAATAAAAAGGTTAATGTCTCTGATGAAGCAACTTTTGCCAATCGAGCCCAATCAAAATAACTATTGTCATTCGCTAATGAACTTTGATGAAAACGCCATTCCAGTTGAGCAACATCTTCAAGATATGATAAATGCCTGACCTGCTCAAATTCAGCTAAGAATGATGAAAAATATTCGCCATAGTCATCCATATTCCCTGAAGTTGGCCAGTGCTTAACAATGTACGGTTTGCACATGACTTGAAAAAAATCCTTACCAACTAATTTTTCAATCACTGGGTAACTAAGGCTCAAAGAATTAGTGATATTGGCAATGGCACTACTTTGATAAATTCCCATAAGACCTTGGGCTGAAATTAATTGCGTATTAAGGTCATTAGCCATTAAAGTATTATCAGCCGTGAGCGAGCCCGATAAACAATCGTGGATAAAGTTAGTTTGCAGCTCCGCGAGTGTGGTCATAATCAACTCTGCCCATTAACTGTATTAGCTATGAGGCTCGATTTTTCAATACTTTCAACCTTGGTAATAATCGCTTCTGCTTTGCTTTTTTCTTCTAACAGCACAGCAAGATCCGGAATATTAGTATCCCATTCAATCAAGGTTGGTAAAGCGCCAAAACGCTTAATCACTTGTTCATATAACAGCCAAACATCATCACAAACCCTATGACCATGAGTATCTATGTAGAGCTCTTTTCCCTCAACTATTTCAGTACTAAAACCGGCTAAATGTATTTCCTTTACCGCAGATAGCGGCATATTATTTAAATAGGTTAAAGAATCAAAATGATGGTTATGTGCACTGACATAAATATTATTTACATCAAGTAATAAGCCACAACCTGTTTCTTCTGCCAATGAAGATAAAAACTGCCACTCTGTTATCGGAGAGTCAACATAAGTTAAATAACTTGAAGGGTTTTCTACTAATATCTGCCGTTGAAGAATATCTTGCGCTTGCTTAATATTGTTAGCCACAATAGTAAAAGCTTCTTCCGTAAGCGGAATAGGTAACAAGTCAGGTAAGTAATGCCCGCCTTGTGATACGCTCCAAGAAAGGTGATCTGAGATCAATCCTGGTTGTAACCATTCAACAGTACTTTTAATATGGTGAAGGTGTTGCTCACGAATAGGGCAGTTAATCGCTGCTGAGCCCAAAGACATGCCAACACAATGCGCGGATATAGGATAATCTTGGCGGATCTTAGCCAAATATTTTGACGAAGTACTTGCTTGACTGAAAAAATTTTCCGTATGAATCTCTAACCAAGGAACATCCGGTTTATGGTTCATAAACTCTTGGAAGTGCTGATGTTTCAGTGATATGCCTACGCCTTGAATACTTTGCATAATTAAAACCATATCAAATCGATTAAGAGTAAATTTGGTAAAGCGCATAGTACTTTATTTCAGCGCCTTACCTATAAATTTAACAAGTTACTAACCTCTATTTTCTCAGCTATTTTTTCGCTGGTTTTAACGCTTTGACCACACCACCCGTAATTTTGTCACAAGTGCCTTGAGGAACATAAACCCACTCATGTGGAGAGTTATCCATTGTTGCTTGCCCTGCGCAGTTATGGCTGCCATTTAACGCGCCACAGTCATTTTTACCTGCTTTGGCTATACCTGCACATTTTTCCCATGAGGTAGGTTGACTAGGAACCGCATTAGCCGAAGTCGCGGTTAAAACGCCTAATGCTAAAATACTTGAGATAGCTGCGCTGGCAATTTTTTTGTTGTCCATAGTGATATCCTTAAAGTGTAATTAATTGTTGTGTACAAAAATAAGACAGAGAATAAGAATAATAAATTTCAACAATATCGATTTTTGTTGAGTATTGAAGGCTTAACAAACAAAAATACCAGTAAGTATTTGGGTAACTTACTGGCATTTATGATTAAGATATTTGTTCTATTATTTTAAGTTTTTAATAAACTATTTTTTCGCTTTCACCGACGGCAATAAACGATAACCTTCTTTGCTCACTTTATCGGATGGCATGTAATGGCGAATACCTAAGTTAAACATCTTAGTATCATTAGCAATGGCAATATTATTTGGTGCATCACTACCACAACCAAAACTTACGGTATAAGTACCCTCTTTATTTACGGTTGCAGTATTTGAGCTTACATTAGCTAAGTCATTAAACATAAAACCGTTTTTGTCGTATACCGTAATTGACCAAAAAGCCTTATTTTTAGGATCTTCAAAGGTAGCTTGATGACAAGTATTACTCGGGTAATTACCTGATACTTCATAAATATTATCAACTATTTGTGCACCGCCCCAGCCTATTGCCGCACCAACCTGATATTTTTCTGTACTAAATAACTTATTCGATTGATCACGTGGGTCAGTAAACATCCCCGTTAATGCCTCTACGCCATCACGTTTGAAGATAGCAGGCATTTGTGCTTTCAGTGCCTTTTCTACGGTGTCGAAGGACACTTTATTTACTGATGTTGCGGTAAATTTACGACTTGAATTAGCGCTAATCTTCATTTGATCTTGATACTTTTTAGCTTCAGCTTCTGTAAAGGTTGCATCCAATCGGATCACAACATAGAGATGGTCACCGGCATGTGTTGATAAATCAAAAGTACCTTCACCATATTGCATGGCTTGAATTCGGTGGTCTTCTGTTACTGGTTGCACCGACATATATTTACCTTCAGGAATCACTGGCATAGTGATAGTTGCCCCTTTTGATACATCAACTACAGCAAATGAGTAATAAGTATCACGGTTCATGCGAACTACGGGTTGATTATCTGTAGGTGTTAATTGACGTTTGTGCAGTAATTGATTAACCCCCACTAAATCCTGATTTTTCAGCATTTGATGAGACGTTTCATCGGTTGGGTACGTTGCTGGTGTTACTAGTGATCCTGACTCATTAAAAAAAGAATCCAACGTAGCTACTTCAACTGAATCAGATTGTATTGATTTAGTGCTGATGGTGCCACAGCCAGCTAATACAGATACAATGGTGAGCGATAATAATGTTTTTCTCATCTTAAATTCCTTCTTAAAATTAAATTATATACGTAGTATACATAGATATTACCTAAGTTTTTTCGCGAATGATAATGATATTAATGACTTAATTTTGTACAATAAAAAGCCCTAAACTTTATGTGTAAGAGTTTAGGGCTTTATGTAACTGATGAGCTTAATTAAATGACTTTACATACAGTTCAGTTCAGTTCAGTAATATTACTTTACAGCGCAGTATCTCTAACACAGCTCGCATAATGTCTAATGTCCGTTGTCGAAGAAAGACCTGTTACGCCCCGCTGTAAGTCTACCAATGAGTAATTCCCTTCGTCGTCTGAGTCGGTAGTCCAAAAATGTTGCCCTACAGCCCACTTTTCATTGCTATACAATGCATATTCTTCATCGGCAGTCTTATCATACTTCACCCAAACGGCTTGTAAATCTGCTGCGGTTGGCAATCTATAATCATCAAAATCGTCATATACCAAGCTATCACAAAGAAGGCTCGCTTCATTAAACGTTACCATAATAAAGGTAGAGTCGGCTGGCCCTGTAACCCCACTTTCACGATAAAGCACACTGAAGTCAGTGAAAGATAATAAGTTCTTAGCATCAATATCAGTAAATGGCCCAATAAAGTTTAACGTTACTGCCTCATTCGTTAGAATATTGGTTGCGCCAAATGTAGCGACTGATTGATTATGTGTCCCGTCCATTGTGGCTTTTATTGTGAAATAGATAGATAGTGGCTGATCCGTAGGGAAATTATGCAGCATTCCCTTTCGATCAACCTCTCCTTCATCATTAGAAATAAACCCTAACTCTCCATCAGAAGCATAATATTCCCATTTTAATCTAGGGTTATGGGTAATCTCAAGTGTTTCAAAGTTATCATATGTTCCCATCACGGTTAGTTGCCTTTTTTTCCCTTCACCAACAAAATAAGGATTTAGAGGGGAGATATTAATTTCGGTAACTCTGGCTAGAGTCACCTCAAGAGGCGTTGTTGTAAGCACCTCATTAAACAAAAATGATATTTCAGTCTCACCTGGGTGTCGCATAGTGACCATGCCACTTAAGTCGACTGTCGCAACTTTAGTATTTGAACTTTGCCAGAAACCATTTTTTTGGTTACTCAAGTTATAGCTCACATCACCAACAAACTCCGCCTTAGCAGTGGCTTGTCTAACAAGGCCGACTGGAAAAGAGTCGCTAGCTAAAGAAACGACAATTGATTCAAACTCAGCACTGCTTACCTCAACAGCTCTTTCACCGACAACACCATCAAACGCAGCGGTAATATCAGTATTACCTACTTTTTCCCCATGAAACGTACCCGACTTATCTGTTGCTTTTATGACTGTTTCATCTTTTGTACCCCAAATTGTTTCATCGGTTACAACATGAGAGGTGTTATTAGAATAATAAGCCGTTGCTGAAAAACCAATGGTTTGACCTCTAGGCACTGTAATTTCAGCCGTTGTCGTATCGGCAGCTCTCTCGATGGGGGTAATAATTAATTGAGTTACCGTTGGAAATGAAACCTTCAGCACAGCTCTTGTATTTGCTGTTACTCCTTCAAATTGCACATCAATATATGTGCCACCTTCATAGCGTTCAGAGGTATGTGCGATGCCGTCATTACCAGAAAACTCTGCGATAGGAGCACTCTCAGCTATCCAGGTCGCATTATTATTACGAGTTATATCATACTCTTCACCATCACTATAAAGCACTATCGCCTGATACTGAACATCAAGGCCGCCTGCTATAGAAGTGTTACCAGGGAAAATTTCAATACTTTGTGGTACGGCTGCACTAATTGTAATATCTAAAGAACTAGTTATACCTTGCTCAGTAACGATGAGCTTAGTATTGCCTGTAATTTCGCCGGTAATATTACCTGCGGTGTCAACAGTGGCAACGCCTTCAGTCTCACTTTCAGTGCTCCAGGTGTAATCAATGCCTGATTCAGTTGAATAATCGGAGTAGTTACCAATAGCGGTAGCCGTGTGGGTAATGCCAATAGGAAATTCCTGGCTATCAATCGTTAATTGAATACTTACAAGTTCTCTCTCTGGCGGTGGCGGCGGTGGTGGATCAGCATGATCACTACAACCCGCTAAGGTCAGCAATATAAAAATAAGGGGGATAAACCAAGCTTTGAAATACATATTATTTCCTTTTAATGGGTAATTTTCAGTGAATACTTTTTATATAATTCATATAACTCGATGATAAATAAGTTTACCAAACAAGAAATATGCAATAAACAGGACATACTTATTAGGTACATCCCCTTTTTTAATGGTAATTAAAACACGACTTATTGACTAGCACCTTTAAAAGCGCTCCAATCAGCGTCTACTGCTAAGATATTATTTTTAGCGATATAAGACTCATAAAGCGCAATCATTGCTTTAAGCTTTTCTGGATTTTTATGCTCTAGGGGGTGTGATTCAGAGGGATCAGAAACAACATTATAGAGGTGCCACTGACCATCACCAAACATACCTGTTCTCACTTTCATCGCTTTGAACTCACCTTGCATAACATAGCCATTACCAAACAATTCAAATGCCCACCAATCTTTATCGGTTCTAACAACATCAAACTGCCCATCTAAAAATGGCTTCATGCTAATCCCCGTTGGCGGGATAACTTTTTTATCTTTATATTCTGTCATCGGGTGTTTAACGTTGGCGTATTCCAAAATAGTCATTGGAACATCTTTAACATAAACAGCTACATTCGATTTTTCACCCGCACGCACATAGTCAGTATTAAAAGCACCTGGAGGTACAATCATTAATGGCACACGTATGCCACCTTCACCAACAAACCACTTCCACCACTGTAGACCGCCTGTGGCGGAATTCGCCCAAGACGTACCAATAACATTTTGTGAGTTAGCAGTACCTATCGCTTCAAAAGATGAATCAAATTGGTTTTCAATCCACTTGGCAAACTCAGGATTACCCGTTTTAGGGTTTGTTGGCTCTAAACCTTCAGGACCATTATCTGTCATGTAAACGACTAAGGTGTTATCTAACTGACCCGACTCTCTCAGGTAATCTAATATTTGCCCTATACGATTATCTTGGTCTTCAATCATGGCCGCATAAGTTGCCATGATTTTAGCTTGCTTCTCTTTGTTTTCTTGAGACAGATCTTGCCATTTTTTTGTTAAGTTATTAAAAGGTGCTTCTGTTGCTTCATGTGAAATTAGGCCTTGGGCCTTTAAGCTTTCATAACGTGATTTTTTTAATCCTGCGTAACCTAGTTCAAGGTACTTAGGATAATATTTCATTATCAGCCCTTTAGGCGCTTGAATAGGAAAGTGCGCGGTGGTGAATGCCATGTAAGCAAACCATGGTTTATCATTTTTAGCGCCTTCTTTAATAAACTCTAACATTTGGTTAGTGTATATTTCACCTGAATAGACACCTTCAGGGCGGTCATAAGGTTCGCCGTTTAAAGTCCAATTTTCTTTTCTTTTAACATTTAAACCATTAGGATCTTTAAAATTTGGTGTCATGGCTAAATCATTCCAATGATTAGAACCACCTGACAAAATACCGAATTCTTTAGTGAAGCCCCATTCTAACGGTCCTTTACCACCGGATTCTTCACCACCTAAATGCCATTTACCCGACTTATAGACTTCATA
This sequence comes from Colwellia psychrerythraea 34H, assembly GCF_000012325.1. Lineage (NCBI taxonomy): Bacteria > Pseudomonadati > Pseudomonadota > Gammaproteobacteria > Alteromonadales > Colwelliaceae > Colwellia > Colwellia psychrerythraea. The sequence goes on along the minus strand of NC_003910.7, from coordinate 856,368 downwards.
ACCATCATCATTTAATAACTCTGAAATCGTCACTGCATCTTTGGTGAGGTAACCTTCATAACCCTTTTTACCGCGTGTCGCTGGATAAACAGAATAATCAAATGAACCTAAACCCACTTCGATATTATCGTTACCGGTAAAAAGCATTGAACGTGTTACCGAACAAACGGGTGACACATGAAAGTTTGTGAAACGAATCCCTGCATTAGCTATCTCATTCATATTCGGTGTATGTACTTCTGAGCCATAAGCGCCAATATCGCCAAAGGCTGTATCATCAGCGACTAAGAGCAGAATATTAGGTTTCTTAGCATCAGCTTCTACCGCCGTATTAGCCTGAACTGATTCTGACTTTTCTGCACAACTGGTTAGTAATATAACGGTCGACAGAATACTTATTATTTTTTTCATAAAGGTTTCCAAAGTGTTTGAATTAGATTTCCATTGATCTATACCGGTTTATACCCGCTCCACTTGAACCTGCATCTTCAAGTAGAACGGGTATATATCCACAATGATGGCTACTCAAATACAACAGAAATAAAACTGTATTGAGGTTTAAAATCCATTTATAGTATCTAAGACAGTATATTAACGTTGAATACACATGAGTATGCAGTTTCCGAAAACGTGCTGTTTATATCGTGATTAATTTAACTAGGTAAAGAAAAGCTTATAGATAAAGGACGTTAATAAGCGATGGAAATTCACCAACAAATCCCCAGTACCACTATCGACAACAATGTTAGAGGTATATCAACATCTGATGTTGACGAACTTTCTCAATTCCAACTCAATAAAAATCGACGATATACTCAACTACAAGCAGGCCAATTAAATGGTGCTTATCTAGAGGCAAACTTAGGTGATGTGCAAATTTTTCGTGAAAGTCTTAATGCTGGCGCATTGATTGAAGCTGCACCAGCGAGCTCATTTTTACCCTTTGCAGCTATTACTTCCAATGCGGACAACTTTAAATACTGTGGTAAACAAAGAGAAAAGAATACCGTATTGCAAGCCACCGGTGGTTTTTGGGATGCGAGTTTTCAACATAGTTTAAATTTTGTCGTTGCCGCTTTTGATAGAAAGGCTTTTAGCCGTAGTATTGAGTTGCTCACCGGAGAAGAAGTTCCCCAAGCTTGGTTTGTCAGTCAAGCTTGCTTAACGGAGCCTCATGCCTTGAAAACCTATGCCTGTGGCTTAGATAATATTCTTACTATTATTAAAAGTAGACCTGAAATATTAAAAAAAGATAATGTTCAACGAATGCTGTCGGATAGTATTTTAAGGTTGATACTTAAAGTACTTAGCAAAACAACACCGATTAATGTACAACAAGTTAGCCCCTCAAATAGGGCTCAAGGTGTTCGTATGGTTATTGATTATCTTCATCATTACGCAGACCAAGTCCCCACGATTCCTGAACTTTGTAATATTGCAAAATTAAGCGAAAGAAACCTTCAATACGGTTTTAATGAATACTTAGGTATTACGCCTATACGCTATTTACGATTGGTACGACTCAATGGTGTAAAGCGTGATTTATTACTTTCTCACCCCAAAAAAGATCGCATTGTTGATATAGCACTTAACTGGGGATTTATTGAATTGGGCCGCTTTGCAGGAGAATATCGTCAGCTATTTCAAGAGTTACCTTCTGTGACACTCAATAAGCTAAATCAGACAAAATAACCTGTTATTTATTCATGCTTAATTGGCTTCGGTACCATGCTGTAATTGCCAGCATGATAGGCGTTTGAATGACAAAAAAGACTGCCGCAAACAATAAATAATCACTATTTTCAAAAATGTTAACTGCAATTAGCGCGGCTAATGCTAGATTTCTCACCGGAAACTCTATTACAACGGCAGCCAGATCACTTTGGCACAATTTCAATATTCGCCCTAAACAATACGCAATAAAAATAGCTGCCAGAGTGAAAACTAATGCTAATAAAACTAAAGAGGATAATTGCTCGGCAATTTTTTGCTGAAACTGAGCCAGAATAGTCATTAATAATAAGAGTAAACCTATCCCACCAATTTTCTCAAAAGTTGGCATCATCTTTTTGATCAATATTGGTTTCCAATACCTTAACGTCATACCAAGCACAACAGGACAAAGCAGTAACAATACTAATTGCAGTGCTTGCTTAACCATCAAGTTTTCAAGCGCTAAATCAACCGTTAACAGCGCAGGAAATACCGTAACAACGACGATAGGTAAAATAAAGACAGCAACTAAGCCATTAAAAGCGGTGAGTGTAACCGATAACGCGACATTCGCTTTTGCCAAAAAGCTATAAATATTAGACACAGCTCCCCCAGGGCAAAGAGAAACTAAAAGCATTCCCCCTGCTACCAGAGCCGGTGGATGCATTAACTTTATGATGATCCAAGCACATAATGGCAGTAATAAAACTTGGCCTAAGGTGAGGAACAGTATTTTTTTGTTCTGCGCCTTAACCTCATTAACATCACGCTTTTCAAGACTAGCGCCAATAATGAACATTAAAAAGAAAACTAACGCAGGGATGGCTAACTCAATCACTTCCATTTGAATTGATACCTAACAATATTTAGAGTTTTATAATAAGGACTTAGAAAAGATGATACCCCTTTCCCCCTCTACCACCAAGAAGAAAGTTGCCTAAAACCCCTCACTCTCACATGTAATCATACCAACGTTAAAAAACTATAACGTTTGAGTAGTTAAGAAAAACCACTAGTGATTATTTAATCTAAAAGTAAGATGATAATTAAATTATTAATCTATAAAAATACAGTTTATTGATATTTAAAACTCAAATATGAGTATTTATAAAGAAATACGCAAAATAAAACCGACTACTACATGAAATAATTATCTTATGCATATCACTGTTAATGACCAAGCTTTTTCAGTAAACATTAACGACATAACTTGAGAGAACTTCATGATGAATTTACCAAAAAACATTCAGCAACCACTCAGCCTAATTTACCTCGATGCCAATGCGACCACTCAAGTATTACCACAAGCTGCATCTGCAGCACTATCAACCATGGAAACACTCTTCGGCAATCCCAGCAGTAGTCATATTTCTGGGCTACAAGCCAAGCAGATAGTAGATAAAACACGCCAACAAGCAAAGCGCATTGTTGGCGCTGCTGAAGGTAAAATCATCTTCACCAGTGGTGCAACTGAAGGTATTCAAACAGCAATACTATCGGCATTAGTGAATGTTAAGAAAACGCTTAATAAGTCTCTTAATAACAAAAGCTATAGCCTTTTGTATGGCGCAACTGAACACAAAGCTGTGCCAGAGTCGCTAAAGCACTGGAACAAAATTCTGGAGATAAATGCTGAAATCAAAGCGATTCCTGTTGATGAAAAAGGCCAATTAGATATGGCATTTATCGCTAAAGAAGTGCCTAACGCTTTGATGGTTTGTACTATGGCGGTCAACAATGAAACTGGTGTTTATCAAGATATAAGTTTACTAGACCAAACAATACGTACCAATAATCCCAACGTAGCGTGGATGGTAGATTGCGTGCAAGCTTTAGGTAAAACAGACCTAGTCTTAGCGCAAACAAGTATTGATTATGCACCTTTTAGTGGGCACAAACTCTATGCTCCCAAAGGTATCGGTTTTATGTATGTTAAAGAAAAAGCACCATTCACCGCTTTTATCGCCGGCGGTGGTCAAGAAAGTGGATTGCGTTCTGGCACCGAAAATTTACCTGGTTTAGCGGCATTAAGTGAAATTTTTAGCATGTTGTTAGGTGAAAGTGAAGCTAGCTTTACCCCAATAAAAACTTTGCACTTATACCGTCAGCAGTTAGTGTCAGCATTAACACAGGCATTTCCTGAGATCACTTTTAACCACAGCTTTGAAAACTCAGTAGCAACCACCCTTAATTTTGCTATTCCTGGATTTAGCTCGAAAGAAATAATGGATTTATTCGACGCTGCCAATATACGCGTAAGCTCAGGCTCAGCTTGTAGCTCTAAAGTTACCCGTAGTTTCGTTTTAGATGCCATGGGACTGCCCGCTTGGCAAAGTGAGTCAGCCATTAGAATGTCATTTGGACCCGCGATGACCCAAACAGAAATTGACATTGCCTGTAGCCGAATAGTTTCGGCCGCTCAAGCACTGGTGCAGAGCTGTTTGACTCTTGATAAAAAGAATATTGATACACAGACCATGAACACGAGTAGCACCACTAATAAGACGGAGCTAGACGGTCTTGTGCAATTTAAAGCAGGCGGCAGCTGTAGTTGGTTATATGTTGACAAAAAAACAAGATCTGCGGTGTTTATCGACCCTTTATCGGAAGTCAGTGAACGTCTACAAACATTATTGACTTGCCGCGGACTTAATTTAGTTGCCGTCATTGATACCCATGGTCATGCAGATCATAAGTCTTGTCGTAATGGTATCGCAAAGAAGTTTTTAGCCGAGCAACAAACTGAATACCTTGGCTGGCCAGCTGGTGCGCAAACAACAACCATTCATGGCCAAACATTCCAATACCTTATTTTGGGTGATAAGTGGTTAATCAAAGTCGCCACACCTGGTCATACCGACGACAGCATGAGCTTATTACTGTGCGATCCAGTCACTGATTCAGCAGAAAAATTACAGGTACACTATGCCTTTTGTGGTGATCTTATTTTAATGGATAGTATTGGTCGAAGCAATTTTTCAACCAGTAGTGCGCCAGCAATGTATTCAAGCTTAAAGTTAATGAAGTCACTTATCGGCAACAATAGTTTGATTTGCCCAAGTCATGATTATCACAACGAATTTACTACCTGCCTTGAAACTGAAATGAAACGTAACTCGCTACTTCGTCAAGTTATCAATAGTGAAATAGATATTGAAGAATTCACTAGTAAAAAAATTAAAATGGATAAAGATATAATCAATGAGTCTGGCAGTGAAATCATGTGTGGCGCTTTAATAGGTGCTTGCCAAAAGGTTGTAGTACGTGAATATGACAGCGCCAGCTTAACCAAGGCGGTAAAAAAGTCGAGTGACATGAAATTAATTGATATCCGTGAACCACACGAATACGCACTACAACACGATGAAAAATTCACCAGCAATGTTCCTTTGACTCGACTAGTGCAATTTGTAAAAGAGCAACAACAGAATAAAGAACAAGAATTCGTGTTGGTTTGTCGTAGTGGCGGTCGCTCTCAATTAGCCGCTCAAGCACTAGCTCGGTTAGGTTTTGAAAATGTTGGCCATTTGAAAGGTGGTTATGCTTTACATCAGTACTAATAATACATTTAAGTACAAATTTTCTTGATGACAGCCCAAGTTATTTAAAATTTGGTGAGAAAATCCCCTTTGTTAAATCAAGACTAAATGGTAGCGATAGAAACTAGTTTTCTATCGCTACCAAACACGTTACTAACTCATCCCCCTTCAGCCATATTCTGCAATAGTCGCAAGCGTTGTTGCTCCTGTTGTGAAGGCTGATACGGTATATCACTCAAACTAGATACTTCAAAACCTTTAATTTCATATTTCTTAATCGCGCTATTGCCGTATTTTTTGGGTTTACCCGGTGCTGGCGACATCAACTCGATTGAAAAGGTAGATAAATAAAATGGCGCTTGTTTCCCATGTAATACTGATTGGTGCGCTTTTAAATTGATATGACTGCTGCCTTTATTGAGTTTTTCTTTACTTACTAAGTGTGCAATGGGTTGGTTGTTCGCATCAAATAAATTGGCGCGGACCCGATAAAGACCTTTTTTTCTTGTGGTTAAGTTAGCTTGCATCACCATATCAGCCTCTTGGTTAAAGACTGAATTGAATCCTTCTAAGGTTGCCACTGAATCAACATATTTCAACGCCAGTGCGATAGTAATATCTTTGCCATTAACACGGGCTTTTATCGTAGCTTGCAATTGTCTTGGCAGATCTCTTTGGCCTTCAAATTGTGCGTACCAGTTACTTTCATCCTGTTCAAATTGACTGCTAAGTAGCGTTCTCCCAGTGTTCAGATCGATGAGTTGAAGTTCTGCATTATCGATATTGTCTCCTGTAAGCGTCGCTAACACTTGTTCTGGGTATGTATAACGATATTTTGATAATGCTGCTGTAACTTGAGTTCCCTCATCGTCCACAAGAATTGATTGCGGATTGAAGTGATTCGGTTTCAAGCGATCAAAATCATTATGAGTTAATGGTTGAGAGTATGATGGAAAACTTAGTTCTGCGGCATACGCCTTAGCCACTAATGTTGCAGAGTCGTTAGACGTTATTTTTTTAGACGTTATCTCAAGCAAATTATTAACTTGAGCGGTGTTAACTAGCCGTTTTTTTTCTGCTAGGAGCGGTGTTGTTATCAGTGATTTATTAACCGTTATTTGCTGTTTTTGCATCGATGGCCAAAAAATCCAAACACTGATAACAACAATGCTCATCGTCACTATTCGTTTTAAAATTTTGTTTTTTTTCATAATTAATCAACTTTCCTGCTTTATGAGCTGTTAACCGTTCAAATTATTAATAGTTAGGGTTAACAGCTTCATATATTATTAGTTAGGAATCGCGTCATAAATTAGCGTTGACATACTGTCTTCATTTGAATTTTCTACATAAAGATAATTACTCTTCCACAACCACCAACCAGTAGTTTGAGTGTAAGTATCAAAATGCACGCCCTCACCAGATAATAAGTTTTCATGATTACTGGCCGCCGTTACTTTACCTTTATGCTGTTGTTCAAGTACTGACAAGTGAGCATAGTCTTTGCTCATAAGCATAGGATAATGATACGGCATAAAACCTGAAACCGCATTGCCTTGATTTGACACTTTACCGTTAAAATCGACTTGCGAACTACAACTACCATAATGCCCTTGGCGGTTACCGCCACACGAGGAATGACTACCAACAACACCATCATCATGACCTTGAATAAATGGACTTGTAACGCCTAAGAAATCGCTGGCATCAGCAACAAAACGTAAACGAGGAATTCTCGCATCAGGTAATGGTGCAAGTTGTCTCGCATTATTAACTTTTAGGTCATGAAGTACGCCCATTTCATCACTTAGCTGGCCTCCCAACCAAGCCTCTAACGCAGACTCGATAATAAAGGTCCAGCTTTCAGTGCCTTGGGCAACACTTACCGCTAAATCGGCAAGTTCACTACCACCGCCAGCACCCGCAATATCAAAAGTAGCAACGATATTAAGCGGTGATAATCCAGCATTTTCTAACCATGTTTCTTGGTTTTCGATAATATAGCGAGCCACTAAATCACCGGTGGAGTGAGTGACAAATATACAGCCCGGTGAGCAGAAGTCACTTTCTGAAAAATCCTTCAGCTTTGGCCAAATATAATCCGTTGCAATTTTCTCTTCAATTCGCTCATATGAGGGCCAATCAATACGGCCATCACTTAAGTTGTCCCAATAACCATTCCAGTAGTTTTGACCACTTTCGCTAACATCACCATCGGATATCAATTGTTGTGGCTGAAAGCCATGAATAAGTACTATTTTATATTCTTTGCTGAATGTATCCGCTGAGTAAAATGCAAAGCAGAGCGCTGCAATCACCATTGTATTTTTGATAATATTCATATTTTCCCCAATCATTTTTTATAATTATTTTTATACCGTCATATTTTTTTATTGTGATTCAACTGGTCTGACGTTAGACCAGTTGAATCACAATAGATTAGTGGTCATTTTTTATCCAGACACTACTTATTTACAATAAGAATAATGAAAATAAACAACCGCTATAATGGTTAATAAGAAAGGGGGAATTAATAATTAAAAAAAATTTTTGATGAGAAAAGTTAAAATCTTAGTGTAGATTTGGCTTCTTGATTAACTGAATAAGGCTAGGTAATTTTGAGTGAGTAAATAGCATTTCCAACGACTTACTCTAACGTAAAAAGCCAGCATAGTTGCTGGCTTTCTCTCTATTTTGAGACGTTAAGTAATAGAATGACAATATTTATACAATGTAAACATTTTTTACAATAGGTGCTTATCTAAAAAGCCAACAACCTGTTTCATATAAGCTCTTTGATTTTCAGGGTTAAAAAAACCATGGCTTTCATCACCAATTACAAACCACTCATATGACTTATTTTCTTTATCAAGCGCTGCTCTTAATCGTTCTGCATGCTCAAAGGGGGCTCGTTTGTCTTTCTCGCCATGAGCCAATAAAATAGGTATTTGTATTTTTTCAACATAGTTAACTGGCGACATACTTTTTAGCAGTTGCTCATCTGTTCCTAAAACGCGTTTTAGATAACTCATACCTGAACGTCTTTGCTGTATATCCCCTTCTTCAAACATTAATTCTAAATCATAAATGCCGGCATTGGCTATGGCGCATTTATAAACATCAGGGTATAAGGTTGCACTTTGTATCGCCGAATAGGCACCAAAACTCCCCCCCATAATGCATACTTTATTATCCGCCGCTTTTTTATTTTTAACTAACCATTGGTAACCATCCAATATATCCTGTTGTACTCGACTTCCCCATGCTCTATAGCCTAGCTTTTCATAGTTAGCACCAAATCCCCCTGAGCCACGGTAATTAACCTGCAAAACAGAATAACCTCTAGAGACTAAATATTGAACTTGGGTAGAGAATTCCCAATAATCCCTCACACCATGAGGCCCGCCATGAACTAAGACAACGGTGGGTGCTAATTCATTTTTTTGTTTTGCTTTTGCTTGGGTAAAAAAGCCATTGAGCATTGAACCATCCGATGCTTCAAATTTAATAGGCTCAACTTGAGCAAAGTCAGCGCTTTGAAATTCAGGTTTAAATTGAAATAGCCTCTTTAGCTGATTTGATTTCCTATCAAGTAAATACAAACTTCCGGGATCAATATCAGATGAAACAAACACAACATAACGTTGTCCATCCTCAGTTTTACTGGTTACATTAACTGAACTATAAGGAAACAGCTTTAATAGCTCTTTGAAAACTTTGGCTTCTTCATGCTTTTTATTGAGAATTAAGTAAGCGGGGTAACCATCATCCACCCGAACTGCATACGCTGAACGCTTATCCGTGGTCATTTCCACATCAGTTATATTGACTTCTTTATCCGTGTAAACCGACTTATATTGAAAGTTTTCCAGATTTAATTTGAAAATACCTTTAATATCTTGTTGGTAATCATCGATGGTATATAGCGATTTACCTGATGCATCAATAAACAATGGCTGTACACGAGAGCCAACAATATCCTGAGGGATATGTTTCCATTTACCATCTTCCCTAAAATAAAGCTTAGTATCATTATTACCATCTCTACCCGCCACGAACTTTACTTTGCCTTGACCATCAGTTAAAAATCGAGCAAATGGCACTGGAGATTTAACAACTTTCCTTTTGATTACTCCGGTATAAACATTCAGCTTTAACACAGTGGCGAATCTTTCCCCTGATGTGCTCATCGGTGTAGAGCTAATTAAAATATGCTTTTTATCCTCAGGCAGGATATCAACAATTTTCCCCCAACCAAATGTCGATTCTTTCTTTTTAATATTACTGCCCGTTTGTTTCTCTCCAGAGCGATAGCCATAAATCATCTTCCCTCTTGAGCCATCCATATTTATCGCGAATAACTCACCATAGGATACGGGCTCTTCAAGCCAGGGATCTCGCTTGGAAAGACTGATAACAACTCGTTCATTATTAACCCAATAGTACTGACCAATTTCTAACCTGCTAGGAAGCTTAGAGCCTGAAACCGCTTTTAGTGTATTACTATCGACAAAAACAAGACTCGCCTCTCCTTTGCTAAATACTGATACGGCAATATGTTTACCATCAGGGGATATTTTTGCATTTTGATACTGCGCTCGTTCGAATATGCCATCCCAGTTTTTAGCGTATCCCGTCGCTGAAATGAAAATCAAACCAAGAAAAATTGCTTTTATTAAAAATTTATACACACTGTTATCCTTTTATTTAAAACTGATAAAACAATCAATTACCCAAGTAAAAAATTGAATTAATCTATACTTCCGATGTAAAAATCGATGTGAATAATTGAAGTAAACATACTACAAACGTAAAATTTTTCAGAACCTAATGCGCTAGGAATGAGTTTTCTTTAATTGATTAGAAATACTTAATAAAGCTATTCCATCAAATAAAAAAGTCACGCCAATAATAAGCCCAATAACCCAAGCACTAGCAAAGGGCCAATTAGTCAGTACAATTACGCCTAGAATGAAAGAAATTACACCACTTAACAGACTGAAAAATTTGGCTGATGAATTAAGTCCAAAAGAAACCACAACGGCACTAAAACCACTAATTAAAAAGTAAATCGCAATTAACAAACCTAACACACTAAGAATGATGGCTGGATGAGTAAAAATAATCAGTGCCAAAGCCATTAAAATAAAGGGCTTAAACCATAAAGACATATCTTGTGTTTTATATTGCCAAGCATTAAAAGCCAGTGCGATTGCTGATATTAAGAATATACCGCCAACATAAGTATTAAATGCCAAACCAATCAAATTAGGTACTAAAATACCTAAAATGCCAATAATGATCATCACTATACCAACCGCTTTGGTATTTTTTATAAAAGCGAGATTGATCCGCTGAGCTGATGTTTCACGAGTTACTTTTGGCATTACTTCTGGCTTAGTTTCTGACGTATCTTCTGAGTGAGGAACTATGTCTGTCATAGAGAATTATCCTTAAATTGACACAATGATCTTTGTTAAAATAATGTAACAGAAATACTGAATAAACTGTAATCATTATTGCCCTCTAACAAAGTCATGCGCTGAAACCTACTTATTAAGACGATCTGTTTCAACATTAAGCCTAATGGGTGCTTTGACCAGGTGAGCCCTTGATAATATTTGTCTCAGGATGAATAAGTTGATAGCCAATAATTGTATTCAATTACTTTCAGCGTAAATAATCATGAATTAGCAAAGCGTATTTCAACAAACATCCTAAATTATTGAATTTTTTAATTCACATATTTTGTAAATAATTTTGGATAGTTGTTATGAAAAAAATACATTTTGAGTTTCATTCAGTAGGTACTTTCGTCAATGTTGTTGTTATTTGTTTGGCAATAATTATGGGAAGTGTCGCTGTTGCAGAAGAATACAATACTGGCAGTATCAGCCTAAGCCTTGATAACGATGGCTTTCTTGGCTCTGATAGAGGATACACCAATGGACTATTTTTCAAATTCAATTCAAACAGTACCGTTGATATAGAGCAGAGCTCCCCGTTGCTGCTTAAAACCGTTGGTAGTTGGTTACCCTTACATCATCAGACCAACAAAGGTTGGGGTATCACTCTTGGTCAACAAATATGGACGCCGACCGACTTAGAATCTCCTGTTGAAGGAGAAAACGATAGACCCTACACCGGATTTTTGTTTATTGAAGCGAATATTTTTGAATTTTCAGCGGATACAGCCAATAAATACAGCTTGATGCTTGGGGCCGTAGGTCCTGATGCTTTTGGTGAGAATTCACAAAAGTCTGTTCACAGTTTAATAGGCTCACCAAAACCTATGGGTTGGGCTAGACAAATTGAAAATCAAACAGTGTTTAACTTTTCTTATGAAGGCCAAAGATTGTTGACTAGAGCACCAGGTTGGCTTGGTAAAGACTACGATAGCGGCTTCTCAGGTAGAGTTAATGTTGGTAATTATCAAAGTGAAATTGCATTGGGTAGTACCATTAGATGGGGCACTTCTTTACATGAAAGTTTCGCCAGTGTTGGGGTTATGCCAGGCAATTACATTGACGTCAGTGTTTTGTCAAAAAGTCGCTCCGGACAATTTTACTATCTTGCAGTAGAAGGGAGATATAGATTTCAAGACATTACTATTGATGGCGCGCGCCCTAAGCATTTATTTGATGTGCATACTGAACATTGGCAAGCCACGATATCTACCGGTGCCGTTTATTATCAAGAATCATGGGGATTAGCTTTTAGTATTATTACCAGTTCTCCTGACTATAAAGAAGACCTACGTAAGTACAATTCTACCGCGTCGCTTGAAGTATTCTGGCGTGCTTAACAAGAGTAATTAATGTCAAATAGATAATGGGGGCGCCGTCATTAGCCTAGCGGTTACAAGTTAATAGCACTCTATTTTTTGGAGAACTGCTCTAAGACAAAGTCGATAAAACAACGTACTTTTCTAGCCACATACTTCCGGTGTGGGTAAATAGCAAAAAGACCAAACTCCAGCGTGGTGTATTCTGGCATTACTCTTAACAGCCTGCCATCAGCTAATGCGTCTTCGACAATAAAGTTAGGTGTCATCGCAATCCCACCATCAGCGATGGCTATTTCCCTAACGGCTTGCGGGCTATTTACCGCTAAGCCAGACTGAACATTAATAGTTTCTGCTCGCCCCTTTGGCGAAATAAACGGCCATTGTTTCCCAATCCTAAAATTACTATCAATAATACAATGGTGTTCTCCAAGCTGTTCGGGCGTTGTAGGTAAACCTTGCGTTTGAGCGTAATTTGGTGATGCCGACAATACCAGAGGAAAATTAGTTAAATGCCTTGCTATCATGTTGGAGTCATCTACACCGCCAATACGTAAACGCACATCAATCCCCTCTTCCAGCATGTCTATCGCACCATTGGTTAGCACTAACTCAACGGTTAAGTCAGGATATAAGGCAATAAACTTTGGTAATAAAGGTGCTAACCTCATTTCACCAAAAGTTACCGGTGCGCTAATTCGTAATAAACCCCGTGGTGCGGTCTGCTCACCGGTGACGTTATCTACCATAGCGCTAAACTGCTCAAGTAATATGATTGCTTCTTCATAATAACGTCGGCCGGAGTCAGTTAATGCCAACTGCCTGGTTGTGCGATTAAAGAGTCTAATTCCTAATTGGTTTTCAACCTCACCTACGTACTTACTTACTAACGCTTTTGAGATCCCTAGCCTGTCACTTGCCGCCGTAAATGAGTTTGTTTCAACGACTGCTACCACTGTTTTTAATCCATCTAACGTATCCATAAGCTGCTCGAAGACCCCTATTTTATTCAACTATGACTAGGGTCTGTTGATCTTTCGAGATTGTTTTTGCAGCGTTTTGTTGGGTATTTATACAAGGCAGAGCCTTTGTCATGTGGTTGTTCCACATAAAAAGGCGATAACGCTGTAAAAATGTTCAACAAACGCTGTCCGAAGGATTCGGTTAAAAGCGTCTTACTATTTGTTGAGTAGTGTTTGCTTAGAGTGACTAGGCTACACACTACTCGCCGCTATTAAAACGCTTTTATCTCGAACAAAATTTAACCGCGAAAGGTCAATAGACCCTAAATGTCAGCCCAACAATATCCTGCCTAACGTTGATATTAACTCAATTACGGTGCAATCAATACCTTATTGTCAACACTACATTGACAATGATTCAACATCAACCCTATTTATCAATGAGGCGTTGAAATAGATAATAGCTTCATCAACTACAAAACAGCGTCACCGAAAAATGTAAACGGAGAAGTAAATGGCAAAGATAGAGATATATACCCGACCTGGCTGTGGTTACTGTACTCACGCTAAACGGTTATTAACCAATAAAGGGTTGGATTATGTTGAATACGATGTTTATGAAAACCCAATGTACATACAAGAGTTACAGCAAAGAACAACGGGCAGAACCTACCCTCAGATATTTATCGAAGAGTTATCGGTGGGTGGTTTTACTGAATTACTAGAAAATGAACAATTTAACTTACTAAAAAAATAGTAAAACTTATTAATTACTTACATTAGGAAAAAACAATGAAAAATTTAACAAAATCGATAGTAAAAAACAGACGTTTTAGCAATTATCTTATGGCAACCGCTAGCGTATTATTACTAGGTTTCACCTCAATGAGTCATGTGGAAGCAGCACAAACCTTACACAAAACCATTAAAGTACAAAACCAAGAAATTTTTTACCGTGAAGCAGGTCAAGAACACAAGAAAACTATTGTGTTATTACATGGCTTTCCAACGTCGTCACATATGTACCGTGACTTAATCCCTAAATTGTCAGAAACATATCACGTTATTGCTCCAGATTACCCAGGTTTTGGTAACAGCTCTATGCCAGCGCTTGGTGATTTTGAATACAGCTTTGACAATTTAGCTAAGATTACCGATGCCTTTTTAACCAAAGTAGGCGCTGAAGAATATACCATGTATGTTATGGATTATGGCGCTCCAATCGGATTTCGAATAGCCGCGGCTCATCCGGAGCGTGTCCAAGGTTTGATCATACAAAATGGCAATGCTTACGATGAAGGATTACGTGACTTTTGGGACCCTATTAAAGCCTATTGGAAAGATAAAACACCTGAAAATGCCAAAGTACTTAAAGATAACCTGTTAACTATTGGTGCAACAGAGTGGCAATATACTAATGGTACTCGCAATAAAGAAACCATTAGCCCTGATAACTGGATAGTAGATCAAGCTAAATTAGACCGCCCAGGCAATAAAGAGATCCAATTAGAATTGTTTTATTCTTACGGCACTAATCCAGCACTTTATCCAGAATGGCAAGAGTACTTTAGAGAGCACCAACCGCCAACGTTATTAATGTGGGGTAAAGGTGACTATATTTTCCCTGAAGAAGGTGCACATCCATATAAACGTGATTTAAAAAACCTAGATTTTAATATCTTAGATACAGGTCACTTTGCCTTAGAAGAAGACGGTGATGTTATTGCCAATCACATCCTTAAGTTCATGAAAAATAATAACTAGGAATTAAAAAATTTCCTTTGCGCTGCAATATTCCCATTTATTTGTAGCGCTTTTTTTATTGCTTTGAAAGATAAATAAAGCGGATTAGACAGATGGTGGCAATGTCTAGACACCTAGTTGCCTTTATCACCTTATGAACACGTATATTATGGCTTCACTCTTTAGCTCATATTCATGAATGTTTAGGCTAAGAGTTCTTGAATTCATACTATTATCATCAAGGAAAAAATTATGACTTTATCAGCAATACAGCCAAACGACATGGCACTTTATCATTATGACAGCTGTCCTTTTTGCGCTAAAACACGCCATGCAATAAATGAACTTGATCTCAATATTGAACTACGAAATATTCAAAAAAACCATCAGCACCGCATTGAACTGCAACAAGGGGGTAATAAAACACAAGTACCTTGTTTACGTATAGGACAATCAAACGGTAAAGCGCAATGGTTATATGAATCCGGTGACATTATTAACTTTTTACGCAATAGAAAATAAATTAACCTCATAACTAAAGCGGGACTATTCTCATGAAAGTAATCAATGTTGATGTTGCCATTATTGGTACAGGCACTGCAGGAATGGGCGCTTATCGCGCCGCAAAAAAACATACTGACAAGGTAGTTTTAATTGAAGGCGGAGCTTACGGTACTACTTGTGCTCGCGTTGGTTGCATGCCTAGTAAATTATTAATTGCAGCGGCAGATGCGTCTTATCACGCCAGTCAAACAGACCTTTTTGGCATTCAAGTTGACCGTATTAGCGTTAATGGTAAAGCGGTAATGAAGCGCATACAAACTGAGCGAGACCGTTTTGTCGGCTTTGTGGTTGAGTCAGTAGAAAGCTTCGATGAACAAGATAAAATTCGCGGCTTTGCTAAGTTTCTAGATGAGCACACCTTACAGGTAGATGATCACAGCCAAGTAATCGCAAAACGGATTGTCATCGCTACAGGCTCTCGTCCTAATTACCCTGAGTTTTTGGCTGCTGCCGGAAGCCGTTTATTAACCAATGATAATTTATTTGAACTGAACGATTTACCAAAGTCTGTCGCAGTATTTGGTCCGGGTGTTATAGGGCTAGAATTAGGTCAGGCCTTAAGTCGATTAGGCGTAATCGTTAAAGTATTTGGCCGAAGTGGCTCTGTTGCAAATTTGCAAGACGAAGAAATGAAACGCTACGCTGAGAAAACCTTTAATGAAGAGTTTTATTTTGATGCTAAAGCACGCGTCATTAGTACCATAGAAAAAGAGGATGCTGTTGAAGTAATCTACTTCGACAAATCAGGGCAAAAAACGACTGAGTCATTCCAGTATGTATTAGCTGCAACCGGTCGTAAAGCGAATGTAGATAAACTAGGACTAGAAAATACTAGCATTGAACTTGATAAAAAGAATAGCCCACTATTTGATGAATTGACTCTGCAAACGTCAGTTGATCATATTTTTGTCGCGGGAGATGCCAACAATACCTTAACGCTACTACATGAAGCCGCCGATGATGGAAAAGTGGCAGGAACCAATGCAGGAGCATACCCAGTTATCGCTCAAGGACAAAGACGTGCTCCATTATCCGTTGTGTTTACTGAACCACAAGTTGCCAGTGTCGGTTTATCATTGCGACAAATAGAGGATTTATATGCCGATCAAGATGCCGCAAATTATGTGGTTGGCCAAGTCAGTTTTGAAGGACAAGGTCGAAGTCGCGTTATGGGTAAAAATAAAGGTTTATTAAATGTTTACGCGGATCGAACTTCAGGTGAATTTTTAGGCGCTGAAATGTTTGGCCCTGCTGCTGAGCATATTGGCCACTTACTCGCCTGGGCAAGACAACAACAGATGACGGTTCAAGCGATGCTTACCATGCCTTTTTATCATCCGGTAATTGAGGAAGGTTTACGCACTGCACTTAGAGATGCACAGCAAAAATTAGCTATTGAGAAACATGACATGAATGAGTTTATCATGACACATGACAATGCAATGAAGTTGGTCATATAAATTAGTATGACAAAATAAAAGCTACTGAGTTATATATAGAGATAACACAGTAGCTCTTTCTCATTGAGTTATCTCTGCCTAACAAGCTGTAATTATCTTTAGATTTAATTACGCCCCGCCATAACACCACCATCAATATCCCAAATAGCCCCTGTTACCCAAGAAGTATCCGATGATAATAAAAAGCCGATAGTATTAGCCACATCATCCGCAGTACCTATTCTTCCAATTGGGTGGAATTCGTTAAATCCAGCCAGAGCTTCATCTAATGTACTAGGGTCAATAAAAGAGTGATAGATAGGTGTTTTTACTACCGCTGGAGATACCGCATTAACACGAATATTATCTTCTGCTAGTTCCATTGCCATATGTTGAGTTAACGCGTGTAAACCAGCCTTTGCCATAGAATAAGCCGAAGATGGTGTCGCTTTAATCGCTTGTTGTCCCCACATTGAACCGATATTTACAATGTTACCACCGCCCTGTTTTTTCATATTTTCAGCAACGGCTTGAGCAATAAAGAATGTCGCTCTGTTGAGATCCATGTAGGTATTATAATCATCACCTTCATGCGCTAAAAATGCTTTAGGACTAAAATATCCAGCGGCATTCACCAAATAACTTAAATGAACATCCTCTTGATTAATATACGACAGCAATTTTTCTAAATCCTCGGTTTGATAAAGATCCGCTTGAATCGCCGATGCTTTTCCAGTCTCGTTAAGTTGGGTTAATGCTAGTTCAAGTTTTTCAGCATTACGCCCGACAATAATAACCTCGACATTATGTTTAACTAATAGTTTTGCTGTTGCTAAGCCCATACCGCTTGAGCCACCAATAATTATTGCTTTTCCTTGATGGGTAAAATTCATCATTTTTCTCCTGTTAATTATTTAAAAAAGTAAAGTAGATACCACTAAATAATAAGGAGATAAGACGGATAAAAAAAGTAGGTACAATCTAGTAAGCTAGGTACTTATTGGTCTAGTTTACTGAATAATATAGGGATATTTTTTATTAAAAGTTCATATTACAAATAACCGCCATAAACTATTACTACAGATTAAGCTTATAAATTACTGTCATCTATTTCTGCTTGCAGCTTTTCTAACTCAGTTAATATTTTGATAAATTTATGACCAAAAGTAGTGACTTTATATTCAACTCTAGGTGGGATCTCATTAAACATTTCTCGTTCGAGAATACCAAACTCTATATTGCGCTTTAAACATGCATTCAGCACTTTGGTGGTTAAACCTTCGACACTCCTCACCATTTCCCCCGGTCGATGTATGTCATTATTGAGCAAGTTATATACGGTGAGTGACCATTTACAACCAACAATGGTTTCAACCATACGAGCAGATTTTTCAGGAGCTGACTTTCTAGAAAATGTTATAAGCTTATTATTCATAAAGATGTACCTTAAAGTGCCTACCAAACCATTTTGTGCATACTTGGTGTAGTATTTGATAAGCGATATTATATACCCATTATCATTCAAGATGCAGCTTTCAGAGTGCTTAAGAACTTTCAATTCAAGGCGCTGTGATGAAATAATGGTTGTTCTATTCTAAGTCATAGCAACGATGAAGTGATGTTGCTCAAGCGCTTCTTTGATGGGTTTAAAATCACTTTATACCGCGTTAAAAAATCAAAGCATAAAATGACTATGCTTAAATTATTTACCTTGCCTAAAGTGGTTTTAATTCCCACTGAAATACTGCACTTTGATTGGTAACGGGTATATAGCTACAGTTATGAAGTCTTCCTCTTAAAATTACAAGCGTTAAAGGAAAAACAATGCTCAATATGAACTTCGATGAACAAGTATTTATTAATACACAGGAACAACCTTGGGTAGCAAGTCCTAAAGCCGGTGTTTGGCGTAAGCCTTTAGCCAGAGAAGATGCAGAAAGAGGTCATGCAACGAGCTTGGTAAAATTTGATCCCGGCGCTAGCTTTACTGAACATGATCACCCGCTAGGCGAAGAGATCCTTGTCCTCTCAGGCACCTTTTCTGATCACACTGGCGATTATCATGCAGGCAGCTACTTTCGAAACCCTGAAGGATTTCGTCATGCACCTTTTAGTAAAGATGGCTGTATATTATTAGTAAAACTTCACCAATTTCAATCCGGTGATAATGAACATGTTGTCATCGATACCGCTAATAAAAGCTGGTCACCGGGCATGGGTAATTTAATGGTTATGCCGTTGCATAGCTTTGAAGGAGAATCAACCGCACTTGTTAAATGGCCTAAAGATGAGCGATTTCAGCCTCATAAGCATTTTGGGGGTGAAGAAATATTTGTCATTAGTGGCGAATTTATAGATGAGCATGGTCGCTATCCAGAAGGTTCTTGGATTCGTAGCCCTCACCTGAGCGAGCACTTTCCGTATGTAGAACAGGAAACGATTATATTGGTTAAGGTGGGCCATCTATAAACAGTTTGCTCATTAATACCGAGGAATCACTACAGGGAGATCAGCACGTCTTTTTAATAGCTCCCCGTAATTTTAAGTCAACGTTGATTCTTGGCTATGCAGAAAGTGCACCCTTTTTGTTCTCATATTTTTCGTAGATAAGTAAAATCAATAAGGTGATTTTTTACTACGCACAAATACAGCAGTTGCGTCCGGAGTTTTTAGCTTGATAAAGCGCAGTATCTGCTTGTTCAAACAGAGTGGTCCACTCTGAAATGTTATCATTTTGAGCAATACCAATAGACACTGAAATTGGGGGTAAAAAGGTATTGGTATCTCTTTGCTTTAATCGCATTTTAGAGATACCAATACGTATTTTCTCAGCAATGTTTTTTGCCTCTGCAAGGGGAGTGTTAGTCATTACCACCACAAACTCTTCACCACCAAAACGTACCGCGAGATCTTGCTCACCAATATGGCTTTGAATGGTTTTTGCTATACGCTGAATAACTTTGTCCCCAATAAAGTGGCCAAAGGTGTCATTAACCTTTTTAAAATGATCAATATCAATGGCTAAAGAGGAATGAGTATCGGCGTGAGATAAGTTTTGTAATTTCTCATCACAGCCACGACGATTCAATAAACCGGTTAAAGAGTCAACTAAAGCTTCTTGTCTTGATGAAGCTAGTTTGTCTTTTAATTGATTAATTTCTTGTTGAGTCGTGGTCAACTTTTGAGACAGCTCTTCATGTTGAGCTTTAGTGCTATTTATCGTATTAAAAAGATAACTAACAATATTGTCCATTGAGGTAGTAGTTTTAGTCTTAGCTAAAATTTTATCTAACTTCTCTAAATTAATTGCCGCTTTATCTTCATTACTTACCTGTTTAGTAATTTGTTCTAGTGTTTTACTTAAGGTTTTTTCAAAAGGGGCTAATACCGTATTTTCAATTTGCTCTGTAAGAGATACATAACGTTCAAATAAATCAGCCATGAAATCTGCGGTGATTAATACTCCCTGTTTCAGTTTTTTATTGATAGCAGCAGATAACATTTCGTTTTCATTACTGATATGGAGATAAATGACTGAATAATTTACTGGTGTTGGGGAAATTAAATGGCTAGAGAGGAAGTCATTGGTACGATCGCTGAATTCAGACGTTACTTGATACTCATCTTCAAAGGACATACTGCATTCCTATACTCTGGATTTGTTATGATATTGTTAACTATTTTAACGTCATCAATTGAGAGTAACAAGAGCAAAAGTAATAATCTTGTTGTTTTTATAGACAAAAAAAGAGTAAGACTGAGAATATTAGACTAAAGATAACTGTTTTTAAGAATATAAATTACACATTTCAAAGCAATTATTTTATATTTAAATTTATGCTTACATCATGATGAGTGGTCACATCATGTACAAAGTGAATGAAAAGTACCTTCAATGATTGAGCAATAAAGGCACTATTTCACTATATCCGCAGAGTAACTACTTATTGAGGTGTTCTGCATGAAAGCGCAGATGATCTTCAATAAATGATGAAATAAAATAGTAACTGTGGTCATAACCTTCACGAATACACAATGACAAAGGATAACCACTGGCTTTAGCTGCAGCTTCTAACGTTTCAGGTTGAAGCTGCTCTGTGAGAAAATCATCAGCGCCTCCCTGATCAACTTTAGCTGGAATAAACTGTGTTGCTCGTCGCATTAACTCACTTGCATCGTGATTAAGCCAAGTGGCTTTATCTTTACCCAAATAAGTAGTGAACGCTTTTTTGCCCCAAGGAGCGTTTATCGGATTGCAGATAGGACTAAACGCAGACATTGAGCTATAACGCTTTGGATTTAACATGCCAATAGTCAGTGCGCCATGTCCTCCCATAGAATGCCCGGAAATTGCTCGTTTATCTGAGACAGGAAACATGGATTCAATTAGCTGCGGTAGTTCATTCACCACATAATCGTACATCTGGTAATGACGATTCCAAGGTGCTTGAGTTGCATTAACATAAAAGCCTGCGCCCTGCCCTAAATCATAACCTTCATCATTAGCTACCTGCTCTCCACGTGGGCTGGTATCTGGCGCAACAATGGCAATGCCAAGCTCTGCAGCCATACGCTGAACGCCCGATTTTTGCATAAAGTTTTCATCGGTGCACGTTAAGCCAGAAAGCCAATACAATACCGGTACTTTTTCCCCGTCTGATACCTTAGGTGGTAAGTAAATTGCAAATTTCATCGTACAATTTAACGTGGTGGATTGATGGCTATATTGCTTATGCCATCCACCAAAACTTTTGTTTACACTTACGTTTTCAATTACATGGTTAATTGTCATAGTAAAACCTCAAGACGCTACCCCACTCTGCTTATTGCTAGAAAAGGGGTAACGGAAAAACTGTTACTTACCGAGATGGCGAGCTATTATTTATCAAAGTGGCTAATGCTTATTTATCAAAATGAATCACTGAACGGATACTTTCGCCTTTATGCATCAATTCAAATGATTCATTAATGTCTTCAAGAGGCATAGTATGAGTAATAAAGTCACTTAATTTGAATTCACCCGCTAAATAACGTTCTACGTAATCAGGTAATTCAGTACGGCCTTTAACACCACCAAATGCAGATCCTCTCCATACACGACCAGTCACTAACTGGAATGGACGAGTTGAGATTTCTTGTCCTGCACCCGCAACACCTATGACTACTGATTCTCCCCAGCCTTTATGGCAACACTCTAGCGCTGAGCGCATTAGGTTTACGTTACCAATACATTCAAAAGAATAATCAACACCGCCATCAGTCATTTCAACAATCACATCTTGAATTGGCTTGTCATAGTCTTTCGGGTTAATAAAGTCTGTTGCGCCTAATTTTTTTGCTAGCTCAAATTTACTTTCGTTAATATCAATGGCAATAATACGACTCGCTTTAGCCATAGTTGCACCAATAACCGCTGATAAACCAATGCCGCCAAGGCCAAAGATTGCAACTGTTGCACCTTCTTCAACTTTCGCCGTATTCATGACCGCGCCCATACCGGTAGTAACACCACAACCAAGCAAACAAACTTCTTCTAACGGTGCATCTTTATTGACTTTAGCTAAAGAGATCTCTGGTAGAACTGTGTATTCAGAAAAGGTTGAACATCCCATGTAATGAAAGATAGGTTGACCGTCTTTATAAAAACGCGTGGTGCCATCAGGCATTAAACCTTTACCCTGAGTTTCACGAATTTTTTGACAAAGGTTTGTTTTACCTGACAAGCAGAATTTACACTCACCACACTCTGGTGTGTATAACGGGATAACATGATCGCCAACTTTAACGCT
Source organism: Colwellia psychrerythraea 34H (assembly GCF_000012325.1). Classification (NCBI taxonomy): domain Bacteria; kingdom Pseudomonadati; phylum Pseudomonadota; class Gammaproteobacteria; order Alteromonadales; family Colwelliaceae; genus Colwellia; species Colwellia psychrerythraea. The sequence continues at coordinate 833,835 of NC_003910.7, read as the reverse complement.
AGTAACGCCTGCGCCAATTTGCTCAACAATACCACCACCTTCGTGCCCTAAAATAACAGGGAAAATACCTTCAGGATCATCGCCTGATAAGGTAAAAGCATCGGTATGACAAACGCCCGATGCAACAACCTTAACTAACACTTCACCTTCACGAGGTAACATTACATCAACTTCTTCAATGGATAAGGGTTGATTAGGACCCCAAGCAATAGCAGCTTTCGATTTAATAAATTTATCTGACATAGGTATTCTCACTTTTGTTTATAAGGCCTTAAAGCTCAATTATAGCTTCACTTCAGCACATCGTATTTGAATCTGTAAGCAATATTATATCTATTTCTGAAACAATGATAATATACTGTTTTGGTAAATTACTTTTACATATAGGTAACAATGATGCAGTGGGAAGGTATTAGTGAGTTTGTTTACGTTGCTGAAAATGAGAGTTTTACGCTTGCTTCAAAAAAAATGGCAATATCGACAGCCCAAGTAAGCCGGCAAATAAGTGCGTTAGAAAAGCGCTTAAATATCAAATTATTTTATCGCACTACACGCAAGGTCTCATTAACTGAAGAGGGACGCATTTTTTATCAACACTGTCGCAGTGTACTTGATGGGCTTGACGCTGCTGAACGGGCAATCACAAATTTACAATCGAAACCTCAAGGTAAAATTAAGCTGACAGCTCCCGTTACCTATGGCGAAAAGCAGATATTACCGCTGGTGAATAATTTCCTAAAACAATATAGCGATGTTGAAGTATCGGCTTACTTGAGTAATCAGAGAGTTGATTTAGTTGAAGATGGTTATGATTTAGCTATTCGTTTAGGCAACTTAAGTGACTCTTCAATGATGGCAAAAAAATTAGGAGAACGATCAAACTTTGTTTGTGCCTCACCACTTTATTTGCACAAACATGGCATACCTCACTCAATTTCAGAACTTAATAAGCATAGCTGTTTATTGGGAACAAATAATTATTGGCATTTTAGAGAGTCTGACAAGGAAAAGAGCGTTCGCATTACGGGACGGTTACGATACAACAGCGGTTATAGCTTGACTGATGCTGCACTGAAAGGGCTAGGCATAGTACAACTACCCGATTATTATGTTAAACAACATTTGCAAAGTGGTGAACTGGTCACCTTATTAGATAATTATCGCGCGCCAGATGAAGGCATATGGGCCATTTATCCGCAAAATCGTCACTTGTCGCCCAAAATAAGACTACTAGTAGACTACTTGGTAGCGCATTTGTCGTAGTTTGATAACAACAAACCTATGTGTTGCTGTTATACCCAAACCACTTGAAGATGCGTGTTTCAGGTAGCTTGGGTATATACCAATCGGTATTACTTCCTAAATTTCATTAACCATTCTTTTGGTGATAATCCCGTTTTTTTCCTGAACACTCTAGCCAATGCAGAGCCATGTTCATAACCCACTTCGTTAGCAACAAAACTAACGGGTTTATCTTTTTTCAATAAACCTTGCGCTAAAGCGATACGTAAGTCTGTTAAATAGTCACTGGGCGCTTGACCTATGGTGTCTTTAAATAAAGCGGCAAACTTAGCTCGCGACATTAAGGCTGTTTCAGCCATTAACTCAACGGTCCACTGTTCTTGCGGCCGCTTATGCAGCGCTGTCATTAATGCTGATAATTGAGGGTGCGCCATACCTGCTAACATGCCTTGAATAACGATGCCTTCTTTGATGACATGTCGTAACATCTGTATTAAGAAAATATCACCAAGCTTATTCACGATCATTTGCTGACCTGCTTGTTTGTTAAACGCTTCCTCAAACAACCAATGCGCAGTTCTCCCTACGGGATCATGCTGTCCAATGTTCAAACAAATAAATTTTGGTAATGCATTGACCAAGGCTGCCCCACTGCCTGAATGAAAATCAACATCAGCACAAACTAACTCGGCATCATCTGATTCACTGGCAATAACTTGATGTTTACTCGGGCCCGGCATAAAAATAACCGACGGTTTATCTAGGGTAACTTTATGCCCTTCTTCACAAACGATGGTTAATACACCTGATTTTAATAAATGCAAATGGCCTTTTTTACTATCAGCCCCGCCTAAACTTTGAATGCCACACAAGTTACCGCTGAAAAAAACATCAGCATTAAAAGAAAGATTTTCTAATATTTGACTTAATTGATCCATAAATAACTCTTTTAGACGATTGGTTTCAAGTTCGAGACTCATAGCGGCATTCGCTCACAAGCAGCTTGTTAAAGTAACCACATGACGAAGTGCTGTGAATATTACACCACTTATGTCTATACACAAAAATTATGTATAACAATAAATTATGTACAACAACACGTTGCACACCTTTACTTCTTAGCCTCCAAGGAGCTTTTAATGAATATTTCTACTCTACTTAAATCTGTCGCCATCGTCGCAACGCTAGCTATCAGCAGTGTAAGTTTTGCTGCCCAAATTGATGTTAATAGCAATGAAAATGACCTTGCTATTCATGGTTATGATGCTGTTTCATATTTCACTGACAGTAAAGCAACTAAAGGTAATCAAAAATACACCGCGACTTATAAAAGCGCCATCTATCAATTTAGCAGTGAACAAAATCGTGATCAATTCAAACAAAACCCAGAGCAATTTGCACCACAATTTGGCGGTTTTTGTGCGATGGGCGTAGCGTTAAACAAAAAACTAGATACTGACCCAACAGCATGGAAAATTGTTGATGGTAAATTGTATTTGAACTTGAACAAAGCAGTACAGAAAAAATGGTCAACTGATATTCCTGGTTACATCGCGACTGCAGATAGAACTTGGTCTGGTATTCAAGGTGTATCTATTGCGCAGTTAGATGCTGAATAATTTGCTTACAAAGTTTGCCCGAGTTAAGCCTTTGCCAATGAAAGAAGAACTCAACCTGCAAGGTCTTAACTGGTGCGATCATGAAAAATCATGGGTACTTATTTATTTTAGTACTTCATGGTGCGCACCATGTAAAAGCATGGCGCCGATAATGGTCGATGTGTCAGAACATTATGTAGATCAGCTAAACGTGATCAAAATTGATGTCGATGAGCAAACACAGTTAGCAAAACAACTTGAAGTGACAGGCGTTCCATCATTAGTGCTATTAGGCCGCTCTGGTTCAAAATCTCGCTTAATAGGTGGCGTAAACACTGAAGAAATAAACCTTTGGTTAAGCGAGCAGCTTAATCAAGCGAATGTTTAAACACAAAAATACAATTAAATAGAGGCTTTATTATGAATAACAAAAAATTACTTGCTAGTGCAGCACTGGTTGTTGCCCTTTCTACTGCAGTTACTGCGCCAGCTCAAGCGGCGAGTAAAGAGAAGTGTTATGGCGTAGCGATGGCTGGTCAAAATGATTGCGCCAACTTAGCGGGAACACATTCATGTGCAGGACAATCAGCAGTAGATAAAGATCCAGGTGAGTGGAAACTAGTTGCTAAAGGCACTTGCGAAGATATTGGCGGCCTTTTAAAAGCAGCAGCTAAGAAAAAATTTGCAGAAGATAAAGCAAAGTAATAGTCGATAGTTACGATTAATACCCAACGGATTAAATTTATTAGTCCGCTTGGAGTAACTACTCGTTATTGAGCTTGGTATCATGCCAATGACATTAAGTTTGTGCTCTTGTTGTACAAAGGAAAAATAAATCAGGGCAAGACGCTCGATTGAGCAATAGCTAGCTATTGTAATTGAGAGCAACGCTGGCCTGGCGTATTTTAACCAGTACAAGTGAGCAATAATTTATTGAACTTGGTATTTAGGAGTTGAATTAATGTCATTACAAAGACCAGATGAAAAATTGAAGTCTGACGTACTTATTGGTGTTGGATTAAGACATCAACACTTTACTGAGGCGTTAACAACTCCATCAAATATCGATTTTGTCGAAGTACATTCAGAAAACTTTTTTGCACAAGGCGGCGCAACACAAAGTGTCTTAGCTCAAGCCAGTGAAAAATATGCGATTAGTTTGCATTCAACCGCAATGGGCTTAGGTTCCGCACAAGGTGTACCGAGCCATTATTTACAAAAGCTTAAACAGTTAGCAAGTACTTGCAACCCCATTTTAATGTCTGACCATGCTTGTTTTAGTTGGAGCCAATTAAAGGGTCAACAAGTGCATGCGGGAGATTTATTACCGCTAGCTTACAGCGAGCAAACCTTGATGGTGCTATCGCACAATATTGACCGTGTTCAACAATCGTTAGGTCGTTCACTATTAGTAGAAAACCTATCAGCTTACATTCAATATTCACATGCTTGTATGCCTGAAACCGAGTTTTTAGTCCGTCTTGCAGAGTTAACTGGCTGCAAGTTATTAGTTGATTTAAACAATATCATTGTGACGGCCAACAACATTAATGCGGCACAACCTTTAGATTATGCACAACAATGGTTAGCTGAAATCCCCACTGATATGGTCGGTGAAATTCACCTTGCAGGTTTTACTGAGGTAAAAGAAGGTGAGCTCATTATTGATGATCATAGCCAAGCTGTTTCTAGCCAAGGATGGCAACTATATCGCAGCGCATTAGAGCGTTTTGGAAAAATTCCTACCTTAGTTGAATGGGATAATAATCTGCCTAGCTGGCATACATTAGTCGCAGAAGCCGACAAAGCGAGAATGATAGCAAAGCAGGTTTTTGGTGATAATAACTCATCAAAAATCACAACGGCTATGACAGGACTTGAGAGTGAGTTTATACATGAATAACAACGACGCAAAAAAACACTCACTCCAAGCAGCATTTGAACAAGTTGCACAACAACAGCAAACGCTAATTTCTGCCATATTCCCCTCTGCCAATAGTGAAGTAATTGATGAATTCGACCCCAGAGGAATGGCGATATATCGCAACAATTTATTAGCAACAGCCCAACAAGCACTCGCGATAAGTTTTCCTACTGTTTTAACGTTAATTGGTGAAGGTTTATTTAATTATGCTAGTCGTGAATTATTAATATCGTCACCACCTAAACATGGGGACTGGGCACTTTGGGGAGATGATTTTCCATCGCTACTCACTAATTTAGCACAATTATCTGACTACCCTTTTGTTGCTGATATTGCGCAAGTAGACCGACTGAGACAAGAGAGTATGCGTGCGAAAAATTCGGTAATAGACCAAGCAAGCTTACAACTATTGGCAACACACGACATAGATGAAATTTATATAGAACTAACAACCAGCCAATTTAGGTTGAGTTCTAACTATCCTGTGATTGAATTTTGGTTATCTCATCAACAGCGTGTGGTTTCTGATTCCACGGAAGAGCTCAACCAACGATTTATTCAACAGTCACTAGATAAATTAGCACAAGGTGATTTCTCACAAAAAGTGCTGATATATAGACCTTATTACAACGCTGAAATACGTGAATTATCAGCAAATGAATACGCTTGGTTAACACTAATAAAGCAAGGAGTAAGTATAGGTAAAGCATTAGATATTATGACCAATAATAACGAGCTTGAACATGACTTTGACTTCGCGCAATGGATTGGTATAGCACTGGAACAAAACCTGATTAGTCATTTAAAAGTTTAATTTACAAAGTAACTTAAGTCCGAATTAACGCCTAAACAAACCCTAATTAAATCTAAAAACCACAATTTAAATAAAATTTTACCCGTAAAGGAACAACATGATGACAACAATTACCCAACGATTAATTCAACCTTACACCCAAGTGAGTCAACTGCTAAATTATTTACAGCCCCTGGCACTGCTCGGTGCAAGATTTTACGTAGCTTGGGTATTTTTTGCTTCTGGCCTAACAAAGCTAAGAGATTGGGATTCCACTTTATTTTTGTTTGAAGAAGAATACAGCGTGCCGTTTATTCCTTTTGAACTAGCTGCGTATTTGGGCACAGCAGGTGAACTCATTCTGCCAGTTTTATTGATACTAGGTTTAGCCAGTCGATTTGGTGCTTTAGGTTTAACTGTTGTAAATATCGTTGCCGTTGTCAGCTTAACTGAGATTGCTCCCGCAGCACTTTATTCACACGTTATATGGGGCTTACTGCTATTGCAAGTTGTGTTATTTGGTGCAGGGAAATTATCATTAGATAACTTATTGAAAATAAAGCTAAGCAAGGTTACTGACAACTAACCAAACAAGAAATATAACCATAATTTCAAGAGAAATCATCATGATAGATATAAAAGATGTAGAATTAACAGCCGATAATGGCAAACCTGTTTATGCTACCTTTTTTTGCCCAAAAGAAGAGATAAAAGCGGCGGTAGTGATCGCTCCGGCTTTAGGGGTAGATAAAATTTTCTACCAAGATTTCGCTTTATGGTTAGCGAGTTATGGCTACCTAGTTACTACCTTTGATTATTCTTCTATGGGGTCTGCTGATAAAGTGCATTATAAAGAATCAGATACAACCATCACTGATTGGGCGGTTTTTGATTGTAAAAAAATATTAGAGCAAGTATCAATTGAGATTAAAGATAAAGATATTTATTGGATTGGCCACAGTTTAGGCGGTCAAATTACCGCAATGATCCCTAATATTGGCTTGGTTTCAAAAGTGATCACTGTTGCTAGTGGTAGTGGTTATTGGCGTAAAAATGCTGCGGCATTAAAATACAAAGTATGGTTTCTCTGGTACTTTGTTGCGCCAGTGTCACTAAAAGTATTAGGTTACTTTCCTGGTAAACGTTTAGGTATGGTAGGTAATTTACCCTTTGGTGTAATGAAGCAATGGCGAGCATGGTGTTTACACCCTCACTATTTATTAGGGATAGAAAACCAAGCAGTACAAATGGCTTACCAGTTATTTAATAAACCTATGACCTCAATTTCCTTTACTGACGATCAACTTATGTCTGCTGAAAACATTAATTCTTTACATGGATTTTTTAGTGATATTTCACCTAAAATGATCAGGATTTCTGCTGAACAATTAAATATTGAGAATATTGGCCATTTTGGTTTTTTTAAGAAAAAATTTAAAAGCGCCTTATGGGAATCACAATTACTTCCAGAATTAACAACTTAAATCATGTCAATTACTAATAACGTATTACCCTAGTAATCCGTTATTAGTAATACCTTGATTGTATACCTTTGATTCAATTGAGAACGCTCAAAATTTTGTCAATGAATATTTCCCAACTGAAGCGCGTAATATTGGAGTACCGTAACGAACACTTATTTTTGACGCCGTTACCGTTGAATAAAGCCAGCATAAAGACTAACAACACTGCCCTAAGTAATTGGCATTAAAATCCCCATTCAATGCCAATATTAACTCGGTCTGTTTCTTTAAACTGACCAAATAAAGCTGACTTATTGCCATAAAAAATATCAGTGCCCAACCATAACTTTATATTGCTTTCCAACATGTAACTTAACTTTGCCTGTATTGAACCATCACCTTTATCTTGCCCATGTAATATTAAGCCTTCAAATGTCCATACTTCATTGGCAAAACTCTGGTTATAGATTAATGAAAAGCTATGATCGTGCTGAGGTCTTACTAGACCCACCCCGTCGTCTAGTAAATAACTTTGAAACCACTGTGCACTGATAAAAATATCCGTTAACCCTTGAAAATCCAAACCGATCACAGAAGAAACATCAGCAGATTGATGAATACCTTGTTTGGTCAGATAATTAGCCGAATCGTTATCTACTAAATGAAAACTGTCACTGCTATAACCCACCTCGGTACGTAAGGTAAAATCGCCAAAAGCCTTACTAGCTGTTCCGCCAATAAGATAACTCCGTTCATATTGAGCATAAATAGAGACCTTATTTTTCTCAACAACCTGGTAATTAACCGGTGCATCAAGAAAGTGATAAAGGGTGTTAAAGGTTAAATCCCAGCCCTGATAAAACTTTGAATAGCGCAAGCCAACATCACTGTCTTTAATGACCGAGTCTGGCTTGCTCTGATGAAAACCTGCAATTTCAAAACCCTCTGGTAATATTGGTACCAGTAATGGTGATGTTGCTTGGTAAACACTGCCCGCAATGGCATATTCGTTATAACTGAGATCAGGTATCCACAATAGCTGTAGACTATCATCATCACCAACGGGGATTTCAACATTCAACATCCATAATGGAATACGAGAATCATCGAAGTCATCAAGAATAAACTCTCGGTAGCTTTGCGGATTTACCACATCAAGCACTTTTAAACCATCAGCCTGCCCCCAAACCACTTGTTGTTTACCTATTCGCCAAAAGCTATTGGCTATTTCTGTATCAAAATACCACTCTCTGATACTAAACGATGTGTGATTATTAGCGAATAATGGACCATTTATTCCACTGTAGTTTTCCGAATTTTTATTTGCCATGCCTAAATGATCAAATGAATCAAAACGTACTCTACCAATAAAGGTCATCTCCACATTATCCGATAAGCTACTCGTGTATTGTGGTTCAAAGAGGGTCTCAAACTTTTGTCCGTTACCATTATTATCAATAGACCATTCCTGTTCCAAAATAGCACTATACTCGGCATGTGCTTTATTACTTATCGCCAGTAATAAAGCTATTATCAACGATAAAAAAGAGAGCCCTAGTTGCATCCTCATCTTACTTTCCTTGCTTCATCGCGCGTTTAGAAAACAAGCTGTCTTTTACTAAGGTTTTGTAATTAACATGACTAAAGCTGAACGTCGTTTGGTGACCCGTTTTACTGTTTTTCATGGTCATTTCATGTCGGGTATAGATGTCATCAACAAGTCGAATATCTCGACTGACTAATGTTTTAAGTAACTTGCCTTTAAGGTCCCAGTATTTTGCTTTGATAATTAACCAACTTTTTGTGTCGACCCAAAACTCAGTGCGGCTATAACCCAATTCCTTAGCGATAGTGGTATTTTTCGGAGTGCCTGACATCAATAAACTTTGATAAGAATTATCATCGACTATGTTCAACGTTTCAGCGTTAAGTACAGTAAAATCTAAGTCAGTAACGTCCAATTTACCTTCAAGTTTCATGTCTTCATAAGTAAAGTCAGTACCTAAAAAGTAGTCGCCACGGTCAGATGCCGATATTCGTCTAACTTTACGTAAGGCGGGTAAATATAACCATTGATCATCATCTTTTTTAGCGTCTTGATAATCAAACGTTAAAAAAGAAGTCCCCTTTACATTCGTCGGTTTTCTATAAAATAAGATGGTACGTTTCTCATTTTCATAATGCTTTCTATAAGCTTTGGTTTCTCGTACACGTACTTTTCCGCGCTTATCTTTTAAGGTCATGACAAGGTCGCGACTAACGTATTCGCCGTCATCAACAGCGTTAATATTGGCAACCACGGCCATAGGTTCTAACGTGTTCATATCAATGATTGCTGCATGGCCCTGATTAGTAATGGCTAACCCACCAAGTGTGGCAACTGCGACAATAATACTTGAGATTCGTAGCCACTTTCTCGCCATAACGGGTTGTTTTGAATTAGGATCATTAGTAGCAACATCAGTACTTACCTCAGGGATAACATCACTTATAAAACGTGGTTTAAATACTTTGATCAATGCTGGAAGTAAACTCAAACTAGCAAGGAAACTGGTGGTAACAGCAATAACCACGATAGTACCGAAGTTAGTTAATGGTACAACTTTACTCGATATCAACACCCCAAAACCCAGTGCGATAGCTAAATAGTTTAAGAAAAGTGCACGCCCTGTAGACGGATAGAAGTCAGCCAAGGTTTTATCCCAATCACCGTTAGTTTTTCGATATAAGCTTTTTAATCTGTCTATCGTATGAATAGCAAAATCGACACCTAAGCCAATGGCAACAGACGCAAACATAGAAGTGCCTATGCCAAGGTTTATCTTTAGTATCACCATAGTGGCATAGACCAATAAAATGGAACTCATCACCGGAATAATGGCAAATATGGCAGCCGATAGTGAGCCAAATAATAGTGCCGACACCGCCCAAACTAAAAATAATGAAATGCCCAAGCCAACGAAGTGGCTTTCACCCAAATCTTTTATCCAGTGATAATTAACCGTAACTCGACCACTAACCATTGCGGTTAAATCACTATTTTTGAAGTTTTCTTTTATATAAGCTTCTAGTTGAAGAACCACATCTTTAGTATCTTGATAACTGCCTTTATTTAAATTTAAACGCATATTGGCGACCCGGTAGTCGTAATCAACTTCTTCTTCGAAATCTGTGGGATCTGATGAAGCAGAATAAATTAAGAAATATTGAGCAATCAATTCTTTCTGTTGCGGTAATTGATAACTTGCTTTGCTACCACCGTTTAACGAGCGATTCATTTGCTTTAAATAATCTATTATCGAAGTTGCGCCCTGCACGTTGGTTAGCGTTAGCGCGTAATTTTGTAATGCCTGCATCTTCTGTAAATTTACCGGCTCAAATAACCCTTCATTCTCATTCGCTTCAATAACAATATCTAAATTATAGGTACCATTTAAAAATTTATTGATGGCTGTATCCGCTTTGAATATTGGTTCACTGGGGTGAAAAGTTGCTATTCTATCTTCATTTACCGTTAGAAAAGTCGCTGCGTAAATACCGGATACGATGATGACCATAAAAATAGCAATAACCATTCTTGCATTACCTAACGTGACTTTCCCTAAAGACATCATCATTTTGGATAGTTTATCCACTTGGTTATTCTGAGCTAATTTAGTCATGCCTTTACTTGCCGAGGGTTGAATAATGGCCAATGACGCTGGTAAAAAAACCAATGAATAAAGCCAAGCAATGGCAACACCTACCGCGGTGAATAGACCAAAATATTTAAATGGAGGCATGTACGCGGCAAAATATAATCCTAAAAAACCCGCAATAGTTGTCAATGTGGTTAACGTAATAGGACGCCACATTTCTTCAAAGGTTTCGACAATAATTTCTTTCTTATCTCTATTTGGGGACTTAGCTTGTAACTCAAAGTAATGACTGTAGATATGAATGGAATCTGCGACTGAAATACCAATAAGAATAACCGGCAACGCATTAGTAATAACAAAAAAAGCAACATCATTAAGTGCCATAATACTTAAGGTCATTAATACCGACGCGGCAATAATAACATTAGACAATATGCCTGGACTGACACGCCTAAAAGCGAGTAAAATAATGATGGTGATAATAAGACCAGCCAACGGATTTAAACGCTGGGCGTCCGCATCAATATAACTTCCTAAGTAACCGGCAATAGCCCCTTCACCTGCCACATAAATTTTATCACCTAGCGTTTTAGGGGCTTTTTCAACAAGCGCTAGAATCTCTTGATAGGTTGCTTCAACCAACGCCTCATCATTTAGCTCCGCAACAATAAGGGTCGCCTGACCATTTTTAGCCACCAAATTTCCCATATAAATTGGAAAATCTGAGACTTGTCGCCAAATCTTATCAGCAACTTGCTGGGTATCAGGATATTCATCAAAGAAGGGATCAACAGCCATTCCTTCTGCAGAGCCGGTAATATTATTTTCGGTTGCCAAGCTGGTTACTCGGTCTGCATTGATATTCTCCAAGGCAGAAACTTCTTCACTTAACCAATTAACCAAATTTAATGAACCAGGATTAAAAACGCCATGATCCGATTTATTAATAACAGCAACAACGATTGGGTCGCTTAAGCCAAACTGTTCTTTTACTTTATTTCGATACACTAATGCGGGGTTATCTTCAGCAAGAAATGCATCTGCACGAGTATCTTTATATAATGTCGGTAATGCACTTAACAACACGATCATCAGCAGTAAACTAATAAAAACAGTAGATTTTGGGTATTTAACAATAATGCCTGCCAACCGGCTGGCAAATAATGGTTTGGGTACAGAATTCATATTACACCTCATGTATATGCATGTTAATTTTTATAATTTAACAATTAGGGTTTTTAATAGTTGCGCTTGAGTTTCTTGCCACCAAGGCGTCACTTGTAAATTTTCTAACCACCGACGAACATGTTGGTATTTATCAAGTGGCATATTTGCTTCATCTGCGAATATCAAGTAACTGCCAATACTAATATCGGCGATCGTCAAATGATTACCAACCAGATATTCTTTACCGTTTAAAGCACGGTTGAACGTTGACATTACTTGCTTGAATTTTGCCAAATGTTGCGCTGAAAAAGATTCGGGCTGCGAATTTCGCCAATGGGGTAAAACGACTTGATGATGAGCATAAGCTCCCACGACTTTATTCCACTCATTACCTTGCCAAAACAACCATTTTAATACTTGAGCCTGATGCTCTAGTTCATTTGGCCATAATGTAGACTGATATTTGTGAGCCAAGTATTGCAATATCGCTGCTGATTCATTTAGAACAAAACCTCCATCAATCAAAACAGGCACCCGACCATCAGGGTTTAGCTGTAAAAAAGAAGCGGATTTATGCTCGCCTTTTTGCAGTTCAATATTTTTGTATTCGGGCACTATCTTTAACGCATTACAAAGTAACATTACCTTGATGCTATTCACCGTTATCGGGTTGTAATATAGCGTAAAGTCCTTACTCATAAACAATTCTCCACTACTTTATCCATTACCAATTTGTCTTTTAACACGTGTTTTAATATTGTCTTGTATAACATAACTCTACTTCATCAACATACATGCATATGCATGCATTGTTTTTAAAAAAAAACATTATCTAGCTAATGCTTTAACAAAAGAATCAGCTAACGTTAATATATTTTTAACCTCTTCAGATCCCAGTTTTTTCTCAAGATCATCTTGCGCCTTTTGCCATAGTGGATCCGCTTTTTCATATAAAGCTTGCCCTTGCGTTGTTAGGCTGATCAGCTTAACGCGTGCATCATTTGAATCAGGGCTTAGTTTTAGATAACCATCACGAAAAAGAGGCTTCAAGTTCCTTGATAAGGTGGTTTGATCTAGTACTAAAATACCCTGCAGCTCTTTATTAGAAGTCTGCTTTAGAAAGCTTACCGCTTTTAGAATAGAAAACTGACCGGATTTAAGGCCAACGGCACTTAATCTATCTTCATAAAACTGCGTGATCAAGCGACTTGATTTGCGCATGGCCAAGTTAAAGCAATAGGGCGTTGTCAAAGTAAATTCCGGATAAAAAGAGATAACCAGTAAATTATATGCATATGCATGAATTTTGTCAAATAAATAATTTTTTTAGCATTCATTAAATATAATGCGTAATTAAATCAGTCTTAATACTGACTTAAAAACGAGATATTGCAGGTTAACGACTAAAGTATGCATGGCACTAGTCGTTAAAAAAATAGTGTTTAGCGCCATAAACAAGAGTGAATATCCATTGAAATTAATTAAGGTTTATAAGTAAATTCAATGCGGTTGCCACTGGGTTCTCTAATCATCATATGCACAGTTGGGCCCTGTCCATTTATCTCAGGACCGAATTCAATAACTAAGTCATCAACAGTTTTAAAACGTTCATGTAAAATTACTAAATTTTCTTTACTGGCAACAGAAAGTGCTAAATGGTGTAAACCCACATTATTTTTTCTATCAAAGTTAACAACTGTATCACCATTCGATACCTGCCAAAGCGTTATGAACATATTGCCATCAGTAACAAATTTTGCTGGGTATGCTGGTTTTTCTCCGGCAAGTCTCCAACCTAAAGTATCAGTAAAAAACCTTGTTGTTTGTTCCAGTTTAGACACAGTTAACCCTAAATGGCTTAAGCCTTGGGTCATAACTTTTTGTTTTTGAATATCTATTGTTTCTGCAGAGGTAAGTGAACTCATAAGTATTCCTATCGTTAATAAGAGGTAATGTATTTTGTTAATCATGTCATTCTTTTTCCAATATTTTGCTAACCGAACAATGAAGCGAGAATCCTGTTTTATCTATAAACACTATGTTACTTGTGGAGATAGATACCAATCATCAGAAGGTGTTGGCACACGCATTTTTCTACGAATTTCGGCTACATTTTCTGCTGAAGTGACTTGCTCTAATAATGAAAAAGCAACTTCTATCGCGGTTCCTGGACCTGTTGAAGTAATAATATGTTGGTCTTGCACTATAGGACGATCAATAAATATTGCACCACTTTCTTCCAGCTGTTGTTTACGTTTACCACCAACCTGATGGTAAGTTGTCGCTTTTTTACCTGTTAATATACCGGCATTGCCTAAAGCAATAGACGAAACACAGACACTCGCGATAGTTTTACCCTGTTCATTAAAATATTTTATTGCCTTTATAAAAGGCTCGCTCAATGCATCAACATAAAACCCAGAAGGTTCAAAACCACCAGGAATAGCAATTGCATCATAATCAGCTAAGTCAATATCTTGCAGCATTTTCGATGGTTTAATAGTCAGTCCAAAGGTTGTTTCTATCTCCGTATGTAATGCAACATCTGTCAGCTCAATAGCTTCATCACCGAGTATTGTTGCCCAGCCCATAACATCTGTGAATACTGACATCTCTAGTGGTTCGACACCGTTTGCGAGTAACATCATAATTTTTTTCATGTGAGTAGACCTTGCTGTTATGTATCATAATGCCCCTTAACGGTTATTATCACCCCTTTAATTAGTGGAATAAATATACGAATACGGATAACATAGTTTCATTTTATGGAGTAATAATTATCGACAAACTTATTGCTATGCAAGTGTTCATGCAGATCATAGAAAGTGGTAGCTTGACCAAAGCAGCGAATGAATTAAATACTTCATTGCCCACGGTTGTACGTACTTTGGCTGCTTTAGAAGAACATCTACAAATCAGACTCATCAATAGAACAACACGTAAGATAGCCATCACAGAAGAAGGTAAGCGTTATCTACAACGATGTAGAAAAATACAATACGAAATAGAACAATCTGAGCTAGAAATAAGTGCGAATCAAAAAGCCCCTAGTGGTAAATTGAAAATATCAGCATCTGTAATGTACGGTTCAGCTTACATTGCGCCATTAATCACAAAGTTTTTACAGGAACACAAACAAGTAACCATCGAGTTGGAATTATCTGATCAAAACATCAATTTGATAGAAGAAGGAGTCGATGTTGCCATTCGAATTGGCCCTTTAAACGACTCAAACATGATTGCTAGAAAAGTAGGTAGTGTACGAAAAATTATTTGTGCTACACCGGCGTTGTTAAATAGCTTAGCGCCAATTATCAAACCCAAAAATATTAGTGATGTCCCTTGCATTCTTTTTACCGGCTTAAGTAACGGTAGTAATTGGAATTTTTATGAAAATGACAAAGTGATCTCAATTCCCGTAAAAGGTCCGCTTATTTGTAATAACATTACTTCAGCCCTGAGCGTAGTAAAAGAGAGCCTTGGATTAGGACAATTTCTCTCTTACCAAATAGAGCAAGAACTTAAAAATGGCGAGCTATGTACCGTATTAGAAGCATTTGAATCCCCTCCCCTCGATGTGAATGTTGTTTATTCACATGCAAAGCTGATGTCTACGCGCATTCGCTATTTTGTTGATTGGGTAACACATGAACTACGTCATAAAATGAATAATTAACTTATTGTATTTAGGCATCAATAATAATACATAGATACTTTCACTCAAAAAAACAGAGTTTATTTTTATCTAAATCTCTTACATAAGCAGAGAATTTCCCTGAGCGGATCTTAGGTGATCCTTCATCAACACCACCAATAACCAACGCTTTATTGTATAAACGCTCTACCTCGGATGCAGAGTCGACATTGAACCCAACCATAGTACCATTGCCTGCAGTCGCATCTTCACCATCAAAGGGCTCTGCTAATGCAAACATAAAATCATCCCCTGCCCATAAAGTCATGCGACCCTCTGAGTGCATTTTATTCATTTTACTGCCTTCAAATAATTTATCGTAGAATTGAATCGCTAGTTGCATATTATTGGTGCCTAAAACAAAGTAATTCATTTTCATCATTTATTTCCGCCTGTTTAGTGTTTTATGTTTTATGTTTTATGTTTACATAATTGGCCATGTTGAGTGTCTCTATGCAAAGAGCTAAAGGCCAATAATTCATTAAAGTTTCATCGCTAATTATTATAAAGGACAGGCATTTTGCTTTTCCATTTATTCCATGTACCGCTATCAATGACCAACTGGGACATAAAATTTGCAACGTTGATTCGACTGGTTTTACCTGCATCAAAAATGGCACTACGAATAGGAGATTCATAAGCTTGATAGTGTGTGACACTACCTTCATCTATCAAACTGTCAGGGCGAACCGCCACCCATTCAATCATCTTATGATGACGGCCATAACGTGATTGTAAATATCCCGCAGCCTCTTCGTTGTCGGCATGTGGTGGCAATAATAATCGGATCAAACCAACTACCATAGATTGTGCAACCGACACTTTTTCTCCCGCCTGTGTATTTTGATTACCCGTAGTATTCATTAAAATAAATTTAACAGGGGTACTTGTTATGTTTGCTGCTGTTGCTTCAATAGCGCGACATAAACGTTGGACTGCCCCCGTAACCAAGCGGCGAGGATGACCAAACATGCCATTGAAATTTAAATTGTGCCCAAGGCATGAGACTACTGCACGACAACCTTGAACATGTTGCTGTAATTCGGCATCGGTCATATCCAACAAGGTAGACTCTGTGATCATTAATTGATCATTTTGTTTTATCACATCAGGTAATGCATCAATTGACCGTACGATTATTTTTACTTTTTCACCTTGAGCAAGTAACTGCTCAACCAATAAACGACCAGTTGCGCCACTTGCGCCAACAACAAGAATTGTCATAGTCTATTCTCCAATTATCATTTCAATGGGTGATACTTTACCTATACGCTAATGGAATATATACTGTGTTTTTTGCATCTTAGGTATACATATACGTATGACTTGGAAATCGGTAAATTTCGATTGGAATCATATTCGTGCCTTTTTAGTGACAGCTGAAGAAGGCACCCTCTCTGCTGCAGCGAAAGCGCTAGGTTTAACACAGCCAACGTTAAGCCGGCAAGTTAGTGCACTTGAGACTGAGCTATGTATTACGTTATTTGAACGAGTGGGACAACGTCTCGTGTTAACCAGCAGTGGCTTGAAGTTATTAGAACATGCTCGTGGCATGGGGGATGCGGCGTTAGAGTTTTCATTAGCAGTCACTGGCCAGTCTCAAAAAATAGAAGGCTCTGTTATTGTCTCTGCGGGTGAATTAACCGCGGCTTATATGTTACCTAAAATAATTTCCAAATTACGACGAGAAGAACCCGGCATTGATATTGAAGTGGTAGTGACGAATGAAGCTAGCGATCTCAAGCGGCGCGAAGCTGATATTGCTATTCGAAGTTTTCACCCTACGCAAAATGATTTGATCGCTAAAAAAATAGGTGAAGAAGTTATTTGGCTTTACGGTACGCCAGAATATTTAGATCAGCTTCCCACAATACCAAGCTTTTCTGAACTAAAAGACATACAAATCATTGGTTTTGACCGTAGTAATTCGCTAACCGATGTACTCAATAAACAAGGTTGGCAGTTATCAAAAAAAAATTTTTCACTGATTACATCATTCCAGTTATTACAGCTCGCACTATGTAAAGAAGGGCAAGGTGTAATTTTCTATCCGGAACAAATGGGCGACCAAGAGCCTAATTTAGTTCGTGCGTACGAACATTTAGGCCCAGTAATGAAGCTCCCTGTTTGGTTGGTGTGCCATCAAGAGCTGCGAACCAGCCTTAGAGTTCGTAGAGTTTTTGATTTTATTGCCACTGAACTAAGTGATAATTTTTATTAAATTTGTAACCTATAGAAAGCTTATGACATCTAAAAGTTAAGTATAAAAATTACAACGCTAATTTTTAAGATTAATTGATTGATATTATAGAAGTATTTATGAGCCAAGAACCGTTAGAAAAACCTTATTCTGATTTACGACTTGCTGCCATGGCGCCTGATACCTTCTTGGGGGCTATTTTTAAGTTTTTCGGCCCGTTGTTGGATAGGTTATTAGGCATAAATAAACTACGCACTATCTATGAATCTAGTGAATTATCAGGATTAGATAAACAGGAATTTTCAAAAAAGTTACTCGATGAATTGGGTGTTCAAGTTTCTGGTGCTGAAGGCGTATTGGAAAAAATCCCTCAACGTGGTCGATGTATTATTGTATGCAATCATCCCTATGGAATGATAGAAGGTGTGATTATTGCCCACTTGCTAACAGCATTTCGTTCCGATACTAAAATAATGGCAAACGTTGGCTTGAAAATATTTAAGGAAATTAAGGATTTCTTTATTTTTGCTAATCCACTAAAACCTAAAGCAGTAATAAATACTTCAGCGATAAAACAATGTTTTAGCCATATCAATAATGACGGTTTGCTGGTCATCTTTCCTGCCGGAAGAGTTTCTTTTTTTCAGTCTAATAAACAACGCATAACCGATGGTGATTGGAATCGCTTAGCCATAAAACTTGCCACAAAAACTGAGACACCTATTTTGCCCGTATTTATTTCGGGGACTAATAGTACGTTATTTCATAACATGGGCAGAATTTATTATCGTTTAAGATTACTGATGCTGGTACGTGAAATGCTTAAGTTAGAAAAACATACTATAAAATTAAACACCAACAATTTAATCACGGTAAAACAACTTAATGAATTTGATGGTATCGAGAAAATGAATGATTTTGTCCGATTACAGTGTTATTTAAATGATAAAGATTATTTTACTCCTTGGCTAAAAGACGATGAATCAATAGCATTTAAAAACATTATGCCCATGGCTGATAAAGTGGCAATGAAAGCGGAACTGTCTCAACTTCCCGATGAGCAGCATTTATTAGATTTTAAATCCTTTTCTGTTTATTACGGTTATCAAAAGCAAATACCGGTTTGTGTGCAAGAGATCACCCGTTTACGTGAAATCACCTTTCGAACGTTAGACGAAGGCAGTGGTGAAGCGTGCGATACCGATAAATTTGACGCTACTTATATGCATTTATTTATTTTCGACCATCAACATGAAGAAATAATCGGTGCATATCGAATCGGGCAAACTGATGTATTACAAAAAGATGGCGATTTATCACAACTCTACCTTTCACAAATGTTTAATTTTAAACCTGAGTTTATTAATCAACAGCAACCTTGTTTAGAAATGGGCCGCTCATTTATCATTGAAGCACACCAAAACAGTTTTCATGGTTTATTGCTTTTATGGCGAGGCATTGGCACTTTTGTTTGCCAGAATCCACAATATAGAACAATGTACGGCACAGTATCTTTAAGCAAAGTATATGATCCTCGCTCAGTCGCTTTAATGAATGAAATGATGGTCACAGACAAAGATGGTGTTACCGCTAAAGCGCCATTTGAAGGGCTACTTCATCCTGAAGTAAAAGATTTAGTGACGCTTGATTCAGTAGAAGTAAAACAATTGTCGGCATTAGTGATGGGCATTGAAGAAGACGGTAAAGATATTCCAGTATTGCTGAAACAATATCATAAATTAGGTGCTACATTTCACTGCACCGGAATAGATACTAATTTCAATCACACCCCTGGCATGTTACTCAGTGTTAATTTACCCGAGGCACCTGAGAATTTATTGAAGCTCTATTTAGGCTCATCTCGAGCAGCGTATGTAAATTACAACAATGCTTAATAAAATGAGATGTTTTTTTGAGTTGGCTTAATATGATGGGTTAATGAAAAACTAATTGGAAATGATTTTGGTCTTAGCACCCTATCTCTACTTATTTACTGATTACTAGGTATTCATCACGAGGAAGTACATCATTTTGTCTCAAAAAGGTAGCCGTTGCAGAGGCTAGACCAAAACATTCAGGTAACGCTTTGGTTTGCAAAGTGCTTTGTTGAGCAAATGATATTTGAGTTATCATGGCGTAATGATGTACTGCGTGGCTGCCAGCAAAGACGAGTTCTCTAGCAACCGAAGTTTTCACTTTTTTAACATTTTTATGTGTCACTGAAACTTCAGTTGATAATATTATCATTTTACTCAATTCATCTTCACAAAGACTTTTAAGCCACATACTTATTTCATTTAATTTGTCTATTGCAAGTTGTGGTGATGACTCTAATTGACCGCCTCTCACTCTACTATCATAGTCAATAACTTCATTGTGTAGACCAGACATTATCGCCAAATAATGATCAATAATATGCCGCATATGCGAACCTGCAGAACTCATAAAGTTAGGCGACATAATTGCGCTATAGTCTTTTTTAGAGACGGTATTAAGGTACCGCTGACCTTGTTTAATAATCTCTAACTGGCTCGTGATCATTCGGTTAAATTTCCAATAGTGTAATCAACATGTATAAATAATAATATGAGTAGTAATAATATAAGCAGTAAAAATAGCTTATTTGGGCTCTCGACTTTTTAAGATTGCTTGCATAAGATCTTCAGGTACCTCGTCAATCTGGTCTGCTTTAATAAATCCTGATTGATAAGTTTTAATGGTATTTTTATAGCCCTTCACATACTGTCTGCATTCGCTACACATACTTAGGTGCAACTTAAACTTAAGCTTTTCAATAGAGGATAAATTACCTTCATGAAAGTCATATAAAAACCCATCAACCTCTTCACAGCTCAACATACCCGGTATATGCCGAGTCATTAATCGTTTAATCATTAACATGTGAATTCACCTTCCAATTACTTTCTAGATTATCTTTGTCATCCTGCTCTAAAATTGCCTTTAACAATAACCTAGCTCGGTGTAATTGAGTTTTCACTAATGATTCAGATATAGCTAAAATTTCGGCAGTTTCCTTGGTGCTTATCTCTTGGATGTCCCTCAACAGTAAAACGTTACAATATTTCTCAGGAAGTTGAAAAATAATATCATTAAGCGATAGTTTTGTTTCAGTTTTTTCAAATAACGTTTCAACATTTCCCCCTAAGATAGTACCCAAGTTATTGTTTAAGTTATTTCCTAAATTATCAGCAAAAACAGTACGCTCTCCATATTCGTTGTAGTGTTGAGCAAACTCTTCTAATGAGGTGGTGTTTTGCCGCTTTCTTTGTCGAAGCATCATTAATGCTTCATTAACCGTAATACGATGGAGCCAAGTCGACAGGTTTGAGTTTTGTTTAAATGAGGTGATATTTTTAAATACTTGGATAAATGCTTTTTGCAAACACTCTTGTGCATCGTCATTCGTGCAAAAGAAACGACGTGCAACGGCATACATTTTTGCGCTGTATTGACGCACTAAGGTCTCATAAGCTAAATCGTCATTGCTCATTAGCCCTTCAATAAGTTCACTTTCTTTCTCTTGATTTACGGTAGCAGAAGGTTGTTTTTTCAAAAATTTATAACCTTTTCAAGTGAAGAGCACCAAACTTTACGTTATCGAATAATTAAGAGGAAATCACTATTTAATTACCCCTTTTAATTAGCCAACGGTTAATCTTCATAAATAATAAGGTTAACGACAGACTATGAGGTTTAGGTTTGCCGGACAATAATGACTGATACCACAAAACAGTATTAATTTTTTTAAAAATCATCCAATCTAATGGTCATATAGATACAAAATCGGAAGTTTCACTAACTACTTACTATGACTTGTCTGTGCGCTTTAGGAAGCAGACCAGTCAAAATATCAAACGTCAACTTTCAGATCTTAAAGCTGACATAATTTTTACTTCTAAGGCGGTATGGGGCACTTAGCGACAGAGAATTTATAGTTATTTCGTGTGCTTTAGAGACATTGACCACTTTCTTATACACCTAATTTTTATCTTTTTTTGTCAGAGTGTTATTGAAACTGTCATTAACATCGCTGCACAGTAACACTCAATTTGAAGATGATATGATTTCGGTTAGCTTTTTGAAAAGTGATTTATTATGGAAAATTAACTATATTTATACAGGAATCAACCATAGTAAGTAAAAGCTAGGAGGAAATATGAACTCATTTGACGTAGCAATTAAATTCTTCGAAGCATGTGAAGCTCCACTCGGATGGGAAGGGTGCAAGCAGTATGTACAAGAAGGTGCCTTATTCTCAGCTCAAAGCGAACCACTTGCCGAAATCAACTCTGTCCATGCGTACTGTGATTGGATGCACGGATTTGGTACGGTTATATCTCCTGAAGGTTCGTATGAACTACATTCATCAAGCTACAATGAAAGTTCAAATACAGCAATATTCTTCGCAACGTATCATGGTAAGCATACTGGTGAAGGTGGACCTGTGCCACCAACGAACAAAGAAACTCATACACATTATGTCTACATTATAAAAATGGGCGACGATTCGAAAGTCTCAGAAATGACTAAAGTTTGGAATGCCCCTTGGGCAATGAAAGAGCTTGGGTGGATGTAGTGAGTTTATAGCAGATAACATACAGGTCACAAAGGGAACAGAGTGAACGGCCTGCTTACTACTACTAAGTAATGGCGTTAGGCTGTTTTTTGGCATAGTGACAGCTTCATTTATCAATCTATGCCTCTAAACTCAGTAGGAGAAAAATCATGAAGAATCAAAACGTGTTGATGATTATCATATCTATCTGTTTAAGTGCATCATTTTATGTTGGCGCAAATCAAGGGGGGGGAAAGCACTTGGTTCTCAATTTAGTTGGCTCTGGAGGCATGTATGAGAGCTTTGTTCCTGACATTAATGGTGACAATATAGATGATCCGGCAATCTGTTTCGATGTCGAATTGGTCAACATGAAAAATCAACAAGTTATTGGTACAGCCACAGACTGTCTATCCAGTATAACAGCGGTTGGTAGTGGTCTTGCTTTAGTTGGCACAAGTTTTTTCAATATGCCAAATGGAACTTTGATCACTCGTGGCAGTACGACAGTACAACCTGTATCGCATTCGACAGTGACACCTAACGGGCAAAATATTACTCACATTACCGGAGCATCTAGCGATGGCAATTCAATTCTTGATGGTACTGGCCGATTCGAAAATGCAACTGGTACTGTGCGCTTGTCAGGTATGGTGGACATGACGAACTTTACCGGAATCGTAGGTACCCCAATAAGCTTTGACTGTCTTTTTATCATTGATCTAGATTAAACAGCATAAGTAAAGCTAGTTGAACACTAGCTTTACTTAATGCTTAACCAGAGATTCAGCACGGACAGCCAAACTCTCTACTTTTCTGTATAGATCGTTTCGAGTTTGGCAACCCGTTAAACTTAGCGTTGTGTTAAGGAGTAAAATAGACACTTCATTATGACGCTGTTGCGGGGTGAGTTTATCCGTCGCTTTTCACTATTTGATGTGTCATCGTAAGTGGCTAAACATTCACCAAAGAAGTTGAGCTGTTCTTGCTCGACCACTTCACCTAACATCTCACAATATAACCGCCGAAATAGGCGTGATAACACACGAAAAGGCAAGTTTCCCCCTTATTTACACGACACCTATTTATCACTAACAAGTGATATAGTGTCAGCTTTTTTTACACAGCAATCACACACTCATTCTGTACATTATTTAACCGCATAATAAATAAAGTAAAAAAATAATCGGTATATAATTTGCTTGTCTATAGCTTATGCCATAGGGACCAAAAGGAGTTTATGGCTAAGTATACTTTTTAACAATAACGTGAGAATAATCTCTTTTGAATTTATATATTGGGATTGTTAATAAGGAATCAAATATGCGAACACTTACAATATTTACTCACATACTGCTTTTTACGCTTGCTAGCTTGTCCTATACAGCCAACGCCACTCTTATCTTAGAGTGGAATAGCAACAGTACATCATCCAATAACCCAGCCACCGGCGCATCAGCCAAAGCAACGCTTAATTTTATTAATGATATTGATTTTGCTACAAACGGGTTGGTTGTGATTCAGATGCTGATCAGGAACACAACGGATGAAATAACTGCCTTTGGCGCTGAAGCAACAACGTCAAAACTGACCGGAATAGCGTTTGACCTAGTCGCGCCCAACCAGGGGCTGGATCAAACTAACTTCACTGGTGGTAATTTTTTAACTACTATGATAATTGGTGCCGATGCTCAGCCATTTGGTACGCTAGATTTCGCAGCCGCAAATGATGGTGATTTCAACGGAGGGGGTACCCCTAATAACGCATTGTCTGAGGGAGTGGAAGATTCTTTAAGCGTAAAAGTTGGTTTCAATGGCCTTTCTGCGCTTCAAGTTGAGGCTGCGTTCAAGGTCGGATTTATGGATAGTTCGGATAGTGGGCTTAACTATGTAGCGCGCTTTCAGCAGGTCAATGGTGGCACCAACGGCAACGATGCAAGCGACAAACTTGACGGTGGAGAATGTTGTGGAGATGGTGGTGGTGGTCCTCCGACAGAGGTTCCTGAACCGAGTGTATTGTTTCTACTTGGTAGCGCTTTACTTGCCTTAAGTCTACGTAAAAAAGTTGCTTAATAATAATTGAAATATTGACCAATAAAAAAGGCACTGCCATCGCAGTGCCCTTTTACTTTTTAAGTTTTTATTAAATTTAGCGCTGTTTAATTGTTCTATTTACGGCCCTTTTTACGTGCCTGCACATTGACTTGAATACTGGTTTGATTCTGATTGCCGGCAGCATCAAATGCCTTTGTTACAATGGTATGGTATCCGTTAGCCACTTTACGGGTATTCCAACTATAAGACAGTATTGATTCAGTCGTTTGCGTTTTTAACTGGCCGTCAATATACAATTCAATTTTAGTCACCGCCGTATTGTCTGTTGCACTCACTTTAATCGCTTGATTACCGCTTATGCTACTGCCATTAACGAGGTTAGTAATACTCACACTCGGTGCTATGGTGTCTGCAACATCAACAATATTATCGATAGTCAGCCAATACGTTGAAGAATTACCTTGATTGCCTGTTGCATCATACGCCTGAGCAGTGAAAGCTACGTTACCATCAGCAATATTATTACTGTTAAAGTTAGCGCTAAATGGCGCGACAGTATCAGTACCAATTAATACACCATTGGCATATAGGCTAACAGAGCTCACAGCCATATTGTCTTGTGCATTGGCAGTGATATTAAAGGTACCTGTTTGCACGCTATTTTCTGTTGGAGAGGTTATAACAACTGTTGGTGCTTGCTGATCGATAGTAGGTGTGTTTACTACCATGGCAACCGCAGCTGCAGCATCAATTCTGCCATGACCATAATAGCTATTAAATACACCGCCATTTTTGGACTTATCTGCGCTAGCCTCTAAAATATTTTCAAGTTCATCATTACTAAGATTCAGGTTAGCTGATTTGATCAGTGCTAAGGTTGCTGCCGTTGCTGGGCTGGCAAAAGAAGTACCGTTTACAGCACCATAGCCACCACTTTTGGTCGTGGTCCAAATCCCTGATCCCGGCGCCGATACATCGATACAATTTCCGTAATCCGACCAGCTGGCTTTATTATCAGCACTGTCTGTGGCTGATACTGTGATAATACTTGGATTATCTGTACAGTTTAGGTCTGCACCACTGTTACCTGCTGAAGCGACAACCAAACCGCCTTTACTACGCATGTATTGCGCCGCATTTGTTACTGATGAGCTTGTAGTTACTTGATAACTGATATTGGCAATGTCGGCGCCATTGTCGGCTGCCCAAGTTAATCCATTCGCTATATCGCTCCAATAGGCATAACCTGAACTATCGTTAGTAATTCGTATAGGCATAATTGATGCGTGCCAAGCGATAGAGGTTACGCCATTATTATTATCACTTATTGCCGCTACAACACCGGCAACCTTAGTACCGTGACCATAGATGTCACTCGTTTCGCTGTTTCGACTAACACTGTTCCAACCGGCAATCATATTGGCTGACAAATCGGTGTGATTACTATTAACACCAGTATCTAGAATAGCTACTACCACGCCATTACCCTTTGCTGTTTCCCAAGCAGTAGGTAATTGCATTTTATTAAGGTGCCAAGCATTGTTGTAATAGGTGTCGTTGGCGATAATTTCGCTTGGTTTAACGAGTATGTCTACCTCAGCAAATTCAATGTTTGGATTATTAGATAACGCTTTAACAATAGCTTGTTCTGCATTTGCCGGTACATTGATAATGTGGGTGCGTAATTGATGAAGCTTACCTTTTGAGCTGGCTTTGTGCTTGCCTAGGATCTTTTGGAAGTTCTGCTCTGATAAGCCCGGTTGTGGTTGTACTAAAATTTGACCTTTTGCAAAAGCTGCTGAATGTTCAGGAGGATTCGCTATCGCGAAATTGCTGAAAGTTAAGGGTAATAATAATGAGCCTAGTACAAAACTTTTGCTTTGGCGTTTTATTAGTGAGCTGATTTCGATTTGATTGTTACTAACGTACTTCATTTTGTGACTCCACAATGTGTGAAGTCTACAGAAAACCTATTACTTCTTAGTGCCTGTCATTGCACATTATTATTGGCACAATAATGCTGGTAGTTGGCAGTTCCGCTGTCGTAGAATTATTCCCGTAGACCGGTGACTTTGCGCCACTTTCTTTCGAAAGTTTTGCTCTTTTCAATTACAGCTACTTAGTAATTTATATTATAAATTACTAAGTAGTTGGTCAGATTAAACTCAAGGTTAATTTGACCTTCTTGTGCTGTTCGCCGCAATTCTAGTACATTCTTAAGAAGATATCCAAATATAATCGATCAAAAAACAGACAAAAATAGACTTGTTATTCTAAGCTATTCATTAACATGAAAATAAATTTTAAAAAATTTATTCAAGTTTAGATGTACTAACAAAACCTATTGATACTGATATCTTACTAGTTTCAGTACTTCGTAGTTAACCAATTATGTAATATATGTTTGTAACCTTTTGCTAAATCGCAATTTATTATTTCAGAAACCCTAGATTTAAGATTAGTATTATTCTTGCTTAATTTGAGATCGAAAAATAAGACCACGATCTAGATGCGCCCTTAAGAAAGACAATTTTTATGATGAAGAGCCCTTTAAGCTCAAAGAATTATAAAGCTGTTTTCATTTTCGCATAAATTATACCTGCACGTAATGACCTATTTGGTGGCAGTAATTAGCCGCCTGGATTGGCTTGGTCCCTCGTCAGTTTTCAACGGGAGGAAAGCCAAGGTTATTCGGTATAAGCAAACGAGGAAATAAAGGCATACGAGAGTTATTCATTCACGGTGCAAGAGCTGTTCTTGTAAGGCTAGAAAAAGCAGTCGCTATCTTTGGCAACTGGATATTAGAGTTACTCTCACGAAAACCATATAACGTCGCGGTAGTCACATTAACGAACAAACTAGCACGTATCGCATGGTCGGTACTGTCAACCAAACAAGCATTCGAAGTTAGAATGCAAACCTGATTTGCAAATGATGATACAACGGTTAAACCACTAGGTTGAAGACCTGTGGGGCACTTACCTGAACAGATTAAGTATGGTCTTTATCAGGAGTTAAAGACTGTATTGTGGCAGTAGTTAACCTTTCCACACCATAAATGTTCGCTATAACGAACACTTGACCAACAAAACATTGAAACTCTACAATCGGAATTTTACAGATGACATGTATAGCTAGAATCATACTTTTATTGTTGTGAGGTTTGCTTCGATAATATTTTAAATGACTAAATAGAAGTCTCATTGATTTTGACAAACCACACAACCTTTTAATTATGCTCAAATATCCTCATAATTATAGGCACAAAAAACCAGCTGGATAGCTGGTTTTGATTAGCACGTATTTACTCACCAACACAGTGATATCTCCTGTAAATAAGACTAACTACCGAGTATTTTAAGCGGTAATGACAAGGCGTCATTAGCTGTTTGACCAACAAACCAAATAATGGCACTTAAACCACCGACAGTAATGACATACCACAGAGCTGATACGATTTGCGCATAGCGATTTAAGGGTAATAGATCACTTAAATGTCGACGCTTGTATTCAAAGAATATTTCAATGCTACCAATAGCCAGTAAAAAACCTAGCAAGGCTAAACCGAAGTGGTAACTGATATATACCCCCAATGCTGCACCTAATACACATGCGACTAAACCCACTTTAGAGTTGATTGAAAACGCAATACTTTTAAGCACGTGTCCACCATCTAACGGCAATACCGGCAACATATTAAATAAATTAAGTAGCGCATTAAATACCGCTAAACCAGCGAGTATTTCTATATCGGTAAGCCAATAGCCAACTAAACAGGCGATAGACAGTATCAAGCCGAAGAAAGGCCCCATAATGGAAATGACAATATCTTGCCAGCGAGTATTAATTTTGTCATCGCTAAGTGCTAAGCCACCAACAAAGGGAATGAGATAAATACCTTTGGTTTTCAAACCAAAATATTTCATCGCTTTAATATGGCCATACTCATGAAAGACTAAACAGAGGATTAGTGCGATAGCAAACTCAATAGAAAACAACCAGCTATAAGCAGCCAAACTACCAGCAGCGAACAACACTTTGATGACCTTGGCACTTTTCAATAGTTTTAAACCAAGACCAGCCATACCAACAAAGCTAAATTTAATTGGTTGCTTTTCACCTTGCGTGACTTGACGTTGTTCTATGTCTTTTTCATTGAGGGTATTTTCATGTAACAGCTCCTCATTGACTAAAAGCTGAAACTGCAGGTCAAAGGGCTGCCACTGTAATGATCCTTTGAGTTCAACTTGTAGTTCTCTCTGTTCACTTCCCTCTCTTTGCAAAGAAAATTGATGTGAAAATGTCTCACTATTGGCATTAGCATTAATCTGAGAGACACATTTATCACCCCAAAATAGTTGCTGCCATCCAGCCATTGAACCTTCTAACCGTAGTGTTTGACCTAAACACTCTATTTCTAATAATTGCACTTAATTAACTCAGCAAGTAAAACCTTGCCCGATTATCGCTATATTTTCTTAACCAGCAAGGTTTATCTAAAAAAATATTGTCGATGATTACTACTAAATAAAACATGATCATGAAATTTTAAGCTTACTTAAGCAAAATACTTGAGAGCTAAGCGATTACCAATGGAAATTTTTATTGAGCCATTTAGCATAAAATGGCGAGTTCCTACTAACATTCATTTGATCTTCAGCAGATAAAGTCGCACAATCCTCGCCAAGAGCTAACACCTAAAATAACACCTTATAATGACGCACTGACATAAGCCCTGAGATACAAGTCAGAGCAATTATGTAACTATATAAATTAGTAACCAGTTACCCTAGGCATACGTAACGCAGTAAGTACCTAATTCAGACGGCGCCTAGTCATGTTAAGTAATCAGAGTAGAAATAATGGATTCAAAAATACAACTTACCAAAGAAGATCTTAGAAAGAATAAGCCAACACGAGATGAATATTTAACTAAGCCAAAAATCCCCTTGATAGTGGTATTAGATAATGTCACTAACAGCTACAACATTGGTGCCTTTATTCGTTTGGCTGATGCTTTTGCTATCGAAAAAGTCATAGTTTGTGGCGCGCTAACAATTTCAGATAAGAAAATGAAAAAAGCCTCGAGAAATGAAGCGAAATGGGTTTGCGTTGAATATAGCGATAGTACTACAGCAAGCTTACAAACATTATTAGATGAAGGACATGCCATTTACAGTGTTGAGCTATGTCATGAGTCGGTTGATTACACTAAGGTAACTTATCCTGCTAAATGCGTATTAGTATTAGGCAATGAACGCAAAGGCGTGAGTGAAGCAGCATTGAAATTAAGCCTTCAACAAATACATATTCCCATGTTTGGCATGGGTAACTCACTCAATGTGTCTACCGCTGGTGCTATTGTCTTAGCCGAATGTGCTAATCAAATTAGAAAACTGCCATAAGGCTAACATGTTGTAAGAGTCGATGATTAAAAACCAGAGACTCAAACGTGTTGGAATATTTTCAACGCGACTTAAGGTTCAGTTCCACAATAACTTTATAAGGTTGTTGGAATATTTTTCAACGGGATATCTTAACAGTTACCTTGGCAATGCAATTATATTTACGGTAACGCAAAGCAGTGTACTACGAGAAAAGTACTCAAAGATAAAAAGCCAGTCATAAACTGACGGGCTTTTTAAATAGACTTAGTTTTAACCAAGCTAATTTATGAAGTGACGTTTTTACGTCTAGCTGAAATACCAAGTAAGGCTAAAGCAAATAATGCAATAGATGATGGCTCAGGTACACTTGCTGGTGGTCCTCCTCCGCAGTTATTATCACATTTGTTCCCATAAAAGGAGATGTGAGACAGATCCCTTGGGTTGTTACCATTTAACGGAGTAGTCCAAGTTCCTGTTGAGACACTAACCGCTAAATCTAGGCAGTTTACAGAAAACTCATCAGGAGATGCACAAGTCAAATTATTTGCATCGTTATCAACAATCATCCAGTTCAAAATAAAACCAGCAGATCCTGCTTTTGCTACCCAATATGAAACGCCTGGATATTCAGCTCCAGAGTAGTTCCATGTTCCAGTACCATTTTCTCCGGGGTTGGTTTGATTTGTTAGATTATTAACATCAAAATTCCAATCAGAAGCCTGTGATGGAGCTGCAAACTTTGTCGCTCCATCGCCATCGAATTTCCCCATAATCTCAGCAAATACAGGGGAGCCAACAGTTGGTACATGGGTAATTTTACATTGCTCAAATCCTTGACCAAAATAACCACTACAATCATTTTTCTTATTTCCCTGTTCAGTCTCTGCAATCAATATTGATACTTGGAGTAAATCACCGACAGGGGTTAAGGAAGCATTAACAAAAAAGCTACTGAAAAGAGAAGCCCCTATTAATATAGCCTTTGAAAACAGGTTCTTTGAAAACATTATATTCACCTAAAAATAATTCAATTATGCACTTATCATAATCATTAACATTCACAAAAGCAAAAATCATGCCTGCTTTTTAATTTGTTGTTATATAATGATTTATTTTTTTATTGTGACTTTTAATTATCAAAATAACAAAAAGTGTAAAATTCCTAGACAGTGTAAAAAAGGTTATATAATACGGTGTTATCTTTATTCCAATAATTTTGACATAATCACTATCTAATCTTCATTTGCAATTTAGGATAGATATTTGAAAGCTTATCCGTATATATTTTTACTACTCATTTCCTCTTCGTTAGCTGCCTCACAGGAAGATAAACTTTATGAAGCAGCTCGTAGTGCATTAAACGACAACAAATATAGTGAAGCACTGATACACGTAAAAAATATACTAAAAATATCACCAGAGCACTTAGCCTCAAATATTTTAATAGCTGAAATATTGCTCGCAGACGGTAGTGCTAGTGCGGCAGAAGCATCATTAACTAAAGCTGTTTCTCTAGGTGCAAATAAGAAGCAGTTACGACTATTGTTTGCAGAATCCTACATTATGCAAGGGCAATATAATAAAACCTTGGATTACCTACCAGAGCAAACTAATGACGACAAATTAGCAGCGAAAATTTATGTACTTCGTGGTGATGCGCATTTGGGGCTACGACAATTAAAGCTATCACAAAATGATTACAACACAGCGTTAGCTTTTGATGCCAAAAACATAGATGCCAAGTTGGGATTAGCGCAAATTGCAGTTAATTATTTTCAATTCCATCAGGCAGAAAAACTCGTTGATGAGGTGTTATCTGGGTATATTCCCCCCATTAAAGCTTGGAATTTGAAAGCGAGTATTCAGCAAAGTTTAGGCAATAACGAACTTGCTCTTAATGCAATTAACCAAGCGCTGCTGATTGATAAAAACAATATTCAATCACTAATTTTTGCAAGTACTATAAACATCGAATTACAGCAGTTTGAGTTAGCAGAAAAATACGCCGATACCGTATTAGAGCAAGTGCCGAATGAACCTAAAGCTGAATTTATTAAAGCTATGGTACAGGTTAGGAAAAATGAAAATGCTGGCTTTGAAAGTGCAATAGAAACAGTTGCACAAGTACTGGATCACCTGAGTGAAGATGTGTTGCGGTCAAATCCTTCTTATTATTATTTAGCCAGTATTATTTTATTTCACCAACAAAAACATGAAGCAGCAAGACAATATATAGATGACTATTTATTGATAGATGAAAATAATATAAACGCTTTAACACTTGCTGCCACTATTGAATTAGTAGAAAAAAAACCAATGCAAGCTAAAACGTTGTTAAGTAGAGCTAATTTTTTAGACCCTGATAACCCGAAAATATTATCTATGCTAGGCATGACCTACTTAGAGCTAAGGCAGTATGAAAAAGCTCACTTCTACCTTGCAAAAGTTAAAGAGCTGAAGCCTAATTTAGGAATCGCAGACACTCAACTTGCACAAAGCTATTTAGCAACAGGAAAGCCCGAAAAAGCGATTAAGCATTTGTTAACAGCCTCTGCAGCAGAATATGATCCAACAGTGGTTGGTTTATTATTGGTTGAGTCTTATATTAAGTCTGGAAAAATGAATAAAGGCATTAGTGTTGCAAAAAACTTAGCTGAAAACATGCCAGACAATGCAAATATTCAGCATCATCTTGGTTATATTTACCAAATTTCAGGTGAAATAGAGAAGGCAAAACATCAATTTGAACAAGCATTGATAATTGAACCCAATCATGCCAAATCCATTATTAGCTTAGCTAACCTCGATTATCAAAAGGGTAACGCTGATATTGCTATTGATCGTTTAAAAGCAGCATTAATAATCTCAGCAAACGATATTGATTTAATTACAGCTTTAGCTAAGTTTTATAACCGTACTAATAATTCAGCTGCTAGCGTCATCTTACTAGAAGAACCATTTAAGCTTGATAATCAAAATGAAGAATTATTAAAAAACTTAATTGTTAGTTATGTTGGCGATAAACAGCTGATGCTTGCTATTGAAACATTGAATACTTATTTATTGAATCAAAGAAAAACAGTTGAGCTTTATCTCATGCTGGCAAGTTTACAAATAATGAATTCAGATGTGAACTCTGCAGTTAGTGCGTATAAATCGGCGATAAAACAAGACGGAGATAAAGGGACAATTTATTTGTTAATAGCCCATGCTTATCAACGATTTTCTAAAGTACCTGAGGCAATCACTGCCTATAAAAAATCGATGGCTTGGGATGGAGATAACGATAAAGCGATCATAGGATTAGCGCAACTTTATAATGCAGAAAATGATACTGACAGTGCAATAAAATTAATTAAATCGTTTGAAGTTAATCATCAGTTATCTGCCCAATTAGTCGAAGTTTTAGCTAATTCCTATTTACGTATAAATCAATATAAACTAGCTGAAATGTATTATAAAAAACGTATTAAATTAGCTAGTAATGACAGTAGCGTAGTTGGTTTAAACTTAATATACAGAGCGACTAAACGAACCAGTAAAGCAGTAGACTTATTAACAACGTCGTTAAATGACAGGCCAAACAGTTTATTCTTGAATACAGCATTAGCTGAGCTTTATATCGACCAATCTCAATGGCTCAATGCAGATAAGATATATCAAACATTAGTTCAGCTGTACCCTAAGCAACCGGCAATATTAAATAATGCCAGTTATGTGGCTTTGAATCTATCTGATTACCCACGAGCTGAAGCATTGGTAAAAAGGTCATTGGCACTTGTTGATAATCAGCCTGACTCTTTAGACACTTTAGGCTGGGTTTATTATCACACCAAAGAATTTAATAAAGCCTTACCTCTATTTAGAAAAGCGTTAGCCATCAATAATTCAAATCCGGCGGTGAAGTATCATTTAGCGTTAACACTCAAAGCTCTTAATAGAGATAAAGAGGCAATAAAATTAATGGTAGATGTAGTGAATTCAGATTATTCCCAAAAAGCTGATGCGGATGTCTTATTGAAGCAATGGTTAAAATAAGGATAAAAGTCCAAGAATGTAGACTACTGTTTTATTAGCTTTTATTGGCTTTAATTAAGCGATTAACTTAATGTAGTTATCCAGCTATTACGGATTATCTGTAGTTAGCTAAAAGCTTACCAACATTCGCTTTAGTCGTTTTAGTTAACTTCTGAATTAAAGAAAATGGCACTTCATCAATACCAGCTTGTTGCTGAATATCATCTAACATCGCAACCCAAAGCTTTGCTGTCATTTCAGAATCGTATAATGCTCTATGGAAACTGCCATTTGAGGCAATGCCTTTATAGTTAATTAATGTACCTAACTTATGGTTAGGTGCAGTTTGATATAATCGACGAGATAACAATAACGAGCAGGCAAACTGCCCATCATAACCCGACGAGATACGCTTTAGCTCACTATCTAAAAAACGCTTATCAAACGATGCATTATGAGCAACGAGGTTTTGCCCTTGAATAAAACCGCTAAAACGATCCATGACTTCATGACATGGCGCGGCTTTACTTAGCATTACATTAGTGATGCCAGTGTAATCAGCAATAAAGTGACTTACCGGTCGCCCAGGATACATCAACTCTTGAAAACGATCAGTTACCACGCCATTTTCAAGTTTTACCGCACCAATTTCAATGGCTCTATCGCCATTATCAGGTGACAGACCGGTTGTTTCAAAATCGAGGATTATTAGAGAGTTTGCGTTCATAAGATTAGTTACAGAGTAGTGTTCAATTAATGGTCGTTAATAGAGGTTTTTGAGGCTTCTTTAATTTTGAGTTAATGATATCAGCTATAGCGAGAGTGTTGTGATTTCATCTCTAGAAAACTTCAACTTTACGCAACATATATTGGCAGCGATAAAACCACTTCAACACCTTGCTTAACATAAGGAGAGTCTTTATCACTCCCTTGAAGTAAACCTTGATAATTGTCTATTTTAATCGAGCCATTATGGTTAAATAAAATTTGTCTACACAGTGCTAAACCAATACCACTGCCTTGAGGTTTTGTGGTGTAAAATGGCACGAAAACATTAGCTAAGTTTGCAATGCCTGAGCCGAAATCTCGAATAGATATATGCTGCCAATTGCCTTCTTGAGAACTGTTGATCTCAATGACTTTTTCATCTATTTTGCTCATAGCTTCAACCGAGTTTTTAAATAAATTTATCAACACTTGTTCAAGCTGATTTTTATCCGCTTCAATTAATAATTCGTCGTCTATTTCACACTGTATTTTACATTGTGGATAAAGTGTCGAAAGATTATCAATCAACAATGCTAATTTAAATGCTGATTTATTCGGTTTGGGTAACTGAGATAGCTGACTATAGCTGGCAATGAATTGGCTTAATGAGTCTGCACGTTCATTAATAATGTTAATGCCATCAAGTAAAGGCACTTTGTCGATTTCACTATCAGCCCTTTGTAACTTTTTTTGCATTGATTGGCTGATAGCAACAATGGGCGTTAATGAATTATTCATTTCATGGCTTAATACGCGCAGTAAGCTTTGCCAAGCTTTACGTTCTTTTTCCATCAAGAGACGTTCGGCATTAGTAAGGGTATAAAGTTGATGCTGTTTGCCATCACTTAAAAAAGACTCTTTAGATAAAAAGTGCTCGCCGGTAATGAGCCCTTCTTTAAATTCAATAATGCCCGCATTGGCGCTAATAATTTCAGCACCAATAGGTAAAGTTGCTAATTGAATATTGGTTATATTACCGACCTCATTATCGACCTGCCCCAAAACAAGTTTATGCGCCGACGCATTCGCCATAACGACAAAACCTTGCTCGTCGGTTGCTAAAACCATGGCATCCATTTGTTCCATGATGCGCTCTAATAACAAACGAGATTCTTTGGCTTCAATTTTATGTTTCGACAAAGTATCCGCTAAAACGTTAACTGAACTAAGCAGTTCTTGAAACGCTTGATTGGTTTGAAGTCGTCCTCTTAACGTGTAGTCACCATCGATCATCGACTCAATTAAGTTAGATAAGGTACGGATTTGATATTGTGAATTTTGTCTACTCGCCACGATGACAAAGCTACAGAGCAGAAATAAAACAATAAGGATAAATGCAATTAAATAGCCTGATATTTGCGTTAAGAAAAGTGCAGTGGCTGTGATGAGAAAGCACGGTATACACACCAACAGTAACAATTTATGTTGGTTATCACCGCGTTGACTTTTTGACTTACCCAAGAGTAATTGCCAGCTTTTTTTAATCCAGTTCATACTTACTCAAACGTCGATAATAACCGCTTCTGCTTAACCCTAAAGACTTCGCTGTTTCAGTGGCATTTCCACGGTGAAACTTCAGGCGCTTAATTAACGTTTTTCTTTCAATTTCATCAAGGCTTAACGTGGGATCATCTAAAGATTCAACGGCACCATTTTCAGCATTATTAGCGCCTGTTAACATCAGCTCTGCGGTCTCAATACTGTCTTTTTTACAGGTAAACAGCACCCGTTCCATCATATGACTAAGTTCACGAATATTACCCGGCCAGTCATATTGTTGCATCGCATTAATAGCTTGGTCAGTCAGTTTAGGACACGCTCGATGGTATTTAGCGCTGAAAGACTCTAGAAAGTGGGCCGCGAGCGCTGGGATGTCTTCCGCGCGTTCGCTTAACGATGGCACTCTCAACTCAATAGTATTTAATCGGTAATACAGATCTTGTCTAAAGGTATTGTTTTTAATATCAGCCAATAAGTCACTGTTAGTGGCCGATATTATACGTACGTCGGCATGTAATGATTTACTACTGCCAACCGCCTCAAATTGTTGTGCTTCGAGCACATGCAACAGTTTAGCTTGTTGTGCAAAAGGAATATTGGCAAGTTCATCTAAAAATAAAGTACCTTGCTCCGCCATTTCAAAGCGGCCAATTCGATTTTCTTTGGCGTCAGTAAACGCTCCTTTTACATGGCCAAACATTTCACTTTCAAAAAGTGATTCAGGTATTGCGCCCATATTAACCGGCACAAAAGAGTGTTTTTCTCGACTAGAAACACTATGTACGTAAGCTGCAAGCATGCTTTTACCGGTGCCATTATCACCAGTTAATAAAATGCTCATATCGCTTTTAGCTAAGTCATCAAGGGTCGACAATAGTTCTTGCATCGGTTGAGACTGTGCAATGATGCCTGCACGACTACCAGGGTGGGCTTGTGAGGTAAGTAGCTGATTTTGCTGACTCAGTCGTTGGGCTTTTTTATCTGATTTTGCTAACGCTAATTGATTGTCAATTGCGCTGAGCATACGTTCATTTTTCCACGGTTTCTGGATGAAGTCTTTTGCGCCAGCTTGCATGGCTTCAACAGCAATATCAATAGTCGCCCAGCCAGTCATCACGATAATAGGAACATTAAGTTCAAGTTCGGTGATTGCTTCCACTAATTGAACACCTTCAGCACCAGAGGTTGTGTCTTGCTGAAAGTTCATATCAAGCAGAATTAAATCAACACTCTGAATTTTTAAATTCTCTAAAGCCGCTTGTGGCGTTGTGACCGCCACAATATCAAAGCCTTCATCAGCTAAAACAAATTTTAAACTGGCAATGATATTAATATCATCATCTGCGATCAGTATTTTTTTATTCACAAGCGTTTATTCATAAGTAATTAAGTTTCCGAGGTAATGTCTTCACTGTAAGTAATATCGAGTAAGGGCACAAGAATTAGATGACTATACCCATTACCAATCAAGATGCATGTTTCAGAGTGTTTGAGCAGTTTCAATTCAAGGCGCTGTGATGAAATAATGGTAATTCAGGAGAATATGCTCCTGCATTCTCTAATAACACCATCCATGTAGCGTCATTATAAATCACAGCAACGATGAAGTTATGTTGCTCAAGCGCTTCTTCGATGGGTTTAAATGACGTTATACGGCGTTAAATAATCAAAACATAGAATGGTGTTTAAATTATTTACCTTGCCTAAAGTCATTTTAATTCCCACTGAAATCCTGCACTTTGAATGGTAACGGGTATACAGCTTTATTCGTAGCGTAACGCTATGCTCGGTTCCATTTTAACGGCACGTTTGGTTGGTGCAAAAATTGCCAACATAACAATGACTGAAAGCACCGAAACTACCGTAATAGCAATGCCAAAGTAGAGGTATACCGGGAATATTTCTTCAGTAAACTTATGAAAACCAAAAGAGATTAAAGCAAACAGTACCACCGCCAAGCCTAAACCAATAACTAACTGACGAGCCCCCTGCTTTAAAAACATCTGTGTAATATTTTTATCACTAGCGCCAACAGCACGCCTAATACCTACTTCATGGGTACGCTGAGCCACTGAATTTGCCGTTAAGCCATAAATACCCACCATGGCCAATAATAAAGCAAAGAAGCCAGTACCAAAGGTTACATTCGACATTAAGCCCATTGAATCTCGCATCATGTTTCTGTTCTTACTCGCTAATTGAACCGAATATGTCATCTCAATAGAGCGATCGGTATCAAACATGGCTTGATAGAAAATTTCTTCCGCGTTTTGCGTATTGGGTAAAGTACGATAATAAACAATTTGGAAGCTATTGATAAATTGTAATCCTGATACATAAACTTCATCAGCACTATCTAATCGAGCAAACATAGTAGAAGCATTAAGACGGTCTGTAACAACGCCAACAATAAAAACTTTTTCATTTTTATCATCTATTTTCACCTGAAAACTTTTTTCTAAAGCAGACTCTCCCGGCCAATAACGTTTAGCCATAGATTGGCTAATCATAGCCGTTTTACGGTGACCCAACTTATCAAGGTGAGTAAATTGTCTCCCTGCGACTAAGTCAATACCCACTGTTTTGGTATCACCAATAACCGTAATCGTATCAATTTTAGGTTTGCTCTCTTCAGAGGCATAATCCTTACCTTCTAGAGTCACTGTCGATTGACGTCGCCAATCGTTTGCAACAACACCAACCACTTGAGGATGTTGCTCAATGTTTTCTTTTAACGATTGAAATAATGCTAATTGCTGCATAGGCTCTGGGTATTTATTTTCAGGTATCGACATTCTTGCTGACATCACATAGCTATAATCATCGCCCATTTCAAGGTTAATCAATTTATGTGATATGTAGGCAGAAACAGAGCCAATTAACATTAAAGTGGCGACCAAAAAGACTTGGCTAGTGACTAATATCCGAGAAATCCTGCCTGCTTTTTTACTTTGAGCACCACGGGTTCCATCTCTTAATGTGGTATTAATGTCTTGATTTGCAGAGCGCCATGCCGGTAAAAAAGCTGACAGTAAAATAGTAACCACGGTAAATGCAATGCCCATTAACAACGTTTGTAGATCCATACTCCAATGCCACCAAAAGGAACCTCCACCTGGAATCCACGAGTGAAAAGCAATTTCGGTATAATCTAAAGCAGCCCCAACCAATAGTAATGACAAAATGCCACCAACCGTTGAAATGATAACGCCTTCCCACATTAACTGGCTAACTAAGCGAGAGCTAGTTGCCCCCAAAGCAGCGCGAATAGCGGTTTCTTTTTGACGTTCAATGGTACGAGCGAGTAATAAATTGCCGACGTTGATACAAGCAAGTAATAAAATCAACCATGAAATGGCGTTTAAAAAGACAAAAACAATACTGCCTTGACCGTTGGTTTGCGCCGCTTGGAATGACATCAGCTTCGCGCCTTTTTCAAACTCAGGCATGTTATATAATGCTACATTCTGTTGATAAACTTGGTTAATGGCTTGCCCCAACTCCAATTCAGCTTGTTCAATAGTGGTACCAGCGTTAACTCGGCCATAGGCAAAATAGTTTTCACTTTGCTCTGCGGTAGCATTAAAAACGCTGTCAGACAGTGGCAACCAAATTTGTGAAGTATTAGGAAATAGATATCCTTTTGGCATAACCCCAATAACATCAGTAATCACCCCATTTAGCATCAGGCTTTTTGACAAAACACCTTCATCGCCATTAAGTTCAGACTGCCAAATTTCATAGCTAATTAATGCGACTGGCGATGCACCTATTTTGTTATCTTGGGTTTGTATCGTTCGACCTAAAATAGGTTCAGTACGACTGAACTCAAAAAAACCATTTTGGACATAGCTTCCTGAAATATCTTTACCTGATTGTTCAACAGACAAACGAATATTACGATTATCATAAACACCAAACTCGGCAAAACTGGTTACACTCTCTTTAACATTGTTATATTCATAACCCGTGATTAAGTTGTAGTTACCGTCAAATTCAACAGTAATCGCTTTTGCCGTTTCAGCCTCAGGTATTGGTAGAGGTTTGTAAACCATGGTATATAAAAATGAGAAGGTGAATAAACTAATCGATAATCCACCGATTAATACCCCCAAGGTCATCGCAGTAAATTTAGGCGCTTTAAATAACAAGCGAAAAGCGTATTTAATATCTATTAACATCGACATGGTACTTCTCCTAAGGTTTAGCCCGCAGCCAATTCAACTGGTTTAAGCGTTACTTGACGATCATGATTGATATTGTCTTTGATCAGTTGCCCATCAAACATTTCTAAACACCTACTCGCTCTCTTCGCTGACGAGGGATCATGGGTCACCATGCAGATAGTTGCGCCATCATGATGAAGTTGATCGAATAGCTGTAAAACTGCCTCGGCATTTTTTGAATCTAAGTTACCTGTTGGTTCATCGGCAAGAATAATTGCAGGGTCATTAACTAAGGCTCTAGCAACGGCAACACGCTGTTGTTGTCCGCCAGATAATTGTGAAGGGTAATGATTTTTACGATGTCCCATTTCTACTTTCGCTAATACTTCATTCACTTTAGCTTCAATGGCTTTTTTAGACTTTCCTGTTTGATACGTCAACGGTAACATAACATTTTCAAATACCGTGAGATCTGAAATCAAATTAAACGATTGAAAAACAAACCCTATTTGTTCACTGCGTATTTTTGCTCGTTGATCCCGTGTTAAAGCTGAAACATCACTACCTGCTAAATGATAATGTCCTGAACTAGGTGCATCTAATAATCCTAGTAAAGAGAGTAAGGTTGATTTACCACAACCTGACTGACCACTGAGTGACAGGTATTCCCCCTTATTAATCTCTAGGTTAATAGTATTTAAAGCCCGCGTTTCTATCTCTTCAGTTAAGAATTTTTTGCTAATATTTTTTAAGGTGATAAGTGCAGTCATAATTATTCCCATATCGTATCAGCAAGTTACTTGCTGCTGATTTTCATTTTTTGAGTAGTGTGTATTGAGTAACAATTCATTAAGTATTATTGGTAATAGACCATTAATTGATCTTAATCTCTTGATGTTCTTGCCAGCTTGACGTGTCTGAAATAATAATTTCATCGCCAAGCATCAAACCATCAATAATTTGAATTTTATTCACAGAACTTTGACCTAAACCAACAGAATATTTACTCGCAAATTGCTGATCTTGGCTCAGTTTATACAGGCCAACTTTAGTATGTCTTGGCGCATAAACAGGACGTTTTACATATAAAGCATTTTCAATATTGCTAATGGCAATTAAGCCATCAACTGTTAATTCAGGACGAGCTTCTGCTGGTAGATCACCGATTAACTTAACATCAACTAACACCATGCCAGATTTTACCGCTGGGTCGATACGCGTCACTTCACCAATAATCTCAGTGGTGCGAGTATCAATAGTCACCAATTGGCCTAGGGCAATATCTCTTACTCTAACCTCTTGCACTTGTAGTTCTGCAAACAAAGTATTTTGATCAGCCACTAAAGCAACACTATCTCCCACTTGAGCACGTTCACCGAGCTCTAATGATACTTGTTGAACAACACCAGATGTAGATGATCTCACTTGCAGCGCTGCGACTTGCTCTTGCACCCGCTGATAATTATTTTCAACTAAACCAATACGGGCTTGTTGAGCAATTTTTGTTGCCGCCATATTCGCTTTCATTTTTTCAGTTTTTTGTTGCTGAGCGCGCCAATATTGCATTTGCTGCTTAACGGTTAATTGGCTTCTTTGGTATTCAAGCGCAGAAACTGTCGCATTACCTTGTGCTAATAATGCAGTCTCTGCATCAAGTTTTAGTTTCGCTGATTGATAGCTGTATTCTGCGGACAATACTGAATTTTCTAAATCAACCATCTGAGATTCTAGCATCACAAAAGCAACATGACTTTCAGCTTTTTTTGCTTCGAGTTCCCAACGCGCCTTTTCTAAATTACGATGTAGTTCAGGGTTAGATAATTGTACAAGCACATCACCTTTATTGACTTTTGCGCCTGCTTTAACAAGAACTTGCTCTGCTCTACCTGAAACTTGTGAAGATACCCAACGAATATTAAGTGGTTTTAAAACACCTGTTGCACGTACATTCACTCGAAAATCACCCTGCTCTACCTTGGCAGTAACAACAGCGCTTCGTTCAATAAAGTAAGAGGCGTTACCTAAAACATTTCTTAATGAATAAGTGCCGATGAGTAAAATAAATACTGGTAAAACAAACCAATATTTTTTCCAAAGTGGTTTTTGAACGGCTTCTCTCTGTATATCCATGATTCATCTTATATTCGTAAATGAGATGATTAGTTATTACAAGTCTTGTGCCACAGTAGAGGTAAGATATAATACTTTGATTTTAATGTATTTTATTTTAATTTTATTATTTTAACATGAAGAGGTGTGCCAATTTCGGCACAGTTTTAATTGTAGTAAGTCGCAATTGTGATACATGACTACTTGAGATTTATACCCGTCACAATTAAAAGTGCAGGATTTCAGTGGGAATTAAAACCACTTTAAGCAAAGAAAATAATTTAAGCATAGTCAGTACAATAGGGCTGTGAAAACAAAAAACCCATAATGACAGTTAGCCCAGACAAAAATTTTCTGGGCTAATTGAATTTAAAAACCTCTAAAAAAGATGCGTTTCAAACTATATTTATTTAACATTCTTTCCATTAATTCAACATCAGAAAGACGATCATCTAACGCCTGAATTTGTTGTGAGTGTTTATCGAGTTGTCTGTCTTGTGATCGATCTAATCCACCACTGGCAATAAAACTACGGATCTGTTTTAACTCTCCTTTATCTAACCAAATGCCACAACTAATGCAGGAGTCAATAATCACCCCAGAGATAGCTTTAAAGTTTTTTCGGGACATTAATTTATCGCAACAAGCGCAAGGTAAATACCCTTCAGCTTTTGGCGTTGGTTTCCTAAGAAAATTTGGCTCCGAATTATCATCACGGTAAACGTCAAATTCACTGGTTAATACTTTGAATTTATCTGGCTCTAACCATAAACCTTCACAGCTTGTGCACTTGTCTAATTGATAATGATTAAACTGAAAAACCACTAAAGGTTCTTTACATCGAGGACATTGACGGTTTTCATTCTCTATTTCTTGTTTCATTGAACCACCACACATAGGGCAAATACGACATGTGCCTTTTACTATGTGTTGGCAGTGAATACAGTGCGAATTTGACATATAAATCCATTATAAAATACTTACTATGGAATTTATTGTAATTGAGTAACAGGCTAAAGTAATTACTTTCAGTCATGCAATAGGTATATAGAAGCTCCCCCTCATGCGTTGGTAAATAAAAAGAGTACTTATTTTGAATAATAATTACTCTTTTATTACTCTATAATCGATGACTTACTTATTTTCTTGTAACCATCCTTTTGTATCAGTAATATCAGCGCCACCAAATGACAATGATAATAAGTTAGCTGCAACCAATTGCCCTCCAGTAAAGCTGTGCTGCTGATATTCTAATTTAGGTGCAGCAATCGCATCGGAGATGACCTGGCACTTATAACCTTTATTGACCGCACTTCGACAAAGTGTTTGCACGCACGCTTGTGCCATTGCACCGACTATGACTAAGTTATCTATA
The DNA here is from genome assembly GCF_000012325.1 of Colwellia psychrerythraea 34H. Taxonomy (NCBI): domain Bacteria; kingdom Pseudomonadati; phylum Pseudomonadota; class Gammaproteobacteria; order Alteromonadales; family Colwelliaceae; genus Colwellia; species Colwellia psychrerythraea. The sequence continues at coordinate 790,163 of NC_003910.7, read as the reverse complement.
CCTAACTCAACCAATGTTTGTTCCAATGTTGTCTCAATAAAACTGTCTATTTGATGCTTTATAATGACAGGTTCATTTGCAGTAGGTTTAACACTTGATTCAATTTCAGCGCCTACTGTATTTGCACTGAAAAAGGCGGCATTAGTCTCTTCAAATAAATGCTGCATATGAATAACAGGCAGTTCTTTTTGTCTAAAGTGTGCTAATAATTGACTGGCTTGTTTGGCTGCAGAATCAGTATTATCAAGCTCAAAACGACCCCCACTAAAATAATCATTTTGTAGATCAACCAAGACTAAAGCCGTTCTTTTATCGTCAACAGGTTTTGTATGCTGTGCTAAAACAGTAAAGTCGTCTTCTTCAAGGTACCACTGACCGTCTTCTGCCAGAGTCCACAACTCTTTACTAATAAAACCACTGGCAATATTCATGCGCCAATTCGCTGAAAGTACTGCTTGTCGGTCATTTAATACTTTGATCTCAATGTTTCGATAAACTAAGTCACTTGGGTTACTCTTGGCAAACTCGAGCCAAAAATCAGCAATTGCCTCTATTGAAGTGAATTTTCCGAAGGGATGAACTTGCATCGTTGCACTGGGTAAATATCGGTTAATACATGTTTGGACATTCCCTTGATTAAAATCAGAGATCCACTGAGCGCTAGCTTGCATAACGTAATTTCTAATAGTGTTTAATGTTGTTTGATTCATTTTTTATCTCTTAGTTATTTCAGAAGCATCATTTTATTGTTATTCTAAAGAATGATAATTAGCCAAAAGATGAAAACAATGTTCAATAAAAGTGAACAGAAGCGTTTAGCTTACCAAATGTTAGTATTTGATGAAGTGCTTAAACAAGGCTCATTTACAGAAGCGGCTCATAGCCTAGGGCATACTAAGTCAGCAATTAGTCAGTATGTCAGTCAACTTGAACGAGCCTTAGGAGTTCGTTTGCTCAATAGGAGTACCCGTACTTTAAATTTGACGCCAACAGGACAGTTAGTTGCCAAACGTAGTGAGCAATTACTTGAGTTATTAACCGTCACTTTAGATGAAATACAAGAGAGTGCTATCGCACCAGCGGGCCGTATTGCAATAACGGCTCCACATGCTTTTGAGGCGTCTTTAGTCACACCAATCATTACAGAGTTATGTGATGAATACCCCAAACTTACACCTGAGCTTACTTTTACCGATGAACGTTTAGATATACTTAAACATCAGCTTGATCTGGCCATTTCAGTGGGACCACAAAAAGATAGTTCGTATCATGCGATACTGATTGGGGAATTAGAAAGTGTGTTAGTTGCATCGCCAAAATATTTGGCTAAACATACAGGCATTAATGAGCAAAATTTATCACTACAAAATTTAATTATGCTGCCATGGCAACATAATTTTTCTCTGACTAAAAATGATAATAACGCGATTACTTTTAGTAGCTTGAAATATCTGAAAATGAATACCTCAACCAGCGCTATCAATAGTGCAATAACAGGTGCGGGTATCTGTTTAATTCCGTCAGTTTTTATTAAAAGTGAACTACAATCAGGTGCTTTGCAACGCGTACTACCTGATTATTTGGGTGAGCCAAGAAATGTCTATGCGGTGCATTCTTATCAGCAACAGTTACCGTTAGTCCTACGGTTATTTATCAATAAATTAAAAGCTAAGTTCTTGCAAGAACAATGAATGTTCTATCCCTGTTAATCCATCACAGCGCTTTGAATTGAAATAGCTCTCGCACTCTGAAACATTCATCTTGATTGGTAACGGATATAACATATAAGACGGGTTTTAAGGATTGTGTTAATCGCGCAAAAAAGCTAAACATTCCGAATTATTACCACGAAAAATAACTCTGTCGGACTTGAGTCCTAATTGATATTGATACATAGGATCATAGTATTCGCTGAGTAATGGTTTTAACCAATCCAAGTGATACTGTGGTTGACCCTTGTTCTGCTGAGTTAAGGCCGTACTCTGTATTTCCTTTAGTTGCCCATAACGCTGGGTACCAAGGCGTTTTCGTACCTTGAATAAGCCATGCTCCAAATACTCGCTAAAGGCGGTAAAACCTTGTTCAACGCCATAAGCAGCTTGGTATTGGGCTGTCATTTTTATGATGTATTCTTGATATATCTGCTCAAGTCGATACTCTAAGCTTTCTTCAATCACCACGAGTGGTGCTAATGTCATAGCGTTACGTAAACTTTCAGGTAAATGAACGCTTCCAATTAATCTGCCTTCATCTTCTAAGACCAACCTTTGCTCTAAAGAAAAATCACCCCTGATGTATTGTTCAGCCAGTTTATTTTCAAAGTTTATTTGATTTGATTGCGGTGTAACAAAGCTGCCAAAACTCGAACCTCTATGTCCCGCGGCTCCTTCTAAATCTAAACTGTTTGCACAATGGGCCAGAAAAGGCGTTTTTCCACTACCGGTATTACCGGCTAAAATAGTTAAAGGGTGTAACGCTAGTTGCTCAAGTTCGTTCAATAAAAACTGACGCAGTGCTTTATATCCCCCTGTAATGAGTGGATAGTTAATTCCTGATTCCTTTAACCAGCGTTGTACCGTTTGTGAACGTAAACCGCCACGAAAACAATATAAATAACCTTGTGGATTTTCTCGTGCAAAGGTTTGCCATTGTGTCAATCGCCTGGCTTTACTTTGTCCTGAAACTAGCGCATTACCCAACTTAATGGCAGCTTCTTGGCCATTTTGTTTATAACAAATACCAACGTCTGCTCGTTCATCATTGTTCATTAAGGGGTAATTAATGGACAGGTCAAAAGCCCCCTTGCCAAACTCAACGGGGGCACGTACATCCATTAACGGGATCTTATTTCGAATGATAGTGCGAAAATCAGCACTATCGGCGCGCTCTGTTGCTGAGGTGATTTTTCCAGAGGTATTTATGCTCATGACAACAAACTCACTGTAGGCGAAGTTGCCGCCACGAGTTCACCAATAGGTTGTAGATTAAGACCATTCTCTTGGCATAACGCTTCAAAAGCTTCTTTGCCTTGTGGTTTCACTGCCACAAGTAAACCACCACTGGTTTGAGGGTCACACAAAAGTATTTTTTGTTTGGGGCTTAACGGCCCAACATGCTCGCCATAGCTGATAAAGTTTCTCTCACAACCACCAGGTACGCAACCTTGATCAATGTAATCATTGACGAAATCAAGACGCGGTACTTGCTCAAAATCAATAACTGCAGCAACCCCACTGCCCTGACACATTTCTAAAAGGTGTCCTAATAGTGCAAAACCGGTTACATCGGTCATAGCAGTAACTACCTCTAGTTCTGCAAACTTCTGTCCAATGACATTTAGGGTCTTCATCGCTTGTGGTGCTAGTTGCGCATGTTCAGGTAACAATTTCCCTTGTTTTTCAGCCGTGGTCATAATGCCAATACCTAATGGCTTGGTTAAGTACAGAAGATCGCCAACCTCTGCAGTATTATTTCGCTTAATGTGCGCATTATTAATTAGTCCCGTAACCGCTAAACCAAAGATAGGCTCTGGCGCATCAATGGAATGACCGCCTGCTAACGGGATACCCGCTTCAGCACAGATAGCTCTAGCGCCATCAAGTACTTGTTGGGCAATTTCAGGTGCTAAAAGATTGACTGGCCAGCCCAAAATAGCTATCGCCATGATCGGTTTTCCGCCCATGGCATAAATATCGCTGATGGCATTACAGGCAGCAATTTTACCAAAGTCAGTTGGGTCATCAACAATGGGCATAAAGAAATCAGTGGTTGAAATCACACCTTGATCATTACCAATATCGAAAACGGCCGCATCGTCTTTAGTACTATTACCCACTAAAAGTGCGTCATTCACGGGTAAAGCAAGTGATGACTTTAGCATCACATCAAGTACCGATGGAGAAATTTTACAGCCACAGCCTGCGCCGTGTGAGTATTGAGTCAAGCGAATTGATGTCATGGTGATTCGTATAAGAGAGTAAGCAAGTGACTAATTTACAGCAATACCTTCCCTGTTACACCCGTCGATTAATATATAATTGTTGGTGTTAGGGTAAAACTGAAAATAATAATCTTAACTTAGCTGATCCCATGAGCAGTTTTAATTTGAGGAACCTTGAAAAATTTAAAAACCACCGTATAAATACAATGCTAATGGTATGAATAAAATGGATAGTACGGTACTTAAAAACACCGATAAGCTCGCTTTCTCTGGTTTAGCATTTAATAAGACAGCAAGTGATACGGTATTGCCTGCAAGTGGTACAATTGAAAACAGAATCAGTACCTTGTATAAATCTTCGTTAAGTAATTGAATAAATGTTTTATCTAGGTAAATAAGCGCCAAAATTGAAGCCGGCCAAAAAATGAATTTGATGATAAAAGATATTTTGATAAATTTAACATCCAAGTCTTCACTTTTGTTAAAACCATGAAGCCCCATCCCCAACATCATCATTCCTAGAATCCCATAGGAGCTCTTAAATTGATCAGAGTAAAATGTTAACTCTTCTGGAAGCTTTATTCCCATGATGTTCAATGTAATTCCTACAATAAAAGCATGCAGAATTGGCAGTTTAATTATCTTAACAAGACTTTGTTTAGCGGTGAAATTGCCCTTTGCAGTGACATAAAATCCTGTAGTATTTTCATATAAAAGAGAAGCTAACACCGTAAATATATATATATTCGCTAAAGCTGTATCGAAAAAGATCAGAGCAAGCGGTATTCCAAAGTAACCAGTGTTTCCCGTTCCACTTGAAAAAGCTAAAATATTCCCTGTTGGGTCATTCCAATTTTTTCCAAAAATGAACAAAGTAGCGAAGGCAATGATAGAACCGAAGATGTATAAAAAAATGGGTAAAAAGGCAACACTGGCATTAATTTCTACACTCATTGTTGCAGACAATACAACAATAGGTCCTATGATATAAATAAGAAGAGCAGCAACACTATGTCTTTGAACATCCAAATATTTTGTCGCAAAAAAGCCTAAACCTACATTGATGTATAGTGGGAAAATTTTGACTAACAGTATTAAAAATATATTCACATTATCCTTCACATCGCAGATTTAAAAAATAAAAAACAATAACACAAACTAGATATACCTTTATCGCATATTTTTAAATTAGTTTTTAATAATTTTTCCGACTCTAGTTATCGCTCAATAATCCGACAGCTATGAAAAAGCATTACAAGGAGAGCCGGCCCATTTACCTTCAACAATCTTATTAGCCAAATTACATGTATTAAGAGGAGAAGGAGATGCGGCCGTTGATTATATAGGAGAAGCAATAACACTTGGCGCTGGCGTAAGCCTTACAATGCTAAGACTCGCAAAAACTACCTACTACAAAGGTATCAGTTAAGGCTATAACCTTAACTGATACCAATTTAACTGCACAAAATAAATTTGAGCTCATTTTATTCCAGACATCAGCCCTACAAAGAGTCGATTATTTCGACCACTGTAAAGAGTATTGGTTAACTGATGGTAATAAGTGCGCAATAGACATTACATATTTAGCTTTTAATCGACCAAGAGTCGAAGCTTCATTTTTAAGAGCAACTAACCCACCTGTTGGATCATAGACAGCATTCGTTTGGTAATAGAATGTTGACAAAGCACCCTGTAAATAAAGAGCTGCAGGTCTAACGCTTTCATTACGAATCTGAACAAGATCGCGTACTAAATTATCAACCGTTATCTTACTTAGACTTGATATAGGCCGTGCTGACAGTGCAAGTATTGAATTAATCAATACAACTCTATCACTCGCAATATCAGGGAATGCATTAGCATTCATTCGTGATGTTGCTTGCCCAAAGAAGCCTTGCTTCAATAACTTATCGATCTCATCAAGTGTTGTATCATGATTAAACTTAAAGTTACCCGAAACTAAGGCACTATCAATCCGTTTGGCAACATCCATAAAATCAGTCGGTGAGTCGCAGTAACCCGCATCCAGCCACTGCGTTCGGGCTAATAAATAAGTAAACTCATCATGAGTGGTTGTTTCCATCCAACAATCATCTAATTTAACGGGAATAATAACCGCAGAAGAACTTTGTGCTAAAACGACTTCTTTAGCCACCTCACTGGATCCCGCAATATTATTTACTTTATCCCCTATTGAATTGGCGCTTGTCATCAGTACAAAAACATCAATATCTTTTAACGCCGTGGCAATATCTTTTGCGTAATAACCACCGGGTAATATAGCGTCTTGATCAAACCAAACATCATAAGAAAGTTGCTCTAAAGCCTCTTTCAATAGCTTTACCGCAGGTCTATCAGATGAGCTATAGCTGATAAATACTTTGCTCATTAACTTTCCTTTTTGTGTTGCTGTAATTGATTGCGAATATTCTTAATCGCTTCATCAGCTTTATTACTTGTTTGACTAGAATCTAATTCAAATAAGCTTGTTTTCGCTTCGGCTATACGACCATCAACAACTCTTAACTCATCTTCTTTTTCTTCATCAGATAAGTCGTCATCAGCTTCAATGCTTATACGTTCATCTTCTAATTTTTGCATCAACATTTCAGGGCTGATCGTTTCAACATCTTTAGTCTGTTGGTGTATTTTTGACAAACTTTCTTCATTTAAAATAGTTAAGCGAATCTTCTCTCCACTAGCAACTGATAAAACAATTTCAGTTGCTGAGATGTCTTTACTTTTATCTTCCCAGAAATCATCACGATCCACTTCTTTTTTCGCAATATTGGTAACGTCTTTGTAATAAAAGGCATTTGCTTCCTTACCGACTGCTTTATTAGTTATAAAATCGTAATAAGTAGTGAACACATCAATTTTATCTTTTGTTAAGAAAGTGTACTGAATAAATTGCACAGCACTTACTAGCGTACCGCCTTTGATCGGCCAGAATGAATATTCATTTTCAAAAACAAGTTTACTCGCAACTTGTGAGCGTCTTTCTTTGTCTTGAATTAAACTAAATGTTGGTAAAATAATTGGTTCTTGATCTTTATAAATAATATCGTCTTTATCTAACCCACATTCATTCATCGCCAATTCTTGAATTTTACCACTGATTAATTCATCAATATGGGCTTGAATGAATTGTCCTTGATACAGATCTCTACTACCTTCCTGTAATACAGGTATTTGACTTGTTAATTTTTTTCGATAGCTCTTAATATTCTCAATCAGTTGATAATATCCTGGTAACAACACATTTAGCACGGCTAAATTGTTGCTTTCACGGTTAGCATTTTTATTATGCTTTCGTGATTTAGACCAAAATAACAACCAAAAAACAGACAATAATACCGCAGGTATGTAGACAAGGAATTCCGGTTTTTGTTGAGCAATACTCAATAAATCTCTGTTCTCTGACACCATAGATTCAAGTAAGCCTGGTTGTTGTAATAAAAACCAACCCGCTCCTGCAGCAGTAGATGCTAAGACAATGAAAACCCAGGCCATGGCACCAAAAGTACCTCTTTTGGATATATAACGAGTTTTTCTTGTATCTCCCTCTTCAATCAAGGTTAAGAGTACTTTCTCTTTAGTGCGAGCGGTTTTAATTACTGATTTTAGTGCCGTTTTAATTTTTTCAAATATAGGTCGGCTAAAGAAATTCCAAACTTTTTGTTCAGTCGCATTATCTTCAAAATCTAAGGATTGTTTTTCTAACTCATCGTGGGCACGAAATAAGCTTTTTTTCGAGGCAAGTAGATTTCTAGCGTGCTGAAAGTAGCTAACATCTGGATTATTACTTATAAACTGCTCAGTTTCTCGAAGTCCTTTTGCTAATTGATCAAATAAGTCGACAACACCTTTATTGTTTTGATGTTCACTTTGTAAAGTGCCGTTTTCATCGAACAATGAAATAATCGAATCACTTCGCTTAATTAGTAGTTGCTTCGATTCAAGTTCACAATATGCTCCGAACACAGGAAAGGAGAAAGAAAATGTTTTAATTAATTTCCCTTCACCTGTCCATAGACTTGGCTTAGTATTTTCTGTCCAGATTAGCCAGTTGCCCGATGATAGTTGATGAGCTGATTGCAGTTGCTTTTTTTGACCTTCGAGCTGTACTAATTGTTCACCTGAAAATTTCCAAATACTCACAGAGTTATTTTCTTTGATTGCCACGATATCGTGATAGAGAAAAAACTTAACTTGTTCTAATGATTCAAGTGAGGTTTCTATTTCACTAAGCATCTTCCCATTTTTAGTATTCCAAAAGCGAAGAAAACCATCCGTACTAGCAGAAACCAAGTTACCGTCATCAAGTTCAATCAAGCCGAGAACTCGTTCGTCGTGGCCGATCAATGTTTTCAGATGAGGTCCCTGATTTAAGGATATTTGCAAACTATTTTCTAAGCCTATGCTCACAAAACAGCCTTCATTTTTAGGATGTTTTAGTGGTAGTACACCAATTATGGATTCAAGGTGGCGGGTATACGTTTTTTGTTCATCTTCATCATCACAGTAAATAGTAAAGCTTGAATCTACACCCCACTCTAATCTATATTTATTATCTAAACGTTCTTCCCTCACAATCTCTTTAGCAATTTCATCATCAGTCAGTGTTTGATAAAAGCTTACTTTTTCTGTTGTCATAATTAGTTTTCCTTACTACTTAATTCAAATTTTTATCTTTCTTTCAAGTCGCTAGCCATTTCTGAACGTGTCCAAGTGACGTGTTCAAATACAGCTTCTTTAGCTAACTCAAGTAACATTTTCTTACTGCTTTTGTCCGGTGTTTCTTCAAACAGTGTTGTCGCACGCTCGTATAAAGTTTTGAGACTGCTATAACCTAAAGTAGTGGACTCATATCCTGCAATTTCACTCCATAGCACAACGATACCCGCTAGCATCAATCCATATTGCACTATGTACATTAGTGCGCCGTTAAATGAACTGAAAAAATCAAAACCGACAACATAAAATAGACTCAAATTCATCAATAAAATAAGACCAAACACCACTGCAGTATAAAAACTAAAGGATGCAATTTTACTGCATAAATGAGCAGCGTATCGTGGCCGTTTATATAATAGTTCACTGACTGAATTGGCAGATAATACAAGTCTACTGTCTAAAAACTTCACTTGTTCATCTAGCCAAATACTTTTAATAGACTCAGGACTACTTTGATAGTTTTTGTCCCACCACTGGATTTCTGTAAGTTGAATAACATGATTTAACAAGGGTAAATTTTCACGATAACGCCTTGGAATTAATGGCTCTGCAGTCGGCGCTACATCAGCGAGATTTAGAAACTCTCTAATTCGAATTGTTTCAGCGACCCCTCTAGCTAATTGATATTGCCATTTAGGATTATTTTTTCTCACATATTTAATAAGTAACCCACTACCTAACATAGCGAGTAAAACAACAATAAGTATGTACACACCGCTCAGTTCGTTGATGTAGTTACCCGCAAGCTCATAAGCAATAAAACCTGGGGTGATGATGCTAAAAAACGCTTTAACTATATTTCTATATTTAGATTGATTAGCAATAGCAATGGCATCAGATTTTTCAAAAATGGCATTAGTACTACTCAATCCATCACTTTGAATGTTCGATTTAACAGGATGATTTTGCGCTATTTGGTTATAAAACGTCATTTCATCGAGCATTAACTGAAACTCATGCACTATGAGATCATTTAGTATATTTTTACCCTTCGTTTGCCCTACTGAAGAATAAAGTTTACCAATGCCAACTTCTATTGACGTAAATTCGGTTAATTCCGTCAGCTTCGACGAGTCTGTCTTTCGAGGCACAAGGATATGGTGCACAACACCGCTAACTTGACCGTCAAAATCAGAGGCTGGCAATAGATTTTTATCAACAATAATATTATCTGGCCAAGAAGGTGTATTACCAAGTTTGTATTGCACTGCATCGGCACTGCCACCGGCACCTTTACTTTGGTGTCCATCCCATAAAGCCAATAAAGCATTACAATATTTAGCAACAAAAAGACTTTGATTCAAATATAAAGCGTTACGCAGCGCTCCAAATTCATTGTCATTAATTGCAATTTCAAACTCTCTAGATGAAAGTGGGTTTTTTAACTCAAAAAGCTTATTATCACTTTTTGTTATGCGCTCGAGTATATTGGTATAGGTCGATAACGCATCTGAATTAACGAAGTCTTTTCTAAACGCTGATTCTGGCATAGGCAAACAAGCAAGTAATAGTATATTTTCACCCTCACTTTGCAGTGCTAATACTGTTTCTGCTACAAGTAAATCGGCACCTTCTGCTAAACCCGTTAATAACCAAAGAGGAGTATTAGCGCCAATTTTTTTTTGCCAAAAAGAGAGTGCCTGTCTTATTTGACCTTTAAGCACTTCAGGTGAGTTTTCAGTAGATGTGAATAAATCACGATGCCCAGTTACTCCTAAAATAAATGGAATATTACCCGTACAGTCCGTTCGCATATAATAAACTTAATTCTTTGTTATTAATAAATAAAACCCCAAAAACACTTATAACATACTTGATTTTATTTTCCAATAAATGAATATGTCACTGTTGATTATTATGATTTACAAGTGAAATAAGACTAATTAGTTGAATGGGAATTGAGTATATTAACGAAATATATCATCTGAGGATAACAACATATCTAAATAAATTTTTATGATTTTACTGTTTTAATAAGCGGTTAACTTTAGCTCTCTATTCGTTAATTTCACTCATTACCCCCTTTTAACGAATTCACTTCTACCTTCAACCATAAAGAATCGAATAATAGATAAGATAGTAATGAAAAAATATTTGAGTTTTTATGCACTGATGAGGATGTTATAGAAGAAATCCACTAATAACTTACCATTAATAAATGACAAACTATTAGTGATTTCATTTTAAATGTGCGTTACTTTTCCTCATAATTATTAATTCATTATAAGTCACAGTAACGATAAAGTGAGATCGTTCTAACGCTTACTCGATTGACTTAAAATCACTTTATACTGGCATTAGGGATAAAACCACTACCAATACTTAGTAAGTTAATGGTTCTCTCCTAAGCAAATTTTATTTGCACTACTTACCTATACCACAAACTTTGCTGCCAGACTTTCAAGCGTATTAGCAATCTCTACTTGCTCACTAGCTGCCAGAGATACATCTTGTGCTCCCGATGTTATTTCAGAAGACTTCTTATCTATATCATTAACATTTTTATTGATATCTTCCGTGACGCTAACTTGTTCTTCTGCTGCAGTAGCAATTTGTTCGATCATCAGGTTTATATCCGATACTGCCGTTACGATACTTGTCAGTGATAATTCAATTTGATGAGCACCATCAATACTTTCATCCGCACGTTTTTGGGTACCAGCCACCATAGTATTTGCATTGCTGGCTTCGCTTTGCAATTGATTGATAATTTCTTCAATTTCAATAGTGGAGTCTTGAGTACGTTGAGCTAAGGTCCTAACTTCATCTGCCACTACGGCAAAGCCTCGCCCTTGCTCTCCTGCCCTTGCTGCTTCTATTGCTGCATTTAGGGCAAGTAAGTTAGTTTGATCCGCAATACCTTTTATAACATCAATAACATTTGATATATTTGACGTTGTAGAGTGCAGTCCTGATATAAGCGTGCCTATTTCCGACACTTCTGTCGCTAAATTATTGATTGCTTCTAATGAGTTGCCTACAACAGTTTGGCTCTCTATTGCTTGAGTATTTACTTGATGCGTTGATGACATCGCCTCATTGGCATTACGAGAGACTTCTTGTACCGTTGCTGACATTTCCTCTATTGCAGTAGCAACTTGAGCGGTTTCATCACGCTGCTGTTGTAAACTATCTACGTTATTATTCACAATGACAGATGATTGTTGTGCCGAAGCGGCGAGAGAAATGCTACTACTTTTTATTTCGGTGATGGCATTAGAAAAGGTGCTAAGTGTTTTATTTAAGCCTTTGGCAATGTTACCCAATTCATCCGTACTAAAAACACCTGCCTGTACCGTTAAGTCATTATGTTCAGTGACTTTTTCCATCGTTACTGAAATCTCATTCAATTGCTTAATTAAATTTGTCAAAATAACGTAGACAATAAAAATAGTCATAATGAACGTTATTATAATAATAATTAAATTAATACTGACTCCTCTACTTGCTTCATGAAGCAGTTTATCTATGTCAGTAATGAACTCATCAGCAACGAGATTCTCAATATCTTTTAGTAAATTAATTCGTCCTGTCGCGCTTTTAAACCATACACTCGCATCAATATTGAAAGGACCAGCTTGACCAACCGATACTGCCACGTTTCTCATTCTATTAACTTCAATTACAGCATTACTATTTAAGCTGTTTTTATAAGCGTTTATGGTATTAGATGATGCTTTAGCGCTGAATTGTTCTAAATAACTATCTTGTAAAGCCACTAAGCTAGTAAATTTTTGGAAAGCCGCTTGTGTGAACTTATCCATGGCAAAACCACCACTAGCAACAGCCCGCTCTATACCAGCCCGCTCTTTAGCTTCTAAAAGAACATAATACCCAATGGCGTTACTGACTGTTTCTGTTGGACTAATCGTTGAAAAGAACTCTGCTAAGCTAAGCATTTCATGGTTTTGAGTTGTGTAGTAACCAATAGCATCATTGAGTGAAATTGAGAGTTCATCAGAACGAGCTCTAATCCTGTCTAATTTTAACAAACCATTTTTAACCGTTAAGATAATATTATTTACTTTGTCATTCTCAGATGAGAAAACTTTTAACTTTGCATTTAAGAGTGTGTGAGCTTTATCGGTAAGTTTTCGTTGTTCTTTTAACTCGTAAGAAAAATTTTCACCTTTACTACCTAGATAAACAGCAGTGGCACCACGCTCTTTTTGTAACTCATGAACAAGTGCATTATTAGCAACTGTTAGCGTAATCAAGTCATGAATTTCTTCAAGCTGCCCTTGTTTTGAAGTTAAGGAATTTAAATTGTTTAAACTAAAATACAGTGTGGCTAAGAGGGGTATCAACACAAGTAAAATTAATTTTTGTTTAAACACTAAATTATTAAGTAAATTCATATGGATCCTTATTAAGATTTTGCAAAAATTTAAACAACAAAGAAATAAGCGATCCCTTCCCACTCTTCAATGGTTAAATTTCCAACATTAATAAAATATTGTTTGGTTCTAGTATAAACACTTTCGCTGAAAGGTACTGATTAATTAGGTAAAACTTTAGTCTACACCTAACCAGCGATTGTTGAGATAGTGCATCAAACGTTACCGAGCATCACCTTTTCTATTGTAATACATTAATAAAAAATTTATAAAAAAATCCCACCGTGATGCACACGGTAGGATTTTTATAGGATGCTATTTTAAAAGTATAGCGGTAGTCGCTAATTGCTTAAGGTAAGTAGCTCTTACCCATTAAGTAACTGTCTACTTCACGCGCACAACGACGACCTTCATCAATTGCCCAAACAATCAAGCTTTGACCACGGCGACCATCACCAGCAGCGAACACGCCTTGTTTGCTTGTAGCAAACTTATCGTATTCTGCAGCTATGTTAGAACGATTATCTTGCTCAAGGCCAAACTGCTCAACTAACCCACCTTCAGGACCCATAAAGCCCATTGCGATGAGTACGATATCGGCTGGAATAGCTTTTTCACTGCCAGCAACTTCCTGCGGGAACATTTGACCTTTGTCATTGCGTTCCCAAGTAATATCAACCGTATGAACCGCTTTAACATTACCTTGCACATCACTTTCAATTTTCTTAGTCATCACCAAATACTGACGAGGATCTTGACCTTGAATCTCAATAGCTTCCTTTTGACCGTAATCAACTAACAAACGTTTTGGCCATTGTGGCCAAGGGTTGTTATTCTCTTCACGTTTTTCTGGTGGACGCGGCATGATTTCGAGTTGTAAAGCATTTGTACACTGATGACGTAATGAAGTGCCGATACAATCGGTACCAGTATCACCACCACCAATAACGACCACATTTTTGCCTTGGGCATTAATGTACTGGCCATCTTTATGTTCGCTATCGAGTAAACTTTTAGTATTCGCTTTCAAGAAGTCCATGGCAAAATGAACACCATTAAGTTCTCGACCTTCAACAGGTAAGTCACGTGGCACCGTGGCGCCAATACATAACACTATCGCATCAAAGTCGCTTTCAAGTTTCTCAACACTAACGTCTTTACCTACTTCGGTATTAGTAACAAATACAATGCCTTCTTCCGCTAAAATATCAACGCGACGTTGTACTAATTCCTTTTGCAGCTTCATATTTGGAATACCGTACATTAACAAACCACCGATACGATCGGCACGTTCATAGACAGTAACCATATGGCCAGCTTTATTAAGCTGTGCTGCAGCAGCAAGACCAGCAGGTCCAGAACCTATGACAGCAACGTTTTTACCTGTACGTGCTGATGGTGGTTGAGCGACTACCCAACCTTCCTTAAAGGCATGATCAATAATTTCTTTTTCATGTAACTTAATAGCCACAGGATCAGCATTGATACCTAGTACACAAGCGCCTTCACAAGGTGCTGGGCACACACGCCCAGTGAACTCAGGGAAGTTATTGGTTTTATGCAATAGCTCTATCGCATCTTTCCAACGGCCTCGGTAAATCAAGTCATTCCATTCAGGAATAACATTGTTAACCGGACAACCCGCCACGGCAGGCGCAAACTCTGATTTTGCCGACTGACAAAATGGTACGCCACAGTCCATACAGCGAGAAGCTTGTTTTTCTACAGCTTTTAGTGGTATTTCTTCATAGACTTCAAGCCAATCAGATAAACGTTCACCTGCTTTGCGTTCAGTTGGCAAGGCACGACCTACGTTGATAAATCCTGTTGGATTTCCCATAATATATTCTCCTTGGCAGCTTAAGCTTTAGCGCTAGCTAGTTTATTTAAATGGATATCGAATGCTTGAACGGCAATGTCATATTCTGACTCGAACTTACCGCTTTCGCGCACGTCATTCATATAACCTTGCATTCGCTTATAATCAACTGGCATGACTTTAACAAAACGTTTCACGTTATTGTCCCAATCATTAAGTAATTCATTAGCGACATCTGAGCCTGTTGCGGCAAAATGTTCTGCAATTAATGCTTTTAACTCAAGGCTTTCTGCATCGGTATCAACTGTTTCTAATGAAACCATTTCCATGTTGCATTTAGGTGCAAAGTCTTTGTTATCATCAAGTACATAAGCAACACCGCCAGACATACCCGCGGCAAAGTTACGACCTGTTGCGCCTAAGATTACTGCTTTACCACCGGTCATGTATTCACAACCGTGATCACCAACCCCTTCAACAACTGCCGTAGCACCTGAGTTACGAACACAGAAGCGCTCGCCAGCAATACCTCGTATAAAGGCACTACCTGAGGTTGCGCCAAAGAAGGCAACATTACCAATTAGAATGTTTTCACTTGCTATAAACTTAGCTTGCTTGCTTGGGTATACTACCAAGTTTGCGCCAGACAGCCCTTTACCAAAGTAATCATTGGCATCGCCTTCCAGTTCAAAATGCAAACCTTTGGCTGAGAAACAACCAAAACTTTGACCCGCAGAGCCGTTAAACTTAACCTTGATAGTATTTTCTGGTAAGCCTTCAGCTTGATACTTCTTCGAGATTTCATTAGAAATCATCGCACCAATCGTTCTATCTGTATTGATAACATCATATTCAAGAGAAACGCTTTGCTGACTATCAAGAGCCACTTGCGCATCTTTTATCATCTTGCGATCAATAATATCGTCAATTAAATGCTTCTGATTGATTGATTGATAAAGCGTTTCACTCTCGTGAGATTCTTCTTTGTGCAATAACGGCGTTAAATCAAGTCCTTGGTATTTCCAATGATCAACATTTTCAAGCTGTTTAAGACACTGAGTCTGACCAACCATTTCTTCAATGGTTTTAAAACCTAGTTCAGCCATGATTTCACGTAAACCTTCAGCCATCATGGTAAAGAAGTTAACTAAAATATCAGCACGACCAGTAAACTTATCTCGTAAACCTTTGTCTTGTGTCGCAATGCCAACCGGACAAGTATTTAAATGACACTTACGCATCATGATACAACCTTCAACCACTAGAGCTGTTGTTGCCATACCGTATTCTTCTGCACCAAGTAATGTTGCAATAGCTAAATCGCGTGGTGTTTTAAGTTGACCATCCGTTTGTACAGTAATACGGCTACGTAAGTGATTACGTACCAAGGTTTGATGGGTTTCAGCCAAACCAAGTTCCCACGGTAAACCCGTATGTTTAATTGAACTCAATGGTGAAGCACCAGTGCCGCCATCGTGACCTGCAATAAGTACTACATCCGCATAGGCTTTCGCTACGCCTGATGCGATAGTACCTACGCCAGCTTCTGATACTAATTTAACGTTAACACGCGCTTCACGGTTAGCATTTTTAAGATCAAAAATTAGCTGTGATAAATCTTCGATAGAATAAATATCATGATGTGGAGGTGGTGAAATCAAACCAACACCTGGTGTTGAACCACGCGTTTTACCAATCCAAGCATCAACTTTGTCGCCAGGTAACTGACCACCTTCGCCCGGTTTTGCGCCCTGCGCCATCTTAATTTGTAATTCGTCTGCATTAGTTAGGTAATGACTGGTAACGCCGAAACGACCAGAAGCTACTTGCTTGATGCGCGAATTCATTGAATCGCCATTTTCTAACGGTGTATAACGAATAGGATCTTCACCACCCTCACCGCTGTTACTCTTACCGCCAATACGGTTCATAGCAATAGCTAAGGTAGTGTGTGCTTCCCATGAGATAGAACCAAATGACATAGCACCTGAAGCAAAACGTTTGAAAATATTTTCAATCGGTTCAACTTCACTTAATGGAATTGAAGGACGATCGCTATTCAGTTCAAGTAAGCCACGTAAGGTAAAGGCTTCTTTACTTTGATCATCAACTGTTTTGGCGTATTGCTTAAATTGATTGGTATCGTTACTTGCCGTTGAATGCTGCAGTAAACGAATAACCGTTGGGCTAAATAGATGACGTTCGCCATCATTACGCCATGAATATTCACCACCTGTTGGCAATAAGTTTTCAACAGCAATACGGCTCGCTTCAGGGAAACCTTCACGATGACGTAATAACGCTTCTTGGGCGATTTGATCTAAGCTTAATCCTTGGATTCGACTAACCGTACCAGTAAAGTACTCATCTATAACATCAGAGTTGATACCTAATGCTTCAAAAACTTGCGCACCTAAGTATGATTGTAACGTTGAAATACCCATTTTAGAGAAAGTTTTCAATAAACCACTGCCTACTGCTGCTGTGTACTTAGCAACAATTTCTTCATCAGTTAACTTGCTGTCAAGTACGCCTTCATCACGTAAGCCATACATACTTTCTAGCGCTAAGTAAGGGTTTACCGCTGCCGCGCCATAACCAATAACGGTAGCAAAATGATGAGTTTCACGGATGTCTCCTGATTCTAAAATAATATCAGCGCCAGAACGTAATTTTTCGCGAATTAAGTAATGATGAACAGCTGCTGTTGCTAATACTGATGGAATAGCAACATGGTCACTATCAACTTCACGATCACTTAAAATTAGGATTTCATAACCATCTTCAACGGCACTTTTTGCGTTAAAACATACACGGTCAAGCGCCTTTTTAAGTGCGCCAGCTTCACCGCTAGCTTTAAAGGTAATAGCAATGGTTTTTGATTGCAGATGATTATTATCAATATACTGTAACTTGCGTAATTGATCGATTGTTAATACCGGCTGTTCAATTTCAACTTTGTGGCAATGCTCTGGTGTCTCATCGAGTAAGTTAAACGACTTACCAATATAACCACGCAATGACATAACCAACTCTTCACGAATCGGATCGATTGGTGGGTTAGTTACTTGAGCAAATAATTGCTTAAAGTAATGAGACAATTGTTGTGGGCGGCTAGACAATACCGCTAAAGGCGTATCTGTACCCATAGCGCCTAATGGCTCTTTAGATGTACCAACCATACCCGCAAGCACTAAATTAAGATCTTCGCTAGTATAACCAAAGGCTTTTTGCATTTTACGCAGTTCTGCCAGTGGCGGTTGAGCAATAGACGCTATTGGAACTGGTAATTTATCTAATTCAACTTTGTTATCTGCTAGCCACTTACCGTAAGGCTGAGCTGAGCTGACTTGTGCTTTTACTTCATCATCACTGATGATACGACCTTGCTTTAAATCAGCAATGAATATTTTACCTGGCTGTAAACGGCCTTTTTCAACGACGGTTGACTGATCAACACACAAGGTGCCTGTTTCAGAGCCCATCACTAAAGTACCATCTTCAGTTAACAAGTAACGTGAAGGACGTAAACCGTTGCGATCAAGTGTCGCGCCGATAACATTACCATCACTAAACGATAATGAAGCTGGGCCATCCCATGGTTCCATGATGCAGGCATAATACTCATAGAATGCGTGTTTAGTTGCATCCATATCAGTTTGTGTTTGCCATGCTTCTGGCACCATCATCATCATAACTTGGGCTAACGAACGTCCACTTAACACCAATAACTCAATCGCCATATCAAGGTTGGCTGAATCAGAGTTATCGTTATTACAAATAGGGTTTAACATTTTCAATTCAGCATCGCTAAAATTAACTGAGCTAAACAATGCTTCACGAGCATTCATCCAGTTAATATTACCGCGCACTGTGTTAATTTCGCCATTATGGGCGATATAACGGAACGGCTGAGCACGACGCCAAGCTGGAAAAGTATTCGTTGAGAAACGAGAGTGGAACATCGCCATACCAGAGATAGTACGCTCGTCTTGAAGGTCAAGATAATATTGGCGAACTTGCTGCGTGGTAAATTGTCCTTTATAGACAATTTTGGTTGATGACATTGAGGTAACATAAAACTCATCACGTTCTGTGATACCGCTAGCATTAATCTTATGCGAGGTGTATTTACGCAAAACAAATAACTTACGCTCAAATTCTTGAGCCGTTAATGCTGCAGGTTTGGCAATGAATACCTGCTCAATGTTCGGTTCGCTATCAAATGAAGCCGCACCTAACATAGAGTTATCACCCGGGACATCACGATAACCTAATAAGGTTAAGCCCAGTTCAGTAATATTTTGGTTTAGAATTTCTCTACACGCTTCGCTTTGCGCTTTATCGCGCGGAAAGAAGATCATGCCAACGCCGTAATTTCCGGCATCTGGTAAGCTAAAGCCTAATTTTTCGGTTTCTTGGCTTAAAAAATCGTGTGGGATTTGAATAAGAATACCGGCACCGTCACCACTTTTGACGTCAAAACCAGTACCACCACGATGCTCCATACAACTCAACATGGTGAGTGCATTTTCAATAATATCGTGAGTTTTTTTACCCTTTAGGTTGGCGACAAAGCCAATACCACAACTATCATGTTCAAACTCGGCGCGATAAAGGCCTTGGGATTTTTTGCTCATATCATTCATTGCTTATTCCTATTTCATCAAACTATTTCTATTAGCTTCTTTTGCTTTCTAATTAAGCTGCTTGCTAATTAAGCTATATATTCTTTATGTTCAAAATGTGCGCTGCTGATCCTTCAGAATATTACTTAGAATTTCTTGAACATCGAACGTCAGACTTCTACCGAGTCTTTCTGAGACGAATGCAATTGTGAAAGTCATTATTAATTGCGGCCGGCAAAATTACCCGCAAAATGGTTCTGAGTCAATCATTTTATGAATATATATACGACATATTTGAATATATACAACAATAAAAGTGATTTGAAACGATTGAAAACTATTACTATTTACGCTAAATGGCAGCTACATTTAGTAGTACACTCACACACACGCACTTGAATGTTTGAATAAAACGCCAGAAACATCGCATAAAGAACCAAAAGCCACACCTATTGTAAAATAAAAAAAACACCCATTACACTAGGGTTAGAGTAATAATCACTGTTTTACTCGACATATTATCTACGAATAAAATAGTACTAAGTCTATTGAGTTACTTACCGCTAGGGATAGAGTGAAAAGACAGAAACGAAAGTCATCGATTGAGAGAATAGTTATTCAAATAATATATAATCAGGATAATTGACTCTGCAAAATCTAATAAAGTCACTCTCTATAGCATTAGCATGCTCTAAGAAGCTAAATTAGCCCTTAAAATGACTTTATAACCCCATTAGTGCAATTACTCTTATTAGTCTTGTTAAATGTGAATTAGAGCGTATTACCTAATAATGATTAATTTAGTTCAGTTGAGTCGAAGAACTTGCCTTTTCCTACCTTAAACTTTACTTAGCATTTATATCAGCTTTGATTTACTAACATTGGCTAGGGCCTTTAGTCCTTCCTATAGTGATTTGGTAGTTTAATATGAAACCTAATTGCCAATGCACGTAGAATAAAGGCAATAAAAAAACCTCCAATCAAATCGTAATTAGCCGGTAGGCTTAAGGTATTGAGCCAAAGGTACATAACTGAACCCGCCACAGTTGTGGTGATATAAAGCTCTTCGTTCATCAGTGTAAGGTTGCTACCACTAAGTACATCTCGTGCGATACCACCAAAGCTAGCTGTCATTACTCCCATACAAATGGCGATCAAAGGGGAGGTACCAAACTCTAGCGCAATCTCAGTGCCAACCACGGCAAATAATGCAATACCAACCGCATCCATCCAGATCAATGCGCGTGTTATAGAAGCCAATTTTGGTGCGATAAAATAGGTTATTGCTGTAGAAACCAAACAGACGATGATCCATATCGGCTCTCGTATCCAGAATACGGGGACATTACCCAGCAACAAATCGCGAAGTGTACCACCACCGAGACCGGTAGCTGTACCAATCAGCATGAACCCAAGAATATCCATTTTCTGGCGAGCGGCATCAAGTGCCCCCGATATTGCAAAGACTGCCACTGCAGACAATCCCATAATATTCACTACATCGGTAATTTCAAATAACACAGCAGCACTCTCATAACTTTCATAACTTTCATCTTATACCAAACGGATTAATTAGACTTTACCCAACCCTCTTATTTTCTTCAATCGCAAAAGTTAAAACCAGCTAATAAATCTTATTAGTTGTCACTTTATAACGCCAATATGACAAGAATCAGTTAAATATGCTCTATCCCCTTGCTATCTTGATTAAATCACACGTTTTTATAGCTCACAGCAAAATTACAAAACTAGACTGTAATGACCATGAGTACGGCAATGGTACCTGTATATTTACCCGTGATGGAGAAGCAGCGCGTTATTTCTCAGATAATATTCAGGTAGGTATGGTTGGCATTAATTTTCCACTGCCTGTGCCCGTTGCTTATCATAATTTCGGTGGCTGGAAGCGCTCATTATTTGGTGACTTACATGCCTACGGCCCTGATGGTGTTCGTTTTTACACCAAACGTAAAACCATCACTCAACGCTGGCCTTCAAGTGGCGTGCGTGAAGGCGCAAGTTTTGCGTTTGCTTAGTTAACTACCTTGAACAAAATCAGTGCGGCTTAGTTAAAATTAAGTCGCACTTTCGTCCCTCCCCTTTCCTTTCTTTGTTTTCTTTTATTTCCCTAAGCTCACTCATTATTTACAAACAGTAAAACGTCACTAACAAATATGGTTACTTTTTCGTGGTTATTTAGTCGTTTTGTAGTGCTAAAAATTCACTGACTGCTTTTAGGTTTTTAATTTTGCTATAAATAGCATAAAGTTATCCACTATCATTCTTTCTGGATTTAATAACTTGTGAAAACTCCATCGGCATTTATTATTGGCGCAGCTAAAAAACAAGATGAGGTAGGTAGTCTTGATCAGGTTTTACTACTCGAATCACAATTACTTCAACGTGGTATTACGCCTAAACATTTAGTGATAGAACCTTTAGAGGCTGATTGGCATAGCCCTGAGAAAGAACATCACTTTAGAAGTGGTTGCGCTCCAATTGAAGCCTTGGCTGAAGCAAAAAGATTAATAGAAAATGGTGAAGCTGCTGTAGTAATTAGTGGTGAAGATCATATCAGAACGGGTTATAGCCGAGAAAATCGGTTAAGTAAAATGGCTGTTTATGGACAAAGTTATCCATTAACACAAGCTTATACCGACTTAGCGCGTGCTTTTAGTGACAACCACACCATTACAGAACAACAATTTAAAGAATTCTCTAGTGCACTGTTTGAAAATTATCAAATCAGTTTTCGTAACGCTTTGTCTGATACTTTTACCCCAGAATTATTGCCCGATTTACGTTGGCATAAACCGATCACAGATTTATTTAGAGGGGTTGATTGTGCTAATCCTATGGTAGATTTTTCAGGTCGATTATTATTGACTCGTGCAGATATCGCCGAGCAGTTGGGCGTTGATAAAAGCCAATGGTTGAAGGTCAAAGCCGTAGGGTTGAGCCGCCTTGATGGCGATGGGCGAGAGTTCTTAACCGACATTTCTCGATATGAACACTTACAGCAAGCTTATCAACAAGCCTGTAGTGAAGCTAATATCGACTTTGTGCAGTTGTTTAAAGGTGGTGATGCCTTATTAGAAACTTATACTTGTTACCCTGTTGTTCCAATGGCTTTTTTATTAGTCAGTGGTTTGGTTGAAGTCTTAGAAGATATTCCAGACTTTCTTGCTGAACATAGTATTACCATAACAGGTGGTATGAATTTGGCCAAAGCCGCCTGGAATAATCCGGCGCTTAATGCACTAGTGCTAATGCATCATCGATTATGTGATGGCCCAGAAAAACTTGGTTTAATACATGGAAATGGCGGCTTAGGTTATCGACAAGGAGTCGCGATTGTAGAGCGTGTTGACGTTTAATAGGTTGATAACGTTTAAACTGAACTGCATATTAACTCTATTATTCTCATGGTTTATACCCGTTACCATTCAAAGTGCAGAATATCAGTGGGAATTAAAATGACTTTAGGCAAAGAAAATTATTTAAGCATAGTCATTCTATGGTTTGATTATTTAACGCCGTATAAAGTCATTTTAAACCCATCGAAGAAGCGCTTGAGCTACATCACTTCATCGTTACTGTGATTTATAAGGGAATGACTTCAAGCAATACAGCGTTATAGTCATGATATAACCATTGCCCTAATTTACTTCCCCCTTAATTTTCCAAATATATTTTTTACTTGCTTCAAAAGATAGTTAAAAGTATTTTTTGAAGTAGCCATCAATTCCGTATTTTTCACTTTATCTTCAACAGCTAATTTCAGACTGTATTATAAAGGCTACAAATACCCCAATAGCAAAATTCTTTAATAAAGTGCTAGATAAACTCATCAGCTTGATGTTAATAAAGTGTTACTATAAATTACATTAAGTGGTTATTTAAAGGAAGGAGTAACTTAAAATAATAATAAAGAATAAACACCAAATAGGAAGAGCAATTGCAAAGACCAATTAGACAATTACCCTTAGCTTTAGCTTTAGTGTGCCTTGTTACCTTTATTCCTTACCCTTTTGTTGCCAACTGGCTAACAATGCATTTTGAAAGCGCATTAAATTTTGCTCTATTCACTTTACAAATTATTAGCAGTATATTTTTATTTTTTTGTTTTAAAAAAAACACCTCACGCTCATTCAAACTGTTTTGGCAATATCTGCTTTTAGCTGCACTCGCGATCGTCGCAAGTAAATTATTAAATAGTACACCTGCCAGTGTCAGCCAGCAGTTGTATCAAGACTTTGCTTCGCTCTTTGTTTATTTCTTTATTTTATTGGCAATAGAAACCAACCCTCACTTAAGTGATGTCCCGCTTAATAAATATATTGGAGGTAGAGTTCCGGCTATATTTTTCACGCTGATTTGTTTTTGTTATTTTATTTTATTACCTGCCGAATTTTCGGGAAAGATATACCAAACAGCTAAACCGTCCTTGTTATTTCACCTAGTAATAAATAGCCTTATTATCGCCAGATTAATACAGTGTTTAGTGAGTGTTAAAGACAATTTCTGGCGTTATAGCTTTGCACTACTTTCTGGGAGTGCTGTTTTTTTGCTGATAGGAAATATCAGTGCCTTTATTGATAAGGATTCAGTCTTCATTAGCACCAACAGCTATTCTCTTCAGCTTATTGCTTTGCTGCCCTATTTCTTACTTATACTCGCCGCAAACATCACCTTAAAAGTAAGTAAATTACCTATCGCGATAGAAAAAGAACCTCATCCAGAACACTATATTTTACTGCTTATGCTTATACCAACCGCAGCTCATTTATATGGCTATGAGCACAAGTTGTTTTATAGTGTTAATAGCAATCTGCAATCTATTACCCTGCTTTTTTGGTTATTTGTTGGCGCCACTTTACTATCAGGTATTGCAATCACTCATCGCAGCCAAACTAAAAAGCTTAAGCAAAATTTACTTTCAGAAAAAAACCAACACCAGCAACTTAATAGTCTAAATAATGACTTAACCGATTCGCTGATTAACAGTGAAGATAAAGCGATAGTCAACGCTTCAAATAATGCCATATTAACAACTTCAATTACTGGTGAAATATTATCGGCTAACCCCGCAGCAGTACAAATGTTTCAAAGCCTAGAGCAAGAATTAAAAGGTATATCGGTGAGTCGCTTATTTGCAGAAAAAGACGAAATGCACTTCTTTTTTGACTTTCAAAGCAATGTCTATTCATTGCAGCGTAAAGCTTTAGGCATATCGGTGGAGTGTCTTTCGCTACGTTCAGATGGTACAGAGTTTCCAGCACAAGCAGAGTTACAGTGGGCTGATCGCGCTAAACAACCACTTATTGTCATAACTTTCATTAATTTATCCGCAAGAAAGCATGCTGAAAGACAAACTTTAGAATTAAAAGACAAATTCATCGCTAACATTTCACATGAGTTTAGAACACCACTCACCATTATTAATGGCATTATCGATAGGTATATAACCAAAACAACCAATGAATTAGAAAGTGAAGAATTAACCACTGCTAAGCGTAATGGCCTTCGATTAGTACGTATGGTTGAGCAACTGTTAGAGCTTTCACGTTTAAGTGACAATCCACAACTATCGCTGAGTACTTATCGATTACAAACCCTAATGATGATGCCTGTTGATTCATTTTCTCGTATGGCATCACAAAATAACTTAAGCTTTACGAGCAATATTCCTGACGACTTGTGGTTAGACTGTGATGGCCAAGCTTTTGAAAAAATCATCTTTAACTTGCTTGCTAATGCGATAAAGTACACCCCTAACGGAGGCTCTGTACAAGTAAATGCTTATGTCGAGCAAGACACTATTATTTTAAACGTTATCGACTCAGGTATAGGTATCAACAAAGACTCTCTTGATAAAATATTTGGACGTTTTCAACGAGCTGACGATGTAAAGAACCAAGCAACTTTTGGGGTAGGTATAGGTTTGTCTTTAGTTAGTGAACTCGTAAAAGCCCACGGATGGCGTATCAGCTTAGTGAGCGAGCATGGCCACGGCAGTAAATTCAGCCTTTCAATACCGTTAGCACCCGCAAATGAGGTAGAGGCAGAAATATCGATGAGTATCTCAGAGAATGAGGTGACTTCATTACTCACAGAACAGCGTTGTGTAGCGAATATTGAGAGCAATCATTCACAGAAAGTCGTTTTAGTGATAGAAGATAATCTGGATATGCAAAGTCATATAAAACAAGTCATTGAACAACAACATCACTGCATTCTTGCCGGCAGTGGTGAGCTTGGCCTGCAATTAGCACAAGAATATATCCCTGACCTCATTGTCTGCGATTTAATGTTAACCGGTATTGATGGATTTGAAGTGTTAACACAGTTAAAGCAAGATGAAATGACCGCGCATATTCCGGTAATATTACTCACCGCAAGATCTGATCTTGAAAGTAGGTTACAAGGCCTGAACCTAAATGCTGATGAGTATTTAAGTAAACCTTTCAATCAACATGAACTGTTAACGAGAATTCAAAATTTAATTACGAATAGGCAGCAGCTACAAAAACGCTATTTACAAAAATTTAATGAAGAGCGAAAAGCAGAGCGAAAAAGTACCAGCCAACAAAATGTCGCAAACTTAACGCAAGAGACCGTTGAGCAAATCAGTCTGGAAGATAAGTTTTTACATAAACTTGAAGCGCTGATCGCTAAACATTACACAGAGCCAGAGCTTGATATCTCATTACTTGCCAAAGAACTCGCCATGAGTGAAAGACAATTACAGCGAAAAATTAAAGTGATACTAGGCACTACGCCTAATAACTTCATCAAAGAATTTCGTTTGAAAAAGGCACAAGCATTACTAACCAGTGGTGCACAAATTGGGCGTATAGCTTTAGATGTAGGCTTCTCATCACAAACCTATTTTGGCCGTTGTTTTAAAGAAAGTTATCATTGCACGCCCAAACAATACCAACAAAAAATGGCACAACAAAACTCAACTCCCGATTGTTAACTTATAGCAGCAACTAACCCTGCTTTAATTTGACTAATTTACTTAATTCGCCAACATCTTGTTGCTGAATAACATCTAAATAGTTAAACGGCTGCACCTTAGGTGCATAAAGCCCCAGCCAATTCATGTTATTATCTCGAGCAACCTTTAAGGCATGTTCAGCAATAACACTCACTTGATCCCATGATAGCGCCATAGGTTGTTCAAAATTAAACGGGTAAAAAGAATAAGCCACATTTGATTTAATGCCATGGCCCAATACTTGTGCAAAACGATCCGTTAAGCGAGTTACCAACTCACGGGTGTTATCATCTTTTTCATAACCGATAATAACAAAGGTGTCATCAGCCCACCGAATAACCAAATCTTCATTATTTCGACTATATAGTAGTAGGTCAGTAAGGTTAACCAATTGGCTATTAGTTACTTGCTCTATATTCTCAAGTTTTATCATGACAAGGTATAAGCGTGGTAATAGGCTGCGCTGTACGGGCAGAATATTTTCATGAATTTGAGACATCAGTTGGCTAGCTTGTTCGATATAAATATCTAAATAACGACGGCTTTTAACGCCTGTCACTTTATCTACCGTTGCCGCATTCTCTAACTGTTTATTTGCCTGTTCAAGCTCAACATTCTTCAAATGAAATTCTTGTGTTTTATCTCTTACTTGCTGCTTTAAATTAGCTTTTTGTTGCTGTTCAATAAGTAACTTTCGGTTTAAAAAACGCGAATAAGTTAACAGTAATAAGGCAATCAATGCGGCATAAAGCACATACGCCCACCAAGTATTCCACGGGGCTGGTTTAACTACAATATCAAGGGATAATCCTGGTTCACTCCACATATTATCGTTATTAGCAGCAATCACCTGTAGCTGGTAGCTACCTGCCGGTAAATTGGTATAAGTGGCTCGTCGTGACTTACCGGCATCTATCCATTCTTGGTCAAACCCTAATAAGCGGTATTTATAACGTGTTGACTCTGGAGCTGCGTAATTTAATCCGACATATTCGAATGAGATCAGTTGTTCACTGTAGTCAAATTCCAATTGGGTTAATTTTGATAATGAGCTTCCTAAGGGCATCGGCTCATTCAATTTTAAAATACTTGTTAATCGAACTTCGGGTGAAAAAATACTGGTATTTATTTTTTCAGGATTGATACTATTCATTCCTTTACCTGCACCAAAGTATAATGTGTTATCCATCGAGCGAAATACAGCAGAGTGAGTGTACTCGAGATCAACTAGGCCATGAGTCAGGTTGAAATGCTTAAAGCTTTTATCACCCAATGAATAACGAGATATACCTTTATTGGTGCTAAACCAAATATCATCATAAGCATCTTGAGTGATGCCGTATACTGTCAAACTTTTCATACCGTCTTTAGTATCAAGGTGAGTAAATGAAAAGTTGTTATTCTGACGATTTTCACGGCTTAATATGCTAAAGCCTGAAGATTGAGTACCAAACCAAAGGTTTTTATTATTGTCTAACAGCATGATCCATGAAAAATCATCAGAAATACTATTAAGGTTATTTTCCTCATGACTAAAGTGTTTAAACGTTCTCTTCATAGGGTCAAAACGACTTATCCCACCACCAAAAGTAGCCAACCATATAAAGCCTTGGTCATCCTCTAACAATTGTACAACATGATTACTGCCAGGCCCTTTTTCTCTATTTAACTTGTTTTTTATAAACCGTTTAAAAGTACCATCTTTATTTAATAAATTAAGTCCTTGATGGAAAGTAGATACCCAAAGGTTGCCATTCCTATCTTTAATAATATCCGTAATACTATTTGCCGAAATAGAATTATTGTTTTCAGCATCATGACTATATGAAATAACTTTCTTCGTTGTTAAATTTATTGAAAACAATCCTGAAGCTCGCGTCCCCACCCATAAAGTGTTTTCATCGGCAAACATAGTCATAATTCTATATTCTGAAAACGAAGCGTTAAAGTCGGCAGTTGAAATTGAATTATCATATTGCGACAACCGATAAATTCCAGCGCTATAGGTACTAAAATATATATTTTCTTTATCGAACTGAGCAAAACTAGTGATATTGTGATTTTTTAAAACAGGATCCGTTTGAGTACTATATTGTCGAAAAGTCGCTAGGTTAGGATCCCAACGATTAACTCCAGAAAAAGTACCTATCCACATCACCTTATGATTATCTTCAAAAAAAGTGAGAACAAAATCATTACTTATACTGTATGGATTATTCGGAGAGTAATTATATCGACTGAAATGATTGGTTTTGTAATTATAAATAGATAAACCATTATCTGTGGCAATCCAAATGTTTTGTTCTGAATCCTGAAAAATGTTACTTATTGCATTACTGCTAATCGTTGACTGATCATCAACATTAAGTTGAAAGTGAATAAATTGCTCTGTACTAGGAGTATACTTCAGCAAACCGCTATCAACTGTGCCGATCCAAACATTTTCATTAATATCTAAGTGCAAACTACTGACAAATTTGTTTACATAAGTCGCACTATTTTGATCACCGTACTTTATGGATTTAATAAAATGTCCTTGTAAATCAAATACCGAAATACCCCCGCCATTTGTACCAACCCAAATTTCTTGATTGCGGGTCTCAATAATTGAAAGTACAGCATTATGCGTAAGGCTATTAGGATTACCTAGCTCTTGAAATATTTGCTGAGTTGACCACTTTTCGTCATGAGATCTGAGAATATTTAAGCCATTTTCGGTAGCAACCCAAATTTTACCTTCACTATCCTCAAATAGTGCATTCACAGAATTATTAGTTAACGTTGCATTTTTTGTTTTAGTGGTAAAATGTAAAAAGTCTTGAGTTGTTTCTCTATATAAATTCAAGCCCCCACCGAAAGTTCCCACCCAAATACGTTGTTGTTTATCAATAAGAATACGACTGATTACATTAGAGCTAAGTGAACTAGGCCGAGAGCTATCATGCTGAAAACTTAGGGTTTGGTGGCCATCAAATCGGTCTAGCCCCTCAGATGAACCAAACCACATAAAACCATCTTTATCTTGGACAATTGTTCTGACAAAGTTATAGGACATTGGGTTGTCAATACCAAAGTTTTTAAACAATTTGACTTCTTGTGCAAAAACACTGAAATGAAGACTAATAAGAAATAACAAAAGAAGAATATTTTTCACAAAACAGCTCTTATAAATTGATGATATTTAGAAGTTTACAGCATGAAATAAAAAAGCCACTGCTTTTACAGTGGCTTAGAGTTGGTCAAGCTATTGTTGCTCAACCCAATTATTAACATTAATGTTGGTAGTACTATCCGCTATACCCATCCTCCAAATGATGGTATCTGACTCAACATTCATTCTCCAAATTATCGTGTTAGTTTCGACATTCATTCGCCAAATTATGGTATCTGTTGATGCTGTATTTTTCCAGTCTAGCGCATCTTCAGCAAAATTCATTCGCCAAATTATAGTATCACCACCAAGGTTACTATCATCTAACTTCCACACATATTCATCGCCTAAACCTTCAACATAAAAATTTCCATCCTCATTGATATTAGAAGGTCCAAAGAAATGTTCATTTCCCTCTAAGTCTTGAGCAATATCTAATGCTTGATTCGCACATGCTGATGCAGTACTTGTTAATGCATCAGCGACATTCACTAGGCCTGAACCCTGTTGGAAAACACTATAAGCAAGTTCACCGTTATTATTAAATGCTGCATGAGCACTGTCCATTAAGCGACACTTAACTTGATCTGGAGTTAATGCTGGATCTTGCGTTAACATCAATGCCACAACACCAGACACTACACCAGCTGCTTGAGAAGTGCCTGACATTTCAAAATAACGTCCGCCATCATGAAACTCTGGGTGTTCTTGAACGATTTGAGAATCATAAGCCATTAAACCTGATAAATGCCCACCTGGTGCGACAATTTCTGGTTTAACAAAACCTTCAAAAGTAGGTCCTGCCGCACTAAAAGTCGCTAACTTGTCGTCGTTTGGATCTGATTCTGTAAAATTATCCGTCATCGCTCCTACCGTAATGATATAAGGCACATTACCTGGAACACCAATGGTCATGGGATCAGGACCACTGTTACCAGCAGAAGCCACGACAACAATGCCTGCTTGCCATGCTTTCATTACCGCTTGGTTTAAAGGATCTTCCCAATAATAAGAACGAGCAGGCCCACTGAACGACATATTCAAAACTCTTAAGTTAATCTGATCCTTAACTTGAAGTGCCCATTCAATACCACGAATAACGTCTGCATAGGTTGCCTTGCCTTCAGCATCAAAAGCTTTAATACCCACTAATGACGCATTAGGAGCAACACCATAGACCTTACCGTAAACATCATAGTCTGCATTCCCTGCAATACTAGCAACATGAGTACCATGGCCACTTTCTTCATTACTATAATTACTGAGGTTATTATTTATCGCGTCATACGTTCCCCAGAACTTATCTCGCCCATATAAATCAGTAGATAAGCCTAGCCCGTTTGAGGTCCCTTCTAACTGATCTAATCCGGTATCCAAAAAGCCTATGGTTACTCCGTCGCCAAAATTGCGGGCGGCATGGGCAGGAGAAGCATCAATCAGGTCATTAACAACTGATTTAGGCTGCCATTTACGTTTCCCCCAGGCTTTACCGCCTGACAATTCTACGCTATGGTTTTTAGTGACCGTAATAGTCAGACTTTGCTGTAAATGAGATAACTGAGATTGATTCAAATCAACCGCTACAGCATTAATAATGGCAAGTTCATGTGAAGGTACTAGGTTAAGTGCTTGGACCTTTTCTTTTAACAATAAGTAATCGGCTGAGCTGATAATATAAGACTGAGTTTTATTATTAGCTGTGCTATTTAATAATAAACTGATAAGCCAAATTGATAAGCCAATAACGCCTAACAATGAGAATGGTTTGATTAATTGTTTTACTGAGTTGTTCGACATTTTAATTCCCCTATGCCCAATACATCTTTCAAAATATCAACATATTTTGAAAGCATTAGGGTGTTTTTGTTTATATCTTGTCGTATCTATTTTTACTTAAGATCTAATTGTTAAAAATAAGTTACAAAAAATCACATCGCTACAAAACATAGACTAAACATACCCTAACCACAATGACTTTTATTTCTAGCGTGATAAATATTAAAAGTTAATGTCGCTTAAACGAAAATATCCAGCCCCATAAATGAGCTGGATATTAAGTACTTGAAAGAAGAATATCAAGTACTTAAGTTGGTTCAAATTAGAAGTTTACCGTTACTTCACTTGAACAATTATCACTACCTTGGTCACATACTTTATACGTAAATGAGCCAGAAGCTCTAAAGCTATCTCTAAAAGAGCCATCGTTTGCTGTTGTAGTTCTTAAAGAACCGTCACGATAAATATCAACACTTGATGCTGAAGCACCACTCCAGTTTAGATCCACGTAGTTCTTACCTTTAGCACGACCAGTCGTTGTATCCAAAGTAATATCACCCGCTGGAGGAGGTGTTACACCACCGCCACAACCGTTAGCCGTTAAGTAGTCACTCGCTGCTTTAGCTTTAACGATACCGCTACCAAAGTTAACATCATGACCTATAGCACCACTATCTTGCGCTGTTGCTTTAAGTGCATCACGGATCTCAGTACCCGTACATTCATTATGGTTAGACCAGATAAGCGCAGCCATTCCTGATACTGCAGGCGTTGCCATAGAAGTACCACTCATGAAACCGTAATCACTTGTACCAATAGTTAGAATGGCAGTTGTAGCAGCTAACAGATCCGCCCTGTCTTCAAATGTTGCACCTACTGCTGGGATAGTCGTCGCATTAGTATCGCCTAATGTGCCATAAAGCATGCCGGCTTCATTATTGATAAGAATTGCACCAATACCACCTGAGTTTTCACAATTTTCAACTTTATCGTGGAACGAAATAACGCCTCGGTCAATTACACAGATGTTGCCATTAGCGCCAGAATCTGTCGCTTCAGCGGTACCCATGTAATAAGTATTACCTATAGCATTACCCGGATTTTCCATAGAAGAGCTGGCAAAATCAACGCCATTGGCAGACATTGATGCGCTAGTAGCCATACCCGCAGGGTAAGTAGATAAAGTATCAACACCACCAGCAGTTACTTCTACACAAATAGTTTCATCAGTCGTTGTTGTTTGTCTTTTACCTTTACCACTGGTTACAGAGCAACTAGGGTATTGTGAAAAATCGGCGATGTTATTGTTATTATCGTTTGCGCCAACCATCATTACTGATGAATAACCAGCTGGGAATGAACGTACATCATTACCATCGTTACCTGCAGCAGCAACCACTAAACCTCCCGCAGCAGTAAATGCTTTAAAAGCATTTTCTTCAGTGCTATTTGCACCACCACCGCCTAGACTCATACTGATAATATTAGCGCCAGCTGCTGAACACTTATCAGCAGCATACGCTAAATCTGAAGAGTAACCCCAACCGTCAGTATTGAATACTTTAATAATATGCATATCTACGCCAGGTGCCATACCAACAACACCTACGTTATTATCAGCAGCACCAATTGTTCCGGCAACGTGTGTACCGTGTGGGCCACCATTTTCATCCCAGTTACCTGTTCCTGAGTCATTATCACCCGTGATATTATTCCATTCGAAATCTTGATTAGAGCGATCTAAACCAGAATCGATGATACAAACCTTCATTCCAGCGCTGGCATTAAAGGCTACTTGATCGGCTTGTGATTGCACTACAGCATACGGAGTTAGCTGCTCAGTCATCGCATTACCCACATCGTCACTATAAAGTGATAAAGGCATACGACGTTGATCTTCTTCGACCATTTGAATATGTGGATTATTTAGTAAACCTTTAACATCAGCTAAATTTTTTCCTGAAAATGCTGCAGCAATAAAACCATTACCATCAACTTTAAGATCAGCACCTAGTTTCTTCGCTAAAGCTTTTACAACACCTTTTTTACTGTTGTCTACTTTAATAATGTATCTGTCGTCAGCTGCTTGAGCTGAGAATGCAGCGGTAACTGCTAAGGTAAGAACTGAGGTTGTAAACTTAGAAATTTTCATATGTACTCCACTATTGCTTTAATTTTATTAAGTCGTCTTATTATGTAGATTAACTTATTGATTAATTGCTTAGATGAACGGTCCGTTCTCCTTTTATATGCTTCACGTAATATATACATTTGCTTAACTTGGCTCCCTGCCTCTTGCATAATTCGATAGTAACAGTTGCTAAAACTCCCTCTAGTAATATTACGACAAACTTTCGAACAAACACGACAAATAAAAACAGATCTCATTACTTTCAATAACTTAGCTTAATAAACAAAAAATAGAATGTCGGTTTTTTATTACTATTCGTCCATTATTTGCTAGATAAATATCATCTAAAGATTCAATCTGATAAATGTTGATTTTTTGTTAAACACTTAAAGCAACCTATAAAAATAATGCGCAAAACAACAGTCAAAATGATTGCTGCAAGAAGCGTGAAATATCAATGATGGAGTTAATGTCAGATGAAAAATAATAGAAAGCTCGTATTAAGTACCATAGCCTTATCCGTTTTAGCCGTGACTAGTGCCGCGAGTAATGCAACACCTCAAGCGCAACTTAATAAAGCAGAAAAAATGACTACGGCGCAGTCTTCAACACTTAGTTTTGCGCAGTGGCGTGCTCAACAAAAACTTGAACGCACTGATTACACTGACCGTTTAATTATTACCTTTAAAGATAAGAAGCAAGGTAAGAGTGTTCCTCCTGGTCTAGCTAAAAAAATCGGTTTAAATTTAAAACACGTTAAAATATTAAAAAATAATAGCCATGTAATTGCTCTTGATGAAATGCATGCGGTAAAAGATGTTGAGAAATTCATTGAAAAACTACGCAAGCACCCTTCTGTTGTATCGATAGAACCAGATTATCAACGTTTTTTAATGGCGCAAAACCAACCTTGGGGAATATCAAAAACCCAGTCTGATCAATTAACTGATAATGACGCCGCTAACATGACGGTATGTATTATCGATTCAGGTTATCAACGTAACAATCCAGATTTAAATGCAAACAATGCTGCAGGTACCAATAACTCGGGTACAGGTAACTGGTATGAAAATGGTGGTTCTCACGGAACACACGTAGCAGGTACTATTGCTGGGGTAAATAACAGCGAAGGTGTTGTTGGTATTTTGCCAAGCACTAACGTTAATCTACATATTGTAAAAGTATTTAACGAAGCAGGTTGGGGCTACTCTGGCGACTTATCTGACGCAGTTGATACTTGTGTAAATAACGGCGCTAAAGTTATCAATATGAGCTTGGGTGGTTCTGGTTCAAGTAACACTGAAAAAAATGCCTTACAAGCTGCTGCTGATACTGGTGTATTGCTTATTGCTGCTTCAGGTAACGATGGTAACGCTACTCTGTCATATCCAGCTTCTTACGATGCAGTTATGGCTGTTGGCGCATTAGACAGCAATAACCAACATGCTGAGTTCTCTCAATATACTAGCCAAGTTGAAGTATCTGCACCTGGCGAAGCTATTTTATCTACTGTGGCTGGTGATGGTCGTTTAGGTTTTATTACTGTCGGTTCAACAACCTATGGTAATGACAGTGTTGTTCCTCAAACTCATTACATTCAAAGTGCTGGTAACTTCGTTGTTAGCAATGTTGATGGTGCTGCCAATGGCGTATTATCAAGCTGTACTATTTCAGGTAGCAGCTACAGCTGTTCAAACGTAAATGGCAATATTTGTTTAGCTGAGCGTAATGATAACCAAAAAGGGAGTAATTACCCTGAGATCAACCCAGCTAAAGCTTGTGCTGATGCTGGCGCATCTGCTGTTATCGTTTATAGTGACAGTACTCGTCCTGGCTTACAAAATCCTTTCCTAGTTGATGCAAATACTGACGTAACTGTACCAACCGTTTCTGTTAGCCGTGCATTAGGTCAACAACTGATGACCCAATTAGGGTCTAACGCTAGCTTAACCGTTAATAGCTCACAAGATTATGCCTATTATAATGGTACTTCTATGGCAACACCTCATGTCACAGGTGTTGCAGCATTAGTATGGAGCAATAACCCAAACTGTACTGCCGACGATGTACGTAGTGCATTGAAAAATACTGCGGTTGATTTAGATGCAGCAGGTCGTGATGACAAAACAGGATTTGGCTTAGTACAAGCAAAAGCAGCGTCTGATGCTTTAGCAGCTAGTTGTGGCGGCGGTACAACACCTCCACCACCAACAGGTAATACGCTTACTAATGGTGTAGCTAAAACCAACCTTGGCTCAAGCACAGAACTTAGCTTTACTATGGAAGTTCCTGCTGGTGCCACTGAGTTAAACTTTGCTATGGCTGGTGGTACTGGTGATGCAGATCTTTATGTTAAATTTGGTTCAGCACCAACAACTAGCAGCTATGATTGTCGTCCATATAAAGGCGGTAACACTGAAAGCTGTCCAATAGCGAGCGTTCAAGCAGGTACTTACCACGTTAAAATGATTGCTTATTCAGCATTTACGGGAGTTAGTTTAACAGGCAGTTTCACCGAACCTACCACAGGTGGCGGCGCTACTGGCGGCAGTGCTTCAGTAACAGATATTAGTGTTGCTCGACAAGCTTGGACATACTACACCATTGACGTTCCTGCTGGCATGGCGACATTAGATTTTGCTATGAGCGGTGGTACAGGTGATGCGGATATGTATATTAGACGTGGTTCTCAACCGACCTCTTCAACGTATGATTGTCGTCCATACAAAAGTGGTAACACTGAAGCTTGTGCATTTACCAACCCAGCAGCTGATACTTGGCATATAGGTGTTTACGGTTACTCTGCAGCAAGCGGTGTTAGCTTAGACGTAACTTATAACCCATAAGTAAATGATTACCTAAAAAGTAAAACTAACAACCTGGTATAAGGCAACTTATATCGGGCTTTCTTTGTTTTACAAAAGAGTAAAGTCTTTCGCCCATAACTGCACAATTTTCTTCGGCTTCTACGGTACTTACAAACAGCTGACTAATTACTCTTTAACAAATTTTCCGATGGTCACAGATTTTTCATGCCATTAACTGCTCCGACAAGTTTTAATGGAGCAGCTCTAAAATAGAAACTAACCAGAGAAACTTGCTATTGGCCGAACGTCCACAGAAAAGCTATAAACATGGGCTTGGCTTCAGGAAACGATCAATTTAAAACAAAAATTGAAGGATGAAGCGGTAAGAGTGAAATAGATAGATAGGTAAACAACAAATTCAAAGTAGCTCTGACCCCTTTATTTCTAGGCACTGCCGCTATGAGAGCGATTGGGACATTAATACTTTAATTTTTTCATCTTGCTTGAGCATTAAATGAATTGTCTTATTAACTTCTTGACGGGTTTGTGATTTATACCAACGATTCCAGCAACCAACATTATCCCAGTCGGTGATAATCGTTCTGATATTAGGGTTATCAACATTGGTGTATGACGCACCAGAAATATAACCTTTTGCTGCCATTATTGCTGCTAAGGTTTTGCGAATTTCATTATCGTAGGTTGTTTCCATATCTTCTGCGAGCACACGCTCAATAATTACTTTTATCATTTCTATTCAGTTACCTAATAATTAAATATTTAACTTACACATCACGTTTTTCAATGCTCACAACATAGATATAACGCATTTTAGGATTCATTGTAAAGCAGAGAAATAGGTAATATTAGTTAATTTTTCAGTTGTTCATTTATTTTAGCTTAAAGAAGGATAGGTGCTTTAGGTTGAAACCGAAGTTTAGCGAAGTAGAACAATTGTTCAAACCATCAAAAAATAATTAATTGATGGTGAATGTGGTTTAGTAAATTATTTTTATCTTGAACTATTTTTTAAAAATTACGCTAGGGGAAAGCTGTTGATTGGCTTAAATATAATAGAGATGGATATTGTGGCTATATAGACGATAGTAGATGCATATCTACCCATAATATATCCAGACACAAGATAGGGAACTTTTAAACAACGAACATTCCAAAAAACTCGTTGTAAATTAGGTCCTATAAAGCACTTTAATTACATGCCAACCAAATTTAGTTTTAACGAGATGAGACTCTAATAGTGCGCCTTTAAATGCTATTTTATCAAACTGAGGTACCATTTGACCTCGTTTAAACTCGCCTAAATCACCGCCCTTTTTACCAGACGGACATGACGAATATTTTTTAGCTAAGGTTTGAAACTTGGCCCCTTTACCTAACTGCTCAATAATATCTTCTGCAATTTCTTTGTGCTTAACCAATATGTGAAGTGCGTACGCTGTAGCTGCCATGATAAAAACCTTTTTAATACCGCTTGATGACTCATTTATTATACTATTATCTTTTGCACATAAAAAAGCCCCGACTCTTTCGAATCAGGGCTTTATAATAGTGGTACCAGCGGTCGGACTCGAACCGACACGTCTTGCGACAGGGGATTTTGAATCCCCCATGTATACCAATTTCATCACGCTGGCATAGGTATTACCCTACTTTTGCAATTTGCAAAGAATTAAGTTTTCATTTAAAAACTAAATTCTTTACAAACTTTTTTCTTTTGGTATATCTAATTTTCTTCATAACTTTAGCTACAAGCTAAAGATGGGGGGCATTATACGAAACTTATTCCAGTAAGCAACAAGTTTTTCATGCCTTCACGACACTTAGGCATCAAGTGTCGTTTATTTGTGCAATCATCTTACATTTTGTGGGCATGTAAAAAGAGATCAACCGCCTTAGTCACTTGATAAGTGATTTCTTCATCACTCACTTGTTTATCGGGCAATAGTAAACTGCGGGTATGGAGCGGCCCTTTAGCCATTTCCATTAACATTTGCGCACTAAAATGGCAGTTGTCAATTTTCAATATTTTTTGCTCAGTCAACCAGGTTAAATAATCAACTAAAGGCAATATGCCGGTCATTGGACCATTTTTATATATCATTTCACCCAGCTCAGGAAACTTCACTACTTGCTGAACGACTAAACGAAATAGTGACATTAATTCTGGTGACAACATGCCTACTACAAACTTGAAACATACTTGATTGAGCGCTTCCTTTGCTTCGAGGTCACGATTTATCGACGTTAAAATTTCAGATTGTGTTTTTACTTGCCGTTGAATAACGGCCATCAACAAGCCGTGCTTATTTCCAAATTCATTGTAGATAGAACGTCTTGAACCGCCAGCGTCCTTAATAATCATTGCTAAAGACGTTTCATCAAAACCTAGATTATAAAAAAGGTTTTGTGCTGCATCTAAAATCAATAGACCCCTTGGGCTGAGTTTTTTTATGTCTACAGTGCTGTCTTTAACCATGTGATTGTCCGTTATTGTAACTATATTGTTGACTTTGGTACTACATAGTACCAAAATATACGGTACTGACTAGTACCAATTGTACAGTTCAGCAAAAATGAACTTTACTCACAGGGACATCCCTGCACTGAAGGAACACGTATGCGCGCGCTCTCATTTATATTTATTGCTCTGATACTCGTTGGATGTAATGAACCAGCTAAAGAAATTACTAAACCAATACGTCCCATCATGTGGACCAAAGTAAAAATATCTCCGTTTGAACAAATCCGTACCTTGTCTGGTATTGTTGCTCCTGTTGAAGCAACTAAATTGAGCTTTGAAGTTCAAGGAAAAATTCAAACCATTGAGGTGAATCTTGGTAATGAAGTTGTTAAAGGTCAAGAGCTAGCGCGCTTAAATCAACGTAACTTTAACTTGGGGCTTCAGTCTGCACAAGCGCAATACCAACAAGCCAAAGCAACATTAATTGATGCCAGAAATAGCCATAGACGATACGAACAATTACTTAAACAAGGCGTAGTGTCACAATCAGGCTTTGATAATGCTAAGGCCACTTATGACGCTAGTAAAAGTGCTGCTGATGTAGCACAAGCACAATTGGATATAGCTAGTAAAAATTTGCAAGACAGTATTTTATTAGCCCCTTATGACGGTATTATCACCAAACGTTTATATGAACCTTCACAGCAAATATCCGCAGGACAATCCCTTTTTGAAATTGAAGGTAAACATGGCCTTGAAGTTCATGTCATGGTACCAGAAACACTCATTCGTGAATTAAGACAGCTTTCTATTCTCCCTATACATTTTCCTGTATTACCTGAATTAACGATGCAAGGTCAAATTACCGAAATTGGTACTCGTGCTGAATATGCGAATGCCTTCCCTGTTACAGCAGTACTCGAGGGTGATAATCCTTTACTCCGTGCAGGTATGACGGCTGAGGTGGACTTTTCTTTTTCTGGAACAGGAAGAACAGGTCATACAGGTGATGTATTTCGTATTCCGGCAACTGCGCTAAGTGCAGGGTTAGAACAAAAGGCTTATGTTTTTGTTTATAACCCTGACAGCCAACAAGTGATTAAAACCCAAGTGCAGACAGAAAACATTTTCAAAAATGAAGTGTTCATTTCATCAGGTTTAAAACAAGGCGATATTATTGCGATAGCGGGTGTTGCCTTTTTGCGCGATGGCCAACAGGTCAGTTTGACTGATAATAACGTTCAGCGTTTTAATTAAGTTTAGGAAAATTGATGAACATTACCCAAGTAGCTTTTACCTACCGAAAAAGCGTGTTTTTGATTATTGCTGTGTTACTGATTAATGGCCTCTTTGCTTACTTCACTTTGCCCGCGCAAGAAGATCCAACGATTACCATTCGTGAAGCGATTGTTAGTACTTCTTTTCCTGGTATGGCGCCCGATAGAATTGAGCAGTTAATCACTAAAAAATTAGAAGAAGAAATACGAAAAATACCGCAAGTAAAAGAGATAAAATCTAGCTCAGCCACTGGCATATCTATTATTCACGTTAAAATTTACGACCGCTATTTTAATCTTGATGATATTTGGCAGAACCTGCGCAATAAAGTGACTGCAGCACATAATAAAATGCCCTCTGGCACCCATACTCCTTTTGTTAATGATGAGTTTGGTGATGTATCTGTTGTTACCTTAGCACTAACCGCTGATGGGTTTGATCTGGGTGAGATGTATGATATTGCACAACATATTCGCGATACCTTATATGGCGTCGAGGGTACTAAAAAAATTGAAATATTAGGTCGCCAAGAAGAACGTATATTTTTAGAAGCTTCAAATGCCAAACTTGCTCAGTTAGGTATTTCACCGCAATCACTTATCAATGAATTACAAAAGCAAAATATTGTCCGTTCTGGCGGTGAAGTAAACACGGGTGCCATCAGTTTTATTGTTGAGCCGTCAGGTAATTTCAACAGCTTAGTTGAGATTGGTGATACCTATATCAGCATTCCTAATACTGAAGATTTTATCGCATTAAAAGATGTCGTGACTCTACGCCGTGATTTTATCGACCCACCCGATAAAACCGCTTATTTAAATGGTCAATCGGCGATATTTTTTGCAATTTCGATGTTGCCAGAAAATAATCTTTTGGAATATGCCCCGCGTGTATTAAACAAAATCAATGAAATCGAATCAAGTTTACCTATTGGTTATAATCTTGAAATTGCCACTTATCAGGCCGACCAAGTGGCAAAAACCATTAATGGTGTCTCTGTTAATGTACTGCAAACCTTGGCTATTGTATTAGTGGTTGTGATTCTATTTTTAGGTTTACGTACTGGCTTGATTGTTGGCGCTATTGTGCCTTTTGTTATGCTAACCACATTAAGCATAATGCAATTTAGTGATATGAAACTCGAACGAATGAGCTTAGCTACTCTTATTATCTCGCTCGGTTTATTAGTCGATAATGGCATTGTTATCGCTGAAGATTTCAAGCGTCGCTTAGAAGATGGCGTAGATCGATATAACGCCATGTTGCAAGGTAGCAAAGAGTTAGCGATTCCCTTACTGAGCTCATCAGTGACAACGGTTTTAT
Organism: Colwellia psychrerythraea 34H; assembly: GCF_000012325.1. Lineage (NCBI taxonomy): Bacteria > Pseudomonadati > Pseudomonadota > Gammaproteobacteria > Alteromonadales > Colwelliaceae > Colwellia > Colwellia psychrerythraea. Next base: position 748,751 of record NC_003910.7, on the reverse strand, counting down.
TTTTCTTACCACTTATGTTGGCTGAACATGTTGCAGGAGAGTATACCCGCTCTATCTCACTGGTTATTTTAATTACCTTACTTACCAGTTGGATATTGGCTTTATGTGTTACCCCTCTACTGTGTTATTTCTTTATTACCCTACCGGAAAATAAAAAAGCTAAAGTTGAAAATAACGAGTCTACCCGTGAAGAGCCAGGTAAGTTTTACCGATACTATGAAACATTCTTGCATTGGTTACTTAAACATAAAGCCTTATTTATGACCGCAATGTTAGCGCTGTTCATTGGATCAATACTTTCAATGAAATATGTCGCCAAACAATTTTTTCCTGATTCAGATCGTACTCAAATACTAGTAAATATTGATTTACCTAATGGCACTTCATCCACAGAAACCAACCGTCAGATGAAAGATATTTTCACTTGGTTGGAAGATGAAACACGTTTTGATTTTATCGAGAGTTACTCTGCTTATGTCGGCTTTAGTGGCCCAAGATTTGTGATGTCACTTAACCCTGAAGACCCAGCTCAAAACAAGGGTTTCATGGTATTAAACGTTAAAGATGAGACGGATATTAGTGCAACGGTGTTATCACTTGATGAGCAAATAGAACATGATTTTCCTAACGTGTCAGCTCGCGTTAAAAAAATGTTTTTAGGGCCTTCCGATTCAAGTACCATTAAAATTCAAGTAAAAGGACCAGATAAAGAAGTTATCTATAAAAAAGCACAACAGATAATGGCTGTTTTACACGATGTTCCCAATACTATTGATATACGTACCGATTGGGAAAACCTGATCACTAAAATTGACGTGCAGATAGACCAGCATAGAGCCAAACGTTCAGGCCTTACTTCTGAAGAAATAGCTCAGGCACTCGATGCCTATTTCTCCGGTTCGAAAATTACTGAGTTTCGAGAAGGTGATAACATTATCCCTGTTGTGCTGCGTGCAGAGCAAGCAGAACGACAAAGTTTAGATAGACTTAGAACGCTAAATATTTATTCCAATAAAACAGGGAAAACGGTGCCCTTGTTCCAAGTAGCGAACTTAGCACCCTATAATCAATTTTCTATTATTCACCATGAGGATCTTTTTCGTACCATCAGCATTCAAGCGAGAAACACCGATGTTGCCGCAGAAGATCTTAAGTTAATTATTGATGCAAAGATTCAAGCTTTAGCGGCTGATTTACCGATAAACCATAACATTGAATATGATGGTGTGATTAAAGAGTCTCGTGCCGCTCAAAAAGCGCTAGGTGCAAGTATGCCAATAGTATTAGGGTTAATATTAATATTATTAGTGGCGCAGTTTAATTCTTTTAGACAAGCAGCGGTGATCACCTTAACTATCCCTCTGTCATTTATAGGTGCTGTATTAGGCCTATTTTTGATGCAAGCTCCTTTTGGCTTTATGGTTACCTTAGGACTATATAGTCTAGCGGGTATTATCATTAATAATGCGATTGTACTGATTGACCGGATTAAAATTGAAACTGCATCAGGAAAGTCTGACTATCAAGCCGTGGTAGATGCCTGTTTAACGCGGTTACGTCCAATAGCTATGACCACTATTACTACCGTGATGGGATTATTACCCTTAATTATTGGTAAAGATCCGTTGTTTTACGGTATGGCAAACGTGATAGCTTTTGGTCTCGGTATTGGTACCATATTAACCTTAGCGGTAGTGCCTGCATTGTATTGTGGTTTTTATAAAATCACTGATGTTCAAGTAGAACCTGTATAAATTAGCCTAATAAGCTAGCCCTCAGCTTATTTTACATATGCCACAACACAGCCAATTTTCTCGGACGAGGACATTGGCTTTTTAGTTATGTTTATACCCATGAAACTTCAAAATCTGAGTTTCAGGATACCTGTGTAATGAATGATCAAGGCTCATCTTTTTATTAAGGATTGTTCCCTTAAAAAGAGATACAACGAAGAGCATGGTTTGCTCGGGTTAACAAGGATATTCAATTAAGGTAAATTTTGTTAAACTGCCAAATTATTTTTACAGCCTCTACTTACTGTTACCAACATAAAGAACATTAAATGACTGATACTACCCTTGCAAATTTTCCTCGAGCTGGCTTTAGAAGACGTTTTGGCTCATGGATTTATGATCTATTAATTATCATCGCTATATTTATGCTTTCAGGCTACGTATGCGTAGCGCTTTTTGTTGCTTTAGATGCAATGGGGTTAATCTCAATTGCCAGAAGTGGCTTTGGTATTGACTGGAATGCTACTCATCTTGCTTATAAAGTTGCCTTTAATTTTTGGTGTGTTGCTTGGGTTTGTCTATTTTTCATATACTTTTGGTCTAAAAAAGGCCAAACATTGGGTATGAGAGCATGGCGTTTACGTTTACAAAACCGTGATGGTTCACTGCTTAGCAAAACAACGGCAATTAAACGGTTACTGCCAACGTTATTAGGCTTGGGTAATCTTTGGGTGATTGTTGATAGAAAAAATAAACTCAGTTTACAAGATAGAGTTACCAATACTGAAGTCGTGGTATTATCACTGGAAGCAAATAGAGGCCGCTTATAAGCGCTACTTTATTAACAAAGTATGTGCCCCCGTTAATAGCGATATTCCTCTAGAGAATAGTGCTATTAACAGCAAACGCTATTTAATGTTTTTGCTAGTCTTAAAGAGTTTTGAAAAACTAGCAGAAACTAAGCGGTTTTCTTACCAATAAAGTACCAAGCAATACCAACAAAGAACAGACTAGGTATCATAGCCCCCAGTATTGGTGGTAACTGATAGACCAAACTTAACGACCCTAAGACTTCATTACTAATAAAGAATAAAATTCCGGTAAAGACGCCCATCATTATGCGCGCCCCCATAGAAACTGAGCGTAAAGGTCCAAAAATAAAAGAAAGTGCCACTAACAGCATTACCGCAACCGTTAATGGCTGCATTATTTTTCGCCAAAAAGCTAACTTATAGCGACTTGGATCTTGTTCATTCGCCTCTAAATAATCTAAGTAATCAATCAAGCCCCTTAAAGAAAGCGACTCAGGGGTAACAGTTACTACGCCAAGCTTTTTCGGTGTTAGCGAGGAGTTCCAAATTTTTTGACTATGGCTTTTGGTAATAATTTCATTTTCAGTTAATGAAAACTCTTCAACATCAGTCAATAACCAGCTTTTATCTTGATAAATGGCACTTTTAGCTGAAAGCCAACTATCAATTTTTAACTCATCATTGAAGCCATAAATTTGTACTTTCTTTAATTGACCTCTGTCCAGCACTTCACCAATATTAACAAAGTAATCACCATCTTTAGCCCAGACACCATTTTTAGCGGCAATTAGACTACCACCTGAAATTGCTTGAGCACGTATTTCACGCGCTTTCGCCTCGCCACTGGGTGCCAACCATTCACCAATGGCCATGCTAACAATAATCAATAAAACAGCCGTTTTCATCACTGACTTAATAATATCTAATCGCGACAAACCCGCGGCTTGCATTACAATAAGTTCACTATTACTCGCTAACATACCGATACCAATTAAGCCGCCGATAAGTGCCGACATCGGGAAAAATACTTCCACATCGCGAGGCACCGCATAAAGCACATATAATGCGGCATGGGCTAGATCATAATTTCCTCGACCTATAGCGCGCATTTGCTCAACAAATTTAATGATGCCACTCACGCTGACAAAAACAGCCAAGGTAATAAAAGTAGTAGAAGCAATGACACGACCAATATAAAAATCAATAATGCGCATTAATAACCCTTAACTTGTTCAAGAAATCTCACCACACCACTCACACAGATACCGACAAAAACAGCTAAGGTAATAAAAGTAGTAGAGGCACTATGATGAGTAAAGCGACCAATGTAAAAATCAATAATGCGCATTAACTTTCTTTCCCTTCAGTCATTTTTTTAATTGATTTGCGTTTAAAGCTCGGTAATTTTGCTTTGATAATTCGCCCACTACTTCGTTCTTTCATTAATAACATCATCCCAATAAACAACGCACTGATGTGTATGGGCCACAAGCCAACAACACTTGGAATGGCGTTCTTTTCAATAGCTGAGCGCATTGAAGTTAATAATAATAAATACCCTAAAAATAACATCAAGGCCGGCAGCATTTTGGCAAATTTACCCTGCCTTGGATTGACCACACTTAACGGCACGGCAATAAAAATGAGAATAATACAGGCTAAAGGAAAAGCGATTCGCCATTGAATAGTCGCGCGGTAGGCGGATTCTAACTCTGGAGGCATATTGTTATACAACTCGAGCGTGGATATAGCACTTAGCTTACGGTGTTGATGTTCAACTTCTTGATCTTTTATTTGAATATAATATTTATTAAATGCCACCGATTGGAATTCTTTAGATTCGATATCTCTGTGATAACGAATGCCATCACCCAACACTAACTGCTGAGAGCCAGTATCATCTTCAAAAACCTTACCTGTTTTTGCGTATACTAAACTTGAGTTAATAATGCTGGCATCAACATTGTCACCTTTAGGTAACTGAGCAACAAAGACTTTATTAAAACTATTAGTTTCACGGTCTTTATCATGAATAAAAACCACCGCATCTTGATTTCCCGTTTGTTGGAAACGTCCGGAAACCAGTGCACTTAGACCAGAATCGGCTGCAAGCTCCTCTTTAACTTTATATTGATATTCTGAGGCTAACGGCGCTAGGTATAGCGTAAAAATTCCGGTAAAAATAGCGGTAATAACAGCGAGCACTAACGTTACTCGCACCACATACCATTCACTAACACCACACGCATGCAAGACGGTCATTTCACTGTCTGCATAAATACGCCCATAAGCGAGTAAAACGCCTAAGAACAAGCTAAGGGGTAAAATAAATCCGGCAAGGTCTGGTATTTTCAAGGCAATAAAAGTCATTACCAATTGCCCAGGTATACTTCCTTCTGAAGCATCACCGAGCACACGGACAAATTTTTGACTGATAAAAATAGTCATTAACACAAAAAACACTGCTAATTGTGTTTTGGCGACTTCTTTTAATAAATAACGAAAAATGATCACAAAAAGATCCCGTAAAAACTTAGTTTTTTTCTGACATATTGGCAAATATTGAGTAAACTTGTCGTTTTCATAAGTAAACTATATAGTCAGTAACTAACGAATATTGTTGAGTGCGACTATAATTATAGCCCTTAGCAATATCAATTGAATAGTCAAGAGTGCTATTTTTTACTTATTTTAGCAAGTTATGCTAAATAAACACCTTATTAAATTGTAAAAGGAAAAGTCATGGAGTTCAGTGTAAAAAGCGGCAGTCCAGAAAAACAACGTAGCGCTTGTATTGTGGTAGGTGTTTTTGAACCTCGCAGACTTAGCGGTACAGCCGAACAGCTTGATGAAATCAGCGAAGGCTACATAAGCAACCTTTTACGTAAAGGCGATTTAGAAGGTAAATCAGGGCAGATGTTATTATTACATCACGTGCCTAATATTTTAAGCGAGCGTGTTTTATTAGTAGGTTGCGGTAAAGAGCGTGAGCTTGATGAACGTCAATATCGTCAAATAATTACCAAAACAATTAACACCTTAAATGAAACCGGTTCTATGGAAGCCGTATGCTTCTTATCTGAGTTACATGTTAAAGGTCGTGATATTTACTGGAAAGTTCGCCAAGCGGTTGAAGCAGCACAAGATGGCTTATATAGTTTTGATAGTTTAAAAACGCGTAAGGCTGAGGCTCGTCGTCCTTTACGTAAAGTTGTTTTTAATGTACCAACTCGCCGTGAATTGCCTATTGGTGAACGTGCCGTTAGTCATGCTTTAGCTATTGCTGAAGGTATTACTACCTGTAAAAATGTTGCTAACATGCCGCCAAACATTTGTAATCCTGCATATCTTGCTGAACAAGCCAAGATTCTTGAAAATGATTATGACAAGGTTACAACAACAATTGTTGACGAAAAAGAAATGGAAGAGCTTGGTATGGGTTCATACTTAGCTGTTGGTCGTGGTTCAGTAAACGAATCATTAATGAGTATCATTAAGTATGACGGCGCCGGTGATGATTCAAAGCCACTAGTATTAGTGGGCAAAGGTTTAACTTTTGACAGTGGTGGTATTTCATTAAAACCTGGTGCAGGCATGGATGAAATGAAATATGACATGGGTGGTGCTGCAGGTGTATTAGGAGCTATGCATGCGCTGGTCGAACTTAATTTACCTATCAATGTTATTGGCGTTTTAGCTGGTTGTGAAAACATGCCAAGCAGTAACGCATATCGTCCAGGTGATATATTAACAACTATGTCTGGTCAAACTGTTGAAGTACTTAATACCGATGCTGAAGGCCGTTTAGTTTTATGTGATGCACTGACTTATGTTGAACGCTTTAACCCTGAAGCGGTTATTGATGTAGCCACCTTAACCGGTGCTTGTGTCGTTGCTTTAGGCGCACATGCAACAGGCCTATTGAGTAGTCATAATCCACTTGCCCATGAATTATTAAATGCTTCCGAGCAAAGTGGTGACAGAGCATGGCGTATGCCGTTATGGGATGACTATCAAGACCAACTTGAAAGCCCATTTGCTGACTTTACCAATTTAGGTGGCAAAGAAGCAGGAACGATTACTGCAGCTTGTTTCTTATCGCGTTTCACCAAAAAATATAATTGGGCGCATTTAGACATTGCCGGTACAGCATGGCGCAGCGGTAAAAATAAAGGCGCAACCGGTCGTCCTGTAAGCATGCTAACGCAGTTTTTACTGAACCGTTCTGGTCAAGAACAAGGCGAATAAATCGCCAGAATAAATTGATAGAAAAAAGAATAAGCCCGAGTAGTTAACTACTCGGGCTTAAGTATTTAAATTAGGCGAACTTAATTAGGCAAGAATGATGCAAACTCAAGTAATGTTTTATCTACTTAAGGATGATGTAACAGACGAGAAAGAAGAAGATACTCGTTCTGCTATTTATCATGCCTGTTTGCAAGCCAGTCATTTCTATCGTCAAAATCAGCGGGTCTATATTTATGCAAAAGACCAGCAACATGCTGAACAAATTGATGAGATGCTTTGGGCATTTGATAGCGACAGTTTTGTACCCCATAACCTCGTTGGTGAAGGTCCAAAACAAGGCGCTATGGTGGAAATAGGTTATCAAGCACCGCAAGGACGTCGTCCTGTGCTTATTAACCTTAATAGTGCGGTGCCTAACTTTGCCAATCAATTTCAATTTATCGTTGATTTTGTGCCTAGTGATGAAACACTTAAACAACAAGCGAGAGAACGCTTTAAAACTTGCCGACAATGGGGTTTTCAAGTTGATAACCAAGCGGTAACCGTGCCAGAGGAAGTCAGTAAATAGCGATTTATCTCTATACTGGGCACTCACAAAGATAAACAAAAAAATGAAGACGAACACAAAAAACCTAATTCAATAAACGTTGCATTTTACTTTGCTGCACTTTTACTTTGTTGAGCCTTCACTGATCAACAGTGTTGCAACAAAACAACGAACAACTATTAAACCTATTACCGGATAAAATGATGGAAAAAACCTTTAACCCTACCGACATTGAACAGTCCCTTTATACTAGCTGGGAAGAGCAAGGTTACTTTAGCCCTACAGGTGAAGGTGACAGTTACAGTATTGCTATTCCACCACCAAATGTTACTGGTAGCTTACATATGGGTCATGCTTTTCAGCAAACCATCATGGATACGCTTATTCGTTACCAACGCATGCAAGGTAAAAACACCTTATGGCAAACCGGTTGCGATCATGCTGGTATAGCAACACAAATGGTAGTTGAACGTAAAATTGCGGCTGAAGAAGATAAAACGCGTCATGACTATGGTCGTGAAGGTTTTATCGATAAAATTTGGGAATGGAAAGAAGAGTCTGGCGGCACCATAGGCAAACAAATGCGCCGCTTAGGTAACTCTATCGATTGGAGTCGTGAACGTTTTACTATGGATGATGGTATGTCTGAAGCGGTACAAGAAGTATTTGTACGCTTATTTGAAGACGATTTGATTTATCGTGGTAAACGCCTGGTAAATTGGGATCCTAAATTTCACACCGCTATTTCTGATTTAGAAGTTGAAAATAAAGACAAAAAAGGCCACATGTGGCACTTGCGTTATCCTTTAGCTAACGGTGCTAAAACAGCAGAAGGTCTCGATTATTTAGTCGTAGCGACAACACGACCGGAAACTATGTTAGGTGATACAGGGGTTGCAGTAAACCCAGAAGATCCTCGCTATAAAGACCTAATTGGCAAGCAAGTATTATTACCGTTAGTAAACCGATTGATTCCAATTGTCGGTGATGATCATGCCGATATGGAAAAAGGCACTGGTTGTGTAAAAATCACACCTGGCCATGACTTTAACGATAATGAAGTAGGTAAACGTCACGCATTGCCACAAATTAACATCTTAGATAAAGATGCTGCTATTTTAGCAACCGCTGAAGTTTATGATACTAAAGGTGAAGTTTGTAACGCTTACGATACTGGATTACCAAGCGAATTCGCTGGTATGGATCGTTTTGTAGCCCGTAAAGCTATCGTTGCTAAGTTTGACGAGTTAGGTTTATTAGTTGAAGTAAAAGACCATGATTTAGTTGCACCATACGGTGATAGATCTGGCGTTATTATTGAGCCACTATTAACGGACCAATGGTATGTACGTGTTGAAAAGTTAGCAGGCCCTGCTGTTGATGCTGTTAAAGATGGTCAAATTGAATTTGTGCCTAAGCAATATGAAAATATGTATTTTTCTTGGATGAACAACATTCAAGATTGGTGTATCTCACGTCAACTTTGGTGGGGACATAGAATCCCAGCTTGGTATGACGAAAACGAAAAAGTATATGTTGGCCGCACAGAAGAAGAAGTACGCGCAAACAATGACATTGCTGCTGATATGAAGTTAAGACAAGACGATGATGTACTTGATACTTGGTTCTCATCTGCTTTATGGACGTTCTCAACCTTGGGTTGGCCAAAAGACACTGAAGATTTAAAAACCTTCCACCCTACTGATGTATTAGTCACTGGTTTTGATATTATTTTCTTCTGGGTTGCCCGTATGATCATGATGACCATGCACTTTAACAAAGATGAAAACGGTAAAGCGCAAATACCATTTAAGAAAATCTACATGACAGGCCTTATTCGTGATGAAAATGGCGATAAGATGAGTAAATCCAAAGGTAATGTTGTTGATCCTTTAGATATGATTGATGGTATTTCTTTAGAAGATTTATTGCAAAAACGTACTGGCAATATGATGCAGCCAAAGCTTGCCAAGAAAATTGAAAAGCTTACCAGAAAAGAATATCCAGAAGGTATTGAAGCGCACGGTACTGATGCTTTACGTTTCACGCTAACGTCTGTTGCTACAACGGGTCGCGATATTAGCTGGGACATGAAACGTCTAGAGGGTTACCGTAACTTTACCAATAAGTTATGGAATGCTAGCCGTTATGTAATGATGAATACTGAAGAATTTGATTGCGGACAGTCATCACCTGAAGGAAAGGCTGGCGACATGGAGCTTTCACTTGCTGATCGCTGGATCATAGGTCAATTTGAGCAAACTGTAAAAACGGTTCATGAAGCCTTTGATACTTATCGTTTCGACCTTGCCTCACAAGCTTTGTATGAATTTACTTGGAATCAGTTCTGTGATTGGTATTTAGAACTAACTAAGCCTGTCCTGTTCAAAGAAAATGAAGCACAGCAACGTGGTACTCGCCATACTTTAGTGAATGTTTTAGAAGCGTTATTACGCTTGATGCACCCTATCATGCCATTCATCACTGAAACGATTTGGCAACGAGTTCAACCATTAAGTGATTTTAGTAAAAATGGTGACTCGATTATGGTGCAAGCATTTCCTCAGTTTGATGAGAGTAAATGTGATCAACAAGCCATTGACGATTTAGAGTGGGTTAAACAATTCATTATTGCTATTCGTAACATTCGTGGTGAAATGGACATCTCGCCAAGTAAAGAGTTGCCTGTATTGCTTAAAAACGTAAATGATAATGATCAACGTCGTTTGGATGAAAACGAGCAGTTCTTAAGTTCGCTAGCAAAATTAGAAAGCATTACGGTATTAGCGGATGATGAACAAGGTCCAGCTTCAGCTTCAGCTGTAGTAGGTGACTTATCAGTGCTAATCCCAATGGCTGGCTTAATCGATAAAGAAGCAGAGCTTGCTCGTTTAGATAAAGCTATTGAGAAGCTTGAAAAAGAAGCCGGCAGAGTTCGCGGTAAATTAGGCAATGAAAACTTTGTTAGTAAAGCCCCTGCAGCGGTTATTGAAAAAGAACAAGCAAAGTTAGCTGACGCTGAATCTACACTTGCTAAAATACTTGAACAAAAAATACAAATAGCCGCACTTTGATCTAAAGAGCTAAGCTAAAAAATAAAAATGACGGCTACCTTAAATAGTCGTCATTTTTTATCATAATCCGCCGCGTCTCCCCCTCAAAACCCACCTTGAGTGACTGTTAACATTGGCTTTGATAGCTACTCTCATTTAGACAAAGAAAATTTGAACTAATCTGACTTTTTATAAAGCAAATTAAAAACAACTATGTTAGACTACTTTCGCGTTGAGTTCTTGCGTTGCAGATGAAGGTTTATACTGACTTTTGTTGTAGTTTTCTATCTGATGCACATAGTGTATTGATTATTCTACACAGGCAGATTTAGACAATGCAAACTATTGTTTGAAGCAATGATTGTGTCGAATATGGTTTGTTTCCTTCCTCTTCCTGTACTTTTTGGTAGAGGGCACTTACTCGGGTGAAAACGGTTTCTACCCATTTTGGGATAGAGCCACAATATTATTTTATGATTACAGGAAAATGTTAGTATGTCTGATACAGTTACTGGTAAAGTTAAATTTTTCAACGAAACTAAAGGTTTCGGTTTTATAGAGCAAGAAAATGGTCCTGACGTGTTTGTTCACTTCAGCGCTATCTCTGGAGACGGTTTCCGTACTCTAGCTGACGGTCAAGCAGTTACTTTTACTGTTAAACAAGGTCAAAAAGGCCCTGAAGCAGAAAACGTACTAGCTGTATAAGTTTAACTTATAAGCTAATCTAAAAAAACGAAGCATGAGTTTAACTCTTCCTTCGTTTTTTTGTGTCTGCAATTTAAGAAAATAAAACAGGTACATTTCAAAACACCCCAACAACTGCAATTTATTATCAACTACACCCTACCAGCTAAACTTGTAGCGACCTTTCCTTAGTAATTCAATTACCCAAATAAAACCAGTTAAACAAAAGACTAATGTTAATAAGGCAAAGAAGGTTATTTGACCATTATTGAAACCACCTACCGACCCCTCTCCTAGAAAAGGGTAATCCATAAAGTGCAGCATAAAGAAGAAATCAACAAAACGTTTATCCTCATTACTGTGCCCGACTAAACGCCCTGAACTAGCATCTAAATAAACACTCGTTTCTAAGTCATCAGAAAAGTTTACCTGCCAAACGCTATTTTGTTCTTTGAGCATATCAGTAATAGGTGGTTCAAGTTTAACTACACTATTTATATCCCCTTTGCCCTTATAGCTTGCTTGAGCCAGCTTACCTGCAACATCATCATCGATAATAAGCTCATCTCCAACGTAAGCATCTACTAGGCTGTAATCGCTTTTAAAATGATTGTATAAGCCTTCTTCATGAGTTAATAAATAGTAAGGTTTGCCTAATCGCTGTATCAAGGCAACCTCAGTTACAGCTTTACTATTTTTATTCATGATCAGATCAAGGTTTACTAAACGTTTGTGTTCAATCTTTTGGAAGGTGATTGCTTTCTTATTTTGATTACCACGTGCTTTATCGTGATCCATCAAATTAAAAAACAAGCCCGTACTTAGCCAAATGAATAACTGAATAAAAACTAAAAGCGATAACCATTTATGGAGTTTTTTAATTGTAGATAGCTTAATAAGTGATGGGTTTGGGATATTACGCTTTTTCATCTGTAATCTCCTTATTCAAATCATTATCAACATTACTGTTTCTTTTGTTCTTCTTGGGCATAAGGCGAAAGTAAGTCAGTACTAAGCCAAAGATACTGGCAATAAAAGCGAGCACAGTGAACACAAGAAGTAACTTATTGCCTGGCTCTTCATCGATATAATCCATAACATGAAAAGCAAACATCCAGTCAAAAATGCGCCAGTAGCTATGTCGCTTAGTTACCAATTGTCCTGAGTTAGCGCTTATATAGAAACTAGGACTAGCAAAATCATCAAAATCAATTCGCCATGCGGGTAAATGGCGACTACTTAGCTCTCTTGGTGGGTTAACGGTAATCAACTGAATATGGGTTATCAGTGCTTTACTGTTTGTATAGTTGTCTTTGGCTATCGTCATCGCTAATGTTTCGTCGATGGGTGATAATTGGCGACCATCAAAGGCCGAAAGCATAACTTTCTGCTCGCCATCATTAAAACGATAAACGCTTTGATTTAGCAATAAACCAAGCTCAATATCTGATGCTGTACTATGATCATTCATTAACTCACTAAAAGAATAATTAACGTTATTAAAGGCGATTGTTTGCTTTTTATTGGCAACTAATGAATCCCCATGAATATAATCAATATCCATTAACACCATATAAGTCCCCGTGATAGACCAGGTTAACAGTTGCAGGCCAACAAATAACATTAACCATTTATGATATTTTCTACTATTCCTATGTAAAGACACTACCAATATTCCCTTATATTTCTGCTAACGCTTGTACTAAAATGGCTTCAATTTGAGACATAATTGCTTGGTTCGTAGCCGCATCAAAACCACTGATCCGTGGCGTATGAATATGCCCAGTAGGGATTGTTGAACCTAACTTATTACGCAAAGCAATACTTCGATAAGAGATCTCATTAGATAAATAACCTCCCCCACCACCTTGCACAGCAACCTTATCAACAAGCTCAGTTAAGCTATTGGCGGTAATATTTTTTGCGGTACCTGATTCGAGTATCGTTACCCCACGATTATCATTAATTTTGTAACGACCTTTCGCTTTCATCATCGCTTGATAAGGCAAACTAAAAAGAACAAATTCATCACCTTTAAGCGGCGCTGCAAGTAAGCTAGGTATTAAAGGATTATTCTTATTCGCGCCAGTATAAACATTGACATTATCTGGTGCTGTAGCACTGCGCCTTAACCCTGGGAAATGTTCTAAGTCAAAGTCACTTCGGCCCATTGAAAGAGTCGCAATCAAATCAACACTATTTAATGCATAAAAAGGGGCTAACAAGCTTTCAACTTCACCTTGATCAAAATCAGCATAACGTACCGGTATCATGGCAGCATTTATTTCTGCTGTTATCTTTTTCCCGTTCTGCATGTATTCGATAACCACACCATCAAGTAGTAACGCAGCTAAACCTGAAGGATTAGATTGTTTAATGTTTCTATCAAGCAAGAATGGGTCAAAACCAGTTAGCAAAATACGCTTATCGGTAGCTTGCTTGTAAGTTAAATCATTGCGACCACGGGATGTATTTTCAAAGGTTTCAACTAAGGCTGCCAATTCAGTTTGCGAATACTGAGTTGGCGTCGCTTTTACAAATGAGATAATAGCTAACCTTGTCCAGTATAAGGGCCTGTCATCAACAACCTGACCATTTTTCGCTTGTTCTTTACTGTATTGCCATAATTGATTACCAAGCAGTGATAACGATTGCTGAGCTAAAATGAAAGTATCCTTTTGTGGCCAGCTCTTTTTAAAAGCAAACCAATCAAAATGTGTACTTACTTCTGGCATTGCTTCTTCAGCTTTTATTACGCGCTGCTCTTCGATATTTAATGGTAATTTTGCATTGGAATATAAACTAGTTGAGCTAATAAAAAGAGAAAAAATCAATAATGCACGGTTGAACTTCATGATGGGCCTTTAATAAACAAGTAAGGATATAAAGCTATAATGCCAATGAAAAATATCGAAGTAAACTTCAGCGGCAAGAGACTCTCTAGAACATAACTAAAAATGGCGGTATATGTTTACAACATATACCGCCATTTTATTGTGTACTTAAACTGTTAATGCTAGTCAGCAATATACTCAACCACTTCTAGGCCAAAACCTGACAATGAGTGATATTTTGTTTGTGAACTTAATAAACGCATTTTACTCACACCTAAGTTTGCTAAGATTTGTGAACCAACGCCAACATTGCGAGAGCCAATGTGACGATTAGTTTCTTTTACGGTTTCACCCGCATCAATCTTGGCATATTTTTCTACCAAGTTAATTAACTCATTTGGTGACTCATGCTTACCGAGTAAAACAAGTACACCGCCTTCTTTAGCAATTTTTTCTAACGCATTGGCTATTGGCCAAGTCGAAATACTTTCACGTTGACTGAATAATAAATCTCTAAAAGTATTTTCTAAATGTACACGTACTAAAGTCGGTTCATCCGCTTTAATTTCGCCTTTAGTTAAAGCAAAGTGCGCTTGACCGTCAATGGTATCTTTAAACACGGTTAAATCAAACTCACCAAAAGCGGTAGGAAGCTTACACTGAGAAACTCGCTCGATGGTTGTTTCTGTAGCATTTCTAAATTCAATTAAATCGGCAATAGTGCCCATTTTTATATCGTGTTTTTGTGCAATGACTTCTAAGTCAGAGCGGCGCGCCATCGTGCCATCTTCATTTAAAATCTCGACAATAACCGCAGCTGATTCAAAACCTGCCATGCGTGCTAAATCAACACTCGCTTCAGTATGACCTGCGCGATTTAATACACCGCCATCTTTAGCTATTAGTGGGAAGATATGACCTGGTTGAACGATACTAAGATGTGTCGCTTCTTTATTTGCAGCAGCAAGAACAGTGGTTGCACGATCAGCAGCAGATATACCTGTAGTTACACCGGTAGCAGCTTCAATTGATACAGTAAAGTTAGTACTAAACTGTGCCTCATTTTTATCTACCATTAATGGCAGTTTTAATGTCTCACACTTTTCACGGCTCATTGGCATACAGATCAATCCGCGGCCATGGGTTGCCATAAAGTTGATAGCAGCAGGAGTCACTTTTTCAGCGGCCATAATGAAGTCACCTTCATTTTCTCTGTCTTCATCATCCATTAAAATAACCATCTTACCTAAGGCGATGTCTGCGATGATTTCTTGTGGGGTATTTAAATTCATTTCGGCCTCTTTAAATGGCTAGCTATGTTGTTAGCCTATTTTAACTGTTCTTATTTGATATGTTTTTATGAGTTCATGACGTAGATGTACTCACCGCTTAATCTTTTAGCTAATTTTTATTAATTTTTGTTCGAAAGCAAGCTACTTAATAAAGCCTGCTTTTAATAACATGGATTCGGTAACATTCGACGCTGGAGCATGCTCATTCCCACCACTTTTAGTCAATAATCGTTCTAAGTACCGCGCAATTAAGTCCACTTCGATGTTGACCTTGCTACCTACTTGATACTCAGCAAAGATGGTTTCTTTTACCGTGTGTGGCACTATTGTTAATCGAAAACTACCTTGTGAATGACCTTTTGAGCCCTCTTCAGCAAGCGCATTAACCGTTAAACTTGTACCATCAATAGTTACAGAGCCTTTTTCGGCAATATAGTGTGCTAAATCACTTGGCATACTTAACCAGTATTCAATACTATTACCGTTATTATTGATAGCTAATATTTCACTGACACCATCTACATGGCCAGAAACCATATGGCCACCAAAACGTGTGCTTGCCAACATCGCTTTTTCTAGATTGACTTTACTGCCAACTTTATAGCCTGCAAAACCAGTTCGCTGTAGAGTTTCATTAGAAACATCTGCGCTATAGCTGCCATTACCTTTGCCATTATTAAAATCAACAACCGTAAGGCATATACCGTTAGTTGCGATGGAGTCGCCCAGTTTAACATCACTCATGTCCAAGCTATTGGTAGCAATAACTAAACGAGCTCCTTGGGCATTAACATTTATGGCCGATATAGTACCAACGGCTTCGATAATTCCTGTAAACATAGACTTCTCTATTTAATTTTTTGTGTGATTATTTATTCGGTGTTCATTTATTCAGTATTAGTAAGTTGGCTAGTGATGCGAATATCCACACCAACCATACGAATATCACTAATAGTTAATGCCTTGGCTTGGTTCAGCTTTGATACTGAGGGCATTTCCATTAAGTTTTTACCATCGCCACCCATTAATTTGGGCGCTTGATACAGAATAAGTTCATTCACTAAATTTTGTTCAATAAAGGCACCACTTAACCGTGCGCCTGACTCAATTAAAATATCATTGAGCCCTCGCTTTGCTAGGTATTCTAACAAAGCCTTTAAATTTATTTTCAATTTACCCTGCGAGTTTTCAGTCACAGGTAATTGCACCTGTTCTACGAAATGCGGCCATTTTGGTAAGTTTTCAAGATGTGATTCAATTTTATTTTCAACGTAGTCCGGATCTATGCCATTAATAATTAAAATTGGTGACTGATGTTCGAATAATGCAAGGTTTGGCGTCAGTCTATTTTGACTATCAATTACAATACGTAAAGGCTGACGAAGGGCTTCTTTTGGGTAGTTACTTTTTAACTCACCTAGCTCAGACCAACGTACTGTCATCTTAGCATTATCAAAAAGTACTGAATCTGCACCTGTGATAATCGCGCAACTCTGGGCGCGTAGACGTTGAACATCTTGTCGAGCATCTGCTGACGTAATCCATTTACTTTCGCCACTGGCCATGGCTGTTTTTCCATCAAGACTCGCTGCTAATTTACAGCGTACATATGGAAGATTATTGACCATCTTATGAATAAACCCGACGTTGAGTAGCCTTGCGCTTTGTTCTAACAAACCCGATTGTACCGTGATGCCCGCTTTTTCTAATAGAGATAAACCATTACCAGAAACTTGTGGATTGGGATCAACCATAGCGGCAATAACATGACTAACACCAGCATCAACTAATGCTTTGGCACATGGCGGCGTACGGCCAAAATGGCTGCAAGGCTCAAGGGTAACATAGGCTGTAGCCCCCTTGATTAAAGCGGGATTGTTCACTTTTGCCTCAGCTAACGCATTAACTTCTGCATGACCCTGCCCAGCTTTTTGATGATAACCTTCACCAATGACCTTACCAACACCTTCTTTATAGCTCACTAACACACAACCAACTCTAGGGTTGGGAGAAGTAGTGAAATGTCCTTTTTTAGCTAAATCTATAGCCCTAGACATAAAGTGGTGGTCTTGTTCAGTAAAGTTTTGCTCAGTAAGAGTGTTCTTGTTGTTAGGCGAACTAGTTTTCATGTTATTTAGCCGTTTTCGCTGGTTTAGCCTTTTTTGCTTTACCGTTTTTTTCTTTTCCTAATCGCGTGATCTCATCAGCAAACTCGCTGATATCTTCAAAGGACAAATAAACAGAAGCGAAACGTAAGTAAGCAACTTTATCTAATTCTTTAAGCTGCGCCATAATTAAGTCTCCTAGCATTTCACTGCTAATTTCTCGTTCACCAGTAGCGCGCATTTGAGACTTCAGCTTATTAACCGCCAACTCTATTTGTTCCATGCTTACAGGGCGTTTTTCTAATGCTCGGGTTAAACCACTAAGCATTTTATCTTCGTTAAACGGTTCTCTGCTGCCATCACGTTTTATGATTCTTGGCATCACCAATTCAGCACTTTCAAATGTTGTATAACGTTCGTGACAAGCTAAACATTCACGACGTCGTCTTACTTGATGGCCATCAGAAACTAAACGTGAATCGATGACTTTAGTGTCATTAGCTGAACAAAATGGACAATACATGGTTTACCTACGGTAATGGAGATTAAATTACGGACAAAAAAAATGGCCGCTCAAGGCGACCATTTTAATATAAAACAACTGATTTAGCTAAGTAAACTGAGTTTCCGTTAAGCCTTGAGCGATAAAAGGCTTAGTGTATGACGCTAGTTCACTATTCACTTACTTACACTAACTATTAAACAAATTTCAGTGTAAGTAGATATTTAGCTTTAAGCTGTGTGGCTCAATTTAAAGAAAAAAGTACGGAGTTGACGTTAGTCAATGAGTACTTTTGACGCTTAAATTGAGCTTTACAGCGACAAGATAAAAGCTACTTTTGGTAAACAGGGAAACGAGCACATAACTCTTTAACTTGGTCTTGAACACGTTTGCTAACGTCTTCATTTTCAATATCATCAAGAATGTCACAAATCCAGCCAGTTAATGCCTTAGTTTCTTCGATACCAAAACCACGACGAGTAATCGCTGGAGTACCTAAACGTAGACCTGATGTAACAAACGGAGAACGAGGATCGTTTGGCACTGAGTTTTTGTTTACTGTGATGTGTGCTTTACCTAAAGCGGCATCAGCATCTTTACCAGTAATATCTTTATCGATTAAATCAAGTAACAATAAGTGGTTTTGCGTACCGTTAGATACTACTTTATAACCACGGTCTTGTAATACATCTACCATTGCTAAAGCGTTAGCTAAAACATTTTGTTGGTAAACTTTAAACTCTGGCGATAATGCTTCTTTAAATGCAACGGCTTTCGCTGCAATAATGTGCATTAATGGGCCACCTTGACCACCTGGGAAAACAGCGCTGTTTAACTTTTTGTAAATAGCTTCGTCATCACAACCAGAGATAATTAAACCGCCACGTGGGCCAGCTAATGTTTTATGCGTAGTTGTAGTAACAACATGCGCATGTGGAACTGGGTTAGGGTAAAGACCTGCAGCAATTAAACCCGCAACGTGAGCCATATCTACGAAGAAGTAAGCGCCAACTTTATCAGCAATTGTACGCATACGTGCCCAGTCAACAACACCTGAGAATGCTGAGAAACCACCGATAATCATTTCTGGTTTGTGCTCTACAGCTAAACGTTCTAATTCTTCATAGTCAATATCGCCTGTTTCAGGGTGAAGACCATATTGGAACGCTTCGTAAGACTTACCAGAGAAGCTTACATGTGAACCATGAGTTAAGTGACCGCCATGAGCTAAGCTCATGCCTAATACTTTACCGCCTGGTGTAACTAAAGCTTGAAAAACAGCTGCGTTAGCTTGTGAACCAGCATGAGGCTGAACGTTGGCATAAGTAGCACCAAATAATTCTTTAGCACGATCAATCGCTAATTGCTCAGCGATATCAACATATTCACAACCACCGTAGTAACGCTTGCCAGGGTAACCTTCAGCGTATTTGTTAGTAAGTTGTGAGCCTTGTGCTTCAAGAACGCGCGGGCTACAGTAGTTTTCAGATGCAATTAATTCAATGTGCTCTTCTTGGCGAACAACTTCATTGCTCATTGCTTCAAAAAGTTCTGGATCAAAAGTAGCAATATTCATATCACGAGTAAACATGGTTTATTCCTTAAGTATTTCAGCCCAAGGCTGCAAACTGTGCCCTAGTTACCTATTTAGTAAACTTAATTACCAAATTCGATTAACTTGGACACACAAAATTAGTGGCAGTATTTTGCCTGATTTTTACCTGTATGTACACGGCAAAACGGGCTAGCCTTAGTGCATTTCGCACTGTTTTATAGCGTAAGTTGTTAAGCTATCGAACTTAACAGCACAATAAAAGTTTTCACCAAAGCAAGCAAACAGACTATAACTAATAAAAAAGCAAGTTACAACGAATATAAAACAGAAAACAAAACAAATACCCGAATAATAAACAGGTATGACATGTAAAGTACAAATTATTCGTGGAACCATGAATGTTATTACAATACCAGAATGGCTGGCTCCATAATTAGTGGTGATATTGTTTATCGGAAGTCATTTATAACTTTATTGTGCAAAACTAAGCGGTATATTTGCACAGGAATTATTAGATTAAGCTAAGTTGGCTCAACTCTTTAGTGCGCTTTTTCTGAAACCAATGGCTAACCAACCACAAGATGACTATAACAAGATTGATCACAAAGAAGGGCGGCCAAGATGATTTTTCTGACTCTTCAATCATGACATAAATGTACCAGTTAACTGCTGGTAGCAATAACCAGCATGATAGCTTAATTAATTTAATATATTTAATCGAAGACTCCAGCCCTGCAATAGCGTTAGCTACCGCTTTATCTGGACTATCACAGCTATGTTGCCAAATACGTAAACGTATCTTAATTTCATAATAAACAAAGACTATTGAAGTTATTGCTCCGAAGGCAAGGTAAGCAATAGTTGCCGTTCCCCAATCCCCTTGATACAGGCCAATTAATAACGCAATGATAAGCCCAACAGTTGCGATGATATCAATAGCCAACAAAGATTTTGCTAGCAGAGTACGTTTTTTAGTTTGTTTTAATAACGCTTGAATATTTGTTTTTTCATAAGGCTGACTTTGCCAATCTTGGCTAAGTGTGAGCCATTGTTCATCAAGTAGATTGCTCGTCTCTGCACTAAACTCTGAGATAACAGCCGAACTTAATTGTTTCTCGGTTTCTTGATGAACACCTTGATGAACCTCTTCATTTTCAGGAAATTTATCGTTACTCATACGGCCTCCAACATTTGAGATAAGACTTGTTTAGCTCTCTGTAATCGTACACCAACAAGGTTTGTTGTAATGGCTAAAACGTCTGCAA
Organism: Colwellia psychrerythraea 34H; assembly: GCF_000012325.1. Taxonomy (NCBI): domain Bacteria; kingdom Pseudomonadati; phylum Pseudomonadota; class Gammaproteobacteria; order Alteromonadales; family Colwelliaceae; genus Colwellia; species Colwellia psychrerythraea. Next base: position 728,121 of record NC_003910.7, on the reverse strand, counting down.
TCTCTTGATAACTCATGCCTTCTAATGCGAGTGTTATCACCTGTTGTTGCTCAAGTTTTAGCTGACGAATAGCTTCGGCTAGCTTTTGTTGTCGTTGACTCTGGTTAAGTGATTGATAAGGTGTAGGTTGACGTTCATCCTCTTCAACCTCCATACTGATGTTACTTAAGTCTTGATCCGCTTTAATGGTTTTGACTGCTTTAGCAACGTGTGTCGCTAATACATTGTGAGCAATACGTGCAACAAAGGTTTTTACCGCTGCATCTTGACGAAACTGAGGTAAAGCTCGCCAAATATTTAACGCGATCTCTTGAAATAGCTCATCTTGAATAGCAATTTTTGCTTCAAAACCCGTAATGATATGACGTAGCAATTTTTCATGCTCCGTCATCCACTGGGTAAATACGACTTGATGATCCACAACCTGCGGCTCTACTGAATAACAATCCAATGCGTTTTCCTGGCAGTCTGTTCTCTGCGCGGTGGCATAGGAAACGTCTGCTTTCGTTATGATTAATTTACTTAAATTTAACATAATATTTACTATAAGATTGTTATTTTATCATCAATGTCGCGATATACCCAAGCGACTTGAAGATGCACATTTCAGGATGCCTGAGTGATTCATGATCAAGGCGCTTCATTTTATTAAGGGTTATTCCCTTAAAAAAGGAGGCAACGAAGAGCATGGTTCACTCAGGTGTTCCCATAGGGCTGGTTTATAAACGCTTTAAGCCATGTTATTGATTTCGACAAGGGAATAATCCTTCTCTTCAATCAATGCCTTGCCTAAAGGCATTTCTAACTCCAGCTGAAACCTGCATCTTCATGTAGTTTGGGTATAGGCTTAGCTTAATGCCATCACTACTTTTTCTGATTTTAACTTCTTAGCTAGTGCTAAAACTAAAGCAATCGTGATAGCAATAGTCACTGCACTCGTAGCGAATACTGCTAACCAATCAACGTCAACACCCTTAAATATATTTTCAATTATCATGGATTGACCCGCGATTGGCAGCCAATTTAGCCACTGGGGACGATCATCCATCATCGAAACAACAAAAGGGATAAAAGCGGGAATACCGATAAGCATACCTACCGTTGATTGCGCCTCTTTAAAGCTCTTTGTTTGAAATGCCACAAATAACTGACAGGCTGACGCAAAGAAACAAATAGGTAATAGTAGTAATAATAATACCGCTGCGGTCGATAGATCTAAGCTAAAGGTGGCACCAATTTTAGTTAAATCGACAAAACCCACTGAAACAGAGGTAAGTATCAATATCAATAACACACCGATAACTGCCACTGTTGAAGCACTTATCAATTTAGCCAATACTATTTTCATGGTGCTTACAGGTTGGCAAAGCAACATTTCCAGTACATTACGCTCACGCTCACCGGCACTCGAATCAATCGCGACCGATAAACCAGACATAAATGCAGCTAACATCAAATAAATACCAAGCATCATTGAAATCAGCATAAAAGTAGCATCAGGTTTTGCCGTGTCTTGCTCAACTAATTTAACAGGGTTTAACAAACGTATGTCTACACCTCGAAGTAACAAACGTTTATAACCTATGGATAAAGAGAACTCTCTTACGGCATTATTAATTCGCCTTACTGGCGGTTGAACAGCCTTGTCAGTAAAATCAGCCTGTAAATGCAATTTTATCGGCTTACCTTCTGCCATATCTGCTGCATAATCTTCTGGGATTTCAATCGCAATATTACGTTGTTCCCAAGTAGATTTTTCATCCTTAGGTACATCCGCCAAATCTAACAAGTTTTTATCTGCAAAGTGCTTGATTAACTTAGGCGCATGCTCAGCGCCGATGAACTTGACATAGATAGGCGGCTCATCCACCATTTTTTCAATCATGATTTTTGACATGACCATTATTCCGACAGGCGCTAAGATAGCCATCATTAACGCAACCATAAGCGCGCGTTTATCACGAAAAGCCTCTCGGTACTCTTTTATCACTAATGCTTTTAATTGGATTAAATCTACATTTAAATTTGAAGTAATCATGCAGCTACTCCTTCATCTGAACCAATTAATTTAACAAAAGCTTCTTCTAAATTCTGTTCACCCGCTAACTCACATAACTCTTGAGGAGTTCCTTGTGCGGCAAGCTTTCCATTAGCCACAATAATGACTCGGTCACATAAGGCCGCAACCTCTTGCATTACATGTGACGAGAATAAAATACAGTGTCCTTTGGCTTTAAACTTAGCTAAATGATTACGTAAAATACGGGTACTCATTACATCTAAACCTCGCGTTGGCTCATCAAGCACAAAGTTTTGCGGTTGATGTACTAATGCTTGGGCTAGTGTAACTTTCATACGCTGGCCTTGAGAAAAGCCAACAGTTTTACGATGTGCTAAATCACCTAACTCTAAATCTTGGATCACTTGTTCTATCGCTTGTTTTTTAGTTTTTCCTGACATGCCATGAAGGCTGGCAAAATAATCAATTTGCTCGTAAGCGGTAAGACGTTCATACAAGCCAAATTTGTCAGGAAAAATACCTAACTTAGCTCGTGCAGCAAGTGGGTTTTCAGTCACACTAATACCGTCAATGGTGGCAAAACCTTCGTCAGCTGAAAGTAATCCATATAACGTGCGTAAACACGTTGTTTTTCCGGCTCCGTTAGGGCCTAAAATACCAGTAATTTCACCGTCTTTGGCGGTGAAAGAAAGTCCATCTAGCGCTTTGACCGTATTCTTCTTATCTTTCTTATCAATAAAACTCTTATGTAAATTATTTACTTCTATCATTTCTTTTTCCTTCAAACATAGTTATTCCCTTATTCGTGCCATTACATATAAATGTATGCGCTCTATTGAATACCGTTAACACTGGTCATAAAGGTTTCTTGGGGAATGTCTTTTAAACAAGATTCATCAAGTTTCTTAGGCGTTTTACTGGTTAAAAACTCCTGAATTATATCGCTAGCACAGGTACTCATTGCCACGGTATGCGAAGCATTTTCAACAATAATATGATGGCTATTAGGTAGAGTCTTCGCTGAATACTCACCATTACTAGGCGGTGTGACTGGATCTAAATTACCTGACAAAATTAACGTCGGAATATCTGCTGTGACACTCTGGTAAAAACCTTCACTCGGGCGGTATTTAGGGAAGAATGGACAAACCATGTCCCATGCAAGCTGGCTGTCTTTGCCATCAAAGTTATTGTTCGCGTCCGCCGCTTTATCTGCTACCGATAACCTTGGCATATCTTCATTACATACAATGTTAAAGAGTAAGCCGGTATAAACAAGTTGTTCACCCTCCGTGCGAGCCATCAAACCAACTAGCGGTTGATAATTACCTAAGAAAGCTTGATGGATAACAAGTGGCACCATAGAACGACCTTCCATGCCATACAGCTGAAAGCGTAAGTTACCGGTAAATTTAGTCTCATCAATAACAAGTTTTGTTGGTGTGCCTAAACGAGGATGTAAGATATCAATGCTAGCAGGCTCTTTCGCTAAACGTACTTTTACTGCTTGAAATTCATCAGCTAAATTTGGGAAAGCTTTATGGCATGACTCACTATTTTTACAATTATCAATCAATAGATTAAAAGAACGTGCGCCACTTTGCCCGAACATGCCTATAGGTACTTCTATTGGACCAACACTATCTAACACAACACTTTCCAGAGACTCTGGAAACATGCGCATAAAGACCAACCCTGCACGTGTGCCATAAGAGCCGCCATAAATATTTAACTTTTCATGACCCAGTGCTGCACGTATTGCATCAAAATCTCGAATAGCATTTTCAGAATTATATTGAGTTACATCACCTTTAAATTGCGCAACACAATCTTTTACTTCTTGAGGGGTTAATGCATCAGGTAAAGCGCTATAGACATTATCTACTGCTTCAAATTCACATGACAAGGGACTGCTTTTACCAGTACCTCGTTGATCAACAAGAATAATATCACGTGTTTTACGTACTTCACGAAAGACTCTATTTAATCCTGTCGCTAATTCAACTGCGGCTTGACCTGGACCACCTGCTAAAAACATTAACGGCGCCTTGTATTCACTATCATCAATAGCAGGCAATACGGCAAAATTAACGGCTATTTTATCACCATCAGGCTGCTGATAATTTTCTGGCACTTCAAGTTTGCCACACTGTACTTGTGAGCGAATTTCACCTAAATGGCAGTTTTCTAAAGTTAATTTACTATCATTAGCCCAACTCGTTGCCGTTAATGACAATAAACTTAGCGCCAACAGATTTTTCCACGTTACTTTCATTTTATCTTTCCTTAATAAAGCATTGGACAGTTAGTCTGCAGCTTTGCCAATTTATTACAGAAAAATAAAAATAAAGTTGATATATACCCGTTACAATTCAAAGTGCAATATTTCAGTGGGAATTAAAATGACTTTAGGCAATACATTGATGGAGGAGAATAGTTATTCTATTGTCGAAATCAATAACGCAGCATAAAGCATTTCTAAACCAGCCCTTCGGGGATGGTTGAGGAACTAATGATCAAGCGTCCCGAAAAACGCATATTCAAGTGGCTTGGGTATATGATCCAAAAGCAATCAATAAGTAGACAAATAGCTACTTTATCCATCACAAGGCTAAAAAAATTGAAATAGCCATTCACAAACACCTGAATAAGCGATATGGTTTAGTCATATCTTTTTTAAATTAGTAGTGGGGATTTTATATGGACTTAAATCAGTGGGTAGATGAGTTATTTGAAGTGTTTGATGAAGATAAAGACGGCGTGATAAGTCGTTCGGAATTTGTTGAGCTAATTGACGTTTTATTACAAGACAAAGGTATTCGTATGTGCGAAACCATTTTTAATCGTTTTGATAAAAATCACAGCAACTCAATCTCTAAAGATGAGCTAAAAGATATGGTTATTGAGTTAGCACTTTAACTAAAGTTCGCTCAACTCTGATACCAAGGCTAACAGCAGATTTAGCCTTAGATAAACTCTATCTTTACTTTGTTTGGTGTTGTATTGACACTCAGCGTACATTCGCACACTAAACTTATTAAAGCAGTTCATTATGACTGATCAGAAAGACTTTCCTTCTGACAATTCTCCACCAACCTCTTATAGCCAAAGCGAAGAGAAACTTAATGTTATCAGCCACGCCTTTGGTCTATTGTTAAGTTGTTTCGCACTATTTTTACTATTAAATAACAGCCATGGCGAACTTAGCCGAATAATTAGTTTTAGTATTTTCGCTACCAGTGGCATTCTACTTTTTCTCGCCTCAACTATTTACCATAGTTTAACGAATAAGCGCGCTAAGACGTTATTTAAACTACTAGATCACTGCGCCATATATTTACTCATTGCAGGTACTTATACACCACTATTTGCTATCACATTGGCAGGCCCGCTTGGTTATACTCTGCTGGTTTTTATTTGGCTATTTGCCTTATCCGGTGTTCTGTTCAAAATAAAATTTGGTAACAAATACAAAAAAATATCCCTAGCCACTTATTTAGGCATGGGTTTTATTTCGTTGGGTATTTTAGGGGAGTTATATGAGAAGTTACCTGAACAAGCCATTGGCTTGCTGGCATTAGGCGGGTTAATTTATTCTCTTGGGGTTTTTTTCTATGTCAAAAAAACAATACCTTACACGCACGCTATTTGGCACCTTTTTGTTTTAGGCGGTGTCACTTGCCATTTTTTAATGATTTATTGGTACGTGTAATATTCACTAATGCCACAAACCCGACCTAAATTATCTCTAGGATTCATTCAGATTTACGTTCACTTAGGATATGAAAGCTGACGTTAGTCCTTACGTATCTAACGGCAACTGTTCCGACAAAGCGGACTAAAAGCTATTTACGTCTTAAGCTCTTTTTAATGTGGCTATGGCTAAAAAATAAAACATATGAAACTAATTAGACAACATGATAATACAGCTATTAGTAATTTCTTGAATATTTAAAGCGTCCGTTAAACTGGGGAGGTTCAGAGTATCCCAGCTTTTTTATTATCCAAAGAACCAATAACACACGATTATAGCCGCACAGATTCCAGCAAGATCCGCGATCAAACCACAAAAGACGGCATGCCTTCCCTGCTTAATACCCACAACGCCGAAATACACAGCGAGCACATAAAACGTTGTTTCGGTACTGCCTTGCATAACGGCAGCTAATCGACCGGCGAAAGAATCCACGCCATGTGTATTCATGGTCTCTAGCATCATAGCCCGCGCACCAGAACCGCTAAATGGTTTCATCAGTGCCGTAGGCAATGCATCAACAAATTGCGTATCCAGCCCAGCGAGGACCAACAAGTAAGCTATACCGTCAACAAATAGATCCAAGGCCCCGCTAGCACGTAAAACCCCTATAGCCACTAACATTGCCACTAAATAAGGTATTAATGTAATGGCTGTAGTAAAACCTTCTTTGGCCCCCTCTATAAACGTCTCATAAACTTGCACTCCTTTACGCCAACCTATAGTAAGAAAGGCAAGAATAACACCAAATAAAATGATGTTAGCAGCCACCGAGCTAACCTTTGTCATTTGCTCTGCTGGCATACTTATTAAACTGGTAATGAGCAAGGATACGAGTAAAACAAATCCCCCCAAATAAGATAACACTACACGATTCAAAAGTGAGAGACGCTGAATCCAAGCGACAACTGACACCCCAACAACCGTTGATGCGCAGGTAGCCAGTAATATAGGGATAAAAACCTCCGTAGGGTTTAGAGCACCTTGCTGAGCACGATACATAAAAATAGTAACGGGCAATAACGTAACGGAAGACGTATTCAAAACTAAGAATAAGATTTGAGCATTAGTCGCAACATCTTTATTGGTATTGTGCTCTTGGAGGTCTTGCATAGCCTTTAGGCCAAGCGGAGTAGCAGCGTTATCTAGCCCCAGCATGTTAGCGGCCATATTCATGGAAATGGAGCCAAAAGCTTTATCGCCACGAGGCACTCCAGGCATCAAATACCTAAAAAGTGGCTCAACGCCACGAGCAAAAAAAGATATAAGTTGGGCTTTCTCAGCGATTTTAAAAATTCCGAGCCACAAACAAAGTGTACCAATCAATCCAATTGCAATTTCAGCAGATAGCTTTGCCATAGAAAACAAAGAGCTAATAACTTGACTAAATACGTTAGCGTTATCTAGTAAGAGCCACTGATAACCTGCGGCTATAGCTGCTAGCCAAAAAAAACTTAACCATAATCCATTCAACACAACTATATACCCCGAATAAGAAAATTAGATACGAACAACTACAAATAGTTAGGATTATAACTTTAAAAGAGTCGAGAAAAATCAACAACCTAGAATTTAGATGCTGCGTCAATAAACTAGCGGCCACTTAGGCCTTTGAAATTCTCATCTGACCCCGTTTATTAAGCATCAGCAGTTCAGTCTACTCACGACTAATAGGAGGGTGTCGTGTCAAAATAGTGAACTACCCTTCGTTAAATTTATAGGAAATTAGATAATTATTCAAATGAGACATATTCTTTAAACAGGTTATAACAGCTTCAGGCTATAAGTTGACCTAAAGAACAATCAGTAGCTAACGTCAGCAAAGCGTACGCAGCAGACTTAAGCCCATAATAATTTCATGATGTTTTTTTGAATGATTTTCTAAGGTTCACTTATGCCACTTAGAAGGCATAAGGGATTTAGGTGGTGAAGCTAATTTGGATTAGTTTTTCTATCGATAACGCATAAGCAAGTGCGTGTAACGCATCCGCTTACTTATGCGTCTATGTGCTACGACTTAAACAGCAACAACTTTATTTGCACATGGGCCTTTCTGTCCTTGCCCCACTTCGTACTCAACGGTTTGACCATCAGCCAATGTTGCATATTCACCGCCTGATTGAATTTCTGAATGATGAACAAACAAATCTTTACTTCCGTCTTCTGGAGTAATGAATCCGAAACCTTTATCTGAATTAAACCACTTAACTATACCTTTACTCATAACATTCTCTTTATTTTTGGTGAAAAATATAATTCTGATTTGCTATCACCATTACAAAATCAGATTTTGAATTTAATTAAGCCACCTTAAGCTGCAAATTTTATTGCTGATTAACGATGCTTACCTTATTTATTTTTAATATTAGCCACCTTTCGCGCAATAACAAGTAACTCAGGTTATAGTGGCATAGTTAATTTGGCTATATTTTTAGATATATCAGTAAAGATATTCTATGATGTTATGTGCCCATTAACGAGTTAGAGTTAAACGTTCACAATTACCACTGTGTAGACATTAGGAGTTTGAGCTGTAAAGGTGGATTAGACTTTATAGGGGTAACGCTTGTGTAATTTACGCATTGGAGCGTAGCGGAAATACGTCTAATTGATGTACTTGTCAGCTCTACCTTTTTGCTCAAAATTCATTTCCCAAGCGCTCAAATAATTGTAGGTAATTAACGGTTTAACAGCTCCGCATTCGTTGGATATTTCTCAAGTAGCTCAACAAGTTTCCTAGCACCCTCCACAGGTTTAAGACTGGTAAGCGCTCTTCTCAAAAATCTTACCTTTTCGATATCCTTCGAATTAAGAAGAAGCTCCTCACGGCGCGTGCTACTTTTCGCAATATCCAATGCGGGAAAAACCCTCATATTTGCAGCCTCACGTGATAAAACGATTTCCATATTACCCGTGCCCTTGAACTCCTCAAATATCACTTGATCCATTCGGCTTCCGGTATCAACAAGTATGGTCGCTAGAATGGTAATCGAGCCACCATTCTCAATATTTCTAGCTGTGCCAAACAGTTTTCGTGGTATTTCCATCGCTCTAGCGTCAATTCCGCCCGACATGGTACGACCGCTGCTCTTTTGATTTGCATTATATACTCGTGTGAGCCTTGTGAGAGAATCAATGACAATCATGACATCGTGACCTTCACCAGCTTCCTTGCGAGCAATATTAAGAAGGTCATTGGCTACACGTACGTGATGGTCATAGTTTTCATCCGTGGATGAGGCATATACTTGTGCCGGCACGCTGCGCTTAAAATCCGTCACCTCTTCTGGGCGCTCGTCAATGAGTAACGCATAAAGCTTTATATCGGGATAAGCTGCGCCCACAGCCTGGCAAGTATGTTTTAAAATGGTCGTTTTTCCGGAGCCAGGCGGTGCAACAATCAACCCCCTCTGCCCCATTCCTATTGGCGTGAACAAATCCATAGCTCGCGCGGAGTGTTGCTGAGAACCTAATTCTAGGTGAATACATTGTTCAGGATTGATGGCTACGCCATTTAAAAAACGCTTTTGTGGGTCATCATGAGATACATCCTTGACCACTTCATCTATTGGTTTGGAAACTATTTTTCTTTTCACGTTCAGTTTTAATATTTTTCTTGTCATGATATGGGTTTATAGCTCTAGATTATTAAGTGTTTTTTGACGTCTTTAACGTAGTATAACGCAGCTAACAGCTCATTATGTTGACCGTGCAAAGTTAGCTACTTTTAATGTTATATTTTATTAAAAAATAGATAATAACGTATTAAAAAAAGTATTGATAAATATTTTACGCAATTGTCTGCAAAGCCAAAAAGAAGTCTAAATTAGGGTTAAAACCCTATCTCACTTTGTGCATCTTTGCACCATAGAAGTATGAAATTTATGTCCGCTATATGATCAGAAAATTGACCTACACATTCGGGGAGGCTTTATGTCTTCTGTGCCCATGGAAACGACCTAACTGTAAATTTAATTAGATTTTGAAACAGTAAATTTTATTGAATGAAATATTAAGGGTAGTAGCTGCCACAAAACGGTCGTTTTTTGTGAACCAAAGTCACCTCAGCTAAGAGGCAGTTTGATACGTAAACGGACGTTCTCCTCCTTGTTTATTTAATTTTTACTTTCGGACATGAGTTCTAGAAGTATAAATAATATTTTAAAGCAAGAGGAGTGTGATTGATTCGTAGCACCTAATCCAAAAATCAGTGTTAATTTTCTTTTGTTCAGTATTGACTATCCTCTCATCAAAGCCTCTAATATGTCGCAGTATAATAACAATAAAAAAGGTGTTGTATGGCTATTCACAATATCACTGATAGCGCATTACTAGTAAAGAAGTCACGAAGAACAATTCAGCGATACATAGCTAACGGTAAGTTAACAACGGTACGTGATACGTTAGGTAAGCCACAAATTGATACTACTGAGTTAATACGTGTTTTCGGTTCGCTATCTAAAGTGTCGCAGAAAATAATAGCTAAAAAGTCACAGAATGTCGCAGGGAAATCGTCGAAAAAAAATAACACCATTAATTTAACACCGGATGAACTTGAAGATATCATTACTCGCGCTGTAGAAAAAGCACTGAGTAAAGCGATACCGCTATTGATTGAACATAAGAACACAGCACCAATACCCGAACCAATTATTGCAACGACTCCAGTAGTTCATAGAAAAAGAAAACCAATACTACCAATAAATAGACCTTCTATTCCTAAAAAGAAAGAACGTAAAAATGGTTATGCTGCTGCTTTTGGCCTTCCTAATGTTATTACCGAGGTTATTCATTTACAGATAATGAAGTTACACGGTGAGGGCTTAACATCACGAGAGATTGAAAAAGAGGTCAGTGTTAGTCTTGCATCAATACAACGGGCGATTAACGTTAGCACCTAAAGCAATTAGTGAATCCGATAGAGTAAATTGCTAGGGTCATGCTCTATAATAGACGGTCGGCATTGGGAAAGTAGAATCACCTAACGCTCACTTTTGCACAGAGAAAACCAAATCTATTAGCCGAAGTTACTCAAAATTAGGTGCGCTATCGATACGTAAGCAGACATAAAAATTGAGGCGACAATTCGGGACACCCATTAATTGAAATGATCCCGATCAATGGGTGTCCTACCTTTTTACCTTTCCAGCGTAGAATTTCATCCAAAATCTATCCTTAGCGAACAAGGTCATCAGTTACTTGATCATTTTTAAACCTAAGTACAAATTAAAGTACGTACATTATAACGAGATTTGCTAAAGTAGAGTTGTAATGAAAGCAACAATAGAGGCTCACTATGTCGATTGAAAGAAGGTTTTATCCTAGAAAAGATGTAAATTTTTCGGTATCTATCGTCTTAAAAGACAGTGAGCAACAGTTAACAAGTACTGCAATTAATATCTCTTTATCAGGAGTCCAACTCAGCGCAGACAAAGCATGTGTTGATTTCATTTTAAGTCACACCAATCACCACCCTACTCAATTTCAAATTATACTCAACGAGGATAAAAAATTAGGGTTAATGACCGTACGCGTAATTGTAATTCGTCGTATATCTCAAAATGATTTTCTATTAGGTTTAAAATTTATCAATATTACTGTCGGGCAATTAACTTCAATAGAAGCATTGTTAAGCCAACAGATAAATGTAGTGGTTAAACAAAATTGGCCAACCTAATAGATTTTTGGTGTTGTTTAAATCTCTTCTTTTAACGATCAGTTGACCTAAAGAACAATCAGTAGCTAACGTCAGCACTACGCACAAAGTGATCATCATTTTTCTGAAGAATATATTCTGTTGCCTAACACCAAGACACAAAAAAGCCGCACTTTCTATTATTAACAATAAAGAGTGCGGCTTTTTACTATTTACATTTCATTGCCTCAGTGAAGGCAATGAAACCTAAGTTAAGTTGTTAATAGCAACTTCAGGACTAACATCAGCATCGTAATCAACACCGTCAATACCAAAGCCAAACAGTTTTAAGAATTCTTGATGATAAGCAACGTAATCAGTTAATTCATCAATAGTATCAGTATCAACACTATTCCAAATATCAGTAACACGTTTTTGAACGCTATCTTCTAGCTCTTTATAATTCTGACGGAAACGACCTTCTTCATCTAAACGAGGCGAGTCACTATAAATGTTCTCTTTGAATAAGTTCGCAATTTGCTCAATACAGCCTTCATACGTACCGTCGGCTTTCATCACTTTAAACATAGCTGAAATGTATAAAGGCATAATAGGAATAGCAGAGCTTGCTTGTGTTACCACAGCATTTAAAGAGGTTACACGTGCTTGACCATTCAAATCAGCAGTTGCTGCGTTAATAGCAGTAGCCGCTCTATCTAAATCTTCTTTCGCTTTACCAATAGTCGCTTTACCATAAATTGGCCAAGTTAATTCTTTACCAATATATGTGTAAGCTACGGTTTTAACGCCTTCAGCTAAAACACCAGCTTCACCCAGTGCGTTCATCCACAATTCCCAATCAGCGCCGCCCATTACATCAATAGTACCTTGAATTTCAGCATCATTTGCTGCTTCAACAGAGACTTCATCAATAACACGCTTTGAGGTATTAAGGTTTTTAGTGGTAACACTTTGGCCAATTGGTTTTAACGTAGAAGAATATACTTCACCGGTATCTGGATCAGTTCTGCGAGGTGATGCTAATGAATAAACAACTAAATCAACTGTACCCATATCGGCTTTAATTGCTTCAATCGCTTTTGCTTTTATTTCATGAGAAAAAGCATCGCCATTAATATTCTTTGCGTAAATACCTGCTTCATCAGCTGCTTTTACGAAAGCAGCTGTATTGTACCAACCAGCAGAGCCTGTTTTCTTTTCTGTTGGTGGTTTTTCAAAGAAAATACCTAATGTTTTCGCATCATGACCAAAAGTAGAGGTGATACGTGACGCTAAACCATAACCAGTAGAAGCACCGATAACCAAAACATTTTTAGGACCAGAAGTCGCTGATGTTTGCGCTTTTACATAAGCAATTTGTTCATTAACATGCGCTTCACAACCTACTGGGTGAGCATTAGTACAGATAAAACCACGAATTTTTGGTTTGATAACCATAAGTTAACCTTTTTATTTATATTAGTGACTCAGCTAGAGTATGTATTTAGCTAAGGTTTGAAAGAAACTTTCAAGTATTTGATGACATTGTACCTTGCCTCAAGCATAAAGAGGTACGACCAGAATACAATATATTCTACTTTCCGCCACCTAAGCAGTTTGGAGAGCTTGGCGCCTTGCCAGCATACTGCTCTTGCCACTCTTTTTCTGTGTAGGTGTGTAATGCTAAGGCATGAATTTTTTCAGCTAACTCTTGTGAAAGTACGTTATTGATTAAACGATGACGCTTAATTAAACGCTCGTTTTCAAAGGCTTTGGCTACAATAACCACTTTAAAGTGTGACTCACTGCCCGGCGGTACATTATGGTTATTACTTTCATTAATCACATCTAAGTGTGAAGGTTGAAAAGCATCAAGCAGTTTTTGTTCAATAACAGAGGCAACAGTCATTATTCTCTCGCTGAGTGTAAAATATGAAGAATTAAAAGTAGTAAATATTTTAGCTGATTTAAGTGGATAGACCAACAATATGTTGTAGATTATGACACAATAGCGGGCAAATTTTTCACTGACCTTTAGCCAATTTTTATGATCAGCCCTTTTATTGTTAATGATAAGAACTTATTCCTTAGTCGCTTCCCTGTTTCACAAGTAAACCGCAGTTTACAAGCATGGGATTCAGCCGATGAGTACCTAATAAACCATGTGCATGATCAAAATTTAATTAACGCGCAAACAAAGGTGGCTATTTTTAATGATGCTTTTGGTGCACTGGCTGTTAATTTTTGCCAATCGACGAGTGAGAATCCTGAAGTTATTTCTATTAATGACTCTTACATTAGTAGTGAAGGGGCCAGCTATAACATCGAGCAAAATAGCTTAGATGATAGTCATTTTACCCAGCTAAACTCTCTTGATAGTTTGCCAAATAATATTGATGTCATTTTATATAAAATTCCTAAAAGCAAATCACTGCTCATCGAACAACTCATTCAAATAAAAAAATCAGTAAATGAAAACTGTATTTTTATTGCCGCAGACCGCGCCAAAGAGATCCACAGCTCAACTCTAAAGGTGTTTGAAAAACATTTAGGCACAACAAAAACCTCTTTAGCGGTTAAAAAAGCACGCTTAGTTTTTTGTCAGTTTGATAATAAGCAAGTTCATCAGTCCCCTTTTCCAACTGTGTGGTCTATCCCACACAAGTCTACCAATGATTTACCATCTCGCGAGTTAACCATTAGCAATCATGCCAATGTTTATGCCCGTGAAAAGCTGGATATTGGCGCACGATACTTTATTGAGAATTTGCCTACAGTTGCTGCTAACAGCACAGTAATAGACTTAGGTTGTGGCAATGGTGTTATCGGCCTCACCGTTTTAGCAAATCAACCAGAAGCACACGTTCAGTTTATTGATGAATCTACCATGGCAATTTCTTCAGCGAAGCAGAATATAATGACAAACCTGCCTGACGTTATTGAACAATGTGAATTTACCCTTAACGACTCTTTGACCGATATAGAAGGTGGTAGTGTTGATTTGATTTTATGTAATCCGCCATTTCATCAAAATACCGCGACAACTGATCATATCGCTTGGCAGATGTTTAAAGACAGTCACCGAGTATTAAAAAAAGGTGGGGAGTTACGTATTATTGGTAACCAAAAATTAGCTTATCATATTAAGTTACAGCGTCTATTTGGTAATGAAACCCTAATCGCCAGTAATGATAAGTTTGTCACTCAATCAGCAATTAAACGATAAAATAGAGAAAACAATGAACTTCAATACACTTAAATCAATAGCCCTAACCTTATTGCTTACGAGCATTGTCGGCTGTAGTACTGCACCTACACATTTAATTGTTTCACCTCAAGTTTATCTATCACCCTCAAATCAATTATCTGGCAAAGAAGCACAGCTGAACGTTGTTGATATGCGAACTAGCCCGCATATCATCCAGATACTAGAAAAGGATGAAGCGGCAATCATTCTTTCTTCCGAGCAACGCCTTGAAGATATTATTCAAGGACTATTAGTGAAGCAGTGGCAACAACAAGGTTTATCTTTGGCTAGCTCAGCAAATAATCAAATAACCGTTTCCATAGAAAAAGCTATTATCAGTGTTGATCAAGAAAGTGTCAGTTACAGCACTCAAAGTGAAATTATCATCAAAGTTTCAATTGATAATACCAAACAGACGCTAACTAGCAGCTTTAAAAATAGAGCGCACAGTGAAGGTGCTCTTAACGCAGATATCGCGGTATTAGAACGTGAATTTAATCAACATTTAAGTACCTTGATAAAACAAATTCTAACCAGTAAAGATATTAAAACCTTCTTATAATATTAGGCTATGCGACAAACATCCTTCAATCAAAGGTAGGCAGATAATTGTGAAAAATATCGTTCAATTTATTATAACAAGCACCTTGCTAATCTTAAGTAGTTTTAGCTATGCGGTTGATCCAACTAATATTTATCCTAAAGTAAAATTAGAAACATCTATGGGCGTTATTGTGGTTGAACTCGATAGAGTGAAAGCACCCATTACGGTGAATAATTTTCTGGAGTATGTGGTAAAAGGTGAATATAACAACACTATATTTCATCGCATAATAGACGACTTTATTGTACAGGGTGGTGCTTATGACGCTAAATTTACCGCCAAAGAATTAGGCAAAAATATTGTTAACGAATCAGGAAATGGCCTGAAAAATGAAATGGGCACTATCGCGATGGCGAAAGAAAATAGACCCCATACTGCCAACCGCCAATTCTTCTTTAATCTTGCGGATAATACAACGTTAGACCCGGGAAGAAAATGGGGTTACGCGGTTTTTGGCGCTATTATTGAGGGTGAAGAAGTACTAGAAGCCATCGCAAAAGTACCAACAGATTATAACGAAACTATGGCTTGGAATGATGTCCCGATAAAACACGTCACTTTAATTAAAGCCACATTATTACCTGCTGATGAGTAGGTTTAATAATAATCTTCACCAACAGTAAATTACAAAAAAACACTAAATAAAAATGAATTTTCTTTGACAAAAAGCCAACTATCACCGATACATAAGTTAGCCAATAAATTTTCTCGCACTTCAATTCAAGCCGTGAAGCAATAATAAAGGCATTAATACTTTTCGGTGAAAATTAAACCTATAGCTAACCACCGTCATCTTCTGTACCAAACGGTACATGTATTTTAAGGGGACATCATGATAATTGAACAATTCATCGATCATAAAATACTACAAATGCATGCCTACGTGAGCGCAGTCATTGAGAAAAAACTACACTATACTGAGCTCGACCATTTTATTTTAGATACCATGTCTGAGTGGACTTTATTAAAAGTGATTGATGAAACACCACACAGCGCTAAAGAACGTGTATTTTGGCATTTGATGCATGAAGTTAGCTTACATGGTGCTCAAGCCTTAAACCAAGATCTGTTTTTCAAAAGTGAAATGAATACCTGCTTAGATTTTTTTAACGGTATCGGTAGCTATCCTATTGATTGTATTGGCTGGCGTCCTATCCCGTAACTGAGCCGATTAGCGATTCGTCACTAAATATCACTCAAATACCGCATACCGCTTCTGCAAACAACAAGCCTCTGATAAACTTAGAAGAAATAAAAACCTAATTTAAGTTACTCGTTAATGCCGCAAATGCCCACAACTAGCCAAGTAGACAACAGTTCCTTTAAAGAGGCTATTTTAAATAAGCGCATGCTTATTTGTATTTTTACTGGCTTTAGCTCAGGTCTACCACTGTTTGTTTTATATCAATTGGTTCCAGGCTGGTTACGTGATGAAGGGGTAAGTCTTACTGAGATTGGACTTTTCTCATTAATTGGCATTCCTTATGTGTGGAAATTCCTTTGGTCACCACTCATGGACCGCTACTCTCTGGGCATACTTGGCCGACGACGAAGTTGGATGTTAGTAACACAACTTTTACTGTTAGGCTCTATTGCTGGTTTTGGCTTTGTGAATCCTATAATGGATATATGGTCTGTCGCTTATTTAGCTGCAGCAGTGGCTTTTTTCAGTGCCAGCCAAGATATCGTGCTTGATGCCTATCGACGAGAGTTATTACCCGATAACGAGCTTGGCTTAGGTAACTCAGTTCATGTTCAGGCATACCGACTTTCTGGACTGGTACCGGGATCACTCGCTTTTATTCTAGCCGATCATATGAGTTGGCAGTCGGTCTTCGTGATAGTTGCAGCTTTCATGTTATTAGGCGTATTACTAACACTGTTCATTAAAGAGTTAGACTCTGAGCATGCTGCACCTAAAAGCCTGCGAGAAGCTATTGTCTTACCATTCAAAGACTTCGTTCAGAGTAAAGGGCTTAAATCTGCAGGTTATACGCTATTGTTTCTTGTACTTTATAAGTTAGGAGACAATATGGCGACAGCATTGCAAACGCCATTTTTCATTGATATGGGCTTTAGCAAAACTGAAATAGGTGTTGTTGCCAAGACCTCCTCATTAATTGCAATGACCATTGGTATAGTCGTTGGCGGCTTAGTGATGGTTAAGCTCAGCATTAATCGAGCGCTATGGTTATTCGGTTTTGTACAAATTTTAAGTATTTTAGGCTTTGCTGCCCTCGCTGAAATTGGACATAACACCTATGCTTTAGCCATCGCTATGGGATTTGAGTATTTAGGCGTTGGTTTAGGCACCGCTGCTTTCACAGCTTTTATTGCTAAAACGACTAATCCCGCCTTTGCAGCAACACAAATTGCCTTATTTACTGCCTTAGCCGTAGTACCACGTACTTTTGCTAATGCCACAACAGGAGTCATTGTTGAAGCAATAGGTTGGACAAATTTCTATTTTCTTTGTACGGCTTTAGCTGTTCCAGGTATGTTGATGTTACTTAAAGTTGCCCCTTGGAATGAGACATCCCTTAATTCGAGCACAAGTTAACCATTATGATAAAATTTTTCTTTTTAATGCCCATTATTATGTGTGCCATTTGGATTTGGTATCTTAACGTACATGAGTACAGCCTTAAGGAAGGTATCAAAGGTTTTACTTACATTCTCGCTTTCAACACTATCATCATTGGTTTTTTCGTGATGATGATTTATATAACACACTGATTTATAAGTTTTATAAGAAAGTTTTGCCAAGATTTAAGTTTCAGGATTCCTGAGAGAGTTATGATTGAAGCTCATCTTTTATTAAGGGTAATACAGACAAAAATTCAAACAACAAATGATGGCGTTATTTGATAAGAAACATAGCAAGCAGGTTTTTTATAACATACACTAATGCCATATTTTTATAGCTTTTATTAGTCTTATGTTAATTGTTGATCAAAGTGTTTTAGATGATATTGGTCGTGGCTTCTCTGTTCCGGCCCAACCCAAACTGCTGCTAGAGTTATTGACACTTATGGCAGAAGCAAATCCAGATATTAACGCCATTAGCCGTGCCATTAGTAAAGACATCGCGGTCAGCGCTACTATTTTAAAAACCATTAATTCGCCTCTATACGGCCTAGGTAGAACAATAACCGATATAAAAATGTCAGTGAACTACATTGGTATTTTTGGTGTCGTCATGTTGGTCACGGGTAGCTTACTTAAAAAGAGTTTTGATCCCAAAAGCTGCAGCATTAATTTGGAAGACTTTTGGCAAGTCACTTCTGATATTGCCAATGCGGCCATGTTGCTTGGGCAAAGATATAAACCTGAGATTGCTAATGATAGATTTTTTAGCTTAGGGTTATTTCATGCCTGCGGTGTACCTGTGATGGCGATGAAATATAATGATTACCAACAGTTATTAGATAATGCATTAACAACGCCAGAGATCGCGCTTACTCAAGCTGAAGAACAACATTATGGCGTGAATCATGCGACTATTGGTTATTATGTTGCTAGTTCATGGCGACTACCCAAAGACGTGTGCCAAATTATTTTACAGCACCGTGATAGAAACTTTATTAGTGAACTTAACGGCTCACAAGAGCAAGATTTATTTGCTGTACTTAAGTTAAGTGAACAGTTAATTTCAATGAAGTATTCCGATTTTTCTAGTGCGGACTGGCCCTATGTGCAAGAAAATGTTTGCAAGATATTGGCGATTGATGAAGCGACTTTACAGAGTTTAGTTTCAGAGTTTGCTGTGAGTACATAACAAATAATAACGGCACAACTAACTAATTAAAGATGCTAGCAAAGCACCTTTAATTAGTTCACCTATGGTTTATCGTAAACCGTTAGTGAACTGGCCCCAAGAAAGTAATAACGCTCTAAAGTCATCTAAACCACAGCTAGCCATTTCATTTTGATCTAAATGAATATGTTCATCGGTTAACATCTCAGGTAAACCTTCACCACTGCCGTTTAACGAACCATTCATGCTCACATTAGTTTGAATCGAGACATCTTCATTATTTAAGGTAATCGAATATTCGCTACCTGTGATGAGTAGCTCTTGAGACTGTCCGGTTTCAATGTTATCAATCGCAGTTAGTAGATCGGTAAGCTTAGTAACGTTATGTCCTAGTTCAACTTCCATCCACGGACCTATGACCTCATGCTCTAAAGAAAAGAGCGCTCGGGCTTCGCCTGTTATGGCGTCGTGTACAAATTCGTATTCCATAGCCTTTCCTATCAATGGGGTATAAAAGGGCCTACATTAAGTGTAGCAAGCTTTGCAGCTTTAATAAAAAATAGTATAACTTCGTGAGGTAATTACTGTGCTTGCCAATGGCAATCAAGTAGTACTTTATTATCCACTAATTTATCTTCTTGGCTCAAATATACTTGACCCGTAAAGTTATCATTTACACCAATAACACCCACGCCTTTCGGTGTACCTGTCATGACAATGTCGCCATCTTCAAGACTCATAAACGTTTGCAGTTCCGTTAAGATATCATCAGGTTTTGCCATCATTAAATTAACGCCCCCCTGCTGCTTGGGAACATTATTAATCATAAGTGATAAGTTTAATGTCTGAATGTCTTCTTGCTCAATACTGACAAAATCACTGAAAATAGCTGAGTTATCAAATGCCTTAGCACGTTCCCAAGGAAGTCCTTTACCTTTTAACTTTCCTTGTACTTCGCGTTTAGTTAAATCTAGACCAAGGGCCACTGCAGTGAATTTTCCACCCTGGTAGAGAAAACTTAACTCAGCCTCATAATGTAATACATCATTATTATGCTTAGCATTAAGCACGGTATTAATTGCTGAATTAGGCTTTAAAAACACCACCATTTCATCCGGTATTTCATTGGCCAGCTCTTTGATATGGTCTACATAATTACGACCTATACAAATAACTTTTGAGGGTGTTATTTGTTGTGCTGATTTTTCAGCTGAAACTAAGGTGACAGTATTCATAAAAGGACCTATTTAGCCTGTAAGAATTTATTAGCGAGCATACTAATCAGTTACAGGGTATTGGACAAGTTGATTTTCTGATTGACGGTAAAATATAAACGCATGCACCTCACCATTAAGACTAATAACCATATAAATTCAAGTAACAGTAAAATAGCAAAGACAAAATATAAGCTCGGTTCACAGAGTACTGCCACCAGTGATAAACCACTAAAAATATGCATGTAGTAAAGTGCTAAACCATGTTTTTTATTTAAAAATTCATGCATATGAGGAATGAATTGCATCGCAGAGAAGTCAATCAAACAGCGTTGTTGAAGATGGGTGTAACTCAGAAAGGGTAATATTTTTAGTAACATACCTTGGATCACGGAAAGCAAATAAAAATAAATGAAAACTGCCGTTAATAACATCCCCTTATCAGGTAGTGATATAAATAAAGGGGTCTGTGCTGCGCTATAAAAACTATCCGGTAAGAAGTACAGTATATTGAGTAACAATAATGTTCCCGCAGCCAATTGCCAGTACTTAATACTGGTGTCGGGTACTTTACGTTTGCGCTGATTGATCACATAAAATAAGCTAAAGGCAAACACGCCATGACTAATGACAATTAGCCCTAAGGTAAACTCAGCATAAAAAGCATACACTATCAGTAAGATAAAAATGCTGATACCAAGATATTGTCTTATGTATTTCGGCATATTGGGAGCAACATGAAACATAGGCAATACTTGAAAGCTCACCGCAATAATTAACATACCTGCCCAGCCAACTAACCCCATTAGCGCATGGATATCGGTAACATGTTTATCAAGGCTAATAAATGGCACCGTGATGCCTAATCTATTGGCTAAAAGCAATATTCCTAACAGCAGCAATATTACCAATGACGTTATCGCTAAGCGAAAGCAATTAATGGAATCACCCTGGCTTATTTTTTTGATTAGCACCCAAATAATAGCACCGAGATAAATACTTAACCCCAAACTAAGCAACACCAATGCAGCGAGCGTTAACCAGTTAGTCGCAAGAATAAAACTGAGCATTAAGGCCATTACACCAACACAATATAAAGCGTGGCTAGTGGTCGCAATGAGTCTAGGTTTAGCAATACCAATACCACCGATTACGGGTAATAATTGTAATAATGCGCCCATCATCACCATGGTTATAAAGCCTAAGGTAAAACCGTGTGTCAGCGCCAACATACTCGGCTGCCAACGACTTAGCCAAAGAGTTTCCCCTGAAAATAAAACTAATAGCGCACAAACGATGATGAAGATTGGTGCACTTAAGAAAAAACGAAAAGGTAAATCGATAGGAGGTAATGCATTAAATGACAAGCCTGACATATTCATAGCGAGCCCTTACTTTGTTGTACTTTGAAAGGTTTGACCGTCAAAGTGCTGTTCAAACAATTGTTGTTCGATGTGGCGATAGATGAACAATGAAATATGATCATCATCATGTACTTGGCAGTGGTACGCCCAACCGGCTTGAATCAGTTTTTCATACAAAGGAAAGGGTTGCCGTCTATGAGTAACCAATAAACAATGACCTAGCTCCAAACTAGCCAACGCAGTTAATATCACTGTCATTGGCTCAGGTGGAGCAAGTTCACTTACATCAACAGCTACAAGCTCCATGATGATTTAAACTGCTGCGTTGGCTTTAAAGCCCTCGATAAGCTGCTCGCCATCGCTTAAATGTTGCGCCATCATAGGATAAAGCATCATTTCTTCTTTCATATTATGCTGCTGCATCATTACCATCAAGGTTTCAGATAAGCCTAAATATTCATCTTTATCTTTGGCAGCAAGGGCATTATCAAGGGATTGAACCAGCGCACGCATTTGCTGATGTTCCATGCGCATGACTTGTGTCGGTCCTGCTGTCATTCCAGTAGCTTGTTCAAACTGTGGAAATAAAGTATCTTCTTCTTGGGCAAGATGCTCAGTTAATTCACTGGTAAATAGCTGCCATTTAGCTAATGCCAACGACCAATCTTTATCGGCAACAGCGGCTTCGGCTTCAGAAAAAAACTCATCACATTCTCTATGTTTTGTCGTCATGTACTCTGGAATTGAACTCATAAAACTTCCTACTATCTATTATCAATGTTGGCATGTTAAAGCAGGAACTAATGCCATGTTTTGACCTACATTAACAAAATCTCAAGCAAATAATAAATATTATCGCTAGAGCCTCTATTGATGTTCTAAATCAATATGGTTAAGAGTAAAAATCCGCAATAGCCAACAGCACTATGATCAAAATAACGCTAAAGCTGTTCACAAGTGAATACTAGTTTTCACTGTTGATAACAGTTCAAAACTAACCTTTAAGGTAGGCTCATTACTTTATCCTTTTTACATGGTCCAAACTTATGACATTCAATAAAACATTGTTAACACTATCGTTAACCTGTTCATCATTTTACAGTGTCGGCGCCGCCTTTCAGTTGGCTGAGCATAGTGCTGCTGGTTTAGGTCGAGCGTTTGCTGGTGAAGCTGCAATTGCCGATGATGCATCTGTAATTGCACGCAACCCTGCCCTTATGGCGCAATTTGATCAAATAGAGTTATCATTTACTGGCACTTACGTTATACCTGATGTCAGCTTAACGGGTATTGATGCACCAACGGGTATTAACCCAGTAGCATTGAATGATAGTAGTATTGCGCCAAGTGCCATCATTCCAGCAATATATCTAGTAGTGCCGCTAAATGACAAGTTTGCTCTAGGTTTTGGCACCTTCTCTAATTTTGGTTTAGCCACTGAGTTTGATGATGATTATGCTGCGGGGCAACTCGCGGGGGAAACGTCAATTACTACGGTTAATTTTAATTCCAGCCTCTCTTATAAAGTAAATGATAACTTTGCCATAGCTGGGGGGTTAAATGTTATTTATGCCGATGCTTCCTTAATACGTAATTTTGGTGACAGTCCGCTGCCTTCGCCACCTGAAACGGTGGCCGCAAATTTGGCTGGCGATGATATATCCTATGGTTGGAACCTAGGTTTATCGTATGATTTTAACGAAAACAATAGACTAGGTTTTAGTTATCGAAGTGAAGTAGAACTAACACTTGAAGGTGATTACAGTAATGGTTTACCAGCTAACCTTGGTGGCTTAGCGGGTGACGTAGTCATGGGCACCATGGATATAACCTTGCCAGCTATTATGGAGTTTTCAGGTTTTCATCAATTAAATAGTTCCTTAGCTGTGCATTACTCAGCCGTGTGGACTGGTTGGAGTAGTTTTGATGAGCTAGCGGGATACGCTGAAGGTGTAGAAGACCCTGTGTTTTCAAAAGAAGAGAACTTTGCTGATTCAATGCGATATGCCATTGGTGCCACCTATCAATTAAGTAGCAATATAAAGCTCAGAACAGGTATTGCTTATGACCAAACACCCACCGGTGAAGAACATCGATCGATCTCAATTCCTGATAGTAATCGTATATGGATAAGTGGCGGCTTAAACTATAGCTTTGACGACCAATCATCGATAGATTTAGGTGTCAGTGTCATTCAAGGCAATAGTGAAACATTCACTGAAAAAGATGACTTAGGTCAACAGTGGACATTCGAATCACAAGGTGATGCTTACATTGTTTCTGCACAATATAACCATGTTTTCTAAGGTGTTGTGTGATGGTTTAATGACTAAGGATAGCTGAAGAGTTTAGATAAATTAAGTTAATCCTCGCGAAGTATGGCGAGGATTATTATTCTAGTAGGACGCTAAGGTCATTTTTTACTGTTCATCTTTTACCGCTAACAAGTTACGGATCGAAACGGTGATTTCTTCAATATTATCGACATCAACCGGAGCAATGAAAATGGTGTCGTCACCAGCAAGGGTGCCTAAAATACCTGCAGACTCACCCATGCTATCCAGCATACGAGAAATTAATGGCGCAGCGCCAATACCTGTCTTTAAGATGATTTGCATTTGATTATGCTTAACACTCAATACCACTGATTCGATTGATTGCTTTGATTTTGGTACGGCCAATTCATCCGGCAGAATATAAATCATTTCATTATTGGTATTACGCGTTTTAACTGCACCGAGTTTAGATAATAAGCGAGAAATTTTCGCTTGCGACATATCTTCGAACCCCTGCGAAGCAAGAGCTTCTGCTAACTGACCTTGAGAACCATAACATTGTTCTTTTAATAATCTTTTAAATGCTTGAACTAATAGGGATTCTTTTTGTTTTCGGGTGCTAGTCATTTAGCTTCTTCATATAATTAATTGATATTAATTAATTCTACACTATTGATACTCAATTAGTGAATATTTATTCAATAATAATCATGTTTTTTAGACTGAAATCACTGTCATATCATTATCTCAACGAAAATCATTAAAATCAGCATTTTATTGGTAAGCTTTTTAGGGGGATTTTGTGCATTACCACACGTTCTATCTGTGAATGCGACAATGCTATCAGTAATCAAAGTCGCTTCTGCGTCACCTTTGAGTTATGGCTAGCAGTAAGTTTATTAGCGTTAATGACTTAAAAAAACAACTCCGTCTTAGGGCTGTCACTAAAAAAATAAAGATGAACTAAAGATAAGTAATGGGCTAGAAAGCCCATTACTTAACCTGAACTCAGGATAAGGAGTGCTTGATGTTTAATTAAAATCAACAACTTAGATCACAATACAAAACCCTCAACAAGATCAGAGTCGTTAAATTTCCAATCAATGTTTCAGTTTCTGTGGTTATCAAGGCAAAACGTTTATGAATAGCGGGCTATTTATCGACGGTTTAACGATGAAAACCACAAAAATGGGAATGTTGAGTAAGTACTGCTTATCCAGAGTTCAGGTTACTTATTAACAAGTACTATTTTATCGGTCACTACAATGACATAACAAAATCTAATAACGCTTGTCTATCTGCTGGTGTCATAGCCATGAAGTCTGCTTTACTTTGCTGTGCTTCACCGCCGTGCCATAAAATAGCTTCTTCAACCGTTGCAGCTCGACCATCATGTAAAAATCCTGCGGCAGGGTTAACCGTTTTAGTTAAACCTATTCCCCATAAAGGCCTGGTTTTCCATTCAACGCCGGTAGCAGTGAAGTCTCTACGGTTATCAGCTAAACCTTCGCCTAAGTCATGCAGCAACATATCAGTGAAAGGATATATTTTCTGGCCTTTTAAACCATCGGGTGCTGGTAAACCACCCACTAATAACTCACCCTTTGCGGTGGTAAAATCGGGTTGATGACAGCCAGTACAATTAACTTGATCAAAAAGCTGGGCACCCGCTATCACAGATTCATTTTCAATATTTCGTCTTGCTGGTACTGCCAACGTTTCAGCATAAAACACCACCTCATCAGAAAATTCTTGCGAAGCTTCGGTATTACCTTGCTCATCAACACCGGTATCAACAAAGTTTGTCCGTGTTAAATAACTTTCATGCAAAGGCGTGTTAGCAATACTTTCATCCGGGAATAATGGATTGGTCACGCCCATATCGCCTCGTAATGCCCCAAGTGATTGCACACGAACGCTCGGCGTACTGGCTTTCCAACCAAAGCGACCTAAAGAGACAGGTACAGGATCATTACTTTGTGCTTTGATAGGATCAAACACCCAATTTGGACGCCCAGATATTCCATCACTATTAGAGTCATTTTCATCGGCATTTGCCAAAATATCAGCATCACTGATAAGTTCAAGCAAACCTAAGCCGAACACTGGCATACCATTTCTTGGACTGTATCGAACATCGGCTTGTAAAATAGCACTGTCTAAACGGTTTTCAGCACTCACATCATAAGGCTGTTCAATCGAAAAAATAGGCTTTTTAAGTTCAACGGAACTGCCATCGGCATATTCCACGGTCGAATATTCATACGCAAGATAAACATCTGCTTGACCAATGAAAGGGTTTTCTTGCCAATCATCTCGAGCTTTTAATACGCCCCGATGAAATAGCTGTGTGCCAAAACCATCAACACCCGCATTTTTACAGTAATTGTTATCTGCAGATGGATTAGAACATTCGCCATCATCAATACTCATGCGTAAGAAAATTCCAGCTTCAGAACCCAATAAAACACGCTCTTGACCTTGTGCCAAGGTAATCGTTGACGATCGACCATCACGTTGATGACAGGAATTACAATCTTGATTATTAAAGACAGGCCCTAAACCATCGAGTTCAGGGTGTTCACTATTTGGAGCCGTAGTAAATGCTGTTTCAAAATGAGCATCTCCGGCTAAATGTTTAGTTAACTGTTCAGTAGTTAGATTAGGCATAGGCGTTGAAAAACCATGTCCTGAATCACTCGCGCTTACTGCGGTAGCATCACCACCTAATTGACTTATATGGGTATAGGCAACTTGTGCTTTTGATTGTGTTTCTTCTTTTTTATCTGAGCTGCTTGAGTTACAGCCAGAAACAATTATCGAACTTGCGATAATGATGGCCAAGTTTGACCATTTTGCTCTTCTTAAAATTTTCATAGGAATACTTCCAGGACATTCGTTCTAAACGATTGTGCATCCTTGCACAACATTCATCCTTGAAAAACGCTCATGATAACTAGCTACACGACTACGGCTGTTGCCATTCATTCAACTGCGTTAGCACATCATTCTCTAACGAGGTTTGCAATGTTGTTAACTTATCAATTGCTGTTTGAATTCGAACGCGAGCATCTGCATCATTAATGGCCTGTCTAAAAGGTAGGTCATTGTCTCCAGCAACGGCTTTAATGGCTGCGATAGCATCAACTATTTCAGTATCGACGCGCGTTGCAATAGCAGCATCCGCTGCTGTAACAAAATCAATAATACCGGTTTTATCCGCTTGCCCTAGAAACTCACCACGATAAACATTTTGAACACCTTGAATATTGTCAGTAAAATCAGCCAGAGAGTTCCAGCTATATTGTGATTCTACTTTTGTGGTATCGATATTATCAATACTGCTGCCAAAAGGTTCAGAGATTTTACCATTGCCGACTTCATCCACTATGCCAATCATGCCGTTAATTAATTCTTGGACTACACCTAACGAAGAAGAATAAACCTCATTATCCGGAGTTAGTAATAAGTCTTTATAGGCTGGAGAGTTAGCATCATTAGGATCATTGGCAACAGTCCATGCATCAAACAATGTTTGCGTATGAGATTTGAAAACCTCCGCAGCAGCAGATAAATATTCACGCTCTAAGGCTGTCATTTCACCAATAGCTTTTTCATTGTCGGCAACACCGTCACCAAACAATAAAAACTCCATGGTATGGAAACCCTGTACGTCATCATTAAATGCTTTTAATTGAGTCGCGTTAAAACCTGATTGAGTATTTAACAATGCTTGTAAGTCACTGGTATTTAATGGCCAAGTATCTAAATGTGGGTCAATAGAAAGTGCATCAACAGGACCGAATATATGCGACTCGCCTTGTTCCCAATGTACACGAACATCTTTCCAAGCTTGTTGCGCTGCCGCTAAATTTTCTTCCGTAGCCGTATTGGCTAAGTTTTGAGTGGCTAATAAGTAAACTGCGGCCTCATCATTAAGATTTTTATAGCCTGCAACAATCACATCATTGGTTAAATTAGTGATCATTTCTGTTGCGTCAAAAGTAAATTTTGATTCTACTTCAGGTACAACAGCATCATTTGATGAACTACCACCGCAGCCAGTAAGAAATACGCTCGACAAGGCCAAAGCCAGAAGTGATTTTTTTAACATTTTATTATGTTCCTTGTTTAAATATTGATATTGATTAACTAGGGTCTGTTAACCTTTCGCGGTTAAATTTTGTTCGCCTTTTTTAAAGAGAGTAAAGCGTTTTAATCGCGGCGAGTAGTGTGTGACCTAGTCATTCTAAGTAAACACTGCTTAACAAAGAGTAAAACGCTTTTAGCCGAATCCTTCGGATAGCGTTTGTAGGGTCTTTTTACTGCGATATCGCCTTTTTATGTGGAGTAACCACATGACAAATGCTCTGCCTTGTATAAATACCCAACAATTCGCTGTAAAAACAATCTCGAAAGTTCAACAGACCCTATTATTAAAATTTTATATTGAGAAAAAGTAACCCATCGATAGACTGAAGCTTGTGCTGTCATCCAAATCACTTTGTGCATACATCTGTTGTGCTACTTGAGCTTTTAAGACAATGTTTTTGATAGGAAAGTAATTAATACCTAAGGCAACTGATTCTTTATTAAAACGATCAGTTGCATTGCCCTGCTCAACCTCTTTGATTGGGTTGGCATATTCATAAGTGGTGTATAAATAAAGAGGATTTTTTAAATTAAAAAGACCTTGGCTGTTATAAGCAAGTTCAACAAATGAAGATTCTGCTTCACTGCCCAGTTGTGCGAAGTTACCTGGTTTAAGGCCAGGTGTGGTTTTATTGGCATTGGTTATCGCTTCACTGTCATCTAAAGTACCAAAGAGATATTGCCCTCTAACTTGCCAGTTTTCATAGCGGTAAGCGCCATGAAGACCGATGATAGTGAGATTTCCGTCACCAGCAACTTTAGCGGTATTATTGCGGTTTCCTGAAGTGTCACCTGTGTAATAACTAACGCCAAACCCTTTACCTGCTTTTATGTCACCGTAATCTAAACGAAGCGTTATTGCTAAATCATCAGCATTAACTTGTTCAAATCTTTTTTGATGTCCCGTAGCTACCCATTCATAAGTTCGAAAGTACTCTGAATTTAAACCTGTTGTTATTAAGGTTTGTGCCGTGAATCCCTGCCATTTACTGATCAAGTTAACGCCTGTTTCGTGCCATACTTGTGGAATGAGTGTGGCTTCACTCCAATGTCGTTGAGTCGTAAAATACTGACCTGGTTTATGTAAGTCTGTGCCTAAACCGACAGGAACAAAGATATGACCCATTTTAATGGTGAAGTTTTCATTGGCTGTATATTTTGCTTGTAGCTTTTCAACAATAACCTCACCGCCTGCTTCAATTTCGGTTTCAAATTCACCAAACTCTTCAAAACCATCATATTCAAGCGTTGAACCCACTCCGCCATGTTCATATTCAAGTTCAATTTCTACTTGCCATTTAGCATCAAAGTCGTAAACAAACTCTAAGACGACTCGCTCTAAATCAGTGCTCGCTTTACGCTCTGGGTCAATATCTTGGATATTACGATAAATCTCTTCGCTCTTATAAAGCACACTACCGTATGAGTTAATTTGCCAATTTTTATCATTGTTATAACTTGCTGTTTTTTCCTCATGACGCTGCTCTTGCGCACTTATCATTGTTGTTTTTAATTCTGCTAATTGTTTTTCAATCAACTGCAGTTGCTCTTTCTGCTTTAATATTTCGGTCTGTAACTCAGTCTCACTAGCCGCAAAACTTTGATGATGAAAGAGAAATAGAGTACTTATGGCTATAAATTTTAGGACGTTATTCATGGAATCACTCAAATAAGAACGAGAATTAATGTTATTTGCGCTAATGATAATGACACTTGATTACAATTACAAGTGAGAATTGTTTTTATTTGCAATAACTATAATTTGATCAACTTATTGCTAAAGAACAAGTAAAGCTCAATAGGTGCTAACTTCATGACTACTGCTTAAAGCATAAAAATATACGCCACTGTTAATGATAAGTTTTATGGCAATAATGGCACTTCGTG
This sequence comes from Colwellia psychrerythraea 34H, assembly GCF_000012325.1. NCBI lineage: Bacteria > Pseudomonadati > Pseudomonadota > Gammaproteobacteria > Alteromonadales > Colwelliaceae > Colwellia > Colwellia psychrerythraea. The sequence continues at coordinate 698,211 of NC_003910.7, read as the reverse complement.
AATTACTTTTTGAAACCTATCTTTACAATTGAAATGAATAATTTTCGTTGTTTTTTTTGACTAAGGGTTATCACTAGCGCACACTCTGTTGTCGATATTTTTTATCAAAAAAATTACAATCAAATAACAACTAAATAACATAAAATGTAGTCCCACAACTAATTTGATTCGGTTCAAAACTACATAAGAAAAGTAGGATAGCTATGATTAAAATGAAACAATTTCTGAGCTGGTCAGTAATACTGCCAACACTAGCTCTTAGCGCAGGTTCAGCATTAGCCGATGAAGGTATGTGGCAACCAAACCAATTACCAACTATCGCTAAAGAATTAACCAACGCGGGTTTAAAGTTAAATCCAAATGATTTAACCGATCTTACCGGCTTCCCTATGGGTGCCATTGTTAGTTTGGGTGGTTGTACCGCATCGTTTGTTTCTGATCAGGGCTTGGTAGCAACTAACCATCATTGTGTTTACGGTTCAGTGCAATACAACTCAACAGCAGAAAACAACTTACTTAAAAATGGTTTTTTAGCTAAAAATTTCGCTGAAGAATTACCAGCAACACCAGGTAGTCGCATTTATGTAACAGAAGAGATTACCGAAGTAACTAAATTGGTAAAATCAGGCGTTACAGAGAAAATGTCAGGTAGTGATCGTTACAAAGCGGTTGATACCAATTCTAAAAAATTAGTCGCTGAATGTGAAAATGATGATAGATACCGCTGTAGTGTAGTTAACTTTCACGGCGGTTTAGAATATTACTTATTCAAGCAGCTTACTATTCGTGATGTGCGTTTAGTTCATGCGCCTGCTAGCAGTATTGGTAAATACGGCGGCGATATCGATAACTGGATGTGGCCACGTCACACGGGTGATTACGGTTTTTACCGCGCCTATGTTGGTAAAGATGGTCAACCTGCTGATTTCAGTAAAGACAATGTTCCATACAAACCTAAGCATCACTTAAAAGTAAACAAAAGCAGTGTTGATGACGGTGATTACATCATGGTTCTTGGTTACCCTGGCCGAACTAACCGCTACCGTACAGCTTATGAAGTTGAAAATACTTTCTCTTGGACTTACCCACACGCTAAAGCGTACCGTGAAGAGATTATTGATTTAATTCATACGCATTCAGAGGTAGGTAGTGAAGCGCGTATTAAATATGAAAGCACATTAGCTGGTCTTGCTAACTATGCTAAAAACTATGGTTCAATGATCCACAGTTACAACAAGGGTACTTTTTTACAACGTAAGCAAACACTTGAAACGAACTTAGCTAAATGGTTAAACAGCAGTGCAAAGCGTAAAGCCCAATATGGTGAAGCGTTATCTGGTTTAGACAAATTAGTTAAAATGGATGATAAGCAACAAGCACGTGATTTAATTTTAGGTTATATGCGTTACAGCAAAATGTTATCAACTGCGAAAAAACTTCACCGTTTAGCCGTTGAAAACACTAAAGCAAATATTGACCGTGAACGTGGTTATCAAGAACGTGATATCGCCCGTTTTGAACAAGGCATGAAATCTGTTGATCGTCGTTATGATGAAAAAATTGATCAAGAAATCCTTGTCGCTATGCTAACGCACTACGTTGCTTTACCTAAAGCTGAGCGTCTTAAATCATTTGATAAATTCTTTGGTTTAACCAATACCACAGCTAAAAACTTTAACGAGAAGAAGCTTCGCAAGCAATTAAGCAAAATGTATAAAAACACCAAACTTAATTCACAAGAACAACGTTTAGCGCTGATGAATAACTCTGTAAGTGATTTTAACAACAGCAAAGACCCGTTTATTCAATTAGCTGTTTCTAGTTTTAAAGAACGTAAAGCGATTGAAGACAAATCGAAAGAGCTAGCAGGTAATATTCAAGCTTTCCGTCCTAAGTACATGGAAGCGCTTATCGCTTACTTCAACGATAACGACTTACCTGTATATGCGGATGCTAACAGCACTTTGCGTATTACTTACGGTAATGTAAAAGGTTATTCTCCTCAAGATGGTTTAACGGCTACGCCTTATACTACGCTTGAAGGTATTGTTGCTAAAGATACTGGTGTTGCACCATTTGATGCACCACAAAAGCAATTAGATTTAATCAATAAAAAACAGTACGGCGAGTACGCGAAAAAAGCACTTGGCTCAGTACCTGTTAACTACTTAGGTACACTTGATATTACCGGTGGTAACTCAGGTTCACCTACGCTAAATGACAAAGCTGAATTTGTTGGTTTAGTATTTGACGGTGTTTATGAAAGCATTATTGGTGATTGGGATTACGATACTAAGTTGAATCGCTCAATTCACGTTGATGTACGTTACATGCTTTGGGTTATGGAGCACGTAGATGGCGCCACTAACCTAATCGAAGAAATGGATATTGTTGAATAGTCTTTAACTTATTCAAGTCTCACTATAAAAATCCGGCCATGTGTCGGATTTTTTATTTTATATAGATTAATTATCGCTGATGTTAGTACCAATCAGATTAATTAATGGTTCAAATTTTAATGAGGATAAATTTTCAAGAACAAGGTGCTTGATTGAGCAATAGCTGGCTATTGGGATTGAAAGCAACAATGTTATTGAGTATTTAGACCATTTAAAAAGATCATTTAAAAAGATCATTTAGTTAGTCTGGTTGGTATAACTTAATAGTATTGTCAAAAGCATCTGAATTTTCAAGACTTGTTAAGGCCTCAGCAGTTGGTAAAGAGTCATTGGACACAAATTGAATAACACTTGGGTCAGGCTGGCAAAAGAGTATATCGAATGCCAAACGATCCAAGCCATATAAACCACGATGAATCATATTTGCCGAAAAGATTAATAAATCTCCCGCTTCAAGTTTAATGATTTTTCCTTGTGATAGTGGCTGATTATTTTTATCACCTGCTTGCTCTAACCTTACCTTAAGCTCTTCAGTAGAGTCCCAACGTTTATGTGTACCTGGCACCAATTCAATACCTGGCTCATCAAGTAAAGGTAGCCGAAAGTGAATCACATCAGATGCCAATAAAGCTACTTTTTGCTGTTCAATAGATAGGTGATATTGCGGATCTCTATGCCAATAGTTACGCTGCTTCGGGTTCATCGGATTAAAAAATAGTTGGGTATTTAAAAAGCAAGGTTGTTGGGGGATTAGTTCATTAACAATAGACATTACTTTTTCTGAACCAATAAAATCAAACAGCACTTGTCGCTGTCTATCATTTAAGTATTCTCGATTAGTCAGATAAGCTGAATTCACCGCGCTCTGCGCATAATAAGTGGCATTGTCCTTTTGCCATAAACGATGAAACTCCGCTACTACGGTATGTAACTTTAAGACTTCACTTTCATTAAGAAAATTCTTAATTAGTAAGTAACCACTTTCACGGTATGCTTTATTTATTATAAGTTTCCACTTAGCACTTTATCAAATTAACGTCCGCTATTAACATTGCCGTTCAACATTAAGAATTAGTGGTCAGCATTTTCTTCGCGCCAGTATAGTTTTGGTAAAAGGAAATATGTGCTGCTTTAGAGAAGTTATCATCCCTGAGATCGTATTGAGAAACCCACTGTATAAGCATGGCTAAGTTAGCATCTTGTTCAATTTTAGACGCGTATTTATGCGGTTCCCAAGACCTATTATTGGCATTGATAATACAATCATCAACAGATAAATTCATATAGATAATTTCTGTCGATTGTTCCTCTGCGACCTTTAATAAGTCACTATAACAACCCTCAATAACCCAGTGTTCATGCTGTAGCATAAATTTTTCAATCGCTTTAGCACTTTCAACTAACGGCACTCTAGTTGGTGGGTTGGTCGCTTGCCAAGCGAGCAAGTCGAGATCTAAGTGCGCTAATTGCTCTGACGCAGCCAAGCGCTTAGCTAAGGTAGATTTACCGCTAGCTGAATTGCCAAAAACCAACACCTTTCTCAATATTCTTTCCTCACGGCGGAGAGCGTCACTCAGCATGAGTAAAGCTTATTTATTGTCATTACCAATCAAGATGCCTATTTCGGGTGCTCTTGATTGGCAATAAATATAGACTGCCTAATATCCCATACTTTCATCACTTTAAAAATAGGTAAAGCCTGTTCACAACAGCATTAAGTACCCATTATCTAACGTTAAAACTAACTAAAATTACTGAGTTAATGCTTGCCATGCTTTCACTGCTTCAGCTTGACCATTTTGAGATTTGATATACAGATTTAATAACTTCAGTTCGTTGCTTTGTCTTGCTTCAATCGGTTTTGCTGGCACTTCAATTAAGGAGATGCCTGTTTGCTGACTGCATGCTTTAAAGTAAGCTTTAAACTCACCGACGCTAGTACATGTTTTGCTATCACCTTGATAGGCTTTCACTAAACTATGCACATCAAATTCACTGTCATTACAGTGATAAATAGCGCCATCACCACTTTTGCCTAAGTGAAAAACATTATTACGCATATATACGATAGTAACGTCTGATTTATCCTTTAAAAAGTGGATCAATTCATTTAATTGAAAGTGAAAACCACCATCACCAATAATCACTACTGCACGTTCCGCTATTTGTTGTGACTTGATGCGTTGAGCGACCACTCTGGCATAAGGTAATGCTGTGCCCATTGCGCCGTACCAAGGATTAGTAAGCCAAGAGCGACCAAGTATTGATTGACGAACTTTCAAACTGTAACTGGCAAAATATGAATTACCTACTTCAGGTAGATAAACATAGGTACTGGCATCTTGTGCCTGTAAGTCATTAAGTGTTTGCGCCAAGTTATTAAAATCAATGTCATCATCACCTCTAGCTAATTCATTACTTTCAAGCTGTAGCGACAGCGCTGTTAAACCTCTTTGAGATGGCGCTGTAAACTCGAAGGGGCTAATGTTTTGCTCCATCAAGCGCTCAAAGATAGCGATAAGGTCTTTCTCTAATAGTGAACCGCCTTTTAACAGTGTTTTATTATCAAAGCGCTCAATTTTATGGGTACCAGTGCCAAAGGCAATATTACTGTCTTGCGGGAATATACTGGTAGCAATATCAATAACATAATCAACTTGTTGTTCAATGTACTCACGGCCAGTTGTTTGGGTAAAAATACCATTATAAGCACCTAAACATAATGGTGCGTATTCATCAAAAAGCCCTTTAGCAAACCAAGTAGTGGCATAGGGAATATTAAATTTATCCGCAAAACTAATAATCAAATGTTTAAGTTTTTCATTGTGCTTTAGGCGATCGCCTAAATAGAGCATAGGTGCTTTGGCTTGGGCCAATTTATCTAAAATATTATCAACAATTAACTCTGTCCCCGCTAAAATATTACTTCCACAGCAAATATCATCCAATGTGCTTGGTAGCTTAATGGGTTGGGTTTTAGCAAAGACTTGGTCGCGTGGTACTTCAATAAAAACGGGCTGCTTATTCTTATACGCTTCACTGACAATTTGATAAAAACGTTGTCCGGCAAGATTAGGATGTCCTTCTACGCGCTGTCCTTGTAAACGCTCTACACGCATACCCAAGGCAGAAAAAGCTTCTAAAGCATTATCATATTCAGCTTTCCATGAGGCATTGGGATGAATAGTGTGATGAATAGCTACTTGATTCACCTCACTTTCTGCAGGAGCACCTGAAATAAAGACAACAGGTAATCCCTCAGTGACCGCTAATGCGGCAGCACTGGTACAAGGTAAACTACCAACCATATAAGTCGTTAAACAAAACCCCATACCGTCGACTTCAGCCTGAGCACACGCTGAAAATCCTGCATGCATTTCATTACTTGAGGGATTAATTTGAATGCCTTCGCCATGCTCATTAACACTAAGAGCTGCTATTAAGTTAGCCGCAAAATCGCCACCAACACCATAAATATACTGGCCACCAAAAAAGCGAATAACATCGCTCATGGTTTCGCCTAACGTAGGTAGTTGCTCATTGTAAGCTTTGCCAAAGTTCATTTCATACGACATGATTTTAATCTCTCTTATAAAGTTTATCTCTGTACTTTAAAGGGCTATTAAACAACCAATATGATTAAGATCATCTTTTATGATCTTTAGATAAAATCACTTTGAAGCCGTGTGTGCAGTCTTTTTTACAGTTTTTGTAAAGGTGTAATTGGCGAATGGCAGTTCAATTGATTTTGATTTTAGTCGAGGGTTAAAACTGAGGTAGGGTAATACCAATCGGACTAATTTATTGATCACTTAGCGAGCATTAAAAGGCTTAGAAGCAAGGCATTGATTGAAGAGAATGGTTATTCCCTTGTCAAAATCAATAACGCCGCATGTAAGCCTTTTAAACTCGTCCTTCGGAAGCCCATTAGCAAACTGATAACATCACAAAATTAGTGAAATATAGAGTGACTATGTTTAACTCATTTTGCTTGTTTTAAGCTCGCTAGTGTAGCTCTAAGCTGACTAATACATTAATCCGTTTGGTATAAATCTGATAGAGAAGTGAGGAATGCTCATATGCAAAAAAAGCATTCCTAGCGTATCAATAAGTATGGCGCTTTTAGGTGAGATTAAATTTTCTCAAACAACATAACAAAGCGATCAGTTTTGCGGCGTAGTTCAGGAACAAAAACTAATTTAGAGTGATCATCTGCATTGTTTTCTAATATTTTGGAGGTTTTAACTAATTTAAAACCACGTTTTTCCAAATCAGCTTTAACGAAGGCGCTATCAATTCTATGCAGTGACTTAACATCACGAATACCACTATTTTCTGTTGCATCATGGTCGATAACTAATAATTTTCCGCCTGACTTTAATGATGTAAGTACTTGTGGCATCACTTCATCTGCCGTGAAGTTCCAACTATCTTCTTTGAAAAACATGTCATGGAAACCCAACACTAAAAAAGCACTATCATAAGTATTTTCACTCAGTTTTAAGTCATCGGCTTCACTGAGTAAATAAGTAACATTTTTTAATCTGTCATTGGCAAGCCTAACTTTTATCGATTTTTCGGCATACTTAAGGTATGCCTTAGGTATTTGTAAGGTAACTTCGCCTTTCTCACCAACAACTCGGGAGAGTAGTTCAGAATAATAGCCTCCTCCAGCTAACAGATCGAGTACCTTGTCACCCTTTTCAACACCGACAAAATCGATGATTTGTGCAGGTTTTCTGCCAGTATCTTGCTGGGTATCATCATCACTTCGACCTGATAAGTCGAGTGAACCGGCTAAAAGTGATGCACTAAAAGCGAATAAACTCATTGCAGAAAGTACCGCTAATGTAGTGGTAACTTTCCCTTTAAATGTCTTCATACTCATTGTTATGTCCTTTGCAGTTATTAAAGCACTTACTTTGCTTTTATTATTAGTATTAAGTTTAATACGTTACGAAAATTTCACCATTAAATGCATCGACAACGCCTGAAATAAGCTAACAGTCTATAACAGAGTTTTCTTTGAGCAATAAGTAACTTGTTTCAAAATATGTAACAACTCGGTAGCGCATGTTGATTTAGTGCAGATTAGGTGCAGGGAGTACTTCAATTCGATTTCGACCATTTTCCTTCGCTAGATACATAGCTTTATCAGCATCATTAATTAGTTGATCTAAGTTTTTATGTCGTTCACTGAGCATGGAAATACCAATACTTAAGGTCACGCAAACTTCTTTATCTTCTATCGCCACGCAATGCCTAGCAAGTGAATTCTGTATGCGGTTAGCTGTTTCAATACCACCAGCTATATCGCAATTTGGTAATACAATAATAAATTCTTCACCACCATATCGCGCTAGAAAGTCAATATCTCGTATTTCTTGACCACAAATATTACAAATATGAATTAACAACTCATCACCAAATAAATGACCAAATTCGTCATTCACATTCTTAAAGAAGTCACAATCTAATAGTAATAACGTCAAGTTATTTTTACTTCTCATTGCCCGTGAGAATTCCATATTTGCACGCTCAAAAAGGGCGCGACGATTGGCCACTTTAGTGAGAGGATCAGTCCTTGATAACTGCTCTAAGACATGTGTTCTTTCCTCCACTATTTTTTTCATTTCTGTTAGAGAAATAGTAGATTCACTTAATTTTTCATTCATGGTATTAAACGCATCAGCGATACTATCAAATTCTTGTGAATGATGAGAAAGCTGTATATTTTGATAGTCACCACTGTGGTTTTTTTCAAAAGCACATTTCACTTCAGTCAATGATTTTCTGACGATAGAGGTCAAGGTAAAAGCGCCAAATAGCAAAGCGAGTATGCTGACAGCAGAAATTGTAATAATAAAAACAGCTTGGTTTTGGATGGTGTTGTAAATATCTTTTTGTGCAATTTCTGACAAGTGTAAGGCCTCTGATCGAATAGCTTCTAGCTGTGTCATCAACTTTGCTTTCAAATGCGTTTTTATCACTTCGCTGGCATTTTTTAGTTTGTTTTTATTGATCAGAGTAAAAAGGTTTTTCAAACTTTCATTTTGACTTTGAAGACTGTTTTGGATGGTTAGCTGTTGCTCTGTTAATTTGGGTGATGATTTGAGTAGTGCTGTTAGTTTTACCTCTAACGATTGCCAATCATTAATACTGTAATTACTGTCATAAATATTATCATTGGCGACCAACTGCTTTAATGTATTTGTCTGGTTAGTGAGTTGTTTCGCATAATGATTTCGACTGAAAGCCAGCTCTATCGCCTGTGATGACCAGATGACACTACCAAGTAACAAGACAAATAATAAACAACAACTTAGGGTGAAAAAAAAGATACGTTGCAGCAAACTGATATTCATCGGAACCTTCCTTTATTGGGGGATATTTACCGCATTAGGCATAACTTGTAACATAGCTCTACTGTCAATAAAGTGCTCGATATTAGGGACTTCATTAAATTGAGTCATCTGGGTCGCAACAGCCCAAATGGCTTGTGATTCAACACTTAACATTAAAGACTGATTGAGCCCTAGTTTGAAAATATAATCGGACCATACCCAATCAATAAATTCAGCTGAAAGTTTAAGTTCATTCATCACTATTTGCTTAGACTCAGAAGGGTGAGAGGCTATGTAATCAATGGCAATACTCAGCCCTTGGACAACACATTTTGCCTTTTCCACCAGTAAATTATCTGCAGTGACAGAAATCAAATTAAAACTTAAGGAATTTAAACTTTTAGTGTTATGTATATTAATTTGGCCATTAAGCAATTGAGCGCTTTGAAACCCAAAAGGTTCCCAAGGCACGAAGGCATCAATATCATTATTTATAAAGCCATTCATTAACTGTTCTGGTTTATAATGATGAAGCTCTACATCTTCTATGGTTAAGCCTTCAAGCGCTAATAATGTACTCAAGAAATATTCACTTGCAGTACCTTGAGTTACGCCAATTCTCTTCCCTTTAAGATCCATAGTTGAGTTTATTTTCACAGAGGCTCTAGTGATAAGTTTGACATCATTATCAGATTGAACAAACATTGCATGGGTGACAAAGGCTTTGTTCGCCAAGCTTTGAAAAGCGATAACTGAGTCTGAACTCGTACCGAAATCAACATCACCATTCATAACTTTAGCAAATGCCCTTTGTCCACCAACAACTTCATCAAATTTGACGCTAACACAAGTTTCGTCAAAGGCTCCTATTGCCTTAGCAACATAGAAAGGCGTTGATAACGGTGTTTTAGAAACCGCAATAATTAGCGGATATTTTGGCTGCTGCCAATGAGATTCAAAATTGGAATAAAGCCAGACAGCACTGATAAATACAAGCAGCGTAATCAAAGACAAAATAAGGTTTTTATTAATCAAAATAATCAATACAAAATAAAGGTTTTTTTAAGTATAGAAAGAATTCGTGAAATAGGATCATTGTACTGCTATTTACTTGTAGATCAGTAACATCTTAATGAATGCTACGCATAACACTTAAAAAGACCTAAATCCTCGTTCGTGCCTACCTAATAATATGACATGTAAGTCATCGGTCTTTTTACACCTACTTCACTTCGATATTGATCACATGCACATCGTATAAATTACACTTTCTAACAGTTTTTCGACACTTAGATTACTGATTTACACAGTAGCATAGGTCAGAATTAATCCATACCTCATGCATCTTACACCGAGAAAAAGACAGGGAAGCTAGAAATGAAAGCAACATCCACCACTAATATGGCAAGTTCACTTTTAATGCTAATAGCGGCAATGCCTGTCACGACATTGGCAGCATCAGAAGAAAGTTCAGAAAAAAATGCCAGTAAAAACATGGTTAAAGCAACAGATAAAAAAGCAAAAGCTCAAGATATTGAAGTTATCGAAGTCACCTCAAGACGTAATCAAGCCAACAGTGAGATGACTGAACAAACTGAGCAGTTAATGAGTGTTGCCGGTATTGGCAATGACCCATTAAGCGCCGTTTATAGTTTACCCGGTATTGTTTATGCTGGTGGTGATACTGGTTCACCTGCAGTGCGCGGATCTTCACCTGAAGATAATGCCTTTTACATTGATGACATGCCCGCAGGTTACATATTCCATTTATTTGGCGACAGTATTTTTAATGAAAACCTTATTCAAGATTTCACCTTACATCCAGCGGCATTTGGCAGTGAATATGGCAATGCCACTGGCGGTGTTTTTGATGTGCAATTACGCGATCCTCGACAAAAGGATATCACCACTACCGTTGATTTAAGCATGCTCAAAAGTGGCGTTATGGTCGAAGGTGAAACCTTTGAAGACCAAGCTTTCTACGTGTCTTATCGTCGTAGTCAAATCCATTTATTTTTACCTGAAGGTGAAGAAGACGAAGGATATACGGTATTTAAAGCCCCGATAAGTGAAGATTACCAGGGTAAATATCAGTGGCTCATTGGTGATGCTCACAAACTTACCTTAAGTGCTTCAGGTGCTAGTGATACTGGTGGCATTAATATTTCTGAAAATTCAGAAGAAGGTCGAATTGACCCTGATAGTGTCGGTGATTTTAAAATAACAACCAAATTTGATAGCCAAAGTCTTTCATGGCAATACTATGGCGATGAAGAAAAAATAATGCAGTTAGTCGCAGGTCATACGGTCAATACAACTGACCAGATTTTTGGTAAAGGGCAGTTTATCAAAGTTGATGAAGAATCCTATAATGTGCGTTTTTCATCACAAATCACCTGGCTTGATAATCATAAGTTAGGTTTTGGCTTTGACTACAGTAAATCAGATGTTGATTACAGTTTCGATATGATCCCTTATTACTGTACGGAAAATGATGCCGACTGTAATGAAAACAAAGGTGATCGCATTCAAGATGTTGCCACCCTCACCGATGAAGATATAGCAGTTTATGTTCATGATATTTGGCAGTTAAGTGATGCTTGGCAGCTGACTGTTGGCCTAAGAGCTGAACGTAACGATTACACTGGCCAAAATTTTGTTCATCCTAGGTTAGCCTTAGATTGGTTCGCTACTGATGACTTAACCTTTAAGGCAAAGGCAGGTACTTATAGCCGTTTTCCTGATGTTGATACCGCGTTAAATAAACTAGGCAACCCAAAGATAAAATCACCACAAGCAACACATTACTCATTAGGTGTTGATTATGATTTAAATGGCATTTGGTTCACCTCACTTGATATCTACCATAAAGAGTTAACTAAATTGCCCCGCTCTGTTGATGAAAATACCGCTGTAGAGGATGCTGAAGTGCACTATACCAATGATACCTCAGGCGATGCACAAGGGGTTGAATGGTTAGTTAGGCACGAACGACATAATGGCTGGTTTGGCTGGGCATCATTAAGTTGGTCTCAAAGTCAACGTACGGACGACTTGACTAATGTCACTGCTGATTACTACTTAGATACGCCTCTGGTCGCCAATGTTGTTGTCAATTATGAGTTAAATGAACGTTGGGATTTCGGTTTACGTTTCACTCTGCGCAGTGGCGCAAAATACACGCCTATCGTTGGTTTACGTGAAAACCCTGACTATGAGGACCATTTTTTACCAACATATGGTGAGTTAAACGCCAAAACGTTACCGGTATATCATCGCTTAGATTTAGAAGCTAATTACAAGACAAACTATTGGGGCTACGACGCGCAATGGACTTGGGCTATTATCAATGCCATGGCACAGAAAAATGTCTCAGGTTACTACTACGATCCTAGTGATAACGACAGCCTGACTGAATACAATGTCTCAGGTGAAGAAGATATCGGCGTATTTCCCTACATTGGTTTAAAGATGACTTTTTAGTCAGACGTTAACTCACTGCAAAGTTTTTCACAGCACACTTTACAGGGTAACGGGTTTAAGTTTACTTACACTTTTTAAACAATAAAAATGAACAGCTAAGCACAAGTAACATTTACACCGTGGTAACATATGATTACTTTTTGTAAATACGCTTTGTGCTTTGCTATGTCCATTAAAAAAAATAATATCAGACTACTACAGAATCAAAGCTATTCTTGGCTATTTGCCATTAGCTTGTTGGTATTTAGCTCCTTAAGTTACGGGCAAGATACCAGTGTCAGTCAAGAGAACGATGCCAACAAACCCGTTATTAAAGATGATTTTGAATGGCAAATTATCCTAGATCTCTCTTTAATTTATGGTCCTACAATCATAGCAGGCATTGAACAGGAAAAATTATCAGAATATCTTATGCCAGGTTTGTTGGTTGATATTTCTTACAAAGGTTTTTATTTACAAAGCAATCAAAGACGTTCCCATGTACTACTTGGCGGCACTGAGCTAGGTTACCAACTGTTTATTGAGGAAAACTGGCAACTTGACCTAATACTAAAAGCTTACATGCAAGGTTACGATTCTGAATCATTGATTGAGTATGGCGGCGGCGATGCAGAGTTGCTAGCAGGATTAAAAGAGCGAGAAGTAACTATAGGTGCTGCGATACGTTACTCTCAGTATTTTGAAGATGCCTTATTTCGTATTGATTTTGCTTATGGTAGTTCAGGTGAAGATGAAAACGAAAATCATGTCGGTGGTCTCATCATTGACAGCTTCTACAGCTATTTATTACCCTACAAAAACTGGGATATCTATTTAGGCGCGGGGTTAAGTTATTTTAGCCAAGATATTATTAATTATTATATTGGTGTTAGTCCTGATGAAGTATTAGCAACGAGGCCTGAATATGATGCTGAAGCAGGCTTTAGAGCGCAAGCTGAAATTTATGCGCAATATCCTGTATCTGAAAGCTGGTCTTTTCATACCGGCATCACCCACAGCTATTTTTCAAATAATGTGAAAGAAAGTCCTTTGGTTGATACTAACCAAACCACCCAAGTTACGCTTGGAGTGATGTATGTATTTTAATGTTGGCAAAGGAATTGCCATTGTTTTGCCAACACTGCTTTATTGCTTACTGGTGTGTAAGCAAGTTAGTGCAAATGAGCTAACAGTTACGAACGATAACGAAGTAGTTTTTACTGCCCTACCCCAGCAGTGTGTAACCTTAAGGCAAGGTCGTAGTTGTTTTGCCACTGTAGAATTGCAATGGCAATCACCTTCAAAACAAAGTTTTTGTTTATATCAAGAAGGTGAAGAGAAACAATTAGGGTGTTGGAAAAACAGTAACAATGTTCAGATAAAAATAGACTTTGAATCAAACAAAAGTGTTAAGTATCAGTTACGTAAAGAAGTTAACAATAAGATTGTAGCCGAAGCTCAAGTTGAAGTGAGTTGGCAGCATAAAAATACCGCGCGTAAACGTCGCTGGCGACTGTTTTAGTAAGCAGTTGATAACCCAAAAGTATCAATAGAACGCTAGACTATATTAAATATTTATACCCGTTACCATTCAAAATGCAGATTTCAGAGTGCTCGAGCTATTTCAATTCAAAGCGCTGTGATGAAATAATGGTTGTTCAGGAGAATATGCTCCTGCATTCTCTAATAAGCTACTTCCATGTAGCGCCATTATAAGTCACAGCAACGATGTAGTGATGTTGCTCAAGCGCTTCTTTGATGGGTAATGGGTATAGATCCTTTTAAAAATGATCGTGTAGCATCATCCATTTGATGTAACACTGTAGGAATAATCAAAATGTACAATATATTATTGGTTGAAGATGACATTAGCCTTGCCGACTGGGTGTCTGAATATTTAACCGAGCAAGGCTTTAATGTTACCCATGTTGCTCGTGGTGATTTAGTCATTGATGTCATCAAAAAAAACACCACCGATATAGTGTTACTTGACGTTATGTTGCCGGGATTAAATGGTATAGAAGTATGTCGCCTTATCCGCCAGCATGAACAAAGTAAACAAGTGCCGATTATTATGTTGACCGCCCGCGCCGATGAATTTGATGAAGTAATAGGTTTAGAAGCTGGCGCTGATGATTATGTGATAAAACCGGTTCGTCCCCGCGCCTTATTAGCAAGAATAAATCGTCAGTTAAGCCATAATGATAAAGTAGAACCAGATCTCAATGCCCCACTAATTTTTGGCGAACTGACCATTAATCAAGAAGCAAAGCGTGTGCTTTATCAGGGAAAAGAGGTGGAGTTATCCACCAGTCTATTTGCTTTTCTCACTTACCTGGCACAGCATGCGGGTAATGTTGTTGATAGAGACTCTGTTTTTAAAGCCCTTAAAAAGCGTGAATATGATGGCCAAGATAGACGTTTTGATGTGATGTTATCCACCTTACGTAAGCTCTTTAATGACGATCCACAAAAGCCACAAAAATTTAAGACGATTTGGGGTAAAGGCTATTTATTTGTTAGTGATGCTTGGCAAGATAATTCTCAAGATAAGCCAGCGTGCGATATTGAAGAATAACCATGCGTAGTCTCTATATTAGTATCATTTTTACCGTCTTAGGTTCGCTATTTTTTATCGGCTGGGGATTAGATGAACTAGTAGAATACTCAACTGAAAATAAAGTAACTGAAACACAAGGCACTATTGTATACCGTCAACTGCTCGACGGTTTATCAAGTGAACTTAGCTCGCTTAGCCATTCGCAATTAAGCGAAAAAGTTAACCTGTTTCAGCAGCATTATCAATTAAAAGCCAGTCTGGCCTCAAGTAAAAACATAGCCTTACCTAGCTCATTAGTTGCAGAGTTAAACCAGCAAGGCGGGTTACTACTTGCTTCGAGTCACAACCAGTATTTAGTAAAAAACATCGCCAATCACCCTGACTATCTATTACGCTTTGAGCTACCCATTGAAACCGTCGACGATGACAATTTCAATTTTGTTCTAACCTTAATACTCTATGTAAGCATTTGCGGCATATTAATTTTATGGTTGATCCCCTTAACAAGACGCTTATACCTACTAAACAATGCCGCAGCTAAAATTGGCTCAGGACAACTTGATGCACGTATAGCTAAAAGCCGGTTCTCCTATATTAAAATGTTAGAAAAAAGCTTTAATACTATGGCGGGGAAAATAGAAAACCTGGTAGCCGATAATAAGATTCTTGCTCGCAGTTTATCCCATGACATTCGCACACCAATGTCCTGTTTACGTTTTGGTATTGAAGCAGCACTTGATAGCAAATCAATGGATAAAAAAAATAGCTATTTAACCCGTATGGATAATGAATTAACCCGAATGGAAGAGATGACTTCGCTGTTTCTCGATTATGCTTCAATGGAGCGACAAGCATTAAATTTAAAAAAACAACAAACCGATATCCAAGCGTTAATTGCCTCCGCAATCACTGATTGCCAAGTACTTGCCACACAAAAAGGCATCGAGATTAGCACCATTTCCCCAGAGAAAGCACTTAGCTATGGGCTAGATTATCACTGGTGTTATCGCGCCATAGTCAACTTAATCAGTAATGCTATTGGCTATGCTGACAGCAATATAGTCATCTTATTAGAAAGTAGTAACAACGCCATTTCCATTACTGTAGCCGATGATGGTAAAGGCATTAGTGAAGATAAGTTGGAGATTATTTTCAATCCTTTCGTAAAACTTGATGCCGATAGAACGCGAGAACAAGGGCACTTTGGCTTAGGCTTAGCGATTTGTAGTAAAGTGATGGATTGGCATCATGGGAGTATTAGCGCCGCTAACGGCACACAACTTTGTGGTGCTAACTTTACCTTATCATTCCCTGTTCATTAGCTAATTAATACAATTGTTAGCCGATTTATTGCTTTAAATATTGGCCTTTTAAACAAAGACATAAACCGATAATTGATAAGATATCCTTTAATAAATTTCTTGTTAGCGTTAACCTTGAAGCTACATTGAGCCACTAGCTAGTGAGAAAGACTCTATTGAATGCCGATATAAAAATAAGTTTTATTGATAATATTGATAAAATAAGTGCTAGTGATTGGCAGAATTTAAATAATTCACCCTGCCCTTTTCTTCGTTATAATTTTTTTAATGCCCTTGAAAAAAGCGAATCAGCAAGTGCTAAACAAGGCTGGCAAGCCCATCATTTAGTCGCCACCAATAACAATGATGTGACGGCTGTTATGCCGATGTATTTGAAAAGTCACTCTTGGGGTGAGTATGTGTTTGATTGGGATTGGGCTGATGCTTTCAAACGTAATGACATAGATTATTACCCTAAATTAGTCGCCACCATCCCTTTTACGCCCGTTAGTAGTGATAAATTACTTACTTCACAAGGTCATGTGAATGAATTATTTGAACCGTTAATTGAGCATTGCCAACAAGAAAACATTAATAGCTGGCATATTTTGTATTGCAATGAAATTAGGACAGCTTTACCTGAAGATGTTTATCAGCGTAATACCGTACAATTTCATTGGTTTAATCGTGATTATGAAACCTTCGATGATTTTTTAAATACCTTCACTTCGCGTAAAAGAAAAAATACCCGTAAGGAGAGACTGTCAATCATTGAGCAAGAGATTGACATCCGTCAGCTGAAAAATAACGAAATCAGCCAACAAGATCTCGAGTTTTTTTACTTAACCTATCAACTTACGTATTTGAAACGAGGTCATCAACCACACTTAAGTTATGAGTTTTTTAAGCAAATAGTCGCTGACATGGCAGATAATATCTTATTAATCATTGCTAGCCATGAACAAGAAGATATTGCTTGTGCGCTATTTTTTTATGATGATTCTCAGCTATATGGCCGGTATTGGGGCTGCACCAAGCACTATAATAATTTGCACTTTGAACTCTGTTATTATCGCGGTATCGAATTTTGCATTCAAAATAAATTGCAAAGTTTTAATCCTGGCACCCAAGGTGAACACAAAATTCAAAGAGGATTCGAGCCAGTATTAACCTACTCTTACCACTGGGTAAAACATGTACCTTTTAGAATGGCAATTAAAAACTTTTGTCAACAAGAGCAGCAGCATATGCTAACGTATCAAGAACAATGTCAGCAGGTATTACCCTTTAGAAAGATATGATGAATAAACCCTTTTCTCAAGCATGTGAAAATAATAAACGGCCAATTTTAAACATACTGTCAGAAGTATTTTCAGAAAATGAGCATATTTTAGAAATTGGCTCGGGAACGGGACAACATGCCGTTTTCTTTGGCCAGCACCTACCCCACTTAACTTGGCAAACCAGTGATTTACCAATCAATCATCAAGGTATTAATTTGTGGCTAGATGAAACAGCTTTATCTAACGTGCAAAAACCTATCGGGATAGATCTGAATAAAGCGTGGCCTATGCCTAAGAATAATCCGCAAGTTGATGGGCTATATACAGCCAATACATTGCATATAATAAGTTGGCCATTAGTGGTGAAATTTTTTGAGGGTATCGCGCAAAACATAGCAGCCAAAGCCATCGTTTGCATATACGGCCCCTTTAAATATAAAGAAAAATACACCAGCGAAAGTAACGCTAATTTTGATCTATGGTTAAAAGACAGAGATATCGATAGCGGCATTCGTGATATAGAAGCAATCTTGTTATTAGCAACTTCTGCGGGGCTTACGTTACTAGACGATCATGTTATGCCCGCTAATAATCAGCTATTGGTGTTTTCAAAAAGATAGTATTCAATCTACATATAGATTAAAAGTATCACACAGCTTCACATAAATAATAGATGCCAGTAAGTTTTCTAATCATCAGTTCGAAATAGGCTCCAGCTGGTAAGGCTTCCTATCTTTTGTTGCGCTTTTACTTGGTAACCTAAGTGCTGATAAAAGTTAATATTGTTATCAGACTCGGTATTGAGACCAACACCTGTTGAATGTACATCTGACTTTGATAGCTCTTGGAACTTAAGGATTAGGGCTTTTGCATAGCCCTTACCTTGATGATCGGGGTGGGTGCCAATGGAGTCGATGAAGAAGTGTGCCTTACTGGGGTGTGCAGCATCAGCCTGCTGATCGTATTGTTCAATGCGACAGCAAGCTTGAGGGCTTATTTTTTTGTAAAATTCAGTTAAGGCGTCATCGCTGCCTTTAATTATCTCTTGTTCACTGGAGTTGCAGCCAAGAGCAACAGCTACCCATTGTTCATTAACTCTCACGCCATAACAGGGCCAATTATTGGCTAAACCGAATTGATAGAATGCTAAGAAAAATTCAGTAATGTGTGCTTCATGGTCATTGCCAGAATCATTGAATAGATAACGCATTACTTCGTAGTTTTTAAAGGAAGCACTAATAATTTCAGCTGCCTCTACAAGGTCAGCTTCTTTAATTAAAAAAATGTTCATAATCAAGATAAACTTCAGAGGTTATTTGTATCGATGATAAGTTTAAATTAACTTGTTGGCAAGCGTGCTGCCCCCCTTGCCTCACTTAAGCCATTGTAATTTAAATTAATAAAAACCATCAACATCTGCTTGAGCATCCAACGGTTACCTCGCATAGTTTTCATGTGTTATTGATTAGTGAGAGATAAAAACTATACTCTTCGATATCAATAAAAGGAACGTACTACATGGAATATTTAACCCCTTTACAGAATCTGAAAAATAATATCAGCCGTCATCCTAATAAAATTTTTCTTCACCAACCAGTCAATCGACAATGGCAAGAATTCAGTTGGGCTGATGTTGATCATCAAGCTCGTTGCATTGCTGCAGCCCTGAAAAGTCAAGGTTTTGAGAGTGGTGCTAAGATCGGTATTCTTTCTAAAAACTGTGCTCAATGGGTTATTACTGACTTAGCCATCATGATGGCAGGCATGATCAGCGTGCCAATTTATCCGACTGCAGAACAAACAAACATCAGCCACATTATTAAGCATGCTGACTTAAGCGCTATTTTTATCGGCAAATTAGATAATCCAGAAGAAGTACAGAGTGCTATTAACGATGATCTATTAAGTATCGCTTTTCCCTATCCTACGCCAGCCACAACAGTACAATTCTCCGACTGGTTAACCGAGTTTGAACCTTTACTGAATGTTCACCAAAACACTATTAATGAAATAGCGACCATTGTTTATACCTCAGGTTCGACCGGTCGCCCCAAAGGCGTAGTATTAAGCTACAAAAACATGGCATCCGTCGCCCAAAACCTCGTTGAACTTTTTAAGCTCTCTAACAATTTTCGCTCAATATCTTATTTGCCATTAGCGCACATAGTAGAGCGCAGTAATGGATATGTAGCTCTTTATGCTGGATTTGAAGTGTTTTTTGTCGAATCACTCGATACTTTTATAGATGATTTGCAATACGCACAACCAACAGGGTTTATCTCCGTACCACGCTTATGGACCATTTTCCAAGGCAATGTCCTGAATAAAATATCACAAAATACAATAGCAGTATTATTAAATATTCCTTTATTAAAGCACTTATTCGCCAAAAAAATCCGCAATGCATTAGGACTAAATAATGCACAGTGGTTTGTCTCAGGTACGGCGCCAATCGCCCTGTCTTTACTCCACTGGTATGAAAAATTAAACATGCCTATTAGCGAGGGTTGGGGAATGACCGAAACATCTGGTGCTTCTTGCCTAAACTATCCCTTCACTAAACGAGGTTTAGGTACCATTGGTAAACCTTTACCTTGTGTAGAAATGACGTTGTCCGCAGAAGGTGAAATCCTCATTCGTGGCGATGCAGTCTTCACTGAATATTATTTAGCCCCTCAAGCCACCGAAGCGTCATTTTCTAATGGTTGGTTCCACACGGGCGATTGTGCAGTGGTAAATGGGCAAGGGGAATATACTATTATTGGTCGTATCAAAGACAAATTTAAAACCAGTAAAGGAAAATACGTCGCGCCGGTTCCCATTGAAAGTTTACTCTGTACTAACCTCGATATTGAGCAAGTCTGCTTGATAGGCTCTGGTATGAAACAACCTGTCGCATTAATTGTATTAACTGCCATGAAAAATAAACGTGATATTGAGCTCGTCAATCGTTTAAAAAACACATTAAGCAACGTTAATGCCGAACTAGAAAGCCATCAAAAAATTGACTATTTACTTGTCTGCGACGAAGCTTGGAGTGTAGAAAATCATTTACTGACGCCCAGCATGAAAATTAAAAGAAATATTATCGAAAAAAAATACGATGCACTTACGACTAAAGAATTTTCTGATCTTGTTATATACGAAGAAGATATGTTCTAAATAGACACCGTTATATGCGATTGTAAACAAGGTAATATTTAGTTAATTAAAATATAATAGTCTCTATGTAAAATCACCTAGCATCAGAACTCATATACAGTTATTGTCGCTTTGCTGATAAAATACTTACTAACTTTCGAAGGCATTTGTTCTCGTATATGGATACTAGCAGTTTTATTGCCCTACTCTACAATGCAGCACTCCTAATTTCTTTAGGCGTCATTTATGATGCGCTGAAGCTTGAATCAATCAAGAATAAAAAGCTACGCGACCTAATCTCTGGATTATTGGTCGGTATGCTCGGCCTTGCAGTGATGAACACTTCATGGGAAATGGCCCCTGGCATGTTCTTTGACACGCGATGGGTGCTGATCAGTCTTTGTGGTTTGTTTTTTGGCCTGGTACCAACCCTAATTGCCGGAGCTATGATGGTTAGCTTAAGGCTTCATATAGGCGGGGCAGGAATTCTAGTCGGCTCATTATGTGTCATCATCCCTGGCAGTATTGGTTGTTTATTTGCCATTATATTAAAACGAAAAAACCTGAAGCTTGATTGGTTCAAGCTATATTCTTTTGGCATGCTGATTCAAATCACGGTGTTGGGTTGTATGTTACTAATGCCCGAACATTTACGTTACAAAGTTATAGGCGCAGTTATACAGCCAGTAATCGTCGTTTTCCCTGTATGTACCATGCTAGTGGGTTTGATACTAAGGCGTCAACGTGATCGCAGAAAATCTGAATATGACTTAACTGAAAGCCAAAAATTGTTAAACAGAGAGCAAAGCTTGATGAGAGGTTTGATTGGCTCATTACCTGATTTAATATCTTTTAAAGATGTGCAAGGACGCTATCTTGGCTGCAATCATGCTTTTGAACAATTCGTTGGCCTGACAGAGCAAGAACTGAAAGGAAAAATGGATCAAGAGCTAAAGGGGAATTTTAAACCTTCTGATATCGCAGGGCTTGATGAGCAAGAAATTATTGCCAGTGGTAAAGTGTACAGTCAAGATGAATGGGTAGTTTACCCTGACGGTAGCAAAGTATTACATGAAACCATTAAGAAAACTTTTGATGGTTTTGATGGCACTCGTTATGGTTTAATGAGCGTTAGCAGAGACATCACTGAACGCAAAAATCATGAAGATCAAATTCAACGACTCGCCTTTTATGACTCATTAACACAATTACCTAATCGCAGGATGTTGCAAGACAGATTGCAACTTCTAGTGACCACTAGTGCTCGTGACGAACGATTCAACGCACTTTTTTTCATCGACCTTGATCACTTTAAAACCCTTAACGACACCCAAGGGCACAATATGGGTGATCAATTATTAATAGCGGTTGCCGCCAGAATACAAGACAGTGTTCGAGATGAAGATATTGTCGCTCGATTAGGGGGTGATGAGTTTGTTGCCTTAATTTCTAATCTTGGTGAAGATGAAGCAACTGCTGGTCATGTTGCCGAAAAAGTCGCTGAAAAAATACGTCTCTCCATTTGCCAACCTTACAAATTATCTATCAAAGAAAATGTAGATGCTAACAACGAAATGATTTTTCACTGCACGCCAAGTATTGGCATCAGTTTATTCAAATCAAACTTAACCAGCCCCGATGAAATTCTAAAACAAGCTGACGTTGCAATGTACCAAGCAAAAGCGGCGGGCAGAAATGCTATTCGTTTCTTTGATCCAGCTATGCAGATTGCGTTAGAAGAAAATGCGGCTATGTTAGCTGAACTGCACCAAGCAATTGATAATGGTGAGCTTGAATTATTTTACCAAATACAAATAGATGAAACTAAGGGCATTCAAGGTGCCGAAGTCTTATTACGATGGTTTCATCCGATACGAGGAATGGTTTCGCCACTTGATTTTATTCCTATGGCGGAAGAAAGCGGTTTAATCATACCCATAGGACGTTGGGTATTAGAGTCAGCTTGTCATCAACTTAAAGTGTGGGAAAACATCCCCAACCGAGAAAACTGGCAAATATCCGTTAATGTGAGTGCCTTACAATTTCAACAAGAAAATTTTGTTGAAATTGTGCAAGAAATCATCCTTTCAAATAATATAAATCCCCACGGTTTAAAACTGGAATTAACCGAAAGCATGGTGCTAGATAATGTAGATATTATCATTGAGAAAATGCACCAGTTAAATCAACTCGGTATTGACTTCTCGATGGATGATTTCGGTACTGGATACTCTTCTCTTTCGTGTTTGAAACGATTACCACTGAAGCAGTTAAAAATAGATCAATCATTTGTACGTGATATCACCACAGATCCCGATGATGCCGCAATCGTACAAACCATTATCAACTTATCTAACAGTCTAAAATATGACGTCATTGCAGAAGGTGTTGAAACCCAGGAGCAGCGTCAATTTTTATTTAATAATGGCTGTAGTCAATATCAAGGTTATTTGTTTAGCCGTCCTGTGCCTATTGCAGAGTTCGAGGAATTAGTAAGCTCCATGTCAGTTAACTTTGCTGCGGCGCTAGACTAAAAGGCATAAAGCTGTAGTGGCCTTTAGACCTTGAGTTAAACACCACTACTTAATTAATTTACTATTTTTCACACTTGATAAATTCTCTTAATATCTGACTGATTAAGAAAATTTAGTTAACATTGACTGACAATATTCAGTTTTCAACAATCGTGTCACTTCACTTTTTTCACTATTGATAACATCTAACATCAATTTATCTGTCGATTGGCGCATTAATCGTCTGCTTGTTTGTACTGAGTCTGCTGGTAATTTGGCAATGGTTTGTGCAACATTCAGTGCCTTTGCTATCACCTCATTAGGTTGGCAAACCTGATTAACTATGCCGTATTGATAGGCTTGTTCTGCGGTGAAAGGTGCCCCTAATACAGCCAACTCGAATGCTCTATTTAGACCAACTTTTAGTGGCAGCAATAAACTTGCTCCGGCTTCCAAACAAATGCCTAGGTGTGCAAAAGGTAGGATAAACTTACTATTATTAGCCGCAATAATCATATCGCATTGCAACAATAATGTAGTGCCAATGCCAACGGCTGGCCCAGCAACCGCAGCAACAATAGGTTTAGAGAATGTTGCCAATTGCTCTATAAATACAAACGCAGAAAGCTCTTCTTCATTGCCTGATTCTGCAAAATCATTACCAGCAGTAAAACAATTTTCATCTCCTTGAATGAGCAGACAATGTATATGTGCTGATTCATTGGCATAGGTTAAATGCTCACACAAAGATTTATACATGGCAGCATTAATCGCATTTTTTTTCATTGATCGGTTTAGCGTTATAGTCAAAACGCCTTGATGTTCTTCTGTTAAAACTAAATTGTTCATTGTTGGTTCACTTAATAAGAGAGACATTTTTATGCCAAAATAAATTGGCTTTTAAAACCTATACCCAAAGCACTTGAAGATGAATATTCATCTAGTTTGGATATATAAGAGTCAATTAACGTTAACAAAACCAGTAAAACACTCTTACTTTAATTGGGTTGTTTATCGGTTTAATGCATCAACGAAGTCATTAAATACTTGGAAATCTTTGTAAGACTATTTCACCTTCCACTTCCAATACCGTCTTTCCTTTGGCATTTTTCACATCAAACGTTAATTCTGCATTTCCTCTGTCACTACGAGTATCTACGCTTAATTTGGCAATGGTCATGTTAACCGTTAGGCAATCATCAACAAAAACAGGTAGTCGAAATTGACATTTTCTAAGCTCTCGTCCTGCTACAATATGCCAATTGGTATAGATGTTATCAAAGGTTAAACGCTGCATTATGCCTAAAGTATGGATGCCACTGGCACACAGTGCACCTATAGGTGATAACTTCGCTTTTTCTGGGTCGACATGAAACTCCATAGGATCGTAACGTTTGGCAAAATCAATGTTCTCATGCTCTGAGACTTGATAATGGCCATAAGAAAATTGCTCTCCTTCTTTAAGTTCATCCCAGTAGATCTTTTGATTTTTTTCTGTTTTGGCTGACTTTAATGCAGACTCACTGATAACGTCACTCATTGTGAATCCTCATAATCAGCCAGAATCATATCGGCAGCTTTTTCACCAATCATGATGGTAGGTGCGTTGGTATTACCACTGACCAATTTAGGCATAATAGATGCATCTACAACTCTAATTCCATTTAAACCATGTACTTTAAGCTGTTCATCAACAACAGCCATAGCATCATACTCAGTGCCCATTTTACAAGTACAAGCGGGATGATACTGAGTGTCTGAGCGATTACGAATGTCTTGCTCTAGGGCATGCTCATTGCCTTTTTCAAGGGGAAATAACAGCTTTTGACGAATACCATCGAAAGGACTACTTTCAAGAATAGCGCGCATTTTTTTCGCACCACGTTTGATCAAATCTAAATCTTTGTCATTATCAAAAAACTTAGGATCTATTGCTAACGAATCTTCTGGATTACTACTATTGAGTTTCACTTCACCTGTGCTATCAGGACGAAGCACCGTAATATGGCAACTATAACCATGACCAAAATTCACTTTACGGGCATGATCATCGACAATACCGGGTACAAAGACTAACTGTGCATCTGGCGCGACTACATTGTCCTGCGTACTAAAAAATGCCCCTGATTCTGCCAGCGTACTGGTGATTTTTCCAGAACGTTTATTCTTCCATTCAAACATCCATTTGAGCATGCTGGTACCACCTTGTAGTGATAGACCAAAAGTCTCATCACTACTGGCAACTCGATAAGTTTGTATATAATCAATGTGATCTTGTAAGTTTTGACCTACACCTGGGAGATGGTGAACAAGTGAGATGTTTTTATCTGAAAGGTGCTCTTTTGGACCAACCCCTGAGAGCATTAAGACTTGTGGTGAACCAAAAGCACCACCGCTAAGAATGACTTCTTTATCACAATGAATATCGACTGATTTTTTGTCTTTTTTATAGCGTATGCCGACTGCTTTTTTTCCCTCAAATAATACTTTTTCCGTTAATGCATGAGTTATTACCGTTAAATTTGGACGATTCAAGTGCGGTGTTAAAAAGGCTTTAGCTGCGCTACAACGTTCACCGTTTTTTACCGTGCGCTGATACATAAAACAACCTTCTTGCTCAGCACCATTGTAATCATCATTCTGTTTCAGCCCTTGTTCCTGACAAGATGCAATAAACATTTCATTGGTATTACTGGCAGCCGTTGCATTGGAGACACCTAGCGGACCATCTTGGTTGTGATATTGGTCAGAAAAATACTCATTACCTTCAGACTTTTTAAAATAAGGCAGCACTTCTTCATAGCTCCAGCCTTTGTTGCCTAGCGCTGACCAATTATCGTAATCCCATTTATTGCCTCTTACGTACAGCATGGCATTGGTAGATGAACAGCCCCCAAGGGTTTTCCCCCTAGGTTGATAACCTTTACGACCGTTTAGTCCTTTTTGAGGAATAGTTTCAAATGCCCAGTTATTTATCTTCGTAGGCAACATTGCTGCTACGCCTGCGGGAGCATGAATAAAGACACTTTTATCGGGTCCGCCCGCTTCTAATAAACAAACAGTAATATTAGGATTTTCGGTTAAACGCGCAGCTAAAACACAACCAGCGGAGCCAGCACCAACAATAATATAGTTGTACATTTTATCTTCCCCATCATCTATTACAACTCATATCGGTTGCTATTTATTAATACCAATCTCATCAAGTTTTTACCCACTTGTGTTGATTAAAATATCCCAAGGCGGCGTTGCTCTCAATCCCAATAGCCAGCTATTGGTCAATCAAGCGCCTACCCTTGAATTATTTTTCCTGCGCACAACAAGATCACAAATTTAATGACATTGGTATAAAACTCGAATGACCGAAGTCACTCGAGTCATCTTTTTTATTTTCCGTAAAGCGTTACAACTACTGCCCCACCAAGACCAACATTATGCTGTAAAGCCAGTCTAGCACCTTCAACTTGCCGTGCGCCTGCTTGACCACGTAGATGCCAAGTTAACTCAGTACATTGTGCTAGCCCTGTTGCGCCAATAGGATGACCTTTGGACATCAAGCCCCCAGATGGACCAATAACAAATTTCCCGCCATAAGTATTATCGCCCTTGTCGATAAATTCAGCCGCGCCACCTTCTGGACAAAGCCCTAAACCTTCATAGCTGATTACTTCATTCGTGGTAAAACAGTCATGTAATTCAATCACATCAATGTCTTCTGGGCTAATGCCGGCCATGTTATATACTTTTTGGGCTGCTATTTCGGTCATGCCCTTACCCGCCGCATAAATAGGATCTTGCCACGACTTCTCTGTATCTGTTGCCATGGCTTGCGCTAGAATTTTCACCCCATTAGTGATGCCATTTCTTGCGGCGAAAGCTTCACTACAGACAATAGTCGCCGCCGCGCCACAAGTAGGAGGACAGGCCATTAGACGTGTCATATAACCGTCATAGATCACTTTGTCATTGAGCACATCTTGATAGGTCAGCGGTTTAGTAAACATAGAATAAGGGTTATGCACCGCATGACTGCGAGATTTTGCAGAGACTTTGGCAAAAATGTCAGCTTCAGCACCATATAAATCCATATAATGACGCCCTGCAGCACCAAAGGCTTGCAATGCCAGAGGTCCATCGGGTGCATTAAACTTTTCTAACACTGGTTTTGCTCGATCAAAAGGACTTTCTCTATCGTCCCAACCTGAGCCCAATGCGCCTGGTTGCATTTCTTCGAAACCAAAAGCCAACGCACATTCAATTTCGCCCGAGAGCACCGCTTGTCTCGCTAAAAACAGCGCAGTGGAACCACTAGAGCAATTATTGTTGACGTTTACCACAGGAATACCACTTTGAATAACATCATAAAAGGCATGTTGGGCACAGGTACTATCACCATAAATATAAGCACCAAAGGCTTGTTGAATTTTTGTTGCATCAATGCCTGCATCAGCCAATGCGATCTTTATCGCTGTAGCAGCCATCACACGATAAGGTTCTTGTTGGCCCGGTTTACAAAACTTTGTCATACCGACGCCGGCTACGATTACTTGACTCATTTCTTTATCTCCTAAAATTATTTTCCAAAAATACCATCAGCTTTAAGCTGATTAATTTGTTGTTCACTAAAGCCAAACTCTTGTTGCAAGATTTGGTTGTGTTCACCTAAGCTACAGCCTTTGAATTGATACTTGGCAGGGCTAGCTGACATTTTGATTGCACAGCCTACTTGTTTAATACCATCAACCTCGACAATCATTTCTCGACTATTAATTTGTTCATGCTGACACGCTTCGTCCATGGTTAACACGGGTTCAACACAGGCATCGATTGAACGAAATAATGTTTTCCAATAGGCAAAATCCTGCGATTTAAAAATGTCTGTTAATTGCGCCTTAAAGGCTTGTTGATGCGCTAACTTAGGCGAAAGAGCTAACTCGACTAATGCTGGCTGCCCTATTGCTTCGCACAAGGTTTTCTTAAATTGAGGTTCTAAACCACCCACGGATAAATATCGATCATCTTTGGTTTGGTAGTAATCATAAAACTGTTGACCATTAAGTAATTCTTGCTCGGGTCCTGTTGCTACTGCTGCGCCTAGATAATTTGAGGCAGCAAAAACATTTAGACTAAAAGCGGCATCAGTAATACTGATATCGATCTGTTGTCCAATACCCGTTTCTAAGCGTTGTATAACTGCCGCCAGCAAACCTGCGACAAGGTGCATAGAGCCGCCTGCCACATCAGCTATTTGAATACCCGCAGGCACAGGCGCGGTATTTATTCTGCGGCTATAGTCTTGCGTGCCTGCGATAGCCAAGTAGTTATTATCATGACCACCTCTATCCTTATAAGGCCCTGTTTGTCCGTACCCCGTTAAAGAGCAATAAATAAGTTTAGGGTTGATCGCTGTTAACGCTTGGTAACCTAAGCCCAACTTATCCATCACGCCAGGTCTAAATTGCTCAACCACCACGTCATATTCAGCAATCAGTTGTTTGACAATCTCAATAGCCTCTGGCTTTTTAAGATCTAAACCTATGGATTTTTTCGAGCGATTTAAATAACGATGTGCATACGAGGCATCACCATCAAGCTCGCCAATGATACGTGCTAAATCAGTACGACCCGGCGCTTCAACACGTAAAATTTGGGCGCCTAAATCTGCTAAGACTAAGGTGCCAAAAGGACCCGGTAACAAGGTTGAAAAATCTAATATTTTTACATTAGCAAGTGCTGACATAACTAACCTTATAAAAATAAGGAGGGAGTTTTCTCCCTCCTTGCTCTGTTAAAAACTTAGTAAGGAATTATTCAAATAAGTAACTAAATTGCAGTGTTACCGTGCTAGGTTGACTGAAGGAAGCAAATTGCGAACCTGCAAATAGCGGTACATCATTGGCGTAATAAAAATAGCTTTCATCGGTTATATTTTTAAAGATAAGATCTGTTTTCCAAAGACCATCAGACGAAGCGATACTTACTGCGGCATTCCAAACAATATAAGCTTCTTGCACCGTAATAGGGTCTAAATCTGCAGTAGCAAAGAAATCATCAACATAGTTGCTATCAATACGGCTAGTGACCACATATTCGTTTATGGCAAACTCATGTTGTAAACTTAGCGATAACGTTATTTCAGGCACATCTTGATTGGTTTTACCTGAAAGATCATTCAGCCCCGCAGCGGCACAAGCTGAGCCCGTCAAACCTGAGTCAATCACTTGCTGTGCTGTACAACCTGCATTCTTATAATCGTCGAATTCAAAATCAATGTAACCAAGGTTAGCATCTAAGGTAAATTCGTCGTTTATTAACCATCGTAATTCAGCCTCAAGACCACGAGAGGTAGCTTTTGCTGCATTTTCAACAACAAACGTTGTTCCGCCAGTAAATAATGTGGTCTGCATATTGTCATAAGCAACATTAAATATAGCGGTATTTAACAGCACAGTACCATCGAAAAATTCAAATTTACCGCCAATTTCAGAAGAAATAGCCTCTTCATTTTCGTATTCAATTTCATCTAAATCAGGCGACATAGCAATAGCATTAAAACCGCCGCCTTTAAAACCTTTACTCACTGAGACATAAAAACTGGCCGAGTCAGAGGCAAGCCAAGTTAAACTAGCAGAAGGTGAAAATAGGTTTTCTTCTCGACTCACCGGTACTGAATGCGGGAACGCTTCCATAATGGCCTGACTCCAAATGAAAAGCTCAGTCGGGTTAGTTAATGGTAAACCGCTCTTACTGCCATCACCCGTACCGCCGTATACTTCTACTGTTTGACGACCTGTTTTTTCTTCTTTTGAATAACGCCCTGACAGTTCAAGTTTCAGCGACTCTGTTAAGCCAAAAGTAACTTGGCCAAATAATGCTAACGAATCGGTTTCTTGTTCAAGTTCATTAAAACGACTGGTTACCGCGTGCTCAATAGGAATAGGAAAGGCGCCCGCAACAGGAGTACCCGGAGCTGTGGCAAAGTCAGCAACCGCATCAACTAATAAGTCACTGTTTTGCCAAAAGACACCAAATAAATATTCAAAGTCATCGTTATCTTCTGAAACAAATCTTAACTCTACGCTGTTCTGTTGGTAGTCTTCTGATTCACTAAACTGTATGACGGGTAAAGGACCAAAATCAGCATCTTGAGAGCGAACAAAATCTAAATTAGATTGTGCTATGGTGGCGCTAATGGTGCCTTGATCTATTTTATAGTAACTTTTTAGCGCATATTCACTAAAATTAGCATCCATGAAATAAGGTGTTTCTTCGCCATTAAAGCCTAAGCCAGGGTAATTACCATTTGAAATATTGGTTTTACCATCAATATTGGCTTCTGCGCCAAACATTCTAGCGAGCCCTGTTATGGGTTGGCTGTCTTCCAAGTAGAGGATTTCATAAGGGGCTCCTTTTGTCTCAAATGTGCCATTTTCTGCACGTAAGTTAACTTTAAAGTCATCGTTTACCTGCCAATTTAAAATACCGCGTAAAGCGCTATCTTCCTTGGTCGGCATGGTTTCGCCATTGGCTTCATTTTCAACCCAACCTTCCTCGCTATTTGATCCCTTAAAAGCAAAACGCCCCGTTAAAGATCCACTCTCGTTAAGTGCCCCGGTTACATAGCCTGAATAGTCGACTTTTTCATATTCAAATTCATAAGCTGCAGTTAGTTTTGCTTCAAAATAATCTTTCGGTTGTGCTGGCAAAATGCTGATAACACCACCCACGGTATTTTTACCAAATAAACTTCCTTGAGGGCCACGTAATACTTCAATAGCATCAACATCCATAAACGAAAAACGTGATTGCACACCTCTCCCATGATAAACACCATCTAAAAATATGCCGACCGATTGCTCACCGCCCGCTTGAAGATCTGAATTAACCCCACGAATAGAAATAGTATCTTGTACCGCATTTTCAGAAATACTAACGTTAGGTAAAGACTGAGATAAGTCGTCTAACTTATTAATTTTCATTTGGCTTAATGATTCACCACTAATGACACTGACAGAAGCCGGCACTTCTCGCAGGGTTTTAACCCGTTGACCGCCTCTAACTTCAATCACCTCAACATCTTTGGTATCAACTGTTGATTCATTCAGCTCTTCTGCTGCCACGTTATTAACTAATAACGCTGAGGCAACCGACATTGCGATAATGCTTTTTGCTATAGGTAGGATATTCATAATATCTCCAATTATTCCACTTAAGTGAACAAGGCTTTTTATTATATTTTTTAGCCCAATTATTGTAATAACTTGTCATATGTTCTTATTATTATTCTTATTCTAATTAGTCTTTAATCAGCTCTCTGCCGATGATTTCTTTCATTATTTCTGAGGTACCACCGTAAATTCGTTGCACCCGTGCATCAACAAATTCTCGCGCGATTCTGTATTCGGTCATGTAGCCGTAGCCACCAAAAAATTGTAAACACTCATCTGCTACTTTCCCTTGCAACTCAGTAACATGCAATTTAGCCATTGAAGCGGTAACCGCATCGAGTTTGTTTTCAGCCAGTAGCATCACACACTGATCAACAAAGGCTTTTTGCACACGAACGCCAGTCGCAAGCTCTGCCAATTTAAAACGCGTATTTTGAAAATCAGCTATACGCTTACCAAAAGCATTGCGCTCTTTCACATAATCAATAGTGATTTCTAACATACCCTCGGCTGCGGCTTGACCTCCGACTGCTAACAATAAACGTTCGCGAGGCAATTCCTTCATCATGGCGATAAAACCAGTATTAAGTGGCCCCAACAACGCATCATCAGGTACAAACATGTCATCAAAAAACAGCTCTGAAGTATCTTGGCAATGAATACCAAGTTTTTTTAGTTTTTGTCCTTTGACAAAACCTTTGGTGTCCGCATCAACAATAAATAATGAAACACCTTTTGCGCCCGCATTGGGATCGGTTTTACAGGCGAGTACTACAATATCGCAATGTTGACCGTTGGAGATGAAAGTTTTACTACCATTAATCACATAACCGCCATCAACCTTCTTCGCCGATGTTTTCAATGCTTTCAAATCACTACCCGCACCTGGCTCGGTCATGCCAATAGCACCAACACATTCACCACAGGCCATTTTAGGTAAGTACTTTTGTTTCTGTGCTTCAGTACCCATATTTAAAATATAGTGACCAACGATGCCCGCATGAACGGCAATACCACCACCCGCTATAGCGCCAACACCGCGACGATAAAAAATATCATTTATCAGTGCTGCGAATTTAAAGTCGACACCAAAACCGCCGTATTCTTCTGGCATGTCCACACATAACAAACCGGCTTGACCTAACTTGTTCCATATCTCTCTTGGCATCCAAGCGTCGTCTTCCCATTTTTCATAATAGGGAGCAATTTCTTTATCAATAAACTTATTCACCGATTCAGAGAAAATCCGTAAATCTTCATCAATCCAAGTACAATAAAAAGGTACCATTGTTGTTCTCCTACATTCTTAAACCACCACCAACGACCACGGTTTGGCCACTGATGTAATTTGATTCTGGCGTACAAAATAAATAAATTCCGTTAGCCGCTTCTTCAGCAGTACCACTGCGACCAAGAGGTATCATTCGGGCAAAACCTGCACTCACTTTTTCAGGAATACCCACGCCAACTTCGTTGCCATCAACTACAATCGTTTTCTTTACATCGGTTATTTGTGTTAGACGAGTTTCAACCACACCAAAAGCGACACAATTAACATTTATTTTAAGGCGACCTAATTCTTTAGAAAGGGTCTTAGTCATGCCATTCAATGCCGACTTCATCGAGGAGTAATTTACCTGTCCGATATTGCCGTATTCACCGGCGATAGATGAGATGTTAATTATTTTACGGAACACTTCTATACCGGCCTCAGCTTCATTTTTTGCCGCTGGAGTTACCGCTTTAGTAAATGCTCGGTTGAGTTGAAAAGGTGCTTTAAGGTGAATATCATACATAGCATCAAATTGTTCATCTTCAGCCTTGTGAAGCAGTGAGTCCCAGGTGTATCCCGCGTTATTAACTAAAATATCTGGCGTGCCAAATGCTTCTATCGCGGCGGCAATATAGTTTTCAGCAAAACCTTTCGCCGTAACACTACCGACAAAAGAAATGGCCTCTCCACCAGCGGCTTTAATTTCAGAAACTGTTTCTTGGGCTGGTGCCTCATCTAAATCATTGATAACAATCTTTGCACCTTCACTTGCGAGTTTTAATGCCAATGCCTTACCAATGCCGCGGCCAGAGCCAGTAATTAATGCCACTTTATTTTGTAAATTCTTACTCATCATATTCTCTTTATTTCTGTCGTTAATTAAATTGCTTGGGGTAATTGGCTAAAGATCAGTTAAGCGCTATTTCAGCACTGCCAGAAATTTTAATGTCACCGTTTTGATCTTTCGCATCAATAAGTAGCAGCACTAACTTACTACCATCACGTTCAAATTTTTCTTTCACGATGGCGCTACAGGTAATTTCAGCAAACAGTTGCGTGATGGCCGTGAAACGAACATCTATTTTTTTAATCGCGGTTTGCGCAACCCAGCCAGTTAACAGTCGTCCCAAGTAGGCTGCGGATAACATGCCATGAGCAAAAACATCATTCATGCCCGCTTTTTTTGCGAAGTCGATATCGATATGCATTGGGTTGTGATCTCCCGAAGCGCCAGCAAATAACGCTAATGTCGTGCGTGAAATCACTTTGGTTTGTAATACGGGTAACTCATCACCCACTTGAACTTCATCAAATCCAATCATGTTAATAACTCTCTTTTATTAAACCTTGTGCATGGTATTAGTTACGAACAACGAGTGTCGTTGTCATATCGGCAACGTGTTGTCCTCGTTGATTAGAGACTTTCGTTTTTTCTACCAAAAACTCTAGCGCGCCAGCTTTTTTGTCATAAATGTCTGCAATATGGCTTTCAAACGTTAACGAGTCCCCGGCTACAACCGATTGATGATAAACAAAGGCTTGATTCGCATGGAGTATTTTTGCCAGTGACGCCCCTACTTTTTCATAGTTTTCAAACGGATTAGGAACGTCCATCTTTAAACTAAAAAAGAAGGTTGGTGGCATAGGTAAAGACTCATACCCTGCATCTTTTGCTGCAGCCTCATCAGTATAAATAGGATTGTTCTCACCAATCGCTTTGGCAAAAAAGCGTAAACGACCTTTTTCTACTACGGCGGTTACCGATGGAAAGACCTTACCTATGTCGCTTGTGTTTAACATGCTGTTCTCTCTTAATATTTATCGGGTCATGCATCGAAGTTACGATGTTGCAAGACCCTGAGTAGTAAATATTTTTGTTTTATGTTGTGCTAGCTGTTTTGTTATTTACTTAGTTAGCGCCTTATTAAAACTAGCAAGTTAACGCATTGTTCTTATATGACAATAAACGTCAAAATTGAAATCAATTGACGTATAAAAACAAAACGAACATGATGTCAGGCCATTTATAATTATATTGATAGACTAAATAAAGGAGAAAAAATTGAACCAAAATGATATCTCTGCCGCAACAGGTGAGTTATTTGCTACCAATATCTTTGTTAGGGATTTTTGCTTTCTTGGTGAATCAATAGGCCTTGCAAGAGAAGAGTTCGCTAAAAGAATAGGGCTATCATTAAAGTCAATTGAAGATCCCCAGGTGGTTATCTCAAAGCATTATATTATCAAGGGGTATACCATTATCCTCGAATACTCAGATGATGAGTTTCTAGGCGCAGGAACCGCAAAGCTGCCACGCGGCTCAGTAGATCTTATGGTTAAATCAGCATGTACCGAGCAAACCTTAGCTCAAGCGTTAAAAGCAATAGAGCAAGTGATAAGAATATCTCAAAGTCCGGTGAACTCCAGCACGATTATTGAGGGTTCACTTGTACGTTGGCGTTTTATCCCCAAAGTTAAAGACCCCCGATTTTCACTACTCATCAGTGCTTTATGTACATGTATGGGGCACAAAGTATTATCAACGTTGATCAAAAAAGAAATACCGTTGAAATACAGCCACTTTATGGAAGATAAACCAAAGAATATTAGTGATTATCAATTTCTTTTTGCTTGCCCAATAAAGTTTAATCAGCAACATTGTGAATTAGCTTTTGATATAAAGTGGCTCAAACAGCCAGTAAAATGTAATTATCAGGAAGTTAAATCTTACCTCGATATTCCTCTCTCATTGATCACATATTCTTTTCAAACCTTAGGTTTTATTCGACAAATTAAAGATTTGTTGTCTGCATGTCCCTATGCCAGATTTCCTAACCAACTCGAACTTGCCGAACAATTGGGGGTATCGGTGAGAACCATGCAACGTAAGCTTGATGCAGAAAATTCAAATTACATGCAAATTAAAGATGATATTCGCCAAAGAAAAGCGATTTTTTACCTGGAACATACCGACAAACGCCTTGATGAAATTGCCGAGCGTTGCGGTTTTAGTGAAATGGCCTCTTTTACGCGCGCCTTCATTCGTTGGACCGGTTGCAGCCCTTCAAAATATAAAAACTAGCCTTTATACCAAACAGGTAAATAAATCCCTCTTGTCTTTATGCGTCAATTGATTTCAATTTTGGCGCTTATTATCATGTTTCTTTAATCGCCAAACCGATAGTTTGAATAGCAAGATTGAAGCAGATTTAACGGTAACTATAATAA
The DNA here is from genome assembly GCF_000012325.1 of Colwellia psychrerythraea 34H. Taxonomy (NCBI): domain Bacteria; kingdom Pseudomonadati; phylum Pseudomonadota; class Gammaproteobacteria; order Alteromonadales; family Colwelliaceae; genus Colwellia; species Colwellia psychrerythraea. The sequence continues at coordinate 662,539 of NC_003910.7, read as the reverse complement.
TATCAGTTGCACTGAGCGTTCATTTTATTTTGTTCATAAAATAAAACTGCGCTTTTTCAGTTGAAAAAAGAGGTTTTTATGTACTTTTATCAGGCACTACAACGCAATGCGACAATATTTAGTAATAATATTGGCACATCTTTCGGTGATAGAGAGCGAACATGGAAGGAAGTGGAACAACGGGTTGCCAAGCTTGCCGGAGCATTAGTTGAACACGGGGTAGGACAAGAAAATCACGTGGCTATTCTCGCCATGAATTCAGATCAATATTTCGAATATTACAATGCTATTCCTTGGATCGGAGGCGTTGTTGTACCACTAAACATTCGCTGGTCCATTAAAGAAAATATCTACTCATTAGAAAATTCACAAAGTAGCGTGCTTTTTGTCGATGATGCCTTTCTAGAAATGGGTAAGGAACTAGCAAAGCAATGTGAAAAGATTCAAGTAATCATTTATATGGGCGACGGTGAAACCCCAGCAGGCATGCTTAATTATGAACAATTAATTGAGCATGCTGATGCCATTGCCCCCGTTGAAAATGACTATAGTAAACTTGCCGGCATATTTTATACCGGTGGTACCACCGGGTTCCCTAAAGGTGTGATGCTATCTCATACTAATTTATGGTCAAGCTCCATAGTGGTCACGGCAGAGATGGGCTTAAATGTCGCAGGTGAGCGTTACCTTCATGCGGCGCCTATGTTTCATCTTGCCGATGTTGGCGTAAGTTATGCCATGGTTATTGGCGGTTTATCTCAGGTCTTTGTACCTTATTTTGAAGCAACGTCTGTTATTGAAGCTATCGAACATAAACAAGTAAACCATGTTTTATTGGTGCCTACTATGGTGACTATGATGCTTGCAACACCGGCATTAGATAACGCCAATTTTAGTAGTCTCAAGCATATTATATACGGCGCGTCTCCCATGCCAGAAGGCACCTTAATTGCTGCCATGGAAAAGATGTCCTCGGTAAAGTTTATTCAAGCCTATGGGCAATCTGAATTATCTCCTGTTATATCGATTCTTCCTGCCGAGTACCACGTTTTAGAAGGTCCTAACGCGGGAAAACTTCGTTCAGCTGGTCGCCCTGCCTATTGCGTTAGTGTTGAGATGAGAGATGAAAACGGCAAGGTATTACCCACAGGTAAAGTAGGAGAAATAGCGGCATCAGGCCCAAACAGTATGTTGGGTTATTGGAATAATACCGAACAAACCGCCGCCACCCTCATTGATGGCTGGGTATTGACAGGCGATGCGGGTTACATGGACGAAGATGGTTTTATTTTCTTGGTCGACAGGCTTAAAGATATGATTGTTACCGGTGGAGAAAATGTTTTTTCTGCTGAAGTTGAAAACGCGCTGTCTCATCATCCCGCTATTCAAGAGTCCGTTGTTTTAGGTATTCCAAGTGAGCAATGGGGTGAGTCAGTGCATGCCATTCTTCGACTTAATGAAGGCCAAGAAATCACGGATGAAGAAATATTTAGTCACTGCCGTGAATATATTGCTGGTTATAAAGTACCTCAGAGCATCGAAATTAGAGTAGAAGCTTTTCCGATAACCGGTGCGGGTAAAATCATGAAAAATGAATTACGTGAACCCTATTGGATCAATGAAACCAGAGCAATCAACTAATGGATAAATTTTTACCTATGAAAAGTTACTTAACAATGAATTTCACCAAAATCATAACAACCTGTTTATTAGTCACTTCTGGAATGGCCTCAGGGACTACTGATACAGAGCGTCCAAACATACTAGCTATCTGGGGAGATGATATTGGCCAAAGTAATATTAGCGCTTATACCCACGGCATGATGGGCTATAAAACCACTAACATTGACCGTATAGCAAAAGAAGGTGTGTTATTTACTGATTATTACGGTGAAAACTCTTGTACCGCTGGTCGTGCAGCCTTTATTACTGGTCAATATCCGGTACGAACGGGATTAACCAAGGTTGGCTTACCTGGCTCTGATAAAGGTTTACGCGCAGAGGATGTCACCATTGCCGAACTATTAAAAGATAGAGGTTATGTTACTGGCCAGTTTGGTAAGAATCACTTAGGGGATAAAGATGAATTTTTACCAACCAATCACGGTTTTGATGAGTTTTTGGGAAATTTGTATCACTTAAATGCAGAAGAAGAACCAGAACATCCCGACTACCCAAAAGATCAAGCTTATAAAAAACGTTTTGGCCCAAGAGGTGTTATTCATTCCTTTGCTGATGGAAAAATAGAGGATTCGGGACCATTAACTAAAAAACGCATGGAAACAATCGATGATGAGTTTTTAGCGGCAACGACTAAATTTATCGATAAAGCGCATAAAAACAACAAACCATTTTTTGTCTGGTTTAATGCGACTCGCATGCACATCTGGACACATTTAAAAGAAGAGTCTAAAGGTTTATCAAAGCGTGGCGGCATATACGGTGATGGCATGATGGAACATGATTATCAGGTCGGCGTATTACTTGATCAATTAGACCGTTTAGCTATTGCTGACAACACCATTGTTTTATACACAACCGATAATGGTGCTGAAGTCTTTTCTTGGCCTGATGGTGGCACCATTCCGTTTAAAGGTGAAAAAAATACGACTTGGGAAGGCGGATTCCGTGTACCGGCTATGGTGAGATGGCCAGGTAAAATAACAGCTGGCGACGCTAAAATAGAAATGGTGTCACATATGGATTGGGCACCAACATTGTTGGCTGCTGCAGGTGTCACTGATATTAAAGAAAAGCTAAAACAAGGGACTACCGTTAATGGCAAAAAGTATAAAGTACATTTAGATGGTTATAACCTGTTGCCTTATCTTACGGGAGCAACCGATGAAGCGCCAAGACCGAGTTACCTGTATTTTACCGATGGTGGTGATTTATCAGCGGTTCGTTTTGGCGATATGAAACTGCAATACAGTATTCAAGAATGTGAAGGATTAAATGTTTGGATATGTCCATTAACCCCGTTAAGAGCACCGCTGTTAACCAATTTACGTCAAGACCCTTATGAACGTGCTCGAGACGAATCAGGTAGTTATGAAAGGTGGTATGTGGATCATATTTTTGAATTTTCTCGCGGCATTACCATGACAGCACAGCAAATGAAGACCTTTGTTGAATTCCCTCCTCGCCAAAAGCCGGCCAGTTGGAGCGTGGATGCCATGGTTAAAAAAATAATGGGGATGTCAGTACCACAATACTAGTGCATCCTTTTCCATCAATAAATTTCAATTAGAATGAAGCAGCAGGGTAATATATTCCTGCTGCTTTTATTTTAAACGGTATTCACATTCAATCGTTATTTTCTTTCCTGCTCCTATTCTTCATACTCTTGAACTCCCTGTCCTAACTTTTGAAACATCTACAGTTTAGCCTTTCGATAAATAGCGGGTGCCATTCCTATATTCTTTTTAAACAAGCGCGAGAAGTAATAGGTATCGTGGTAACCCAACTCTGATGCAACATGCTTAACAGAGCGTGGCGTGCTATCCAACAAATAACAAGCGCGTTGCATTTTCATATTAATAAAGTAACTAATAGGCGACTCGCCAGTGACTTGTTTAAATTTCTTTGAAAAATGGTATTTAGATAACTTAGCGGCTTCTGCTAATGAATCAAGATCCAGTTTGCTATGAATATGCTCTTGCATCATGGCACGTAAATTCTCTGTATCAAAAGTATTGATTGCGCTGGGTTTTCGCTGCTGCACTAATAAGGCAATATAACTTAACAACGCTTGAACCTGATGACCACCTTGAATAAACTCAGCCAGATTATGACTACTGTGGCGAAGGTGTGAGATGCCATCAAACACTCGAATGACTCTGGGCTGTACGCCAATAGTAAACTTACGTTCAACAATATTTATGTGTTGGCAAAAATCATTTGCTAACGTGCCATCAAAATGAAGCCAATATAATGTCCAAGGCAACTCTTTACTCGCTTGATAGCTATGCTGTGAACCTGCTGGTAAATAAAAAATATCACCACTGTTAATCTCAGTTGTTTTACCTGCCATAGTTAGAAAGCCGCTACCTGCAGTACAGTAAATAAGAATATGGTCAGGATGACCTTTGCGTTCCATAGCATGACCACTTGCTGTTGGGTAATAGCCCATTGCAGTAACAAAAAGCCCTTTAGCTAAGGCATGGTTTTGCAAACGCTTAACCAGTACATGTGGCGTAATAAAACGAATACCGTCTGCGGTAAGTGGCCAACGTGAAGGTTTACTCATCTATCAGTTCTCATTTTCCACTCCTCCACTAAAAATATGCATTGGCCACACCATTAACAGCAATATAGTCCATCAAAAGAATAATATAGTTAATTCACGCCCCTATTTCAATGTGTTTATATAGTCACAGTAGTTTTATCAAAGCAATAAAGTTCATGTTATTGTTTCATTAGAATATAAAAATAATACAATCAGGCCATACCAGTTATCTTGGTAATGACTCGAATTAAGGGCATTTATGAATTTTTTACTGAACGAAGATCAATTAGCCTTTCAAGATGCGGCACGAAGCTTTGCAGCCGGAGAAATGAAGCCGTTTGCCAGTGAATGGGATGAGAAGAAAATTTTTCCCAAAGCCATGTTTAAAAAAGCTGGTGAATTAGGATTTATGGGTATGTACTGCCCAGAAGACGTAGGTGGTATGAATTTGCCGCGTTTAGATACCTCCATCATTCTTGAAGAATTAGCCGTAGGTTGTACCTCAACGGCAGCCTTTATTTCAATTCATAACATGGCCAGTTGGATGATATCCACTTGGGGTACTGAATCAACCAAACAGCAATGGTGTGATGATTTGGTCATGGGTCAAAAACTCGCCTCATATTGTTTAACCGAACCTGGCGCCGGCAGTGACGCTGGATCTTTGCGTACCACAGCTAAAAAAGACGGTGATTATTACCTGCTTAACGGCAGTAAAATGTTTATCAGTGGTGCAGGTGAAACCGATGTATTAGTTGTAATGGCACGTACAGGGTCACAAGAAGAAGGCGCAAAAGGTATTTCAGCCTTTGCAGTTCCTGCAGATCTTGCTGGCGTTAGTTATGGCAAAAATGAAGACAAGATGGGTTGGAATTCTCAACCAACACGCGCCATTAGTTTTGAGAACGCTAAACTACCTGCCGATTGTCTATTAGGCGCTGAAGGTGAAGGTTTTAAAATTGCCATGAAAGGCTTAGACGGTGGTCGCATTAACATCGCTAGTTGTTCAATTGGTGCTGCGCAAGCCTGTATTGATTTGTCACAAGCTTATATGCAAGAGCGTAAACAATTTGGTAAACCACTGGCAGCTTTTCAAGCCTTGCAATTTAAATTGGCTGACATGGTGACAGAATTAGTGGCAGCACGACAAATGATTCGATTAGCGGCGAGTAAAATAGATATAAACGACCCTGATAAATCAACTTATTGTGCCATGGCAAAACGTTTTGCAACCGATGTTGGTTTTAATGTTTGTAACGATGCCCTGCAATTACACGGTGGTTACGGATATATCAAAGAATATCCTATCGAGCGATATATGCGCGATGCACGCGTTCATCAAATTCTTGAAGGGACTAATGAAATTATGCGGGTAATAACCGCACGACGTATCTTAGAAGAAGGTGCCACTAACATTATTCGTTAGTGCAGCATGAGAATTTTTTTAAACCCTATTTTTAAACAATGTTTTGGAGTTATCGATGAGTGATTTATTAAAGGTAGAAAAACGCGGCCATGTCGCTATTGTGACTTTTAACAACCCTCCGGCAAATACTTGGACACCTGAGAGCTTAAATTATTTAAAACAGTTAATTGGTGTACTTAATGAAGACAAAGATAACTACTCACTTATTTTAACGAGTGACAGTGAAAAATTCTTTAGTGCAGGAGCAGACCTAAATCAATTCAATCATGATGACAAAGGTTTGTCCTTTGACTTTTCAGCCGCTTTTGGCGGTGCGTTTGAAGCACTATCAAACTATCAAGGGGTTTCCATCGCTGCTATCACTGGTTTTGCTATGGGAGGCGGGTTAGAAGTCGCTTTATCTTGCGATGTCAGAATATGTGAAGAACAAGCACAAATGGCACTACCTGAAGCTGCTGTTGGCTTATTGCCTTGTGGTTTAGGCTCACAACAATTGTCATGGTTAATCGGTGAAGGTTGGGCTAAACGCATGATTTTATTAGGTGAGCGTATTAAAGCGCCACAAGCTGAAAAAATAGGCTTAGTCTCTGAAGTAGTCCCTACTGGCACCTCATTATCGCGAGCTTTAGCACTCGCTGAGAAAGCTGAAAGTCAATCACCAACCTCTGTAGCTTATTGTAAGTCGTTAATTATGGAAGCCCGTAATGGTGATATTAATTCTGCTTACACTAAAGAACGAGAACTTTTTGTAAAATTATGGGATACCGAAGATCAAAAAGAAGGTGTTAGTGCTTTTATTGAAAAACGTAAACCTCAGTGGAAGAATAACTAATGACCAGTCCCGTAACAGTTGAAGAATTAGCGATTAAAAATGGCCAATGTATCGGTGTTTTAACACTAAACAGTGAAAAAACGTTAAACGCATTAACACTGGAAATGATTGATCTGATGTCAGCTCAATTACAGCAATGGCAAACAAATGATAAAATTGCCGCCGTTTTTATTCAAGGTGCAGGTGAAAAAGCATTCTGTGCGGGGGGGGATGTACAAGCCTTGTACAAGTCATCAATTGAACAGCCGGGAGGCCCATGTGAGTATGCAGAAACATTTTTTGAGCGTGAATATCGCCTAGATTATTTACTGCATAATTACCCTAAACCGACCATCGCTTGGGGCCATGGTATTGTGATGGGTGGTGGCTTGGGTGTTTTTGCTGGCTGCTCTTATCGTATTGCCACAGAAAGAACACGTATAGCGATGCCAGAAGTAACCATTGCCTTATTTCCCGATGTCGGTGGTAGTTACTTTTTAAATACTATGCCAGGTTATTGTGGTCGATTTTTAGCCTTAACAAGTTCCTCCATCAATGCTGCTGACGGTCTTTATGCTGGTATTGCTAATTACGCAATTACTCATACAAGCAAGCAAGCCGTTATCGATGAATTGACCTCTTTAGAATGTCCTGCGTTTGAAATCAACAACAACTTAGATAACATTTTTAACCATTATCAAAGTCAGTGTATTGCCGATATTCCAGCAGGAAATTTAGCAACTAATCAAACATTAATTAACGATTTGTGTCGCAGTGATAATGTAGAAAAAATAGCGGCTAATTTCTCATCACTCAAGACTGATGACAAGTGGCTTCAACGAGCAAAAAATGGTTTAGCCAGTGGTTCACCTTTGGCAATTAAGTGGATATTCCATCAACTCGAACTTTGTAAAGGGTTAGGTTTAAAAACTGTTTTTGAAAAAGAAGTATTACTTGCCACAACCATTATTCGTCACACTGAATTTGCTGAAGGCGTGCGGGCTTTATTAATTGATAAAGACCAAAGCCCTGACTGGCAATATAAACAGTTGAGCGAAGTAACAAACGAGGTGATAGCACCATTTTTCGAGGCTCCTTGGCAACAAAATCCGTTGGCCGATTTATAGATTAACGATACGCCCGTTACCAATCAAGATGCACATTTCAGCATGTACTTTGAACGGTAATGGGCTCATACCCATCACTAATGTCTATTTGGCATTCAGCTTTAAAAAGGTAAAAGTTACTAATACTTAAGATAATTACCTTAATTAATCCCCTATGATCACCACCAAGTCAATGAGAAAGTTACTGCACTATTTGACAAAAAAGAGTAACATCTTGCGCTAATTTGTTAACAATTGAATTGTTACAGATTAATGTATTAGCATAGGCTCGCTGGTAAGTACTTACTAGAATAATCACATTGCTAACAAGATAATCACTAAAACATAAGTATTAAAAGCAATGGATAACAGATCAGCTTCGCTCCACTCAGATATAGATACCGTTCTAAATAACTATGATTATGACTTTGCTGAAGTTGAAATAGCTGTTTTAGGTAATGGTCATATCAATAATACTTATAAATTGACTACCCCTGAAGTTGAGTTTGTCTTGCAGCAAATCAACCATGATGTTTTTCCCAAAACCGCAGAGTTAAGTAGTAACGCACAAAAAATAAACCTACATTTGCAACGACAAAAAAATATCGGCAACTACCCACTATCAATTCCCCAACAAATATTGAGCAAAACAGGCGAGACTTATAGCAAAGTTGGTACTAATTATTGGCGTTTGATGGAATTTATCAGCAACTCTTACACACTAGAGGAAGTTGAGTCACCTGAACAAGCCGCGCTTGTTGCCAATGCGTTTGCAGAATTTAGCTGTACGCTAAGTGACTTTCCCGTTGAAGAACTCGCTGTTATCATTGAAGACTTTCATGATATAAGTTTTCGCATGAGACAACTTAACGAAGCCGTTGAAAATGATCTTCAAGATCGTTTGTCGAGCTGCCAAACGTTAGTCAACTTTTGCTTAGACCAACAAGATTTTATCAATCATGTTATCGATATTAGCAAAAAGTTACCCCTGCATGTTACGCACAACGATACCAAGATAAACAATTTATTATTTACTGAAGGTGACACTCCTTGTGCAGTAATTGATCTTGATACCTGTATGCCTGGTTTACTAATGCATGACTTTGGTGACATGGTAAGAACATGTTGCAGTAATCTCGCAGAAGATGACACCAATATTGATGCAATGATAATTAAATTAGATATTTTTTCAGCACTTATTCAAAGTTATCAAAATGCTTTTGGCACTAAGATGTCTGCTCTTGAAAAAGACAGCTTAATTGTTGGTACTAAATCAGTACCTTTTAGTCTTGGTACGCGTTTTTTAACAGACTACTTAAATGGTGATAGCTATTTCCAAGTAAGCCGTGAAAAACATAATTTAGATCGCGCTTTCAACCAAATTCAGTTATTTATTTTACTTTGTGAAGCTGAGCCTGAGTTAATAAAACTGGCTATGCAAGCATAGTTAATAGCAAATCCTCTAGTGTAAAAATATCTACCATCAAAGCGATTAACAGGTCTCCCCTAGATGCACGAGGCCTACAACTGAGTTACGTTGTATAACAATCATTCTACTGTTACCATAATATAGTTCATTAATTTAAAAGGATTTTTCATGAAATTTTGGTGTTTTTTTGTATTCGTTTTTATGCTCTCTGCATGCGGTGAAGGAGGGGGTTCATCTGATAATAAAATATCGTCCCAGCATTCAGAAATAATTTACCTTAAGAGTCACTCTATAAACGACTTAATAAAGTTAGCAGATGGCACGCTATGGAGTATTGTCGGTCTATCACTCGGTGATGGAACGCATAGTGCTGGAGAAGTAGACGTCATCATTTATGATAACCCAAATGATTTTGGTGAGCCTAACCAAGGTGTTAAAGGGCAATATTACGTATTTATTAACAATAGCGCAGCTAGCTTTTACATTGACCCGATCCAAACCCCTACTATTTTACAACAAGGAAATATAGAGTTAGCGCCATTATCCGTCGGTAGCGTAATGTTATTAGATGATAACTCAATATGGAGAGTTAACGGTATTGACTATTCAGACATTAACACTGGGGGTATTTTTGATTACACACTCTATAATGTAAGAAGTAATTTTCCTGATCTAACATCCCAAACAGCTGAAAAACTGGGTGAATTTAGTGCGTGGTATTTATATAATGAATACGCACCTTTTGGCTATTATCTTAAGCCTTTAACGAAAGCAAAAATCATATGGCAAGGCCTTCACACTTTTTACTCTGAAGGTGAAAATGATTCAATACTGTTAAGTGATGGTTCTTTATGGGTGATTACTGGTGCATTAGCGCCAGCAACCACTGCATCAGGAGAATATTCAATAACATTGATTCACAATGTAAGTTCGCTAGATGAGCCTATATTTGGGGAAAAATCAGAAACAGTTATGTACATACAGGGGCATGAAACGGCTTTTTACGTTAAAAAAATATAATCGAAATCCCCCTATAATTAGAGGTGTTTGACAATACCTCTAATTATATAATGCCACTGAAATCCTACAGCCATTGCATAAAACGCCCTTCTCTCTATCACCTTACTTGTGAATTTGTAGACTCTTAAAGCCTTTCAATACGATTTAAAACACTACACATTCAACACGATTTTATTGTCTTTTTGTTTACAGAATAATTACCCCTTCCTTGCTGTGATACTTCTGTGATTAATTCTCCAACAAAAAGTGATAAATGCGTGATCTCCAAGCGATAACTCCCCCCCATACTTTACTACAACAAAACCATACCAAACAGATTGGTATAATCTAACTGCAAAGGAAAGTATCATGAAAGTAATCAAGAAATCGCCAATCACATCAACATTAAGTGTTTTAGCACTCGCACTTGCGAGCTCAACCACTATGGCACAAGAATTATCCATTACTGTCACAAACTTAACGCAAGGTTTGTATTTCACTCCTGTTATTACAGCTGCACACACCAGTGAAAACCACATTTTTATGTCGGGTACAATGGCTAGCGATGAGCTTCAAGCAATGGCTGAGGGTGGTAGCATCTCAGGTTTATCAAGTATCTTAACCAACGCCGATGCTAATCTTAATGAAAACCCTGCTGGTGGATTATTAGCACCTGCAATGTCAGCAAGCTTTGATTTATCGAATGACAGCGCCAATACTCATTTATCACTTGCTGCGATGGTTTTGCCTTCTAATGATGGTTTTGTTGGTTTAGATAGTTGGAAAATACCCGAAGAAGCAGGTACTTATACCGTATTTTTAAATGCCTATGATGCGGGTACTGAAGCCAATGATGAACTTCGCGGCAGTGGTGCACCTGGAGAAGCTGGCATGCCGGTGCCACCACCTCTTGACCCTCTATTAGGTATGAACGGTACTGGTGTAACAGATATGGAGTCTAACGATAAAGTACATATTCACCGTGGTAGCTTAGGCGATAGTGATATGTCTGCGGGCATGAGTGATATTAATAATAGCGTGCAACGTTGGTTAAACCCTGTCGCTAAACTTACCATTACCGTGAAATAAGGGGGCAACATGTTAACCTTTAACACTCAAAAAAAGAGTACAAACAAACTAGCTAAGCCATTACTTATTGCGAGCTTACTCACTTTAGGTCTATCTGCTTGTAATGATAATGACAACGACGCGCCTCCTCCAGTCGAAACGCCTATGGAATATAGCTATTCATTAACGCTTACTAATCTAACCTACGCTCAGCCTTTATCACCTGTTGCGGTTTCACTTCACGGCGATGCTAAAATGTGGCAAGTTGGTCAAGCAGCTTCTGTTGCTTTGGAGAAACTTGCCGAAGGTGGAGATAATGCTGACTTTATTGCACTAGAGAATAATCTAGCCACGGCAACGGCTGAAGGCCCTACTTTACCGGGCACTAGCGTTACTGTGAACATCAGTACAATGGATCGTGCAGCAACTTATTTGACTGTTGCCACTATGTTGGTGAATACAAATGATGCTTTCTCGGGTCTTACTGGTGTAGATATATCAACATTGACCTTAAACCAAGAAAAATCATGGCGATTAAATGTCTATGATTCAGGCACCGAGCAAAACAACGAAGCCGCAGGTACTATTCCAGGCCCAGCTGATGGTGGGGTTGGCTATGATTCAACGCGTGATGATATCGATTTAGTCGGTTATCATTCTGGTGTGGTTAGTAAAGATGATGGTTTACCAAGCTCAGTACTAACTCAGGCTCATCGTTTTGATAATCCTGCAGTTAAATTAACTATAACTCGAACTAAGTAGTGTTCTTGGCCAATGAGCGGCTCAGTTCACTCATTGGCCAAAATATGAAAGATAATATTCTAATAATTGAAGACGAAATTGATATTGCCAAACTTATTAAGGTGCATTTATCTGAATTAGATTTGAATTGCGATATTTGTACACAAGGAAACGAAGCATTACAACAAGCGTTAACAAAAGACTATCAGCTTATTTTGCTTGATGTGATGTTGCCTGGTATTAGCGGCTTAGATATTTGTCGACAAGTTAGACAAGAAAAGCCGTTACAGTCCATTATTATGCTTACTTCTAAAACATCAGAAATAGACCGTATATTGGGCCTTGAGTTGGGGGCTGATGACTATATGACTAAACCTTTCAGTGTTCGTGAATTACAAGCCCGCGTTAGAAGCCAATTACGCAGAGTCCATGCAATTACCGCTAAAAACGCCTCTGAAATTAATAGCTTGGTACATGAAGAAAAACCAGTTCAAGAATCGGCTCAGTTAGATAAGACAAGTACATCGATAGGACAACTATTGGTTGATCATAGATTTCATCAAGTCACTTATAAAAATAAAGCAATTAACTTAACGGTTACAGAATTTGAATTGATTGATTTTTTCTGTCAACACCCTGATCAGGTATTCTCACGCGCTCAATTACTCGATGGTGTTTGGGGTTACCATCATAATGGTTATGAACACACGGTTAACTCTCATATTAATCGCCTTAGAAGTAAGCTTGAGGAAGACTGTACTGAACCAAAAATAATTCAGACCGTCTGGGGAGTTGGTTATAAACTTAATTCAGCGGGCGTAATGCCATCAACGGTATGTAAGGACTGATCTTCGATGAAAACATCACTTTATCAACGCTTAGCATTAACACTCTGCGCTACCTTCATGGTCATGGCCTCACTACTCGTTGCTTGGAGTAACTCTCTGGTACAGCAATCAAAGTACCAGGCAGAGCAAAAGTTGCACGTAAATCTCGCGGAACATCTAGCCCACGATAATCCGTTATTACAAGATGGTGTTTACGATAAAGCGGCTCTAGAAAATCTTTTTCATACACTAATGCTTTTAGGTCCTTCCTTTGAATTTTACTTTTTAGATACCCAAGGTAATATTTTAACGTATTCCGCTGATCCCGCTAAAATAAAACGAAAATCTGTTTCACTAATACCGTTAAAAAAGCTTATTGATAAACCACAGCAAGTGCCTGTTTTTGGAGATGATCCTCGCGATATAAATAATAAAAAAATATTTTCAGCTTCTCCGGTTTATCAAGGTGAGCTGCTGCAGGGTTATTTATATATTATTATTGGCGGCGAAATTTATGATTCAATTTTTAGCCAAGTACAATCAGATAAAGACTTACAGAAATATGGCGCATTTGTTGTCGCCGGTTTGTTCCTATTTTTACTTGTTTTATTAGCCGTATTTCGCTATTTCACTCGTCCTGTAAGAGAGCTAGCAACACAAATGCAGGCGCTTAAAGCCGTGAAATTTGATCAAACAAAGGTTGAATTAAAGCAATGGGGCTCTGAGTCAAGCCAGAACATTGATAGTAATGAAGTGCATTTCCTTGGTGCTACCTTTAACGATATGGTTGTGCAAATCAATCAGCAGTTTTCTTTATTGACTGAAAACGATCGTATACGTCGAGAGTTATTAGCTCATTTATCTCATGATCTGCGAACACCACTAGCGACAATGCAAGGGTATATTGAAATCTTAGCGATCAAAGGAGACAATTTATCCAGCATTGAAAAACAAGATTATTTAGCGACTGTTCAGCGCAACGTTAGTCAACTTAAGCGTCTTATTGACCAAATTTTTGAGCTCGCGCATCTAGAAAATGGTCAAGTGACTGTCAATCTAGAAACCTTCCCTATTGGTGAGTTGTTACACGACATTCTGGCTAAGTTTACCTTAAAAGCTGCCGAGAAAAATATTGCTCTAACCTTGCAACCTCAGCCTTGCCAATTCATTGTTTACTCTGATATTGCTAAGTTAGAGCGAATAATGACAAATTTATTAGAAAATGCCATTAGACATACCGACAACGGTGGTGACATTGTCATGACGGTTACTCAACTATCCACACAAGTAAAAGTTAGCGTAACGGATAATGGTAGTGGTATAAGTAAAGAAGATATCGCCTATATATTTGATGCAAGATATAGAGCGAGTAATGCCATAGAAGATAGTACTCAACATGCCGGATTAGGATTGGCGATTAGCCAAAAATTATCGCAAGTGATAAATTCTGAACTCATGGTTAAGAGCGAACTAGGTAATGGCAGCAGCTTTTCATTATCTCTACCCATGTTGCCTTGATAATGAATCACCTCTTTGAAGTAGAAACGCTTTTTAAGCAAGGGGTTGATTAAAGGCAATTATTAGCCTTATTTTCACCTCGTTATTAACACTGGGTTTGCGCTGTTAACGCCAAGATATTTTGTTGTGCATCAATGAGCTGTTTGCTTACTACTTTTTTGTGCTTAATTGCCTCATCCAGCGTAATAAAATTCATCGCATTATTTTGCTCTGCCACCATAATATTGGATTCACCGTCTATAAGTGCTTGCACAGCAGCTACGCCCATTTTTGTCGCGAGTATTCTATCTTTAGCAATGGGTGAGCCACCTCGCTGTATATGGCCTAATATACAGGGCGTGCACTCAATATCAGCTTGTAGGTGCAATTGTCTCGCTAATTCTACAGCGCCACCTGGCCACAGGTTTTCTGCGATAACAATAATATAACTTGAATGACGATTTTTCTTTGCTGTGGTAATTTCTGTCGCAAGTTGCTGTAATTTTGACGACTGCTCATTCGCGTTAAAATTTTCAAAAGATAATACCTGCTCTGCCGCACAAGCAATACCAACATTGAACGTTATATGGCCACAATGTCGCCCCATCAACTCAACAATAAATATCCGTTCAAAAGCATCTGCGGTATCACGAATTTTGTCAATTGCTTCTATGCCAGTGTTTACTGCTGTGGCAAAGCCAATAGTGTAATCAGTCCCATCAAGATCATTATCTATCGTTCCCGGAATTCCAATCATCTGACCTGACCAATACGCTTGAAGCGCCAGCAATCCAGAAAAAGATCCATCACCACCTATAACAACAAGTGCATCGATATTTTTATCATTTAAGGTATCCGCGGCTAACTGTAAGCCTTTTGCTTCATGCATTAACTGACAACGAGCACTCTTCAATATCGTACCACCGAGGTGAATAATGCTATTTACTTTTAACAAGGTTAACGGTTCAGCCATGGCGATATGCTCTTCACATACCAAGCCGTTATAACCATGATAAAAACCAATGACTTCAATATGATAATGATGAGCTGCTAATACAACTGAACGTATCGCTGCATTCATCCCTGGAGCATCACCGCCACTGGTTAATAGTGCAATGCGCTTAATTGACGTTGTTTTTTTATTATTCATATTTTCACTCTATTACCCGATAGAAATCACACTGGGGTATATACCCGTTACTATTCAAAGTACAAGGTTTCAGTGAGAATTAATACCCATCGCATTAATTTATTGGTCAGCTTAGAGCTACATTAGCGAGCTTAAAACAAGTAAAATAATTTAACCATAGTTAGTCTATATTTCATTTATTTTGTGATGTTATCAGTTTGCTAATGAGCTCCCAAAGGGCGAGTCTAAAAGGCTTACATCCGGCGTTATTGATTTTGACAAGGACGCTACAGGGATGAAGCTTCTTAGAGAATGCAGGAGCATATTCTCCTGAATAACCATTCTCTTCAATCAATGCCTTGCCTCTAAACCTTTTAATTCTCGCTAAGTGATTAATCAATTATTACGATTGGTATAATATGACTTTGGTTAAGGAAAACGATTTGAATAGTGGCGTTTGGGATATTGTGAGAGTAACAATGAAGGTAGTAATTAAGGTGACATAGCTAACAACAACGAGGATTGTTAGCTATGACGAATGAGGTAAATTGAAATGGGACTTGTTGGGCAAACTATTCAGATAGAGTTAAACCCATATTAAGCGAAATTACATAGTTATTAGCTGTAACTGACCCTTACAGGAATAGTTAATACCTTTTTACCTTTATGTTTAAGCCAAAAGTAAATCAAAACAAAGGTTAATAAAGCGAGAGCAATAGTAATACTAGAACTTAATGGTGATGCCAAGAAATTACCAATTTGATAACATAACGTTGATACCAAATAAGCAAAAACAAAGCTCCATATCCCAGCAAATCCAGCCCAACGACTACCTACTTCATTTTTAATTGCTCCCATAGCAGCAACGCAAGGGGTATAAAGTAAGATAAATAATAAATAGCTAAAAGCGCCTAACTGGCTAACAAAAGCTAACTGCATTCGTTGGTAAGTAGTTAATTCAACACCTTGCTCTTGTGCAGCAATATTCAAATCACTGATATCACCGACACTAATACCCAAAGGGTCATCAGGAGAAATACCAAATAAATTTTCTTTAATGCTATCAGTCGCGTCCTGCCAACTTTGCACCAATGATGGTGCGCCCTCACCCTCTGAGGCATGTGGTGAATATAAATTATTAAACGTGGCAACCAATACTTCTTTGGCAAATATTCCGGTAATTATTCCTACGCCGGCTTGCCAATTGTCTTCTTGAACACCCATAGGTGCCAATAGCGGCATAACCACTTTTGCCCCTTGGCTCAATACCGAGTTCTCACTGTCTTGACTGCCAAACTTACCGTCAATGCCAATAGAGTTAAAAAAGTTAAGTAAACACACCACGATCACAATGGTTTTACCTGCACCTGTGACAAAACTACTGGTACGCTGCCATACTCGCTTACTAAGAGCACCAATTCTCGGCATCTCATACTGCGGTAATTCCATAATGTTTAATGAAGTCGTGCCTGATAAAACGGTTTTCTTTAATAAGAATCCGGTAAATATAGCAGCGGCAATACCGACTAAATACAATAAAAACACTAAGTTTTGACCGTTATCAGGGAAAAATGCGGCGGCAAATAGTGCATAAACAGGTAACCTTGCCCCACATGACATAAAGGGTGACATCATTACTGTGGTAATACGTTCTCGTTCACTATCAAGTATTCTTGCTGACATTACCGCAGGTACCGTACAGCCAAAGCCAACAATCAAAGGAACAAAAGCTTTACCGGGCAAGCCAATTTTTTGCATCAAACTGTCTACAACAAAAGCAGCGCGAGCTAAGTAGCCTGAACTCTCAAGCAGTGATAAGCCAATAAATAAACAGGCTATAATAGGAATAAAAGTCGCGACCGTTTGCATACCACTGCCCAAGCCTTCCACAATAGTAAGTATCCACTGTGGTAAATCTAAAGGTGCAAGGAAGTGCAGAGGATATTCAACGAATAAGGTACCACTAATAATATCGAAAAAATCGATAAAGGCACTACCGACATTAATGGCAAACATAAAGAGCAAGTACATCACACCAAGAAAAACGGGTATGCCCGTTATAGGGTGTAAGACTAGGCTATCAATTTTTTCTGAAAAGGGCTTGTTGCTAGATGTTGGATTAGCAAAAGCAGCGTTTGTTGCTTCAACACTGCTTACACGCGCCAGCATATCCGTAATGTAGTCATAACGAGCGTGCATTACTTTGACGTTTGGCTCTGGCTTATCTTTTGACTCGGTGTGAGCATTATCAATAATTTTTTGGTGAACGGCAGATAGGTCACCGTTTAATTGACCAAGTGCTTGTTGCACCTTTTTTAGGGCATCATCACGTTGTGCGCTAATCGCAACAATAGGACAACCTAATTCGGCTGCTAATTGCGAAATATCAATGTCTAAATGTTTTTGTCGATCGATTTTATTAAGCACCACGATCATTGGTACTCCAAGCTCTAATAACTGGCTAGTTAAATAAAGTTGACGACTAAGCTGATTAATATCAACAACATTGACTAAAAAATCAATATCATTTCCTTGCAAAAATGATTGAGAAATAGTGAGATCTTTACCCTGTTCGGCATGACGTTCTAATGAACTTAAACCAGGAAGATCAGATAAATAGGCAGCGTTATTATTTAGGGTAATGCTTGTTTTTTTAGCTGCAACTGTCACACCTGACCAATTGCCTACATTTTGTTTACTCTGCTTTTTATTACTTTCGCTATCAGATAATAACAGGTTAAATAAAGTGCTTTTGCCCGAGTTGGCAAAACCAACCAGTGCGAAATGTTTTGATTGTTTCACGGAAAGATTCTTTTTGGTTGCTTGTTATGAATGAATAGCTCATTCATTGATTAAAAATTAACGCCAATTTGCTTTGCGATATCTCGCTGAATGCTAATTTTAGTATTGTGTAAGCGAAAAGCCATTGGGCCATTAAAAGGAGCCTTATGCGCTAATGATACATGTGACCTAAGCGTGAAGCCCTGTTCAATCAATTGAGCAGCGATAGCTTCATCTTTCGGTAGCGCGCTAATTTTGGCTGGTTTATTAAGGGGAAGTTCAGCTAGAGTCATAATATAAATCCAAAAAACAAATTCATCTTACTCAAAAGGGTAACCTAAGAGCTAATGATAATTACTATTATTTAGATAATAGCATTTAGTCTGTCAATACAACAGTAAAAGCTGCTCTTCTGGCTTGATTTTGATCAAGTTAGCGTTGATAAAAAACCTAAGTGACACTAAAGGTAAATAATAGTGAACACACTCGCCCAACCATCAATGGTTAATTTGAGAGTTAAGTCAACGCAAACTCACTAGCAGCTATTTAACCGTTAGTGCTTTATCAAATTACTGAAGCTAACCTCTTTAACTAAATGTTTTTTAGCGCCATAAGCAATACGGTGTGTGCCATGACAACGAGCACATGCTAATACGGCTAACGTACCAAGATCGCGTCCTTGTTGTTTAGCGGTACCTGATTCTATGGATGTCTTTAAACTACTGAGTGTTTTTTTCATCATTTCACTTGGGTAAGGCTTACGATCTTTTTTATGACAATCTACGCAGGTTTCTCCCAACGTTGCCATTTCATCATTAAGGTCTGCTAAAGATGATAGCGCTAAAGACTTATTACCATCCTGTGCTGAAATTTTTATCTGGTTCACTTGCCTTGTTAACATATCCATATGTTCAACAAAACTGAGCTCAGGGGTTATTTGAATGTTTGAGAAGTCTGGCGTTCTATAGGTCAGAGCCGTAATGGCTTGATAATCGTCATGACAAGAGTCACAACTTTTTTGCAACGTTTTATGCTGAACTAATACCGAAGTAAAATCCTGTTGCTCACTAGCGAACTTCAATTCTTCCATCGTGTTTATCGATAATTTTTTTTGCCAAGCGGGTACCATGTCGGCAATTTTAAGGTAGTGTTCAGTCAGCTGCTCTGTCCACACTTGCAAATGTTCAGCATCTTGCTGTTGCGCATAAAATTCTACCGCCTGCATTTCACGGCGAAGTTTAAACATATTATGTAGCCAAACTTGACGCTTATTGTCAGGTTTGTACCACTTTGCCAATTCAATAGGCGGAGTTTTAATTAACTTAGCTTTATCTTGATGTTTATAAACGAGCCCTGCTGCAATCAGCAAGATAATAGCTTGTAAAATAATAAAATAACGCCAACGCATAATTAAGTACTCTGTTCAATTTATTGGCTCAGTGTAAACAAATTGAGAATTATGGTTATTGATCTATACCCATGTTATCTCTAAATGCAGGATTCAGCAGGAATTAAAAGCGCCTTGAGGCGCTTTTTTTATGGTAGATTATTCACTTATGTAATTATCCGCTAAAATGAAAAACGTACACCAACAGCACCATCAACGCTAAACTTAAAGCCATCATCAAAATTTGCTACTGGCTGCACCTGTCCATATAAGTCCCAACCCTTAGCAAAGTACCAAGAAATACCTACGGGAGCACGAACACCAAAGCCATCATCCCACTCAGTCCAACCACCACCTGCAAAATACCAAGACAATGGCGTTTTATTATCAAATTGACCTGTTTTAATTAAGTAATCGACCGCAAAGCCTCTATCACCCAGTACGATATTATAACGATCTATTTGCGCGACAAGGCTTAAATCCATATCGAGCGCGACACCCAACTTCATGTCGGCTTGAGCAAAGCTAGACAAAGACGAAAGCAGCATAAAAATACTCACCAACAATAGTTTTCTCACATTTTTTCCTTAAACTTATAAGCGTATTTACAACGCGGTTGGCGCTATTCTAATGTCTTTCGATACCAAAGCAAGCGAACTCTCAAAGCACTAATTAAGCTGGTGACCATAGCAGGCTTACTGCGAAGTATTTCTTATAAATAATCAAGGTATTACCAGCCTAATTTCCCTAAAAAAAGTAACCTTAATATTTAAAGCTAAGTTACTAAAGTGTAACGGCTACTTGTTAACACCAATCACAGTCTTTACTATGAGCTACAAATTCGAACCATTAACTGCAAACTTAGGTTGTCCATGTTTACACAAATAACAAAGAAAAATACCAGAAAGATATTCGCCCTTGTCGGCATAGCCACTGCGACTTTAGGTATTGCAAACACAGCTACTGCCACCATAGTTGCAATTAAAACATCATTAAGCCCTGACAGTATTGAAATCAACTTATTTGATAAAACAACACCTGAAACAGTAAAGAACTTTCTTAACTATATTGATAATGGGCATTACACCAACTCGGTTGTTCATAGAGTTTCTCCTGGTTTTGTTGTGCAAGCGGGCGGTTTTGAATTTAGCGGTACTTGGCCATTAACACCTCTAGAGCCTAACGCTCCCGTAGTAAACGAACCGGTTTATTCTAATGTCAAAGGCACCATTGCCATGGCTAAAAAAGGCAATGATGTTAATAGTGCTACGAACCAATGGTTTTTTAATTTAAAAGATAACAATGACACCTCGGACGCTAATAACTTAGACCGACAAAACGGTGGTTTCACCGTTTTTGGTCAAGTTATTAAAGGCTTTGATATCATAGAAAAAATATCCCTGATTCAAAATCTTTGTACGAATGGCGCTTTACAGGGCATTCCTATGATAATTGAAAGTAATAAAACATGTACTGATATGGTCGTGCCAGGTCCGGAAAACTTTGTTGTGATTGAACAAGTAACAATCATCGATAGTTCAGGAGTTACTGATGACGGTTTGAATCCTCTACTATCAAAATACCCTGATAGTGATGGTGATGGCGTAAAGGATATCGATGATGCTTTCCCAAGTGATCCAAATAAAAGTGTGCCTGACGTGGAAGACAGTGGCGGCTCAATGACTTGGTTTACCATTGCAATGTTAGGATTATTAGCAACCAGAAAACGTTTTATCGAAAGTTAAACCCTTGTTCTCTAGTAAACTACTATCTATTAGCTATCAGTTGATTTAGTAAAACAGAAGAGAGTCAATAAAAAAGCAGCGTATCATCTAGTGATGTCGCTGCTTTTTTGTTTGACTCTTAGTATTCTAGACTTGAATATTACTAACTTCTGGAGCTCTAACCTCTAGTGAACTCAGGGTAAGCTTCCATACCACAGTCAGAGATATCAACACCTTCGTATTCTTCTTCAGCACTTACACGAATACCAATAACTTTTTTCAGAGCAAACCACACAATGAAACTAGTAACAAATACCCAAACAAAGATAGTTGCTGCACCAATAAGCTGACCACTGAAGCTAGACGACGAGTTAGTGATTGGAACAATCATTAAACCAAAGAAACCAACAACACCGTGAACTGAGATAGCACCTACTGGGTCATCAATCTTCACTTTATCTAAAGCTAAAATTGACATCACCACAATAACGCCCGCAATTGCACCAAAGATTGTTGCTTGCAATGGTGAAGGTGTTGAAGGTTCAGCCGTAATAGCCACTAAGCCTGCTAATGCACCGTTTAATGTCATGGTTAAATCCGCTTTTTTAAACAATATTTTAGCAAAGATAAGCGCTGATATTGCACCCGCAGCAGCGGCAGCATTGGTATTTAAAAACACCATAGCTACTGAGTTAGCACTATTAATGTCAGCTAGTTTTAATACTGAGCCACCATTAAAACCAAACCAACCCATCCATAAAATAAAGGTACCTAATGTCGCCATGGGTAAGTTAGCACCAGGAATGGCGTTAACTTTACCGTCTTTACTGTATTTTCCTTTACGAGCACCAAGTAATAACACACCAGCTAATGCTGCAGAAGCACCTGCCATGTGAACAATACCTGAACCAGCAAAATCAGAGAAACCTAAGTCACCTAAGGTATATAAGCCAAAGACAGCATCACCGTTCCAAGTCCAGCTACCTTCCATAGGATAGATAAAGCCAGTTAATACAACGGTAAATGCTAAGAAAGCCCATAACTTCATACGCTCAGCAACAGCACCTGATACAATCGACATTGCCGTAGCAACAAACACTACTTGAAAGAAGAAATCAGAAGCGTTTGAGTAAACCGCGCCACCATCAAAACCAGCTTCAGCCGATTCAGCAAGTACAGCACCAACAAGTGCTTCTGCATCGCTAGCACCGTCAAGCGCAATACCATTTAAGAAAACACCACCGCCATACATAATATCGTAACCTACAACAAGGTACATAATACAAGCAATTGCATATAGCGCGACGTTTTTAGTCAAAATTTCGGTAGTGTTTTTAGCACGTACTAAGCCAGCTTCAAGCATTGAAAAACCAGCGGCCATCCACATTACTAAGGCACCACAAATAAGAAAATAAAAGGTGTCTAAGGCGTATTGTAATTGAAATATATTTTGTTCCATTATTATTCTCCTTTAAAGTGCTTCAGAATCTTGCTCGCCCGTACGGATACGGATAGCTTGTTCTAAGTTATAAACAAAAATCTTACCGTCACCAATTTTTCCGGTGTAAGCAGATTTAGTGATGGCTTCAACTAAACGTTCAACAAGTTCTTCATTCACCGCAATTTCTATTTTTACTTTTGGCAAGAAATCAACTTGGTATTCAGCGCCTCGGTATAGTTCGGTATGCCCTTTTTGACGACCAAAGCCTTTGACTTCACTTACCGTGATACCTTCGACGCCTACTTCAGAAATAGCCTCTCTAACATCATCTAATTTAAATGGCTTTATGATTGCGCTAATTATTTTCATGGTTAACCTCTAGTTATCGTTTTTATATCGCTAACAACTGATAATACAATTCATGTGCCAACATAAATTAATATTAAAAATCAATTGGTTATTTGATAATTGAGTTTTAAAAAGGTTCTATTCGCACCAAGAGCGTGCAGAAAACAACTCCACTGAGATCATCTGGTGCAATGTGTGTGGGGGAATTAAAATAATGTAGAAGAAAGCAGTATAAGGGGTCTTTAATTTTGTATTTTCAAACAAGGTAGTCAAGGAAAACACTAACGGAGAATAAATTAATCTACTGAGTATTATGTAAACTTAGTTTTTATACAGTTCAGTAAACGCTTGAACTGAAAAACCGTTAAGTAGCTGGTCACCTACCTTCAGCACAGGTACCCCCCTAAAGCCGGTGGCTGAAAACTCTTTCTGTCCTTTTGCCGTTTTAATATTACATAACCTAAAAGCAATACCTTGCTGTTCAAGGTAACGTTTTGCCGTTTGGCAATGAGGACACTTTTCCATGGTATATAAGACAACTCTTTTCATTTTTTTACCTTAGTTAGGTCGACCTAGCTATATTAAAAATTTGGGCTACTCTGTTAACGTGATAAGCCAGGGCATGATGTTTGCCATTTTATCCTAAGCAGCGCTTAACTGGGTAACACTTTCTTGAGTACAATTGTGCTTGTATCAAATCTTTAAGCCAGAAGAGTACCAACAATAGGAATCTACATTTAAGTTGAAGCTAACCTTGATTTAAATCAAGTTAGTAAACCTATTAAAATACATATATTAACAACTTGATTTAAATCAAACTATTCAATCTGATGCAGTGCAAAACTCCCCCCATCAGTTACTTAGAACAATAATAATAACAAAGTTAACGACCCCTCTTAAAAACATGAAATTAGGATATTATTATGAAAACAGTAGTAAATAAGTTTACCTTAACATTAATCAGTGCAGCAATTTTAGCAGCTCCTACCGCCTTTGCTGGTGAAACAGAACACGGCAACAGCATTACTGAAGCGTTAAGTGAGAGCACAGTTAAAGTTAATTTACGCGCTCGTTACGAAGGCGTAGATCAAGACGGTATAGACAAAAAGGCTGCAGCGTTAACGCTAAAAAGTCGTATCACAATTGACACAGGCAGTTACAGTAACTTCTCGCTTGGTTTAGAAGTTGATAAAGTAGATGCTCTAGTAGATGACTATAATAGTACTCAAAATGGTAACACTGAATATCCAGTAGTTGTTGATCCACAAAGTACTGACGTAAACCAAGCTTTTATCAAGTACGCAAACAATGGCTTTAGTGCCGTAGTTGGTCGCCAACGTGTTTTACACAACAATCAGCGTTTTGTTGGTGGTGTAGGCTGGCGTCAAAATGAACAAACATATGATGGAGTTCGCGCACAATATAAAGCGGATGCTTTCTTAGCTGACTATAGCTACATCCAGAACATCAATGATATTAAAGGCGGAAACGTTAAAGGTGATTTCCACTTAGTTAATGCGAAGTACAACATTAACAAAAGTCATAAATTAGCGGGTTTTGCTTACCTTCTAGACTATGATGCTGTCGCTAACTATAAAAACTCTAGCAGCACAGTAGGTGCTCTATATAATGGCAAGTTTGGTAAGTTTTTAGTAAATGCTAGCCTCGCGACTCAAAGCGACAATGGTGATAACCCAATGAGCTATTCAGCAATGTATATTAATGCTGAAGCAGGTTATAACTTTGGTCAAGTAACTGTTTTAGGTGGTTATGAATTATTGGGTAGTGATGATGGTAAAGTTGCATTTAACACGCCATTAGCAACTAAGCATAAATTCAACGGTTGGGCTGATAAATTCTTAGGTACTCCAAAAGAAGGTCTACAAGATATTTATTTAACTGCCAAAGGTAAAGTGTCAGGCGTTAAATGGGCAGCAACTTACCATGATTTCTCATCGGATGAAGGTAGCATTGATTTTGGTAACGAGTTAGATTTAGTTGCCACTTACCAAATTAACAAAAACTATGGTGTTTTAGTTAAAGCTGCTAACTATAGCGAAGGTGATTCAGGCATAGCTCCAACTGATACCAATAAACTTTGGGTTCAAATGACAGCTAAGTTCTAAGTAAAACTATAAGCTATACAATAAGAGCTAGCAACTTGCTAGCTTATACCCAAACCACCTGAAGATGCAGGTGGCTTGGGTATATCGTTTTTATCCCTTCATTTCATTGCTCCATTCCAATAAAAGCATTAGAATAGCCGCGAATTTTATTAGCTGCGAGGCGACTTTTTTGTTATTAATGATCGACAATTACGACTCATTTACTTTTAATTTAGTGCATTATTTTCAAGCGCTAGGTCAAGAGGTTGTTGTCTATAGAAATAATGAAATTAGCCTTAAAGAAATTGAGCAATTAACGCCTCAATATATTGTTATATCGCCTGGTCCTTGTGATCCTGATTCGGCTGGCATCTCCCTTGACGTGGTAAAAGAATTCGCCGGTAAAATACCTTTATTAGGTGTCTGTTTAGGCCATCAATGTATTGCACAGCATTTTGGTGCTAGTGTGGTAAAAGCAAAAAAAGTTATGCATGGTAAAACCTCCAAGATTTCACACAATCAACAAGGTTTATTCGCTGAATTAAATCATCCATTACAAGTAACACGTTATCATTCTCTGATAGTTGACAAACAATCATTACCAGCAGAACTCACCATGACGGCATGGAGCCAAAATGAACAAGGTGAGGTAGATGAAATTATGGCGCTAGAACATAAAACGCTTCCGATTAGCAGTGTACAATTCCATCCAGAATCAATACTTACGGAGCAAGGACAATGTTTATTAGCAAATTTTATCAAGCAATTTAAAAATTACCCGATAAGCTAATAACAAGAGCTTTTTAGAGTAAAGCCAGATAAAGTAGTACCCTTAAAGCGATAGATTTCACACATTCGATGCTCAATTTTATATTTTAGGTAAGCAATAAAACCTCTATGCAGATTTTTGAAAACAATCAAACTGTTGCCACAGTTTATCAACGTGCTATTAGCCTCTCTATCTGTAAAGATTTTGCGGAAAAGCAAAGTGGTAAAGTCTCTATGGTTGATCATCAAGGTAGCGAACAAGAAAACCGCCGCCGAGAATTGTTATCTGTTGAAGTGCAAGCTCAACAAGAGAAGATTATTGCCGAGCATGGCGAAGAACATTTTCGAAAACAAACGAAACAAAATTTCTTTAGTCGTCTGCGTACGCAAATTAATAGTGACTTTGATAATAAAGAACACCTCTATCATTATGTATTAGGCATTGAAGATGCCTGTCCTGCTATCCTTGATATTTTATCTGCTCGTGCGGCTTCAGTGAATCAAATCAAAGATCTTGCTGCTTCATTATCTTGGTTAACCATTGATTTAATTAGCTTAGTGAATAAACCACAATATAGAAAACGTGCTGATGTACAAGTTACTGATGCCAAACTAGCGTTAAGTTATATTGGTTTAGATAATTTAAAATTAGTGATGCCAACTTTTACGTTAAAACATTGGTTGCCAACTAGTACAGCTCCTTACGGTTTAATGAAACGTAAACTTTGGAATGATAGTTTATCCATTGCACTGGCTTCACGCGTATTAGCCAAAGAGCAAGGCCTTGATGAATTTACTGCTTTTACCACAGGTATGTTGTCAAACATTGGCAGACTTGCTGTCACTCGCTGCTATTTAACAAAGTTTAGTGAGATGCATAAAAAAGAAGTACGGGAAGCCTTTGAGAAAAAAGACAAACGTTTGCACAATGTTTTATCAAAAATTGAGACTAGTGAAGAGTTGCTCCTTGAGCAGCTAATTATGCGAAGTTCGCAACTTTCTGCTGATTTAATTGAGAAAATGCATTTTAAACGACTTGCTATCACCGAGCCCATCTTTGATTTAGCTTACGCTGATAATATTGAGAAAATGCACCCTATTGCACAACTTGTTGCCAAAGCTAAAGCCTATGTCGCTTTTAGAGCGCTAGCGAAAGAAGAATTAATTGATAGTGATGAAAGTAAAAAGTTACTCAGTACGGTTAATTTAACACCTGCCGAAATAACACTATTGAAAAAAAGCGATATTGATCACATCAAGCTTAACTTCAATTAAGCACTGTAAAACCGTCGTAAAAAACAAACTTCCTCTATTTTGTTGCTCATTTGCTACAAAATTTAGTTTTTTACGTGATTTTTTTATGATTAATTATTAAAAAATCACGCTGATGGCTTTCATCAAGCAAGCGCCTACTCCCTCCCTTATCTCCTTATTTCCACAAAACAATCCGAATCAATAAATATTCATCTTTTATGAATAAAGTTAGCTAAGCCTTTGTTTCTTCTGGGCTACAGGCTAGCACCGCAAGACAAGCAGACTATTTCCTGTCATACTATTGCTCTATTTTTTAACTCGCTGTTATTATTTTTTACAATAATTAGATATTCATTAAGCTTTATCTAGATTATGCAGTGATACCAAGTGAATTAATTAATTACTCAATTAGCGAGAGTTAAAAGGATTACAGGCAAGGCATTGATTGAAGAGAATGGTTATTCCCTTGTCAAAACCAATAACGATGTATGTAAACCTTTTAAACTAGCCCTTTGGGAAGTCATTAGCGAACTGATAACGTGCAAAATTAATCAAATATAGAATAACTATGTTTAAATAATTTTTGTTTGTTCTAAGCTCGCTAATGAAATTCTAATTTGATTAATAAATTAGCTCAATTGGTATAAGCTATTAAAAAAACTACCCACTTATAAATGAGGATTTTAAAAATGTCAGAACATTTTTCAGTTGAACGCGGCTTATTTGATGATGTAATGGTGCCAAACTATGCACCTTCAGCGGTTATTCCAGTTCGCGGTCAAGGCTCTAGAGTGTGGGATCAACAAGACAAAGAATATATAGATTTCGCCGGCGGTATTGCCGTTAGCGCTTTGGGTCACTGTCACCCAGCTTTAGTAGGTGCTTTAAAAGAGCAAGGCGAGAAAATCTGGCATTTATCTAATGTTCAAACAAATGAGCCAGCATTACGCTTAGCAAAAAAATTAGTTGATAGTACTTTTGCTGAAAAAGTTTATTTTTGTAATTCAGGCGCTGAGTCAAATGAAGCGGCACTTAAATTAGCTCGTCGTTGGGCATTAGACGTACATGGTGCAGATAAATCACAAATCATTGCTTTTAAGCAAGGTTTCCATGGCCGTACTTTCTTTACTGTAACGGTTGGTGGTCAAGCTGCTTATTCTGATGGCTTTGGTCCAAAACCAGGTGATATCGATCATGCAGAATATAATAACCTTGATAGTTTAAAAGCACTAATCTCTGATAAAACGTGTGCCGTAATGATTGAACCATTACAAGGTGAAGGCGGTATTGTTTCACCAACAGATGAATTCATTAAAGGTGTTCGCGCTTTATGTGATCAACACAATGCCTTGTTAATTTTTGATGAAGTACAAACAGGTGTTGGCCGTTTAGGTGAGTTATACGCCTATATGGATCTAGGTGTTACTCCTGATATTTTAACTTCGGCTAAAGGTTTAGGTGGTGGTTTCCCTATCGGCGCTATGCTTACTACTACAGAGATTGCTAAGCACCTTAAAATTGGTACTCATGGCAGTACTTACGGTGGTAACCCATTAGCTTGTGCTGTTTCTGAAGCAGTATTAGATACAGTAAATACAACAGAAGTTTTAGCTGGTATCAAAGCTAAAGCTAAACTTTACGTTGATGGCTTAAACGCAATTAATGCAAAATATAATGTTTTCTCTGAAATTCGTGGTAAAGGTTTATTAATCGGTGCGGTATTAACCGAAAAATACCAAGGCCAAGCTAAAACCTTTTTAAATGCGGCAATGGATGAAGGCGTTATGGTATTAGTTGCTGGCGCAAGTATTATTCGCTTTGCACCATCACTTGTAATTCCTGATGAAGATATTGCTCTTGGTTTAGCACGCTTTGAAAAAGCTATCGTTAGCTTAGTTTAACTTAACCGAAACTAGCCTAGTCAATGCTAATAGTTACCTGTTCTTGCCGCTAGGGTTTGAGCAGGTTACCACTTCTTTTCATCGAGAGCATTTATGATCATTGTACGTCCTATTAAAACAAGTGACTTGAAAGCCTTATACCAAATCGCGATAGATTCTGGCCACGGTTTTACGTCACTACCAGTAAATGAACAATTACTTCAACAACGCATTAGCCTTGCTGAAGAATCCTTTTCAAAAGAAGTGAGCCAAGCGGGAAAAGAAGGTTATCTTTTTGTTATGGAAGATACCGAAACAGGTGACGTTGTTGGTACCAGTGGTATTGAAGCTGCTGTTGGTTTAGATGATGCTTTTTATCATTATCATTTAGGTAAAGTTGTCCATAGCTCACGAGAACTGAATATTTACAATACCGTAGAAACCTTGTCACTATGTAATGATTACACCGGTGCGAGTGAAATTTGTACGTTATTTTTAAGTAATAGTCATCGTAAAAATAACAATGGTCGTTTTTTATCACGTTTCCGCTTTCTTTTTATCGCGGAACATAAAGAACGCTTTTCTGACACCATTATTGCAGAAATGCGTGGTGTTTCAGACAATGAAGGTCGCTCACCATTTTGGAATTGGCTTGAAGAACATTTTTTCTCAATGGACTTCCCTACTGCTGATTACTTAACTGGTATAGGTAAAAAAGAATTTATTGCTGAGTTAATGCCGAAGTATCCAATTTACGTCAATTTGCTAAGTAAAGAAGCACAAGACGTAATTGACAAGGTGCATCCGCAAACAGTACCAGCACTTCGCTTATTAGAAGCGGAAGGTTTTGCAAGACGTGGCTATGTTGATATTTTTGATGCGGGTCCTACGGTGGAATCGAATGTTAACAATATTAGATCGGTTAACCAAAGTAAGCGTTGCCAAGTGATCATTGATGAAGTGCAATCAACTGATAATTACATTATTTGTAATAGTAAAGTTGAAGACTTTAGAGCCACTCAAGCGCCACTTTCATTACGCGACACAGCTAACCAAGTTGTGATTAGTCAAGCCGTTGCCGATGCATTGATGGTCAGTGCTGGTGATTGGGTTCGTATAATATCTAATTAGTCCCTGCCACTTTGTCTTAGCACAACAACTTACAAATTTAGCGTGGCTAATACTAGTCACTCGTCAAATTACTAATGGTGATAGCAGAACGCCTCTATCACCACTATCAATGAGAAGGAAATACCATGTCTCACGCAAATCCAGTTCAATTTATTAATGGTCAATGGCAAGCAGGCTTAGGTCATGATGTTAGCTCATCTAACCCTGCTCGTAATGAAGTCATTTGGCAAGGTAAAACTGCCAGTAAAGATCAAGTAAACGATGCCGTTTTAAGTGCTCGTCAAGCATTTGAAAGCTGGGCAAATATCAGCTTAGAAGCACGTGTTGCCGTGGTAACAAAATTTGCTGAATTATTAGCTGAGAACAAAGATGCATTAGCAACAACTATTGCCTTAGAAACTGGTAAGCCAAAGTGGGAAACTACCGGTGAAGCTGGCGCGATGGTAGCTAAAGTCGCTATTTCACTGAAAGCTTACAACGAGCGTACTGGCACAGTTGAAAACCCTATGCCTGGCGCTAAAGCCTTTATCCGTCATAAGCCTCATGGTGTAGTTGCTATTTTTGGTCCTTATAACTTCCCTGGTCACTTGCCAAATGGCCACATAGTACCAGCATTAATTGCTGGTAATACTATCGTATTTAAGCCAAGTGAATTAACGCCTCGCGTTGCACAAGAAATGTTAAAACTTTGGGAACAGGCTGGTTTACCTAACGGTGTTATCAACCTAGTTCAAGGTGAAGTAGAAACAGGTAAAGCCCTTGCTAGCCATAAACTTATTGATGGTTTATTTTTCACAGGTAGCTCTAATACTGGTCATATATTACATGAACAATTTGCCGGTCAACCGGGTAAGATACTTGCGCTAGAAATGGGTGGTAATAACCCGCTTGTTGTTAAAGATGTTAGCGACATTGATGCGGTTGTACATGACATTGTTCAATCTGCATTCGTTACTACTGGCCAACGTTGTACTTGTGCGCGTCGTTTATTCATTGAAGCCAATGAACAAGGTGATGCTATTTTAGCCCGTCTTATCGAAGTAACCAAAAACTTAACTATTGGTTACTACGATGACGAAGCGCAACCATTCATGGGCTCTATGATTTCAGAAAAAGCGGCTTTAAGCTTAGTAGATGCACAAGCTAAATTACTCGCTTTAGGCGCAAAGTCTGTTTTAGATCTTAAACATCTAGAAGTAGGTACTGGTTTTGTTTCTCCTGGTATTATCGATGTTAGTGACATTATTGCCGACATACCTGATGAAGAATATTTCGGTCCACTAGTTAAGTTATACCGTTACAACGATTTCGATAAAGCGATTGATGAAGCTAATAATACTGGTTTTGGTCTTTCTGCCGGTTTGTTATCTGATAGTGAAGCGTCATACAATCACTTCTTTACTCGCATTCGTGCTGGTATCGTTAACTGGAACAAACCAATTACAGGTGCAAGCAGCGCTGCACCGTTTGGTGGTATTGGTGCTAGTGGTAATCACAGAGCCAGCGCATTTTATGCCGCTGATTATTGTGCCTACCCTATTGCTTCAGTAGAAGCTGAGAAAGTAAGTTTACCTGAAACGTTAACACCTGGTATGAAATTCTAAATGCAAAACAACAATACTCTTACCGCAGCAAACCTTACCGATATTACCAGTGATAACTTTACCCAAGCTTATCGCCACTTTGTTGAGCAAGGTGACTTTATCGCGTTAACACGTCAATTTGAGCAAGGCTTTGTCCAAACTGGCGCAGATAACCAATTAAGTTTTAAGGTCAAGCAAGCAAAAGTTAGCTTACTCGACACCGGTGTACTGTTAATTGAACCGGAAAATGTTGAGCCTGAACTGATTAAAGAAAAGTCGGCAACACCAAGTAAGAGTATTGTTATTTCATCGGGCATTCATGGAAATGAAACTGCCCCGATTGAAATAGTACAACAGTTGATTAGTGACATTATTGCCCAAAAAATTCAAGTAAAGCACCGTACCCTATTAATTATGGGTAACCCTGTTTCAATGAATATCGCAAAACGTTTTCAAACAGAAAATTTAAATCGCTTATTTTGTGGCAAGTACCAAGATATCGATCCTTGTTTTGAAAAGTATCGTGCAGAAAAATTAGAAGGTTACGTTAGTGATTTCTTTAACGCTGGCACTGCTACAAACGCGACTGATAATACCAGCGGCAATACCCGCGAAAGCCAAGTAACTAATTCATCCAAAATGACTAACTATCACTACGATTTGCATACCGCTATTCGAAACTCTAAATATGAAAAGTTTGCAATTTACCCATACCAAGCAGGTAAACCATGGGATAAAGAGCAGTTAAGCTTCATGGCTAGCTGTGGTGTTAACACTATTTTATTCGGTCATGGCCCCAGTGGTACATTCTCCTATTTCAGTAGTGCCAACTTTTCCGCACATGCTTTTACTATTGAGCTGGGTAAAGTAAGACCCTTTGGCGAAAACAATATGGCAAACTTTCAAGCCATGACAAACAACCTAAGCGCTCTTATTAGCGATGAAGCAATACCGCTAAAAAGTTTTGATAACAACGATTTCAATTTATTTGAAGCGCTAGGTGATATCACTAAAGTGAGTGATAAATTTGAACTTTATGTTGCCGATGAAGCGAGTAATTTTACTGATTACCCAGTAGGTACACTTTTGTCTACTGATATGAATCAAGAATACCGTACTACCCTTCTAGGTGAGAGCATTGTATTCCCTAATGCCAATGTAGGTAATGGTCAGCGTGCAGTATTAATGGTTGTCCCTACCACACTGCAGTAAACTAGTAGCCTTATCTTTTAAAGCCCTTTCTCATCAATCTTTTTATAGAAGCTTTTGTACAAAAGCGTCTATAAAAAATAAAGGGCTATTGATTCACACTCATTAAAAACACTAAACTTCCTGCTATACTCAAACAAAAGTACTACTAATTTACACAGGTAAGCCAAAATATTATGGTTACAGACACTGACGGTTACATTCAAATAATTGAATACCTTACCGAACATCTCAGTTTATTTGAAAACTCAACAGCACCAGCACAAGCTAGTGAAACCGTAATGTCAGCTATTGAAGTAGAACTGTGTGACCAAATCATTAGTGTCTGTAGTCAAAACCAAGACCTGACCTTTAATCAACGCAATGCCATTATTCGAGAAGTAGATGCTATCGTTTACGATCTTGAAGAAATCCTATCAGGTGTTATCAATAATCCAGTTAATGCTGCACAACAAGCCTTCATAAAAGAATTTGCAGGTTTAATCAAAAACCTCTTTGATACCGTTATTCATAAAGAATAGCTTCTTATTAAAGCAAGCTAGTATCTCTTATACCCATTCCGCTTGACGCCGTTTCAAACTCCAGCTGAACCCAGCATATTCAAGTAGAATAGGTATAATTAGCATTGTCATTACAGCGCTAACTTCAATAAGAAACTCTATTACACATAACGACTGGTGATGGGGCTTCAACTTCGATAGAATCCCTATATATTAATTGTAAATCGAGTCGATTATGGAAGCACAAGTAAAGTGGTTAGGCGAAGAGTTATTCATGGGCACCTCAGAAAGTGGCCACACCATGGTTTTAGATGCAAATGGTGGTAACTTAGCCCCTAGCCCTATGGAAGCCGTACTCATCTCTCTGGGTGGATGTTCTTCGGTAGATGTAGTTAGCATATTGCAAAAGGCGAGACAGAGCATAATCGGCTGTCATGTCGATATCTCTGGTACTCGTGTCGATAGCGTACCCGCATTGTTTGAAAAAATTCATCTGCATTTTGTAATTACTGGAGCTGATGTTGCAGCTAAGCACGTTGAGCGCGCAGTGAACTTATCAGCAGACAAATATTGTTCTGTCGCCTTAATGTTAAACGCTAAAGTTGACATTACTCACGACTTTGAAATTGTTGCTTCGTAACCCTACTACTTTATGAATACTGATAACAAAATCCCCCTGTATGGCTTTAATAATTTAACAAAAAGTTTAAGCTTTTCGTTATATAGGGTATATTATTTACCTTCAATTCAGTCCGTTGAGAGTTATAACACCTACATCAATCGAACCTATAACAGCGCACTGCTTGAAGTTCTGCTGACTAAAGTTTGTCACGCCATCGGTGGTAATGTATTAAATATAGCGAGCCAAGATTACACCCCACAAGGAGCGAGTGTAACTTTAATGATTTCTGAAGAAGCAAAACCAGAATCTTTAGTGGCTCATCTAGATAAAAGCCATTTATGCATTCATACCTACCCAGAAGAAACTGCACAAAGTGGCATAGCTATTTTTAGAGCTGATATAGAATTATCAACCTGTGGCATTATCTCGCCCTTAAAAGTATTAGATTATGTGATCGAGGCTTTTTCAGCGGATGTTATCGATATAGATTATCGTATTAGAGGTATGACGCGCGATCAATACGGTAAAAAGCACTTCAATGATCATGAGATTAGTCAAATCAGTGAGCATTTAACCACAGATACACTCGCAAAATACCAGGTTAAAGACAGTGTTATGACAACACATAACTTGTTTCACTGTAAGCTAGCAAGACAGTCTATTGAATTGAGACAACATATTTTCAATCTTGACTCTAACCTCGGTGAGCATCAACTATCAGCTCAGGATGAAATACAAATAAAAACACAACTAGCGATAGAATTAGATGAACTTTTTATCGGTAAATAATTTACATACCCCTAAGAGGTCGTAAATAGAATGCCTACATTTAAGCAGAAAGAGCTCTAAGGACTTATTTTCATAATCTCGTCAGTTTTAAGTAATCACACACCACTCGCAATGACACGCTCCATATATGAACCGCATTTCTGAGACCTTACAGGATAAACCGCACAGTTTAACTTCTATGATGGTATAGTGCGTTAATCATTATGCTTCAGGGGTATTTATTGTTCATTAAGCAATGTCTTGTCACTTTTTTAATTATTGCGAGTTACATTAGTAGTATTTTTTTCTGTTTATCGGTTAACGCTAACGAAAATAAACGCGCTGATGTCATAATCGCGTTGTTTAAAACTAATAAACCAGCATCCCCCGAACAAGCAGATAGCTTACTTCAAGAATTGAAAAGTACAATTGCTTCCAATGATTTTCTACGTCAAAAAGAATATATACGGGCAAAGTGTTGGAATCAAAAAGCCGAAACAAATGAACAAATAATATCAGCTATATCATACGCAAATGAACAACTCGATATATTTAGCCAGTATACCCCATCAAAAATCACAATTGATTTAACGTTATGTAAAACCAGCTATCAACGATTACTAGGTCAAGTTGAGACTACACTTAAAGATTTAACTACCGCAATTAACCAAGCATACACCATTGAAGCACAGCTACTGGTTGCCCATGGACATAGTCAACGAGGCACTCTGCACTCTTATCAAGGCAATTACTCCGCATCCCTTGAGGATTTACTTACAGCACAAAATCACTATGAGTCACTTAAATTAACCTATTGGGCCAATATAAATTTAGGCGAACTAGCGACTAGCTATCGACGATTTGGTGATGCAAGAACAGCTTTGAAATATCAATTACAGTTAGAAGAGATTTACATCAAAGAAGGGAAAATATTTGAAGCCAATGGCATAAACATTCAAATAGCCTCTTCTTTGGAGCAATTAAATAAATTAGATGAAGCCAACACCCGTTATCAAGTAAGCCAACAGTTTCTTCTCAACAAACAACCAGTCATTGCAGCTGACATGTCGATAAATATCGCCAACAACCTAATAACATTAGGGCAATACGACAAAGCGCTGACTATATTACAACAAGCAGAAAGTACAATTACACCTGAATTTAATGCTCCGTATAGTTTTTTACAATTATATTTAGCTAATGCTCAGCTGAAACTTAACAATTACCCCGCTAGCTTACACGCTTTACAAAACGCTGAAGCAGCCTTCTTAATCGATAAAAATCAACGTGGACTTAGTAAAGTCCATTTACTCAGAAGCAATATTCACGAGGCTAATAAAAGCTGGAAAAGTGCTTACTTTGCGTTAAGAAATCATCTGCACGTTCATTTAGCACAAGATAAAAGTGTGCTTACAAAGCTAAATGCTGAATTACAAACTCGCTTTGATACTGATAGAATTAAGCATGAAAATACTTTATTAGTTCAGCACGCTAAAGATAAAGAAATACAATTGAACATGTTGCAACGGAATAAATCGATGCAATTCATCATAATTACCTTAGTCGGAATTATATTAATATTGGTGTCAATATTTGCTTATAAACAAATGCATCATAAACACCAATTTAAAAAACTCGCCTTTACTGATGAATTAACAAAGATAGCTAATCGCCGAGAAACCTATTTTCAGGCTGAAAAGTGTCTTACCTACAGTAAGAAAAACCAAACACCGTTCTCGCTAATTTTCTTTGATGCTGACTACTTTAAGTTAGTGAATGATGAATTAGGCCATAATATTGGTGACCAAGTGTTAATTTGCCTTGCCAATATCGCATCTAATGTCATTCGAAAAGGTGATGTTGTAGGTCGTGTTGGAGGCGAGGAATTTATAATTTTACTGCCTGATACCGACATAGATACAGCATTATCTATTGCTAATAGGTTGTTAACTAACATTGAGCAGTATGAGTGGTCAATCATTTCAAACGATTTAACACAAACAGTCAGTGCTGGTGTCGTGAGTTACCAAGGAGAGAACGATTTATCAGAACTATTATTTAAAGCTGATAAAGCGCTTTATGAAGCAAAGGCAGCAGGTCGAAATCATATAAAGACCTTTTGATGTCACTGACTCCAATGAAATAGCAAATAAAGTAATTTTCACTTTTAATAAGAGTCTTTACCCTCACGTGCAATTATAGAGAATTTGTTTACACAAATGATCGTATTATTCCTCTCCAAAACCTTAATACTAATTTTGGTACTGCGAATAACTCTACCACTTTGGCTTTAAGAGTTATTCGCTGAAAAATTAAGACTTCTAATAGACCCAAATATTAAAGTATTCAGAATACCATAAAACACAATAGCAGAAAGCAATGCATATAAAGCCAACAACAGTAATTAGATACTTTAGAGGTGTATTTATATAAATCAATAATTTTTATAAACGATCGTTATAAATCGCTCATCCAGTCTAGTTGTTTGTTTGCTTGGTTTTTACGATCCATTAAATCCCGTATTAGCGGTGTTAAAATTAACTCCATCGCTAGACCCATTTTTCCACCAGGAACGACAAGGGTATTAATTCGCGACATAAATGATCCATCAATCATACGAAGATAATACTGAAAATCTACATTTTTGACTTCACGAAAGCGAATAACCACAAAACTTTCATCTAAGCTAGGGATTGCCTTAGCACTGAATGGATTAGAGGTATCTACCGTAGGTACTCGCTGGAAATTGATATGAGTGCGAGAAAACTGGGGGGTGATGAAAGAGATATAATCTTCCATACTGCGAACGATACTTGCGGTCACCGCTTCTCTAGAATGCCCACGTTTATTAGTATCGCGAATAATCTTTTGAATCCACTCTAAATTAACAATAGGTACCATGCCGATAAGCAAATCGACATGCTTTGCTACATCATTATCCTTAGTTACAACACCGCCATGAAGCCCCTCGTAATATAACAAGTCAGTACCTTCACCAAATTCTTCCCAAGGAGTAAAAGTACCTGGCATTTGATTGTACGGAACGGCCTCATCAAACGTATGTAAATAGCGCCTAATTTGTCCTCTACCTGTTTCGCTATAATCACGAAATTGTTTCTCTAAAGCGCTAAAGTCATTAGCAAGATCACCAAAGTAACTAATGTTTTTCCGTGCTTCTTTCGCTTTACGTTTTTCCATATCCATTTCTTGTCGTGAGAAGCGATGAAAGCTATCACCTTCTACATTGACAGAGGATATACCGAGTGTTCTAAAGATATGCTCAAAGGAAGCAGTCGTTGTTGATGTACCCGCTCCTGATGAGCCAGTGACTGCTATGATTGGATTGCGTGAAGACATAAAGGCTCAAAGGATAAACTAAAGTACGATAGATATTTTATACGGTGAATTTACGTTTAGGTCAAGGAAGAAAGCGACAAGTTTAACGATGAAGGCTACATAGTCACTATATGCATGGTTAATAGTTTTATCAAATTTCAGATAATAAAAAACCGAGCCTAAGCTCGGTTTTTTAATTGAAGTATAAACTTTCGTTTATGCTTCTGCTGATTCTTCAACTACTTCAGGAGCGTCTTCTACTACTGGGCGGTCTACTAATTCAATATATGCCATAGGCGCTTTATCACCAGTACGGAAACCACATTTTAAAATGCGAGTATAACCACCTGGACGTTCTTGGTAACGAGCACCAAGTTCGTTGAATAAAATACCTACTACTTCTTTATCTTGTGTACGAGCAAACGCTAAACGGCGATTTGCAACACTGTCGGTCTTAGCCAATGTAATCAGTGGCTCAAGAACACGACGTAGTTCTTTAGCTTTAGCAACAGTCGTTTTAATAACGCCGTGCTTAACTAAAGAGCTTGCCATATTGCGGAACATCGCTTGACGATGACTGCTATTACGGTTTAACTGGCGACCGCTTTGACGATGACGCATAAGTTAATCCTTCTCTCTAACTATTAAAAAAATGATGATCGAACTAGTCGTTGTCAACAATGCTTTCAGGTGGCCAGTTTTCTAGGCGCATGCCTAGAGACAAACCACGCGACGCTAACACGTCTTTGATTTCAGTTAGAGACTTCTTACCTAAATTAGGCGTTTTAAGAAGCTCCACTTCAGCACGTTGTACTAAATCACCAATGTATTGAATTGCTTCTGCTTTTAGACAGTTAGCTGAACGAACAGTTAATTCTAGATCATCAACAGGACGAAGCAAGATTGGGTCGAACAATGGTTTTTCTTCCACTTGCTCTACTTCTTTGATATCACGAAGTTCAACAAACGCATCAAGCTGTTCAGCAAGAATAGTTGAAGCACGACGGATAGCTTCTTCCGGATCCAATGTACCATTGGTTTCCATATCTAAAACTAATTTGTCTAAATCTGTACGTTGTTCAACACGTGCAGAATCAACATCATAAGCAATTCTAACTACTGGGCTGAATGAGGCGTCAACCAACAAACGACCAATAGCACGATCTTCTTCCTCGGCATCACGGCGCGCAGAAGCGGGAACATAACCACGTCCCATTTCAACTTTAATGCGCATGCTGATAGAACCTTCACCTGTTAAGGTGCAGATAACATGATCAGGATTTGCAATTGTTACATCTCCGTCATGTTGTATATCAGCTGCCGTTACAGGGCCTTCACCAGACTTAGTTACGGTAAGAACGGCTTCATTCTTGCCTTCTAAAATAACTGCAAGCCCTTTAAGGTTTAACAATATTTCGATGATGTCCTCTTGAACACCTTCTTTACTACTGTACTCATGTAAAACACCGTCAATTTCAACTTCAGTTACGGCACAACCCGGCATTGAAGATAAAAGAATACGACGTAACGCATTACCTAAAGTGTGACCAAAACCACGTTCTAGTGGTTCCAAAGTTACCTTAGCACGACGAGGGCTAACGGTTTCAATGCCAACTAAGCGTGGTCTAAGGAATTCGGTTACAGAACCCTGCATATATGTCCTCTCTTAAAGTGCAACTCTACTTAGAGTAAAGTTCAACAATCAACTGTTCATTAATTTCGGCAGATAAGTCAGCACGATCTGGAACACGTTTGAAAACGCCTTCAAGCTTCTTAGTATCTACTTCAACCCAAAGTGGTTTCTCACGTTGATCAGCTAATTCTAAAGCAGCGATAATACGCGCTTGAGTTTTAGACTTCTCACGAACAGAAACAGTATCTTCAGCTTTAACAGTGAAAGATGGAATATTAACTACAACGCCGTTTACCACGATAGCCTTATGGCTAACTAATTGACGGGCTTCAGCACGAGTGCTTGCATAACCCATACGGTAAACTACGTTATCTAAACGAGTCTCTAAAAGCTGTAACAAGTTTTCACCTGTGTTGCCTTTTTGACGTGCCGCTTCTTTGTAGTAATTACTGAATTGTTTTTCTAGCACGCCAAAAATACGACGAACTTTTTGTTTTTCACGAAGTTGAACACCATAGTCTGACAAACGACCGCGACGGGCGCCGTGCTGACCTGGTATTGTTTCGATTTTACATTTAGTGTCAATTGCTCTAACACCGCTTTTAAGGAACAAATCTGTACCTTCGCGGCGACTAAGTTTTAACTTAGGACCTAAATATCTAGCCATTTTCTTTCTCCAACTATCCTAAAAAAAAGCGCTTAAACGCGACGTTTCTTCGGAGGACGACAACCATTATGAGGAATAGGTGTTACGTCAGTAATGTTGGTGATTTTAAAACCAGCAGCATTTAAGGCACGGATAGCAGATTCACGACCTGGACCTGGACCTTTTACGAACACTTCAATATTCTTCAAGCCAAACTCTTTTGCAACAGCGCCTGCGCGGTCTGCAGCTACTTGCGCAGCGAACGGAGTTGATTTACGTGAACCACGGAAACCTGAACCACCGGCAGTCGCCCAAGATAACGCATTACCTTGACGGTCTGTAAGAGTCACGATTGTGTTGTTGAAAGAAGCATGGATATGAGCCATGCCATCAGCAACTTGTTTTTTTACGCGTTTACGCGTACGAACTGGTGTTTTAGCCATTGTCTAGTTCCTCTTACTTCTTAATTGGCTTACGAGGACCTTTACGGGTACGCGCATTTGTTTTAGTGCGTTGACCACGTAGAGGAAGACTGCGACGATGGCGAATGCCACGGTAACAACCTAAATCCATAAGACGTTTAATGTTCATTGAAACTTCACGGCGTAAATCACCTTCAACGGTAAATTTATCCACTTCAGCGCGTAGCAAATCTATTTTTGCTTCGTCTAATTCACTGATCTTCGTTGATTCAGCGATACCAGTAGCTGCACAAATTGCTTTCGCACGTGTAGCTCCGATACCGTAAATCGCAGTAATGGCGATTACTGCATGCTTACGATCAGGGATGTTAATGCCAGCGATACGGGCCACTAATCACATCTCCTATTTATAATTAAAATTACTTTGGTTGGAAAGCCCGTTAGGATACCCAACCATTCTCTTTTTCTGCAAATCGAAGCGGCATTATACAGATAAATCTACATAATGCCACTTCTAAAAGATATTAGGTTAAAAGCTAAGCTTAACCTTGTCTTTGTTTGTGCTTTGGTTCAACACAAAGAACGCGAATTACGCCTTTACGCTTTACCACTTTACAATTACGACAAATCTTTTTTACGGATGCACGTACTTTCATTTTATACTCCGTTAACTAAATCAACTCGGTCTAACGACCATAGCCTTTCAAGTTCGCTTTTTTAAGTACATTGTCATATTGATGAGACATCATATGCGTTTGTACTTGTGCCATAAAGTCCATAATCACTACTACGATAATCAATAAAGATGTCCCGCCGAAATAGAACTGTACGTCCCATGCCATGATCATAAACTGTGGAACCAAACAGACAAAGGTAATATACGCCGCACCACAAAGGGTTAAACGTGTCATGACTTTATCAATATATTTGGATGTTTGTTCACCCGGACGAATCCCTGGAATGAACGCACCAGACTTTTTCAAGTTATCTGCAGTTTCACGCGGATTGAAAACAAGAGCCGTGTAAAAGAAACAGAAAAATATAATTGCTGCTGCTAACATCATTACATACAAAGGTTGTCCTGGAGACATAGCTCCTGAAACACCTTGTAAGAAGTCAGCAACGGGGCCGTCACCTTGACCAAACCAGCTCGCAAGCGTGCCTGGAAACAAGATTAAACTTGAGGCAAAGATTGGCGGTATAACACCAGCCATATTCACTTTCAAAGGTAAATGGGTACTTTGCGCAGCAAACACCTTACGGCCTTGCTGACGTTTAGCGTAGTTAACAACAATACGTCGTTGACCACGTTCCACAAATACTACTAAGAAAGTTACTGCAAATACCACAACGCCTATAAGCAATAATACTAATAAGTGCAATTCACCTTGACGCGCCATTTCAGCTGTTTGACCAACCGCGGATGGCATGCCAGCAACAATACCTGCAAAAATAATAATCGAAATACCATTACCGATACCGCGTTCAGTAATTTGTTCACCTAACCACATTAAAAACATGGTACCAGTGATCAAACTAATTACTGCGGTGAAATAGAAACTAAAGCCTGCATTAATAACAAGCCCTTGCATCATTTCCGGTAAACTTCTGGCAATCGCTATTGATTGTACTGTTGCTAGAACTAAAGTGCCGTAGCGTGTGTATTGACTGATTTTACGACGTCCAGCTTCACCTTCTTTTTTAAGCTCTGCCATTGCGGGATGAACCACAGTAAGCAATTGCATAATAATCGAAGCTGAGATGTACGGCATAATACCAAGTGCCAACACTGAGGCTCGCTCAAGTGCACCACCGGAGAACATGTTAAACATCTCTACGATAGTGCCCTTTTGTTGTTCAAAGAACTGAGCTAATACAGCGGCGTCAATACCAGGGATTGGCACAAAAGACCCTAAACGAAGCACAACTAAGGCAACGAATACGAACCATAATCTTTGTTTAAGCTCAGACAAACCGCCTGCGCCCTTACTACCTTGTGAGGTAGCCGTTCCTGGTGTAGCCATTGTGTATTATTCCTCTACTTTGCCACCAGCAGCTTCAATAGCTGCTTGTGCGCCTTTAGTTACTGCAATACCACGTAATGTAATTGGACGAGTAATTTCGCCAGATAACATAACTTTAACAGCTACGATATTACGTGTAATTAGGCCAGCGTCTTTAAGTGCATGAATATCAACAACATCACCAGTGATAAGGTTTAATTCGTGTAAACGAACTTCAGCGCGAACTAAAGATTTACGTGAAGTAAAACCAAATTTAGGTAAACGTTGTTTCAATGGCATTTGACCACCTTCAAAACCTGGACGTACACTACCGCCAGAACGAGATTTCTGACCTTTATGACCACGACCACCAGTTTTACCGATGCCTGAACCAATACCACGACCACAGCGTTTTCTAGCTTTGTGAGATCCCGGTGCAGGGGATAAAGTATTTAAATGCATAATTAATCCTCCACCTTAACCATATAGTAAACCTTGTTAATCATACCACGTACA
The DNA here is from genome assembly GCF_000012325.1 of Colwellia psychrerythraea 34H. NCBI lineage: Bacteria > Pseudomonadati > Pseudomonadota > Gammaproteobacteria > Alteromonadales > Colwelliaceae > Colwellia > Colwellia psychrerythraea. Next base: position 619,221 of record NC_003910.7, on the reverse strand, counting down.
GATGGAGTGTCTTCTAACTCAACTGTATGATTGATACGACGTAGACCAAGGCCTTTTAATGTAGCTCTATGCTTCGGTAAACGACCGATAGAACTTTTTAGTTGAGTTACTTTAACTGTTTTAGACATTCTCAATTACCCCAAAATTTCGTCAACGCGTTTGCCACGTTTAGCTGCCATGCCTTCTGGTGAATGCATATTCACTAGGGCAGAAACAGTAGCGCGAACTACGTTGATTGGGTTAGTAGAACCGTATGCTTTTGACAATACGTTCTGAACGCCTGCAACTTCAAGTACTGCACGCATCGCGCCACCGGCGATGATACCTGTACCTTCAGAAGCTGGTTTCATGAAGACTTTAGAACCAGAATGTTTGCCCGTAATAACATGTTGAAGAGTAGTACCCTTCAAGTCAATCGTTACTATGTTACGGTGCGCTTTTTCCATTGCTTTTTGGATTGCAGCAGGCACTTCACGTGCTTTACCGTAACCAAAACCAACGCGACCATTACCGTCACCAACTACTGTTAGTGCAGTAAAACTGAATATGCGACCACCTTTAACCACTTTTGAAACGCGGTTAACGGCAATTAGCTTTTCAGCCATATCACTTTGCTGTGAGTTTTCTTGATTATGATTAGCCATTATCAACCCCTAGAATTGAAGACCAGCTTCACGAGCTGCTTCTGCTAACGCTTTTACGCGACCGTGGTAAAGGAAACCAGAGCGATCAAAAGCTATCTTAGTGATACCTTTTGCTACAGCACGTTCAGCGATTGCTTTACCTACTGCAGTTGCTGCTGCAACATTACCTGTTTTTTCAATTTGAGCACTAACTTCTTTGTCTAAAGTAGACGCAGATGCGATTACTTCAGAACCAGTTGGAGCGATCAATTGAGCGTAAATGTGACGAGGAGTACGGAATATAACTAAACGATTCGCACCCAACTCGCTAATTTTTGCACGAGCGCGTTTAGCGCGGCGCAAACGAGATGATCTCTTATCCATAGTATTACCCTACTTCTTCTTAGCTTCTTTACGACGAACGTATTCATCAACATAACGAACACCTTTACCTTTATAAGGCTCAGGTTTACGGTATGCACGAATGTTCGCAGCGGTTTGACCAACTAAATGCTTATCACAACCTTTCAGTGTAACTTCAGTTTGGCTAGGAGTTTCACAAGTAATTCCTTCAGGAATCGCATGTTTGATTGGGTGTGAAAAACCTAAAGATAAGTCTAAAGACTTACCAGCAGCTTTGGCACGGTAACCAACACCTTGTAAAACTAATTTCTTTTCAAAACCTTTACTAACACCTTCAACCATATTATTGATTAAAGCACGTGTAGTACCGGCTTGAGCCCAAGCGCCTTTAACATCAGCAACGATATTAGTAATAATGTTGTTTTCTTCTTGAGAAACAACAACGTCACTGTGGATCGTGCGAGATAATTCGCCTATTGGACCTTTAACTGTAATGTCTTGACCTGATAACGTAATGGTAACGCCAGCAGGAACAACGACAGGTGCTTTTGCAACACGAGACATATTATTCTCCTTACTCTACGAAACCAAGAACTTCACCGCCAATACCCGCAGAGCGAGCGGCACGATCCGTCATCAAACCTTTAGAAGTTGAAATGATCGCAATACCCATACCTGCAAGAACTTTAGGAAGTTCATCACAGCTTTTGTATATACGAAGACCAGGACGTGAAACACGTTTGATCTTTTCAATTACTTCTTTACCTTCAAAATACTTCAATGTTACAGCTAGTTCAGGTTTAACTTCACCTGATACTGAAAACTCTGAAATATAACCTTCTTCTTTAAGCAAAGTAGCAATTGCAACTTTAACTTTAGAAGATGGCATTTGTACTGCAACTTTTGCTGCAGATTGACCGTTGCGGATGCGTGTAAACATGTCCGCGATAGGATCAGTCATCATAACCATTTACTCCCGTGAATTACCAACTAGCTTTCTTAAGACCTGGAACTTCACCACGCATCATAGTTTCGCGTAATTTAATACGGCTCAAACCAAATTTGCGTAAGAAACCATGTGGACGTCCAGTAATGTTACAACGGTTACGTTGACGACTACTGCTCGAATCACGAGGTAAACTTTGAAGTTTCAATACAGCATCCCAGCGTTCTTCATCCGAAGAATCAGTACCTGAGATGATTGCTTTTAACGCAGCACGCTTTTCAGCATATTGTGCTACTAACTTGGTTCTTTTAGCTTCACGAGCTTTCATTGACGTTTTAGCCATAACTCTACACCTTCTTCTTGAACGGGAAATCAAAGGCAGACAATAAAGCTAGTCCTTCTTCGTTATCTTTCGCGCTAGTAGTAATAGTGATATCTAATCCACGAATCTTATCGATTTTATCGTATTCGATTTCAGGGAAGATAATTTGCTCACGAACGCCCATGCTGTAGTTACCACGACCATCAAATGACTTAGGATTTAAGCCACGGAAGTCACGGATACGAGGAATAGAAATAGAGATTAAACGCTCTAAAAATTCCCACATACGCTCGCCGCGTAGAGTTACTTTCGTACCAATAGGGTAGCCTTCACGAATTTTGAAGCCCGCAACTGATTTGCGTGCTACTGTCGTGATCGGCTTTTGCCCTGAGATTGCAGTAAGATCATTTGTGGCGTGTTCTAAAACTTTCTTATCAGAAATAGCTTCACCAACACCCATGTTAAGGGTGATCTTTTCAATCCGAGGGACTTGCATGACACTTTTATAACCAAATTGCTTTTGCAACTCAGCTACAACTGTATCTTTATATAAATCATGCAGTTTCGCCATCGTTTACTCCAATTAAATTAATTCGTTATTAGATTTGAAAAAACGTACTTTTTTGCCGTCTTCAATTCTAAAACCAACACGATCTGCTTTACCCGTTGCTGAGTTAACGATCGCTACGTTGGAAACTTGTAAAGGTGCTTCTTTTTCAACAATCCCACCAGGCTGCTGTAACTGAGGTACAGGCTTAGTGTGTTTCTTGATTAGGTTAATACCTTCTACGAATACTTTGCCGTCTTCAACAAGAACTTTGGTAACTTTACCAGTTTTGCCCTTGTCTTTACCTGCAAGTATAATTACTTCATCATCACGACGAATTTTAGATGCCATTATCGTGACTCCTTATAGTACTTCTGGTGCTAATGATACGATCTTCATAAATTTTTCATTACGAAGTTCACGTGTCACAGGCCCGAAAATACGAGTACCAATTGGTTGTAAGTTAGCATTTAACATTACAGCCGCGTTTTCGTCAAAACGGATAGCAGAACCATCTGTACGACGAACACCTTTCTTAGTGCGCACCACTACCGCAGTGTGAACATCACCTTTTTTTACTTTACCGCGAGGACTTGCTTCCTTTACGGCAACTTTGATGATATCACCAATGCGTGCATAGCGACGGTGCGAGCCACCAAGAACCTTTATACATTGAACACGCTTAGCGCCACTGTTATCAGCAACATTCAGCTGTGATTGCATTTGGATCATTGATTTTGCTCCATTGTTATCTTTTTTCTAAACCTTGCTAAATGCAAGATAAACAATAAGATAATATAAAATTTAAGGCCGAAAATTGACCCGTCACTGCCTTTTGAAAGACCCCCGTCTTGTATAGAATTTAGGCATTAAAGCCATAACTCAAACTTAACGGGCGCGAGATTATAACACCACTTACTATAAAGTGATAGTTTAATTAGTTAAAAAATAAGCAGTGCTGTGGCTGGTAAGGTTTATAACACTAAGGGAGGTTAAATGGTCAGTGTGAAAGTGACCGGTCCATCATTTATTAAGGCTACTTTCATGTCGGCAGCAAACTCCCCAGTAGGAACATCAAAACCTTTATCTCTAAGTTGGGTAACAAAGAACTGATATAGATGATTACTAAACTCTGGCTTTGCTGCTGTAGTGAAACTTGGTCTCATGCCACTAGAGGTATCTGCCGCTAAGGTAAATTGGGATACCACTAAGATATTCCCCTCTGCTTGTTTAACATTAAGATTCATCTTGTCATTTTCATCATTAAAAACACGATAACCTGCAACCCGCTCAGCTAATCGTTTTGCCTTTTGCTCATTATCTAACGGTTCAATGGCAAGGAAAACTAATAAACCCTTTTCTATCTCCCCTATGATTTCACCATTAACTGTGACACTTGCCTGACTTACCCGTTGTATTAACGCTATCATGATATTTCCTCATCCTTTACTTGTGCTCTATCGCTTTCTTTTACTTTTTTCTCTTTTAATATTTCATATTCTTGTAAAGAAACAGTGATTAATGCCCCTGTTAGTACAATAATCCAAGAGACATAAACCCACAGGAATATAATAGGGATAGTAGCTAAAGCACCATAAATTACTTGGTAAGAAGGAAATGCAGTTATATACAAAGCAAACGCTTTTTTCGCCAATTCAAATAGAACACCCGCAACAATGGCACCCGATAAAGCAAATCTGAAAGGTACGGCTTTATTAGGTACCGCTATGTAGAGGATGATAAAGGCGATTATGGAAGAAAGCAGTGGTAACATGCGTAAAAACATATCAGACAGGCCTAATACATCGTATTCATCAACAGCGACAATTGAAACTAAGTAAGAGGATAACGCAATACTTGCGCCAACCAATATTGGACCTAAGGTTAATACCATCCAATACATAGCAAATGAGGTAATAGTGCGCCGCTTATCAGTGACCCGCCAAATTTTATTAAAAGTATTATCGATTGATGAAATCAATAATAGTGCCGCTAAAAACAAAAAAGAGATTGCGACAGCCGACATTTTTGAAGCATTTGCCACAAAGCCAGTTAAGTACTGTTGCACCACATCTCCAGCAGCAGGTACAAAATTTTGATAAACAAATTGTTCAATACTTTGTTGTAACTCAGCAAAAAGTGGAAATGCAGTCATTACCGATAACATGACAACAATTAGTGGAACCAATGACATTAAACAAACATAAGATAAATAACCGGCAACAACTTGTATCTGCTCACGTCGAACTCGGCGAGTAAAATAAAAAAGTAACTCTTTATTGTCATGCCAAAAACTAATTAGCTTTTTTTCGTTGAATAAACTCATATTTGTTAACAATTTACTGATTTGCCCTAAGTAGTATATATATTAAGATAGAGACAATTAATTAGCTAGCCTCACGCTAGTTTCACTATAGAATAATTTGGAGTGACTGATGGCGAGTCAAGGTTCTGCAGGTAATGTAATTTCTGCTATATGTAATGTTTTTTTCCCTGGATTAGGGCAACTAGTGCAAGGCAGGTTAATGGCTGCATTGATTTTTGCAATTGTATGTGTGGGTGGCTATGCACTTTGGTGGATGGTCATTCCAGCAATTATAGCTGGAGTATTTCATGTGTGGTCGATAATAGATGCGGCAACTTATAAAGATTACGGCTAGTAAGGATAAGCGCTAAGCTGCCCTTGCCCGCTTCAGATAAATAGCTATTCACTATCATCCAAAGTGAGGAGTATCAATAAAGTTAACTTGCTCACTTTCTTCCGCTCTATTTTCTTCACCGTAACAATTAATTTGAGCCAGTAAAGCTGAAAGCTGCTGCATTTGTTGAGGGCTAGCTTTACCTTGACTAAAAATATGGCTTAGCTCTTGGAGTTCTTTTAGCTGTGCTGGGGTCATAATACAATTCCTTTTGTGTGGACAGAGCAGTTTATAACTTACTGCTTGATACCTATAAGGGTAGTTATAAAATATATTATCTGCTGAGTTATTTCTAAAGTAGAAGTAACAAGATATTTATATATTGAAATATTATTCCCCTTTACTATGTATAAACAGTCACTTACTAGGAAATATTATCGCTATTGTTGATAAAACTGGCAGTAATTGCAGAGATATCTTACAAAGACAGTTAGTTATTTACCTAAGAAGTTCTGACATAAAAAAAGCGCCTATTACTTATGTAATAGGCGCTTTTTATTTAAAACTCACAAAAGTGAGTTAATAATTATTTAACACCGCGACCTTCACGTTTACGATCATTCTCTTTCAAGAATTTTTTACGTATACGAATGCTTTCTGGTGTAACTTCTACCAATTCATCGTTATCGATAAATTCTAATGCTTGCTCTAAAGACATAACAATAGGTGGCGTTAATGTTTGTGCTTCATCAGTACCTGATGAACGAACGTTAGTTAACTGCTTACCTTTAAGGGCATTTACTGTTAAATCGTTATCGCGGCTATGAATACCAATAACTTGACCTTCATAAATATCAACACCGTGTCCGATTAACATACGACCACGAGATTGTAAGTTAAAGATAGCGTTAGTTAATGCTTTACCTGTTGCATTACCGATCATTACACCATTTTTACGTTGGCCGATTTCGCCACCCTTGTGAGGTCCGTATTCAAAGAATGTATGATAAATCAAACCAGAGCCTGACGTTAATGTCATGAATTCAGTTTGGAAACCAATCAAACCACGACTTGGCATGATGAAATCCATACGAATACGGCCAGTACCATCTGGTGCCATATCTGTTAATTCAGCTTTACGAACACCCATCTTCTCCATGATAGGTCCTTGATGTTGTTCTTCAACATCAATCGTTACTGTTTCATATGGTTCTTGTAACTGACCATCAATTTCACGAATAATAACTTCTGGACGTGATACAGCTAATTCAAAACCTTCACGACGCATGTTTTCAATTAAAATGCCTAAGTGAAGTTCACCACGACCTGATACTTTAAATTTATCAGCATCTTCTAATTGCTCAACACGTAAAGCTACGTTATGAATCAATTCTTTGTCTAAACGATCTTTGATGTTACGTGAAGTAACGTACTTACCTTCTTTACCACAAAATGGTGAAGTGTTTACTTGGAACGTCATGTTGATAGTTGGTTCATCAACAGATAATGCAGGTAAACCTTCAACTTCTGTTGGACAACAAACAGTATCAGAAATCTTTAATTCGCCTAAACCAGTAATTGCAATAATATCACCGGCAAAACCTTCAGCGATATCAAGGCGCTCTAGTCCTAAATAACCAAATACTTTACCTACTTTAGCGTTATGAACGCCGCCGTTTGCTAATTGTATAGTTACTTGTTGGTTCGGCTTAACAGAACCACGAGTAATACGACCAACGCCAATTACACCTAAGTACGAGTTGTAATCAAGTTGAGAGATTTGCATTTGAAATGCACCCTCTGGATCAGCGATTGGCTGTGGAACTTCTTTAATAATAGTATCAAATAAAGGAGTCATGTCAGTGCCAGTAACGCCTTCTTCTAACGAAGCCCAACCATTGATTGCTGAAGCGTAAACAACTTTAAAGTCAAGCTGTTCATCTGTAGCGCCAAGGTTATCAAACAATTCAAAAACTTGGTCCATAACCCAATCAGGACGAGAACCAGGCTTATCAACTTTGTTAATAACAAGAATTGGTTTTAAACCTTGAGCAAACGCTTTTTTCGTTACGAAACGCGTTTGTGGCATAGGGCCTTCTTGTGCATCAACAATAAGTAAAACTGAATCTACCATTGACATTACACGCTCAACTTCACCACCAAAATCAGCATGGCCAGGAGTATCTACGATGTTTACACGGTAGCCATTCCAGTTAACAGCCGTATTTTTAGCTAAGATTGTGATACCACGTTCTTTTTCGATATCATTCGAATCCATCGTACGTTCTTCTAGACCGCCACGCGTATCTAGGGTACCAGACTGCTCTAATAATTTATCAACTAAAGTGGTTTTTCCGTGGTCAACGTGAGCAATAATTGCCACATTTCTTAATTTATCTAACACAGGCTTTACTCGCTGTTACTGTCGTTGACCGCTACTTTAAGCAGACAAACGAATTGGACTATAATTGGGCGCGCATTATACAGCTGTTTAGGCTAAAAAGAAATCAATAAAGCCATAAGCATTGTTATTAGTATCTCATACTACATTAGCTTTACATTTTACAATTAGTATTGGCGTCTCAGGAACTTAGTAAAAATAGGTGATACAGACACTTTTAACGTATCTATTACTACCAACAATTACTATTTATAAAAAGCGCCATAGTCTTACTTTTTTTGCGCTTAATATCGATTATCTTCTCTCAATTGCCATATTGTTAATTGAGGTTGAACGACCTCAAAGTGACGCGTATTGGTCTTAATTATTTGAGTGACTTCTTGCTCAATTACCAAGGTGAATTTTTTAGACAATAAAGCAGTTAATGCCTCAAAGCCGGTCAAGTTTTCACCATTGATTTTCTGTCCACCTAACCATTTAGTTTTATCTGTTACTTCTTCAGTAAATTGATAATCTGAAATAATAACCAATATACCCTGTGCATTAAGTCGTTGGTGAACGTGCGCTAAAAACAACGCGGGATCATAACTTTTCTCTAAAACATTTTGGGCAACAATGACATCATAGCCCGTAAATATGTTTTTTAAATTACCAATATCCCCTTGGCTAAAGTGAATTTTTTTTGATTCTTCCTGTAATTGGGTTGGTAAGCTAAACTCATGAAAATCAATCAGCTCACCTTCTCGATGCATTACATATCGTATCGATTCCCCTTGTTGGAGCTTTACACCGTATTGAATATATCTAGCAGAAAAATCAACCGCATCGATCGAAGCATAATACTTAGCCAAGATAAAACTTAAACCGCCAACATTACAGCCTAAATCTAGACATTTGGACATTGGTTTTACGTTATATTTATCAACTACTCTAATAATGGTGTCAGCGAGTTTTTCTAAGTAATTATTCGCTAGATGCGGTTCATTGATAGCTAGATTCAGATCTTTTCTAGCTTGTTGCTCTTTATTATATAACGAAGCACTCAATGAATTTAGCTGTTCAAAGTGATTATGAAGTTGCTGGCACACTTTAGTATCGGTTTCATAGTGATTATCAGCTAAATTCGGTACATTCTCATTTTTACTTACTACATACCTGAAGCCCGCATGCTGAAAAAAGTGCCGACGAAAAGCATAACGAGAATTTTGCATCGCCTCATTACCTGTCGAGATCCAAGACCCTCCTTTAATTAGGTTGTGTTTACCATCAAAGGTAGGCGTAGAGAAATCATCATATAAAGGATGAACTGAGAAACCATTGAAACCATCAATGGCTGATTCTGTCCATTGCCAGACATTACCGACAATGTCATAAAAATCACCTTGCGAGAATAAATTTATCGGGCAAGAAGAAGCAAAGTATTCACTATTAATATTACCTGGCGCTTTGTGCCATGACAGTAAATCACCTTCAACTTGCTCTCGTAAAGACAGCCATTCGGCTTCAGAAGGCAATCTGTAATGACCTTGTTTGCCTTCAATAGTTAATACTTTGTCACCTAAGCTATTTTTCCAATTACAAAAAGCTTTAGCTTCTAGATAGTTTACTTCTACTGGCCAATCAAGCGGCAAAGGCATTTCATTTAACAAGTTTCGCTGCCAATATTCACCCGATTTATTTAACCAAAATCGTGGCATCGTCGCTTCGCTATATGCCAACCACTTTTGTCCCTCTTGGGTCCATAAAAAATTATTTTGATAACCACCTGACTCGACAAAGCTCAAAAATTCTTCATTAGACACTAAGTATTTTGCAGCATGAAAATCATCTAAGGCTAAGGTTGCACATCCGTATTCGTTGTCCCAACCAAAGCTATCATCTGAAGTAGGCTTGCCAAAATCAATCACACTTCCCTTTACTGGCATCAATACATTATTTGGCGGACTATCGGTTTGCAAGCAAGTAGGCCAACATTCATTCGGTGTTAATGAAGCTAATGGCAACATCCGCATAATTACTGAAGATGTTTCAATGTGAATACGCTCATGTTCACAGCCCATTAAAATAATCCATGCTAATGAATTTTGCTTAATAGGTAATACTAGCGACATAGTATCAATGATATGATCTACTACATTGAAGACTTGTTGTCGGTACACTCTTACTTCATCGACTGCTGGCCAATCGTAATGTTCACTATTCAGATCATCCCAACTCATTTCATCTACACCAACGGCGCAAATTGCTTCGATTCGAGGGTTAATGCGCTCATCAATATATTTACCTAATATAAGTTTATTTATATAAAAACAGGCGGTATGTCCAAAGTAAAAAATCAATGGATGTCTCAACGGCTCTGGTCTCTGATAATACGCCTCATCATTATTGACCAATGAGAACAAAGAATCATAACGTTGCCACGTTGCTTTAAAATAGCGTTTTAATTCAGCACGTTTTCCATTTATGGAATCCCCGGTTAACGTTGGTGACTTGGGCTCGTTTACTTCGTTGTCTTTGTAAGTGTCCATAAAACGCCGCCTATAGTGTGTAATTAAAGTTAATAGGTAATGCTATTTTTTTAGCTTGATATTTAGCGAGAATTTGTTGCTTAATTAAATCACCTAAATAAGCAGGTTGGTGACTGTCATTGTTTATTGAAATCATAAACTGCTGTACCTTATTGATACGTTCACTAAACCAAGGACAACGAGTAAATAGTTCAATAGCACCAAGAGAGTCTTTAGCGCCACCGGCCGCTTTTTGGTATTGGTTATATAGTGACTTGGGTAATTCGATGGCTGGTATTGAAGAAGATAAATCAGATAGGCAACTTTCTTGCAGATATACCTCAAGGGCATCAACAACATTCATTAAAGAAAATAAAACATTAACATGGGGATTATAAGACGTACTTGAAGCGCCTAGCCGGTGTTCTATACGTGCTGTTTTTTGCCAATTTTGCTCGGTAACTAGTATTTTATTATGTTGATCAAATAATAAGGTCTCTTCACCCATTTGTTGATTATGCTTACCTAACTCTTTATACAGCGCAATACTACCTTGATGCCCACCGGAAATATCACAAGGAGAACAAAGCTCTTCTGCCAAGCCATAGTATGATTTTAATTTTAAACGTTCGAATGCTTCTTCTTCGGGCAAATATAAAAGACTACATGCTTTACTCGTTTGCAAAAAACATTGCTGTAAGTATTCACCAAAACCATCATGGGAAATAATATTAACTCCCTGCTCATTGATAACACTGACATTGATTTGAATTGCATTGGGTATATGAACAGCCCGAGTATCCGTGGTAAAAATATCGCGAGAGCCTAGCGCTAACTTTCCTTGATCACCCGACCAAACTACCGGTTGAATTAATGTTTCCGTAATGCCATGTTGAGCAAATATTATGGGAAGGTGATGTATAGCTCGAACTAAGTTATCAGCTTCTTTTAGCGGAGACTGACCATTAAATAAGGACACATATTCCCATTGGTTTTTCCAATATTCATTAACGACTTCACCATCAATATCCAACATAGATAAGCTGTGGTTGACTGCAGTAAGGTCAATATCATTAATATGGTCAGGGATTTTATAGCAACCTTCTAACTCAAAGTGAATTTGAGCTTTAAAGCCTAAGTGATTTAGGTAATCTTGGAGCAAGACCAGTGCTTTTTTTAACATCCTATTCGGTTACCTTAAGTGTTTACATTATTAATGTGCACCTAAATTAACTGTTAATTTAATGACCAATTTAACGGTTAAATATAGTGCCTAGCTCAACGCTAACTATCACTTACTGTTTACGGTAATTTAATCGATAAAGATCACATTTCACTTTCTTTATTTGCAATATAGTCACCGTACATTTGATCTATATATTTCAGCAGATGCAAAAATTAATAGGTGTAACCTACTAAAATAAACGCTAACGTTAAAAACATAGCACAATGAATCACTTTAACAATAAATTCTTATAATTCAACGGGACTATCACTTAATTACCCATATCAGTTCTCTATCAAGCATTATTAGACATAAAAAAAGCTTACTATTTACAAGTAAGCTTTTTAGTTATCAGTCTACTTTGACGTAATCATGTTTTAGTATTTGGCTGCTTGTCCTTTCGCCGGCAAACTTTTCTTAATAAACTCACGAATGTCTTGATTAGCATCTCGTAGGTCTTCATGACGTAAATACATCATATGACCACTCTCATACCCTTTAAATGACAACCTATCTTTCATCAAACCACTTGGATCTAATTGCCACATGGTATATTTAGCATCGAAATAATTTGTTGCACCATCAAAATACCCTGATTGAATCATCACTTGTAAATACGGGTTTTGTGCCATGGCAGAGCGAAGTCCCTCACCGGTTTTATTGCCAGTACGGTCCCACGGACGGACGTTGCCAAACATATTGTATTTAATATCTGTTTTATAATTTAATTCTTCACGTAAATAATAATTAATTGCTGGGGTAAAGCTGTGTAACCATGAGCTTAATTCAGCATTATAATCAGGACTAGAGCCAGCAACTTTTTTATCAATTCCCAAGTAGCGAGAATCTAAACGGCCAATAGTTTGCTTTCTATCTCGTAATAATTCTTTCCAGAAAAATGAATTATCGATATCTAAATTATTATTAATAACGGCTGTTACTGATAAACCGGCATAATTTGCAACTTGCTCAGCAATAACTTGCTTTTCTTGTGCGGTAATAAAGCCGCCTTTAGCCAAAGCTGGTAAATATTCACTAAGTGTAAAGGTTTCAACTTCTGCAAGTAGTTCTGCTAAAGGCTTTTGTTGAAGCGCAGGAGTTAAGGCTTTGTGGTACCAAGCGGCAGCAGTAAAGTAAGGCAGTCTATTTGCCGCTTTTACCGGTCCATCTCGTTTGATACCAATATCGGTTGGTGAAACTAAAATCACGCCATTAACATACATCCATTGACGTTCTTGTAGCTCTTTGGCCAAACCGGCAACACGTGTAGTGCCATAGCTTTCACCAATTAAATATTTAGGTGAGCGCCAGCGATTATTTCGCGTTACAAAGGTATTAAGCCACTCGGCTAAATAGTTAATATCAGCATTAACGCCAAAGAACATTTTTTTCTGCTGCTCTTTACTTGGCATTTCTCCGTCTTTACCAGCCAACACACGTGAGTAGCCCGTATTTACCGGGTTAACAAAAACAATATCCGCAACATCTAAAATTGAATAGGGATTAGTCTTTACGCCATAAGGCTGTAATGGATAACCTTCATCGTCCACATTGAGCACTCTGGGGCCAGTATAAGCCACATGCATCCAGACTGAAGCAGAGCCTGGCCCGCCATTAAAGGAAATTACCAATGGACGTTTAGCGCTATCTTTTACATCACTTCGTTGGTAGTAGGTATAAAACAAACTCGCGATTGGATTACCTTCTTCGTCCCAAACAGGCTGCGTTCCTGTAGTCGCAGTATATTTAAACTTCTGTCCATTGACCTTAGTGCTGTGCTTTGTGATGTTTTTCTCATCGATAGCCAGTTTGCGTTCATGTTTATTTTGCCGTTGCTCAGACTCTTGAGCAGCTAAAACAGGGCTGGATGATAAACTTAGCATCACCATAAAAGGGACGAGAAAGCTTAAGCCTTTCTGCCTATGTTGGAATATTTGAGCGGTTGAAGCAGAGATAATGAAATCCTCATCAGATTAAGTTGGCTGAAATTAACATTAGTTAATTATAGGGTGACGCAAAGTAACAGCTACTAAAGATAGGATAAAACGATTTTCGGTAAAGTGAAGATAAAATAGGATGAATAATACCAATTCCATTAAGTTTGTGATCTTGTTGTGCATAGGAAAAATAAATCAGGGCAAGGCGCTCGATTGAGCAATAGCTGGCTATTGGGATTGAGAGCAACGCCGCCTTGGAGTATTTTAACCAGCACAAGTGGGCAATAATTTAATGGGATTGGTATAATATAAATGCAAAAAAAAAGCCGCGACAGTGTCACGGCTTTTTGTCAGTCAACAAGACATATTTACATTATGCTTGAGCTTTTTTTTCTGTAATGAAGAAACTAGTGATGTAAGAAATCAAACCTAGAAGGAAGATAACACCAGAAATTTCACGTAACCAGTAGAAGATAGCAAGTTTATCTTGAGTTGCCATAAAGCTTAAAGCTTCACCAGACTCAGGTAAACGTTGTAACCATACTTGTAAGATACCAGCACCTGTTAAGAACAAGGTGATAAATACCATAGCCACTGTCATTAACCAGAAGCCCCACATTTCAACTACTTGCGCTTTGTTACAGTTAGCTTCACCAATACCACGTAACTTAGGCATAGCGTAAGAGATAATTGTCATAACAATCATTGCATATGCGCCGTAGAAAGCCATGTGACCGTGAGCTGCAGTAATTTGCGAACCATGCGTGTAGTAGTTTACAAATGATAATGTATGTAAGAAACCCCATACACCAGCACCTAAGAATGCCATTACCGCTGTACCTAATGCCCATAATGTAGCAGCTTTGTTAGGATGTTCACGACGACGACGGTTAACCATATTAAATGCATACAGTACCATAGCGAAGAAAGGTAGTGGTTCAAGAGCTGAGAAGATAGAACCAACCCACTGCCAATATTCAGGTGTCATTAACCAGTAGAAGTGATGACCAGTACCTAAGATACCTGAGATAAGTGCCATCGCAATGATTACGTATAACCATTTTTCAATTACTTCACGGTCAACACCAGTCACTTTGATTAATACATAAGCCAAGATTGCGCCCATGATTAATTCCCAAACACCTTCTACCCATAAATGAACTACAAACCACCAGAAGTATTTATCTAATGCTAAGTTAGTTGGGTTATAGAAAGCGAATAAGAAGAATACTGCTAAACCTATTAAACCAGTCATCATCACCATGTTAATGGCAGTTTTACGACCTTTTAAGATAGTCATACCTAAGTTGAATAAGAAACCTAAACAAACAATAACAATACCAAATTTAGTAATCGTTGGTTGTTCTAGGAATTCACGACCCATAGTTGGCCATAATTCATTAAAGGTAATATCAGCTAACGTTGAGTAAGGTACTAGTAAGTAGCCTAAAATAGTTAATACGCCAGCTGCAGCAAATACCCAAAACAATATAATTGCTAATTTAGGACTGTACAGCTCAGTTTCGGCTTCTTCGGGCACCAAATAATAAGCAGCCCCCATAAAACCAAAGAGTAACCAAACAATCAATAGGTTGGTATGCACCATACGAGCTACGTTAAATGGAATTATTCCACCTAAAAAGTCGCCAACTACATATTGCAAACCCATGATCAGACCGAATAATATTTGGCCTACAAACAAGATCATAGCAAAAATAAAATAAGGTTTTGCTACAGCTTGTGATTGATATTTTAAAGTATTCACGCCCTACCCCTCAATGTTTGGTGGCCAGTTATTGGCGTCTAGCTTTGATGTCCATATAAGGAACTCAGCTAAATCATCAATTTCTTGGTCATTTAAGTGGAAGTTAGGCATTTGACGACGACCTGGAATGTTTAATGGCTGAGCATTCATCCAACCATTTAAGAAAGCTTTAAAAGCTACTTCATTACCACCGCCGCGACGGTCATATACGTTCATTAGTTCTGGAGCAAAATATGCGCCTTCACCAATAAGTGTATGACAACCAATACAGTTGTTTTTTTCCCATAAGTGTTTACCGCGTTCAACCGCTTCGGTAATATTTTCTCGATTATCCCGTTTGGGCATCTCTTTTACTGTGTGAAAAGTCAAAGCTAAGAATATTAAGAAG
The DNA here is from genome assembly GCF_000012325.1 of Colwellia psychrerythraea 34H. Lineage (NCBI taxonomy): Bacteria > Pseudomonadati > Pseudomonadota > Gammaproteobacteria > Alteromonadales > Colwelliaceae > Colwellia > Colwellia psychrerythraea. The sequence goes on along the minus strand of NC_003910.7, from coordinate 603,558 downwards.
AAGAATATACTTCCACCGTAATAAATATTCCTTGCCATGCCTTTAGTAAAGCTCTCTGACATGGTGTTTCCTTAATGAAATAGTTCATGCGTAAGTTTTATAAAGCAAGTAGATGATAGCGAGGAAGCTTAGTAAGCAACTTGATGGAAATCAAGTTTTCGAGGGGTTGTAATAAATAGTTACATAATTAGGAGTAATTTTGCGCTATATCAAAAAATTTGCTTTTTTATCACCTTATTTCTCAACAAAAAACAGCTATAACCTCAGTTAAATTAAGGTTATAGCTGTTAAATAGTCCACTTTATATCAACAACATTTTTAAGGTTATTGCTGAGATTTTTTAACGATAACCTTACCTTTCATCTTAGGATGAGGGCCACATTCATAGGCAAATGTACCTAACTGATCAAATTGTCGCTGATAGCTTTCATCAGGAAAAAAGTAATCTGGCTCTTCTTCACCAGAGCCTTTAAACCAAACATTGTGGTATTGACGTTTTTCAATGTTTTTCCAAATCACTCTATCGCCAGCTTCAATGGTTACTTCGCTGGGAATAAACTGCTTTTTATATATTTCAACAATGACATCTTTAGCTTGTACTTGGCTTGTACCTATAAACAGACTCATCGTCATAAAGAGCCATACTCTTTTATCTATCATCATTCATCCTTATTTAATGCATATTTAACCTAAGGGTACAGTGTTTTAATTTATACCCATTTATTCTAGATCACTCTTCATGTGTTTCATAATGTTGCATAAACTTACACTTTTTATACAGCTATCTTCTTGCTATATACTGTTAACAAGATAAGCTACTAATATGCTGAATATTCCTTCCAAAATCTCGATAATCCTACTACTTTCACTCGCACTAAGTGCTTGTGCAGGCACTTCATTTAGTGATTTATTTAGTAACTATAATAAACAGATGCAAGGGGCAAAAAATGCTCAACAGCAAGGTAACTTCGAACAAGCAGTATCATTGTTACCAGAGCGCAGTGAAAGCAATGGCAGTTATGGTTTAAGTTTATTAGAAAAAGCCCGTTTAGAGTTTCTCGCCAATAATCACACACAAAGTCAGCAAGACTTTGCCCTAGTATATCGACAGGTTCAGCAAGCGGAACAAGCAGCTAAAATTCAACTAAGCCGTGGTATAGAAAACATTCAAGCCGTTGTTAGTAACGACAACGCAACTCGATACGACATTCACTACTATGAACAAAGTATGCTGCATTGTTACCAAGCACTTAATTACTTAAACCAAAATGATCTCTCTGGTGCTTTAGTTGAAATACGACGCGCGAATTTAGTTCAGCAAAAAGCCTTACAAGCCAATCAACAAGCACTTTTTGATAGCCAAGAAGAAATGTCAAAAAAAGGCGTGAGTTCTGAAAGCTTAGCAAGTAAATATCCATCAATGAGTACCGCCATTGGCAAGGTAAAAAATGGTTTTCAAAATGCCTACACCTTTTACTTATCTGGCGTACTTTACGAAGCCGCAGGACAAGCCAATGATGCTTATATAGACTATAAAAAAGCATTAGAAATTTACCCTCACAACGTAACCGTGCAAAAAGATGTCTGGCGCTTGGCTACTAAGCTTGGCATGACTAATGACATTCAATTATTCGGTAACCGTTTTTCTAGCGATATTACCCGAGGTAATCACCAAACCGTTGATAACCGAAAAAGTTTAACTAAAAGTGGCCAACTTGTTGTGCTTGTTGAACAAGGTATCATCCCGAGTAAACAGGAAGTATCCATCCACCTACCCATTTTCACTAGCCATAACGATATGCGCTTTTACAGTTTAGCTTTACCTAGTTACCAAAATCGCTTACGCCAATACTCTGGACTCTCATTAAATTATCAAGGCAATACCTATCAGTCTCAAGAGATTGTCCGCTTACAATCTCTTGCCGCTAAGCAATTACAAGATGAGATGCCAGCGATTGTCACCAGACAAGTTGTGCGTCTTGTTGCTAAAGAAGAACTGAGACAACAAATGAGCCGCAAAGGTGGTGATGTCGGTAACATTTTAGCCGGACTTTACAATATAGCGTCTGAAAAAGCAGATACTCGCAGTTGGAGTACACTACCCGATAGTATTCATATACTTCGATTAGACTTGGCGCCTGGCCAACAAGAAGTAGAATTGAACATTAACGGCAGCAGTCGCACCATCACGGTTGAAATTAACGAAGACAGACAAACCTTAGTAAAATTAACCTCAATCGGAAGTTATACTAATTATCAAAGTATCAATCTTTAAATTAAAGTACACAGTGAAGTATCACCTAAAATATTAGTTAAGCATAGCGCCCTGTTAAACATGGAGTACTAAACAATGAAAAAAGTTAAAATGATGACATCGACTACAACAAGACGTTCCGCACTGTTAATCGCAGCGTTGACGGCGACGTTACTGATCAGTGGTTGTAAAAATGTTCCGCCTGTTACCTCTGGTATGGGCAGTGATCAAATAGCCCCAGGGCAAAAATTCAGTAAGCATTTACAGGTGCATAACCCAGAGTTAGGCAAGAAGCTTCATATAAGTGACATCAGATCTCGAACAAATAATGAGCTGCTTGAAATTAATTTATCACTCACTAGTACCTATGAAAAAACACTCAAACTGCAATATCAATTTACTTGGTTTGATAAAGATGGTTTTGTGATTGAAGCCGGTAAAGCCCCTTGGAAACCACTTGATTTACATGGTATGCAAACCGAGACAGTACCTGGGTTAGCACCAACGAATCAAGTTGCATCGTTTAGCCTCTATGTACGAGATGTACCGGAAAAATTCTTTAAATTTTAGCGAATAAATAAGTAACAAACTCAACAAAGAATATTACGTCATACCCGAGGTGTTTTAATCGGGTATCCAGCTTTAAACTCAATGGGTTCCCGCTCCGATACTGCGGGAATGACGATATAAAAGATTTAGTACTACAAATTAACATTACCAAGCAAAGGGAAAACCAAATGAAAAAACTTATTATGATTACCAGTGTTGCATTAACACTTACTCTTGTTGCCGGTTGTACCAACAAATCCGTTGTACGTTATGGAGACGCAACAGAAGTTGAAACAACCGACATTAGTTTTGGCTCTACTGACCTACAAAAAGTAGCTGGTGATATGACTGACTCATTACTAGTATCTCCTGTCGTAGGTACACTAACAGCAAACACTCGCCCTATTATGTTTGTTGAAAGTATTAAAAATAAAACCAGTGAACACATTGATACCGAATCAATTACTGACTCTATTTCAACCAAATTACTTCGTTCTGGTAAATTTAGATTTGTTGATATGGGCCGAGTAGCAGCTGCACGTAAACAGCTTGATTACCAACAAAGCAGCGGTATGGTTGATCCAAACAAAGCGATGCAATTTGGTAAGCAAGTTGGTGCGCAATATATGCTGTATGGCAACTTAGCTAGCATAGTTAAGTCTAATAAAGATCAGTCAGATGTTTATTACAAATTTACCCTTCGTTTAATGGATTTAGAAAGTGGCTTAGTTGAATGGGCTGATGAAACTGAAATCCGTAAAACCAAAGGTAAAGAATTTGTTAGCTGGTAGCTGATAGCTGATACTCGTTAGGAACACTGATGAAATCATTAGTTAGAAAGAATTTAAATAAGGAAAAGTATGAAATCGTTATTATTAACAAGTTTAACCCTATTCACATTCTTCTTTAGTAATTTAGCTAATGCAGACTATGATAGAAACAAAGCAGTACCTGTTGAACAGGTACTCTTTGGCACAGTAATTTCTGCCAGAAACGTTAGCCAAGAAGAATTGATTCAAGATAAAAATAGCGGTTGGAAAACCTTTGGTGGCGCACTCATAGGTGGCGCCATTGGTAATCAATTTGGTGGTGGTAGCGGCCGAGATATAGCGACTGTATTGGGTGCTGTTATTGGTGGTAAAATGGCCAATAATCGTAGCCAAGATAAAACAGTCGTTATTCATCTTGTCGAGTTAATGATAGAAGTTGACTGCGCTGAACAACAATGCCAGCAATATATGGTGATTCAAGATTATGATTCACAAATGGTCTTTCATCACCAAGATGCGGTAAGAATGGTTTATCTTGCCAACGGTAATGTAAGAATTGACAAACAATTTTAGGGATTGAATTCCCGATTGATACACCACGGGAATGACGATGGATACGCATAAATTACACAACTAATTCACGTCATTCCGGTTATCACTCAGGCCAACCAGTTTGGCACTACTCAACCAACGTCATTCCCGCGTTTTCTTGGCGGGAATCCATTAACTTTATCCTAGATTCAAGCTAAGTGGCAACCTTCAGTTCAATAATATCAGCCGTATATTGCTGTAAAGTACTTTTCTGCTGCCAGACTAAATCACAAATTCCATCCGTAGGATTAAAACCTGTTGGCGCCTTGAGTAAGATTTCACGAATTAATTCATGATCAAACGCATGACAAGCATCGTCAAGCCTCGATATCAATGCCTCTAACTCATCCCAATCAAGCATCACTTCTTGTGCAGTCATAATACGCTCATGTGAAGTCCCTGAAACGTTATCACCTATAAGAAGTTCCTCATAGAGTTTCTCGCCTGGTCTCAAACCCGTACATTTAATCTCTATATCTCCATCAGGTAATTCAGCGCTTTTAACGGAGAAACCACTTAAGTGAATAATGTTACTGGCTAAGTCATATATTTTTACCGCATCCCCCATATCAAGCACAAAGACATCGCCACCTTTACCCATAGCGCCAGCCTGAATAACTAGTTGCGAAGCTTCAGGAATAGTCATGAAATAACGAGTGATGTCAGGGTGAGTTAGCGTTACCGGACCACCATTTTTAATTTGTTTTCTAAACAGCGGTACTACTGAACCAGAGGAACCCAATACATTCCCAAAACGCACCATACAAAAGCGCGTAGAATGTTGTGTTTTAGCTAACGCCTGTAGTACTAACTCAGCCATACGCTTAGTGGTACCCATGATATTAGTAGGTCTAACAGCTTTATCGGTGGAGATTAAAACAAAGGTCTCAACATTGGCATTTATCGCAGCACGCGCTGCGTAATAAGTACCAAAAACATTGTTTCTAACTCCTTCAACAACATTATGCTCAACCAATGGCACATGCTTGTATGCTGCTGCATGGTAAACCGTTTGTACGGCAAAACTTTTCATTACTGTTTCAATGCGATTAACCCTTTGTACTGACCCCAAAAGTGGCAATACTTCAACAGCTAAATCATGTTGCTGCTTATATTCATTAAGTTCTTTATCAATGGTATACAAGCCGAATTCTGATAACTCAAACAACACAAGCTTAGTAGGTTTTAATCGAATTATCTGACGGCATAATTCAGAGCCAATAGAGCCACCGGCCCCAGTAACCATAACTACTTTATCGGCTATATCGGCATTCATCAATTCTGGTTTTGGCTCTACAGAATCACGCCCTAATAAATCTTCAACACCAACATCTTTAAACTCTTCAAGTTTAGCCTTGCCTTCAACAATATCAGCCATACCTGGAATGGTTAATACCTGAATACCTAAACAATCAATTTTAGCCAACACTTGTTTCCTCCTTGCTCTTGAGGCGCTTGGTATAGCTAATAATATTTTTTGAACGGTTTTTCTTTCAACTACGTGGGAAATTTCTTCTGGAGAATAAACAGGAATGCCTTGAATAATCTGTCCTTGAAGCGCTTTATAATCATCAATAAAAGCCACCGCATGATATTCAGGACCTTGTGATAAAGCCGTCGCTAATTGACGGCCTGAAGAACCTGCGCCATATATCAATACAGAGGCTTTTTTATGCCAGCGTTGATGACTAATTACCGCTCTTACTGAAACTCTTGAGCCGCCAATCAATATCAAACATAAGCTAATGAAAATAAAAGGAACAGTTCGAGGAATGCCTGCGGTATACAAAAAAGAAAACCCAATAACGAACATGGCAGAAAAAATACTGCCCAATGCTATAGCCCAAACCGCTTGCATATTCATATAACGTAATACAGCACGATAAAGGCCCAGCTTTACAAAAACTAATAAACTTAGCGGTAAAGAGCAGGAAAACACTAGCCAGTAACCTTGGTCGAATAGTGGGGAGAAGCTATCAAGGCGCATAAATAATGCTAACCAAAAAGCACAAAATAAAAAGATAGAATCTATCAACAACGAGATGGCACGTTTATAAGCACGCGGCAAACTCAAAACAGACTGAATTAAAGACACTTAGGGTTCCTTTTCATAGGTAACTTTATATTTCATTATGAAGATGCGCAGTATATACAAATTTTATTACAGAGTCAGAAGGGATTTCACATTAATACTTCAATGATTCGTTACTTGGCTATTTCTATTTGATAAGACAACTCAGGAATGACAATTGCTAGAGCAGTCACCTCGAACTAAACAGCCTTCAGCTGCAAATTCACCAACCGTCATCTTCGAAGTTTCTAATCGAAGATCCACCTGCACAAATTGTACTCATGATTAATACACCTAGGAAATAGTTATGAGTTCTTAACTGTTTCCTGTAAATAAGCTTTAAAATCATCACCTAATTCTGCATGACGTAAGCCATATTCAACATTAGCCTTCATATAACCTAACTTAGAGCCACAATCATGTGACTTGCCTGTCATATGAAAAGCCTCAACAGTTTCAATTTTCATTAAACTAGCAATGGCATCTGTAAGCTGAATTTCATCGCCTGCTCCAGGGGGAGTAAATTCAAGCATATCCCAAATTTTCTCTGATAAAACATAACGACCAACAACGGCTAAGTTTGATGGAGCTTCATCAACAGGTGGTTTCTCAACAACGGCAGTCATAGCTTTAGATTCGCCAGCCGTAAGTTCATCACCATTACAATCAGCCACACCATAGTTACTAACCATATCCATAGGCACAGGCTCAACCATAATTTGGCTATGTCCAACCTCATGATAACGAGTTAACATTGCTGATAAGTTTTCAGTTTTTAAATCGGCTGAAGCTTCATCCAAAATAACATCAGGTAATACTACAACAAATGGAGAATCTCCAATTATCGGGCGTGCTTTTAAAACTGCATGACCTAAGCCTTTAGCCTCTCCTTGACGTACATGCAAGATAGTAACGCCTTTAGGGCAAATAGCTTGTATTTCATCTAATAATTGGCGCTTTACTCGACTCTCTAAAGTTGTTTCGAGCTCAAAAGATTTATCAAAATGATTTTCAATCGCATTTTTCGAAGAGTGAGTAACTAAAACAATTTCTCTAATACCAGCCGCAACACATTCATTAACAATGTATTGAATCATAGGCTTGTCTACAATTGGGAGCATTTCTTTTGGTATTGCTTTTGTAGCGGGTAACATACGTGTACCTAGACCTGCTACGGGGATTACTGCTTTCATTTTTAAAACGTCCTTTGTTATTTATATTTTGTGTTTAAGTTTAAGTTTAAGTTTAAGTTTAAGTTTATATTTTATAGAAGTCTTTAAACCAAACCACAAGCTCGGCGACACCTTCTTTAACAGATATCTTAGGCACATAATTTGTCGCCTTAAATAAATCTTGGGTATCTGCATAGGTTTGATATACATCACCAGGTTGCATTTCACGAAAGTTCTTTTTCGCTTCAATACCTAACTCATCTTCAATGGCTTTAACAAAGTCCATTAAGCTGATTGGTGAGCCATGGCCAATATTATAGACTGAATAGGGTGCTGAGCTAGTAGCAGGGCTGCCACTTTCAACTTTCCACTCTGCATCACGTTCAGGAATCACATCAGCAATGCGGATAACACCCTCAACAATATCGTCAACATGAGTAAAATCACGCCACATATCACCATTATTGTTTATGTCGATAGTATCGCCATTCAATATTTTTTTAGTGAAAATATAAGGGGCCATATCAGGACGCCCCCATGAACCATAAACAGTAAAAAATCGTAAACCTGTAGTAGGAATATTATATAAATGGGAATAGCTGTGTGCCATTAATTCATTAGACTTTTTAGTTGCGGCGTACAATGACACAGGATGATCAACAGTGTCTTTAGTTGAAAAGGGTACCTTATTATTTAAGCCATAAACAGAGCTCGAAGAGGCATAAATCAAATGTTTTACCTGATTATTTCGGCAACCTTCTAATACATTTAAGTGACCAATCAAGTTACTGTCAGCATAAGCCATTGGATTTTCAATTGAATAACGCACACCGGCTTGAGCTGCCAAATGCACTACTTTATCAAACTGCTGAGCTGTGAATAACTCGGCCATAACATTGCGATCAGCAATATCCATCTTGATAAAGCTAAACGATGCATGTTCTATTCGTGCTAAACGTGCTTGCTTTAATGCAATATCATAATAGTCATTAATATTATCGATACCAACGACGTCATGTCCTGCTGCACACAAGCGTTCAACAACAGCACTACCAATAAAACCAGCAGCGCCAGTTACTAAATATTTCATTTTATTTACCTTTCCTAATATCGACCAAAACAGACTTCCATCTAGAAAAAGTCTGCTTCTATGTACCCTTTTCCCGCGCGATTAAAATCCCGCCTACATATCATCAACCCCATCACGATTAAAATTCCGCCTACATATCCCCCGTAGGCGGGAATTTATTCGCGCTTTGAGCTAATCACTACCGAATAAATCACGTGTATAAACTTTATCAACTACATCAATTAACTCATCAACCATTCGGTTAGAAACAATCACATTAGACATAGCTTTAAATTCCGACAAACTTTTAATCACTTTTGAATGATAAAATTCATCTTCTTCCATTACCGGTTCATATATTACAACATCGATACCCTTAGCTTTAATTCGTTTCATAATACCTTGAATAGATGATGCTCTAAAATTATCGGATCCCGCTTTCATAATTAATCGATAAATACCGACAACTTTAGGACTTCTTGCAATAATTGAGTCGGCAACAAAATCTTTACGTGTGCTATTAGCATCGACAATCGCGCTAATAATATTATTAGGCACATCTTTATAATTCGCGCGTAATTGCTTGGTATCTTTTGGCAAGCAATAGCCACCATAGCCAAATGAAGGGTTGTTGTAATGATTTCCTATACGGGGATCTAAGCTTACACCCTCAATAATATGGCGAGAATCTAAATCATGAACCTCAGCATAAGTATCAAGTTCATTAAAGTAAGAGACTCGCATCGCTAAATAGGTATTAGAGAATAGTTTAACCGCTTCGGCTTCCGTAGAACGGATAAACAAAACATCAATATTTTCTTTCCAAGCACCTTCAGTTAACAGCCCTGCAAACTTACGTGCTCGGTCAGAATCCTCACCAACAATAACACGTGAAGGATAAAGGTTATCATGCAGTGCTTTGCCTTCACGTAAAAATTCAGGGGAAAAAATAAGCCCTTCACAACCTAACTCTTCTCGTATCCGTGCAGTATAACCAACAGGTACGGTTGATTTAATCACCATACAAGCAGAGGGGTTGATAGCCATAACATCTTTAATAACCGACTCAACTGAAGCGGTATTAAAGTAATTAGTTTCTGGGTCGTAATCAGTAGGTGTTGCAATAATAACATAATCAGCACCCGCATAAGCCGCTTCTTTATCTAAGGTAGCGGTAAAGTTAAGCTCACGATTTGCTAAAAAGTCGGAAATCTCAGTATCTTCAATGGGAGATTTACCTGAATTGAGTAATTCTATTTTTTCAGCAATAATGTCAACGGCAATAACCTCATTGTGTTGCGCTAACAACATAGCATTTGATAAACCTACGTAACCTGTACCTGCAATAGCAATTTTCATAAAATCCGTCTCTACTTAATCTTTAGTAACTCTATCACCACTACCTGAACCGGTAACAGTTTGGAGTATATATTTAAAATAATAACTTATAGTCAAAGTTAAAATCATTTGTTCATCAGTCTTAGCCAATAATATCGGCGTAGACATATCTATTTCATTGACTTGAGAAAGTCCCGTAACACCAGGGCGTACATTATAAACGCCGCGTGATTCACGCTCAAGAACTAACTCTGTTTGGTTAAACAAGTTAGGTCGAGGACCCACCAAACTCATCTCACCTTTTAATACATTCCAAAGCTGTGGTAACTCATCAAGCTTAGTTTTACGAAGAAAGCTACCAAAGTTAGTGATAGAAGCGCTTGAAGCTAAGTGACTTGCTACAGAGGCAGTACCAACAGTCATAGTTCTAAATTTGATCAAATTAAAAGGTTTCTTATTTCGCCCTACTCTTTCTTGAATAAAAATAGGAGAACCAGTATCAAAATAACCAATTATGGTTAAAATAATTAAAAATGGGCAAGCGAATAGCAACCCAAAGAAGGAGAATATAAAATCTAAAATACGAATAAGTAAAAGGGTCATGAAGTATCTCTAATAATAACTTAGTTTTAAAGTGTAATATAGGTTTGAGTAAACATAGGATTAGTTCGAACGCTGGTCTTTAAAATATCTAGCTGTAGCAGCAAAACCTTCTACGACTGAATATGGCGGTTGCCAACTTAGTGTATCTTTCGTGTGGTTTATATCAACTTGTAAAGAGCCACATAATCTATCAATAACAGCTGATTTACCTAGCACTTTTCCAGCAATAGAAAAAAGAGCATTAGGAACGGGTAACATCAAACCAGACTTACCTAATCCAGCACTTAAACCATTAACGAATTCTTTAGTGGATAAATCATTATCATCAGACACTAAAAAGGTATTATTCGCGGCATTTGGATTATCAATGCACTCTACAATTAAACTAATTAAGTTTTCTACATAGACCATTGAGCGTTTATTATGACTTATGCAGCCAAATGGTAAGGGAATTCCAGTGGATGCAAATTTTAACATTGCGGCGAAATTTGCTTTAACTCCAGGACCATAAACCAGTGGAGGTCTAATTATCACAACTTCCATTCCTGTTTCATCAGCAATTAATTTTAAACCGGCTTCAGCTTCAGACTTAGAAATACCATAAGGGTCTTTCGGAGAGGGCTCATCAGAATTTTTATAGGGTTTTTTGCTAGTTGTACTTTCACCATTAACTTTAATTGAGCTCACAAAAATAAAACGTTTGACACCTGATTTCGCAGCGGCTTTAGCAAATACTAAAGTACCACGTACATTAACCTCTCTAAAAGCATCTAAAGGATCTTCGTTCTTTTCATTCATTACGTGTACACGTGCAGCGCAATGAATAACACAACCAATATCTTCGAGTTTGTTAGACCAGTCTGTCATAGGGCCAATATCACCAACGACTATGCAATTAACGTTATTAAATTCTTGAGATAAATTACGTAAAATGGGTGCAATAGAATCATCACAAAATCTTTCACTTAATTCTTTAGTTAAAGGCTTGCCTAAAAACCCTGTTGCTCCAGTTATGGCTATTTTCATTTTTGTAAAAGCTCATTATAAATATCTAAGTGTTTAGTAACTACAGCGCGCACATCAAACTCCTGCTCTGCAAAGCTCCTGCCTTTCTTACCCATAGAAATACGTAGAGCAGGATCATCTAGCAGCTTAATTATCGCTAAAGCAAGCGATTGTGCATCACGAACGGGAACAGCAATGCCTGTTACCTCATTTATTATTGCGTCCTTACACCCGGGGTTATCGGTAGTAACAATAGCTCGACCACAAGCTGCAGCTTCAATAAGCACCTTAGGCACACCTTCACCATAAAATGATGGTAAGCAAACTATATTGGAATTAGCAAAGATGCTAGGTATATCATTTCGATGACCCAAGTACTTTATCGTCCCATCACTAACCCACTGGTCAATTTCAACTTGTTTAACAGTATTAGGGTTCTCTAAGTCTGGCGTGCCCACCAGTAAGAATTCAGCTTCAGGAAAGTGCTCTTTTACAAGCTTTGCAGCATCAACATATACATATACACCTTTTTCCCTTAAAAGGCGGCACGCCATTACAATGGATGTGCGGTTATCAAGGTTTTCAGGTGAAAAATTATAAACTGATAAATCAGCACCCGAGCCTTTTATCAAAAATTTATCGCTAGACTCAAGTTTTGCTACCTTTGTTAAAATATTTTCATCCGATGTATTTTGAAATATCACCATTTTATACTTTTGCGATAACGCGACCTTATAAAAGGCTGATGCAATAAAACGAGTTAATTTTGCTCTTAATGTACTTGCAGTAAAAACATAGCCTAAACCAGAAATAGCAGCTACAAATGGAATATTACGATTGATACTTTTCAAAACCAAACCAGTATATAAAACAGGCTTTATGGTTACTGCGTGTATAAGTGAAGGATTAACATCATTAATTACCTTTCTAATACACTTAAGCGTATTTAACTCACTGAGAATACCAGCGCCGCTGCGACTAAAAGGAATCTCAAGTACGTTGAACCCCATGTCAATAAGCTCTTGTTTATGAGAGGTAAAATGACATGCAATTGTAACTGTATAACCTTTTTTAAGGGCATCTATTGCTATAGGTAAGCGATGAGAGATAAAAAACCAATCAACATTTACAATAAATAATAATTTTTTCAATTTAATACCAGTCAAATTTATCAGCTACATGCCCATCTACAACAGCAAGCTTATTTCTATTTCTCCAAGAGGCAAATACCAATAAAATATAAGCTTTGCAAGCTGAAGTATAATTCACCTTCTGTACATCTAAGTGTTTAGCAAAAAAACGGTTTGAATAATCTTGTTCTAAGAGGTCGCATTCAATAATTTCTTTTTTTATTTTTTCTTTGTTGATAGTAATAAATTCAGGCATATTGTATCTAAAGCCTGATTTCACCTTAAAGAAATCATCTACTTCAACATATTCATTAAGCATGCTACGTAATAATGTTTTATTGCAGCTGTTAGCTTTATCATAGCGCTCTTCTATTGGTAAATTAAAATAATAATCCACTAACTCTTTGTTTGAAAAAGGGAAGTAAACTTCATTCCCAAAGCTGTTAGTGGTTAGCTCTGCTTTCATCTGGAACATTGTACTATCACAAAAACGAGCTCTTATTGCGGCTCTAAAGTCATCTTTATCTAAATTGTTATACTGCTTTGAGAAGTATATAGCATCATCATCAATAAATTTATTATCAGTGAAATTCTCTATTTCACTAGAACTCAACCTAGTCCCAGGAAATAAACGTTCATATGGCTTCATAAATATACTAGATATTGCATAGTTTATAACTTCATTTGAAGTAAATTTTGAAGGTTCAAGGTAGCTAAAATTACCTAATGAGCATTTCATAATACTTCGCTCGAGTTTATTACTAACATAACCCATATAGAGATCGTTACCTAAACCATCTATAACTAGAGAGTCTGATTTAAAAACAGATTTATTTGCAGCTATATAAGGTAGCATAGAGAAATCTCCAGTAATACTCACAGCATTCTCTTGATACTCTAATAATGCATCGAATTCAGCTTCATAATTTGGAAACAAAATCGTATGTTCAAAACCTAAAGATTCTGCAATTTTTTTAGCTGCATCACTCTCTGTATCTCTAAAATTAGCTTCATAAGTTACACAATGAACATTTTGAATACCTTGCTCATGTAATCCTAACAGCATCGCAGTTGAATCTTTGCCAGCACTTTGCATCATATAGATGGGTTTAACTTCTTTTTTCAAGTGAGCAAATGAATTGGCAATTAATGTTTTTAATTTAGAGGTTGAAGGTTTACTATCTTGTTTAGAGTGTCGGTCCAAAAAACAAAAATTATTTTCCCATTTAAAAATATCATTCTTAATATCAATAGTTAATTTAGTGCCAATTGGTAGCATTAATACATTTGAATAAATTGTATATGGGGGATAAACACAACCATTTCTTAAAAAAATCTGAATTGAACTTTTAGATATTTTCAGTTCACTTTTATACTCTTTAACTTGACTCCAGTGATTAAACTCTATTACCTCACCATTATCTCTAAATAACAAAAAAGCGAACTTTTCACCTGTAATAGGTCCGTAGAACTCCATACTCAAAACATCTCCATTTCCAAAAAAGTGTGTAATTACAATTAAATATATATAGGATATAAAAAATCAAGTTAAACCGTTAGGTATAACATTCATATTTTATTATCAAACGAGAGAATAATCTTTTCTATTGCAAATTCCATTCTGCTATTTAGTTAGTGACAGTGAATTAAGTAGCCCAACTTAAAACCTATTATAAAGTCATTTTCACAAGCATTTGCCTCCCAAAACGATATAATCATTAATTTTGAGGCTCATTAATACCATATTCCAAACTAGTTTAGCCTGGACATACAGGCAATGAACACATTCGAAATAGCAAACAACATGTGATTTTTTTATTAAGAATGCTTATTTAAAGTTAAGTAATATTCTTGAGATATTTTGTCAAAAGCTAAAGAGTCAATAAATTCGCGACTTTCACTATTAAACCCCTCTCTTAATTCTACATAATTTTCAAATACATAAAGTATTGCCTTAGATGCGCCAAGCATATCGCCAACAGGAAATAACACCCCTCTTTTTTGGACCGAAAATTCAGACTTTATGCTAGAATAATCTTTATAATTATCACATAAAATTTCTTTAGGACCAGTTTTACAGTCACTGTGTATAGGAATTGCATTACATATCATCGACTCAATCAGAGCATTTGGGAAGCCTTCAGACTCAGATAGAGAAAGATACACCCCCATTTTTCTCACGTACTTAAATGGGTTTTTTATCATGCCATGCACTGTAACATTATTGATTTTTCTATTTTTAACTTCCTTTAACAGGTCTTCTTTTAAAGGTCCATCACCGAAAAAGTGGTAATGTGCAATATCGGATGTACCTAAAGCTAATTCAATTACATCAAAAGAACGCTTAGAGATATTTAACCTGCCTACAATTGCTACATTTAGTTTGTTATTTTTTAAATCACATTGATTGACGACTTCATTAGATAATCTAGTAATATTTTCAATATCATAAGGGTTATAAATTACAGAATAACGTTCAGGCCTCCACCCGAAGGTTTCTACAAAATCATCGACCATTTCCCTTGATTTAAATGTGTGGAAGTCAGCTTTTTTTAAAAGTTTAGAAAATATAAACTTATGGCTTTTTCCCAAAAAACCCCTCCTATTATAAAAACTACTGTACGCAAAACAGTGAACTGTTTTTAAATTAAATTTTGCCCCAAATAATTTAGCACACGTTGATAGTAATATAGGTAGATTAAGGTGAGCTTGAACTAACTTAGTATCATCGAGCTTCAACAATTTAATCAATGCATTAATATAAGTAAGTAATTTATATTTTTTACTTAAAATAACTTTCTTTTTTGCTGTGCAATCGTAAAAGAAGTTATCATTGAATACCCACAGAGTTGCTATATCATTTATATCTCTATTTTGAAATAATCGGGAAACCACTCGTTCAGCTCCACCAAGCCCTAAATTATTAATAAATATAATTGTTGACATCTTTTCTAAATCCATTTCTTGTTTCTTTTAAAGTCCGATTAATACTACAGCTGAATATTAACAACAGTAGATACATAAATATAGAGATATAAGATACAACACCTCTATACATTAAATAAAAGTTAATTATTGATACAGAGTAGTTTTAAATTTATACCTAAACAACCTTAGATAGCTATAAATATAGCCTTAAAACCTACAATCACTTATTAACAAAATCTTTAATCAACAACAAGCTTTCCTTTTAGCATGTGAAGAGAAAATAAAAACACCAACCCAGAAATACCAAAATAATGGATGCATAAGAGTATAAAACTGGAACGAAATGAATAAGAAAAACAAATAAGTCTTTATGGTTACATTATTAGAATGAGCTAGAGTTATAAAAAGTAAGAAAATAATTATTGAGCCAACAATACCAAATGTAACCAAAACATAAGGTATCGTAGGTAAGTGGATTTGAACGTAATCATGGCCCAATCCAACTCCAAATAGCTGCATAGTAATTGAAAATGAGGTTATTGCTTCAAACGCCATAACTCTTACATTTGTCGAATTATCATTTGAAATATTACCAACTCTCTCACTCAGATAATTAATTATCAGCTCATTGAATATATATGCGAATGCTATAAGGGATAAAATTGAAATGATCATATACTTAAGTTCAATCTTCTTATTAAGTTTAAGAACGATATAAACCAAGACCCCTGCCATACCCGTTAATGAAAAAGATAGTACAACCGAAGCTAAAGCACACTTCTCAACTATGGGGTTAATTTCATCAGCTAGGTAAGCCAACCACAATAAAGTTAATATATGGATTGAATAATTACCTGGTTCAGTAAACAACCCTACAGGCCTAAACATTGAAGTTCCTGATCCCTCTACATTCGCAAAGCCATTAAACCTTTGTGCCTCCCCTGTAATTGACAATAAGTAATCTATTTTGTCACCAAAAACATGAAACATAAAAAACTGAAAAAAGAAAAAACACAAATGAAAAATAATAAGGTAATTTAATCCTTTTTTACATTCAACGAAAACATCTTTCAGTAGGTATATACTAAAAAAGAAAGATAAATTGAGAAAAACACCAAAAATTGAATTTACATTAATATTGGCATTTCTATAATAAAAATTTAGTGATATAGAGAAGCATATATACATTATAAAAAATGCAATAAAAAGCACAATATTACTATCAAGCTTAGCTGTCCTCAGCCTCTGCCTATTTAAATAGCATAAAAAGAACACTAGAAAAATAGAAATTAGTGGTAATGGCGCTAATGATATTGAGTATATGTAAAATGAACGAAGGGTAACCCCCAAACCAATAAGAAAAAAAATAACACTATTCAATTTAACGATATTCAACGTTTATCACCTATATCTAGTAATATAAAATTAGCTAGTTGAAAAATATACACTAAAGGTTCAACCTCTAGTGTCTCACAAGAGAGGGAAGCAGGCCCCCATACCATAATATAATAAACACTGAGTCAGCCACACTTTAGAGTAAGTAAAATATTAACCAGGTCAGATTAACGAGTACAAAGTATTACTTGTTACTCGTATGAACCTGCTGCCATTATTAGTAAAGAGAACGAGAGTCAAACTCTCAAAGAATATTAAAATTAATATTCTGATATAAAGCAACAGAAAGACTTTACTTACACTTCATTATAACGAGTCTACATCAACGTTATTATTGATAGAAATAGGGTATTTGAATAAAAAGGATATAACTATTTCCTTAAATAGTTTCTAGCTAAAGAATATAACATACCATAGCAGCTGCCCTTCGCTGTATTGTAATAATCAGAATATTTATAAGGAATTTCTTCTGCTAGGTTTAGAGATTGGTTGTTATTAATAAAAGTATTTAGTGACGCAATCCACGAAACAACTTCATCTAACCTATTATTACTTGCACCTTTCGCTATTCCCCAGCTTGAGACTAATGCATCTAGGCTATACTCGTTAAATATACCTAGTTCCCTTATAGACTTACTATTCATAGCATTCAGCATTTCATCTTTAAGTTCTGTTTTTAACCATAAGCCATATTGATGGTAGCTCTTATCAAACTCATCAGCGGTACCTTCCGGTAAGTGATACAATATCCCAGTTCTAGCCCATGGGATTTGCAATAACTGTCCCGGTAATATATTCAATAATTCTACATACCAATCATTATTCCTGATATTTGGTTCCAAGCCCCACATCAAGCCAAAGACAGAGGGAGCAGTAAACATCTGATAAAAAGGGATCTTTTCAGCAACCACATGCATGCATGACTGTAACATTCGCCGCATATAATGGCACTCTTGTTCTATTTCATACTTTCTTAAGTTATTATCACCAGCGTTATGAAATGCAGGCAGTTGAGCATCATTTCTAATACTTTCTAGGGCACTTTGGAATAACTCGTCTTTAATCAGACCTAAATTATTTATTCTACTTGGTAGTACGCTACTTAACTTTGTAACATGTTTACCGGAAAACTCTGCTCTGCCGACGCTATCACCATAACTACCCGCAAGAATAACATCAACACCTTTCAAGTCTGCTACATCACTCATGGCATGAAAGTGAAGCGCGGACACTTCCGCCCCCATTTTTGCAGATAGCTGGATGTTCTTATGTAATGTCTCAGCTGTGATTGGAAAATGTACAAATTCCCAGCCAAACTGTTGACAAATTCTTTGTGAATATATTACATCCCTGCTATTCGCATTTCCCCATGTTATTCCTACAACACTAATACTTCTATTATTTTTCTGTAAATCTCTCACTACTCCAGCAACAACTCTGCTATCCATGCCTCCACTTAACAGAATCCCTACTGTATTAGCTTTACCTATGTAGCCAATTGCTTCATTCGACAATGAGGTTTTCAAATCACAGACAAAGGTTTCTTTATTCGGTTTGCTTTTCCCATGATAAGGTAATGATTCATTAATCCATCGCTGATTAGAATATGAGTGCATCCATGGTGCACGCTCAACATCAGTTATGAGAGTCCTATTTCCTAAAAGATATGGTAGGCAAGCTTTCTCTACTAAAGCTACCTTGTCCAATTCAATGTTCAGATTGTTTTTTGTTCTAAAATTGATGATATCTTCCATATTAAAAAAAAAGTCTGAAGGTGACTCTTTTGAGAAAAGGGGATATATAGTTCCTAGGTGAGATCCATTACCTATATAGTTTTTATTATAATTTCCATTCATGCACTTATCCCGAGCAGTTAAGTTTCTTCCAATACTAAATATTTCTTTCATTGTTTTTCTTATAAAAAACAAATGAAATCGTCCCTAACAAAAACTGGCTAGTACATACAGTTAATGCAGCTCCCGTCAAACCAAAAAGGTGAATGAACGGGTATGATAATGAAAAACCAATTAGAGAAGTAATTACCGTTATTTTCATAACTAGTTTATCTTTTTTATGTATTATAAGGTAGTTTGTGGCAAAAACACTATAGATACCAATGTTGAATATACCAATTATAAGTATTAAAAATACCTTATTCACAATTTCATCATTTATCTCTAGGAGTAGAAACACATACTGCCCAACAAAAATAAAAAGTAATGATACTGTAAAAAGTAAAAGCAAATAATATTTACAATACAGGTTAAATTTATCTTTATTCCTATTCAAGTATGGAAATATAACCGCTGTAATTACTGAGTTAAAAACATTCAACAATGAAGCAACTTGTTTAATCGCCCCGAACAAACCAACAGCATGATTGCCAAGCATCATACCCACGAGAAATGTTGTAGTATTATTATATAAATTTGGGAAAAATTGATTGATAAAAAGTGGAAAAGTATTTTTCAATGTTCTGTAGATAACCATAAATTTTACAAGTTTTAAAGAGACATTAAATTTATAATAAATAAGTAAATGTGACAAAATCGAAACGGTAATATAGGCACTTCCAAGCAATAATGGATATAACCAACCATCACCTTCATTGTTAATAAAAACAAAAACCCCAATAGTAAAAAGTAACTTAATACATAAATCTAAAAGAGTAATGTACCTCATTTGTTCCATGCCTCTAAAAAACCATTCAGGGAACATAGAGTGCCCTATAAGAATCAAACCTGTTAGTAAAAAGGTTGTTTTAGACTCAAAAAGCTTTGGTGTAAAAAAAACAACGACGACTAAAACTAGCAGACTAATAATTAAAAGTAACAACTTACACCAGACAACCTTACTATAGATAAACTCTAAACGAGCCGCACTACTCCTATTTTTTGCTATTTCTCTCGTAGCAGACAAATTAAAGCCGTATTCAGTTATAGTCTGAAAATACATAATTAATGAAAGCGCAAGAACTATAACGCCATAATTATTTAGTTCTAGAGTTTTCAATAAGTAGGGCAAGGTAACCAAGGGTAATAATAGGTTAAATATCTTAAGAACAGCCAATGAACAAAAATTATCCACTAGCCTTTTTATATCAATATTCATTCAGTTTTTCACCAAGTCCAACTGCTGATATTAAACCACTGTAATATAGACAAAACACACCTGTTTGTAGGTGTTTTAAAGGAGAGGTCATTGCTTTCTTTACTTCATTATACATATAAATTAATTGATATCACGGTGGGATTTATACTTTTTAAATCCTTAACCAATACAGTTGAGGTGCCCTATGTTACTTCCTAATTCTCGGATTTATACTCAGGAATATTTTTTTATGCCTGCAAATTGGTGTTACTTTTACTTATCCGATTTATATTCATAGTTATAATAACCATAATAACCATAGGCATTACTTGCTTTTTTCACTACGCCATTAAATACCACACCTTTTACATCAATGCCATTTTGTTCAAAGCGCTGACGGGCATAGTCAATTTCTTTAATCGCATTTTGACCAAAGCGTGTAACCAATAACATGGTGCCAGCATGACCACCGACAATAGCGGGGTCTGTCACGGCTAGTATAGGTGGAGTATCTATAAGAATAATATCGTATTTAGCTTTTATTTCTGTAATTAAGTCACTAAAATTACTGTGCATTAATAATTCGGAAGGATTTGGTGGTACTTGACCACGTGTAATAACACTTAGCCCTTCAACATTGGTTGCTTTGGTCACTTGCTCCAGCGTTTGTTGTCCTGATAAGTAATCTGACAAACCGTTTTCCCACACTATACCAAACTGTTTTTGTAAATAGCCTTTTCTCATATCAGCATCAATGACTAGAACCTTCTGACCACTTTGAGCCAATACTGCACCAAGATTAGCTGAGATAAATGATTTACCTACACCTGGAGAAGGGCCTGATATGGCAATAACATTATTTTTTGCTTCCATCATTGCAAAGTGCAAACTGGTACGTAGGCTACGAAGTGCCTCTATTGATAAGTCAGCAGGATTATCAACAGCCAATACATTACTCTTATCATTATGGCTTTGATTTGCTTTACGTTTACGGCCTTTGGTTAAAGCCTTAGTTAAGCCTGTTAATTTATCTTGATGCATAGAGAATGGTACACTGGCATAAACAGGCATGCCAATAGCTTCTATCTCGCTAGGGTCTTCAACGCCTTTATGTAATGCCTTTTGCACTAGCACAATAGCAATAGCTAACATACCACCTACCAGAGTGGCCATTACCACTATCAAGGCTTTTTTCGGTTTTACTGGTTTAATAGTATTCACTTCTGCCACATCAATAATACGTACATTACCGACAGTGCCTGCACGTACAATATCTAACTCTTGCACTTTACCCAGCAGCATCATATAAATTTCATTACCAACTTCAACATCACGCGTTAAACGCAATAATTTTTGCTGCATTTCAGGTAAGTTTGAAATTTTACCCGCTAAGCCATCACGTTGTTTTTGTACCGCTTCTATTTGCTCAACAATGCCTTGATAATTAGGATGGTTACGTTTGAACATGCGAGACATAGCTAAACGTTTAAGGTCTAATTCTTGTAACTTGGTATCCAGTTCAACAATTTGTTCTAGAACGCCTTGTGTTTCTAAGGTAATGTTGACTGATTGTTGATCTCGTTGATAGTCATTAAATAATGCTTCTGAACTTTCTAGCTGTTTTTTAATTTCGGGTAACTGAACCTCTAAAAAATCGAGTGACTTTTTAGCTTCGGCTGAGTTTCTGTCAACATTTCTCAGTACATAAATTTCAGCAGTTTTGTTCAAAACACCTTCAGCATATTCTGGTGTTTCATGTTGAAAGCTTAAGTTCACGATGCCAGAATCTTTACCTTTTTCACTGGCACCAATAGCCGTTTGTAGATCAACAATAGTATTTAAGCGATCTTTACGGGTAACAATAAATTCTGTGCCAGCTCTTGCTACTAGGGTTTTTAATGTTATTGAAAAACGGTCATTTGATAACTCTTCACCTACTTTACCATGTAAAATAACTTTGCCGTCTTCAGAGAGCAATTTGAAGCTCTGATTATCACTTGCTTGTATTATGTATTCTTTATCAATTCCATATTGTGGTACGTCAAACCGGAATACTTCAATTTGTTCACCGCCCCACGCATAACTTGTTGCACCAAAACTTGCTGCAGCAAGATCACCTTCTTTGATTGGGTTAAATTTTCTAAAACTTCGGCCACCAATGACAGGGAATAATTTAGGTACCGCAACTATATCTAATTTTAAGGTATCAACCGCTTCACCAATAACTGAGCGAGATTTTAATAGCTCTATTTCTGTTATTGACTTAGAACTACTTTCAAACATACCCGCCATGTCATCTAAACCTGGCACTGAACCGCCACTTTCTTCTACCTGGATCATGGCTGTGGCTTTATAAATCGGTGTAGAAAATATGGCTATAGCAATACCAATCACAGCAAATAGCGTGGTTATTGACACAATAAATATTTTACGATCAATAAGCGCACCAAAAAGCGCCATCAAATCAATTTCATTAGCAGGGGCGTTATTTGAAGTATTATTACCCTGCTGATTACGAACGGTAGGTTTAACTATATTTTCATCGATTGACATATTTTGTGTACTTTTTATTTAAGGGGTACTGGTTTATCTAGCCTGCTTTACTTAACATCACTGGGCTACAGATATTTTTCCCAAGCGCTACATGCTCTATCAATTAATTGATAGACATGTTCGAACGCTTCGTGGCTTTGGCGATAAGGATCTGGGATTTCGGTATCATCAATCCATTTACCGAGTAAAAAGGTTTTGCCTCGTGCTTCTGGGTATTGTCCCAACAAATCACTTAAATGACGCTCTTCCATCACTAGAATCAAGTCATTTTCAGCAATCAATTTTGAATTGAGTTGACGGCCTTTGTGTGGGCTCATATCAATATTATTGCTTAAGGCAATTTTTGTTGCTGTTGCCTCTGCACCTTTACCGACTAACGCGGTTAATCCTGCTGAAGAAACTTTGATTTGGTTTTCTACCGAGTTATCAGCCGACTTATCTTTCAGCTTATCTTTAAGGAGGTATTCACCGGTAGGGCTTCTACAAATATTACCTGCACATACGACTAATATTGAGTTAAACATACCCATTAGAAAAAGTTTCCTTGAGTTTTAATCGTTGAAATACTTTCCAGTGCTTGCACTGTTGGTACTAATTGGCTAATCAAACGATTCCAACGTGCAATAGGTGCAGTGGTCACATAAACGATATCACGCGGTTGCAATTTAAATTGATCAGCTAACACCAGTGCCACTACATTTTGTGCATACAATTGATACACATCGGCAATAATGCCTTCTTCATTATCTGGGCGTTTACGCAACACAAATACCCCGTTAGCATTGGCGGTTCTTTCATTTAAACCGCCTACGTCGCTTAACGCTTCCGCAAGGCTTAAGCCATAACGGTTAATTTCAATACTGCCAGCTTTGCTTACATCACCCAATACAAATACTTTTTGATTATCAGTACGATTAACATGAATAATATCACCATGTTTTAATAAGCGGTTTTGAGAAATATCACCCTTGGTATAAAAATCATCTAACTTGATGGTTTGTACTTGATTATCTCGAGTAAAACTAACCGTGCGCCAATCAGCTCTTTCACTTAAACCACCCGCGAGGTTGAGTGCATCGATTAACGTTAAAGGTATTTCACTGATAGCGAAAACACCAGGTCTTTTCACCTCGCCAGTAACATACGTTCGCTGACTCTTAAAGCCAACCACTTTAAGGTCTAATTGTGGTTTTTCAATAACCTCACTGAGCTTTGCTACTAAAACATTGTGTAATTCTCTGATTGTTTTACCCGCTGCAGGTACATTGGCAGCATACGCATAGGTGATAGTGCCATCGGCTTGAATTCTAAAACCATCAAATTCTGCGGTACGTTGTACTGCGGCAGGAATAGTTAATTCTGGATGGTCCCAAACACCAATAGATAAAACATCACCAACACCCAGCACGTAATCATACGTATCTGTAACTACTGGTGTATATTTTTTAGCTTGAGAATAAGTTTGTTGGCTGTCTTTTAATCGAGATATTAATGAAGAGTCTATAACAGAGATATTTATATTTGAGAGGTCTTGTTCAAGTGTAGATGTCTCAGGTTCTACATCAACGCCTTCCATATGACTGCCAGGGATAATATTACAGCCGCTCAATAACAATAAGGCTAGTGAGACAATTACTTTTTTAGAGGATATTAACATTGTGTAAGTTTTTTCATTCCTTCGCTAATTTAACCAACTACCCTGTTGCTTCCAATGTTTTCTGCATAAAAACATCTTAAAACTCATGCAGTTGTCGCTTTATTCTTATCTGTTCTATCTATTTTATTTAGTAGCAATTCTACTCTCAGCTACTATATAGCTGATATATACTGATATATACTGATAACAATATATTTCGCCTCATTGATTTATATAAGCGTCGTGCTTAATCAATTAGATAGATCCATAGCATATTATGCGCGGAATCATACGCAAGTTACCTATCATTGTCTATATAGATAATTAGATTTGAAAATTGTAAATTTTTAATTAGGTACGACAGAAATAGTTGTAAAATTTCAGTGCTTGTTCTCACCTACTGATGAAGCGCATCTTCTAAGAATTTAATTGGAGTTAATTGAAGCTAGGCTGGTAACAAACAATGGATTCAGGATAATTGCTCCTGCATTATCTAATAAGTGGTATCCATGCCACGTCCGATTAAGTTACCACGGGAATGACGGGAATAGACTAGTTAACATTGTGTGGTAAATACACGTCTACTTGTAAGCCGCCTTTAGGATGGTTGTTTAAGGTGATTTGACCTTGATGACCATCACTAATTTCTCGGCAAATACTCAAGCCAATACCGCTACCATCTGCTTTTGTTGAATAGTAAGGTAAAAATGCTTTTTGTAATACCTCTACTGGCATACCTGTACCAAAATCTCTTACGGTAATAACTAACTTATCCTGCTGACTACTTACACTAACAACACAAGATTTTTCAGCATTAACTTTGTCTGGACATGCTTGTTGAGCATTTTTCAGTAAGTTTATTAAGAGCTGTTCAATTTGACTCTCATCACCTGTAAACATCAAACTATTACCCTGACAACTTAAGGTAAACAGATACAACTCTTGTAACTGTTTCAAGGTTTTTATTAAATCAAATTCCTGCTTTTTCGGTTGAGAAAGCCGCGCCAACTGACTATAACTCTGAATGAATTCTGCTAATTTATTTATCCGCTTAGAGATAGTAGCAAACACTCGAATGAGTTGTGGTTCATTTAAACGTTCTGCAAGTATATTACCGCTATGACACATAGAGCTAATAGGTGCGATAGAATTATTCAACTCATGGTTAATAACCCGTATAACCTTTTTCCATGTTTGTAACTCTTGTTGATGCATGGCTTTAGTTATCGGTTTGAGTAACGTTAACTGATGACGACTTCCATGTAATTTCAAATGATGACGAGACAAGTGCCAGCTATGCTCTGTTTTAGTTTCAGCTAACAGTAATTGAATGATGGCATTATCTTTATCATTATGTGGGATTAGCTCAGGTAACTTCTCATCGAGTAGCGTAGTCCAAGACATGCCCAACATGCTCTTTTGATTAAAAAAGTATTCTGCGGCTCGATTAGCAAAAATAATGGTATCTCTGTGATTAACAAGCACAGTGACAACATCTGAGGCATTAACAACCTTATCTAACAAGAGCTCCCTTTGATAAAGCGATTGTTTCTCTTGTCTTAGCTTATCAGTCACTTGATTAAAGAGCGCTAACACTTCAGATTGGCTTTGACTTTTATTGGTCTTTTTATCCGCTAAGGTAATAGAGAAGTCACCATCTTGTAAGTTACGTAGACCATGTAATAACGTCTGTAGGATCTGATGAGTTTGTCGATGGTAATGCTGATAACGCATAGCGGCTAAAGTAATTAACAGTATTGAACTTATAGAAAATAACCAAGGTGAGCTCGGCAATAAAAGAGAGAAGCTAACGATAAAAGCAATATTGATAAGAATGAGTTGTACGATTAACATATGGATTCAACTAACATAATGAGCCTACATCTATTTGATATTTTTCTATACGGCGGTATAAAGCTTGTCGACTTAACCCTAACTCGAGTGCCGTATGTTTGATCACGCCCTTATGCTTAATCAGTACCTGCTCAATATTTCCCTTTTCACCTAACGCGGCTTCTTTTTGACTCGAAGCCAATTGAAAGTCACTTGCCGTTAAGGTACTACTATTAGCAAAAACTAACGCGCGCTTACAGGCATTCTCTAATTCACGTACATTACCCGGCCAAGTATAATCCGTTAACGTTTGTGCTGCTTCATCACTCAGTGAACAATCATTGCCGATAAAGTATTGTGCTAGCGGAACAATGTCAGCTTTTCTGTACGCTAAATCAGGTAAATTTAACTCTATAACATTTAACCGATAATATAAGTCTTCCCGAAAAGTACCTTGCTGAACAGCTAAACGTAAATCGGCATTAGTGGCACTAAGTACTCTCACATCCACTTTCAATGTTGCGTTAGCCCCTAAGCGTTCAAATTCACCGGTTTGCAATACTCTGAGTAATTTCATTTGACCTGCTAAGGTCAGATTAGCGATTTCATCTAAAAACAATGTGCCGCCATCCGCGGCTTCAAAACGACCAATCCTCGCTTGATTGGCTCCCGTGAATGCACCTTTTTCCGCACCAAAAAGTTCTGCTTCCATTAAGTCATGAGGTAAAGCCCCCATATTTACTTTAATAAAAGCACTGTTATAACGCGGAGATTGTTGGTGAATATAATCGGCAAGCTTCTCTTTGCCTGCACCATTAGCTCCGGTAATTAATACATTTACGTTTGCACCCGCTACTTTGCTCGCTTGAGATATCAAGGTTTGCATTTCTTGGCTTTTGTAAATGAAATCATCCGCGGGCTTTTGATTGCTCACGCTTTGATTGTTCTTATCTTGGTTTATCTTGGAGTTCAGGCTATATTTTGCCACTAAATCTAGCAGTTTTACATCATCCCAAGGTTTTTGTAAGTAGTCCGTTGCGCCACTTTTCACCAACGATATGGCTGTTTCTAATTGAGTCCACGCGGTAATTAGGATGATAGGCAAATCACTATTTAGTGCTTTCAAAGCAGTAAATAGTGATTTGCCTTCTTTTCCAGAGGTGATACCTTGCGCGAAATTCATATCTTGAATAACTAAATCAACACGTTGATGAGATACAGCCAACAATGCTTGTTTCTCATTCTCAGCCGTCAGCACAGCATAACCATGCAAACTTAATAACAACTCAAGGGCTTCGAGTATATCGGGGTTATCATCAACGATTAATATTTGTGGCATTTCGTTCCTTTAAAGATGGTTACCAGCTAAGCTTTTTGATTATCATTTCCTAAGTATCTTGTCAGACGTGGTATGGATGTTACTTATTAGAGAATGCATACCTCAAAAGCTGGTTCTTCGATATTAACAACCTCGAAGATGACGACCTACAAGTACCTAAGCAGTTTTCCGTCATTCCCGAAGTTATTGTCGGACGTAGCATGGATGCTACTTATTAGAGAATGCAGGATGCACATTCTCCTGAATCCAAGGTTCAAGAACTGGATCTTCGACAAGAAAACTCGAAGATGACAACCACCTACACTGTTCTAGTCGCAATCACTGGTGGAATATTACTGGTCTTTATTGCGGGGATCAAAGTTGCGATTGTACCTGCGATAAAAATGACCACACTCGCTAATATAAACAACATAATATCTGGTTTACTCAAGCTAATATACTGACTTAATAAAATATTAAACCCAAAAGCCATCACCAAACCTAACGCACAACCAATACTGTATACCAGCCAGTTTTCCGTGAGCACATATAAAAGAATATCTTTTTTACGTGCACCTAACGCACGTCTAATACCTATGTATTTTTTCTGACGCGAAATATGAAATTGTGAGTAAGCATAGCTGCTAATAGCAGTAACAAATATCATTAGCCCACAAAGCAGCAAGAACAACTCAGCTAAACCTTTATCATGGCTATAAAAGCGTTTCATATGCTCTGCCATAGTCATTATTCTGTAGATATCACGCTCGGCTTGGACTGCTAAAATGGTATCACTAACTTTATTACGCACTGCCTCCACTTGACCTGGAATCACCCTTAGTAAGTAATATCGACCAGTGAAGATAAACTCCATTACTCGATTACCAAAAACACCGTATTGCTTGTCTATGGGTAACGTCGGGTCAAGCATAATATCTTTTACCACGCCTACAATGCGACCATTATTAGTTTCTTGTCCTAGTGCCGAACCTTCACCATATAGCGCTTTTTTAAGTGACTCAGTAATCAGTACATTACCATTTTCATCACTACCAAAATCAAGTTGATCATCTTTCGTTAAAAAACGACCTTCAAGTAATGCCAATGCTAGCGTATTGCTAAGCTCCTCATTAGTGAGAAAAATCTTTGAATCTTGCAGATATAGATCACGACGAACAATTTCTGGGTCATCTAGATCATATACATTACCTAACATGCCTCTTGTATTTATGGGTAGTTGATTCATGAGTGAAACACTTTCAACACCTGAAAGTTGATTTAATTGGTGTAAATCTTGACTCACAATTGATCGATAATAGTCCAAGTTACGGTATTCACCCGATGTCGGATGCAATGAAACAATCAAGGTATTGTCTATATCTAGGCCCGTATCTTGGGCCAATTTATTGTTAGTATCCACGGCTAAAATAACACTGTTAATCAGCAAACCTAACGTTATCGCTAATTGTAAGATTAATAACCCCGTAGTAAATTTTCTTAATAATAAGGACTTAAGTAGTGCTTTAATATTCATAATTTTTCCCTATTTACTTGGTTACTTAAGTTCAGCAGAAATACTGTAACGATTAGCGCGATATAACGGGTACAGAGCACTGGCAATTGAAGTCACTAATGCCAACAACATCCCTAGTACGAGTAACTTGGGTTCTAAAACAGCGATATTTGCTAAGCGTGGTAAAAATTGCACTGATAACTTTAGAAACAACCAACTCAACACTAACGCTACCGCACCAGTAAATAAGCCTAATAACACACTCTCAGTTAAACCCTGCACCAGCATATGTCGGTTACTCGCACCAATAGCACGTCTTAAACCCACTTCAAATTTTGCTGCATGAAAGCGTGAAAGTAATAAACTACTGGCATTGAAAATACAGACAGACAAAAACAAAACCGAAGCTAAAGTAAATGCCAATACCTTTTGATCTACAACCTTATTCACTTTTAGCCACTCATTAACATTATGTAGTTCATTTTTTATTGCTAAAGGATGTTCCCCAGCATCTTTAAGTTGTTGGCTATAGTTATCTAAGTAGCTTTGCAATGCTGGCTTTTGATTCACATTTTCCAACTCAACCCACGCTTGTAAGTAATAAACATCTTTATCACGCGTTTCTTCAATGCCAGTATAATCAACTGCAGAGGAGCTGCGCGCATGTATCGACCAACCTAAATCTATTGCGGTTTCAAGTGGCGCAAATATATCATCGGTTAAGTTAAAGGCTCGTCGCTCTGTCGGATGGTAAAACAAGGGACGTAATACCCAAGGTTTCAAAACACCCACAATCGTAAGTAATTCACCATCAAGCTCGAGTGTTTTACCCACACTGTTTTTACCAGCAAATATCTTTTGGTTTAATTCATCACCAATAACTATTTCCATACCTCTACTTTTTTCAAATGCCGCTCCATAAGCAAAAGGTGCATTAGTGAGTTCAAAGAAACCTGGAGTAGTGGCTCTCACATCTGAATCAAAACGTTTCATACTATTGGACTCTGCATCCCTAGCATAAACGCCAGAGGCATAAAATATTGCGCTGCCTTTAGTTAGATTTGATTCAGCGATCGCCATAGCATCTCTATAGCGCAATATATGCATAGGCTCATCAGGTGGTTGATCATCAGGCCAAGTATTCATATTAATATGAAATAAATGAGCACTTTTTTCTGGTATGGGATCACTTGCCATAGAGTTAACTAAAGCAAGGTTTGCACACAATACGCCAACACCAATAGACAAGGTCAGAATGATTAAAAAATACAGAGTAGGAGCGCGCTTGAAGCTTTGCATTGCCAAAGTGAGGTTATAAACAAATAGACTATCACTACGCATTTTCCATCTCCTCGGCTACTGATGCACTCACCGCAGCAGAGATTGTTTTACCCTTGGTTTCTGTAGCTCGGTCTAACGGTGCGTAAATTTTGAAATCAGCAAGTTGACCATCAATCACTTGTACATTGCGATTTACTTCGCGTGCTTGGTCTGGATCATGGGTAACCATAATGATGGTAGCGCCACCTTTGTTTAGATCGTGCAATATTTCCATCACTTGGCGTGCCATTAATGAATCAAGGTTACCTGTTGGTTCATCGGCTAGTAATATTTTCGGTTCACCTGCTAACGCTCTAGCGATAGCAACGCGCTGTTGCTGACCACCTGACAACTGACTTGGCAGATACTTAAACCTTGAAGCTAAGCCAACTTTTTCTAAGGCTTGCTCAACTCTGCGCTTTCGCTCACTCGCGCTGAAACCACGGTAACGCAAAGGCATATCAACATTATCAAAAATACTGTAATCAGGGATAAGATTGTAGTTTTGAAAAATGAAACCTATTTTTTCATTTCTTAATCGCGAAAGTTCATCATCTTTTAGTCCCTGTACGCTAACACCATCTAACTCATACTGGCCTCGGTCAAAGCTATCAAGTAATCCTGCGACATTCAGAAAAGTTGATTTTCCTGACCCTGAAGGACCCGTTACCGCAACAAACTCTCCTGCTTTTACATTCAATGAAAAGTCTCTTAAAGCATGCGTTTGAATAGTATCACTTTGATAAATTCTGGAAATGTTGTTCATATTTAGCATGGTAGTTCCTTTTTATATTTCGTTTTATTTAAAAAAGATTCATCAAATGAACACTTCTTTAATTTAGTCAATTATCAATTAGTTACGCTATGATGTTCAGCCACCAAGGTAAATTTGTTCTGCTTTATTGAAATCTACATAATCCGAGGTAATAACTTGCTGGCCAACGTCAATACCCGATGTGATCTCAATATATTCAACACTACTCGTTCCAGTCGTTATAGCTGTCTTGTCTGCATAATTATCTTCACTAAGTTTGAAGATAAACTTACCACCTAAAGATCCCATAAAAGCACCGCGTTTAACCATGAGTACATTTTCTTTTTTCTCAAACTCTATACGTGCATTGATACGTTGATTTTGTCTTAATTGAATATTCTGTGAATTCTTTATTTTAGCTCTCACCGTTACTTGGTTACCTTTCACCTCAGGCGAAATGGCAATGATTTCACCGCGTACTGAAACCCCTGATATTTTCATTGAAACTTCTAAACCAATACCTAAATCATCTGCATAAAACTCTGGAACACTCAACTCCGCTTCATATTCAGATAAGTCGACAATTGTCATAATTGCAGTATTAGCGGCAATAGTGTTTTTCTGTGCAACAAGCCAATTACCTACTACACCTTTGACTGGTGCTTTGATTGCTAATTCATCATGACGACGTGACAGCTCTTCCAAGATAAGCTTTTCTTTTTGTACTAGAAAGTCTCTATGCTGTTTCTCAAATTGTAATCGCTCTACTGAAAACGATACTCTTTTTTTAGCATGCTCAAATAATCGTTTTGCATCCGCGACCGCATCTTGGCTTTTCAACCAATCAACCTCACTGATGATTTGTTTACCATATGAAATTTCTGCGCGCTGAAATTCACGCTTAGCTACATTCAACTTTGATTGTGCTGCGTTCATATTACTTTCAAGGTCAAGTTGTGCTTCTTTATCTGCTAATACACCACGATTAGCATTGATGCTCAGTTGCTCTAGTGTTGATTGTTGTTGTTTAATTAAAGCATCTAACTCAGGACTCATTAAACGAGCGACTATTTGATTTAACGCCACAGCCTCACCCGGTTTCGCTAATAACGTTATCTTGCCAATCTCAGTGCTATAAAGTTGTGGTGCATTTGCTGCCACCGCTTTACCAGAAACAACGATATCTCGAATTAAATCACCTAAGATCACGGTTTCAATATTGATGCTTTTACGATCAATGGTCGGTATTGATGAATACCACTGAGACAACGTTGGAAAAGTAACGTATGACAAAGCACATATCAGTGATAGGGTCAGCAGTATCTTCTTCAGCGCTACCTTTTTAGGGTTTGCTATAACCTCATCCTGTCCGCTTGTTCCTTGAATCATAGACTTCTACTTAATTATTTAACAATGACCAAGTATTGCAGATTCAATGCCACAAATTAAAGCAGCTTAAGTGACTGTAATTATTATGTTAAATATCTATTAAATATCCCTGAGTGTCCGAACGGACGCTGGATGTGTCCGCGACTGTCCGTATGACATAACACGGACACTAACTATAGAGGTGATAAATGGATTTGATGGTGAGGAGAGAGTCTACTAAGGTGTGATTAACATATGGAAGTTAATAACTACAAGACTAGGTTTTGATATTAATGCAGTAGACAAAAAAAGGATAATAGCTAAGCTGCAAATTATCCTTTTCAGAGTATTGTTCAGCAGTGCAGTAGCGATCGGACTAATTTATTAAGCACTAAGCGGGAATTAATCCGTTTGTAATAACTACCAATTTTTTCTGTTAATGAATTCTCTCGCTTTTTTATCTTGGTTAATTTGATTGTAAGTTTTAATCGCTCTATTTTTACCAATTAAAATTTTGATTTGATAAAAAGATTCTCTCAGAAGGGCAAATCCAGGTTTGCTCCACCAACTTCTGTTATAGAGTTTTTTAGTTGCTGCTATTGAATCTGGTGACTGCTGAGATATTATTTCGGCTAGCTTTATCGCTCTCTCAAAAGGTTCATCGTCTACATGGGTAACTAAGCCATATTCAAGCGCTTGTAATCCAGTAATAACTTCTCCTGTCATCGCAAGCTCTTTAGCTTTATCCAGTCTTAACAACTCTTTTAATGCTAGTGTTCCTCCCATATCGGGTATCAAACCCCAACGAGATTCCATTATAGATATTGAGGCGTCCGGTGTAGATATTCTAAAGTCTCCACCCAAGGCAATTTGCAATCCTCCTCCCCAACAACGACCTTTGATGACCACGATTACAGGCGCTGGTATTTCTCTCCAACCCGTTGAAACATACTGAGCTAAGTTAGCTCGCCAAGGTAACAATTTAAGGAGTAATTCAAGCGGCCCTTTTGTTGAGGACATTACCGATTTAACATCTAATCCGGAACAGAAGTCATCACCATTACCTGTAACAATTACTGTCCTAATACTTCGGTCTGCTTTCAAGCGTTTAATGGTTTTTCGGATCGCATGAAACATTAATATATCTAACGCATTACATTTATCAGGCCTGTTCAAGCTAACATAGGCTATCCCGTTACTTATTTCGAGATTCACTCTTTGTTCCATATTTTTACTAGGCATAACAGGTACTCATAATCATTAGTGGTATGACCACTAGATTAAACTATGCAATTAACGCTGTCTAATACAAAAATGCAAGACGCGAAAAAAGTAAACCTTCTAAAATAGAGTATTATTTCTATCCTACTCTCATATAAAACAATTTTGTCCAAACACATAATAAAAAATGAGGCGCTAATTAGCTTAAATTAGCTTGTATAAATTACATCCATCAATTACCATCTAGAAAAATACAATAGACTTTGTATATTACAAGGAATTCTTTAGTAATATGCTACTCCTCTTTAGATAAATTATAGGGCAATTAAAAATGAAAAAAATAGTTCGTACAACGTTAGCTGTAAGTATAGCGTTAGCTTTAACCGCTTGTAACAATGATAACAATGATCCAACTCCGACAACTCTGGATATTTCTGGTGCGGCCATTAAAGGAAGTTTAGCTGCTGCTACGGTTAATGTTTATGCTGCTAGCGATGCCGAGAGAGCTACCGTACTTGCTACTGCACAAACTGATGCAAATGGCGATTATAGCGTGCAGGTTGTTGATGCTTCAGGCGCCGAAATTATGGGTACATTCGTGGTTGAAGTTCTTGCTGACGAAGATACAACTATGATTTGTGATGCTACACTATGTGGCGATGTTGCTCGTGGTGAATCAATTCCAGCTGCTGAGCTAGTAGGTTTATCATTATCTACTATTACTTATTCAGACGGTACAGCAATAAGCGCAGATGTGAATTCATTAACTACAATGGCGACAGAAACTATTTTATCTTCAGCTGCTATTGAAGGTTCAGCTATCGATTTAGCAACCATTTCTGCAGCTGACTTTTTAGAAGTCCAAAATGATACTTCTGAGATTATTGGTGCTATTTTAGGTGTTGATCTTTCAGCAACTAACATCTTTGCTATAGACATTGTTGATGCGTCAGTATCGGCTGATGTTTCTACTGAAGATTCTATTACTGCAACATTAACACTAATTAATGCCTCGTTAACAAGCTTAGATGTTGCCGATGGTTCTACATTATCAGCTGCTATTAACGACTATGTGAATGCTGTTGAAACTGTTACTGCTGCATTGCTTGTTGACCCTGAAGTTGACCTAGGTACTGCTAATTCTGCAGCGCTTGCAACTATTAATGCTACGCAAACACAAATTTCAGATGAAGTAACTATGATTTCAGCTGAAATCACATCAGATACTGGTGTTGAAGTTCCTACTGAAGAAGTTCCTATGGAACTTGATGAAGACGCTCTTGGAGATACTGTTGGTGATATCATCGATGGCACTGGTGGTACTGGTGGTACTGGTGGTGAAGGCTAATCTATTAATATTATAATAGATTAATAAAACCCGCCTATTTGGCGGGTTTTTTTTCATTCAAACTTTTATTATTTTACAATTTTTTGTGCTAATTCACTTGCTAGGATTTATTTAAATGAAGCGCTGTATTCTTTTGGCATTGGCTTTGCTACCTTCTATTACTGTTACTGCTGAACCTGAGGCAACCATGTCTTTTCAAGGTTATAGTGGTTTAATAAACACTCCCACGGCTACATTATTCGAAGAAGGTAAATTTTTCTTTCAATATGGTAATCAGGTAGAAACGAGAACTGGTGCGGGTTACCGCAATGGTGATAATTATAACTTTGGTGTTGGTTTGTGGAAATATGTCGAAGTTTCAGGACGACTAGCCGATTACAAACACGGCAGTGAAGATGGATTAACCGATTTATCAGCTAATATTAAATTGGGGATTCCTTTTATTCCAAAAGATTGGTTTAGTTTAGCTGTCGGCATACAGGATGTTGGTGGTGCAGCCAACTTCTATGACGCTAAATATGCCGTAGCCTCAAAAAATATTTTTGAGGCTGTTAATTTATCCCTTGGTATTGGAACAAGTGTTTCAACTGAAGACCGACTTAATGGTTTCTTTGCTGGCATTGAATGGCAACCTTATAATTGGGTTAAACTCTCAGCTGAGTATGATGCAGCCGACACTCAATTCGGCTTACATTTATCATCTCCTAAAGGATGGCTTTACAGTGGTGTCCAATTAACTTCAGACATACTTGTTTCGAGCACTAACCAAGCACTAAAGGATGATTTTTACTATGGTTTAGGTTTTACAATTCCTCTTGGTGGAGAAGGGAATCAGAGTAACAACAATAATCGTATGACGGCTAGTTCGCATGAGTCTTCGCATCTGGATGATTTGGACTCTGGTGCGGCTTCACCTTCGGGCACTGCTGAACGATTACGAGTAAAAGAGTTACTAGTAAAAGAAGGCTTTGAAGCGATTAGCATAGGTGAAACTGATGGTAATACGCTATACGTAGAGCTTGAAAATCACGTTTATAATCGTAACCAAATAGATGGACTCGGTGTTGTTCTAGGTGTTATCAGTAAACAAGTTCAACATAATTACGCGAATTTTAAGCTTGTATTAAAAGAGCGTCAAATACCTATTTTGGTTGTTAAGGGGAGCCTAGCAGAATACGATGCTTTTTTACGGGATAATCAGCCATTGAAACTCGATATATCCACTGATACCTTTGGTAGTCAACGTAGAGATTCCACTCTAGATCTTAATGATGCTAACAGTATATGGTTTAAACCTCGTTTTACTTTTTGGCCTGGTCTTGTCACGAGAGTGGGTACAGAGTTTGGCACATTTGATGCATCTCTGGCATTGATTAGTCATGTCGAGGTGCCCTTATGGCCAGGCGCCGCAGTTACTGCGCAACATACAAAACAAGTTGCAGAAACTAAAAACTTCGAAGATGGCGAGTATTTTTCTGATTATAAGCAAAAGACAGGACTGAAAGAGTACAGCTTCCATCAAACCTTTTCATTACCCTATTCCATAAAGAACATGTCTTCTGTGGGAAGGTACAGAGATACTTACGATTACTTATCGAATGAAGTACGCTGGCAAAGCTATGGTGGAAGCCATAAAATCAACCTATTTACAGCACGGTATGAAAATCAAGAACCACCTGAAAGAGAACATTATAATGGTTGTAATATTTTATTTCCTGCTTGCTGGAAAGAAGCGGAGCCCCTACAAAGAGATGTCGTAATTGCTAAGTACCTATACTACAACGCACATTTCAACGCCTCTGCAGAAATGCAAGTAGGGCAATTTTGGCAACAAGATAAAGGCGTCGTTGTTAAGTTAGAGAGAATGTTTGGCGATGTTACCCTTAACCTGACCTATAAAGATACTAAAGTTGATAATGAAGAAGCTAATCAATTCATTGGCCTAGGATTTTCTATTCCGTTAACACCACGTAAAGATTACAATAATAAATACTTCCAGGTAAGAGGTAAGCCTAAATGGCGATACTCAGTGAATACATTGGTAGGAAAAGACCATAATAGGCTAACACCAGGCACTGGTGACACCTCTCAGAGGTTTTATAACCTTGATAGTGCATTTTATAATAACAATCGCTTAAGTAGCGAATATATTTACGGAAATGCTAATCGCTTAAGAGAAGCGTATTATCACGCGCGTTAACTAAAAAACTAGCTGCCTATTTTAGATCAATACAAGATTTAGAATAGGCAGACAACCAGCTCCTCATAATCCCCCTTTTGTTCTTTCTGAATATTAATCATTAAACACAAACCTATTACGCTTATACTAACGTGCCCTTATTAACACTTCATAACAGCCCTTCTAGTGAATAATGTGTATTAGTGGCAAGCCTTTAATTTAATTTCCTTGCTCTTTTGAAGCTCTGCAGTAATGAAGAAGGTTAGGTACAACCATAATAAGTAGGCGGGAATTTATTCGCGCTTTTACTAAACATCAGAAAGTAAAAAAGCTATGGTGTTAGCTATGGGTTTATCGTGTACACAGTACAATTTAGAAGTGGAGAATGCACCACTATCACATAGGCTTAACTAACATCAGTCACACAACAATCGGCGTAACAGCGTTCCACTTCTGAAGCACTGTGGCAAAGAAGACGAATATATTCAGGTAGGGGCACAATATGCAGGCGGGAATTTATTCGCGCTTTTACTAAACATCAGAAAGCAAAAAACCCGTAGCGCAAGCGATGGGTTTCCTTAATAGAAGTTTAGCAATGTCCTATTCTCACATGGGCTTAACTAGCATGAGTCACACTACCATCGGCGCAAGGATGTTTTACTTCACTATTATTGGAGTTTATTAAATGCCAGACAGCAAAAAGCCCGACTCTTTCGAATCGGGCTTCTCTAGTACCTAAGTACAAATTAGAAGTTTAGCAATGTCCTACTCTCACATGGGAACTCCCACACTACCATCGGCGCAACTGCGTTTCACTTCTGAGTTCGGAAAGGGATCAGGTGGGACCACAGCGCTATTGTCGCTAAACAAAAAGGGGACAATCTTAGAAAGCTTGCTCAATGAGCTATAAATATCGTTTTGTTCTTTATTCTTGGTTCAAGTAACACGTAAGTACGTGATGTTTTCTGTGTCAGTCTTTATACAAATCACTTCAGTATCACTTTTCAGCAAAACTACTTGGGTGTTGTATGGTTAAGCCTCACGGGTAATTAGTATCAGTTAGCTCAATGCCTCGCAGCACTTACACACCTGACCTATCAACGTTGTAGTCTCCAACGACCCTTTAGGGAGCTTAAAGCTCCAGTGAGAACTCATCTCAAAGCCTGCTTCCCGCTTAGATGCTTTCAGCGGTTATCAGTTCCGAACGTAGCTACCGGGCAATGCCATTGGCATGACAACCCGAACACCAGTGGTTCGTCCACTCCGGTCCTCTCGTACTAGGAGCAGCCCTCTTCAATTCTCAAACGCCCACGGCAGATAGGGACCGAACTGTCTCACGACGTTCTAAACCCAGCTCGCGTACCACTTTAAATGGCGAACAGCCATACCCTTGGGACCGACTTCAGCCCCAGGATGTGATGAGCCGACATCGAGGTGCCAAACACCGCCGTCGATATGAACTCTTGGGCGGTATCAGCCTGTTATCCCCGGAGTACCTTTTATCCGTTGAGCGATGGCCCTTCCATACAGAACCACCGGATCACTATGACCTACTTTCGTACCTGCTCGACGTGTCTGTCTCGCAGTTAAGCTGGCTTATGCCATTGCACTAACCGTACGATGTCCGACCGTACTTAGCCAACCTTCGTGCTCCTCCGTTACTCTTTGGGAGGAGACCGCCCCAGTCAAACTACCCACCAGACAGTGTCCCCAAGCCCGATAAGGGCCCTAGGTTAGAACATCACGCATACAAGGGTGGTATTTCAAGATTGGCTCCACCACATCTAGCGACATGGTTTCAAAGCCTCCCACCTATCCTACACATGTAGGAGCAATGTTCACTGTCAAGCTATAGTAAAGGTTCACGGGGTCTTTCCGTCTAGCCGCGGGTATACGGCATCTTAACCGCAAATTCAATTTCACTGAGTCTCGGGTGGAGACAGTGTGGCCATGATTACGCCATTCGTGCAGGTCGGAACTTACCCGACAAGGAATTTCGCTACCTTAGGACCGTTATAGTTACGGCCGCCGTTTACCGGGGCTTCGATCATCAGCTTCGTCCGAGGACTAACCGAATCAATTAACCTTCCGGCACCGGGCAGGCGTCACACCGTATACGTCATCTTTCGATTTTGCACAGTGCTGTGTTTTTAATAAACAGTTCCAGCCACCTGGTTACTTCGACTACTCTTCGCTTACACCGCAAGGGTTTAACGTTGAGCAGCGTACCTTCTCCCGAAGTTACGGTACTATTTTGCCTAGTTCCTTCACCCGAGTTCTCTCAAGCGCCTTAGTATTCTCTACCTAACCACCTGTGTCGGTTTGGGGTACGGTTCCTATATATCTGAAGCTTAGAAGCTTTTCCTGGAAGCATGGCATCAACAACTTCAACTCCGTAGAATCTCGTCTCGTATCTCAGTGTTAATGAAGACCCGGATTTACCTAAGTCAACCACCTACATACTTTCACACGGACTACCAACGCCGTGCTTGTTTAGCCTACTCCGTCCCTCCTTCGCAATATATAGAAGTACAGAAATATTAATCTGTTTCCCATCGACTACGCGTTTCCGCCTCGCCTTAGGGGCCGACTTACCCTGCCCTGATTAACATGGGACAGGAAACCTTGGTCTTTCGGCGGGGGAGTTTTTCACTCCCCTTATCGTTACTCATGTCAGCATTCGCACTTCTGATACCTCCAGCAAACTTCTCAATTCACCTTCAACGGCTTACAGAACGCTCCCCTACCACTTGAACCTAAGTTCAAATCCGCAGCTTCGGTGACTAGTTTAGCCCCGTTACATCTTCCGCGCAGACCGACTCGACTAGTGAGCTATTACGCTTTCTTTAAAGGATGGCTGCTTCTAAGCCAACCTCCTAGCTGTCTATGCCTTTCCACATCGTTTCCCACTTAACTAGTACTTTGGGACCTTAGCTGGCGGTCTGGGTTGTTTCCCTCTTCACAACGGACGTTAGCACCCGCAGTGTGTCTCCCGCATATCACTCATTGGTATTCGGAGTTTGCAAAGGGTTGGTAAGTCGGGATGACCCCCTAGCCTTAACAGTGCTCTACCCCCAATGGTGTTCGTGCGAGGCTCTACCTAAATAGATTTCGGGGAGAACCAGCTATCTCCCGGCTTGATTAGCCTTTCACTCCGACCCACAAGTCATCACCGCATTTTTCAACATACGTGTGTTCGGTCCTCCAGTTGATGTTACTCAACCTTCAACCTGCCCATGGGTAGATCGCCGGGTTTCGGGTCTATACCCTGCAACTAAACGCGCAGTTAACACTCGCTTTCGCTACGGCTCCCCTAATCGGTTAACCTTGCTACAGAATATAAGTCGCTGACCCATTATACAAAAGGTACGCAGTCACCCGACTAAATCGGGCTCCCACTGCTTGTACGTATGCGGTTTCAGGTTCTATTTCACTCCCCTCACAGGGGTTCTTTTCGCCTTTCCCTCACGGTACTGGTTCACTATCGGTCAGTTAGTAGTATTTAGCCTTGGAGGATGGTCCCCCCATATTCAGACAAAGTTTCACGTGCTCCGTCCTACTCGATTTCACTTAAAGGTTGCTTTTGTATACGGGACTATCACCCTGTATCGTTGTCCTTTCCAGAACATTCTACTAGCACCCTATAAGCTTAAGGGCTGATTCGCGTTCGCTCGCCGCTACTAACGAAATCTCGGTTGATTTCTTTTCCTCGGGGTACTTAGATGTTTCAGTTCTCCCGGTTCGCTTCGTTACGCTATGTATTCACGTAACGATACCTACCTTATGGTAAGTGGGTTTCCCCATTCGGACATCTTTGGCTATAACGGTTTTTATCACCTCACCAAAGCTTTTCGCAGATTAACACGTCCTTCATCGCCTCTAACTGCCAAGGCATCCACCACATACGCTTAGTCACTTAACCATACAACCCTAAGTAGTCTCATCCGAAGATTTGAAAACGAAGTACGCCCCGGAGACTAATCCAAGGCAATTGTAAAGTCTGACATTTTCACGTACTCAGTATATCCGAAGATATACGATGAGTTACTTGATAAGACATCATGCTCTTGCGAGCAGTATGAATTTGATAATACATCCTTGGGGGGATGCACTATCACCATTACCACATTCACGATAAGAGAATGAGATAACAGCTTGGTATTTATAATCATGTAAACAACAGCGCGACACCGTGCTTACCTTATAAATACCGATATTTATATCAGCTTTCCAGATTGTTAAAGAATTCAAATTAGCACGCATTCGGCATAATTCGTGGTTTAAAAAACCAAATTTAAAATCACTTTAAAAAGTGTATTTAAATTTGGTCTCTTTCTTTAGTAAAAGATACAAGATGGTGGAGCTAAGCAGGATCGAACTGCTGACCTCCTGCGTGCAAGGCAGGCGCTCTCCCAGCTGAGCTATAGCCCCATCAGGGTATCTTTCAATTTGTTATCATGTAATTTGTGTGAACACTCGTGAAATACAATCCGAAAACTGATTTCCATTAAGCAATTTTACTTCAAGATAAGGAGGTGATCCAACCCCAGGTTCCCCTAGGGTTACCTTGTTACGACTTCACCCCAGTCATGAAACACAAAGTGGTGACCGTCCTCCCCGAGGGGTTAAACTAGCCACTTCTTTTGCATCCCACTCCCATGGTGTGACGGGCGGTGTGTACAAGGCCCGGGAACGTATTCACCGTAGCATTCTGATCTACGATTACTAGCGATTCCGACTTCATGGAGTCGAGTTGCAGACTCCAATCCGGACTACGACAAGCTTTGTGGGATTCGCTCCACCTCGCGGTATTGCTGCCCTCTGTACCTGCCATTGTAGCACGTGTGTAGCCCATCCCGTAAGGGCCATGATGACTTGACGTCGTCCCCACCTTCCTCCGGTTTATCACCGGCAGTCTCCTTAGAGTTCCCGCCATAACGCGCTGGCAAATAAGGATAGGGGTTGCGCTCGTTGCGGGACTTAACCCAACATTTCACAACACGAGCTGACGACAGCCATGCAGCACCTGTCACAGAGTTCCCGAAGGCACAAGTCTATCTCTAGTCTCTTCTCTGGATGTCAAGGGATGGTAAGGTTCTTCGCGTTGCATCGAATTAAACCACATGCTCCACCGCTTGTGCGGGCCCCCGTCAATTCATTTGAGTTTTAACCTTGCGGCCGTACTCCCCAGGCGGTCAACTTAGTGCGTTAGCTGCGCCACTCACGGATCAAGTCCACAAACGGCTAGTTGACATCGTTTACGGCGTGGACTACCAGGGTATCTAATCCTGTTCGCTCCCCACGCTTTCGTTCCTCAGCGTCAGTATCTGTCCAGGTGGCCGCCTTCGCCACTGATGTTCCTTCCAATCTCTACGCATTTCACCGCTACA
The DNA here is from genome assembly GCF_000012325.1 of Colwellia psychrerythraea 34H. Lineage (NCBI taxonomy): Bacteria > Pseudomonadati > Pseudomonadota > Gammaproteobacteria > Alteromonadales > Colwelliaceae > Colwellia > Colwellia psychrerythraea. The sequence continues at coordinate 561,160 of NC_003910.7, read as the reverse complement.
CTGGAAATTCCACCACCCTCTACAGTACTCTAGTCTACCAGTTCAAAATGCAGTTCCAAGGTTGAGCCCTGGGCTTTCACATCTTGCTTAATAGACCGCCTACGAACGCTTTACGCCCAGTAATTCCGATTAACGCTTGCACCCCTCGTATTACCGCGGCTGCTGGCACGAAGTTAGCCGGTGCTTCTTCTGTTGTTAACGTCACAGAATGCAGCTATTAACTACACCCCTTTCCTCACAACTGAAAGTGCTTTACAACCCGAAGGCCTTCTTCACACACGCGGCATGGCTGCATCAGGCTTTCGCCCATTGTGCAATATTCCCCACTGCTGCCTCCCGTAGGAGTCTGGGCCGTGTCTCAGTCCCAGTGTGGCTGATCATCCTCTCAAACCAGCTAGAGATCGTCGCCTTGGTGAGCCATTACCTCACCAACTAGCTAATCTCACTTGGGCTAATCAAATGGCGAGAGGTTCCGAAGAATCCCCCCCTTTGGTCCGTAGACGTTATGCGGTATTAGCAGTCGTTTCCAACTGTTGTCCCCCACCATAAGGCATATTCCCAAGCATTACTCACCCGTCCGCCGCTCGTCAGCAGATAGCAAGCTATCTCTGTTACCGCTCGACTTGCATGTGTTAAGCCTGCCGCCAGCGTTCAATCTGAGCCATGATCAAACTCTTCAATTAAAAATCGTTTGTGTAACCTCATCGCAAGCGATGTGTTACTGCTCAATGAATTCTGTCGTGATACCAACCGAAGTTGATATCGCATTACATAGTCGCTACCTATCTAACTAAAGATAAATAACTATATTTATTTGCATGAACATCATTCATTAAGCGTTTTTTTGTTCTCCCCGAAAGGAAAACTATGTAAAACAACATTAATGTGAGTGCTCACACAAATTGCATGATAACTAATTGTTAAAGAAAAGGTCTGTTCATATTGCTATGAAAGACAGAAGATAATCGCATTCGTTATCTTCTTAACCTCAGGCCTTGCCTGAGTGAGGTGCGCATAATACGCCTCTCAGTTTTATTGTCAACACTTAGTTTCATAAAGAAAATAAGTATTTTATAAAACAGTATTTTTTACATTAATCGCTCATTTATCAGGCAATTAAGTTAACAAATAGTGTTTCTCAAGTAGCCCGTCACAAATGTAACGGGCTTCTCGTGTGCCGCAGCACAAATTAGAAGTTTAGCAATGTCCTACTCTCACATGGGAACTCCCACACTACCATCGGCGCAACTGCGTTTCACTTCTGAGTTCGGAAAGGGATCAGGTGGGACCACAGCGCTATTGTCGCTAAACAAAAAAGGTACAATCTTAGAAAGCTTGCTCAATGAGCTATAAATATCGTTTGGTTTTCTTGGTTCAAGTAACACGTAAGTACGTGATGTTTTCTTACCTTTCGGTCTATGTCAGTCTTTATACAAATCACTTCAGTATCACTTCTCAGCAAAACTACTTGGGTGTTGTATGGTTAAGCCTCACGGGTAATTAGTATCAGTTAGCTCAATGCCTCGCAGCACTTACACACCTGACCTATCAACGTTGTAGTCTCCAACGACCCTTTAGGGGACTTAAAGTCCCAGTGAGAACTCATCTCAAAGCCTGCTTCCCGCTTAGATGCTTTCAGCGGTTATCAGTTCCGAACGTAGCTACCGGGCAATGCCATTGGCATGACAACCCGAACACCAGTGGTTCGTCCACTCCGGTCCTCTCGTACTAGGAGCAGCCCTCTTCAATTCTCAAACGCCCACGGCAGATAGGGACCGAACTGTCTCACGACGTTCTAAACCCAGCTCGCGTACCACTTTAAATGGCGAACAGCCATACCCTTGGGACCGACTTCAGCCCCAGGATGTGATGAGCCGACATCGAGGTGCCAAACACCGCCGTCGATATGAACTCTTGGGCGGTATCAGCCTGTTATCCCCGGAGTACCTTTTATCCGTTGAGCGATGGCCCTTCCATACAGAACCACCGGATCACTATGACCTACTTTCGTACCTGCTCGACGTGTCTGTCTCGCAGTTAAGCTGGCTTATGCCATTGCACTAACCGTACGATGTCCGACCGTACTTAGCCAACCTTCGTGCTCCTCCGTTACTCTTTGGGAGGAGACCGCCCCAGTCAAACTACCCACCAGACAGTGTCCCCAAGCCCGATAAGGGCCCTAGGTTAGAACATCACGCATACAAGGGTGGTATTTCAAGATTGGCTCCACCACATCTAGCGACATGGTTTCAAAGCCTCCCACCTATCCTACACATGTAGGAGCAATGTTCACTGTCAAGCTATAGTAAAGGTTCACGGGGTCTTTCCGTCTAGCCGCGGGTATACGGCATCTTAACCGCAAATTCAATTTCACTGAGTCTCGGGTGGAGACAGTGTGGCCATGATTACGCCATTCGTGCAGGTCGGAACTTACCCGACAAGGAATTTCGCTACCTTAGGACCGTTATAGTTACGGCCGCCGTTTACCGGGGCTTCGATCATCAGCTTCGTCCGAGGACTAACCGAATCAATTAACCTTCCGGCACCGGGCAGGCGTCACACCGTATACGTCATCTTTCGATTTTGCACAGTGCTGTGTTTTTAATAAACAGTTCCAGCCACCTGGTTACTTCGACTACTCTTCGCTTACACCGCAAGGGTTTAACGTTGAGCAGCGTACCTTCTCCCGAAGTTACGGTACTATTTTGCCTAGTTCCTTCACCCGAGTTCTCTCAAGCGCCTTAGTATTCTCTACCTAACCACCTGTGTCGGTTTGGGGTACGGTTCCTATATATCTGAAGCTTAGAAGCTTTTCCTGGAAGCATGGCATCAACAACTTCAACTCCGTAGAGTCTCGTCTCGTATCTCAGTGTTAATGAAGACCCGGATTTACCTAAGTCAACCACCTACATACTTTCACACGGACTACCAACGCCGTGCTTGTTTAGCCTACTCCGTCCCTCCTTCGCAATATATAGAAGTACAGAAATATTAATCTGTTTCCCATCGACTACGCGTTTCCGCCTCGCCTTAGGGGCCGACTTACCCTGCCCTGATTAACATGGGACAGGAAACCTTGGTCTTTCGGCGGGGGAGTTTTTCACTCCCCTTATCGTTACTCATGTCAGCATTCGCACTTCTGATACCTCCAGCAAACTTCTCAATTCACCTTCAACGGCTTACAGAACGCTCCCCTACCACTTGAACCTAAGTTCAAATCCGCAGCTTCGGTGACTAGTTTAGCCCCGTTACATCTTCCGCGCAGACCGACTCGACTAGTGAGCTATTACGCTTTCTTTAAAGGATGGCTGCTTCTAAGCCAACCTCCTAGCTGTCTATGCCTTTCCACATCGTTTCCCACTTAACTAGTACTTTGGGACCTTAGCTGGCGGTCTGGGTTGTTTCCCTCTTCACAACGGACGTTAGCACCCGCAGTGTGTCTCCCGCATATCACTCATTGGTATTCGGAGTTTGCAAAGGGTTGGTAAGTCGGGATGACCCCCTAGCCTTAACAGTGCTCTACCCCCAATGGTGTTCGTGCGAGGCTCTACCTAAATAGATTTCGGGGAGAACCAGCTATCTCCCGGCTTGATTAGCCTTTCACTCCGACCCACAAGTCATCACCGCATTTTTCAACATACGTGTGTTCGGTCCTCCAGTTGATGTTACTCAACCTTCAACCTGCCCATGGGTAGATCGCCGGGTTTCGGGTCTATACCCTGCAACTAAACGCGCAGTTAACACTCGCTTTCGCTACGGCTCCCCTAATCGGTTAACCTTGCTACAGAATATAAGTCGCTGACCCATTATACAAAAGGTACGCAGTCACCCGACTAAATCGGGCTCCCACTGCTTGTACGTATGCGGTTTCAGGTTCTATTTCACTCCCCTCACAGGGGTTCTTTTCGCCTTTCCCTCACGGTACTGGTTCACTATCGGTCAGTTAGTAGTATTTAGCCTTGGAGGATGGTCCCCCCATATTCAGACAAAGTTTCACGTGCTCCGTCCTACTCGATTTCACTTAAAGGTTGCTTTTGTATACGGGACTATCACCCTGTATCGTTGTCCTTTCCAGAACATTCTACTAGCACCCTATAAGCTTAAGGGCTGATTCGCGTTCGCTCGCCGCTACTAACGAAATCTCGGTTGATTTCTTTTCCTCGGGGTACTTAGATGTTTCAGTTCTCCCGGTTCGCTTCGTTACGCTATGTATTCACGTAACGATACCTACCTTATGGTAAGTGGGTTTCCCCATTCGGACATCTTTGGCTATAACGGTTTTTATCACCTCACCAAAGCTTTTCGCAGATTAACACGTCCTTCATCGCCTCTAACTGCCAAGGCATCCACCACATACGCTTAGTCACTTAACCATACAACCCTAAGTAGTCTCATCCGAAGATTTGAAAACGAAGTACGCCCCGGAGACTAATCCAAGGCAATTGTAAAGTCTGACATTTTCACGTACTCAGTATATCCGAAGATATACGATGAGTTACTTGATAAGACATCATGCTCTTGCGAGCAGTATGAATTTGATAATACATCCTTGGGGGGATGCACTATCACCATTACCACATTCACGATAAGAGAATGAGATAACAGCTTGGTATTTATAATCATGTAAACAACAGCGCGACACCGTGCTTACCTTATAAATACCGATATTTATATCAGCTTTCCAGATTGTTAAAGAATTCAAATTAGCACGCATTCGGCATAATTCGTGGTTTAAAAAACCAAATTTAAAATCACTATAAAGTGTATTTAAATTTGGTCTCTTTCTTTAGTAAAAGATACGTGATGAGTTGGTGGAGCTAAGCAGGATCGAACTGCTGACCTCCTGCGTGCAAGGCAGGCGCTCTCCCAGCTGAGCTATAGCCCCATCAGGGTATCTTTCAATTTGTTATCATGTAATTTGTGTGAACACTCGTGAAATACAATCCGAAAACTGATTTCCATTAAGCAATTTTACTTCAAGATAAGGAGGTGATCCAACCCCAGGTTCCCCTAGGGTTACCTTGTTACGACTTCACCCCAGTCATGAAACACAAAGTGGTGACCGTCCTCCCCGAGGGGTTAAACTAGCCACTTCTTTTGCATCCCACTCCCATGGTGTGACGGGCGGTGTGTACAAGGCCCGGGAACGTATTCACCGTAGCATTCTGATCTACGATTACTAGCGATTCCGACTTCATGGAGTCGAGTTGCAGACTCCAATCCGGACTACGACAAGCTTTGTGGGATTCGCTCCACCTCGCGGTATTGCTGCCCTCTGTACCTGCCATTGTAGCACGTGTGTAGCCCATCCCGTAAGGGCCATGATGACTTGACGTCGTCCCCACCTTCCTCCGGTTTATCACCGGCAGTCTCCTTAGAGTTCCCGCCATAACGCGCTGGCAAATAAGGATAGGGGTTGCGCTCGTTGCGGGACTTAACCCAACATTTCACAACACGAGCTGACGACAGCCATGCAGCACCTGTCACAGAGTTCCCGAAGGCACAAGTCTATCTCTAGTCTCTTCTCTGGATGTCAAGGGATGGTAAGGTTCTTCGCGTTGCATCGAATTAAACCACATGCTCCACCGCTTGTGCGGGCCCCCGTCAATTCATTTGAGTTTTAACCTTGCGGCCGTACTCCCCAGGCGGTCAACTTAGTGCGTTAGCTGCGCCACTCACGGATCAAGTCCACAAACGGCTAGTTGACATCGTTTACGGCGTGGACTACCAGGGTATCTAATCCTGTTCGCTCCCCACGCTTTCGTTCCTCAGCGTCAGTATCTGTCCAGGTGGCCGCCTTCGCCACTGATGTTCCTTCCAATCTCTACGCATTTCACCGCTACACTGGAAATTCCACCACCCTCTACAGTACTCTAGTCTACCAGTTCAAAATGCAGTTCCAAGGTTGAGCCCTGGGCTTTCACATCTTGCTTAATAGACCGCCTACGAACGCTTTACGCCCAGTAATTCCGATTAACGCTTGCACCCCTCGTATTACCGCGGCTGCTGGCACGAAGTTAGCCGGTGCTTCTTCTGTTGTTAACGTCACAGAATGCAGCTATTAACTACACTCCTTTCCTCACAACTGAAAGTGCTTTACAACCCGAAGGCCTTCTTCACACACGCGGCATGGCTGCATCAGGCTTTCGCCCATTGTGCAATATTCCCCACTGCTGCCTCCCGTAGGAGTCTGGGCCGTGTCTCAGTCCCAGTGTGGCTGATCATCCTCTCAAACCAGCTAGAGATCGTCGCCTTGGTGAGCCATTACCTCACCAACTAGCTAATCTCACTTGGGCTAATCAAATGGCGAGAGGTCCGAAGATCCCCCCCTTTGGTCCGTAGACGTTATGCGGTATTAGCAGTCGTTTCCAACTGTTGTCCCCCACCATAAGGCATATTCCCAAGCATTACTCACCCGTCCGCCGCTCGTCAGCAGATAGCAAGCTATCTCTGTTACCGCTCGACTTGCATGTGTTAAGCCTGCCGCCAGCGTTCAATCTGAGCCATGATCAAACTCTTCAATTAAAAATCGTTTGTGTAACCTCATCGCAAGCGATGTGTTACTGCTCAATGAATTCTGTCGTGATACCAACCGAAGTTGATATCGCATTACATAGTCGCTACCTATCTAACTAAAGATAAATAACTATATTTATTTGCATGAACAGCATTCATTAAGCGTTTTTTTGTTCCTACCTAGTAAAAGATAGAGAACTATGTAAAACAACATAATGTGAGTGCTCACACAAATTGCATGATAACTAATTGTTAAAGATGAACTTCATAAACTATGTTTAGAAGTAGATAAGAGTCGCATTCGCTCTTTATCTGAAGCAAACTAAGTTGAACTTAATTTGCGTTGCTCGTTGCTGTTGCCCCGAAGCAGGAGGCGTATAATACGCTTCCGAGTTTTGATGTCAACATTTATTTTAAATTATTTTGAAAAACATTTAAAACTTCAAGTTAACTTACGTTATTTCTCGCTAAAGCGAGTAGATAACGTATCAAAACAGTTCTTTGGGTAACCCCTTGGAACTGGTGGCGCATTTTAGAGACTTTTCACTTTTGATCAAGGGTTATTTTCATCTTTGTGTTTGTTCGGTCAGTTATTGAACACATAGCTTTCTTATTGGGCTATATGGCACGATCATAAAGGATCATCCATCGATTTATAGCAAAATCCTCATTTATTAGATTACCCTTAAACTAGTCCTCGACACCCTCAGATGTCACTATATAGCCAGTTAATAACATTACTTTTATGTAGTAATAAAAAAAACCGACACTAAGGTCGGTTTTTTAAAGTTATCAAAATGATCATCAGGTATAAACAAGCTCGATCTCAAAGGTGATCTAAGCTCTTACCTATCGATCAAATTAGTTAGCTGTTTTCTTGTTCACGTTCTATCGCGCGATAAGCAATATCAGTTCTAAACTCTACACCTTGCCACGAAATTTGATGTAGCAACTCATAAGCTGTCTGTTGCGCCTCTGTGACGGTATTACCTAATGCTGTCGCACATAATACACGACCACCATTAGTCACTACTTCACCTTGCTCGTTTAACTTAGTACCTGCATGGAAGGTCTTGGCTAATACATTGTTGTTTGTATCTAGACCTGAAATAACATCACCTTTAGGGTAATCCGCTGGGTAACTCTGTGCTGCAAGTACAACACCCACAGCAGCACGACTATCAAACTCAATCGTTACTTTGTCTAACTCACCACGTGTAGCGGCTAAACATAATTCAACTAAGTCTGATTGTAAGCGCATCATGATAGGTTGTGTTTCAGGATCACCAAAACGACAGTTATATTCAATAACGTTTGGTGTACCGTCTTCAGCAATCATTAGACCAGCATATAAAAAACCACTGTAAGGTGCATCTTCGTTAGCCATACCTTCAACCGTTGGCATAATAACTTCGGCCATAATACGATCATGAATTTCAGGTGTTACTACTGGTGCTGGAGAATATGCGCCCATGCCACCCGTGTTAGGACCTAAGTCACCATTTAACGCACGTTTATGATCTTGGCTTGTTGCCATTGGTAAAACATTTTTACCGTCAACCATTACGATGAAACTTGCTTCTTCACCTTCAAGAAACTCTTCAATCACTACACGATGACCAGCATCACCAAAGGCATTACCTGCGAGCATATCTGTAATCGCATCTTCAGCTTCAGTTAATGTCAGTGCAACGATAACGCCTTTACCAGCAGCTAAGCCGTCGGCTTTAACAACGATTGGTGCGCCTTGTTCACGAACATAAGCCAATGCTGGTTCAACTTCAGTGAATTTTGCGTAACTACCTGAAGGAATTTTATTACGAGCTAGGAAGTCTTTAGTAAATGACTTTGAACCTTCAAGCTGAGCCGCTTTAGCACTTGGGCCAAAAATAGCTAAACCTTGCGCTTGAAAAGCATCAACAACCCCATCAACAAGTGGTTGTTCTGGACCAACTATAGTTAAGGCAACGTCTTCACTTTGAGCAAAAGCAACTAAGGCAGCATTGTCACTAACATCAATAGCAACATTCTCTAATTTTGCTTCAGTAGCTGTACCCGCATTACCTGGGGCAACAAACACTTTAGTAACCTGACTTGATTGAGCCGCTTTCCACGCTAATGCATGTTCACGACCACCGCCGCCAATAACTAAGATTTTCATATGTTTTTCCTATAAATTTTCTTTTACGCTAAATCAGCAACTACTTGGCTGGTTTAACAAATTTTAATGTCATGCGATCGCTTTCGCCTATCGCTAAATATTTTGCTCTGTCCGTTTCACCTAAGCGCAATACTGGTGGTAAAGTCCAAACACCTTTTGGGTGAATAGCTAAATCTTTTGTATTAGCATTAACTTCACTCGAGCCAGCAAACCTAAAACCAGCCGCTTTGGCTTGTTTAATAGTGTGTACTTCAGATACGTAGCCTTTTGCTTTTTCAGGGCTAACACCTACTGGTAATCTGTGCTCAACAATACCTAAAACGCCACCGGGCTTAAGTGCATTAAAAGCATCTTTGAACACTTGCTCTACGCCAGCATCTTTCCAGTTATGAAGATTTCTAAACGTTAAAATTAGGTCAGCTGTACCTTGTGGTGCTAATTCACTTTCTTGACGTGGTGTGAAGTCTGTTAAAACAACTTCACTGAACACAGCATCGGAAGCAAGTTTCTTCACTAATTTTTTGCGAGAATTACTGTAATAGTTATCTTCACCCGTATCAGGGTAATGGGCACCATATAGCTTACCGGTACCTTTTAAGGCTGGAGCAAGTATTTCAGTATACCAACCACCACCGGGCGTAATTTCAACTACAGTCATATTGGGTGTAAAACCAAAAAAGTCTAACGTTTCAATAGGATGACGGTATTGATCACGCGCTTTGTTTTTAGCGGTACGGTGATCGCCTGAAACAGCATTTTCAAGTGCTTTTACTGAAGCAGTATTTTCGAGTGCATGAGTGTCATGCGCCATAGCAGATAAACTTAATGCGCTACAGCTTAGGGTTATTGCAATAGCAATTGATTTAAGCGAGTTTGATTTAATTGTCATAACTATTTTCCTTGTGATACCCATCTCACTAACTATGTGTTCATTTCTACTTGTTAAAATAACCTATTACTTCGTTATTTATTTAATAATTAACGCTGCATAGATGCAGCTTATTAGACAATGCTGAAGCTTATTGTCCTGAACAACTAGTTATTAAAACAAATGCCTTGTATTTGGCTATTTTTCCTACGTATAAAATAGATCACCTAATTAATGAAACTGGTATGAAATTATTAGTATTTAAGTCGGTATATATTATATAGCGATTAATGTATTAATTAACGGCAATATTTATAACAGATTTAAAACAAACAAGCAGTGTTGATTGTATTTCCATACTAATTTTCATTGTAAGTAAATAAATCAACACTGCTTTTCTGTACTTCTATCTCACTTTAAGAAAGATTCTTTAAGCTGTTAATCTCAATTTATAGGAAAAAGCACGGAGCTGACGTTAGTCAGTGAGTACATTCGACAACTAAATTGTGCCTAACAGCGACAAGAATCAATCTTAATGGCGGAAGTGACGCATACCTGTAAACACCATCGCGATGTTATGTTCGTCTGCTGCTGCAATAACTTCGTCATCACGCATAGAGCCACCTGGCTGAATTACAGCAGTAATTCCTGCTTCAGCTGCAGCATCTAAACCATCACGGAATGGGAAGAATGCATCAGAGGCCATAACAGACCCTTTCACTTCTAAGTTTTCATCAGCTGCTTTAATACCCGCAACTTTCGCTGAGTATACGCGGCTCATTTGGCCTGCACCAACACCGATAGTAGAGCTGTTTTTAACGTAAACAATTGCGTTAGATTTAACAAATTTTGCTACTTTCCAACAGAATTGTAAATCACGCATCTCTTCATCAGTAGGTTGACGTTTAGTTACAACAGTTAAGTCATCACTTGTTACGCGACCTTGATCTGTGTCTTGTACTAATAAACCACCGTTAACGCGTTTAAAATCAAAACCTGTGGTTTTATTATCCCACTGGCCACATTCTAATAAACGTAGGTTAGGTTTAGCAGCAACAATTTGTGCAGCAGCATCTGAAACGCTTGGTGCAATAATAACTTCAACAAATTGACGAGAAACAATTGCTTCAGCCGTATCTGCGTCTAACTCACGGTTAAACGCGATAATGCCACCAAAAGCAGAAGTAGGATCAGTTTTATAAGCGCCTTCATAAGCCGCTAAAATATCATCACCAATAGCAACACCACATGGGTTAGCATGTTTAACGATAACACAAGCCGGTTCGTCAAATTCTTTAACACATTCTAATGCCGCATCAGTATCAGCAATGTTGTTATAAGATAAGGCTTTGCCTTGTAATTGGGTCGCAGTAGAAACTGACGCTTCTTCAGGATTTTCTTCTTTGTAAAAAGCAGCATCTTGATGAGAGTTTTCACCGTAACGTAAATCTTGAGTTTTAATAAACTGGCTATTAAAAGTGCGTGGGAACTTAACTTTGTTTTCTAAAGAAGCTTTAGATTCAGTTTCGCCGTACGCTGGTAACATTTTACCAAAGTAGTTAGCAATCATTCCGTCGTAGCTAGCTGTATGCTCGTAAGCTGCAATCGCTAAATCAAAACGTGTTTTATACGTTAAAGAATCATTGTTGTTATCTAATTCAGTTAATACTCGCTCATAATCGCTAGCATTTACAACAATAGTCACGTCTTTATGATTTTTAGCTGCTGCGCGAACCATTGTTGGTCCACCGATATCAATGTTTTCGATGGCATTTTCTAATGAACAGTTTTCATCACTAACTGCATTAGCAAACGGGTACAAGTTAACCACTACCATATCAATTGCGCTGATACCGTTTTCGTCCATTACGACTTCATCAATACCACGACGCGCTAAAATGCCGCCATGTACTTTAGGGTGTAACGTTTTAACACGACCATCCATGATTTCTGGGTGACCAGTGTAATCTGAAACTTCAGTTACTTTGATGCCGTTTTCGGCTAATAATTTTGCTGTACCGCCAGTAGAAAGAAGATCAACACCTTTCTCACTTAGACGTTGAGCAAACTCAACAATACCTGCTTTATCAGAAACACTTAACAGTGCACGTTTAATTGGACGTGGAGTATCCATCTGTTTATTTACCTTCTTTGTTGTAACTTACTGCTAACTTGCCGCCGATGTGCCGTTAACTTGCATGGCTACATGATTATTTAAAGTGATTTTCAATGTTTTAAAACATAAAAAGCACCCGAGGGTGCTTTTCATTAAAATTCGATATTAGTTCATACCGTATTTTTTAAGTTTCTTGCGTAACGTACCGCGGTTGATGCCTAGTAAGTTGGCAGCGCGTGTTTGGTTACCGCGAGTGTACATCATAACTTCTTCTAACATTGGCGCTTCAATTTCGCTCAATACAAGGTCATACATATCATCAACATCGTTACCATTCAATTGTGATAAGTAGTTGCTGATTGCGATTTTAGCTTGGCTACGTAATGGAGAAGTTTTTGTTTGTGTTTGAATATCGCCAGTGATAAATGGAGAAGAAACATTTTGTTCGAACATATGATATAACTCTTTCTTTTGTTAATAAAAATAAAATAAAACTACAACAACTTGAACTCGCCCTAATAAGAGCCAGTAGTAAAGTCATCAAAAAATTTGTCTAACGTCACCAATTGTTCATCGGTAGACGTTAAACTATTAAAAATAGCCCTAAACGCTTTGCCTTGGTCAATAGTAAACGCTGTGCTAAAACCGTCTAGGGTCTCAACTAGGTTTTGTACATACCAAGAAACATGTTTTCTGGCGATCATCACACCTTTGAAATCGCCGTAAAACTGATGTAACTCCATAACGTGTGCCAATACAATTGAACGAACTTCGCTCAATTCGGGTGCAGACATCTTATTACCCGTGGCCAAGAAATAATTAATTTCTCGAAAAATCCACGGACGACCCTGTGCACCACGACCAACCATTATGGCATCCGCGCCCGTATGGTCTAAAACCTGTAGTGCTTTTTCAGGTGACGTAATATCACCATTTGCCACTACCGGAATTGAAATAGCCAATTTAATTGCTTTAATAGTGTCGTATTCCGCATTGCCTTTATAAAAGTCATTACGTGTACGGCCATGCACTGCGAGTGATGCTATACCACTGTTTTCAGCAATTTTTGCTATTTCAATACCATTACGGGTATCTTCACACCATCCTGTGCGAATTTTTAGCGTGACCGGTATATCTACCGCGTTCACCACTGACTGAACAATACGCTCAACCTGTGCTGGTTCTCTTAACAAAGCAGAACCCGCTAATTTCTTATTTACCTTTTTTGCCGGGCAGCCCATATTGATATCAATAATCTGTGCGCCGTTATCAGCATTTACTTTGGCAGCAAACGCTAACTCATCAGGACAACTTCCGGCAATTTGTACACTGCGGATACCCGCAGCATCACCATGCAGCATTCTCAATTTAGACTTTTCGGTGTTCCATACTTTCGGATTTGACGAAAGCATTTCGGACACTGCTAAACCCGCGCCCAATTGACAACATAATTGTCTAAAAGGTTGATCGGTGATCCCTGCCATAGGGGCAAGCATTACCTGCGAATTAAGTTGATAAGTACCTATTTTCATACTGCTGTTTTTTTGAGCTACCTTTCAAAAGGGCGCTAAGTTTACTCGTTTTTATTTCAATTGAAAAGCATAGAATTTGAACAATATTTGATTTTTTTCACCTTTTTGATATTGACATTTATTAAAACATTAAAGTGAGCGTTAATCGTACGATTTTCGAATAATTTTGTTGACAAAGTTGATAAAAAAGATAAAGCCAAATATGTCGAAAACTTAGCTCGAACAACGCCTGCAACTGTGGCAAAGTAAAATTACTGACTCTTACCTAAACTAATAATAATTATAAATATAATGACAACACTTTTAAGAATTCCCATTACTAATGTATTTGGACAAGGTGATTACAGCGTAACTTTGCACCTTGGTAGTGAAAAATCCCCCGTTAACCTGCTGCTCGATACGGGTAGTAGTACGCTTGTAGTAAAAAGTACGACTTACCAAGCTAACCTGGATAAAAAATTAACACCGAGTACCGCAGTTCAAGAAGTTAATTACGGTGTTGGCGGTTGGAATGGCCCGGTTATATTCACCAGTATTAATATTCATGAGCATTGTCATAAATCTGATCATCCGCAAAGCATTGCGAAAAGCCCAAGCATGAATTTAAGTAATGCGCCCGTTGCACTGGTGCATTCTGACAAACAAAGTAAAACATTCGGCGATGCCGATGGGATTTTAGGTTTGGCTTACCATCACCTAAATAAAAGTTTTGATTTTAGCGATTATTTTACTGAACATAAGATTACCCCTGCGCTGAGTTACCCGTGGCCTTTTAGTCATGAAGTAAGTGAAGACTTGGTTAGTTTTAAAAAACTGATGTGGAAATACCCAGAACATGATGTAACGCCCTACTTCACCTTATTGGAAGAACAGCAGCTGAGTGCTAATAAATTTGCTTTCTACAGTAAACGTTCTGCAATACATGTTAATAAGAGCCACTCAAATAAGATTAACAAAATACCCTCAGACGAGTTAGCCAAAGATCCCTTGAACAAAGGTTTATTAATATTAGGGGGAGGTGAAGAACAAACCGACTTATACCAAGGTGAATTTCAAAGTATCAAGGTTGAGCATGATGTTTATTACAATGTGGACCTTAAATCCGTTCAGGTTGGAACAAGCCAGCCAGTAATAGCTGAGCCGCTTAACCAGAAACATCTAAAAAGTTATTTCACTAATGCCATTATTGATACCGGTGCCGGTGGTATCGTACTTACGGCTGAAATATACCAACAAGTGATTAATGACCTTATTGCTTATAACGCTAACTTTGCCCAATGTTTAGCGCCTTTTAAAGAAATGAGCGCACAACTTGTCGGTATAGATATAAATGAGCTGAAACTAGAGCAATGGCCAACAGTATATTTCAATTTTGTCAGCGAGCCAGCAACCGCTAATACCGAAGAAAAAATTGTACAACTTGCTTGTACGCCAGAAACTTATTGGCAAATTAATACGCCTAATTATGACAAAGCGTGTTTTCGTTTACTAAGCCAATTACCGCAATGGCCAAATCAAAGCATTATTGGCTTACCACTGTTAAATAACTATTACGTGGTGTTTGACCGATCTAAAGATAAAACCGGCGTAGTGAAGTTTGCACAACAAAAAGAGTAAAAAAGGTATTAAGGCTAGTTTAAAACTGCATAATTATTAGATAATTACTCCTGCATTATCTAATAACTATATCAATGACACGTTCTATTAAGTAACTACATGAATGACATAACTACAATATTAAATATAGATATAAAACGAATAAGAGAAATAAATGTATAGTTTTACCACTGAACGATTAATGATAAGACCGTTAAGAGCAGAAGATGAAGTATTTTACTGCCAGCTATATGCTGACTCAAAAGTAATGGAAAACATTGGTAAAACCATAACAAAAAAGCAGGCCCGTCAATGGTTCAAGCGGGCATTAAAAGCATTGTCCAGCCCTAAAAAATCAGTTGTTACCCTAGCAATAGTTAAGAAATCTACAAATAATATAATTGGTATTCAAGCATTATCTTGGCAAAATACTACTCAAATACTAAAACCCTGTAGTCAAAAGCTTGTACAAGCAGAAATTGGTATTATGTTAACGACCAAAGCACAAGGTCAAGGTTTCGGCAAAGAAGCGATAAAGGCTTTAATGGCATATGGCTTTGTCTACCATTCCCTTGATAGGATCAATGCTTTTTATGCTAAGAAAAACTTAGCTTCAGAAAGACTTTTCAATAGTCTACATTTTATTTATGACCTTAGTGCACAAAACTGCAACTCTCAGAATAGCTACCAATACTTTAATAGCCCTCAATTACGTAAAAATATAATATCTAAGTAATCGCTAAAAAGACCAATACCCAAATATCAGAAAAATAAAGTAAATTCCATTGCTTTAATAATCAATTTATTACTTAGAGGGGAAAGCGAAGACTTTATCTACATAAAGATAATCACTCACTCCAAAATGATAAAGGAAATATCAATGTCAGGTAGTCTGTGTTGTGTTGTGACAAGCATTGCTATATATACAAGAAATGCGGGCAAAAAATCGCTCTATACTAAGCTTATTTTTACAACATAATTTAAAATCACATTAAAATGTGATTTAATCATCAAGAAATTAAAGTACATTAGCTAGAGTAGATGATGAACTAACAATATAGATAACAAAGCAGTAGCTAATTATTAATTGATTTCAACAACAACAACAACAACAACAACAACAAACAGTGAGCATAGCTATGAGCAAAGTGATTAAAGCGTTAGAGAAAATGGGTCAGGATTCTAGTCTAGATAATGAGCTAGCAATTACACTATTACTAACATCTTTAAAGATAAATACAAATCAAATTGAAAGCATCATCAATAATGATATCGCTTCACTCAAGCAAGAATTAGATATCTGCCCAGATATAAAATGTTTCATAATTCCTGCTGAAGATGATGATGAAACTAACGATGAGCAAGAATCAGCAGATGAAAGTAATAATTTAGCTATTGGCTTCTAAGCTTACATAAGTGAATAAGAACATTTTAACGTTTTTCATCATTATCAGCTTTTTTACAACGGCTAATGCAAGTGCTGATTTTGATGCAAAGTTGTCTCTAGCAGATAGTATTAGAAGTAGTAAGCCGCAAGAATTTTCTGTCATAATTAAAGGACTAAACCAAGAAAAAAGCAAGTTATCAACCGCCCAATATCAACACCTTAAGTACCTCAATACCTATTCATTAATGTTTCAAGGAAAGCTTGATGAAGCTATCTATTTAGCCAAAGAAATTATCATTTCAGATGCTAATGAAACGTTAAAGTTCAGAGCCAAAATCAGTCTAATGAATATATTTGCTAATAGGCAGAATTGGACGGAAGGGTTAACCAATTTATCAAGCCTCCTAAAAGACCTACCCTCAGTAAAAAATGAAGACTTTCATCAATTGGCCCTAGTGGCGGCTAGCATGTTTTATAATCAACTTGGGCAATATCAACTAGCTCTTTCTTATGCAAAGAAGATAGAGGCTAGAGCGGGCCAAAATAGAAATCAATGTCTTGCAAAAGGCTTTATCGTTGAAGCTTTATCAAAGTCACATCAATTATCGACTAACGACCCCATCATTGAACAAGCTATTGAAGTTTGTCGTAAAAATAATGAAATTCTTATGGTGAGTTTTATTAATTCTCATATTGTTAGAACATATATTTACAACGAGCAATTTATAAAAGCGATCGAATTGTTAAATGCAACTCTACAGTCAACCGTTAATATCAATTTCTCTAGGATAACAGCTGAATATTACTCTTTATTAGCAAATGCATATTGGCAAACCAACGAATTAGCTAAAGCACAATACTTTGCCCTAAAAACACTAGAAAGTAAAAATCAATTAAGCTCCCGAAAAGCAAAAATATTAGCTAACCACCTGCTTTATAAAATATATAAACATCAAAATAATTTAGAGCTCGCACTAAGTTATTTTGAAGTTTATAGCGAATTAGGTAAAGAGCACCTAAAGGGCGAAAAAGCCAAGCACTTCGCATTCCAACTGGCAGAGCACCAGAATATTGAACAAGAAAGCAAGATTAAATTACTCAATGAAAAAAATTCTTTATTACTCAGTGACCAAGCATTAAGTAAGGCCAAAGTTGTCAATATTCAGTTAATGATTTCTATCTTAATGGTGACGCTCGCTTTATTAGTATTATGGGGAGCTCGTTTGTTAAAAGCACATAAACGTGTAAGAGAATTGGCCGAATATGATCCGTTAACCGGAATTTATAATCGAGGTCATTTTACCCATGTGACCAATAGCGCCTTAAAATATTGTAAAAATGCTCAACAAGACTTGTCTGTGATTATGTTCGATTTAGATCACTTCAAAAAAGTTAACGACTCTTTTGGTCATGCCTGCGGTGACTGGGCATTAAAAGAGACCATAAAAGTTTGTCAACGTATTGGCCGTAAAAATGATATTTTTGCCCGCTTAGGTGGTGAAGAATTTTGTTTGGTATTAACATGTTGTACTATTGATGTGGCAATGCTGCGCGCCGAAGCTTGTCGTGCGGCAATTGAAGAAATAATTACCGAAGAATCTGGGAATGATTTTTCAATCACTGCTAGCTTTGGCGTAACTGATATCAAACGTTCTGGATTTACTTTAGACAAGCTATTAGCGGATGCGGATATGGCCGCTTACGCATCAAAAAATGCAGGCCGTAACAGAGTCACTCTGTTCGAAGTACCTTACACAGCTAAAGCAAATAAATTAGATGACTCATGGAACTATAACTAACCTTTTTTTCTAATGTATTCCCCATAACATGTATACCCATTACCATTATTTCATCACAACGCCTTGAGTTGAAACATATCAAGCACTCTGGAAAATGCATATTCAATGGTAACGGGTATATATTCAATTGAAGAGTTTTTATGCACGCCTTTACTACTGAACGGTTATTAATCAGGCCGTTAATCTCGGAAGATGAACACTTTTATTGTTATCAATACACTGACAAAAAAATGATGCGCATTGTTGGCGAGCCGCTAACCCAAGAACAAGCCAGTGCGGCATTTCATCGTGCATTAAAAGCCAATAACCTAGAACAAGATACCGTACGTACTTGGGCAATTGTCGATAAAGCAGCAAATGACATTATTGGTACTCAAGCATTATCTTGGTTAGCCACGAGACAAACGACCAAACCAAGCTCCTCCCCTATTGAGCAAGTAGAAATTGGTATTATGTTAGCCACTAGAGCTAATGGGAAATTATTACCTGAAGAAGCAGTATCTGCCATCATGGAATACGGATTTAAACAGCTCAATATTGGTAGAATTAATGCATTTTATGCTAACAAAAATAGAGCTACCCAACGTATATTGAAAAAAATTGGTTATATATTCGAACCCTGCTTGCAAGATAACACTACCGACAATGGTTACCAATATTTTGAGCAACACCAGTGGAGTGGTGTGATAATTACTCAACTTTTCCCCGAAGAAATCGAGATAAAAGAACCTACTGTTAATGATTAGCGATTAACTCTATAAATACGATTATAAACTAATATACTCGTTGCCCCTTGTGCTTGCTTCTGCTAATTTGGTTACAAAATAATAACAACTTTACCTCTTGCCTTTTTAGTAAGCAACGCACAGTAGTTATCGTTAAATTATCAATAAAAAATAAAAAGGAATTTATCATGTCAGGCAGTTTAGTGTGTGTTGGTACTGGCATGACGTTAGGCGCTCACATTAGCCCTATTTCTCAGAGTCATATCGAACAAGCTGATATTGTATTTTCACTGATGGCCAATGGTTTTGCCCAAAAATGGCTTGAAGGAATGAATACTGATGTTCGCTGTTTGCAGGGTTTCTACCAAGAAGGTAAAAATCGCAACATTACCTATAACGAAATGGTTGACGCTATTTTAAACGAAGTGCGTAATGGTAAAAAAGTGGTTGCTGCTTTTTACGGCCACCCTGGTGTATTTGCCTGTGTTGCTCACCGAGCAATTAAAAAAGCCAAATTAGACGACTTCCCCGCTTCGATGGAGCCCGGCATATCTGCAGAAGATTGTCTCTATGCAGATTTAGGTATAGATCCTGGAAAAACTGGCTGCATGCATTATGAAACTAGCCAGTTTATGTTTTATAAGCGTAATATTGATACTTCTGCCCATTTAATATTATGGCAAGTCGCGCTTGCTGGTGATAAATCTTTAGGAAAGTTCTCTACAGGAAAAGCTTATCGCCAAGTATTAGTTGATTTACTGCTGGAACATTATCCCCGTGATCACGAAGTTATATTATATCAAGCAAAAGGCATTGCCATTGAGCCGATGCGTGAAGACAAAATACTGTTAACTGAACTTGTTGATGCTGATTTGCTGATGCAAACCACTTTGGTGATCCCGCCATGTAGTGCAATGCAAGCCAATGAAGAATTGTTAGCTAAGCTCGCAAAAATTGACAAGCAAGAAGAGCGTAATAAAAACCGTCCTGCTTTAACCTTGGTGTTATAAGTAATAAATAGAGTTACGGTAAATAAATTTATCATTAAAAATGGAGTAAGTACTATGAGTAAAGTAATTGAAGTATTAATGCAAATGGCGAGTAATGCCGAGATGAGCAACACAAAGTCACTCGCTGAGATGCTAAGCAATGCTAGCCTCACTCAGGCTCAAGAATTCGCTATACAAACTAAAGACATGGATGCTTTAAAAGCAGCGACTTATAACTTACCTGAAATTAGATGCTACCCAATATTACTTCCTGACGATAAAAGTGAAGAAGTAAGCACTGTAATTAATAACACCGTAGTTAACTTTTAATCGACTTAATTTAAATTAAAAACAAATGAATAATAACTGCGTTTTAAAGGAATTAAAAAACAGTCTTCACCTTAAGGTGCAGTCATTATTTTTGTGTGTTTTTATTAGTATTTCCGTAGGACTAATTACAACCTCCCCCCAAGCAATTGCTGAATCCTTTCAATATGAGAATGATCAAACAGATGTACTGAAATTAAAGTTTAGTTCAGAGTATATCTCTGAAAAATTACTTATAGCCGACAGAAATAGACGCGAAAACCCAGTACTATATAAAAAAATCTTAGCTGAGTTGGCACCATTAGAAAAATCATTTACTCGTGATCAACACTCTTATTATCAGTTTCTTCAAGGTTACTTGGCCATTTACCATGGAGATTATGAGCAAGCCGATAAACTCTTGTCTGAGGTTCTAAATTCTAGTGCCGATAAACTTATGAAGTTTAGAGCAAACTATACCTTGATTAATGTTGCTGCGGCCAAAAAAGACTGGTCTGACGGTTTAAGACATATTGCCGTAAACAAAGAAATGCTGCCATCTATTACTGATAAAGAGCATTATCAACTAAGTATTCTAACCGCTGTTATTTTTTATAATCAACTTCAACAGTTTGATTTAGTGCTTAAAAACATAGCGCAGGTAAAGCGAGATAATCTCCCTCAAGAACATAACTGTTTTCTCGAACAATTCTCACTTGAAGCAAAACTCAACTTACAACTAATAAAACCTGGCGATAAAAGTATTGATAACGGTTTAGACATTTGTCAGCAAGCTGGAAACAAGATAAGTACCAATATAATTCGTGTGTATCGAGCAAAGTTATATTTAAAAGCGCAGCAACCAGAGAAGGCACTTGCTGAAATATTGCCTTATTACGATGAAATCAACACAACGCTATTTCCCATGTTGATTGCGGGTATGAATAACACTCTAGCCAAGAGCAATTATCTAATAGGTAATATTAAGAGCGCTGAAAAATATGCTTTAGCGGCACTCAGGGCTAATAAAAACAATACAATTATTAAGCAGAGTGCTGATAGCTATAAATTACTTTACCAAATAAATAAATCACAAAAAAATATCGCTCTAGCGCTGAGTTACCATGAGAAATATAACGCGTTAGAAGTGGCGCATTTGGAGGACGAAAAATCTAAGCATGTTGCGTTTCAATTGGCTGAATTAAAAACGTTTGAACATGAAAACCAAATAATATTATTGAATGAACAAAATACTTTTTTAGCTGCAGAGCAAGCGTTATCAAATATTAAAGTAGCTAATATCCAGCTGATTATAACTGTGATGACTTTGATCATTATTATGTTAATTATTTGGGGTGCCCGCTTATGGAGATCTCATAAACGCGTAAAAGCATTATCTGAATATGATGAGTTAACCGGTATATATAACCGCAGACACTTTACTCAAATTGCCGTAAGTACCCTGAAGTATTGTCAAAGCGCTGAACAAGATTTAAGTCTGATTATGTTTGACTTAGATAACTTCAAAAAAATTAACGATAACTTTGGTCATATCTGTGGTGACTGGGCATTAAAAGAAACCATTAGAGTATGTGAAACCATTGGCCGTAAAAATGATATATTTTCCCGTTTAGGTGGTGAAGAATTTTGTATTTTATTACCAAGTTGTAATATTGAAGTAGCAGTTCTGCGGGCTGAATCTTGTCGTGCCGCTATTGAAAATACGATTACTGAAGAGTCAGGTAATGACTTTAGTATTACTGCCAGTTTTGGCGTAACTGATGTAGCACGTTCTGGCTATAATTTAGAGAAGTTATTAATTGATGCTGACTTTGCTGCTTATGAATCGAAACATGCAGGTCGAAATCGGGTTACTGTTTTTGAACCTCAAGAGGATGAAACAGGAAAGTCGTTAGGTAACTCATGGAGTGTTGCTCCTTAACTACTAAGAGAATTAACACCTACTCTTTGCTGAGGCATATTGGCAGTGGCACTATACTGTTCATCGCTATTTCCACCACCTATTAAGCCGGAATCTATAGCGCTTCAGAGATTACATCACAGAAATGATATTGCATTACTGTGATGACAAAATGATTCCCATCTATAACTACTTGCGTTGTCCGTTTAGGCGAACCCATTCTTCTTGTACGCTCACTGGCTCCATATCACACCATTGCCCGTAAATTGTTTGTAGTGTTTGTGCCTGTTCTTCTAATACACCAGACAAAGCTAACAGCCCTTTATCACCAACATATTCGATAATAACTGGTGCTAACTCACGTAATGGCCCAGCTAGAATATTTGCTACTACTACGTCAGCTTTGAATTCAGGCTGATCTTTAGGCAAGTATAATTCAAGTCTATCGGAAACATTGTTACGCTCAGCATTAGCAAGACTTGCTTGTAAGGCTTGTGGGTCGATATCAATACCAATAACTTTCTTGGCGCCTAACTTAAGCGCTGCTAGTGATAAAATTCCTGAACCACAACCAAAATCGACTACGGTTTTATCTTGTAGGTCTAAGCCGTCTAACCACGTTAAACATAATGCTGTGGTTGGGTGAGTTCCGGTACCAAACGCAAGGCCTGGATCTAACATTACATTAACCGCTTCAGGGTCTGGAACATCGCGCCAGCTAGGACAAACCCATAAGCGTTCACCAAATTTCATTGGGTGGAAGTTGTCCATCCATTCACGTTCCCAGTCTTTGTCTTCTAATTGCTCTAGTTTATAGCGCATTTGCTCTTTATCTGGATGAATACTTTGCAAGTAACTAATGACTTTGTCCATATCATGGCTAGCTTCAAATAGGCCCATGACGACGGTATTCGACCAGTAGATAACTTCATCACCGGGTAATGGTTCATATATTGGGGTGTCTTTAGCATCGATAAAGGTAACGGCTTGTGAACCACAGGCTGAAAGCCAATCACTATATTTTTCAGCGTTATCTTCGTTGGCGCTTAATCTTAGTTGTATCCAAGGCATTTGATTTTCTCTACTGGTATTTGGTGTTTGCTGCTACTGGTTGTCGCTGTCTCTGTCGTTAGTGCAAAGAGCCGATGTAGTTGACAAATAGTAGCAATAAATAAGCTTGATGCTAGTTTACCATCCATTACTGCTAGAGTAGGCATAAATAATACCACTTTCATTAAGTTTGACATTTTTTGTACGTAGAAAAACAGATCAAAGCAAGGCCAACGATTCAGCCATAGCTGACTATTGAGATTAAGAACAATGTGATCTTAGAATGTTTTAATACGTACAGAGTAATAATTGAATGAAGTGGCTCTAATCATAAAAAGGAAAATAATATGCTAGATCTTCTCCCTGACTTATTTGATCAATATCCGGAGCAACTTAGCCTCGCTAACCAAGCTTTTACTGATTACGGCAAGAACACTATTTTTTATGGTGAGATTGTCACCGTTTCTTGCTTTGAAGACAATTCAAAAGTAAAAGAGATATTAGCAA
Organism: Colwellia psychrerythraea 34H; assembly: GCF_000012325.1. NCBI lineage: Bacteria > Pseudomonadati > Pseudomonadota > Gammaproteobacteria > Alteromonadales > Colwelliaceae > Colwellia > Colwellia psychrerythraea. The sequence continues at coordinate 537,687 of NC_003910.7, read as the reverse complement.
CTGATGGCAGCGGTAAAGTACTGGTTGTTGATGGTAAAGGCAGTATGAATCGTGCACTTTTAGGCGACATGATAGCTGAAAATGCGGTTAAAAACAATTGGCAGGCTGTAGTAATAAATGGCTGTATTCGCGATGCAGGCACTATCAGAACTTTAGAGATTGCGGTAAAAGCTATTGGCTGTAACCCGATAAAAACAGAGAAGCTAGGTGTGGGTGACACTAACATTGTCGTTAATTTTGCCAATGTTGAATTTATACCCGGTTGGTATGTATATGGTGATGAAAATGGCTTAGCAGTAAGTAAATCAAAGTTAAGCGTAACAGCAGGTTAATGGAAAATTCAGTACTGAACTAAGTGCTAAATTAGGTATCAAATTCTCTATCAAAGTAATACAGATTAAGGTTTTATCTTTTCTGCTATGTTAATCTGAGCGAAATAAGATAGGTAAGTAAAAAAGTTGGCTTGTAGATGAAATATTTTCCCGTTTTTCTTGATGGTAGTAAAATTAATGCCATGGTAGTTGGCGGTGGTGATGTTGCCGCCCGTAAAATTGAATTACTGTTAAAGACCACAACAAACATTACCATAATGGCGGAAAACGTTACGGATGGTGTTGAGCGTTTAATTAACGAAAATAAATTAAACTGGTTAAAACATAACTATCAAGCGGGTTTGTTAACTAAGATTACCTTAGTGATTGCTGCCACAGATGATACCACCGTTAATGAGCAGGTTTATCATGAAGCAGTTGAATTTAATATTCTTGCAAATGTAGTTGACCAACCTGCCCTTTGTACTTATATCACGCCAGCGATTATTGATCGTTCACCTATGATTATTGCACTTTCAAGTTCAGGCAGTGCGCCTATTCTCATTCGCATGTTACGAGAACAGATTGAGAAAATATTACCGCAAGGTTACGGACGCTTGGCTGATTTTTCATTAAAGTTTCGTGATCATGTAAAAGCACGCATTAAAGGTATACGTAATCGTCGCACCTTCTGGGAAAACACCTTACGAGGTTCAATAGGGCAAGCATTACTCGATGGTAAGCATCAAGAGGCTGAGCAACTATTGATTGTGAGTTTGAAAGAAAAAATTGCCCCGCCCCAGGGTGAAATTATTTTTATTCAAACCCTTGAGGGTAACCCTGATAATTTAACATTAAAAGCCCACCGCGCTTTACAGTTTGCTGATGCTGTTTTTTATGATGATGATGTTAATATTGAATTGATTGAATATGTTCGCCGCGACGCAGAAAAATATCCTCAGAGTGTCAGTTCAACCCTTATGCTCAATTACCAACATGCGTTAGAGCTTGCCCAAGAAGGGCAACAGGTTATTTACTTACTCAGCGGTAATGAAGAATTACCCAGTAATGCTGCCTTAATTTCTAGTGGAATTAGTACCACAATCATTACCAATGGTAGCTAGTTTTTATAAAAGTCTGACAGAAAATTATAATTGCACAAATGTACTGTCAGTTTTTTTACAACCTGAATTTTTAAAACACAAAAAGTTTACAATTTAACCAACTAAATAGTCTAATAAAATTATTTATACCTAAGTAGGTATTAGTAAATAGAATGTAATCAAAGGTGGCTATAAGGCTTTCTTCTTGGTTTTTTTGAGTAAAGTGTTTTTAAAACTACAAACGAAACAATGAACTAACTTTAGCTCATTATTAACTGAGCAAAATAGTGTTATTTTAAAAGTGCGTATTGTATTAATTGCGATTAGAATACGCACAATTGTCAATAAAGTAACCATGCTAAATCCAAGGTTACCATTTAGGGTTACTCCGCTGTAGCAATAACGTCTATGTCTAATACTTCGATTTCAACTTACCTTTCCTCTTTTGTCAGTGATATTTCACACTACTCATTACCCGACTCCTTTCCCGGTAAGTTTACCTACCCATTTTGTTATAAGGCACATCCCTTAGCATTAGCGGCGAGTGAAGAGTTACAACAAAAATTGGAAAAGTTCCATCCTGTTGAGTCTGAGCAACAAGGAAGAATGTATGGGGTATTAATAGTTAAAGATACTCAAGGCTCACTTGGCTACTTGGCTGCACTTTCCGGCAATGCGAATGAGAGCAACACCGATAAGAGTAATATCGACAACGACGCTTCAATTAACTTTGTTCCTACAATACATCAAGCATATAACCAGAGTGAATTTGAGAAACAACAACAAGTTGAAATCAATGGTATTAACAAAAAAATCAACCTACTCGCAGCTAATCCTGAGATTGATAGGTTAACGGTTTTATTGGAGACAGAAACCGCTAAATCTGATGAAGAAATACAATCTCTGCAACAGCAAATGCGGGATAATAAAAAAGCACGTAAAGACCAACGTACTTGGCTAAGTACAACTGTTTTACCTGAAGATGAACACAGAGACATTAGCATTGCGCTATCTCGCGCCAGCGTAACGGATAAAAAAGCGCTGCAAGCACTAAAGCTACAACATCAAACAAAGATCAACTTAACCTCAAGTAATTTGCAGCAACTTACTAATGAAATAGAGTCGTTAAAAAACCTCAGGAAAAAGCTCTCATCAACACTGCAAAAGCATTTTTTTAAGCAATATCAAATGCTAAATAGTAAAGGTGAGAGAAAAGATTTGATTAAAATTTTTGCTGATACCTTATTGCAAAAACCGCCGGCGGGTTCTGGTGATTGCGCAGCACCAAAATTGTTACAGTATGCCTTTGAACATAAGTTAACACCGCTTTGTATGGCTGAATTTTGGTGGGGAAAACAACCTAAATCAGAAATAAGAAAACACAAACACTTCTACCCTGCCTGCCAAGGTAAGTGCCTCCCTATTTTAGGTCACATGCTTGAAGGTATGGAGGTAGATAAAAACCCTCTATTGATTAATCCAGCCGAAGGTATAGACCTAGAGATTGTTTTTCAAGACGAGCATGTTGTGGTGGTAAATAAGCCCGCAGGTTTATTATCTGTTCCTGGAAAGTCGATTAAAGACTCAGTGTATACACGTATTAAGACACAATTCCCTCAAGCAAGCGGTGGTTTGATTGTTCATAGATTAGATATGGCCACTTCTGGGTTATTAATGCTGGCACTCAATGAACGCGCCCATAAACATTTGCAACAACAGTTTATGAATAAAGAAATTAACAAACGTTATGTGGCAACTATTGAGGGTAAATTAGAAAAAACATCTGGTGAGATATGTTTACCTCTTCGTGGAGACTTTGATGATAGACCAAAACAAATGGTGTGCCATGAGCATGGTAAGTATGCTGAAACGCACTGGCAGCTTATTGAAGAAGTAGATAATACCAGTAAGTTATTTTTATACCCTATTACAGGCAGAACTCATCAATTACGCATGCATTGCGCTCACCCAGATGGACTTAACCTCCCCATTATTGGTGATAGTTTATATGGCCATAGTGCTGATAGACTTCATTTACATGCACAACGTTTAAGCTTTACACACCCCATAACTAAAGAGTTATTAACCTTTGAAGTAGCAGAAAACTTTTAATTTTAACCTTAGTTTAAATACTAAAAACAATATCAGATCGGTGAGTGTAAGACATACTGTAATTTCAACGTGTCTGACACTCGTCCTGATGCGTGCGTTACTGCAAATGGCTTGATGGCGTAAAGGGCTTTACTCCAAGTATTTTGTACAATTCTTCCGGTTTATAAAAATGGTTATCTTTTATCACCAAGGAAGTTTTTCTTAAAACTGACATGTCTGTGAGTGGGTCACCATCAATCAAAAGCACGTCAGCTGATTTACCCTCGGTGATAGATCCCAAATAATGTGCTGCTCCAACAAGTCTGGCTGAGTTTATACTAGCAATTTTAAGAACATCCATTTCAGGGATACCAGCATCAGCGTATAATTCAAGCTCACGTTGGAGTGTGAATCCAGCGATGTTATCTGTGCCAGGAACAATAGGCACCCCTTTGTCGTATAACTTCTTAACCAAAGCCGACATAGCATCAGCTCCTGCTTGGTAGTTATCCTTTAAATCATCTGACACATTCATTTCAGCACCTTTTAATTGGCGTAAAACATTAGGAGGTAAATGCTCAGCAACAGCAAGGAACTCAGGATCAATTTTTTTTCTTTCTTTTAATAGTAAACTTCTAAATGTTGATATCGTAGGGTCAATAACTGTCTGGTTATCGGCGAGTAACTGAATAAAGTCATTAAACTCTTTACTATTAATGTCTACGTCTCCCGCTTTTTCACCGATTAAGGTGAAGCGGAGTTGCTGACGAGTATCGACTTCTGTACCAGCCAAAAAGTTTAAAAACAGCATATTAATATGCTGTATTTCATCATAACCTGCTTTAACAGCTTGCTCTGCTGTCATGAATGCAGGTATATGACCACTTAAACGCAAACCTCGACTATGTGCATGTTTTGCAATGGACTCAACCCACGTAGGATCGATAGAGCTATAGAGTTTGATTTGTATGTAACCATTATCAGCAAACCAATCTATCTTCTCATGGGCTTCGGCTAATGACTTCACCGACAAACCAGCAGAAAACTCACTCATTTGGTCAAAAAAACCTGCTCTAAAAACACGATTACCAATTACCTGGTTAGTATTAAATAACCGCTCTATCGTCATTATATTGTCATGGCTGTTACCAACATCTCGAACATTTGTTACTCCCGCAGCTATATTAAGCAAACCATCACCTTTACTTAAGTGACCGTGCATATCCCACAACCCAGGTATCAAAGTCTTTCCCGAACCATCAATAGTTGGTGTGTTTTCGGGCACATTAATATTTTTAGCAACATGAGACACCTTGCCATTTTTAAATAATACATCTGTATTTTTAAGAACCACAGAATTAATTACATCGACTACTTGGGCGTTTTTAATCAACAAGGTTGTATAAGAGTGACTTAATTTACTAGAAACACCTTCGAGATATTCTTGTTCAGCTGAGTTTTGAATTACTTTTAGTTTGTCAAAATCATCTAATGTAAAACCTTCACGAATTACTTTCATAAAACCCGAGTGATCTTTAGCAAAAAAATTTCCTTGGCTGTCATACCAGCTAAAGTCAGGGGTAAAACCTAAACCACTGATAGCGTATAAGGTAACTTGCTCTGAGCCACTCTCTGCTGATAACTTAACAGTTTTTAATTCTGTTAACCTTGCAGTCCCTGACGGTAATAGCTCTATAGAGTTCCCTATATTCTTTAACATGGCTTGCACCATTAAGTTTTCAGCAACAACGGCACTATTTACCGGTAGATAAAATCGTTCACCTGTAGATTTGACTCTGCCGTCTTCTTTGTTACTTTCCCAACTAGCAATGCCATCTTGCCATTTAAACGACTCTGCAATAGCAGCACCAAATGGCGACAGGCCGGTAGACTCAAAGCTTAAAACTTGCCCCTTTTCATTAAGCTTTATTTTTTCATCAACTTTGAAAACACGATTGTTCCAACGCAAGTCCAAGCTACCATGGTATTGAGTATCTGAGACCTTTGTCATGATCTGTTTACCTGCTAATCCTTTCTCTGAATAAACAAGATTAGTAATGGATGTGTTATTGGCAAAAACTAGAGCCGATACCATGGATGAAAGCGCTAAGAGTAATCGTAAAAGTGACCAATTCATTAGACTAATTTCCGTATTTATATTGGGTTTGCCAAGTATAGTTGACTAACTAACAAATACAAAAGTGACACAAAAATCTAAATAAAACTAATGTTGACTTCAAAAAATGAGTCCACTAGAATCATCACTAGGTTGCAGAGACGCCTTTTCCGCTCAAGATGAATTCACTCTGATATCAATGATTAATCAGTTCAATACGAACTAAGTAGGCCTTGCGGAATGCCAATTTACTTAGAGGAATTGAATTGTGACTTTTCAAGAAAATCATCGGGTTTGCCCCGAACACCCCAAAACAGCTAAATCAACAGCAAAAAATAAACTCACTACTTTCAGCAAATGCACTTCTACATTCAGTAAGCTCACTTTCTTAATACTGTGCTTTGTTATATGTGATGCATACAACCTATTGTCAATGAACACTTTTACTGCAAGCTTTGAGCTATCTTCATCGAATGCTTTTTCATTTCATACAACAATTGAATTGAAGTAGGGGTCTAAAATGGAATATGCATTACAAGAAGTTAAAACCCAAGCAAAGAAGTTATTAAAAGCATTGAAGTTAGATCCAAGCTTAGTCAGAGCTATGCAAATACCTTTAAAGAAAATTGCCATATCATCACCCGAGGCGTTACAGCTAAAACATTGCCTAGGACTGGTTTCAATGGAGCTAGGTTTTAAAGATTGGCATGAAGCTCAACAGCTTTTATCTGGTAGTAAATCGCAATTGATGATGATAAACATGGGTAGCTTTTTTTACCCCAAAGGCTGTGGTGGTTTTATTAATGAATGGTTTGCCGATTACTCTCAAGCTAGAAACACCTTGGTTAACAGTCCGACGTCAAAATGGCTGTTGCCTTATAAAAATCAATTTATTGTCGTAGAGAAAGACTATATTGAAGTGTTTAAGCTAGATAAAGCGCTATTATCATCTTGGGCAGAGATAGAGCATGACATGGTGGCTAGTTATAATAGTGTAGCTTGGGATAAAATAACCTGTGCTGTGATTAGGAATAGACTGAAAGACTATTAAACCTGGTAAGTAAGCATTCACACTTTTATCGTGTGAATGCTATAACGCTGCATTATTTATGTAACCGGAACTCTGGATAATGAGTGCTTGATGTTTATTTAAAACCAATAGATTAGGTTGTAACACAGAAAAATTAGCAGGAACAACGTAGTTAAATGTCCGATCAATGTGTCAATTTTTGAGGTTATCAAGGCAAAAAGTTTATGAATAGCTGGCTATTTATCGACGTTTTAACGATGAGAACCACAAAAATGGGAATGTTGAGCAAGTGCTGCTTATCCAGAGTTCAGGTTATGTAATACCAATCCCGCTTAATAAGCGCCTGCTGCGTAAGTTAACTCGTAACTGTGGCTATATATTTCTAAAATATTTCCAAACGGGTCTTCCATGTAAATCATACGATAAGGTTTTTCACCTGGGTAGTAATAACGAGGCTCTGCCATGCGTTTTTTACCACCAGCTTCGACAATTTTTTCAACTAGCTCTTCTAAATTAGGATCTTGCACACAGAAGTGAAACACGCCTGTTTTCCAGTACTCAAAGTTATTCTCTGGGTTCTCTTGGTTTTTAAATTCAAACAGTTCAACACCAATACGATCGCCGGTAGACATATGAGCAATTTTAAACTTGCCCCAATTAGCGCCAAATACGTCGGTACACATTTCACCAATAGGGCTATCGTCTTCCTCTATTTCAGTAGGCTCCATAATCAAATACCAACCCAGCACTTCAGTATAAAATTTAACGGCTTTTTCTACTGAAGGTACAGAGATCCCAATGTGGGAGAATGTTCTAGGATATGCTTTACTCATTTTATTTTCCTCAGTTACTCAGATAGGTGTAGTTTACGACGGACGATAAATTACGTACAATTATCATAAATCATAATTATGAGTACGTTTTGTAATGATTAATCTTGTTTGGTTAAAAACATTTTGCTCCCTCGTTGATATTGGCCACTTTACACAAACTGCTGAAAAGTTATTTATGACTCAATCAGGAGTCAGCCAACATATAAAGAAACTGGAGCAGCACCTAGATACCTTCCTACTTGTACGCGAAGGGAAATCTTTTTCACTTACCGATGCCGGTGATAAGCTTTACCAGCAAGGTCAAATCTTATTAAGAAGCTCAGAAGAAATAGAAGCATCGATTAAACATGATGATCCCTTAATAGGCACAGTTAAAATAACCACGCCTGGCAGTGTCGGTTTAAAGTTATATCCCCAGCTATTGGACATACAACAATCCCATCCAACATTAGTTATTGATTATATGTTTGCGCCAAATTCAAGCATAGAACAAGACTTAATCGATAGAAAGGTGGATATAGGTTTACTTACCGAGCAGACAAAAAGCTCAACCTTAATGAGCACGCCAATAGCGGTAGAGCCCTTAGTATTAGTTACATCAAAGCAAACTCAAGTGATTAACTGGCAAACATTAATTGCTCTTGGTTTTATCGGCCATCCTGATGCTGAGCATCATACGCAACAATTATTAAGTGAAAATTATCATGAGTTTGAACATATCAATCAGTTTGAACGTACTGGATTTTCAAATCAAATCAGCTTAATTTTAGAACCCGTTAGTCGCGGTTTAGGTTTTACTGTGCTACCTCTACATGCTGTGAATGCTTTTCATAAGCAAGACGACATTGCAGTACATTTTTTAAAACATACGGTTAATGAAACCTTATACCTTTGCCAAAACAGTCTCTCCTTTGAAAATAGTCGCACGCAATATATTAAATCTCTCATCATTGATTTTATTAGTTAACACTGCTACTTACCGTCATCAAATATCTGCACTGCTGGCCAAAATACTGGGCTTACCAAACACTCAATGTATTTCAGGGATTTGTTATGATAACTCAACAAATACTGAACATAGGCGCAAATAGTGATACTGCTAAGGCCCTCGCTTTACAATTAGGAGAGAGTAAAACTACTAGTTTGATTCTTATCAGTCATGATTTTAGCGCTTACGATTCAAGAAATAACCACTTACAATCACGCCCCTATTACCCGCATTTTATCTGTACGGCATATTATACCAAGTCCATTAAGTTTGTTCCCACTCAGAGCTTACCAGCAGTTTGAGAACAAATAGGATTTTTTTGCATATAGTCTCTCTATATGAAAGAAATTCTGTGCGGTTATCGAATTGCTGGAAAGCTCCCAAAGGGCGAGTTTAAAAGACTTAAACGCTGCGTTATTGATTTTGAGAAGGGAGTGACCATTCTCTACAACCAATGCCTTGCCTCTAAGACTTTTAACTCTCGCTGAGTGAGAAGAAACTTATTGGAATTGGTATTACATAACACTTAATATTTTTGCCGTTATTGAACTCGTTAAAATATTGAAAAACTCATTTCTTTTTATAACGCCTTTCTAAGTGGTCGTAACGCGGTTTACCTTTCATCTGTGTAGCAAGGAAATAATCGATTAACCGTTGCAACATCAACACTAGAAAATCATTTATTAATCAACAAGGAAGATAATCGTGCTGGAGCGATTTGGGCTAGTTTATATCTTCAAATTGAAGCCGACAAAGCATTAACAAATTATCAAATGTTATTACAAACACAACAGTAAAGCGTTTCAGTCAATAATAATTTAGCTTTGCTATACATGGAAAAATAAGTCAAAGCGTATAAACTATCAGAAGGTAACCGTGTAGATTTAACGTAAAATTACATAGAAGTGCTCATTACTAATGAACCAATAAATGAAGCCAGAAAGCTGTTATTCCAATCTGATTAATTTATTGGTATTAAAAAACGCAACCTCAAAGTGATGCTCAAAAATAAAAAATGAAGACCTTACTCGATATGGAATAAAAAGGAATTAACATGAACGACTCCACGATGAAGTGTATCAAGCTAGCAGCGATAGTATGCATAGCTATAGGACTCTCTGCTTGTTCAGAACAAAAAACAACACAAGAGTATATTTTAGCCTCGAAAGTTTACCTTCAGAAACTTGAGTATGGTGCAGCAATAGTTGAATTAAAAAATGCGGTTCGACAAACACCAAAAGATGCTGAAGCGCGGTATTATTTAGCTAAAGCTTACTCCGAGCAAGGCAGTTATGTAAACGCCGAAAAGGAGCTAGATAAAGCAGAACAGTTTGGTTTGGAAATGAATCTGTTGCTACCTGATTTGGTTTTTATAAAATCAAAATTGAATAAAGTCGAAGAAGTATACGCTTTAATGGAAAATGTAGAGTCTTTAAATGATGAGCAATACATCGTTGTTTTAACATATGCTGGTATCACTGCACTGAATAACAAAGAGCTAGAAAGAGCTCAAGATTTTATAGCTCAAGCAAATACAATTAGTGAAACGTCTCTTTATAGTAAAATGGGAGCGGCTTATTTACTCCATGCGGAAGACAATTTTTCAAAAGGGATAGAGATAATTGATACTGTGTTGGGCGAATCGCCAGACTTTACAGAGGCACTTTTACTGAAAGGTCATTTGTTATTTTCTTCAGAACAATTTATCCAAGCAAATGGGGTATATACCAAGTACAGACAACTACATCCTTTCGCTAACAAAGTTCTTTTCTTTGAAGTAAATAGTTTGATCTCAGCTGGGGAGTATGAGCAAGCAGATGTTAAGGCAACAGAGTTAATAAAACGTTTCAAAAATTCACCCTTGGCTCATCAATATAAAGCCCAAGTTGAGTATCAAAAGAAAAATTATGAAGATGCGAGATCTTATGCAATTAGTGCAGCCCAGCAAGGGAATGAGTTTATTATTTCAAAATTGATTGCTGGTATGAGTTCTTATCAATTAGGAGATATTGAACAAGCCTATGGTTATTTAAATCAAACTGAAAAATATTTACCCTCATCCCATCCAATAAAAAGGATACTTGCTTCTATTAAAATTAAACTAGGGTATACCACAGAAGGTATTGTTCAATTAAGTGCATTAGAGGGGTTAACCACATCGGATGCCGGCTTATTTCAATCATCAAGTATTGAATTGATAAAAGCGGGAGATTTTGAAAATGCTATAAAGTTGCTAGATAAAGCATCTATCATAGCACCAGAAAATGCCTCTGTAGCAGCGCAAAAAGGCATGCTAAAACTTTCTCAAAACGATAAAACAGGTATTGCATCGCTCGAACATGCGTTAAACCTAGATCCTAATTTAAAAGATGTTGAATTTTCTTTGGCAATACAATATTTAGATAATGGACAAGAGAAAAAAGTGCGGTCTATTGCGAAAAAATGGATTGCCTCGCAAGATAACCAAGCATCTGGATATTTACTGTTAGGGATAATTCATTCGAATAATAATCTGAGTTCAAAAGCCGAAGAAAACTATCAAAAAGCGCTATCAATTGAACCTGAAAATTACACTGCACTATTTTATCTCGCCGATATTGCAGAGGATGCTGATAGGATATTAGACGCAGTTGACTATTATCAAAAAGTAGTGACTATTTTACCTGAGCATAAAGCCGCCATTCAAAAATTAAGTCGATTACAGCTCAAGCACAACAATACGTCTAACAATGTTGAATTTTTATCAACATTAGCGGCTAAACACCCTAAAAACATCACCTTAGCATTAGGATTAGCACAAAATTTACGTTTAAATAATGAATTAAAAAAAGCCATTACATTATTGGAAAGCATGTCTGATTGGGCTAGAAGTTCTCAACAATATTGGGCTATTTTAGGTGATAATTATCTTCAAGCGAAAAGTCACACCAAAGCGAAAGAATGTTTTAAAAAAGTGCTTGCTTTAAATCCAAATAATTTTGTCGCACATTTGCGCCTAATTGCTATATCTGAAGTTAAGCGTAACTACAAGCAAGCCTTAACATATACGATAAGCTCATTAGAAAGATTTGAACACAATACTCGGTTATTAATATTAAAAGCTAATTTTGAGTTATTAACCGGCGATCTAGTATCAGCTAAGAAAACGTTGAGATATCTACAAGAACAAAAAGTGTCACACCACCTTATCAATAAATTTGTTGGGGAGCTGGCGTTAGCTGACAAAGACTATCCTAGCGCTATTGATAACTTCCACGAACTGTACCAAAAAAGCCCAACAGCGTTAAATGTAATGTTATTAGCAAGAGCATTGAGCTTCAATGGTCAAAAAGCAGAAGCTGCCCAGACCATAGAGAGTTACCTTTCTAGAATGATAAAAGATCATAAAGTAAGGCTTTTATTAGCTGAGTTATATATGCAGTTTGATGAGGCTAAGGCTATCAAGCACTTAGAGATAATAAACCAAAGTGAACAAAACAATGCGGTGGTATTAAATAACTTGGCGATGCTGGAGTTGAAACGCGCTAGACCCGAGCAAGCATTGTTATATGCTGAAAAAGCGTTTGAACTTAAATCAGGCATTCATCAAATATCAGACACCTATGGTGCGGCCTTAGTGACGGTTAAAAATTTCGACAGCGCGATTATCGTGTTGCTAAATGCCATCAATCAAGGCAGTGAAGCTGAAACCACCTATGTGAATTTAACTAAAGCTTATTTAGCTACCGGCAAAACGGATAAAGTGAAAGCCCTACTAGACTCTATCAAAGATAGAACCTTCTATTCTAAAGTTCAGGCTATGAGGTAATGAGTTGATTGATAGCTTATAAAGCACCATGGACGACTTGTTTGATAAAGTGGGTACACTAATTATGGCTGCTAAAAGAGAAAATCACTAACATTAAAACTGTCAGCATTCTTTACACATTACTGGTTAAAATATGATCAATTCAAGCGATGTGATTTTTTTTTCTTTAACTTCAAGGGTTAATAATCTTGGTATGTTGATTGCTTTATAACCATAGCAAGTGTTAATAATCTTGGTATATTGATTGCTTTATAACCATTGCAAGTTACTTTATTTAAATTAATAAGGACATGATAATGAAAAAATTAATGATAGCAGGAACAATTGCAGGAACAATGATTTTATCTAGCTTTGCGGCATCTGCGGCTGTGGTGACTGCTGGAGGAATACAATGGGATGATACTACAACACATGCTGGTGGCGTTGCCATGCAAAGTAATTTTCAACAGTGGTTTACTAATAGTGCTACTGGAATGGCTAATGGAGTTGATACAATTATAACTGATGACGCAGTTCTTGGTGCTGCTGGTGCGGAATTGGTTGGTATTGGTGAGTTTTATAGCTTTGCTGATGGCAGAGATCCTGCGGGACCTCCTTCATTCTGTGTTACCGCTGGCTGTGAACTGACTTATGCTTTTGGTGGTTTAATAGCAACGGGTGTTAATACTTTTAATAGCGATAACGCATGGCTCAATATTTATATCGACCAATCGCCAGATTTTGATTCAAATACTGCTACTGATACGACCTTGTCTTCGACTGCTCATGAAAAATTTGCAGAAGCACAGAATGGCACCTTATGGGCTTCTTATACATTTGATTTCTTTGACCTAGACGGTACACTGTTAGGTGGTGAAACTGAATTTACGTTGTCAGTTGTAGGCGGATTGGCAATGGGCACGCTTGACTACAACAACATGCCATTTGGCGATCTTGGTAATACTGCTACGGCACGTTTCAATAACGATAATTCTTTGTATAGTTTTGATGGTAATGGCCAGCATGCCAGTTTTCAAGTACCAGAACCTACTTCTTTAGCTATTTTTGGCTTAGGTTTACTTGGTTTAGCAGGCGCTGCTCGTCGTAAACAAGCTTAATTATTTGCTGATAGACCTAGAAAATGTAGTAAATGCCTCTGAATAGAGGCATTTTTTATGTTTTTGTGAAACTGATAATTATTTTAAATAAACAATAGTTTTACACTTTGATGACTTGCCATTATCTTGGATTATACCGGCCCATACTTAAAATATTATTGGGATCTACTACTGATTTTATATCGTTAACGGTGTGCCAAAATGGCGAGTTCGCATCTAACAACCATTGCTGCTGATCTATGTTTAATCTATAAGGTATGTAGCCTAATTTCACTCCTTCAAGTACCAGTTCTTTCAGGCAATTGTGTGCATCTTTAACTGCATCAGGGTCTGATAAATCAAACAAAATGGGAATGGTGCTGTCAACACAATCATGTTTTAAATTGGTGAAAGTTATTAGTGGTTCAATATTAAACTTTGGGCAGGTCGCTCTAATAAAATCAACATACTCTCTCATTATGTTAGGTTTCATTGTAACTAAAGGCGCATACCAAAGCACTCCACAACCGTCTTTACCTGGAGATAAGTTATCAGCAGGGAATCTTTTTGCATTTTTATGCCGCCAATAAGCAAGCTTCAAGGCAATATTATTTGGTCGTCCTAACATGATTTCTTTACCACGCTCGAATGAAGCCAACTGCTCTTTAATAAGAGCTAAAAAGGGTGCTAATTTGAAGAGAAAGTTAGGAGTCGTATTTATTACGGCATTGCCAATAGAGAAGATAGGGCTATCAGAAAATATTTGCCGACAAGGAAGGGCTTTAAATATTCGTTTAATTTCTTTTTTAACTGTTTTGGCAACACCATTAGAGCCATAAATACTGCCCATTATAGTCCAGCTAGGCGTTTGCTGCGCTTTACTGAGTTTAGCTATATCAGTTGGTGACATGACTTTGTGTTCACCAGGATTAGGGTTTTCTGCAAACATAGACAAAACTCTTCTCTTATCCATTAAGTTGATTGAGCCGACAATTCCTTCATAATCTCTTAATATTTTTCTAATTAAAGGTATAGCTATTTCTAAAGCTTTATCATCTGGCACTTGCATAATAAAAGAAATAAACTTTTGTGGTTTTCTTGCCATTCTAATGGACATTTGGGTAACGACGCCCAAATTTGATTGTGTAAACAATCCGTCTAAATAAGGACCAAGGCCCCATTTAAAGGTCTTATCTACTGTTTTATTATGAGATTTATCAAGTTCATTTACGGCTGAGCAAAAATGTCTCGCATTCGCCCAATACCCTTGAACCGCAGTAACCGCACCAAAATGGTCTGTATATGGGGTAATGCCATAGCCACGTTCTATAGCATTGCCAACAATTGAAGCATTAGGTCCAGCTCCTGTTACCGGAACCATGAAATTATCACCATTACTTATGAAAAAATCACTCAAGAGCTGCTGTGTCACTCCTGGTTCTACTGTAACTAATCCTAAGTCTTCATCAAATTCGATTTGTGTTAAACCTGACAAATCTAAAATCACTACTTTTATATCAAGTTTAGGTGGTTGGCTGGTTCCATAGCCCCAATTTAATCCTGTACTTATTGGGTAAATGGTAAATTTAAACTCTGGCTGATTGGCTAATTCATTAGCAAGTAATAATAGAGATTCTACATCTTTTTTATCATAAGCTTTTACCACCGCTATAATATTAGTTTTTCCTTCTAAACCTTCTGTTCCTCGATGGTACGGTATTAATTCATCAGCCTGAGTAATTAATGTAGCATTATTACCTATTGCTGTTTTGATATAAGAAATACAATCCGACATATTTTATAATCCTGAAAATTGCTGTTCATCATAAATGAAAAACATGAGCCTAAGTCTATCTATCAACTAAGTTTGTATAAGGTGAGAGAGATATTTGTTGGCATAAATCACTATGTATAATAATATAAAGATCTTTTAATTCTTCCGTTAAATGCGAACTAAACCCTTCTTTTTCAAGATAAAACATAGCGCGTCGACCATGATAGTCTGTTTTATCACCCGCTTGTTTAAAAGGCAGACCAAAACGGGTCAAACGTCTGTTTAAACGAGGTTCCATCATGACAAACAAACCCACATGATTACACATAGAAGCTAGAGATAAACCCGCTAAATAAAGCCCCATAGCAATATTGGGGAAGTTTCGCCGTTCATCTTCGGAGTAGAAATTTTTAGGATCAATATTATTAATGATAAAAGGTGTGTGGTCTTCTTTTTTTCTTCGTCGAAAAGAGGCTAATACCGCAAGACGAGATATTTCACCAAAACTGCCGCGTTTGAGGGTTGTCGAGTCAATTATTTCAGGTCGGGCAGAATGTAAACAGTTTTTTTCAAACGGTAATTGGAAATTAGGATGGTTGACTGGTGGGATAACGAGTCTAATGCACCCGGCAAAGGCTCCAGTACGTCGATGCTCTAACAAGCAATGAAAAGCGTAATCATCGTATACATCTGTTTCCATTTCGAGCTCATTTTCAGGCTCCCAACCAAGTTCAGTACAATAAACTCCGTATCGAATTTTAAATGCAACTTGCCGTAACGATTTAGTATCTGCAAACCTTATTTTAAAATCAAAAGGGTGGTTCATGGTTAAATTTCCATTATTTTTCCGCTGGATTGGTATAAGGTATGAATGATATTTGTTGGCAAATATCATTATGTATAATGGTATAAAGGTCTTTTAATTCTTCAGTTAAATTTAGACTAAACCCTTCTTTTTCAAGATAAAACATAGCGCGCTGGCCATGATAGTCCATTGCCTCGCCAGCTTGTTCAAAAGGCAGGCCAAAACGGGTCAAACGTCTGTTTAAACGAGGTTCCATCATGACAAATAATCCTACATGATTACATAAACTCGCTAGAGATAAACCCGCTAAATAAAGGCCCATAGCAATATTGGGGAAATTTCGCCGTTCATCTTCAGTATAAACCGTCTCAGGATTAATTTCATTAATGATAAATGGTTTGCTTTTTTCTTTTTCTCGTCGTCTAAAAGAGGCTAATACGGCAAGACGAGATATTTCACCAAAACTGCCGCGTTTGAGGGTTGTTGAGTCAATTATTTCAGGTAGGGCAGAATGTAAACAGTTTTTTTCAAACGGTAATTGGAAGTTAGGTTGGCTGACTGGTGGAATAACGAGCCTAATGCACCCGGCAAAGGTTCCAGTACGGCGATGTTCTAGCAAGCAATGAAAAGCGTAATCATCGTATGCATCTGTTTCTATTTTGAGCTCATTTTCAGGCTCCCAACCGAGCTCACTACTGTAAACTCCATAACGAATATTAAATGCAGCTTGTCGCAACGCTTTAGTATCAGCAAATCTTATTTTGAAATACTTATTGAAATGTTTGGCAATTGAATATTCACTCATCATTCCTTCCATATATCTAAGGTGATTATTAATAGTAATCTTTGTAGTTAGCTAAAAGATAGAACAGTACACTCTTTTTTAGTATTATAATTTATCGTTAACTGTAGTATTTTTAAAGTAAAATGTCACTACCGATGGTTGGCTTAGTGTAAATCCATTTACGTTATGATAATTTAAATTTAGCGCATACTTTATTAATCGCAATGTACTTTGATAGTATGTGAATCAACGGTTATGCTCTTGCTGTTTTCTATTAGGGTATCGCGAGTAGCACCCGCATATTTTGTTTAATTACGTCACATAGCTCAGAAAGGTCATCCACTACAATATCCGCTAAACCTGCATAACTCAACGCTTTAGCATAAGTCACAAGGCAAGACATAGTATTAGCATTTTGGGCTGCTTGCAGATCATATAAGTAGTCACCTACATACAATAAGTTTTCTGGTGGGGTGTTCCAGTATTGGGCTAAATGTAATAAAGCATCAGGGGCCGGTTTAGCTTTATGATCTTCCCGCGTTAATAGGATAGGAACATCAATATTATTATTGTTTAGCTTTATCAAAGCCGCTTGTTTGCAATTTCGTGTGACAATAGCGCAAGGTATCGAGAGTTTGGACAATAATGCTAAGAGTTCATCAGTACCAGCCAACTTACTAGCGCTATTGGCATCATTGATTTCATAGTCAACTAACACTTGATGGGCATCAATTCTTTGCTGTTTCGGTAATGAGTCAACAAAATTCAATAAATCGATATTTTTCGAACAACCTAACGCTTTTCGAATATTATCAAAATTTAATGATGAAGAAACCAAGGTGTTGTCGAGGTCAAAAATAACGCCTAGCAGTTTATGTGTTAACACTATTTAATATCTCCGATTATCCGCATCATGCAATTCAAAGCAATCAACAAAACTTATCAATTAAGTGCGATCAGTGAATTAACCTTTTTGTAAAACTCATTAAAGGTCTCTTTTTTGTCAAATTGAACGTCGAATTTGCTATGAAATAATAAAGTTATGGTTAGATCTTTATAAGTTAACCAACAAGTATAACCATCAAAATCATGTTGCGCTCGAATACCCAGAAATTCATATTCACCTCCTAATTTAGTACCTTTGGTCTGTATTAAATTAAAAATGTACAAAAAGTCTTTATATTTTAATATGTTATTAGTCATAGAGATAAAACGCTATCATTTGGTGGGAACAAAAAGTAAAACATATAATGACTCCTACGGTTAAGCTAATAATAGCATTACGTAAGAACAACAAAATAAGTTCATATTGTGCCGTTCTATCATAAAAACATATCGACGTTCAACAATACTTAGAAGTAATAGTTAGAAGCAATAGCTGGGCTTATTTAAAGTGACATAATCGATAAGACCATAACAATATTTATTAATTATCAAGGGTGAAGAATGCTTTCAGATTTTATTAAACAACATAAGTTACCTGAAGAATTTAGGCTAACAGTAGAAGAGCATTACAAACCACTAGCTGATCGCATTGTTAGACTCTTTAACAAAAAAAGTAATGCCTATTTCGTCGGGATAAATGGCTGTCAAGGTAGTGGTAAATCGACACTCACCGACTTCATTGCTGAATATTTGATAGCACAATACCAACTTAATGTTGTCGTCATGTCTTTAGATGATTTTTACTTATCGAGCACAAAGCGTAATCAATTAGCAGACGATATTCACCCACTGTTATCAACTAGAGGTGTTCCAGGCACGCATGATATAACGGCCCTTAATCGGGTGTTAAGCCAATTATCAGAGCACAGAACAGGATTCTCAATTCCAAAGTTCAACAAAGCTATCGATGAACCATGTCCCCAAAGCCAATGGATCTCAGTTGAAAAACCGGTAGACATTATTTTATTAGAGGGTTGGTGTTGGGGCGTAACATCTCAAACAGACGAGCAATTACAAACACCAATTAACGACCTAGAATTACAACACGATGCAGAGGGTGAATGGCGTAGTTACGTTAATCAACAACTTAAAACGGGTTATGAACCGCTTTACAAAAAAATGGACTTTTGGTTAGCATTACAAGCGCCGTCTTTCGATTGTGTTTATCAATGGCGATTAGAACAAGAGCAAAAATTACAAGCCAAAAACATTGGCTTGTCTCATTCAAAAGTCATGTCGCCTGCAGAGGTATTAAACTTCACTCACTATTTCCAAAGGCTTACCGTACACGGGAGTAATACCCTTTCAAATTCTGCAGATGCTGTTTTTCATTTAGATAATACTCGTCATATTATAGATATCCCTTAAAGGACGATTAGGAAGTCAGGGGGGATTTCTATGTCTCGAGACTCAATATTCCCAGCTATTGATTTTTATCATAAGCCCTGTAGAGTGGTCATACCAGGCAACTCAATATTAAAACTAAAACATCACCTTTATGGCTAACTTTTATTCAACTGAAGTAGAAATTATATGTGTAGATCAGTACGCTATCGCGGCAACAATCTACACGCCACAAGAAGCGCTGAAGGGTGCAATTTTAATAGGCCCTGCGACAGGAATACAAAGACAATTTTATGCGAGCTTTGCTGCTTTTCTTGCAGAAAAAGGCTATGGCGTGATCACCTTTGATAATAGAGGTATTGGTGGTTCTTTAATTGGAAACGTCAGTGAAAGTGATGCGTCATTACAATGTTGGGGGGAAAAAGATATGCCTGCGGTATTGGAGCAATTGAAAACAACCTTTCCTAATACGAAATATCATTTGATTGGACATAGTGCAGGAGGGCAACTTGTTGGGTTAATGCATAATGCGAAGGATTTCACTTCCATCTTTAATTTTGCAAGTTCATCCGGTCAATTAAAGAATATGAACAGAACTTACGCCATAAAGGCACACTTTTTTATGAATTTCTTTATCCCATTAAGTAATACGCTTTTTGGTCATACGAAATCTCAATGGTTAGGAATGGGCGAGCCTTTACCTAAAGTCGTCGCTCAACAATGGCGAGAATGGTGCAATAGTGAAGGCTATGTAAAAGCTTCATTCGGTAAAACAGTTCATACTCATTTATATGACGATTTATCAACGCCATCTATGTGGGTGAATGCAGCTGATGATGAGATCGCAATTGATGAAAATGTTGAGGACATGCTCAGTGTCTTCACAAAAATAAATGCAGAAACACTCACTTTATCTGCTGGTGACTATGCACTAGATGAAATAGGCCATATGAAATTCTTTAGCCGAAAATCTCAGGTTTTATGGATTCATACCTTAAACTGGTTAGAAAAGTATTAAAAATGTGTAAAAGCGCTTAAGTATCTTGAATTGAGTTCTTACCTCTGTAGTAAAGTAGACGCCTTAACTTACCTGGTCATTATTCCTAAATACAAAATTTCGGTAATAAAGAAATCGTTCTCGCTGCTTTTCAGTACGATTAACACCCAACACTTAGAATCAACCTGCCTCCCTTTTTCATCTACAATCTTTACGCCTAACGCTGCTTCAATAACAACCTTTAAGGTGATGATCCCCACCATACTGAGATATTGTTGATAACCAAGATATATGACCTCAATCTTTCACAAGTTTGCTGATAATATTATTTGTTGAGATCCTTTCAATCAACACTTCCGTATTAAGAAATAATGACGACAATTATTTAGGGGATTCACCATTACTTATAAACATTTTGATTATGATAATTTATTGCGAATGGATAGTCGCTATCGTGCAAAATTTATAAACAGCCTATCTGGTTTTAAAAGTGCCAACCTTATAGGCACGCAAGACCATAGAGGGCAAAAAACCTTGCTATATTCAGCTCAGTTGTACACATAGGATCTTCGCCTGCGCTAGTTGGCTTTGTAATGAGGCCCGATAACGGATCCCGACATACGCTTGATAATATCATCTGTACAAAGTGTTACACCATTAATCAGGTATCCGCTAAATTTTACAATTCTGCTCATCAAAGCTCAGCTCGTTATGAAAAAACACAAAGTGAGTTTACACAACTCGGTTTTTCTGAACATTATTTAGGTAATATTAAGGCGCCATTTGTTAAAGAGAGTCGTTTGAAATATGCAGTAAAGTTAAAAGAAATAATGCCAGTATCACTTAATGATACTCTATTTATCATTGGGGAAATAACACATATTATTTGCGATAAAGTAGCTATTAAAGATGATGGTTATATTGATATTGAAGCGCTAGAAACGGTTACCGTATCCGGCTTAGACAGTTACCATAAAAGTGAACGCCTGACACGTTTAAGTTATGCAAAGCCTGAGTCTTTCGCAACAGATATATCACTCAATGGTACATAGACGAAAGGTATGTTTACATTAAGGAGAATATGATGAAAGATAATATTTTAACTATTTTTTATGACGGTCATTGCCCTCTCTGTACTTTAGAAATGCAGAAACTCAAACACTATGACTCCAAAAACCTGATTGTATTAGAGGATTTACATCAAGAAAATTTCACTATGCTTTTTCCTGAAATCGATAATGATAAGGCAATGAAAATTTTACATGGCCAATACCAAGGCAAAACATTACTCGCATTAGACGTAACGCACAGAGCATGGACACTAGTCGGAAGAGGAGCATTCGTTGTGCCCTTAAAGCTTCCAATAATCAAGCAACTAGCCCATGCTGGTTATTTGCTGCTAGCAAAGTACCGACATCCTATATCGAATTGTTTATATGAGCGTTTTGGCATCGGCATAAACACATGTGATAAAGGAACTTGTTATGACAAATAAAGCAACATTAATCGTTGGAGCTAATAGCGATATTGCAAAGGCATTAGCACTAAAAATCATCAACTCTGAATACCCCCAATTGATTATCGTTAGCCGTGATATCACTTTTTATCAGCAAGCATTATTTAGTCAAGCCATTCTCATTGAAACAGCCAGTTATAACGACGAAGATATAGGTAAAGTAGCTGATACGATCAAGCAAATAGGTGCTAGAGATATATCACGCGTTTTCATATGTCACGGAGTATTACACAGTAAAAGTTATCAACCGGAAAAGCGTTTAGAAGATTTTTCAGCTGAAGCTTTTATTAAAGTGATTAATGCTAACACCATTACCCCAATGTTATGGTTAAAACACTTAACACCATTACTCGCTTCCCAACATCGCTGTAAAATAATCATCTTTACCGCAAGGGTTGGTAGTATAAGCGATAACAAATTAGGGGGTTGGTATAGTTATCGTTCTTCAAAGGCTGCAATGAATATGTTAATAAAATCAGCTGCGGTAGAATTAGCACGAAGAGCAAAAAACATTAAATTGATTTCTTTTCATCCCGGTACAACTGACACACCACTTTCCAAGCCTTTTCAGGCAAACGTACCCCAAGGTAAATTGTTTACCTGTGAATTTGTTGCAAAGCAATTATTAACGATTGTTGAAGATACGGTCATTGATGGAGAAGCAAGCTTTCTTGATTGGCAAGGCAAAGATATCCCGTGGTGATAAATTCGTTGACGTTATTTTTAATACCCTTTTAAGACGCTTGCTTTATTTTATTGCCACCCTATTTTCCAATGAAGACTATTTTTTAAATCACGCCAATTAATAGGATATTCATTGTGAGATATAACAGCTTCAATGACACATTCAATAACCCGCTGTTTATCGTCAAATATCACCTTTGTTATCACAAAATGCTTCTCTTGGTTATCCACACTCATTTTTGTCCATTTGCTATGCATCAATGCTTTGGGGCTTACTTTATTCATGATTACACCTTAAAAATTGATTAGCCCATAAACTTAATCGCTTGAACCGATAAAGAAAAATGTTGCCTCTGGTTAGCCTTAATTAAAAAGCCTACATGGGAAATTGATTCAGCTTCAAGCAAAGGCGCATTTTCAATGATTCGACCTCTAAAAGAGGCTTTAAAATCAGTCAAATTGAACGTGTGATCTTCTACCTCTCCTTTTTTAGTATCAAAATCAATTTTATAAGCAAGCTCGTACCCTGCCACTTGGCTTCGAACTCTCAGTTGGTAACGGTTACCATCGCCTAGGACTTTAATGGTAATAGACTCAATATCATCTGGCAGTGTCGGTAACTTTTTAAATATGCTGGTAAAGCCACCATAGTTTTCAATAGAAATATTGCCTGAAAATACAAAGACTTTATTGTCTAACTGAGTATTAGCTACGGATAAACCTCCCATAACACTATCGTTAGTGACCCTCCACTCATCAAGGCTTCGTTCATTATCAAACGTGATTAACACTGTACTTTTTTTCATATGTTTTTTTCCATTCAAACCCTCAGCACAGATCAGTGTGGAGAAAAATAGCGTAATGCATACTACAATTAACTGATTAAGAAACATTATCTTTTCTTGAAGGTTATCTGTTTATCATCAACAAGTTTGGTAGAACCGTTCAATGTAGCCTTTTCCTGATATTGAAACGAAACCTGATTATAAAAAAATATCATCATAACGAGGTCCTTATAACCGATGTAGCATGCATACCCTTCAAAATTGTGCCAAGCTAAAAGCTCGTCTAACTAAAACCTACCATCACATTTTTACCAAGTGAAAGTATTTTATTAAATACACTTAAGTAATTATATAAATTCATACAAATTTTTCACTACGTCTATATAGCTGAACGGCCTGGTAGGCTTAGCTATACCTTCTAAACTTGCCCTTTCACTGTTTGCTTACTTAGAAGTAAGCAGCACATTCCTATATATGTTTGTACGTAGCAGTAGGCGTAATGGTTCAACAATAAAAATAATTTTTGAATAAAATTTGTGAACTATATCGAATACTCAAACGTACAACATGACTAATAACAGTCCATAAAAACGAGAACTTCTGTATGCGTATTTTATTATTCTGTCTTACCCTTCTTTTAATCACGGGGTGTACCAAAAATTATGCTAATAAGACTATAGAGGGCAAAACGTTCCCTTCAGTTACGGGTCAAAATCTTGAACAGAAAATGGTGAGCATTCCAAACGACTTTACAAGTGACTTCACGCTACTCTTAGTTGGTTATAAACAAAACTCACAATTTGATATCGACAGGTGGCTGATAGCTTTAGACATGACAGAAACTAATGTTGATGTTTATGAGATACCCAGTATTCAAGGATTGTTTCCACGCATGTTCAGTACCATGATTGATAATGGTATGCGTAAAGGTATTCCGAAAGAGCTTTGGAAAGGCGTTATTACCGTTTATAAAGATGGCGAGAGCATTCAAGCTTTCACTGGTAATGAAAAACCCAATAATGCACGTGCAATATTGCTGAATAAAGACGGTGTCATTTTATATTTTTACGATGATGGATTTTCAGTGGCGGCATTGAATAATTTAAGAAGCCGCTTGGGAAGTTAATGAATACTTTATAATTCCTTCGATACTGGATGTCCTCTAATCATGAGTGAGTGAGTTACCCTATTATAAATGTACCAAGATTGATGCCTGATCTTTCTTACTCATTTCACTCACCACCAACATAAACGAATTTTCTAACATCAGCCTGACCGAGACCTATCATTTCATTGTCACCCAAAGCCACTAACTCAAAATTAACAGGTTGCATAGCTTGGCGCCTTCGTTCTATGATAAAAGTATGGATTGTAAAAATTGCCAGACAAAACTTCAGGAGACAGCTCACTTTTGCTTAAAATGTGGGCAAAGTACAGCCAGCCTTAATCGACCATTTTTTGTTGTGGCCAAAGACATACTGCATGAATTATTAGATATTGATGGAAGATTGGGGTTTACTCTTCGCACTATGTTAAGCAAACCGGGACAGCTGACGCTCGAATTTAATCAAGGAAAGCGAGTAAAGTATACACCGCCTCTACGTTTATACTTGGCGATCAGCATTCTGTTTTTCATCCTTTTATCTAGCATATATCAAGTTTACGATCCCAATTATGCATTAACAGACTCTATGAGTAGCTATTACTCCAAGGCAATGTTTGTTTTATTCCCAGTATTTGCATTAATTGTGCAGCTCTTTTTTCGGCAGAGCTTCTATATCGGTAATTTAGTTTTTTCCATGCATCTACATAGCATAATCTATTTAATGTTAATGATTATCGCGCCTTTAGAAGCTTTGGAACAATCTCATCTGATATTTTTACTACTTCAAGCTCCTCCTACCTTATATTTGATATGGTATGTATTTTCAGCTTTTAAAACCGTATATCAGCAGAGTTGGTGGAGAATATTAGGAAAAGCCTCGGCAATCTATTTAATATATATGTCTATTCTAGGAATAGTATTTGATGTTGTGATGAAAAATATATTTTAATCTAGTAACTATCTCACAAGATGTAGTTTTAAAAGGCTACTTTAACAATTTTATCGAGTAAAGGTATTAGGCTTTAGTGAAGTTAGCTGCCTATATGCAAAAGAATAGACTGCTGATCCTTCTTAGTCATTTTACTGACTACCAACATATATGAATTATCCATCATACGCTCAATTTCACCTTGTGGAATTGAGCCATCGAGAATGATTGTATTCCATAGTCTCTTATTCATGTAATCATTAGCGCTACTATTATAGTAAAAGTAGCTTATGCCGTATAAAAGTGAGCACAGCAATTTGATACTTCTGATGATAAGTTTCTCTAATAGCCTATTTGAAAACCTTACCATGCTAAAAGCCTTTATCAATCGCAATGACTTGTTGCAATGAGTTAATCATGCTTTATCAATATTTCTTTGTAGCATGTTGTTATCTAAAACACGTTCTACATACTATTTAAAAAACAGTGTATATCTAATTGCTTAATTACTGTTCTTTAATTGCACCAACATTAGGCAATTGTTTTAAAACTGTGCACTTTCAATAGAGTAAAAACACATAACAACAAATCTAATTGATATAAATAATCATTATTTTACAATGAATTATAAAAAGTAATTGGGATCTGACTGGAATGGCATAGGACTTGAAATAACAACCATAACTTGTATTTTTTATTTCGGATGAAAATTATGGTTTCAACTTTTATTAAACAACACAATTTACCTGAAGAATTTAAACTTGCAGTCAACGAATATTACATACCATTGGCAGATCAGATATTTAACCGATTTACGCAAAATAAGGAGGCTTATTTTGTCGGTATAAATGGTTGTCAAGGAAGTGGTAAGTCAACACTAACTGATTTCATTGCCAGCTATTTAACGACACAGTATCAACTCAATGTTGTGGTGATGTCCTTAGATGATTTTTATTTTTCGAGCGAAAAGCGCAGAACGTTAGCACAAGGTATTCACCCTTTATTAGCAACACGAGGCGTACCTGGAACACATGATGTTGTTGAACTTAATCATGTGTTAACCCAGCTAAAGGAAAAGAAAACAGGGTTTTCTATTCAAAAGTTCAACAAAGCTACTGATAACCCTTATCCTGAAAAGCAATGGCCGACCATTGAAAAAACCGCAGATATAATCATAGTGGAAGGTTGGTGCTGGGGCGTAGAGCCACAAACAGTAGAACAACTAAAAGCTCCAATCAATGAACTTGAATGCCAATACGATAAAACTGGGCAATGGCGAGATTATGTTAATCAACAACTTAAAATCGCTTATAAACCTTTGTATAAAAAAATGGATTTCTGGTTAGCACTTCAAGCGCCTTCATTCGATTGCGTGTATAAATGGCGTTTAGAGCAAGAACAAAAATTAAAAGATAGAAATATCGGTTTAGTCAATTCAAAAATTATGTCTCCCGCAGAGATACTAAATTTCACTCAATATTTCCAAAGACTTAGCGTTCAAGGATGCAAAACATTTTCACAATCTGCTGATGCTATTTTCTACTTAGATTACGACCGTAAAATCACAAAAATGTCGATCACGGAAAGTGTATGAGAAAATTGAAAACGCTTATTTTCAGTGATCTAGATGGAACACTGCTAGATCATTTCACTTATCAATCAACCGCTGCAGATAAAACACTTCAGCAGTTAGAAAGTGCTGAGATCCCAGTTATTTTAAATACCAGTAAAACACTCGCAGAATTAGAAATAATTCATCACGATCTCAATTTAAAGACACCATTCATTATAGAAAATGGCGCCGCGATATATATCCCAATAAACACCTTCAAAACGCAGCCTGCGGGTACCGTGGTTATAGATCATTACTGGGTAAAACCATTTAGTTTACCTAGACAATATTGGATAAATTTATTAGCAAAACATACTGATGAATTTAGCCAGTACTACCAGGGTTTTTCAGCCTTATCAGCATCAGAATTATGCAACATCACCGGGTTAAATTTAGCAGAAACTGAACGAGCTAAACAACGACAATTTGCTGAGCCACTTCATTGGTTAGGAGATGAACCGACGAAAAAAGTCTTTATAGATCGATTGATTAATCTAGGTGTCAATGTCGTTCAAGGAGGAAGGTTTATTCATGTAGGGGATTTTTGCGATAAAGGCCAAGCACTAATTTGGTTGACTGAGCGATACCGCGAGCATTTCGATAACGTTTCCATTTTCACTATTGCCTTAGGAGACGGAGAAAATGATATCACTATGTTAGAAGCTGCAGATATAGCGGTTCAAGTACGCTCTCCTGTCCATGACTTTCCCACATTATATCGCCAGTATAAAACCACTCAAACCCAATTATACGGTCCGGAAGGTTGGGCTGAAGCCATTCAAAAACTTTTAGCGAATCAACTACTTTCACCTTCAATTAACTCAGGAGTAAATCATGGCTGATTTTTATCAAAATGGCACAGTAACAACGTTACACAACTTGGCGCAACGTGAACCTGCGGATATGGCAGATGAATTATTAACGTTCTCAAAAACCCGTTCTCTAGGGTTGATGTTACCGTCTTTATTCTCGGAGTTAGAAGGTCAAGCCTTACCTGACATTATTAATAAAGTTAAGGAAGTAAAATACTTATCTGAAATTGTTATTGGATTAGACAGAGCAGATCTTGAGCAATATAAACACGCTTTATCATTTTTTAGTCAGTTACCCCAACATCATCGAGTATTATGGAATGATGGTCCGAGGTTGCAAGCTATAGATGCAAAATTACAAGCACTCGGATTAGCCCCTAAAGAGCTAGGAAAAGGCCGTAATGTTTGGTATTGCATGGGATACATTTTAGCCTCAGGTAAAGCTGAGTCTATTGCATTACATGACTGCGACATTTTGACTTATGAAAGAGATTTACTGGATAGGTTACTCTACCCTGTTGCCAACCCATTGTTTAATTATGAATTTTCTAAAGGTTTTTATGCACGTGTAGCTGACGGAAAAATTAATGGTCGCGTATCTCGTTTATTAGTTACCCCATTAATTAAAGCACTGAAAAAAACAGTGGGTCATTGTGATTACCTTGAATACATGGATAGCTTTTTATACCCATTAGCGGGGGAATTTTCATTTCGTCGAGACGTATTAAATGATATTCGTATCCCAAGCGATTGGGGGTTAGAAATTGGGGTTTTATCCGAGATGTACCGTAATTACTCACCGAACCGTATATGCCAAGTTGATATAGCCTCAACGTATGATCATAAGCACCAAGATTTGTCTTTGGATAACTCCGCTGGCGGCTTATCAAAAATGTCGATTGATATCAGTAAAGCCTTTATTCGAAAGCTCGCCACACAAGGTGAAACATTCACCGCTGAAAAGTTTAGAACGTTAAAAGCAACCTACTATCGTATCGCGCTAGATTACGTGGAAACCTATAGAAATGACGCCATGATGAATGGACTTAAGCTCGATATTCATAATGAAGAAAAAGCGGTAGAAATGTTCGCTGAAAATATCTTAACGGCAGGAAGCACTTTCTTAGAACACCCCATGGAAACGCCTTTTATACCGTCTTGGAATCGTGTTGTAAGTGCTATCCCCGATATTCTCTCGCAATTAAAAGAAGCGGTTGAATTAGATAACGAAGAATTTAGTAAAAAATAGAATTATCAGTATTAAAAGAAGGCGAAACTATGAAACCGCAGGTTGATCAACTAAAACATAAGTTAACTCAGCAGCTTTCGACTATTTATAAAGATGTTCCTCTTGAGCAATCATTTGATGATATTGCACAAAGACTCATGAACGTTATGCGATTATCAAGCGAGGTGGTGGTTGTAAAACCTTTTACCAACCAATGGTCCGAGGAAGATATTATTTTGATCACCTACGGTGATAGCATTATCAAAGCAGATCAACCGCCATTACAAACATTAAAGCATTTTTTAGACACTACCATTGAAAATACCATTAATAGTGTTCACATTTTACCCTTTTTCCCCTACAGCTCAGATGATGGTTTTGCCGTTATTGATTATTCTTCAGTCAATGAATCTTTAGGAACATGGCAAGATATAGAAGATATCAGTAAAGACTATCACTTGATGTCAGATCTTGTGATTAACCACTGCTCCAGCCGAAGTGCTTGGTTTGATAACTTTGTTAAAGGAGAAGGTCAAGGTAGCGATTATTTTTTCACTGCACTACCCGATGATAATTTAACAGATGTAGTGCGCCCACGTACCTCACCATTACTCAAAGAAGTTGAAACGGGTAATGGCAAAAAATTTGTCTGGTGCACCTTTAGCCACGACCAAGTCGACTTTGATTTTCGTAACCCTGAAGTATTAGCGGCATTTACGTCAATCATCAGGCAGTACCTAGACATCGGCGTTAAGATATTCCGCTTAGATGCTATCGCCTTTTTATGGAAAGTAACAGGTACTACCTGCATCAATTTACCTGAAACACATGAGGTTGTTCGGTTATTGAGAACTCTCATTGAATCGGCTGAACCTCAAGCGATTATCATCACCGAAACAAATATCCCTAATACCCAAAACCTGACGTACTTTGGTAATGCTAACGAAGCGCACGGCATTTATAACTTTTCATTACCGCCCCTTCTATTAAACACCCTACTCACAGGTAATTGCTTATATTTAAAACGTTGGTTAATGAGTATGCCTCCGTCACAAGACGGCACCCTATATTTTAATTTTATTGCCTCACATGACGGTATTGGTTTACGTCCGGCTGAAGGTTTATTAAGTGAAAATGAACTTGATACCTTAGTGCACACGGTAGAAAATTTTGGTGGTAAAATTTCATGGCGTACTTCTGATACTGGCGAGCAAAAAGCGTACGAGATGAATATCTCACTCTATGATGCGATGCAAGGGACGGTTGATGGAAAAGATCAATGGAATTTTGAACGTTTTATTTGTGCACATGCCATTATGTTTGCTCTTGAAGGCATACCAGGTATTTATATTCATAGTCTGTTGGGTACGCAAAACGACTATCAAAAATTAGCAAATACCCACCATAACCGGTCTATTAATCGACGTCGTTGGCAAGAAAATGCTTTAGAAGAGGCACTCGCTAATAAAAGTTTACATCATGCACGAGTTCTCTCGACGTTAAAATCATTATTAAATACTCGCATTAAGCAACCAGCCTTTCATCCCAATGCGACGCAGTTTACACTTCATTTAGGTTTACAACTATTTGGCTTTTGGCGACAAAGCCAAGATAGAAAACAAAGTATTTTTTGTGTCAGTAATGTTTCTGATCAACCCATAACACTGCCATTAAGTGAGCTTAATTTAATTATTACGGAATCTTGGTTTGAGCTTATTAGCAAGAAAGAAATCACTGAATTAACACAAAAAATACTATTAACACCTTATCAAACAGTTTGGATCAGTAATGTAATAACATAAACGCATTAAAAATGTATCAGGATTGACTGCTGATCTTTCTTAGTCATTTGGCTCACCACTAACTTAAACGAGTTATCTATCATGCGCTCAATTTCACCTTGTGGAATTGAGCCATCGAGAATGATTGTATTCCACAAGCGCTTAATATCAAGATATATTATACCCATAACAAAAAATACAAATCACTTTACAATAATGTTTTTAAAAACAGATGGAAATCTATATTTAGCTTTTAGTTAGATAAACACCTACTTATTTGATAAATATGAAAATATGGACTAAATATATTAGATAGAATAGTTGGTTTTCATAATACCATTGGCGCGGGTTCACAAGGTGTCAACTTAATTAACTCTTTGCTTGCTGGAAGCAAAACATCATCTGACAATAGAACAAGATAGCTATGCAAATGGTGATATTACTGATAAAAATAAAACAGGACGTTAAGTACTATACTAAGAAAGGTTCAGCCATTTTTTTTTCTTTTTTAGGTAAGTGATTAAATA
This sequence comes from Colwellia psychrerythraea 34H, assembly GCF_000012325.1. NCBI lineage: Bacteria > Pseudomonadati > Pseudomonadota > Gammaproteobacteria > Alteromonadales > Colwelliaceae > Colwellia > Colwellia psychrerythraea. The sequence continues at coordinate 506,704 of NC_003910.7, read as the reverse complement.
TAATAATGAAAAATATACTCAAAAACATTGAACATTCAAGTCTGTTTTATATTATAGAATTGTTAACTAAAGTTTCTATCATTTTCGCCATTATTGGGTGGTTTATTTCCTATCCAGAACGAACTAGACAGAACATTTTAAATGCATACTCAACCATTTATTCAGCTCAAGAATATAAAGGAAATGCAGGAAGAAAAGAAGCCCTTCAGACACTTGCTAATCATGAAACGTATATAGCTCATTTATCCATCAAGAACGCTATTTTAAAAGGACTTGTTCTAAAAAACATGCAGCTATTTAAGATGGATTTCACTTTATCTTCATTTGATGATGTTGACATATCAAATAGTGAATTCACTTACAGTAAATTCAATTCGGTAATAGCTCAGGATCATGATGTTCCAAGGGGTATGACGAGTATAGGTATTACAGCAATCAATACTAAATTTTACCGAGGAGAGTTTAATGCGACTGAACTTCAAGGTAATTTCAATAAAGCTAAATTTTACAATGCCTCATTTGGCTCAACAAAATTTAGGGGGTCATTCAAAAATACAGAACTAAATGGCACTCTTTTTCAACTAAGTGACACGTACTGCTCCGAGATACCTAAGGATTCTTATTGTAATGATGGGACACCTACAATTGATAGTTCTGATTTTACTGACGCTAATATGAATGGATTAAAAATATGGCATTTATATTCTAATAATTCTGATTATTCAAATGCAAAATTCGATAAAATTGACGGTAGAATATTAAATGAAGGCGAAGAAAAAGAAAATTCTATTCAATTTGATGGTGATAAATTTATTAATACTGAATTCAAGCATGCACGATTAACGGGTGTTACTTTCAACAACTCTATATTCAAAGGAGCCAAGTTTTACTATATTAGTTATATGAATGTTGATTTTGCTGATTCAGATATGAGTAATGCAGAGTTTTATGAGGCAAATTTAACATATACAAAAATAAGTAAAACTCAACTAGATTCCGCATACGTTTGTCGTGTTGAATTGCCAGACAAGTCATATTTAGATCGTGATTGTGATTATTTTAAGAATAAGTATGGAGATGTCATTTATTAAATAACTTTTATAATAATTAGAGTTAGAAAATATATTAATTTTATAAAAGATATAAATTCAAATCCTTTGTTCAATAAGGAAAATTTACTTATTTAGTATTATCTTGTAATAGCCTCCAATTCTGCTAACATGCTGGATCTTTATACAGCTTAAATTTGGCATTAATATCTCATGGACAGTAATTTTATAATAAGTCAAAGCGATGCTGTTGATTTCCTGAAATCTTTACCTGATGAAAGTTTAGATTTAGTCATTACAGATCCTCCATATGAATCTTTAGAAAAACATCGAAAAATAGGCACCACAACTCGTCTAAAACACAGTAAATCCTCTAGTAACAATTGGTTTGAAATATTTCCAAACTCTCGATTCGAAGAACTATTCATTGAAATATATAGAACATTAAAAAATAACACTCATTTTTATTTGCTATGCGATCAAGAAACCGCCTTTATTGTAAAACCAATAGCAGAATCATGTGGCTTTAAATTCTGGAAGCCTATTGTTTGGGATAAGATGAAAATAGGCATGGGATATCATTATCGAGCAAGATATGAATTTATTCTTTTCTTTGAAAAGGGTAAACGAAAATTGAACAATCTTGCGATACCCGATGTATTGCAAGTACCAAGAGTTTATAGAGGTTATCCAACAGAAAAACCCGTTGCTTTGATGGATATATTAATAGAACAAAGTACTGAAAAAGGCTTTCTGATTTGTGATCCCTTTATGGGATCTGGTTCCGTAGGCGTATCAGCCCTATCACTTTCTAGGAAATTTTACGGCAATGATTTATCTATAGATTCCTTGAATCATACTATCGATCGTATAAAAAATATTGAAGAAACTCCCGATACGTGTTAAAAACTTGCTGAACATGGAAGAACTTATATCACAGTGAGTAGTTTAATGGCAGATTGGCCTGAATTTTATCCAGAAAATACCCCTCCTTCAAAAGCAGTGGCTACTGAAGGTACATCCTTTCGATTAGTTAATGAACACCCACCTACTCGTGGGGACTTCAGGTCAACTTATGAGGAGTATCCTAATAGAAAATTTAATCAGTCTGCTATTGCAAATGCTTGTGGAACCTCTCAATTTAGAGAATTAAAAGATATTCAAAAAAAACGTCAATTATTTCCTCCTCTTAGAAATAAAAAAATAGCTGTGGGTGAACTGGTGCCAACTTTAGGCTTAACAATGAAAACTTTTGAGCCAACTCACCATACTGTTTGGTACTTAAAATCAGCCCAACCACAAATTATATTTGAAGTTTTAAAGGAAGAGATCTAATGGAAATACTTCCTAAATCAGCATATTTCGGTAATTTAGAAATTTTTCATGTTTATGAATATTACGAAGGTCCAAAATTATTTAGTGCTGTCAATGGTGTCGGTACTTATTATATAGCCTTTTGGATTGGTTCAAATGATGATGGAGATGAATGGCTATACGCTCCTGTAAGCGATCAAAGATTAATAGAATTAGAACAATCAAAAATAAAATTAAGAGACGTATTTATCTACCCTAATGATTTAGTTTTCAAGGTGGAAACATATTTCAATGAAGATATTACCTCACAAGTTCAGCAATATTCTGCTTCACAACTGACTGATGAAATATTACCTCCAAGCACATTTTATATTGAATTAACGGATAATTTATCCAAGTCATTTCAAGTAGAAGATGGTGAAGATGTTACAGAACTTTATATTAAAAGGTTCGCAGGTAGATTAGCACCAAACTTAGCTTCTATATCTAAGGTTGCGGATGCTTTTTCTTCATTATATTTAGAAATACTAAAGAGCTTAAAAATTAGAAATAAATCACTGACACCTTTAGATGCTCGTCCTGGTTCGTTCATTTTACGCCTTAAATCTCCCAATATAAAAGAATGTCTACCTGTAATTAAAACAATATTTAATATATTAAACGAAGAACAAAATCCTTTCCCGAAGTTATTAGAATTAAATATTGATGTAAGTACTATTGAAACTCTTTTAGAAGAAGTGATTGATGGTAAAGTTAAAATTCAATTTGGTCTTGCAGAAAAGTTTGAAGCTGAATTAAATATATCTAAAGAAAAAGCTTTAGAATCCCTAGAACAATTAAAAGAACAATCTTCTTCATTAATTTCAAGTTTATTAGTACCTCAGGCCAATAATTTATCTAAGATATTTCATGCTGTAGAATTAAAAAGTGAAGGGAGATTTATTACACCTTCTCTTCTAAACTTAACAACAGAAAGACAAGTGGCTTATTACCTTCATGCGGCTAGAACACTAGGTTTATTATCAAAAAACAACGCTATTAATTCAGTTGGATATCAATTCAGTACAATGAGTTATGCTCAAAAAATGAATATAGTTGCAATCAGGTTTGAGAGTAGCGACTGTGGTTGGGCTTGGCTAAAATGGTCAAATAAAAAATCTGTTGATGAATTAGATCCATCCACTGCTACAGCATTTTTGATTGAGAAATGCCCTTCATTAAGTAAAAATACTGCTGAAAGAAGAGCTAAGACATTAAGTATGTGGCAGAGAGAGTTAAAACCTTTTCGTACCATGACATCAGTTTCAGAACAAATAATTCAACCAACTGACTAATGCTATTCAAATCAAACAACTTAAACTTTATCGAATTTAATATAATTTCAAATTCGATTTAAATTTTAATCAAAATCGACTCTTGATCTTTTTTAGTCATTTTACTAACAACTAACATGTAAGAATTATCAATTAATCGTAGTACCTCATTTTCAGGCACTGAGCTATCAAAATAGATGCTTATCCAGTGCTTTTTGTCCATATGGTATCCTTCAGTTATTGCAGGATATATATCTCGCAAAGCAGCACCTTCATCAGGATCACATTTTAAATTCATCATCATTAAATTGTTTCTTTCTCCAACCAAGGCAAACATTTTATTTTTAACTTTAAAGACAGATGTATCTTCACCAAACGGAAACTCCAAAGTAGATTCAGGTTTAGATAAAATATATTTTTTTAGGTTTTCAAATTCCATCATATCACTCTACTTATATTAAAAAGTTTGGCTTAGGTTTAAGCGTTTGCATCTTAGTGGAACCTGTTCTATTTTTCTTTTCACGATTACCATTACTATGTTTCTTTAGACAGTCACACAAAACCATATTTTCTGATATTAAATATTCAATTCCTGCGGTGATGTCTTTATCCCAACGAATAAATTTGTGTTTTACGTATCGGTGATTATAACAGTGTAACAATGCCTCTTTGACAGAAAAACCTGCTTTTAAATAATGGTATAAATTAAAATCAGGTAATTCACAGCAATCTTTTACATTTCTTAATATTTGTAATTGTGGAGGATTTTTTTTGTCTCGACTGTAAAATAAAAGCTCTTCTTTAAACGAGTCGTTAATATAATCTGACAGTACGCTAGGTTTAAAACACTTTGCCTTTTCAAATAGGTCTTCAAAACGAGGATCAATATCAACTAGAATATCTACTTCTTTTAATATCCAGTTATTTTTAACTAAATTATAATCATTTTCTGATGCTAGCTTTTCACTTATATCTTTAATTAATTTTAAGTTTTTCATTATGTATACCTTCTTTTATTATTTTTTATATTGGTACTTTTTGATTGTTCAGTAGGAACTAATTGACTTGAGGTACCTCTAGTTAATGAACTTTGACAAGATGGTGATGAATTATCATGGCATTCACTTAAGGTATTAATAATTTGTTTGTTTTGTTGGTAATAGTGTTCTTTATATCGTTTTTTTCTTTTTGTTGCAGGTTGATACTGACAGTGATCAAGACCTACTCTTTTTAATACAGATAAATTAAAAGCATGTTTTAACACCCTGACGATACTTTTTTGTTGCAGCTCAATCCTTGTTTCTCCATTGATCACTTTGCCTATTATCATGTTCAAATGTGGATTGTCTTGGTCATGTAAATTTATAAACAGATGATCTTTTATCTCTTCAGCAGATACATTTAAGAAATTGATTAATTCAATGACTATATCTTTACTTATTAACTTCCACTGTTCTAATGTAATTTCTACAGGTAAATTGGGAGGTAAAGAAAAACACACACTTTGGGCAAAAGAATTAAATCCACGACCTCCCTTTTTACGTTTTGCCGTGTGTAATTCTTGTTTAGTGATGTTCAACACCGTCTTTAAATAAAAACGCTCTATATTGCCAAATATGGGCTTTATAGTGGTTTTACCTTTGTGGTTTTTGTGATCATCCGAGACTAAGTATCTTAGAAATTTTAGTAAACCTACGCCTTTTTGCTTTATTGGTTGTGTCACAACCGTCCAGTTTTTTAACATAATTGATTTTCATTGTTTGATACATTAAACATATCAAACAGGAAATTTATTTAAAGAGGAAGAGTGAAAAATGGAAGAAAACCAAATAGCTAATGAGATATTTTTCACTCTTTCCAGATAGGACAACCTGTCACTTCGTTAAGGATTGTCCCTCTGTCAGTACTAACAAAAAATATATAATAGTATATAGAGCCTTGTATTTTAAGCGTTTTATTTAATTATCACGTTGACAGTAAAGTTTTTTATTTGTATTATCACTTCATATTCAATTTTGGAATAACAACCATGTAAAACTTACGAATATATAATAACAACAATATGAGGATATATAATATGAAAAAATTATTTGGAAGAAAACAAGATGAATTAGGCACAAATAACAAGAAAAAGTTTCATTTAGAACGAACGAATACACATACAATTCGGGATAAAGAAGGAAATACAATTCACTACGAAGAAGACGTGATTTTCAAAACAGTTAAAAATACACAGCCACATTATTTCCAGACTTATACACAGCATTTAGATGGCTTAAACACTTTAACTAAGCAAGAAAATAACATAATAAGAAGATTGGCAGATCTAGCAGACTTTGAGTCGAGTATTATTAATTTAAATTCATCTATCAAAAAACAGATCATTAAAACACTAGAAATTGAATTAAAGACATTTGATAATATTTTACTGATTCTAAAAAAGAAACAAGTATTATTTCATTTAGATAAAAGCGTATTTGTACTCAATCCATTTTATTTTGGTAAAGGTGCATGGACAGATCAGCTAGAGCTTAGAAAGGCGATAAAAATAACAAAAACAAACGATCAGCCTTATAAGTTTGATTATTCAAATCTCGTTATCGCTTATAAAGATACACCTAAAAAAACAGATAAAGTTAGCTGTGTAAAAACTGATGTGCCTATTAGCAAAGAACAAAATGATAATCACAGTTCTAAAAAGATTAATTTAACTTTTTTAGAACGTCTTAAATTCGTATTTTTCAGCTCAAAGAAATATCCAAAATTAGAAACACCACTTGATAATAAACAGGTCAATGAAAGCTCCCCACCTGATAATGATTCTAAATTACACTAATCAGTAATATATACTAAAGAATGAATTTATTTAAAATCCTCTAGAAATAGCTGGATTTTAAATATCGTTATCACTTCTAACAAGGCGTAATGTACATTTATATAATAAGCTTTATGCCTTGAGTTAATTCCCATTTAAATTTATTTTCAACCTGTTATTTTTTAACCAGTAACAAATAATGAACCTAAATAAGGTAAACCATTCACTTATGGTTTATTTCTAATACCAGAAATGTCTGTTCTTTACCCACAGATAGGCTTTTAGGCTTTTTAGTAAATTAGCCAGATGGGTAAATTTATTTAAGAGCCTTAAAGTCAATGTTTAAGGTTTAAATAATTAAACTGTTAACCTTATTGTCAGATTATAAATAAATCCCGCTATTCAGCCTTTCACCTGCCTCAAATGAAAGATTCAAACAACTATGAGGTATATGCTGCATTAAGCTTAAGATAATCAATTGAAACAAAAGGTCTTTATAAAAATAATAACGATCAATGCTTAAGTGTTTAAATAAATAAAAACTCTCATTAAGGAAAATGTTTAGCATTACCATACTGTTAGACAATATATACTAAAGAAGAGTAATTTCAAAAAACCTTGATAAATAGCGGTTTTTCTCACTTTGTTATTCATCATGAAGATGTATAAAGTACATTTATAAAAGGCAAAAACTACCTTTTGTCAAAGTACATGCTGATTATTGGAGTGTCGAAAGTATGTTTAATCATAAAATCCAAAAATACTAATTAGTTGACGTAACCATTTGAAAAAATCAATTTATGCCACAAAAATAATATTAGTGAATAAAAGTTAGATTTTTATTGGTAGCTCTATCTTAAACATAATCAAGTACTAAAGTAGAAGCTTTCAGAATCAAATCATCTAATTCTTCAGATACTATGTCTGCTTCTCTCATCAGAGACATCAATTCAATAAACTTAGGATCTGTGAGTAAGTTCGTAGCTGTAGAAGCCGAGTAAGAAGATGTAGGTTGGCACTCATTAAGTAGTCCCTGGACTAAATTAACTAACTTATTTTTACTACGAGTATTATTTCTTACTAAATATTCATTCCAACGTTCAAAACCTAGATCAATCATTTCACTGATTTTTTCACCTATTTCATAACGGCAAAATACCGATCTATCTGAGCTGTTTAATTGTGTCACTTCAATTGTGCTCTGACCTTTATCAGATTTTGCCCTAAACCGATATAAACGCATTGATAGGTGATTTTTTGGGTCTTCAACATATGGATTAATTATTGGATCACCGATTACATCATGTTGACCTTTAGCTCCATTGCACTTCTTACAAGATGGTAACAGATTTTCCCATAGAACCACCTTTTCTGGATAATGATTTTTATCCTCAAAATGCTCAACTTCCATATAGTTGCTTGCAGAAGTCAACGGGCATTCACAATAAGCACATTTACTATGACTAGATCTCAGCAGTGGTATTTTTATATGGTCATGGTTCCAAACCGATTTTTTAGTAGCTTTAAAGCTTTCCGTGAGTTCAAAAACTTTCTCATCTGATAAATAATCAGGTTTAGTTTCTCTTTCCAATTTTATCATTCGACTTCACTTTTTACTGACACTAAGTCAAGTTTAAGGAGTTTTCTTAAATGGTTATTTGGATGGAGTAAGTTATCTAGTTCAGTAAAAGAAGCTTTTGCGAGTAAATAGTTATCTTGTTCAATAGCAACCTCAAATTCTTTAATTCTCTGGTGGTATTCATCTGTTCTTGTATCAGACATACCCATAATATCATGAAGTATTTCTTCAACAGTCCAACCTTGGCAGCCATATTCTGTATTTATAATATCATTAGCTAAATTATTATTTTCACTGTTTTCCATAAGTACAAGAGATGAGTTATTTTTAATTACATTCGATATAATATGAGGTGAATGTGTCGCAATAATAAAATGACACGCTGTGTAATTTTTAAATGAATTATGAATAACTGAAATGATATTAGATTGCCAGTGTGGATGTAGACTTATCTCAGGCTCATCTATTAATATTAAGGAGTTATTGAGTATTTTTGATGATATTCCGAAAATAAGATTTAATACACATAATTGACCTGAACTTAATCTACTAGAATCAATACTTTGCTTTTCAAATTTTAGATTATAAAAATAAATATTTGAAACAAATAATACGTCATATTCAATTAACGTTTTTACATAACCAGTCATCAATGTATAGCTATTAAAATCAATGTCAAAATCCAACTCTCTATTCATAGAGTCATGATATTGATTTGATTCTATAGTGAATAAATTAGGCTCTAATTTATGTAAACCATCTATAGCTTTTATAATTTCGGTTTTATCTTGATTTTTTTTACTTTCAATTTCTTTTTCTGTATTTTTACCTACACTAGAAAATCTAGTATCTCTATATCTGTTTGAAACCACTCTTTCTGCTAATTCTTTACTGTTATTATTTAAATATTTAAAACTATCTTTTATTTTAAGTGTAAATTTTATTTTCTCCGAGAAACCTAACATTCTAAATAAATGACTAAAATTAGTCTTATGATGCTCAGATAAAGATCCACAAATAGACATTGTTAATTGTTTAACTTTTGGATGAACATAATCATCACTTTGATGATTTAAATATTCATTTTTTTCTTCTGTATTTACCCCTATATTGTAATAATTGAAATAGGAATCTGATTGCAATATAGGGAACTTATTATAAGGACTTTCCGAAATTGCAATTATACTGCTCTCTTTGTCATAATCAGCTTTATTACATACCGTAGCCGATGTTTTGAAATTATAGATATATCGAAATGAATTTTGATTTAAGTTTATTTTTTTACCATCGAATCCAATTATTTCTCTTGGTGCATCTGTTTTTTCAAACGAAATACTTATTTTTTCATCTTTTTTTTCGAAAACCAAATTAGATTTAATTTTAAAATCGACTAATGAAGATTTATATCTATTTTCTAGGTGTTTATCCAACATATCCCTATGCTGTTCATGCTGTTCATGCTGAAGCTGATAACGATTAAGAGAATTAATTATTTGAACTAAACACTCCGTTTTCCCCGACCCATTTTCGCCTACCAGAAAAGTATACTTATTATCTAAATCATTACATTCATTTGATATGAATTTATGATTTGTTCCGTTTAATTCAAAACTCAATAACTTCATTCTAGTTAAATTCCAAACATAGAGTTACTATTTTTCGATGTATTATTCGACATATTATTATTACCAATAGATAAATGAGAATGATCACCATGGATATTTAAACCTAATGGACGAAAATCAAGCTTATAAACTTCTAAAATATTACCTTTATGATTACCCGATTCTACAATAATATCTTCACCCAACTTGATTTGGAAACCGTGGACACTTGCAATAAGAGATAAATCAGGGTGCTTCAATTTAGAATCTACAATTAAATCCAAATAATGTTGTTCCTTTTTTGATCCTACAGAAACGAGATGTTTTATTGAAAGCCAAACACGAGGTATTTTTCCTTTACGTATTACTAGAGGGTGCCAACCATCTTCTGAAGTAAATATATGTTTTGTATTGATTAGGGCGTTACTGCAAATAATGAGTTCATTATAAAGCTCTCCTTGCTCATAATTATTATCTAATATTTCTATTGTTCTTGAATCAATACCATCCATAGTTTCTACATTACCCATATAAGAAATAGGAATTCAGTATATTTAAAACTATTACACAAAGAAAGCCGCCGACTATTTTATTTATGTCTTTATTAAATAAATGCTAATAGTGATTTTTTTGTAAAATTCTAAAGTATTTGGAAATTACATTTAATGTTGGAAGAAGATGGCTAAAATTGAAACTAACATGCCAGCAATGCACACATTTCCACATAACAGTCTAAATATGACTAAAGTTCACTATAATGAACAGTAACCTAGTCAACTGCATTGGTATGATCGGTGAGGGACTCTTTTATAAACATTAAAGTACATAACCCTTTAATAATAAATTTAAAGCTTTGGTGATAATCTGAATAATCACCCCAAATAGCCGCATACCAATCCATCACACAAATAAAAGTTAAATCAACAACAAGAATTAAATAATTTCAAATCATTCACACGAGGTATATGTCTATGTATATACCTCGTGTGAAAGCATATTAGAATGACTAGTCATACACTTATTATCGAGGAATTAACTAACCTCAAACCAATACTGCTCTTCATTGAATTTAACGCTAAAATCATTCCCTCCTGCTTTAAAAGAATCTGCCAAAATTTTTGGGTAAGACATTACATGACTAAAGTTTTTTTCTAAATTTAACAGTCCCTCATTTTCTGATTCATTTAAAGAGGTTGCAGACATATTCATTTTTCCGTCAATCAACATCATGACAAGATCATAAAACGCATCTTTAAACGCATCCTGATATGAGCTTTCAATCTTGGATGAAAACTTAAAGCTTGGTAAACGAACAGTTGAAAAAATGGTTCCTGTTGCAATCTCATCTTTAATATCTACTAATTGTATTACATTACTTTTATAAAAAATTAGAGCTTTTAAACGCAGGGTGTCGACATAAACATGAGAAATTAATGATGTAAGTAAACTATTAACTTTTTGACGTTTAAAATATACGTCATCATTTTCTTTTGATTGATTTGAAATATCGATTTCTTTTATCAATTTTTTAAAAGACATTTCATCTAAGTTCACTGATGAAGTGCGTGTTAACATATTTCCTAATTTAACTTTTTCATTACTCCATTTACTATTTAATGTACGTTTTTCCTTTCTTAATTCAATTAGCTTTAGTTTTATTTCATCAGCGAAATCGGGATCATTGTCATCATCAAATTCCATGTATTTATGAAACTGTTTGCTTATTTTATTTAAGTTCGCTTCCACAATATCGATAATATTTTGCTGTTGGCTAATTTCCCCAACGCTTGGTAATTGAATATTACTAATTAATTCAGAAAAATTTGTTCCTTGAACAAACTGCAGCACGTTATATTCTAATATACTGTAGTTAATACTCGTAGCTGAACAACCACCTTTAATGCGAGCATTTGAACATTGTAAGTATACCCAACGTTTGCCTTTTTTACTGGTTCCCTTATCTGAATGAACCATACTTGATTGACACTTTCTGCAGAGAGCTAATCCATTAAATAAATTTGAAAATCTTTTTCCTTTTTTACCTCGTTTTCCTTTAAATTTTTCTTCTCGTTGATGAGTTGCGCGATCAAATTTGTCTTTAGATATTATTACAGGGAAAAATTCTTCAATTGCTTCACCATCATTTTCAAAATACGGTTTCTCTACTGGATAAGATTCATTAAAATCATCATGATGTGTATATTCTTTTTTCACTAATAATTTAGGCTGATATATACCGTAAACTGCTTTATTTGTAATAATTCTGTTTATATTTGATGCATGCCAGTAGTCTGTTCTTTTTCTTTTACCACTTTTGATAATGGGAATATTTTCGTTATTTAAAATTCTGGCAATTTCAATAGAACTAAATTTAGTATTTTCAACGGATATTGACAGCTCAACTTCATTATCAATCGCATCTCCTGTAGCCAAGTCAAAAATTAACTTCACCGTATTCACTTCTATTTCTTTTATTTCATATACGAATCGATCATTTTCTTTAACTATTTTCAACCAAAATGGACACATTTTTGTTAAAGCTGTAACTTTCTTATCTGTACCCGCTTTATTCTTAGCATCAGCCCTAGCAGCTTCTTTTTTTCTCTTCCATACCTTTCCTATACGATAAGATTTGTCTACACTTTCTTGATGCGCTTTTGCCAACATCATTACACTTGTTACAATATCTGATAGCTCACAACCTTGCTCATAAACCTTCCCATCCGCTAACGTAAGAATTGATATTCCTTGTTTAAGAATACCTAAAAATAAATGCATACTTGTAGTGACTTGAGCACGGGATAATCGATCTAGAGATTCAACTAATAAATGAGTTTCTTTAGGATTTGATATCTCCCCCCTTTTTAAAGCATTTAAAAAATAATTAAGACCAGATTCAGGGGCAAGGTTAACTGACTTGTATGCTGACTTTCCGAGATCTTTGTAATCCTTAACTATCTTAATATTATTTTCGAAACAAAATCTTTCTGCTTCTTCAAACTGCCTATTATACGAATCTCCTAGTGATTGTTCTGCAGTAGAAAAGCGTATATAACTAATAGCGTATTTACGATACATATTTGATCAACTTCCTTTTAAACACATCATGGGTATTATAACACTTAATATTTTATTCATATGATAGCCAGGGATAATCGATGGAAATATATCACGTAACATAACTGCCTCATCGGGATCGCACTTCAAGTTCATCCACCAATCTTCTTTTTCAGACGATTCGCTATTACCATTGCCCTTGCCCATTTTTCCGATAGCCAGCGTCGCAAACATTTTGTTTTTCACTTTGAATACTTTAACTTCCTCGCCGAATGGGAACTCTAAGGTTGTTTCTGGCTTATTAAGTAAATAGTGTTCAGCTTGAGTATGGTCTGGGCTATCAGTCATAGTTTGGTTCCTTAGCGAATAAAATCCTGATTAATAATCTATAGCAATTCAATAGTAGATGAAATATAAATCCCAGTATCAGGTTCTTCTTTAGTATCAGTTCGATTTATATCACAGGTGAACTTATGTGTAGTACACCAAAACCAAAGCAAAAAATTAAAGGTAAAACCTCAACCAATGTGGTCAGTATTTTATCTCAGATGAATGCTGAAAAAAGGAAACAGTTTGCTGAACGTGCCAATGAAGCGAGTGAACGACGAGAGATAAAAAAACAAAAAGCTATATTAGAACAAATTCAGGTAGATCAGAATAAAGCTCATGCTCCGTTAAAGAAAAAGACCATGACGAGTAAGCCATGGCATTATTGGTTGATAAGCGCTAGTTTTAGTGAATTATTTCAAACGCTATTCCATAAAAATCATGCAATGAAATAACGCTAAAACACACAAGCTCTTAATTTTAAAGTATTAATAACCACTGCGTTAAAAACTCTTCAGCGATTAAACCACTCTTTCCATGAAACTTTCCCTGTTCATCAATAAAGTAGCTGCGCGGCAATTCACCAAACCATTGAGGGTCAACTTGGTACCTTTGTTGAGCCTCCTGCCCTTGTGTGAAGTGAAAGTTTTTCAAATTCATCAGTTTAAAGTGTTTTATAATGTCGGCTCTTTTCTGCTCACTGCTCTCTTCAGTGTCTGTATTTATGATCACTACCGCTAAATTTTTCTGTTTTTGTTGTAACTTTTGCACTAATGCGAGTTCTTTCATACAAGGAGGACAGTCAACAGACCAAAGTAACGCTAACCACTTTTGACCTTTTCTCTCTTGTGTCACTTGTTCAAAACGAATTTTGCTAAACTCAATAGAGCTATTACCTACAGGCTCTGCTTGAACTAAGCCACTAATGAATAGCGTGCCCATCAGCAGCGCACTAATAAGAAAAATTACATTAGTAAATAGTAGTGTTTTTACCCACATTAGCCTTTTCATAATTGGTTCAACCAATGACCTTGTTGAAAGCGATGCCAAGACACAAAACTATTGTTTTGTCCTTGGACTATAAAAGGTCTATCAGAACCCTTAGTCGATGTTGCTAGCACCCTAGCAATTCCAAACGTCACGCCTTTATCGGTAGATTGTTGATGCCATAACTGATGTTCAGTTCCTGTGAATTGGGTCCAAACAATATCAATAACACCCTTTCTTTCACTCATATGTGGATGAGCCGCTTGTGCTGCTTGTTCCCCAACCGCTAAAGGTAATGATAATGACTTACCTGCATCGTTAGAATAGCTATAGAAAATACCTTTGCCTTTATCACCTTGGTTGTACCAAACCATGTGATAGCGATTATCTTGAGCTATAGATAAAGCGCCTCCTTGGTGTGGGCAACCGTTTATTTTCCAGTGATCATGACTTACTTGATAGGGCGTACTCTGCTCACCTAGCGTGGTAATGGCAAATTCTCTGATATTATCCCCATAAATATGACGCCATAATATAGCGAGCTTACCTTGCTGGTTATAATCCACCGCTAACCTGCAACAAACGCAGGTGCCATTAACGACTTCTTGATTAACAAACTGTGATTTTGCTTTTGTCATGTTGCCACTGGCAATGAAAATGGCAGAGCCATTGCCGGCATCTTTCCTTTGCTTTAAACGACCATCTAACCAGACGATGCTAACGTCGCCTTCGTCGTTGACTACCATTTCATTAAAGCTATGTCCCGTGAGCAAACCATCATCGTTTACGGTAATAGGCGTGGAAAAAGTTTTACCGTAATCACTGGAATAACTATATCGAATATCTGCGGTGTATTTTTTCTCACGCGGTGAAGCCCACGACAAATAGACACCTTGCTTTGAATCAAACGCTATTTTGGGTCTATTCTCATTTCGTGCTGATATCTTTTCTTTGGCTATACCAACAGCTTTAGCTATACCAAAATTTTGACCGTTATCAGGTGAAATTTGATAATAAATGTTATCTTGTTGACTCCAAATTCGCCAAAAGTCACCGTTAGGTGCAAAAGCACTGGTAACCGTTTTTCCACATGTCACTGCAATTTTTTGACAAATTGTCTTCGCTTGCTTTACTGATTTTTGACCTTGATGCTGACTATGATCCATGGGCTCAGCCAACACTTGCTGACTAATGCCCGTGCTTAAGATAAAGGTCACCAAAATTAATAGCTTTAGTCGGTTGTTAATATTTTTCATAAGAATTCTCATTTAGTTATTATTACCATTGATAACTCATACCCATATAAGCAGTTCTGGGCGCACCCGGTGACCAAGAATTTTTGCCATAACGATATTCACCGCCTTGGGCATAGACCTTGTCTGTTAAATTAAGAATTCTTGCATTGAAAGAAAGTTGACTATTTAGCTGATAACGCGCTTTTAAGTTAACAATGCTGTAACCATCATCTTTTCTTTCAAGGCCAGTGTCAGGGTCTGTGCTGTTTGCATCATCCATCCAGTATTCGCCAACCGATTGTAGCTCTACTTGGCTTGAGAAACCTTCAAGGTAACTTGGTAAATAACGTAAGCGAACATTAGCAATGTAATCGGGTGCCATACGCATTTCATTACCTGAATAATCGTCATGTTCATCAAATTCATGTTTACTCTTACTGTAAGCAACGCTCAAATTTAATTCGTCATTGATTACCCATAAAGTAGATAGCTCAATACCTTTATGAAGTACCCGAGTGGCGTTAGTTAAATAACGCTGACCTTGATCGTTATAGGCATGTACTATGCCGTCATCAACATCCATAAAATATAGAGCTGCATCGAATGTTATGTTATCAAAATTACCTTTATAGCCTATCTCATAGGTGTCTGAAGTTTCAGGATCAACAGGTGCAGCAACTTCACTATCCTTAGTGGTTAAATGATAAAGGCTACCCGCTGTTGGTAATCTAAAGCTGTTGGCATACCTAAAATAGGTACTCGTATTCTCAGATAAATGATAATTCAAACTTGCTTTAGGGCTGAGATGTGAAAAATCATCATCTCTGTCTTCTAAGCTTATTTTTCCATGTCCTATATCACCATAAACCCCAAGGTGATTAGTAAATTCATATTTCGCATAGTCATAACGAACCCCAAGGGTTAAATCGAGATTTTTTGTCAATGTGCGCTTGTGTTGCAGGTAAGGTGAAATGCTGGTGTAACTTGTGGTGTCATCGTAGAATTTCTCACCTTTGACAAAGGTATCAGCGCCCCAACCTGTCGTGGTGAAATCTAGTGGCTGATAAGAGAGTTGGTCACCTTCAGTGTATTCAAAATCAACACCTATTGTTGTTTCATTGTCAGCCGTATGAACAAAATTCGCCAGCGCTAATAAACCTACCGTATTCACTGTCGATTGCACTCTAGGCATGTTCTTATTCCATGTCGCCGTATAATCATTAGTACGGTGACGCAAGTAAGGAATTACAGAATAATAACTGTCCTCATTCATTTGATCCCACTGCGTTGTTAAACGCATATATTGTGTTTTACGTAAAGGATCACTCGCCAGTACTTCATCAGATAAACCTGAGTTAGTACGATCGTTTTCAATCTGGTCATCATTCAAGCTCGCTGCCATTTCTTGTTCAAGATCAGAGGCAGTAAAAGAGGTGATTAACCGCTCATTGGCTGATAATTCATATTCATGGCGCAAGTTGATCTCTGCACGCTGTGAGGCTGTATGATCTCGCCAGCCTTCATTTGTGACATAGGAAGCCGATGCTCGAATACCTTGTGTATTTGAAAGTTTATTACTGTGACTAATTTGTACTTTACCGTATTGCTCTTGACCCAACACAACATCCATCGCAGTTTCAGTTTGTTCGACAACCGGTTTGGTCAAAATGTTTACGGTGGCGGCAACAGCGCCCGAGCCATACAAAGCGGTTCCTGCCCCTTTAAGTACTTCCATTCGGCCAACATTAGAATTGAAACTAGACCACCACAAGGCATTATGATTGAAAAATGCAGCTGACTGTAAAGGCACATTATCTTGCAGAAATAAATAGTAACCACTGGTATTCATCGGCATTCTAATTGATGTTTTATGACCTTGACCACCTGATAACTGATCAATTAACACCCCTGAAATACTGTTTAATGATTCAGCGACATGCTGGCCATTATCCATTTGGAGTTCTTCTTCACTTATACCATGCACAGACATGGCTAAGTCTGTATCAAGGGCTTCTTTACGGGTTGCGGTAACAGTTATTCGTTCAAGATCACTTTTGGCCGAACCGTCGGGTAATGTTTCAGCTGATGATGCATAACAAGTATTGGCAATAAGTAAAGCCAATAGAGATGGAGTAAAAACGTAAGGCTGCATAATTATAATGTTAATTAGTGTGAAAAATTTGTATTATTTTAGCAGTTTAAAAGTACGTATAGGTGCGTCATATTGTCGCAAAACAGCAATTAACAAAAATAAAATACCATTAAAAATCAGTCAATTAAAATAAAAACCTTGGTAAAAACAAAAAAGCCTTTACGTTAAAAAGTAAAGGCTTTTGGAATTAATATCGGTCGATTTTTATTAGGTAAATGATCTACATCATCTACTCAATAAAGCGTCATTAAAAAGAGTATGTCGCTTCTACCCACGCGCTCAAACCTTCACTGGGCAATCTATCCATTACTGGCGTACCAACTTCTTTAACACGATTATAGCCGCCTAAATGATTTTGATATTCTCTATCAAGTAGGTTATCAACCCCCCCACGTAGGGTAAAATCAGCTGTTACAAAATACTCAATATCAATATTAACTAAACCATAACCAGAGGTTGCCTGCTCGGTATTCGTTGCAGAAACATCATCTTGTGCCGAAACAGCAACTAACGTTAAGTTGGTGATGACATTTTCATTATGGTAACTAACGCTTACTTGACCATTAAGTGGTGCAATGCGGTATAAGTTATCATCAATATCACGACGTTCACCTCTAACATAACTGGCGATTCCCGATAACTGGAAGTTGTCTGTGAGATTGTAATACCAATTAACATCCGCGCCATATAATTTAGCATCAACATTACTAAATTTAAGTGGGTTATCATCTTGAGCCATCATCGACGCCATCATTTTAGCTGATGCATCGTCCATATCCAGTTGCGTGCCTTGAATGTAGTTATCAATGTTTTGATAAAATACATGTGGCGCAATCATGAAGTCACTTGATTGCCAGGTTAAACCAAGGTCAGCTTGATACGCTGTTTCTGATTCAAGGTCGATATCACCAATATAAGTATGACCATCTGCTAAACCACCGGTAGATTCCATTGGTGTCCATAAGTAACGCTCTTGGTATGATGGTGCACGGCTTTTCATACCCACACCAACATAAAGTGATAGAGTTTCACTTAGTTGTGTTTGAGTACTTAAGGCAACATCTACATTAGTGTCTGAAACTTTGCGGTCTGCATTATTAAAGTCACCTTCAAGATCACTTAACAAACTTCCCATGCTTGGCATCATAGCTGAGTTCATGTCGTCCATACCTGAATTCATATCACCCATGCCTGAGTCCATATCGCCCATACCTGAATCCATGCCACCCATTCCTGAGTCCATGTTCATGTCAGCCATATTCATTGCCATATTACCGCTTACTTCATCAGCATTTGATATAGCATGTTTTACTCTAACGCCTAACTGAACAGTAGTTTGTCCATATTGATTCTGCCATTCAGTAAAAAAGCCAAAACGGTCATCTTGCACATTATTAAAGTTGACTACTTCGAACATAGCATTCGTTGGATTGGTAATAACTGAGTCATGCGTTGCAAGATAGCCATCAACACCAAAACTCAATTCACCAAAGCTGAACTCACGATTTAGTACAAACTTAAAATCTGTCGTGTCTGCAAGAGCGGTGTTACGACGTTTTTTCATTGGATCATGGGCACGCATTAAAAAGTTAGTCATACCATGATCAGCATCTAAATAGCCTACTGACCATTCACCTTGCCATTGTCCTAATTGAAAATCACCATCTACATTAAATCGGCGACTTTCTATATATTCTATATCCATTGGCAGTGCTGGCGTGCCTGAGTCAGTCGTTTTTGTATAGTGATAACTCAAACCCACAGTATTATTTTCAGTCGCATGTCTTACATCAAAACCTGCTTGAGTTTTATCAAAATCAGTCGGCTCAATAACCGTTCCGTCACCACTTTCCATACTATCGCCGGCCTGAGTATTGCCATACAGTAATACCGCAACATCACCTGTAGCAATATTGGTCACACCTGAAAGTGTACTCGCGCTATTATTACTTCGGTAGCCTGCTTGCAAATCACCTGATACTTGCACATTCTCCGAATTCATTACTTCTGCTTTACGCATTGAAATATCGATAGCACCACCGATTGTACTCATGCCAGCAGAAACTGGCGCAATACCACGGTATACCGTCATTGAATCAACAATAAGTGGCGTTGAGTAACTTAAAGGTGTGTCCATTGCATTAGGGCCAGCACCAATAATAGGATGGCCATCAAGTGAAGTAGCAACTCTGTCGCCGAATAAACCACGGTACTGAGCTATGCCTGTAATTGGGCCATTACTGTTAATGTTCGCACCGGGGACAGAAGCTAGCCAATTGGCTAAATCAGCTTCGGTAGTTTTACCTTGCGCGTAACTTTGATTGTCTACGAGAGAATTATGACGCTGATTTGAGATAGTGATGACTTCAATATCTTTAATCGTGCCTTGAGCCGTATTTGCTACAAATGGGAGCGCTAAAGCAGGAAGCGCCATAGCACTGCTACCTAAGATGGTGAGGTTAACAGCGAGAGCAATAGGTTTTAGAGTAAAATTCATGTGATTTTCACTTACAGTAATATGAAATAAATTCAATTAATTGAATTGGTATAACGCTATTCTGTAAGTGATTACATTTGGAAACAAATGGAATTAGGCAATGTGCGACAAAGTGTCGCACCTTAAAACTCGCTTAGTTGCGCTAGGTCAAAAAAGCAGAAATTGACAGCTAAATAATATTAAATAACACCTGCTTTTTTCAAATGATTTCTAGCAATTTTAACGCGAACCGCTTTCATTTCTGCATAACTACCACGGGTAAAATTGAAAGCAAAATAATGCACACCTTTATCATTTTCAACAAAGCCCACATACCAACCTAACATGGCCTTACTGCTTTTATCATTGCTATTTGCTTTGCCTGCTCCTGTTTTTGCATAGAGTAAGTAGTTAGCATTTTTTTCAACTAACATAACTTCTTTTAGAGTATCAATACTGTGCTGACTAACACCTAATTGTCCTCGATGCATTTTTTGTAAAAAACGTACTTGCTCTAATGCCGAAATTTTCATACTGCCATTTAGCCAAAAATCATCTAGTCCCGATGAGATATCATGATTTCCGTAATTGAATTTTGTGACGTAAGACTGCATTTTATCTTGACCAATATCCGTCGCTAGTTGTCTAAAAATGGGCACCATAGAAAATTTAAATGCAGTGGTAAGGTCGTATTCTGGAAGTTTCCAAACCGATGGCCACCACACTTTTACCGGATACTTTTCTTTATCAAACGTTAACACTTGTTGTGCGCTGGCTATTTGCTTGCTATCCAATGCAATAAGGCTATTAGTGATTTTAAAGGTAGAAAAAGGTGATAAGCGTTGCTTAGATCTCTCTTCATTTACCACTGATAGCATCTCATTTTCTTCTGTGTATGAAGAGCCTTGAGTCACTTTGGCGCTATGGTGAGTATTTACATCTTCACTCGTTGTCTCACTGACTACTTGTGTCATCACCTCACTTTTCTTCTCGCTAATTAACACAAAAGTACAATCATTATTACTAACAAGGCAGAGTTCACTACTGGCAACTGCTTGGTGGGTAAAACTGCTCAGTGCTAATACACTCACAATACTGATAACTTTTTTCACACAAACCTCTTTATTGGAAAACTGAATAGGAAACTATAACCGATCTACTGAACTTGCATATTGCAGTATAACGGGCATATACCCGCTCCACTCGGAGATGCTCGTTTCAGGAAGTCTGAACGATTCATAATCAAGACGCATTTTTTTATTAAGGGTTACTCCCTTAAAAAGAAATGTAACGCAGAGTATGATTTGCTCAGACTCACCCAAAGGGCTGGTTTATAAACGCTTTATGCTACGTTATTGATTTCGATAATAGAATAACTATTCTCTTCAATCAATGCCTTGCCTAAAAGTGTTTCTAATTCCAGCTGAATCATGCATCTTCAAGTGGAACGGGTATAGATAAAAGAAAAATCATACGCGGCTTCAACATGGGGAACAATGACATAAATCAAGCAAGGGGGTTTATACCTAAGTAACTAGCATCTTCAAATTACTTAGGTATATGTCATTGATAAGGTGACAAATACAAATTTAGTGTCACAATAGTTAAATAGGTTATCAACAGGAAAATGAATGAAAGCTTTTTTTACCTTAGTTATTATACTATTAAGTTCTACTACTTTTGCCTCTGAGCAAGCTGAAGAAATATTTGCGCAACTCACCCCCTCTCTTTACCAAATTAAATTAATTGATAAAGCCAGTGGAGAGAAGTCCTCTATTGGTTCAGGTTTTCAAATCAGTGAAGATGGCATTATTGCAACCAACTATCATGTGATATCTAGCTATGCTCGTCATCCCGAAAAATATCGTATTGAATACTTGGATCACCAAGGAAAAATGGCTGAGGTGGAATTGGTCAGTGTTGATGTCATTAATGATCTGGCACTAGTAAAACGTCAAGTTGAAGGTGAAATGCCTTATTTCCTGCTTTCTGATCAAAAACCTATTAAGGGTGAAAAATTGTTTGCCTTAGGCAATCCTCATGATTTAGGTATGATTGTGGTACCGGGTACCTACAACGGTTTAAAAAAAGAATCATTTAATGAGCGTATTCACTTCACCGGGTCGATAAACTCCGGCATGAGTGGCGGGCCTGTAGTAAACAAGTCTGAAAAGGTAGTGGGTATTAATGTCGCGACATCAGGCAACCAAATTGGCTTTTTAGTACCTCATGATAAATTGGTAAAACTTTTTAATGATTATAACAAAGAAGCCCCTACCGATATTAAGCAACAAATGGCCGAACAGTTATTAGCTAACCAAAACAAGCTGATGACGGCGTTACTTAATAATACTTGGCAAAGCAAAGAGCTGGCAGGCAAAGCAATGATCCCAATTATCGAGGTCCCCTTTATTCGCTGTTGGGGTGATTCTAATGCAGATAAAACCGATGCGCTTATTTTAGCAGCCATTGCAAATTGCTCGCTCGATGAAAATACTTATCTTTCATCACATTTTTTTACTGGCAGTGTCGAGATTGAATTTCGCTATATGCAGGCAAAAAACTTAAGTGATAATAAATTTTATCATTTATACCAGCAACAAATAGCCCGAGCAGGTGCCGGTAATAGAGCAGGAAAAAATGATGTCAGTGAGTATCAATGCCATAATGATTTAGTTACGCCTTCAAGTACTGCTAATACAAATAAGGCTATTAATAACAAGAGTATCTTCTGTACTCGTGCTTACAAAGACTTCCCTGGATTATTTGATGTTTTGTATTTAGGCGCTAGTGTCGATAAGAATCAACAAGCATTAGTGAGTCACTTTACCATTGCTGGAGTTAGCCAAGAAAATGCTATGGCATTTACCGGTAAGTTTATGGAGGCCGTGTCATGGAAGTAGGTATGGAAGTAACTCAACGCACTGAAGATTACACTGCAGAGATAGAGCCAACGAAACAGATTAAAAACGATGATTTATCACTTGAGCAAGGTGAGATAATTATTGAAGAAATTAGCCGTAATCATAAACTATTACATCGCCATAAATTAAAACGAAATGAAGTATCTATTGGCCGAAATTATCACAATGATATTATTTTAACAGATCCACATATTTGTCCGCAGCACCTATCATTAAAATATTCTCAAGGCATCTGGCACCTTAATGACAACAACTCAGTTAATGGGACGTTATTAGAGAACAACCTAGATAAGCGGCAAGATGCTCATCAACAAGTGATTAACGACGGCGATGTTATCATTTTAGGGAAAAGCCAATTAAGAGTACTATTTAGTGATCATCAAGTATCAAACACTATTGCACTTAGCCCATTTGAGTCCCTTATTGATTTAATCCGACATCCTATTGCGGTCTTTATTAGTGTTGCTTTGTTTATGCTAATAGCCGGTAATATTTCCTATTTGAACCAACAAGTAGAAACTAATATAAGTCAGTTATTTGTTAGCGCTTTTAGTATGAGCTTATTATTTTCTCTATGGCCTGCAGGCGTTGCCTTAGTATCTCACCTCACTAAGAATGAACCGAGGATATTAGCTCAGTTTGGCATTAGCTTTGTCTTTTTCATACTGATGTGGTTCAGTGATTTACTCGAAGAGGTTGTTGCCTTTAATTCGGCTAGTAACTCCGCCTTAGGCTTATTAATTACGTTACTGCCTATTTTGCTAGCTTTTAGCTTGTTCTGGTTAAATAGTTATATTGGTTTTCATATGAGCGCTAAGCGGAGGATTGTCGTGGCCATCAGCATTACTGCGTTATTGTTTGGCGGCACTTATTTATTACAATACAGTAAAAAGCGTGAATTCAATCCGCACCCTAATTATAATGCCACCATAATGGCACCTGTATTTTTAATAGCACCTAGCAACAGTGTTGACGATTTTGTTAAACAAAGTAATGCTTTATTTGAACAAGCAAGTGAAGCTGCATTAGAAGAAGACTAATACCAAATAAAATAATATAGCGCTGATAAAAAGCCAAAAAAAAAGCTTATTTTCTCTATGAAAATAAGCTTTTTTTGTCTAAATAATTGCTGATAGCTCGGTGTTACGGTCGAGGAATAAAGCCTACCGCTTCATATACTGAAGCAAGTACTTTATTCGCTCGGGCAGAGGCTTTTTCAGCACCACTATGCATAACTTGCTCTAAGAATGCTGTATCAGCACGGTATTGGTGGAACTTAGTTTGAATCGGCTCTAACAAAGCGACTACTGCATCAGCAACGTCGCCTTTTAAATGACCATACATTTTATCTTCATAGGTAGGCACTAAGTCGGCAACACTCTTACCTGTGGCACAAGACAATAGTGACAATAAATTTGATACACCCGGTTTTTCTTCAAGATTATAATATATGCGAGCTTGTTCATCAGAATCAGTAACTGCACGTTTAATTTTCTTGGCAACCTTTTTAGGGTCTTCTAATAAACCAATGAAGTTACCTGGGTTTGTATCAGATTTAGACATCTTTTTAGTGGGTTCAAGCAAACTCATTACACGAGCACCGTGCTCAGGTATAAACGGATCTGGTACTGTAAAAATATCGCCATACAGGTTGTTAAAACGTGTAGCAATATCTCTAGCTAATTCTAAATGCTGCTTTTGATCATCACCTACAGGAACACGGTCAGCACCGTAAAGAAGAATATCAGCAGCCATCAATACTGGGTAAGTAAATAAACCTGAATTCATATTGGCTTCAGATTTTTGAGACTTATCTTTGTATTGAGTCATGCGATTTAACTCGCCCATTTGGGTATAACAGTTCAGCACCCAACTCAATTGTGCATGTGCTGGCACATGCGATTGAATAAAAATAGTACTTTGCTCTGGGTCAACTCCACAAGCTAAATAGAGTGCTAAGCCGTCTAGGGTTGCGTTGCGTAAATCTGCAGCCTTAGGACGAACGGTAATAGCATGTTGATCTACCAACATGTAGTAACATTCGTGCGTTGACTGCATATTAACCCATTGTTTTAATGCGCCTAAATAATTACCAATAGTTAACTCGCCTGACGGCTGACAGCCACTTAATACAATAGGTTTACTTGTCATTTTTTTACCCTTTAAATTCTGAATGCTTTACTTATTTATTGCTTATGTTCACTTACTGTTTATTGCGAAACTTTCGCTAACTCAGCGCGCATTTCATCAATTGCGACTTTATAATCATCTTGAGAAAATATTGCAGAACCCGCAACGAACATATCAGCGCCTGCATCAGCAATTTCAGCAATATTATTGGCTTTAACACCACCATCAACTTGTAAGCGAATATCATAGCCACTTTGCTTAATTTTTTCTTTTACCAAACGCAATTTATCTAATGTTGTTGGAATAAAAGATTGGCCACCAAAACCTGGGTTTACTGACATTAATAAAATAACGTCAAGCTTATCCATAACAAAGTCTAAACAATGTAAAGGTGTCGCTGGGTTTAGTACTAAGCCTGCTTTACAACCATTGTCTTTTATCAGCTGTAAGCTTCTGTCGATATGGTCACTGGCTTCAGGATGGAAAGTGATTATGTCAGCTCCCGCTTCAGCAAAACCGGGAATGAGCGTATCAACATTCTTAACCATTAAATGGACATCAATTGGGGCTGTTATGCCGTAGTCACGTAGTGATTTACATATCATAGGACCAAACGTTAAATTTGGGACAAAGTGGTTATCCATCACATCAAAATGAACAACATCAGCGCCTGCAGCTAAGACTTTAGCAACATCATCACCTAAGCGAGCAAAGTTGGCTGATAATATAGAAGGGGCAATTAAAAATGGTGACATGAGCAAAGTTTCCTAAAAAAATATGCCGCTATTATACCCAAGCGTTATCTAAATGCGAATAGCCTAACAGAGAATAGCTTAAATGAATGTCATAACGCACTGCTTTTGAACATAGTGTAAATTAACGCACCAAAAAAGCGCGACACAACGTTCCTAATGATATGGCACAACTTAACAAAAATAACTTATCCCACTGTTTTTTATAAATAAAAACTCAATGAACGCTTAAAGATCAACTTAGGCATTAAGCTTGCAATTATCAAATTAGCTTAAAACTATCTTTAATTTATCTAATAACTTTCACACAATGAGAATAATATGAAAAAGACACTAGTAAATATCGCACTCACTTCCGCTTTAATAGCAGGTTCACTTGTAGCATCTTCAGCATTTGCTGTTGAAGGTTTGTCAGCAAACGTTGGAGCAACTAGCAACTATTTATGGCGTGGCGTAACACAAACAGATGACGCTGCCGCTATTTCTGGTGGTATTGACTATGCACACGAATCAGGATTCTATGCTGGTACTTGGGCTTCTAATGTAGACTTTGGTGATGATGCTAGTGCTGAACTAGATTTTTACTTAGGATTTGGTGGTGAGTTAGGTCAAGGTTTTGGTTACGATGTTGGTTACATTTATTATGCTTACCCTGATTCAGCTCAAACTGACAGTACTAATGAATATGATTTTGGTGAAGTCTACGGCTCATTAAGCTACTCATACTTTTCAGTTTCAGCCAACTATGGTGTAAATAATGATGATGGTGCTGAATGGGCTGATAGCGCACTATATATTTCTGCTGACGCGGAAATTGAAGTTGCTGAAGGCTTAACTTTAGCGCTACACATAGGTGATTATTCTTTCGATGATGACTACAAAAGTGATGATTATAGCGATTATGGTGTAAGTTTAAGTAAAGGTGGCTTCACCTTCGCGGTATCAGATACTGATATGGATAACGATGATATGAAATTTACAGTTTCTTATTCTATTGATATCGATTTATAGAATAGTTTATTGATTGTTTTTTCGATTAATTGACGAATAAACAGTCAAAGACATAGAGGTGAACTTGAGCTATACTTGTTCACCTCTTTTCGTACACAGTGAAAAAAACCATGTCAAAACGGATTATGACAAACGCTTCTTTTACAAAGTTTAAGCAATTATCTTTTGCTTTTACCCTTACTATTGTTCTTTTATTTACTCTAAACAAGCATACCGCTAGTCAAAGCATACAAGCAAAATTACTAAGTTCATGTATGCTTGTAGAGTCAAAATTGCCTATGAATCATATAAATCATCCATGCCATATCACTAATATGTCGAACAAAAGCTGGATATCATGGTTATCAGGGGAAAGTAAATCTACGCATTTACACTTTTTAGATTTAGTAGAGCTTATTCATTATAGCTTCCATTAAAACAACTTTAGCTTTTATCATTCAAAGCAGCATGAAAAACACTTTCAAAAGTGTTGCTGCTGCTTTTTTTGGTGTGCAAAATGAAAGTAACCGAAAGCGAGATTTCTCTGAAGGAAAACTATCTCACTTTATTATTGCAGGCATCATCGCTGTACTGATTTTTATAGGGTGTTTAATAGCGGTTGTTAGCTTAGTAATGCCAAGCTGATACAGCTGAGCTATCTATATTCTTCTGGAACGACTAATCACGACAAAAGATCTATTACCTTGACTCAGAGGTTTATCGATTATGGATTGCTGTAAGGGCGAAAGGTAGGTGTTGTTCATTACTTAAAGGCTGAGTAACTAAGCCGGCTAACAGACAACCTTGGGTTGTCTGACTTAACTGAATCCAGTGCTATCGTCTCTGATACGGAGTATAACGCTTATTTATACAGTGCTAATACTTCTTTAACTTTAACTCGTCCTTGTCCCTTTGGACTAATTGAACGCTGTACTTGAAAAAATTCTCTTTTATCCGCATTTTTATAAAGTTCACGAGTAAAATCGACATGATGATTAGAAATAATAGTTGCTACACCTTTCTGCTTTGCTTTTTCAGCACAAGCCACCAATCTTATCTGATCTTCATCAGTAAATGAATTACCAGCGTAAGCTGTGAAATTTGACGTTCTATTAATTGGAGAGTAAGGAGGATCACAATAAATAACATCATCACTTTTAAGTTGAGAAAATGCTTTTTCAAAATCACCTTGTACAAACGTTGCTTTTTGAGCTTTCTTTGAGAAAAAATCTAACTCAGCTTTAGGGAAGTATGGGTGCTTATATCTTCCAAATGGCACATTGTAGCCACCACTTTTATTATAGCGGCATAGTCCATTGTAACCATGTCTATTTAGATACAAGAAGAGTACTGAGCGTTGGTATGAATCATTGGATTCATTGAACTGCTTACGTAACTCATAATACTTCTCAGGGTGATTGTAATCACCAGCAAAGTACATTTGAGCATCAGCAATAAATTGTGTAGATTGGTTTTTTATGATGTTAAATAGCGAGATTAGATCTTTGTTCATATCAATTAACAGATATTCATCAAAGTCTATATTCAGAAAAACAGAGCCACCACCAACAAAAGGTTCAACGAGCCTTTTTTTACCCTTTACAGGTAAGACCTTTAGGATTTCACCTACAACTCTTTTTTTGCCGCCCGCCCACTTTAAAGGTGATCGCATATTAATTTGCAATGTATCTTTACTCACTCTAGACCTTATTGCCAATACTGTAATTTATGCTGGCGTAATTTTCTGAAGAATATAGCAGTTGTAATCTTTAGCCTAGATCTTAGCAGGAACAAAGTATACAAGTCTAATAACAATGTTATTGAATATTAGAAGTTTACCTTGTTCAAGCTTGTTCTTTACTCTTATTGCTACAGAGCTAAGCTGGGGTCTACTTAATAATTTAATGGCGGATTGTAGCTTGAATTATCGCTTAAAGGTATTAATTTCGTTGATAACTGACGAAATAGGCTTGACCCAAGGTTTACGTTCAATCAGTTGTATTGGTAATGACTGAATTATTGACTTAGCTTCCGTTTTATTTGGAAAGGCTTTCGTTGTGATAACAGTAAATTCTTTCCCGTTCAGTTGCTTTTGGTAGCTATGCAGGTTTTCTTCAGGGTAAAGTGACAAAAATCGATCCGATAATCTTTCATCAGAAAAACCGGCAATTTGGATGACATATCCATTTTCATATTCTTTTGCTTTGCTTTGATAATAGTTATTAGTGATTTCAGCGGCAGGGTTTTGGTTAACCGTTTCTTTACTCTGAATGTTGATAACCTCGGCATCAATTTTATTATCAGCAATAGCTAATGCTTGAAGAACATCACCAGCTTTAGCGGGTATTTTTTTGATAGGAGTAACTGACTGGATAGTCATTAACGCCTGATTAATTTCTTCACTTGTCGCTTGTACTATATCTGAGGATTCACTGGCATGGACCGATGGTTCTAATAGAGCGGTCTTTTGTTTCTTTTGCATTTGTCTGGTATTTTCGTTATCAGAAATATCGTTTACATTAGGCGATGATAAACTCTGCAAAGTGCCACTTTCCAGAACAGTTTGCTCTTTTATGTTGAACGCTTGATTATTTGCATCTTCAGCTATTAATAAATAAATCCAGGTAAGTGCCGCACCAATAAGCAAAATAGCACTAACCAAACTTATTTTTTGCCATAAAAGTATCGGACTAGCACTCTTTGTAATCATCATTTTTTTATCATCTAAGCCAATCACTTGGCCGGATTCAGCATCAATGATAGCCATTTTGTTCTTGAACAAGCTTTTATTAATCGCTAACTGCTGTGCAGCTTCGGTTAAACCAAAAAGTACAACGTTAATCGTTAGTTTGCTTTTTTTGGCTAAAGTCACCAATTGACACAATTCATATTTAACTTGTAATGAAAGCGCATGGGCATGATCTATTACGATAGAAATAGATTCACCATGTTGCTTGGCGAAGCCCAAAACACTTACTGCTAAAGATTTCTCAGGATCAAACAAAGTATTTACAAATAGCTGCTCAATTAAACGACAACGTATTTGAATATCATTTAATTTTGAAGACGCGGCAACAAACGCCACATTGATGTGCTTATCTTGAGTATCAGAATGGTTCACATTTGATAGACTGACTAGAAATTGGCTAGCCAGCTGTGAGTATTGTTCGGTATTATCACCAACGACTAGCACAGCTTGTTTAGCAAACCGTAAGTTGTAGTCAATACGTGCCGTAACACTAATAGCCACACTACCATCCGCTAATGTAGATTCGCTCTCAGTTAGCCTATGTGTTGTTTGATATGTCGAATGGGAGTTTGCGGATGCTGACATGCTTATTCCTTTCTATGCTTTAAATTCTTCTCGTAGACAGCACGCCTACGAGAAAAGATAATTATAGAATTTCTTGAAGCGTATCTTGAGTGACATCGTCACGAATTTCAGATTGACCAATAGCTGTTGGTATTATAAATCTCAGCTTACCGGCGATATTTTTTTTATCTCTACGCATATGACGAATAAACTCAGCGAAGCCCATGTTTTTAGGAGCCGTTATGGGTAAATCAAACGCTGAAATTAATTTTTCTATACGTCGAAATTCTGACACTTCAAGCAAATTCATTGCTAATGCTAATTTAGCAGCAAGTACCATGCCAGTAGCTACAGCTTCACCATGCAACCATTTTCCATAACCTTGCTCGGCTTCAATAGCATGACCAAAAGTATGACCTAGATTCAGCAGTGCTCTAACTCCTGATTCTTTCTCATCACTAGCGACTATATCAGCTTTACATTGACAGCACTTTTCTATCATTTGTGCTAAAACTTGTTTTTCACCCGCTTTAATGGCTGAAATATTATCTTCAAGCCATAAGAAAAACTCTTTATCACCTAAAATACCATACTTAATAACTTCAGCCATTCCCGCATTAAACTCGCGAATTGGTAAAGTAGTAAGGCTATCAATATCAATAAATACAGCTTTAGGCTGGTAAAATGCGCCCACCATATTTTTACCTAGTGGATGATTTACTGCTGTTTTGCCACCTACTGATGAATCAACTTGTGAAAGCAGGCTTGTCGGAATTTGTATAAAATCAATTCCACGCTGATAACATGCAGCAGCAAAACCAGTTATATCACCAATAACTCCACCACCTAATGCAATCAAAGTTGTATCTCTGCCGTGCTCAAGAGTAAGCAGGTGGGAAATAATAACCTCAAAATTAGCTAAATTTTTCTCAGCTTCACCATCAGGGAGTATGACTTCATCGACTTCAAAGTCGGTTAACTTCGCTTTTAATGAGTCTAGATATAAAGGTGCAACAATATCGTTTGTTACAATACACACTCGTTTCGCACGAATATGAGAAGAGAGCAGGTCTGTTTTATTTATCAGACCTGAATCAATATAGATAGGATAACTACGTTCGCCTAGATCAAGATTAAGAATTGCCATAAAAGGGTACTACTAGACTCCAACGCTGATTAAATTTAAAAGTCGAGACGCTCGATAATCTTATGAGCGACAACTTTGGCGCTTTGATCATCGGTTTGCACTATAATATCAGCGATATCTTCATAAAGCGGATTACGTTCAACAGCTAAATTTTCTAAAACTGTACGCGGCTCTTCTGATGTTTGTAGAAGTGGTCGACGACGGTCTCTTTGGGTACGAGCGACTTGTTTATCGATTGTTGTTTCAAGATATACAACAATACCGCGAGCAGATAAGTGATTACGAACATTAGTGCTAATAACTGAACCACCGCCGGTAGCTAACACAATACCGTGCTTTTCACTTAGGTCCTCAATGACCGTTTCTTCTCTTTTGCGGAAACCTTCTTCACCTTCAAGATCAAAAACCCAAGCAATATCTGCTCCTGTGCGGCGCTCTATTTCTTGGTCAGAGTCAAAAAACTCAAGATGTAATCGGTCTGCTATTTCTCTACCGATAGTGCTTTTACCAGCACCCATAGGGCCTATAAGGAATATGTTACGTTTTTCTGCCATTAGATTTACTTAATACTCGTTGGGTTAACAGAACAGTCAAAAGTCTAAATACTGTGAATTTGAACTTTTGACGCAAAAGAGGTCTCCCTCGGAAATTTCAAGGGCGTAATTATCGCAAGTGTTAAGCATGAATTGCAAGCAACAATAGTACTATCTTAGTTAAAAACTCTCTTATTAAAACAAAAAATCCATTAAATGACGAAAAATCACGGCATTTAATGGATTTCCTATAAATATAGACTAAAAGTGTTCAGTTACAATTCGAGGTGTAACGAAAATTAATAATTCTTTTTTCTCGTTTAGCTGACTTGAATTTCTAAACAACCAACCAAGGTAAGGAATATCACCTAAGATTGGAATTTTAGACACTGTGCTGATAATGGCTTGCTGGTAAATACCACCCAGTACAATTGTTTCACCGTTATTAACTAACACCTGAGTGCCAATACGCTGAGTATCAATCGCCGGTGCAAAACCACTTGTAATATCCGATATAGTATCTTGTGTCACTACTAAATCTAAAATGATTTTATCATCAGGGGTAATGTGTGGCGTTACTGTTAAACTCAACACTGCTTTTTTGAATTGTGTTGCTGTTGCACCGCTTGAAGCCGCTTCTTGATATGGAATCTCTACACCTTGTTCTATGTAAGCTTCCTTTTGGTTAGCTGTAGTTATGCGTGGACTAGCAATAACTTCACCTTTATTTTCTTTCTCAAGTGCAGAAAGCTCTAAATCAAGAATAGTACCATTGGCCAAACGGGCGACCTGAAAAGCAATTGTGCCTGCAGCATTAGCCACCGGAAGATTCACATTTAGGCCATCACCTATAGTAGGGACTTGACCCACTCCTGGGGTGGTTACTCCTCTTGTACCGTTGGCGCTACTAGCTCCTTCAATAGAACCTGAAGTAGCAAATTCACCATCCGTATTAGTCACTCCCCAACGAATACCTAACTCTTCATTCATATTATCTTTGACAGTTACCATACGAGCTTCAATCACCACTTGTCGAACAGGTACATCAAGAATAGTGATCATCCGTTTGATATCTTCAATACTCTTAGCTGTATCGCGTATTAATAGTGTATTAGTACGTTCATCTACTGAAACACTGCCGCGATCAGATAAGATACTGGTATCTTCATTTTTAATCAGTTCTGAAAATTCAGCAGCTTTTGCATAATTAATTTGCAGATATTCAGAATATAAAGTGGCCAACTCTTCAACTTGTTGCTTTGCTTGCAGGCTTTGAGCTTCTCGGGCAGCCAGTTCATCACTCGGTGCGACCATTAAGATATTACCTTGCATGCGCTTATCTAGGCCCTTCACTTTTAAGATAATACTTAATGCCTGGTCCCAAGGTACGCCATCTAAACGAAGCGTTATATTACCTGTAACGGTGTCGCTGATAATTAAATTAAATTCATTATAATCCGCAATTATCTGTAAAACAGTTCGAACAGGAATATCTTGAAAGCTTAATGAAATACTACGACCAGTAAAGTCATCAGTGTCTCCTAGGTAGGTAGGGGCTTTTTCAGGTTTTTTCTTTACCGTTAATATGAATAAGTTTTCTTCTTGTTTTTGAGTGAAAATAAAACCACTCTCAACGTCAATGACTAAGCGTGCATTCCGTCCTTCTTTAAACGTTTCAATACTGGTAACGAGTGTACCAAAGTCAGTAACATCTAACTTATAAAGTAAGTCGTCAATAATTTCAGTATTATGAAATTCGACATTTAATTTGCCTAATTTATCATTTACGTCAGCAGCTAACATACTGTCTTTTAGGTAAACTAATATTTGCCCTTCATTATCACCATTTAGTCTAAAGTCGATTGACTCTATAGAATTAATAAAATCATCACCTGCAGGGCTTAATGTTTCAACAATTTCAGCTGATTCTCCATAGTTAAAAGTAATAGAAAATTCTTTTTCATTATTCAATGAAACATCAAAAACAGCCAGTTTCTCTAGACTAATTAATGCTACAACTTTGCCAGTTTTAGCATCTAAATTGATTCCTTTTATGCCTGCATGGTTAATTAAAGTCTCAGTTAGATCTTTACCATAAGTATTGGCGTCAAACGTCACTTCTACAAACGCAGGAGTCATTGATGTTTTAACTATAGGTAAGGAAGTTATGTTTTTTGTAAAACTAAAAACAACTACAATTTGATCACTTTGAATGGTGTTATATGAGATACCAATCAATTCATTATTATTTATAGAAACATCATTGCTCGCAGCACTTACTGAAAACGATAGCGTGAATACAGACAATATAAATAGGTTCAAAAGCCAGAGTTCTTTTACAGCAGTAAAGCCTTTATAATTTTTCATTTTATTAAATAGCATTATTAATTCCTTTACTTATTTGACTCTTCAGATTGCACAATATTTAATGTAGCTTCACGCTCTACCCAACACCCTGAACCATCTGGAGCTAATTCAATTATTTTCACTGTTTTTGCACTCACCTGTGTAATTCGACCATTATATAAACCAAGATAATTTCCTAGAGCAACTCGATGAAGACTTAAGTCTGAAGCTTCTAGTAAAGCCCATAACATACTTGCATCGCCCAAAGTACCGCGCATAGTTAAATCACTTAAAGCATACTTTTCTAACGGTTGTTTACGACGGTTAGTATCGGGACTTAAGCATCCTGCCATTTGCTGCATTTTTTGCTGTATAGCTTCAGGCCTAGGTAACACAAATGGGCTACGTAGGTCATCAGCAGAATAAGCGATGTGATTAAAAGGGTTCACCTCTGGCATAGGATCAATGTAATTGGTCGTTGTTGCCTGCACTTGAGCCATGTGCGTTTTTATTTCTGAAGTATCGTCAAAACACCCCGATACCAAAGTCAGCGCCGTGAGACTGAGAATAATTTTTGTCGATATTTGTTGGACTTTTATCATTTGGCTGCCTCCTCTTGATAACGGTATGTTTTAGCTTGTAGCTTTAAATTCAATATTTCACTATCACTTTGTGAGATACTAATCTTAAAGTCGTGCAAGGTCACAATTCTGGGTAAGCCAGCAATTTTGCTAACAAACTGACCAAAGGAGTGATAAGGACCTATTACTTCAATATCAATCGGTAATTCAATATATATTTCTTTACTAATTTCTGGTTGCCACTCTAATTTTACAAAATCAAGACCACTGGTTGTACCAACAAACGTAATATCATCTAATAAACCTGGGATCTCATGGCTATTGGGTAAACTACGCAGTTGATTAGCAAAAGTATCTTCTGCTTCAACCATTTGAGCGCGAAACAAGTCTAAATTAGCTGCAACATGGTATTTAGCACGGTAAGATTCTTTTAACGTTTTTTCTTCGTATGAGACACGATCAAGTTCTTTCATTTGATCGCTAATTAAGCCCATATAACCTAAAAAACCGACCATGACCGCTAGAAAAACAGCTAAAAGCAGCTTTGCCGCTGCGGGCCATTGACCTATATTATCAAGTTCAAGGTTGTCAAACTGGGATGCATCAAATTTCATTATTTGCTCCCTTTCTTAGCATCATCTAAGCCTTTAATTTTCACTTTCATTTTAAAACTGCTAAGTAGTTTAGGAGATCCATCATCAGCAGTAATAGACTCAGGGGTGGCATCAACAAATAAATCAGATAACTCAACCGCACGAATCATATTAGCTAAATGGTTGTTCGATTCGCTCTTTCCAGTTAGCTGTAAAGTATTACCTTGTTTTTCTAGCTCGATTATATAGATACCATTAGGGATGATTTTTGCTATTTCATCAAGTACTTGTGTGCCTACATTACGACTACGTTGTAATTGTTCAACAACATTAATTCGTTTTTGTAACGCTAATTTCTTCGCGTTTAAGGTTTTTATCTCATCAATCTGAATATCAAGTTGGGCAATTTCATTTTTCAAATATTGATTTTTACTATTTTGACCATCAATATGAGCTTGATAATAAAAATTAATAACTAAAACCAGAGCTAAGGTAAGTAAACCAACCGCGGCTAAAATGGTAAAGTATTCTTTTTGCTGAGCCTTCAGTGCTGCTGCGCGCCAAGGAAGTAGGTTTATATGTGCCATGGGGTAAAACTCCTTAAGGCTAAACCTGTTGCCACCATTAATTGAGGTGCAACATTAGCAAGCTCAGCTTGCTCAATAGATTCACCACATGACATATCATTGAATGGATTAGCAATAACGGTATGTATTCCTAATTCTTCTGTAAGCAAGCTTTCAATGCCTTCTAATGCCGCTGTACCGCCAGAAATCAATAAGTAATCGACTTTGTTTTGACCACTGGTCGTTAAAAACATCTGAATTGCACGACGTATTTGCTGCATTAACACCGTATGAAAAGGTGCTAGGACTTCAAAAGTATAGTTTGGTGGTAAGTCGTTAGAGGTTTTTGCTTCTTCAGCCTGCTCAAAGGATTTATTGTAATAAGAGACAATAGAACGAGTGTACTGTTCTCCTCCAAACATTTGATCTCGACTATAAATATGTTTACCCGCATCAGTTGCTGAGAACAGTGTGACCGTTGATCCTATATCAACAATTGCCACAACTTTATCTTTTGCGTCATCTGGAAGTTGTGTTAAACATAAATCATAAGCTCGGCCAACGGCATAAGATTCAACATCAATGACCTTGGCATGGAAGTCTCCGGCATCTAATGCTGCAACACGCGCTTCAATTGATTCAGTTCGAGCCGCACTAAGCAACACATTTACTTTGCTAGGGTCCGATTCATTAACATCAAGAGTTTCAAAGTCTAAACTAACTTCATCAAGGGGAAATGGAATGAGGCTATCAGCTTCAATTTCAATTTGGCTTGCCAGTTCATCCTCTGTCAAAGCTACATCCATATAAATCAATTTAGTAATAACAGTTTGCCCTGATACTGCAGCTGCTGCATCAGTGGCTTTTGCAGAAATCTTTTTCCTCAGTTTCGCTATAACGGCACCAACAGCTTCGATATCTTGAATCTCACGATCAACAACCGAACCTCGAGGCATTGGCTCAATGGCAAAATCTTCAATTATAAAGCCTTCATTTCCCTGACCCAATAGTACAGCCTTCGCTGAATGAGAACCAATATCGATTCCAACCATCATTGAGTTTTTCTTTTTCCATAGTTTGTCTAGCATAACGACCTACAATTTTTATTTTTGTAATTATTTTAGACGCAAAATACGCATAAATACATTTATTACATGCTTTTACACGATATACTAGTACTATCTTACATTTTTATCCACCAATTGGTCTTTTGCTGTGTTGTCAATCAAAAATTTATTAAAAGTCAGCTTGATACTGTTAATTTTAGTCTCAATTGCTGTTTATAGTTTATACCTTTCGATGCGTTCAGATTTACCTAGTGTTGAGTTATTAAAAGACTTGCATTGGCAGACACCATTACAAGTTTATAGTCAAGATGGTTTGTTAATTTCACAGTTTGGTGAAAAGAAACGTACACCATTAACACTAGAGGAAGTTCCTCAACAACTTATTGATGCTTTATTAGCTACCGAAGATGACCGATTTTATTTACATTTTGGTGTTGATCCAATAGGCATGGGTCGTGCCGTGCTTGGTAAACTAATGGGTCAAGATAAAGGCGGCGCTAGTACCATCACTATGCAAGTAGCACGTAATTTTTTCTTAACTCGTGAGGTAACTTACACACGTAAAATTCGTGAAATATTCTTATCATTTCACATTGAAAATTTACTGAGTAAAGATGAAATATTAATGCTATACATTAATAAAATTGAATTGGGCCATAGAGCATTTGGTTTTGGTGCTGCAGCTCAAGTTTATTATGGTAAAGAGATTCATGAGCTTAATCTTGCTCAAATTGCGGTACTCGCCGGGCTACCTAAGGCTCCTTCAACATTAAATCCTATTCGTTCACCAAAACGAGCTCAAGCTCGACGGTCTGTCGTTCTTCAACGTATGCTAGTGAGCGGCTACATTTCTGACCTACAATATCAAACAGCTAAGAATGCACCTATCACAGGAAAAAGACATGGTGCTGAAATTGAATTAAATGCTCCTTACATTGCTGAAATGGCTCATAATGAAGTGCTTAAGCGTTACGGAAAAGATAAAGCTTATACAGAAGGCTACAAAGTATTTACTACTGTAACGGCAAAACTACAAACCGCTGCAGAACAAGCCCTGGTAAATAATTTATTGAATTATGACCAACGTCATGGATATCGTGGACCTCTCTCTTCACTTAGACCTCAAGTAAGATCTACCGACGACACTTCTGAAATACAGATAGTTCCGTTGTTACAAAAAGAGCTATCCAAGGCGTTATCAGATGCGACTTATTATCAAATGCTTGAACCGGCGATAGTGCTTGCCGTTGAAGAGAAGTCGGTCAGTATTCAATTACGCAACAAAGTGACTGCAACAATTAAGTGGCAAGGATTAGCTTGGGCACGTCCTTATATTAATGACCAAAAGCAAGGTAGACCACCCAAAACTGCAAAAGATATCCTGACGTATGGTGATGTCATTTTAGTTAGTAAGATGACTGATAATAATTATCGTCTAGGACAACTTCCAACCGCTAGTGCCGCCATTGTGTCTTTATCTCCAAATGATGGTGCAATTAAAGCAGCCGTTGGCGGCTTTAGTTTCAAACAAAGTCAATTTAATCGTGTTACTCAAGCTAAGCGTCAAGTGGGGTCAAATATCAAGCCCTTTATTTATTCTGCAGCTCTCGAGCATGGATTCACTCTAGCTTCATTAGTGAATGATGCTCCGATAAATCAGTGGGATAAAAGTTCAGGGGTTGTATGGCGTCCTAGAAACTCGCCTGAAAAATATGTGGGTCTATTGAGAGTTAGATTAGCACTAGCACAATCAAAAAATGTGATCGCAGTTCGATTATTAAAAAGTATTGGCGTTACCAATACCATAAAGCACTTAACCACCTTTGGATTCAATGCTAACGATTTACCGCGCAATGAAACGTTAGCACTTGGCTCTGCCTCCTTAACACCGTTAGAAGTCGCCACAGGCTTTGCTGCGTTTGCTAATGGCGGATTTTTAGTAGAGCCCTATCTAATTCAGCGTATTGAAAATAGCGATGGTGAAATTATTTATCAAGCTGATCCGGCCATAGCTTGTGATCCATGCATTCAAACTGATTTATCAGATGACACTGACCAAGAACTGGATGTATTAAGTAATAATATTCCAGATCACAATATAACAATTGAAGATGAACAACTATCTAAGCAATCTGAGGACGATCAAACTGTTGAGATCAAGCAAGCAAGTCGCATTATCAGTCCACAAAATGCTTTTTTAATCACTCAAGCGCTTAATAGTGCAATTTGGGGCGCCGATTGGAATACTAAACATGTCTGGCAAGGTACAGGATTTCGAGCGAGAACATTAAAGCGACGTGATATTGCAGGTAAGACGGGAACAACCAATGAAGCAAAAGATGCTTGGTTTTCCGGGTTTAGTCGAAATATTGTTACCACCTCATGGATAGGCTTTGATGATCCTCGCCATATTCTGGGGCAATCCGTTTATAATAATAACTTAGGGAAAAATCAAACAACGGGTAAAGAATTTGGTGCGAAATCAGCGCAGCCGGCATGGATTGACTTTATGCGTATTGCTCTGGCTGACGCTGAGCCAGAAGCTTTTCAACCTCCCGTGGATATTGTTTCGGTCCGTATTGATAAAACAACAGGAAAGTTAACCACCAAGACCGATAAAACCAGTCAATTTGAATACTTCCGTCTAGGAAAAGTACCAACAGAATATGTTACTGAAGACAGTAGCAGTGAAATATTATCTGGCGGTCAGCAAAAAGAAGAAGAGGAAGAGCTGTTTTAATCAAGAGTTAACTCTGTAAAGTCAGTTGTTCTTCATCTTACAAAAACAAAAAAGCAGCGAGTGATTTACACTAGCTGCTTTTTGTTTATATGGTCTTCGTCAGATCCAGTGTCTAGCTGAATATCACCATTAGAACCATCAGTTATATATCTTTGATAAAGACTTTTGAGTTACGTTGAAAGTTATACATCTGTTTCTTCCCTTCAGGTAACCTTTCAAGTGATGCCTCAACAAAACCTTGTTCTAGAAACCAATGTCCGCTGACGGTAGTCAATAAAAATAGTGACGTTAAACCTTTCTTTTTTGCACTCAACTCTAATGCATTGATAATTCTTTCACCTCGATTGCCTTTCCGGTAATCAGGGTCAATAACAACACAGGCAACCTCAGCCATTTTTGCTTCAGGATAAGGATATAAAGCAGCACAAGCGATAATGACTTCTTCTTTTTTAAGCACAGTGAAATATTCTATTTCCATCTCCAGTAACTCACGAGAGCGCTTCACTAAAACCCCCTCCTCCTCGAGCGGCTGAATCAATTCTAGAATTCCAGCAACATCATCAATAGTTGCAGTAGCAATCAATTCCTTATGATCTTTGGCAATCAAAGTACCCGCACCATCACGGGTAAATAGTTCTTGCAACAATGCAGTATCACTTTGATAACTAACACAATGACAACGCTCTACCCCGTTTTCACCACTTTGAATGATTGAGCGGAGTAATAGCTGACGCACATGGCAGTCTTTTTCATCAAGCAAGGTTTTTACCGTGCGAACACTACAGCTACGAATTAACTTTCCAGACTTATCAATAAGTCCTTCGTCTTCAGTGAATGCAATAAGCTTATCTGCTTTCAGTGAGATAGCTGTTTGTGTAGCCACATCCTCTAAAGCCAAGTTAAACACTTCACCTGTTGGTGAATAACCAATGGGAGAAAGTAAAACAATTGAGCCGTAGTCCAGCTGCATGTTAATGCCATCTGAGTCTATTCTTCTCACAGTACCTGTGTACTTATAATCAATGCCATTGCGAACACCCATAGGTTTTGCAATGACAAAATTACCTGTACTAACTCGAATTTGCGAGCCGTGCATAGGTGAATTAACCACCCCCGTAGAAAGCAATGCTTCGATATGAAGACGTAAGGAGCCGGTAGCATCCTTCACAGCCACTAATGTTTGTGCATCAGTGACTCGAATATTGCTTACAACATTTTCCTCAAGACCTCGTTGCTGCATGCGATCTACAATTTGTGGCCTTGCGCCATGCACTACCACTAACTTCACACCTAAACTACGTAACAATGAAATATCATGAATAATATTAGCAAAATTTGGATGCGTAACTGCTTCACCACCAAACATAAGTACCACCGTTTTTCCACGATGGGCATTAATATAGGGCGCTGCATTTCTAAACCATTTAACGTAATTTTGCTCGCTATTATTCATGTTTTCCATTCTTTAATATAACTTAGGTATTTTCAGTAAAGACTACTTACTTTGACCAACAATATATTCCATCGCTACTTCATCAGCAGGATCTTTATGCGGGCTTGGTTCACTG
This sequence comes from Colwellia psychrerythraea 34H, assembly GCF_000012325.1. Lineage (NCBI taxonomy): Bacteria > Pseudomonadati > Pseudomonadota > Gammaproteobacteria > Alteromonadales > Colwelliaceae > Colwellia > Colwellia psychrerythraea. The sequence continues at coordinate 465,546 of NC_003910.7, read as the reverse complement.
TCTTCAATGATATTATCGGCGAGCGAGTTCTTATCTATTACGTTAAAACCAAGCTGTTCAAAATACTGAGGAATGTAAGTTAAAACAATAATCTGTTCTAATTCCATTTGATTAGCAAATTCTAACAAATATTGAACAAGCGCCTCACCTTGACCTTGCTTTTGTGCATCATCTTGCACAACAACAGAGCGTATTTCTGCTAAACCTGTTTGATAAATGTAAAGCGATGCGGTGCCAACAACATTACCGTCAAGTTCAGCTACGACGAAATTCTGGATATCATGGATTATGTTGTCACGAGTTCGAGGTAAAATCTCACCTTTATCAGCCCAAAAGTTAGTCAGTTGATGGATACAATCAACATCAGACATTCTGGCTCGACGGACAGACATAGCTGCAGCGCGTTGTGCATTTAAGCGCTGTTTTACTTGCTTAAGTGCCCCTTCAATTCGTTGTTTTCCTGGTGCGCCAACAACTTGTTCATTTAAAATAGCTTCATTGCCAGACTGGGTAGTTGCCAGCGCTTTTTTAACTTGTGAACGTGAAGTACCACCAAGCGCTTCACGCTTATTAAGCGTTGATTCAATTGAAAGGTGTTGATAAACATCTTGCTCAATTTTATCACTAAACTCTTTCAGTTGACTTATGGTTAAGTCTTCTAAAGGTACACCTTTATCGATGGCAGCTAATACCACTTCACCAACAATATGATGTGCTTCACGGAACGGAATGTCTTTACCCACTAAATAATCAGCAAGCTCAGTCGCATTGGCATAACCTTGTTGAGCCGCCGCCAATGTACGAGAACGATTAACTTTTAAACCGTCAGCAACTAACACAGCCATTTCCATACATTCTTGCCACGTATCAAGCGCGTCAAACAAACCTTCTTTGTCTTCTTGCATATCTTTATTATAGGCAAGCGCCAACGCTTTCATTGTGGTTAACATGCCCGTTAATGCACCAAAAACACGTCCTGATTTACCACGAATTAATTCACACGCATCCGGATTTTTTTTCTGTGGCATTAATGAGGAGCCAGAGCTAACTAAGTCACTCATCTCTACAAAACCAGCTTCACCTGAATTATAGAAAATTAAATCTTCTGCAAAACGTGATAAATGCATCATCGAAATACTGGCTGAAGCCAACAATTCAATAACATGATCTCTATCAGAAACAGCATCAAGGCTATTCATCGTGGCCGTTCTAAAACCTAAGCTATGTGCTAAAGCATTACGGTCTATTGGATAAGCAGTACCTGCTAAAGCACCAGAGCCTAATGGCGAAACATCTAAACGATAAAGCGCATCTTTTAAACGACCAATATCACGGTTAAACATTTCAACATACGCTAAACACCAATGACCGAAAGTAACCGGTTGTGCTCTTTGAAGATGGGTATAACCCGGTAACACAGTATCTTTTTCACGTTCAGCTAAATTCATCATCGCTTGCTGTAGATTCACCAGTGCAAACAATAAATCGCCACCAGTTTCTTTACACCACAGCTTTAAATCAGTTGCTACTTGGTCATTACGACTACGACCTGTATGGAGCTTCTTACCTAAATCACCGGTTTTTTCAATTAACTGAAGTTCCACCCAACTGTGAATATCTTCCGCATCTGATAACAAAATTTGCTCAGGATCGGCTTCAACAGACGCTTTTAACTCATTAAGTGCTGCCACTAAACGTATGTGCTCTTCATCACTTATTACGCCAACACTATTAATAGCACCTGCCCAAGCAATTGAACCAACAATGTCTTGCACTGCCATGCGGTAATCCACTGGTAGTGAGTCGTTAAATCTTTTAAATTGTACGCTAGCTTCGCCTTTAAAGCGGCCGCCCCATAAAGCCATTGTTATTCTGCCTTATCTTTTAAAGAGTCTTTTTGAGAAAGCGCGGTAATCCTGCTTGATAGACTAAATAAACGAATAAAACCTTCGGCATGTTTTTGGTCGTAAACATCATCAGCGCCAAAAGTAGCAAACGCTTCAGAATACAAACTATTTGGAGAGCGACGTTGAATCACTTGCGCCATACCTTTGTATAATTTAACAACAACATCACCTGTTAGCTTTTCAGCAAACGATGCAGCAGAGGCTAGCTGTGCTTTAGCAAGTGGTGTAAACCAACGTCCGTCATAGATAACATGAGAGAATTCAAGTCCTACAGATTCACGGTATTTAAGTGATTCTTTGTCTAGAATAAGCGTTTCTAAGCCTTTGTAAGCGGCCATTAAAATAGTACCACCTGGTGTTTCATAACAACCACGAGATTTCATACCGACTAAACGATTTTCTACGATATCAATTCTGCCGACACCGTGTGCTGAACCTTTCTCGTTAAGGTACATTAAGGCTTCATAGGCACCAGCGCCATGTTGAGAAAAATCTTTACCATCAATACCAACCAATTCACCTTCTTTAAAGCTTAATTGTACTTTTTCCGGCACATCTGGCGCATCCATTGGATCAACCGTCATGGTCCATACTTCTTTTGATGGCTCACACCATGGGTCTTCTAACTCACCACCTTCATGAGAGATATGCCAAGCGTTTGCATCACGACTATAGATTTTAGTTAATGAAGCAGCACAAGGAATATTACGTTCTGCTAAATAATCAAGTAAGTCTTCACGAGAAACCATGTCCCATTCACGCCATGGTGCAATAACAGTAAGCTCTGGCGCTAAAGCGGCAAAACAAGATTCAAAACGTACTTGGTCGTTACCCTTACCGGTACAGCCATGACACACTGCATCAGCGCCAACTTTAAGCGCAACTTCTATGTGTGCTTTAGCAATGATAGGACGTGCCATTGACGTACCTAACAAATATTGACCTTCATACACTGAACCTGTTTTCAGAATTGGGTAGATATATTCTTTTACATATTCTTCTTTAAGATCAACTACATAACATTCTGATGCACCTGATGCTATGGCTTTTTCTTTAACGCCTTCAAGTTCTTCATCACCTTGGCCTACATCAGCACAAAACGCGATAACTTCACAACCGTCGTAATTTTCTTTTAACCATGGAATGATAGCTGAAGTATCTAATCCACCTGAATATGCCAGTACTACTTTTTTAATTGTTTTCTTTGCTAAAGCCATGTTCTTCTCTCTTAAATTTTTAGATATAGCTAGTTAGTATCATTACTAACTTAGCCAAAATTAGTTTGTATTAATTATTCAAAACGCTGTCAAATCGACCAATACTTAACACAGGGATTACTTACTAAATAGTGCAACAAGTACGGCATTTTGTGCCCACATTCTATTTTCTGCTTGTTGGAATACTTTTGATAATTCACTATCAAATAACTTCGTGGTTATTTCTTCTTCCAAATGCGCTGGTTGGCAGTGTAACACCATGGTCGCTTGCGCTTTTTCCATCAGATCATGATTTACTTGATAGGGTGCAAATTTAGCTAATATTTCAGCTTTCTTGCTACTATCTTCATCACCCATAGAAATCCAAGTATCGGTATAAATGACATCTTGTTTACCAATGGCGTTGATATCATTAGTAAGCGTCAACTGACACCCTGACTCTTGCGCAAGTTCTTTGGTTTTTTCAACGATGTCAGCTTGCGCTTCATGACCCTCAGGGCTAATTAACGTGAAATCTACACCTAAAATTGCCGCCATAATCATTAATGAATTGGAAACATTATTACCATCCCCCACATACGCTAGTTTTACTTGGCTTAAATCAGGGTAAGTCTCTGATAAAGTAACAAAGTCAGCAAGCGCCTGACATGGATGATAAACATCGCACAAAGCATTAATTACCGGAACACTAGCATGTTCAGCTAAACCTTGAATTGAATCATGGCTAAATACCCGAGCAACAATAGCATCAGCAAAACAAGATAAGTTTTTTGCATAATCACTAACACGTTCACGTTCACCTAACTTACCATTTTGTTGGCCCAAGTACAGTGCATGACCGCCTAGTTTACTGATGCCCATATCAAAGCTAACATGAGTTCTTAACGACGGTTTTTCAAAGATCATAGCCACTGACTTACCAGCCAATACTTGACTATAATCCGCAGGGTTTTGCTTAATGTTAATCGCTAATTCGATTAATGCTAATAATTCGCTTTTATTTAGCTGATCATCAGCCAAAAAATTGTTTAATTGTTGTAATGCTATATTTTTCGACATAAGTATTTTCTCTCAATATTCCTATAAAACGCTTTGATGATAACCGCTGTACTTAGTTAGGTTGGATTTGTGTGCCAACACCATGACCATCAAGTAATTGGGTAATTTGCTCTGGCGATTGCCAGCTGGCAACCGCGATACTTCGTCGTAATTGTTGTGCTGCGTGCAAGGCAGCATTTACTTTCGCTGTCATACCACCTGCAATAACACCTTGCTCTATTAGCTTTTGCGCTTGTTCAGCATTAAGTGACGATAAATACTCACCGTCTGCATCTTTAACACCATTCACATCCGTTAGTAACAAGAGTTCAGCATTGAGTAACTGACAAATAGCAACAGCAGCATCGTCAGCATTAACATTAACTAAATCACCATTGTCTAGCGCACCAATAGAAGAAATTACCGGTAGAAATTTGGCTTTTAATAAACAGTCTAATAATTTACTGTTATTAGTTTGTGGAACACCCACTTGACCTAAGTCTTGAGTAGATAGCGTACAACTGATCATATCACCATCATTTAACGATAAACCTACGGCGGCTAAATCCATACTATTAGCGGTGCCAACAATAGCTTTATTAACCGTGCCAGCAAGAGCACCACTTATCAAGCCTACCTGCTCTTTTGGGGTTACACGTAAACCGTGTTTTTTCTCGGTAGTAAAACCAGCTTGAGCCAACATTTCATCAACGACACAACCACCGCCATGGACCAAAACCACTTGTTTATTTTTCAGCTGTGAAATTACGTTTAGTAAGGCATTAAGCGCGGATTCTTTTTCAAGAATGGCGCCGCCAATTTTAATGACTAATGGTTTCAATACTGGGTTATTCATTACTATTCCTTAACTCGGTGCTATCGCTAATTTTTTACGTTTTGCTTCATGAGTATTTATTAATAGGTATATATTAACAAGTGCTGATTAATGAGTATTCGCTGGCCAAGCCAAGTGAAATATTAAAACATTGTACGGCTTGTGAAGCGGCGCCTTTTAGTAGGTTATCTATAGCACAACTCGCCACCACAACTTGCTTGTCTTCATCAAACTGCCAGTGCACATCAGCAAATGGTGTATGAGCAACATTACCTATTTCTGGCCAACTTGCTACTAATCTGACTAAAGGCTTATCACTATATGCCTGTTGAAAAGCCTGCTGTACTTGCGCAGTAGTAACCCCAGCTTTAAGTTGCAAAGTGACCGTTGCTAAAAGCCCTCTTTTGTAGGGCGCTAAATGCGGACTGAAAATAACATCTATAGCGGCTTCTTGTGATATTTCTGGCTGATGTCTGTGCTGTAATACGTTATACGCTTTTAAACTCACTTCATTAAAGTTAGTCGCTAATGATGCGTTTCTTCCTGCACCACTCACTCCGCTTATACCATTAACCACAACCAATGAATTTTCTACCACTAAATTGTTACTGGTAAGCGGTTTTAAACAAAGTAAACTTGCCGTTGGATAACAACCAGGAACAGCAACTAAATTTGTATTAGCAATCTCATCGTGTTGCCATTCAGCTAAGCCATACTTAGCCGATGATAATGCGTCGATATTAGCGTGCTCAAAGCCATAATATTTTGGATAATCTGCAGCATCTTTTAGTCTAAAACCACCTGAAAGGTCAAACACCTTAACACCTGCTTCTACAAACGCTTGCGCCCAATCGGCACTAAATTCATGAGGAGTGGCAAAAAACACTACATCCAATTTCGCTGCGTATTCATCAAACCAAGCGGCAGAAAATGCTTCTAACGGTAAATCACAAATCCCTTGGAATCTGCCGTGTAATTCACTAAATAACTTTCCTTCTGAACTACTATTTTCAGAGACAACTAAATGACAAATGTGTGCTTGGCTGTGTTTATATAATAAGCCCACAAGCTCTGCGCCAGCATAGCCACTCGCGCCTATAATCGCCACTTTTTGTACACTGTTATTCGAATCTAATATAGCCTTTGTCATTTTTGAAGTAGCCTTATGAAAGCATGTTATTTACACTAGTAATATAAAGTAACACTACATGGGTAGTTATGCAACTAATCAGCATAAGTATTTAAGTAAATATTCAATTTATAGGTTCTATATGACACAACTGCCTAATTTCAGTCAAAGTTTAAGCCAGTTAATCGCCTGCCCTTCGATCAGCTCCACACAACCGAGCTGGGATCAAGGCAATAAAGAGGTGATCCAACTCTTGGCAACTTGGTTTGAGCAACTCGATTTTAACATTGAAATTCAAGCAGTACCCAACACCAGTAATAAATTTAATTTACTTGCCAAGTTAGGGAGTGGTGAAGGTGGTTTATTACTAGCAGGCCACAGTGACACAGTTCCCTTTGATGAAAACCGCTGGCAATCTAATCCTCATACGGTCGTAAATCAAGACGATAAATTTTTTGGTTTAGGTACCTGTGATATGAAAGGTTTCTTCGCTTTCATTTTGCAAGTTTGTAAAAATTTAAGAGCTGACCAACTTAAAAAACCTCTATACATTCTTGCCACCGCAGATGAAGAAACAACCATGGCAGGAGCACGCTTTTTCGCTAAAAGTCAGGCAATAAAACCTGATGTAGCCATTATTGGTGAGCCAACCAATTTGGTACCTGTGGTTATGCATAAAGGTCACATGTCACATCGTATTAGTGTCGAAGGTAAATCTGGCCACTCAAGCAAACCAAACCTAGGTATTAATGCCATAGAGATAATGTATAAGGTCATTGGTCAGTTAATAGAGCTAAAAGAAAAATTTCAGCTCAATTATGAAAATCAAGCATTTGATGTTCCGGCACCAACGTTAAACTTAGGTGCTATTTCTGGTGGAGATAATGCCAATAGAATTTGTGGGCATTGTCATTTAGATATCGATTTACGATCACTGCCAGGCATGAGTGATGATGAATTGATTAACTGGCTGAGCGAGGCACTTAAACCACTGGCAGAACTTTACCCAGGTAGAATTAGTTTTGAAGAAATGCATCCAAGTTCACCAAGTTTTGAGCAAAAGAAACCCAGTACATTGATTGATATTGCACAAGAGATTAGTGGCCATAGTTGTTGTGCTGTTAATTACGCCACAGAAGCCCCCTACATTCAGCAACTTGGCTGTCAAACCATAGTGCTTGGCCCTGGCTCAATCGATCAAGCCCACCAACCTAATGAATTTTTAGCGCATAGTGAAATTGATAAAACCGAAAAGCTGCTAACAAAAATGATCCAACATTACTGTTTATAGGTAAGATACATTCCCGCAAAAGTGCAGTCATAATATTGCTATGACTGCGTTTCCTTAGCTTTTTTATAAGTATTTCAACCAAAGTGAATCAGGGTGCTTAACTTTAAAGCTTCGATACCATATACAAAATGGAAAAAGGAGCAACAGTAATACGCCACTAATAATGTAGGTATTTGTAAGGTTAGTAAAATCACTCAAACCTCCATAGGTGGCGGTTCCCGTTAAGAAGATTCGATGCACTAAGTAAAACATCATTGAGGTTTGCCCAAAAACAAGCAATACGCCATTAGGTCGCACACCTATGCGCTGTTCAACTTTAATCATTAACGCTAAAATAACCGCCATAAGTCCTAACTCAAGCATGATAAAACTCGCCGAAGGTGGGTACTTGCTTACATGTAACCATTGTTGCCAGCTATTATCTTCTCTTAATAAGAACATGTTGCCGTAATCATTAAAGTAACGGATAGCAATAAAAGCAGCTAACGCGGTGAAACCTAAACGGAACAGTAAATTGGCAGGGCTAATGGTAACTTTCCCATCACCATAATCTAGAATATACCGACCAAACACCCAACCCAGTATCATCACAGATAGCCAAGGTACGAGGGCGTAAGAAATACTTAAATCTGCTGAGGAATATTTACCGATTAACAAAGCAACAATGATTGATTGCTCCTGTCCTCCAGCAAACCAAAACTGAGCAGTCACTAATTCACCACCTAAAATCCAAGCCATGGCAATAATGAGCAGCTGTGTACTCGATAAACGTCGAAAGAAAGCCATACACATCATGGCAATACCTATAGCATAAAGTACTTGGAAAATAAGCTTACCAGAAAAGAATGAAGTGATTGTTGGATCGAGTAACGCAATAAAAGCACCACGAAGCAAAATATCTTTATCAATCGCTTTGCTGTCAAAACCTCGAGAGAGCTTTCGTTCGACACTTATAGCTAAAGCGGTGCCAGCAAGGAAGACAAATACGGGTGCGCAAATGTGACTTATCCAACGGGTAAAAAATTCAAATGCTGGCAGCGGTGAGCCTATTATATAACTGGCTGCAGAGTCGGTCGATAAATGCTCTTTGTTATAGGCCATTGATACATGATCAAGCACCATGATGATCATGACAAAACCGCGCATCCAATCAATTGCCGCAATACGCTTACTCTTTACTTTATTTGTCATTATTTCATATCCTTATGTAAAATCACTTTATCTCAAAGTATTATGACTCAATGTTATTCCAAAGATTTTGATTGGCCTTAATTGAGAAGTACTCATTAGCATGCCAACAACGCGGTAATAAATCTAACTGTTGCCTCTCTTGGGAGTTTGAACTTAATAACGCTAATATTTCATTCAAGCGCTCTTTACTCAAAGTTGCCAACTTCTTCGCTGTTTGAGTGAAATATAAATTACTCGTATTTTTAATGACACTATTTTGGCCATAGCCAATAAATGTTAATTGTCGTGTGGCCATTCGACAATTAGGCTGCTCTGGATTCTTTGGATAAAGCCTATTTACAATGGCATATTCATAACAATCGCTGTGGTCACCAAATTCCCCTAACGGCATATAAACAACACCAAAACCCTGTGGAAACATACCGGTGATTTTATATAAGGCATCAACAACGCTTTGTGCACAAGCACCAAGCTCAGCATTTTTATTTAATACCTGAAAGACTTTTGGTAATAACTTGTAGTTGTAACTTGCTTTGGTAGATAAAATTATCGAAGTGTAAATTTGCGGTACTTTGAGTATATTACCAATAGTATTTTTTGGATTAACGCTACTTTTCAGTAATTGTTTTATGAAAGCTAATTTATCTTTTTCATCTAAAAAGAATTGCTCTCGCTCTGCCTTTGTATTACCAACAAAAGTAGGAATGCCAATCCCTTCACTGATGTATTTTATAGTCTCACGATAATTAATTTGTAGTAATTCTTTTCTTTGCTTAATTTCTAAGGTGCGAAAAGGGTCTAATCCTCCCTCAGCACCGCACAGTATAGTTTGCGCTTTTGGGTGATAATTACCAATATCTTGTAATAACGCCGCTATAACCAGTGGCACTTTAACTTGCGCGACAAAGCGTTGATATTTTTCAGCATCATGATTAGCAAAATCAATAAATTGCTCAGTAGAGATATCGGTTAAAAACTTATTAATATAAGGCTCACGCATCTGACCATCAATAATTAAACGGTCAAGTAATCGTAAGCATAATAACGCTTTATAAATCGATTTACTCTGCTCATTACTCGTGGCGACACGTTTACCCTCAGTTGGACTTAATAATTGAATAGTACCGAGGAATTGGGCTGATTTTCGGTTATTTTCAGCATAACTATCTCCTTCCGCGAGCTCTATGATTGTTAACGAAATGGCCAATAAACTCGCATGTCTCTCGGTACGTTCCATTAATTTTAAAGGAGACTCTTCTGCAGATTTTTTCTCGTCTGAAGGAGTAAATTCTTCTTGCTCAAAATAGCCAACGGCGCGGTCTAATAAAGAGTCTTTAACCGCACTTCGTCCGTATACTTTGGCCAACAAATGATGAATTTGTCGTGTGTAATGTGTTTGATGGGGGGTATCTTTAGCCATTGCACCGCTAGAGTGAATAAATAATATCTATCATGCTAGGAATTATTACTAAAAGCAATACTTAGAGAAAGGACAATTACCTTGATTCACAATGATTTGATTAACATTATGAATCAAGATAATAACAGTTTACTTTTGAGGATAAACACCTAATGAACGGCATAAAACATTGGTTTTTTCAGCACTTTGTCACTCGTAATCTCTAGTTAATGCCCTTTATCTTCACTTGACTTTGTTTATGAGCAAGCTGCTGACAAATCTTAACGAGATCTGAGTGTAAACCGCCAGCCGTGACGTCACGTCCAGCACCGGGACCACGAATAATCAAAGGGTTATCTTGATACCAATGACTACTGATTTGAAAAATATTGTCACAAGGGGTTAGGTTGGCAAAAGCATCACTTTGCGGCAGCACTTCTAAACTGACTTTTGCACTAATACCTGTTTCTGGATTATGCTGAAAACGAGCAACATAGCGAATGCACGCACCTTTACGATTCGCTTCAGATAACGCGGTAGCAAAATACTCATCTAGCTCATTAGCTCTGGCTAAGAATTCACTAGTTGATAAAGCTTGTAATGCTTCTGGCACTAAGTTTTGACAATCAATATCATCTAATGCTAATTCAAAACCCGCTTTTCGCGCTAAAATGAGTAACTTACGCTGTACATCTCTACCTGATAAATCTTCTCGAGGATCAGGCTCGGTAATGCCTTGTGCCAAAGCATTTAATAACAGCTCTGAAAACTTTGAACTGCCATCATAGGTTTCAAATAACCACGAGAGCGTACCTGAAAATATACCTGATAACTCACTGATGCTATCGCCACTTTGACGCAAGTCATCAATAGCATAATTGATTGGTAAACCCGCACCTACCGTAGTATTGCCTAACCATAAACTATTATGACTATCCGCAGTATTGACTAAATTATTATAATGAGCTGTACTGCTTGAAGCAGCCCACTTATTGGCACCAATCACATGTACACCTAGAGCAAACATCTGTTCATACAATAAACTAAAATCTTCGCTAGGCGTGATGTCTACCACAATTAACTCATCGTATGGATTTTGGGTCAACCAAGAAATAAGCTGTTCGTGATCATAGCTTTGGGCTTCTTGAGCAAACAATGAAGTTGCTTGGTTTACATCAATACCATCATTGTTAATTAACGCTTTTTTCGATGAAAGCAAACCAACTAAATGTAAATTCTCTAACGCGTATACTTTATTAAGCTGCGCGGGTAATAATTCTAAAAAACGTTCGCCTATATTGCCCATACCCGCAACAACTAAGCCAATATGACGAGCATCTTTTGTCATCTCATGGTGCACTGTATTTAAGAGCTCAATTGAACAAGGTTCAGGTAAAATAGCAATCACGCTATGATTATTATCACTACCAACCAAGTTCAATGGTTTAGCGGCTTTTAATGAGCGTTTAAAGCGCGCCCTGATATCACCACGTTCAGCTACGCGATGGCCAACGGTTGCGATAATAGCAACCGGCTTAAAAGTAATTTCAACATCATGACTCGCCAACCAATCACTCAAGGCTTTTTGTTGTCCTTGTGTGATGACCATAAAGCCCTTTTGGTCATCTATACAGATAGGGGAAAACTCAGCCTTCGCCCTAGTTGCAGCTTCACCTATAAAGCTCACCGATTGCGCTAGCAATAAATCATTAAGGTAGGTTACAGATAACTCTTGCTTAGCAATCTGACCAAACTTACCAATTTCAGTGCCGATGACTTGGGCATCAAAACTACTAGCGACATGCAGATGGGTATGATGCTCACTTAATGGGTTAATCAATGGTAATAAGGTTTTAGCATGCAAAACGGGGTTACCCAAGCGGCCTAGTTCTTTTGCGACGCCATTGGGTAAACGATGTAATTTTCTAGCGCTAGGAACAACACGAGGATCGGCACTGTAAATACCATCAACATCTGTCCATAGAGTCACATTTCCAGCGGCAACTAAAGACGCGATAATAGTCGCGGAGTAATCACTACCGTTACGGCCTAAGGTACAGCTTTTACCACGAGAATCTTTACTGATATAACCAGTAATAACCGCTAACTTACCAAACTGACGTCTTTGTCTTAATTGTGCAGCACTTAGCGCAGTATCAACTACGCAACTTTGTTCATTATCGATAACAAGAAAATCACGAGAGTCGATACTATTACTTGGGCAAACTTGCTCATTAAGTAACGCCGACAACAATCTTGCTGACCATACTTCACCTAAGGCTAAAACATCATTGTGATGCTGAACAATATCCGCGGTTAACCAAGTCGTTAATTGCTCAATGTCTTTATGCAACCTAAGCAATAATTGCTTGGTATTATTAGCATTCAATAATTCAGTAATAAGTTGCGCTTGCTCTTTCGCTAACTCATCAATCGCTTGAGTTAATTCATCACTTTTTTGTATTGTATCTTCTGCGATGGTTCGTTCGACCAGAGAATAGAGAGCAAATAAACGGTCAGTTGTTTTACCATTAGCTGAGACCACAACGATATCGTTTAACTGACAATTTTCACGGATAATTTCAAGCGCACGTTTAATACATTTGGGCGTTGCTAATGAACTACCACCAAATTTATGTACTTGAATAGCATGTTTAGCCAATTTATTTTCTGCAGCTACTTCAGCAATAAAATCAATATCTGCAATTTCGTTGCTAGACACTGCTTTATCTTCGTTGACCTTATTTACAATCGTATTCTCTTGTTTCATCTCTCTGCCTGCTAATCTGTTTGTTATTACAGTTGGCTCTGCGTTAAACCATGTGCTAAATCAGCTAATATGTCATCAATATCTTCAATGCCTACAGATATACGTACTAAAGACTGAGTAATCCCCGCTTCAAGCTGATCTGGGATTGTCATACCTGCATGCGTCATAGTTGATGGGTGACTGATCAGACTTTCAACACCACCTAATGATTGTGCAAGGGTGAACAATTCGAGGTTTTCAAATAATTTTTTAACCGCTTCAACGTCACCCTTTATTTCAAAGCTTAACATTGCACCAAAGCCATACTGCTGTTTTTTGGCAATATGATGACCTGTGTGTTCAGGAAAACCTGGGAAATATATCGCATCAATAGCATCGTGATTTTTTAAAAAATCAGCAACTCGTAGCGCATTTTCTTGGTGTTGCTTCATTCGCACCGGTAATGTTTTTAAACCACGTAACGCGAGGAAACTATCAAAGGCACTGCCGGTAATACCAATACAATTCGCCCACCACGCTAACTGCTCACCTAACTCTTCGGTTTTAGCAACGACAACACCGCCCACTACATCACTATGACCATTAATGTACTTAGTGGTTGAGTGAAAAACAATATCAGCGCCTAGCGTAAGAGGTTGTTGCAGCGCTGGAGATAAAAACGTGTTATCTACCGCGACTAATGCACCTACTGCGTGACACGCTTTGGTTACTACTTCAATATCTACCAAACGTAATAAAGGATTACTTGGGCTTTCAAGTAACACCAATTTTGGCTTATGTGCTAACGCATTATCCAGTGCTTGTTGGTCATTTTGATCCACAACAATAAGCTTGAATTGACCACGTTTAGCTAAATGAGTAAATAATCTAAAACTACCGCCATAACAATCATGAGGAATGACGACCGTGTCTTGGGTAGATAATAACTGACAAATTAAATGCACTGCTGCCATGCCAGTACTGGTAACAATACCAACACTGCCTTGCTCTAATTCTGCAATCGCGCCAGCAAAAGTAGCTCGTGTTGGGTTACCCGTACGAGAATAATCAAATTGGCGTTTGTTATTAAAGCCCTTTAATGAATAGGTACTGGATAGGTAAATAGGAGCAACCACAGCGCCATGCTGCTGGTCGGTATTAATACCGGCTCTTACTGCCGAAGTGGTAATATTACCTTTTTTAGTAATCGACATTTAGTTCTCTCCATTAATTATGCTAGGTAATGAAACGCAGTGTTTAATTCGCATGTTTTATCAGTAATAACGCCGATATATAGCAACATCAGCGTTTAGATGTTTGGACGTCTATAACTCTAAACACTTTCATTAATTGGGTCAAGTAATTTTAGACTTCTAAACTTCTACTTGACTGGTTTTATGCAACAGGTAAAATCTATACTATTACATTTTAGAATACGTTATAACAAGATAGAGGAATATCGATGGCTCAGTGGAATGAAGAGTATATAAATCCCTATGCCGAACACGGTAAAAAGAGCGAGCAAGTAAAGAAAATTACCGTTTCTATTCCTTTGCGCGTCTTAAAAGTGTTGACAGATGAACGTACTAGACGCCAAGTAAATAACCTTCGCCATGCTACAAATAGTGAATTGTTATGTGAAGCGTTCTTACATGCATTTACTGGGCAACCCCTGCCTGATGATGAAGATTTAGCAAAAGATAATAATGAGAAGTTACCTGCAAGTGTCAGACGCTTGCTTGAAGCAAAGGGAATTACTGACTTTAGTGCTTACGAAGTTGAGGATGAATAACGTTTAACAATAAGTTAAACACACAAAAAAAAGGTACCTAATAAGTGCCTTTTTTATTGCCACTTTGTATTTGAAAAATCTGAGTAAGGCATGCGCCTCTGTCTACAAAGCTGAAAAAACAAAGCATAGCGCTTAACTGCACTTAAAAATACCGCCAAGAGCAAGGTCAGATAATTTGCTAGTTATCTATATGTGCTAATATATAACTTAGCAATTCATAGCTATTTGGGTTGTGATTCGTTAGCTCTTCTACCTAAGGCGAATACTTTGAGTAAAGAAAAAAACATAAACAACGCTGATGACACCATTAAAGATCAGATATTAGCCAGTATCGATTCCTTTATATATACCAAAGATTTATCGGGAAAATACACCTATGCAAACCAAGCGGTTTTAGATTTATTTGAAAAAAACTTAGCAGATGTTATTGGTTTTGATGATACTCACTTTTTTGATTTAGCTTTATCTAAACAATTAAAAGCAAACGATCGTATGGTGATGGATCAAGTAATCCGCATTGAAAATGAAGAAAGTAACTTTATCAGAGCGAAAAATGAAACCCGTATATTTAAAGTGGTCAAAAAACCACTTTTTGACCATTTAGGTAATGTAAACGGCATTTGTGGTATATCGACAGACATCACAGTAGAAAAACAACTACAAGAACAAGTCAATGAACAAAGTTACTTACTTGAGACCATGCTTAATAATATAGATGCCCATATTTATGTTAAAGACTGTGAACGTACCTTTTTATATGTGAATAATCGCGTTGCCGAGTTATTTGGCGATAAGGCCGAGAACATCATAGGTAAAAAAGATACTGATATTTTACCCAAAGAAATTGCCGAACATTTTTACCAATCAGATAAGCAGGTTTTTGAAACCAATCAAAAACAGGTCATTGAAGAAACGACTCATGGTGAAAATGGTGATAACTGTCACTACATCAGCACTAAAGTCCCCTTTGATCGGCCAGATAAATTACCCGCATTAATCGGTTTTTCAACTGATGTGACCGAACTATTCAAACTTAAAGAAGAATTTAAACTACTTGCCAATACTGACCCATTAACCAATTTATATAATCGACGCTTTTTCATTGAGCAAGCAGAAAAAGAGTATCAACGTGCAAAACGCTATTCATTGTCTATGACACTGATCTCCATTGATATTGATCATTTCAAAAGCATCAACGACCAATTTGGTCACCCTGCGGGTGACCAAGTATTAATAGAAATTGCTAAGCAATTAAAAGCGAGTTTACGGCAAACAGATATTCTAGCGCGCATCGGTGGTGAGGAGTTTTCTATTCTGTTACCTGAAACCTCGGCGATGTCAGCCATGACTTTTGCAGAGCGTATTAAAGAAGAACAAAGCAGGTTAATCATTACTGGTGATTGGCAGGGAGAAATAAACCTTTCGGTGAGTATCGGTGTTTCAAGTCTTATCGCCAGCGACAAGGCCTTTGATGTGTTATTTTCTCGTGCAGACAAAGCCTTATATCAAGCTAAGAATACCGGTAGGAATACCGTTTGTTATCTATAAAAAATGCCAATATACAGGGTAACGAGTACATTGGCATTAACTACTTAATCATCTGATTTAAATATACTTTTAGTGCATAAATCACTCATTATGATTCTTGCTTATTCACTCTAAACCAATAAGTGGTGAATAATAACCCCGCAGAAACCAATACTGTTCGATAATCAATTTGAGAAATTAACATCAGTAATGTTGCTGAGCGTGACGCATCTTGATCGACTGATACATCAGCAAGATGTTCAGGAGTCATAGAGAAATAATCCATCAAGAAATGCCCAAAGAATGGTTGCGATAAGTGTAGATAATGAACCACAATTGCCTCAATGACCAATAACGCGACTATCGGTAATACCGCCCATAAAAAAGGTGCTTTATTCGCGTAAATAGATGCCAACATTAGCCAACTGTACAGAGGTAATAACCAAATAGCGATTGGTACGAGTGTTAACCAAATATAACCTACGCCACTTATTATGTCTGCGCCTGCCAGCATGCCCCATAATGAAATATCAAACCCAATAGATAATACTGAACAAGCAATCACTGCCAGTACCAATATAAATAACATCAGCAATGTCGCTGCCATAAAGAATATCACTGGAATGACAATAGCACCGGTTAATACTTTACTGGCAATAGTCATTTTATCTGACACAGGCAACGAACGCCAAAACATCACTGATTGGTCTCGTCTTTCGTCAAATAAGCAGGTAACAAAATAATAAACTTGCACAATAAAGCCTATTGCAATGAATGGACTAAACAGCGCTATCGCAGAAACAAAAAATACTTCACTGATACGATCAGATGATTGAAATTGAGCTAAATTCTCCAGCCCTACCATCAACTCTTTCATATCAACGCCATTTAATATCACACCAAGTAGAGGAATGAATATAAAGACTCCGGCTAAAGTCACTGGCACCCAAGTCAGCATGCCATTAAATTCCCACAACTCTTTTTTAATTGAGGCTTTCATTATTGTTGTATTCATTAACAAGTCTCCTTATTCATCACACCAACAAAAACATCGGCTAAGCTCGGTATTGATACTTTACCTAAACCTTGTAACGTTTCTTTATCTTGATTATCAAATAACATGGTCGTTAATCCCATCATGCTATTTTTAAATAAAGGATTCAGTTCATCCGCTTGAGGTAACTGTTCATTAGCTACTGCCACTATATTAAAGCGCTGTTTTATCTCCTCAGTACTTTGTGCCAATACTATTCTCCCATCCTGAATAAAAGCAACGTCTGTCAATATGTGTTCAATCTCTTCGATTTGATGAGTAGTAACCACAATACATTTATCTTCGTTATAAAAATCTTCTAATAAATGATTATAAAACTGACGACGAGTTAGAATATCCAAACCTAGGGTTGGTTCATCTAAAATCAACACCTTGGCATCAATGGCCAGAATCAGCGCTAAATGCAATTGCGCCACCATACCTTTAGATAAAGCTTTAACTTTATCGCCTAACGCAATATTGGTTTTTGCTAAAAATTCATGGGCTTTTTCTAGATTAAAATTCTTGTGGATATCTTGCATATAGCTTAAGGCTTGTGAAACTTTTAACCATTTAGGCAATATAGCTACATCGGCAATATAAGCGACATCATTTAACATGTTAACGCGATCTTTTCTTGGATGATGACCTAGAACACTGATATCACCTTCAAAATCGGTCAAGCCCAATATAGCTTGTAAACAGGTAGTTTTACCTGCGCCGTTAGGTCCAACCAAACCAACAATTTGTCCTGCGTTAACAGAAAAGTTCACTGACGAAAGCACCTGCTTGTTGCCAAATGATTTACTGACATTATTTACTGAAATTAGTGAGTTCATAATTACCCGTCCCAGCTGCTGGTTAATAGTTGTTCTGGCGAGAGTTTAAGTCGAGTGATTTGCTTTAATACTTCTGGCCACTGGTGTGACAAGAAGCTTTCACGTTCTCTGTCTAGCATCAAAACTTGTGCTCCAGGCATAACAAACAAACCTTTACCACGTTGTTTTTCTACAACCTCTTCATCCTGTAACATTTGATACGCCTTTGAAATAGTCATTGGGTTAAGCTGATACTCAGCAGCTACCTTTCTAACAGAAGGTAAAGCCTCTCCTTCTTTGATATAGCCATCCAATATACGAGTGACTACTTGCTGATACAGTTGTAGGTAGATTGGTTTTTCTGGATCCCATTGAGGTGTCATGCCCTATTCCTTGAATAATACCAAAAAGATACTAGTGTTATACATCACTAGCACACCGAAACACAAGTACAGTTATTATTAATTTTTAGTTTTTTGTCGTACTACAAGACCTTAACGATTAAACAAAGGCATTCAAGATATTGATAATTAATAGGAAATGACTTTTATATTATGAACGAAGTAACAATGTAACAGAGTATGTTTTTCGGTATTAATTTATGAAATGCTGAGTTTAGAAGGTGTAAATAGACAAACGCAACACACCCCCATTGAAGGATAAGAAGCTTGGCAAGGGAAAAAATTAATAGGGAGTTACAAAAATATAATACCAATCCCATTAAGTTTGTTCCCACTCCGAGCTTACCAGCGGTTTGAGAACAAATAGAATTTTTTTGCCTATAGTTATTCTATATGAAAAAAATCCTGTGCGGTTATCGAATCGCTGAAAAGCTCCACAAGGGCCAGTTTAAAAGGCTTATATGCTGCGTTATTAATTTTGAGAAGGACGCTGCATGGATGCAGCTTATTAGAGAATGCAGGAGCATATTCTCCTGAATAACCATTCACTACAATCAATGCCTTGCCTCTAAGCCTTTTAACTCTCGCTGAGTAATAAGAAACTTATTCGAATTGGTATAATTCTATTTACCGATTAAAATAGAGCAATAAAAAACCGCTATTAATTTACTTAAAGTAAGTTAATAGCGGTTTTTTTTTATTTACTATAAAGCTGGGTTTATATTCCAGCGATAATTAAAGCATCTTATTTATGATAAGGCTTACTTAAACGGTGTACTGATTCAATGAAGTGACCTGCATGATCAGGATTCACATCTGGATGTATACCATGGCCTAAGTTAAATACGTGACCTGTACCACCTTCACCGAAGCCTGATAGTATTTTTGAAACTTCTTGTTCAATACGTGGCAATGGTGCATATAACATTGATGGATCCATATTGCCTTGTAGAGCAACTTTATCACCAACACGTGCTTTTGCATTTTCAATATCAATGGTCCAATCTAGGCCAACTGCATCACAACCAGTTGCCGCGATAGATTCTAACCACATACCGCCATTTTTAGTGAATAATGTCACTGGCACTTGACGACCTTCATTATGACGCGTTAAACCATCAACGATTTTCGCCATATATTGTAATGAAAACTCATTATAATCACGTGGAGATAATACGCCGCCCCAAGTATCAAATACCATTACAGATTGCGCGCCTGCAGCAATTTGGGCATTTAAATAACTAATGACTGAGTCAGCCAACTTATCAAGTAACAAATGTAAGGTTTGTGGCTCAGCAAACATCATCTTTTTAATTTTAGTGAAAGCTTTAGAACTACCACCTTCAATCATGTAGGTTGCTAATGTCCAAGGGCTACCTGAAAAACCAATCAGCGGTACTTCGCCTTTTAGTTCTTTGCGAATAGTACGCACGGCATTCATTACATAACCTAATTCATCTTCTGGATCAGGTACGGCAATTTTATCAACATCCGCTTTACATGTAATAGGACGTTCAAATTTTGGTCCCTCACCTGTTTCAAAATATAAACCTAAACCCATAGCATCAGGAATAGTTAAAATATCACTAAACAAAATCGCAGCATCTAATGGGAAACGACGTAATGGTTGAATAGTTACTTCGCAAGCCAATTCAGCATTTTTACATACCGACATAAAGTCACCGGCATTTTTACGTACTTCACGATACTCTGGTAAATAACGACCCGCTTGACGCATCATCCATACCGGCGTGTAATCTACTGGTTGCTTTAATAGCGCACGTAAATAGGTATCATTTTTTAATTCTGTCACCAATAGTTCCTCTTATCTTATGCTTTGTAATCACTTAGACAAATTACTTACGCGTAATAGTGTCACCATGAATCATTTAATTTAGTGATTTAACAGCTGCTATTTGAAAAGCATCTCGTTAATGGTTTTTATGTTGCGCAGTTTAGCATCGACCAGCCATTTGATCTATGCGCTAAATCAACACTCCTGAAAAAATAAACTACCGTTGAATCAATAATAAAAGTCCTTTGAAATATAAAAGTTCAATTTATATAACTTTTTTTTTGATACGCTAAATTATACTTGATTTTCATCAATGAATTTTGAATCAATAGGTTAGCAGTTTATGCCTGTTGAACAAGCCTACTACGAAGAGCATCGTCGAGTTTATGCTCTACTAAAGTTGTTGCGGTGGTAAAAAGGCTTTGGTATAAAATGCCTGCGCTAAAGAAAAACAATAATAAAAACAAAAAATAAAAACAAAGACAGAAAGAAAACAAAAGTAGCTCAAACTAAAAATAATAAAAAATAGTAGCTACAAAAAATTAATAATAAGAAGCTTGGTAACAAGACCAATATGCGAGCATTTCAGGCCTTTCTCTTCGAGAAGGGCCTTTTTATTTGTGCAACGCTATATACTTTCAATAAACAATTCCTGTAAATTTTTTCAGTAAGCATGTTAAAGTAATCTATTACAAAATTTTAACATGGAGTTAATCGTGAAATTATCAATTATATGCCTATCAGCCTCAGTTGCACTTATTAGTTTAGCTGGCTTTACCTCATTCACAGCCAGTGCCATCGACTTAGGCACCATTACTAAATCTTCATCTGAGCAGCTTAAAACGGCCGCTAAAGATATAGGTGTACCATTAGAAACAAGCGCTATGATCGGATATGCTGCGAAGCAATTAAATTTATCTGAAGCAACTGTAGCAGCTAGCTTTGGCTCACTTCTTAAAGTAGCGCAAGATAATTTATCCCCGGAAAACTTTTCTCTCATCAGCAAAGCTGTACCTGATGCACAAAGCTATGTAGAAAAAGCGCCGAAAGTAACTAAGTCTTCAATGAGTTCTTTATTATCAAGTGCTGGCGAAGCCGGTAAAAAAGCAGAGAGTTTAGATTACTTAAACTCAGCCTTTGACAAATTAGGCATTTCTAGTGAACAAGTACCTGGCTTAATCAATAGCTTTAGCAGTTATTTAGACAAGAGTGGTTATGAAGGCGCTGCATCAGCCTTAAAGAAGGGTTTAAGCTTCCTATAAGCCCTTGGTCGTTCTATATAGCCACGATTGAAAATCGCTGGCTATAACTCCCTCCACTCTTTTTTATCTATGTAGGCGGAAATACCCACAATACTTTTCCTTGTATTTGTGATTTGCCCACCGGGCCTAATTTCTCAATAGGCACGCTAGTTTTATGATGGCCCTTTAGCCAAAAAAAACCATTTCTATCTACTTGCGCCAATGACTTAACAATGTAGCCATAGCGAGGGTGAAACACCTTGAGTAAATTACCTTCTTTTAAGTTAAATATTTTCAACCAAGGCACAACAAAAATATAACTGTTCTCTGGAATAAGAGGTGACATGCTCACCCCTGTCACTTTACAAAAATGAAAACCAAACATAATTTACTCTCGTATAAAATGGTTAACCCTGTAAGTTAGGATATATCAGGGATTCTTCAGGTGGATAGGGACAAATAGCGCTAAATGTAGCGACTTTCTTAGTTGCCCAAAAGATCTCAGCAAAACGGTTTACTTGCTGCAATAATATTTGCGCAGCCTCTTTACTGATATGCTGTTTTGCCTGTGAACTTGCTAACATAATGTTATGCACTAATTCATGTAACTCTGGAAATTGCGTTAATTGTGGCGCTTTAATGTAATCACCCCAGATTACGCTTATTTCTTCTTTCACTTTGATACCATGGTTTTCTTTTTGATTTACCAGTCTTAAGAATTCTGCTTGTTCATCTAAAGTAAGTGATGATTTGGCTTTTAATTCATTGAGTAAGTCCACCATGCGAATGATAGTCAGTACCGAAATTTGTGCTCCGATAGGATCATAAATTTTGCACGGAATGTCGCAGTGCGCCATAACAACTGGAAAGTGTAGTTTTTTATCAAATTTAGCAATAATATCGTAAAGCATCATTCTCTCCTTCTATCATAGTTGCTCACCTTTTTGGGGCAGTGACTTCTTTAAACACCACAACAACGGCGGCAACAATAACAGGCACTAGCCAAAGTAAGTTCACTAAACCTGAGCCAGAAGCACTATGATCATGTCCTGGGTGGGCAAGTAATGGGTTACTTAGTAATGCTCCCAAGCCAGCAAAAATAATAACAACTTTCTTCATCGTAATATCCTATTAGTAAGTAACCTAATGCATTACCGGTTGGCTAGCATTGACAGTAATTTCCATTTTTTTAAGCGATGACAAACATCCATCGCACGCAGGGTATTTTTTACTAAACGCCAGCAAGGGCATTAACGTTATTTTTAATGTACGTAACGCAACAAACTTTAGATCATCACTGTATTGAGATTGCTGTGATAATTCTGTCATGCGTTGATGGGGAATTTGTAAATACCGGAAGGCTATTTTTGGTTGACCTAGCTCTTCATACAGAACAGCCAAATTATGAAAAACACTAATCCATGCCATGAGTAAGTTACTATTTTCAATATCGGCATGCCATTCATGCTCTAGACACTCAATGGCTTGATGATAATATTCTTCAGCTAAAGGTAACGACAGTTTGTTAAAACTATCGTTACCTTTTAATAGCAGTGATTGCCAAACTTCCATAACCCACCAATGCAAATGATAACAGTTCGCATTCTAATTTAATTATTTTGTTCTGTAAATAATTATTTTCTTTGTTATTTAATGGGTATGTTAACTAGTTTGCCAAAACTATTTGAAGGGAATTCAAAAGTGAAAGGGTTCAAAGGTCAAATGAGATAATGATGGACAAAAAAAATCCCTGCTAAGTAGCAAGGATTATCGAGGTATAAATTCTTCAAAAATAAATTATTTTTTAACTGTTTTTCTTCGTGCTAAACCAAACAACGCTAAACCAAAAATAGCAAGCATTGAAGGCTCTGGTACGGCAACGGTACTACCAATGAAGTTATCAACAACTTGACGACTTCTGGCACCACCAGTTCTAGCCCCAAAATTAAATTGACCACTATAAGCAGCCCAATTGGCAACATCGTGAGTAAATAGTGACGTACCATCTAGTGAAACACTAACTAAACCATCAATCATAGAAATTGAAGTACTATGCACTTCACCATTTTCTAAGATAGTAGTCGAGATGTTCTGCTCTACTAATGATACACCGTCATAACGTAAGCTAATATGGTTACCTGATACTTCTCCATTACTCCAAGTATCAAACCCAATAGCTAAACCTGAAAATAAACCTTCTTCACCTGCCGCACCAACATCACCTAAACGGCTAAACGTTAATGAAATACCATCCGCTCCACCATTACCATTCTGATCAATACGGAAATCAAAATTTGCATCCCAAGCTTCAATCAATTGACCATTATCTTGATCAGTAAATGACATTCCACCTAATAAACTATTGCTAGATGGAGTTAATTGCGCTTCTTGGTTAATTACAGAAGATGGTCCGTAAAAGCTCACACCCGCAGGCGAGCCTGAATTAAAGTCTTCAGAAATTAAACCGGCAATAGCTGAGCTAGTAAAAGCAACTGATAATGGTAACGCAATTAAAATTTTTTGTAATTTGTTCATTAAGTAGTTCACCATAAAATTGAATATATGCACTAGTTGCAATAAACGAACCACATTAAAATAACGCTGTTTTTCAGTAGATTAGAAGTAAAACATTTAGCCATAGACTAATTTTGTAAAATTTACTGACAGATATTATTTGCTAATTAACAACTAACAATATATTTTGAGCAATCTTCTTAAGAACCCCACAATTAAACACATTAACGATAAAGAGCACATTCATGAATGCACCACAACGTGACATAACTTTAAGATTTTTAGCCGAGCCACAAGATGTAAATTTTGGTGGTAAAGTGCATGGTGGCGCTGTGATGAAATGGATAGATTTAGCTGCTTATGCTTGTGCTGCTGGTTGGAGTGGTCGTTATTGTGTTACCGCCTATGCTGGTGGTATTCGTTTTGTTGCCCCTATTCATGTTGGTAGTTTAGTTGAAGTAGAAGCTAAAGTTATTTACACCGGTAACTCATCAATACATATAGCGCTAGAAGTAAACGCTTGCGATCCTAAATCCTTAAACCGTCGTTTAACTACTCACTGCATTGTTATCATGGTCGCAGTTGATCAAAATGGTCAATCTGAACGTGTGCCGCAATGGCAACCTCAAACGGAAGCAGATAAAAAACAACATGAGTCCGCGGTGAAACTGATGGAAATGCGCAAACAAATTGGTGAAGAAATGCAAATTTTTGTCGATTAATATCTAATACCAAGTCCATTAAGTTATTTCCCACTCAGCGAGAATTAAAAGGCTTAGAGGCAAGGCATTGATCGAAGAGCATGGTTATTCAGGAGAATATGCTCCTGCATTCTCTAATAAGCTGCATCCATGCAGCGTCCTTATCAAAACCAATAACGCAGTATGTAAGCCTTTATTTTTTATTAGGTACTCGCCCTTGGGAGCTTGTCAGAAAATCAATAACTGCACAAATTTGTTAGATATAGAATGACTATGTCAGCAGAAATTTTATTTGTTATAGCTTCTCTGACATAGCTCTGAGCTGGGAATAAATTTAATGGAATTGGTATAGTCACCACATTGAAATAACTGTTATGCGTTGGCGGTATTATACTCTTTAGCCAACCGAGCTTTGCACTAGCAAAGTTCGGTCATAAAATTGTGTTTTAGCTTGTTTTGAACATTTGTCTTTAGCAAAACAGGACAGCGACTTATCCGAATACTTGAACTGTCTTTATAACCTGAAGTTCAATCACTATTTTATTCTTCTGCTATCTTCTCTTCGACTACTTTTAATTGCGTTTTGACATCAATCCACTGTGACATATATTGGGTACTTTTATGATGATGATGATTCAGCATGCTACCAATAAAATTCGCCTGTCTATGTGAGCTAAGATTAGCCTCCAGTTTTGATAAACAATCAGCTAACTCAGTTAAGACATTATTTTGCTGATACATTAACATGGCATTTTGTTGCCCTAAGTCACTAGAAACTTGCCAAGTGCTTTCATCTTGATAGAGTTTTACCGCAGCATCTGCAATGGCTTGTGGATCATTGGCTATTGCCCCAGCCCAAGGTAAATCAGTTTGCATGCTTTCTGCACCAATATCTGTCGTCACTGATGGCGTAGCGCAATACATAGCTTCGGCTAACTTGCCTTTAATACCTGCGCCAAAACGCAGTGGTGCTAAACACACTTTGGCACTTTGCATGGCAAGTACTGCATCATCCACCCAGCCTTTCACCAAGAATCCTGATTTTTCATCATGCAAGTCAGTCGCTTTGGGTGGCGGATAAGCACCATAAATATTGAGTTTCGCGTTAGGTAATTGTTTACGAATAAGTGGCCATACTTGCTGTTTTAGCCACAATACTGCGTCCCAGTTAGGCGCATGGCGGAAGTTTCCTATCGCCATGAAATCTTCACGCTGTTGAAAACTCGGGTTTTCTTGTGCTAACTGCGCATGGCTTAACATAAAGGGGCAATAGTGAATTAAGCTGGTATCGACTTTAAATAAGCGTTTTAGTAATGCCACTTCAATACTTGAAATCATTAAGCTGATATCAGAACG
Organism: Colwellia psychrerythraea 34H; assembly: GCF_000012325.1. NCBI lineage: Bacteria > Pseudomonadati > Pseudomonadota > Gammaproteobacteria > Alteromonadales > Colwelliaceae > Colwellia > Colwellia psychrerythraea. The sequence continues at coordinate 439,612 of NC_003910.7, read as the reverse complement.
AAATATAGAGGCAACTTCACGCTTAGCCATGTCACTGGTAAGTAAGTCCTCATCGGTAATATCTCGTTTTAGTTTATAGGCTTGATGACGAGCATTGCGAAGACAAAATAAATCTTCGGTATCTAATAGTCGAAGCGCTTGTGGACATTGTTCACTTACACGCCAGCCAAACTGCTCTTCCATCATAAAGCGATCAAACATCACCGTATTAGGTTGTAACTCTTTAATAAAGTCATCAAAACTAGTGCAGTTGAGGCTAATATTTTCAACGTCAATATTTAAAGCGCGTAAATCGACCATGTGCTCAGTTTGTTGCGCGGGGCTGGCAAAGGTTATGTGATAGCTTTGGGATTGGAAAAAGTGGATTAACTGCATCATACGGCTACCTGCCGCTGAAGAGTTAGGCTCAGGCCATACATAGCCAATAATAAGAAGTTTTTTCATTTAAGTATTTTATACCAATTACAATCACTTTCAATGGCATAAATATACAATAACTTCGTTGCTTTCAATCACAATAGCCCACTATTGCTCAATCAAGCGCCTTGTTCTTGAACATTTACTCACATTGAGTCATCACTCATAGCTAATTGAATTGAATTTAATAAAGCAAATAATAAAGGCCAATGCTAAATATAATTATTCAAATGCAGGAAACAAAAAGCCACCAGTAAATGATTACGGGTGGCTTTAAATTGTTATCTAGTATTGATTATAGATAAGCGAAAGTATTATCTATAATAACTAACTAGTGAGCAGCGTGTTCATCAGCCTTTGGAGCTTCTTCTGCTTTTTGAATTTCTAATAATTCAATTTCAAATTGCAATACTGAGTTACCCGGAATACTTGGTGGGTTACCGTTAGGACCATAGGCTAAATCTGAAGGGATAGTGAACTTGTACTTAGCGCCTACAGGCATTAATTGTACGCCTTCAGTCCAACCTTTGATTACACGATTAAGTGGGAATACTGCTGGTTCACCACGTTTGTATGAACTATCAAAGGTTTCACCGTTTAAGAAAGTACCTTTATAGTGAACTTTAACAGTATCAGTTGCTAAAGGTGTATCACCTTCGGCAGCGGTTAATACTTCGTATTGAATACCTGATTCAGTTACTGTTACGCCTTCTTTTTTAGCGTTGTCTTCAAGAAACTTAGCGCCGTCAGCTAGGCTAGATTCAGAAGCGGCGATTGCAGCTGCTTGCTGTTTTTCTTTCATGCTAGTATCAAGGTTCATCAATAAGGCTTGAATTTCTTCTTTTTCGATAACAGATTTACCGTCAATGCTGTCTACAAAACCGCGTACGATAAGCTCTTTATCTAACGTTAAACCTAGTTTGTCATGCTCTTCTAAGTTACGTTGCATGTACATACCAATTGAGGCACCTAAGCCGTAGGCTTGTTTTTGCACTTCAGTATCTAATACCGGTGCTTTTACTTCTTCAACAGCTTTTTCGTTACAACCAACAACGGCAAATAAGGCAAGGGCTACTAAGGTAGGCTTAAACAATTTCATTTATATCTCCATTTATACAATACAATTGGAGAGTTTCCCCAATTAAAAACTTAAAAATTATAATGTTACCTTGTAAAATTTAACTTTAAGGTAAACTTTACATTTAAGTACAGATAACACTAAACAATTTCAAAAAAGAACTTATACTAACGATAAATGCGCAAATAAAAAAGTATTAATATATTGTTAAATTGTAATTGGATTTTTCCGCTCGTCTTATTGACGACACTCACGGCTTGTAAGCCTGTAACGCAAGAACCACTGCAACGCTGGCAACAGTCTGTTGAAGGTGCCTATGCTGGTCAGATTTCTAGTGATGCCAAGTTTTCAGTCATCTCATCTATTCATCATGGTTTGAGTGTCTGGGATTTAGACAAGAACCAACGCATATATAACTGGGCGCAAGAACAAAACACCAGTGATAATTTAGTACTCTCTATTGATATTAGTGACAATGCTAGCCATGTACTGACAGCAAATAGAGATAACTTTGCCCTGTGGAACTTGCAATCAGGTAAGTCTGAAGGTTATTGGAAAGTGCGAGAGTCTCACATTAGAGATATAGCGGTCAGTAATAATGGTGATTACTTACTTATTGGAAAAAGCAACGGTACCGTGGTGCACGTTGCCGTTGATACCGGAAGACGGTTAGAATTTTTAGGTCACAAAGAGAAAATAAACTCGGTAGATATGCTGCCCAATGGCCGTGTAGCTATATCCGGTGGTAATGATTTTACCGCGTATGTTTGGGATACTCAATCAGGGCAAGTAGTTTATCAATTTAACCATAGCTCAAGGGTATCAAAAGTAGCCTTAGATGCTAAAGCTCGTTATGCCTTTTCTGCCGACAGTATGAAAGGTGCATATATTTGGGATTTAAAAACCGGTAAACGTATTAGTAGCCTGCAAGGTACAAAACGTCATGAGGTTTTTAGTACCGTACGTTTTTCTCCAAACGGTAAAACACTAATCACCGGCGCCGCTACCAGAAAAGTCAGCGTTTGGGACATTGCGACAGGTAAACGCCTTTCACATTGGTTTGTTACGCCTAAAGAGGCAAAAAGACCTACGGGAGCGGTTGTGTATAGTGTCGCATTTGGCGATAATAACGATCTATTAACGATAAGCTCATCAGGATATGTTGAATCATGGCCAATCACGAAATAACTTTAAGTGCGCACAGCACAAACGCCAACTATATTCAGCAACTGGAAGAACGAGTAGATTCATTAGAATCACGCAATGTTTTTCAAGACGATGTCATTGATCAATTAAGTGAAGAGTTAGCTGCACATCAACATGAAATTTCAGAGCTTAAACATCAAATTCAATTAGTGGCTAATCGTTTAAAAGATGCTGGTAGCTTATCGGGTGACGCCGAAGAAATTGAGCCACCGCCACCGCATTACTAAACCAAGACTATTATCCATAAATAGCTAACAATGGTATTTGAAGCGGTATCGTTTAATTAAAGACCTTTAATTAGAAACTTTTAATTTGAGATAACAAAGCACGGAGTTGATGACTATCAATGAGTGTTTTTGATGCGCTAACTGTTGTTTAATCACAACGCCTTAGCGCAATACCACAAAAAAATTCATGTTATCAAGGTTTAAATACACCAATCACCTGTTCGTTTTCACGAACAACCTTCTCAACTTGTTCTTCCGTTTGCACCATTTGTTCGCCACAACTCACACAGGTTACTTTTTCAACACCATTTTCTTTGGTCAATGCCATAGTGTCCATTGCTTTACATTTAGGGCAGACAGCGCCGGCGATAAATCTCTTTTTTAGGGCTTTGCTCATAGTTATCTACTACTTTTTATTAGGCTCTGCTGTTCTTTGTTGATAGTTTTTTCAACATGTAATACCAAGTATATTAATTAATTGCCCACTTAGCGAGAATTAAAAGGCTTAGAGGCAAGGCACTGATTGAAGAGAATGGTTATTCCCTTGTCGAAATAAATAACGACGCATGTAAGCCTTTTAAAATCGCCCTTCGGGAGTTTATTAGCGAACTAATAACGGCTCAAAATTAAAGAAATATAGAATATGTTTAAGTAATTTTGCTTGTTCTAAGCTCGCTAATACAACTCTAAGCTGATCAATTTATTAGTGTAATTGGTATAAGTTCAACAGGCTCGACATTAAATCCAGAATTATCGCTATTTTACCTTGAATTGTGGTCATAGGAAAAGCGACAATGCATCAGCATTTTTTTAGTGGGTATTATCTCTGCCTCACTATGCCATTTTCCCGAGGAAATACCATTGATTATCGCCACAGACTTAAGTTTAGATCGAGGGGCTAAAAACCTAATAAAATCATCTAGCTTTACTATACACCCTAACCACAAGGTTGGCTTAGTAGGCAGTAATGGCTGTGGAAAATCATCTCTTTTCGCCGCACTATTAGGTGACTTATCACCTGACTCTGGCGATTTAGCTTTACCAACAAGTTGGGATATTGCCACCGTAAGGCAAGAAACTCCTTCGTTAGAGCAAACGGCACTTGATTACGTGATGGATGGCGATAAAGAATTTCGCCAATTAGAGCACGAGCTTGAACAAGCCCGCATAATGGATAACGGTAACCTCGAAGCCACTATTATCAATAAAATAGATACCATCAGCGGATACAGTTTACCAGCTCGCGCTGGTGAGTTGTTGCATGGTTTAGGTTTTTTACAATCACAACTTGATAATCCAGTGAAAGACTTTTCTGGTGGTTGGCGCATGCGATTAAACTTAGCCCAAGCGCTAATATCTCGAGCTGACTTGTTATTACTCGATGAACCGACCAACCATTTAGACTTAGATGCAGTTATCTGGCTACAACGATGGTTAAAACGCTTTACCGGTACCTTAGTCCTCATTTCACATGACCGTGACTTTCTAGATACGGTTATTGGTCAAATATTACATATTGAGCATCAGCGCGCTAAATTATACAGCGGCAACTATACCGCTTTTGAACGCCAACGCCGCGAACATTTAGCACAACAAGACGCACAGTTTCAAAAGCAGCAAAAAGAAGCTGCACATCTAACCGCTTTTGTTGATCGTTTTCGCGCGAAAGCCAGTAAAGCAAAACAAGCACAAAGTCGATTGAAGCGTTTAGAAAAGTTACCTGATTTAGCGCCAGCGCATGTTGATAGCCAATTTACCTTCAGCTTTGCAGAGCCTGAAAGTTTACCCTACCCACTTTTATCACTTGATAAAAGTCAGTGTGGTTACCCTAAATCTGATCATGGTGAGCAGGCAATTATTCTAGATGACGTTGGCTTAACATTAATACCTGGTAGCCGCATTGGTTTATTAGGCAGAAATGGCGCAGGGAAATCAACCTTAATTAAATCCCTTGCCGGTGAACTTGCCTTACTTGGTGGTGAACGTTACTGCGCACAAGACTTAACCGTAGGTTATTTTTCTCAGCATCAATTAGAGCAATTGCATGCGCCATCGAGTCCTGTTGATCATATTTTACGTGCTAAACCTGCTTTAGGTGAACCACAAGCCCGAACCTTTTTAGGAAAGTTCGGTTTTAGTGGCGACCAAGCGTTATCACAAGTTTCAACCATGTCAGGTGGTGAAAAAGCGCGTTTAGTACTGGCTTTGATTGTTTTAGAAAAACCACAGTTATTATTACTAGATGAACCGACCAACCATTTAGATTTAGAAATGCGCCAAGCATTGGTGATGGCATTACAAGATTTTGGCGGCGCGATTATTTTGATTGCTCATGATAGGTTCTTATTAGAGTCATGTGTTGATGAATTTTATCTTGTTGCCAACGGCCGAGTGAGTGATTTTAGTGGCAATATCGATGATTACCAGCAGTGGTTAAATGATGATAAAAAACAAGCGATAAAATCAATCAAAACCGATCAACAAAGCGGTGATAAAGGTTTATATAAAAAACAACTTCGTCAGCAACAAGCGGAGCTAAGAAAAAAATCTGCCCCTATGCGCAAAGAAGCTGATAAATTAGAGAAAAAGGTTCATCAGTGGCAAGAAGAGCTAACCAAGATTGAAGCTTTATTAAGTGACAGTGATATTTATCAATCAGAGCGTAAAGCTGAACTAACAGACTTACTGAAAAAACAAGCTAACTTGAAAGGTGATATTGAAGAAAATGAAATGCTATGGCTTGAACTAGCCGAGCAGATTGAAGAGATGATGTCAGTCACTGATTGATTTTTTCATCTACACTTAGCCTATACTCGATAGTTACCGTTAGAAGAGGAAATATTATGCGTACTAAAATATTACTGCTTACCTTCACACTGCTAAGCAGTTTTTCAGTATTGAGCCAAGGTAATGACCTTGAGCAGGGAATGTATGAATTAAACCGAGGGGAATTTAAAGCGGCTATCGAGCAGTTTCGTCCACTGGTTAATGAAGGTTATGCTCCAGCCCAATATCAAATGGCCTTGGTATATCTTCACGGTTATTCTGTTCGTAAAGATAGTATGAAAGCACTGGAGTTATTTGAACTTTCTGCTGCACAAAACTACCCAGATGCACAATTTGAACTGGCCTTAATTTATTCAGACGGTAAGTTAGTAAAACAAAACCTTAAAAAAGCGTTTGAGCTTACTCATAAAGCGGCAAACAAAGACTTACCTAGTGCGCAATTTAATTTGGCAGTAATGTATGCTAACGGTACGGGGATTAAACAAGATGATTTTAAAGCATCGCGTTGGTATCAGCGTGCTGCAAATCAAAATTATGCCCTAGCTCAATTTAATTTGGCGTTACTTTATAGTGAAGGTAAAGGTGTAGAGAAAAGTACTGAACTGTCCTATGTCTGGAATACCATAGCATCATGGAACGGCTACCCTAATGCTGAAAAAAGTCGTTTAATGGATGAAAGAGATTTATCTAAGCTTAAAATTGAAAAAAGTATCGAAAAAGCGAATGATATCTATCAAAAAATAAGAGATCAGCAGGAAATGAAAGCAAAAATGGCAGAAAAGCAGAACTTCTATTGATCTAAATCAGCTTAATCATTGAGCGACTTAATTACACTAGGTATATCAACAATGACTTAGAAAATTATGGAGCTCAATATGAATTTATTATCAATGTTAACCAATGACCCAGTAGTGATGTTCTCTTTTGGCGGTATAGCCATTATGCTCGGTATTTGTGCCTTTTATGTTTATTACTTTATTAAGCATATTCAAGACGATAGTAAAAAAAATTAAGTATTATATCAACTACACTAATTCTCCTTATACAGGCTAGATAGATCTCAATTGTTATATTGTTAAGTAACAATGTTTTAATTTAGTCTGTTAAAATATTATTATGTTGTCGACAGGACTTTCAACAGCCAATTTAAGCCTTTAACTTTGTTATAAGGTAAATGCCCTTTTGAGCGTTGTAAACAAGCTGATAACGCCATCCCTGAAATAGAAATTCATACTGTTTACATTATTACTTTAAGCTCTCGGCTGACGCAATTTTTTGTGCAGTAAATTAATCCGTTTGGGATAAAGTGATTCAGCGGTACAATGACTATTCATTATTTAAAATCCTAAAGTACTCCTTATGATTATCCCCCTAGACCAACTATCACACGAAACCTTAACCGCTATTATTGAAGGCTTCATCTTACGTGAAGGGACTGAATATGGCGCTGAAGATGTGAGTAAGGAAGCTAAGATTGCTCAAGTGAAAAAACAACTTGAACAAGGTAGTGCGGTATTAGTTTATTCTGAGCTGCATGAAAGCATCAATATATTACCTAGCGATCAATTTAAGGTGGGAATGGAAGAAGAAATATAGATTGATGCCTACCATTCAATAACACTGATGATTAACTTTCTCAAGCTATCCGAACCCAATGTCTTCTATAAAGTCTAGATAACAAAAAATTCCCATTAAAAAAGCCAGTAAATTATACCCTTGCTACCTCAAAATGCGGGTTTCAGGATGCCTGAGCGATTCATGCACAAGGCGCATCTTTTTATTAAGGGTTGTTCCCTTAAAAACAGAGGTTACGAAGAGCATGATTTGCTCAGACATCCCCGTAGGGCTGGTTTAGAAACGCTTTATGCTACGTTATTGACTTCGATAAGGGAACAACCATTATCTTCAATCAAGATCTTGCCTAAAGGCGTTTCTAATTCCAGCTGAATCCTGCATCTTGAGGTAGCATGGGTATGGCACTGGCTCAATAATTTAATACTTTTATCACATTGCCAAAAAAGTGGAGTGAAAGGTTGAGCTATTTAGCATTGGTACTGTCGAAAATTTTATCTGCTGAGGCGGCAACAAATCCTGTGTACAGTTCACCACTTGCTAGAGGGTAGCGTTTAGCAAATTCATAGAAACAGCTTGGAATTTCCATTGTTTTATCAGAAAAATCTACTGGTGCTTTATCCGCAAGTGTCGATGATTGCTCTAATTTCACCGCTTCATCACCTTTGATTTCACCGCCATTAGCATTGAGAGCATAGCCAGCGTCCTTAAGTGTTGCATTGACTACTTCTATATCTTCGTAGTTAGCTAAGTGATTAATGCTCACGGTAAAGTGATTTGCACGGTAACCCCAGGCAGCTAACCATGCGGCATACTCACTAACATTTAGCAGAGTATCATAATCCTTTGAACTAATTTCCCACAAGCGACCAGCATAAAGAAAGTCAGCTCGGTCACTAACATCTTCTGGTAACTGTGCGATTAAGCCAGTGATAATGTCTTGTACTTCACTAGAGAATTCTTCAACACGTAATTCACTAATAAACACTTTAGGCATAGTGCTATCTGCATGCTCAAAATGTTTAGCATCCAGTTTTTTAGCCGAAAAATCATATTGGCCACATTCGGTGTAACCCAAAGCCAACAGTCCTTTAGCTAATTGCGCTAAATTAATTTTAGGATGGTTAAAGGTACGGTAAGCAACATGATCGTTAATTACATCATTGCCATTACCTAGTAATTGGTGAATTTTTTTTGCTGACGGAGTCACGCTGAGATATTGTTCCCAGATCTCATTAAAAAGTGCGGTTACTTGCGCTGCCATGGTTTTTCCTCTTACTTATTGAGTGGTTATATATTAGTGATATTAATTAAATAGTAGTGGTTATAACTCAGACAATTAACTTTACAGATAAAAGCATTGATACAGATAAAATTAATAGCTGAAATAGTAGCAGATAGCAAAACGGTCGGGAAAATAACAAAATGATATTTTGGTTGACAGCATGCGCCATCTACCAAAAATTTAGATTTGATCGATACTTTTAAAGAAGCAAGGACGACGTCCTGCTTGATGGTGAGATATATGTTTTTTTAATACGCTTGATAACATAGCTAAAACAAAATTACCTGATCACGAGAGTACGGGAAGTTGCCAGTAAGCTCACTTCGATGAATAGCGCTAATTTAGCACAAATCGTAAGCAAAACGAACTTCTTCATAACAACAGTAATGAAAGGCGATATTAGCCGGAATAATTTAATTTCATAATTAGATCTAGCTGTTTGTTATTCATAAACTTTTCTATGTGCTTTAATTATTTTTTGCCATGGAAAGTCTCTCGCACCTAAACTGACAAAATCAGGATTAAGTAAGCTTTCTCGTTTATTGTAACTTAAAGGATTAAACTCACTATCGATGATATCACCGCCGGCTTGTTCCAAGATACATTGACTAGCTCCGGTATCCCATTCGCCAGTGACTCCTACTCGTATATAACAATCGGCTCCACCTTCAGCGATAAGACAGTTTTTTAATGAACAACTACCTAAAGCAACATAGTCATAATCATAGTCATTATTTAAATATTGTCCCATGAGTTCCAGCTGCTGACGACGACTAATGGCGACTTTAATACGACGGTTTTCTTGATATTCAGCGACACGAATTGCATGACTGGCTTGGCTATTATCTTTGAAAGCACCCAGATTTTTTTGACCATAATAGGTTAGGCAGTGATCCGGCGCGTGAATAACACCCAGTGTTGGCCAACCATTTTCAACGAGCGCGATATTTACGGCAAAATCACCGCTACCGATGATGAATTCGCCAGTGCCATCAATAGGGTCGAGTAACCAATAACGAGACCAATCTTTTCGCTCATTTAACTGCACAGTACCCACTTCTTCAGAAATAATAGGGATATCTGGTGTCAGTGTTTTGAGCTGATCCATCAAGATGTCATTTGCGGCTAAATCGGCACTGGTTACTGGGCTTTCATCAGCTTTGGTTTCTTCAGTATAGTTTCCTTGACGATAATACTTCATTACTTCTACGCCAGCTTTCTTTGCGCTTTCTAAAGCAATGCTCAATAATTTATCTTGGCTCATCGTTATACCTCTTTCTTCCTGCTTTAGTACTATGTCACTTTTCAAATTACTAAAGGTTAAACTGCAAGCAGGTCACGTACCAACATTAATGCTGCAATACTGCGTGCTTCAGTAAAATCTGTTTGTTGTAATAGTTCTTTATAGTCTTTAATGGGCCAAGACACCACTTCTAATGGCTCGGGTTCATCCCCTTCAAGTTCAGAACTGTATAGGTTTTTAGCTAAAAAGATGGTCATTTTGGCATTAAAAAAAGCAGGAGCCATCATCATTTCTGATATCTGATGCATTTGCTCGCTACCATAACCAATTTCTTCTTGGAGTTCTCGGTTGGCAGCCTGTTCTGCAAGCTCACCTTCGTCAATCAGCCCTTTGGGGAAACCTAACAAATAACTGTGCGTACCTGCACAATATTCACGGACCAATAATAGTGTTTCATCATCAATCATTGGCACTATCATCACAGCACCACGCCCAGAGCCCATCATGCGCTCATATTGCCTTTGTTCGCCATTACTAAAAGTAAGGTCGATTTGTTCAATGCCAAATAGTGCACTTTTAGCCACTTGTTGGCGATGAGTAATGATAGGTAACTGGTTTTCATCTGCCATAATTCTAGCCACATTGGTTAATTGCTTTTCCTTAGATATCACTATAATGACACGATAATCAATACTTTTGGAATAGCAAAATGGTATTATTTATTACACTGAATGTTTTTTTGAGGATTGGCTAAAATGGCGAGTATTAATTGGTCAGAAATTTCTACTGTTTTAATTGATATGGACGGTACCATTTTAGATTTACATTTTGATAATCACTTTTGGTTAGAACATCTGCCTGCGCGTTATAGTGAAAAAATGTCAATTTCACTCGATGCTGCCAAAGCAAAGCTCAAAGCTGATTATTTATCTGTTGTTGGTACGATTAAATGGTACTGCCTCGATTACTGGGCTGAGCAAACGCAAATGCCAATTACCGAGCTCAAACGAGAAATACAACATTTGATTCAATTACGCACTGACGCGAGAGATTTTTTAATTGCACTAAAAGCAAGTGGCAGAGATGTGGTATTAGTGACCAATGCGCATCCCGAATCATTATCATTGAAAATTGAACGTACTCAATTAGATCAATATTTTGATGTGCTTTACTCAACCCATGACTTTGGTGTTACCAAGGAGTCACAGTTATTGTGGCAACGTTTGCAAGAAAAGCATGGCTTTGATTGTGATTCGACACTCTTTATTGATGACAGTATAGAGATTCTTCAGTCTGCTCAACAATACGGTATTAAACATTTACTCGCGGTTGCTAACCCTGATAGTAAAAAAACAGCGAATGTCATTACCGATTTCCCTGCTATTACTAGCTTTGATCTATTAACAGCACAGCTGAGTAAAGAATTGATCAACAGCACCAGTAATTAGCGGCATAACTGATAGCTGCCAACAAAAATACATAGCATTATATTGCTCTTCATTGACACTGTTTTAATAGTACTTAAACAGTGTCAATGAGTCTCGCCCGTTCACAGAATTAGCAAGCAAAGCATTACTCACTAAGCTTTAACTATATTGCTCATTACTAATCAATCTTTTATAAGGTTGATATCTATCGTATAGCCAATTAAATATAAAAGTATAAATTAAAATAAACACTAAAAAGCCTGCCTCTAAAAAGGTTGCTTCGAGCCAAGTAATATTTAAATACCATGCTAATAACGGTAAAGTAATTAAAATCATGCCAAACTCAAATGTTATAGCATGAATAATACGTACCGTTAAACCACGTTCTACACGGTTATAGCCTGCTAATTTATCGAAAACGATATTGTATATATAGTTCCAAAACATAGCGAAAATAGATAAAGCGATACCTGCAATCGCCATTTTATCTGTTTCGTAACCAGCGATTAATACTGTCGTTGGTACAACTATCATTAGGGCAATAACCTCAAATAGAACAGCCTGATAAATTCGCTCAATGGTATTCATTTTTAATTTCTCTCTTTAGTGACCATGTGACTATTTTAATCTAGAATAAAGATATTAAATAACTACATACCATCGGTTAAAGCGATATGTTTAGTGTTGAACAACTTCAAGCTTTTATCACAACAGTAGAAACAGGTTCCTTTTCTGCTGCCGCCCGTCGTTTAAATAAAGTTCAATCCGTAGTCAGTCAGCATGTAATTAATTTAGAGGTAGACTGTAATATCCTATTGTTTGACCGCTCAGGACGATATCCAGCACTCACAGAAGCAGGTGAAAAGTTATTACCACATGCGCAGGCAGTGATTGATCAGCATCAGCGTTTAAAAAACTCGGCTTTATCATTAACAGATAACACCCCAAAAGAAATAACAATAGCGTTAGACGAAGGGATCTCATTTAAACTCATCTCAGGCATTATTAGTAACCTACAAAATGAATTTCCAAATATCACACTAGAATTTTTAAGTGCCTCAAGCCCCGATATCATTGATATGTTAAAAAATGAAAAAGCTTTAACGGGCATTGTTTTTAGTGAACTAACCATTCCTAGTTATTTAGACTTTGAATGTATTGGTTCAATAAAGTTTGATTTATACGTTGCTAAATCTCATCCACTGGCAAACCAGGTATGTAAAAATATTGATAGCTTAAGACTGCATCGTCAGTTGCTTATTCGATCTCGAAATACGCAATCAAGTAGTTTTCAGTTAAAGCTGAGCCCTAATGTTTGGTATGCTGATAATTACTTTCTTTTGCTTGAACTGGCATTACAAGGAAATGGCTGGTGTTTGTTGCCTAACCATATTGCTAATGAATCTGTTGAAAGTGGTCAGTTAGTTAAGCTACCACTTGAGTTTGAAGAAATGGGGTGGCAGGCTAATGTCGATGTAGTTCAACATCAACGACACAGTAACTTAGCGGTGTTTAAAGTACTTAGGTTATTATTACGAAATCTTTTATAGGTAAGAGTATTTAAACCTCATTATCTGTTGCTAGTCTCTCTCTTTTACCAAGTTACAGATTGCTAATCAAAAAATAGGTGACTAATAACTTATGTGTTGAAGGGTCTAACTACTTTGATAAATATGCGTAATACGCATAATTTATATAGTGATGTATACTCCAATCATCACAGGGTAATGATTAGGTAAAAGATGGCTTTATTAGAGCAGAAGTTAGCACGAGTCGACCTTAACTTATTGGTGTCACTGAGTGTTTTATTAAAAGAAAAAAATGTCAGCCGAGCGGCTGAGCGTCTTTATTTGTCACAGTCTGCCATGAGCAGAACTTTACAACGCTTGAGAGATCTTTTCGATGACCCGCTCTTTCATCGCACAGCTTCAGGGATAGTGCCGACAGAAAAAGCGCACAGTATTGAGGCTTTATTGCCTGATTTATTACAAAAATTAGAATCAATACTACACGATGACGATTTTTCACCTCAGACTTGTGATAAACATTTCTCTATCTCGTTACCATCGCTGACCAGCCATGCTATTTTTTTACCCTTAGTACAGGCTATAAATAATGAAGCACCCGCGGTGCAATTATCTGAATACTCAGCAAAGATGAGCTCAAACAAATCACTTGAATCAGGTTTTCTAGATTTCGCTATTCATATCGAAAAGCCAACCGATACTGCCTTTATCGCGACTTCTTTAGGAAAATTATCATTATCGATTTTTGCGAGAAAAAGCCATCCTCTCTCGGCACAACATAAAGTTGAACTCGCTGACTGCCTAACTTATCGTTTTCTTGAATTAAATGTAAATGAAGACTCTGGCGCAATTTTTACCAACCCTATTGATAGTATTCTACTCAAGCAGGGCTTCAAACGTGATATACAATTAAAAACTAGTCAATTGAGTATTCTGGTTGAGTTATTAAAATCATCAAACACCCTACTGATAGCACCCAGTTTTTTTATACATTCTTCTACCTATAAAGAAGAGTTGGTCAGTGTTTATCAATTCGAGCAAACAGACAGTAATATGGTTGAATTATTTTTACTTCAGCATCAGCGCACAGTAAATAGTGCAGCACATCAATGGCTAAGAGATAAAGTATTGCAGCAGACTTTATAATTCATCCCTTGCTAATCATTAGTTTCTAGTAGAAGATTGCTGTAATAATAAGCATGTAGTCCAACGTCAAAGTCGGGATTATCACTAATACTTCAAAGAGTAGATCATGACCCTTTTAAAAAAAATCATCTCGCTTATTTTGATACCTCTGTCCTCATTCAGTACTTTTGCAGCTTCAGGAATTTTTACCGATAAACTCGATGGCAATCTTGATGCTTCACGTTACCTTTCAGAAAATGCTTATGGTTTTTTACCTGTGCCTATCATCATTACTGACCCAGCTGTAGATGGGGGTTTAGGCATGATGGGTTTGTTTTTTCATGAGTCAGAAGAAGAACAAGCAGCTCGATTAAAAACAATGCAAGATGAAAGTAATGATAGAGCATCACACAGTTTAATGCCGCCAAGCATTTCTGCCGCTTTTGGTGCTTATACAGGTAACGACTCTTATTTGATTGGAGGTGGTCACCTCGGTTTTTTCAATAAAGGTAGCATTCGCTATATGGGCGGCGGCGGTTATGGCGATATAAACCTTAACTTTTACGGCTTTGGTGATCTAACCCTACCTGCCCCCTTAAAAATCAACACACAAGCGACTGCGATAATGCAAACGCTAAAGTTTAAACTGGGTAACAGCGCTTTTTATTTTGGACCTATGCATCGCTACGTTGATGCGCAAGTTAGCATAGTCAACGCTGGTAATATTATTGGTAAGATTCCAAGTAATTTACGACCAGCACTTTCTACTAACATTGTCACTTCTGGTGCAGGCCTAACATTGGAATACGACTCAAGAGATAATTTCTTTTCGCCTACTGACGGACTAAAGTACGAGCTGAATTACCTTTGGTTCGATGATGTTATAGGCTCGGATGTTGACTACACCTTAACTGAGTTAACCGCACTTAATTACTTCAAGATCACTGATCATTGGCGTACAGCGATTAGAGTTGAAGCTAATTATGTCGACTCTGAACAAATCTTACCTCCTTATGCGACACCCTATATTTCGATGCGCGGTATTCCAGCAGCTCGATATCAAGGGCAATCAGTTGCTTTATCAGAACTTGAAGTGGCATATAGAATCAATTTACGTTGGGAGCTGAGTGCATTTGCCGGCATAGGGAAAGCCAGTGATAGTTTTTCTGATTTTTCAGATAGCGACAGTCGTGTCAGTAAAGGAGCAGGATTTCGTTACCTAATTGCAAGGCGTTACGACTTTAATATGGGCATAGACATTGCCAAAGGCCCCGAAGATACGGTGTTCTACATCCAAGCAGGATCTGCTTGGTAAATTACTAGTTAAAATTCCCAAAAGCTTCGTTATTTTCATTCGGAATAGCGAACTATTACTCAATCAAATGCCTTACTCTTATAAATTTTTTCGTCGTAATTTCCTTCCCCTTAGTAAACAGAAGGTCCCATCTTTGTTAAGACAACGATTAACGGCATTACCATTATTCATCGACCAACTAGCAACTAAAAAATAGCCATAAAAAAATACCGCAATCTCTAGGAGAATGCGGTATTTTGTTTTATAAGCTAAGCAAATGCTAGTTATAAATTATGCTTCAGCGATAACTACAACTTTGATGCTAGTATCAACATCGTGATGTAAGTGAATTGCGATTTCGAATTCACCTGTTTCGCGGATAGCACCTAATGGTAAACGTACTTCAGCTTTTGTAATTTCAACGCCAGCTTCAGTGATCGCATCAGCGATATCACGAGTACCAATAGAACCGAATAATTTACCTTCGTCACCAGATTTTGATGCGATTGTAACTTCAGCTAATGCAACAACTTTAGCTGCACGAGCTTCGGCTGTTGCTAATACGTCAGCTAATTTAGCTTCGATATCAGCACGACGAGCTTCAAAGTGCTCAACGTTAGCTTCTGATGCAAATACTGCTTTACCTTGTGGTAATAAGTAGTTACGTGCATAACCTGATTTAACAGATACCTTGTCACCAAGGCCGCCTAATTTGGCGATTTTATCAAGAAGTATTACTTCCATTTTAAACCCCTATTAGCTTACTTATGTAAGTCGGTGTATGGTAACAATGACAAGTAACGAGCGCGTTTAATCGCACGAGTTAATTGACGTTGATATTTAGCAGCAGTACCAGTGATACGGCTAGGAACAATTTTACCACTTTCAGTGATATAATTTTTTAAAGTTGCAATATCTTTATAATCGATAGATGTTGCGCCTTCCGCTGTGAAGCGGCAAAACTTACGACGTCTAAAAAAACGAGACATGGAGTTCTCCAATATGGTTTTATTTAGTTAACTATTTTGTTAGTAAATAAAGCCTAATTAATCATTTCAATTTGCTGAGCATGTAATGCTAAAAGCGGATTACCGTTTCTAGATTCGTGGCGATTTATAAAACCGGTCACTTTTACTACATTCCCTGCAATTAATTCACGAGTTAAGTGTGATAAATCACCTGTAGCAACTACTTGTATTCGGACAAATGCTTGTCGATTCATACCAGCTTCATTTTGTATAGACTTATGGTCTATTGAAAACTGACTATGACTAATACCTGCAGGGCTGGTTGATTGCTTAGGGGTTCTCACCACCTCACCGATCAACACTAGGCAATTCTCTTGCGAGACAATCACAGATTACTTATTCTTCGCTAGCAGCTTCTTCAGATTTCTCTTCAACAGAGTCTTCTTTAGCTTCAACTGGCGCAGCAGCAACATCTTTCTTAACTTCGCGGCGATCGTCACGACGCTCTTCTTTAGCAGCAGCCATTGGCGATGCTTCAGTTACCGCGTCTTTAGTACGCATAATCATGTTACGAATAACAACATCGTTATAACGGAAAGCAGTTTCAAGCTCATCAATAACTACTTGTGGCGCTTCAATGTTCATAAGAACATAGTGTGCTTTGTGTAGTTTATTGATTGGGTATGCTAATTGACGACGGCCCCAGTCTTCTAGACGGTGGATTTTGCCTTCAGCAGCATTGATCAAGTCTGTGTAGCGCTGGATCATACCAGACACTTGTTCACTCTGATCAGGGTGAACCATAAATACGATTTCGTAATGACGCATTACGAGCTCCTTACGGTTGTAGTCTCATAATCTGGCACAGCCAACACCAGTTGAGACAAGGAACAAAAGTTCAGGCTGAATTAAGGAGGCGTATTGTAGGGAAAACAACCGGTAAAAGCAAGCAATAACGAAGTGATATCAGCTTACCTAGAGAACAGTAGGCTGCACCTACCTTTTAAATTAAAAATGCAGCTAGTTTATTGATTCAATATTGACAATTTCTGAGCGATTCAAGGTTATTTTAAAACGTTGTAAAGATTCTTCACCTTTACAGAAGTGGCGTAAAATAAGATTGATTTGATAACGCTGCTCAACACCTTGGCTTGAGATTTTTTGCCCTTCTAAACTGTATAATCGACCTGCCCCTTTTTTCAAAAAACGGACAAAAGGGGTTAAATTGAAAAATGTTTGCTGCTGAATTTCGTCGTAACCAGGTAAAAACTCTTTGGCCATAACCTTATTGTCACAGCGAAAATGCAATAATTGCGCAGCTTGCTTATTTTGTTGCCTACGCTGCTGAAACAATGCATTAACCGATTTAGGCAAGTCTTTATTGCTTATGTACTCTAACCACAGAATTTGACTCAAAATACGCTTTTTAGTGACGCTATGAGTAAATAGGTTCTGCCACTTGGGCCGACCTTTTTGAATTTTACGCCATATAAGACTGGTTAAGTCTTCTTTAAAGGTTTCCCTTAAACCATAAATAAGGCCCAAGAAAGCCACTAACGCAACCGTTACTTCGGTAAAGTTAGTTCGGGCATTAAGCACTAACAACATAACAAAAGCCATAATAACAGCAGTAACAACACCACGGACAAAACGTTTTAAATTAACATTTAAATACCGAGTTTTCCGCTGAAAGACCACACCGTATTCTATTAATCTTTGTAACAAGCGCATTTTGTTAGTAATGCGGTTAGCATCATCAAGAGTAACTTGTGAGTTATATTTATTTTCAATACGATAATCATTTTCGCTTCGACATAAACTTAAAAGTAGCTCTCGTTCAGCTGTGAATTCTGAGCTTTTAGGGCCTCGAGACAGTAACTTTAAGAAAGATTGTTCGATATGCCAACTTAAATAGTTATCTGCATTTTCAAAAAAGGAATTTAGCTTCTTATCGGAGGGCGTATAACGCCTTAACTTTTTAGTCAGTGAAAGAGTTTGCTCTGCCAATTCAACTGCCGCAGGATAAAATTCCTCTGCCGCTTTTAACTTTAATGTTTGCTTGATATCAGCATCGAGTGCTTTTTTAACTTGATAGGAGTACAAATTAAGGTTTAACCGATAATCACTTTGCTCACCTTTTTTTTGGCTGACAAAACGACTTCTGACTAAAGGCAGGTGTAGTTGGTCTGCATAGTAAGCACTATGATTTTTAATATTAGAATAGAAAAACTCTTCTTCATTTAGAGTACTGGGATTAATACCCATTTCAACCGGCAGTGAGAAGTACAGATCAATACGTTGATAATCTTGCGGTAATAACTGATGGCTAACCTTAAAGGACAAGTTTTCATCTTGGCTAAGTTTAGTTTTATTCACTCGTAAAAAAGATTCCTTATTTTTATGATGATTAATGATTAAAAACCATGAGCTAAGCATAGCAAAAACAAGGACTTTTTGGCAGGTTTTTCAGGCCTTAATTTTAATCTAACATTAAAATTAAGGCCTGAAGCATGACTCTTATATTTTGATAAATATTTTTCGTTGATATAACTTTAATGAAACATACCAGAAAAATGCTACATGTGAAAAAGCAAAAATAAAGGAAGCTAATTTCGGTGTAAACACGCCACTAAGCTGTTTATATAACCAAGCGTACATGGAAACATCGCCAACATTAATGTTTAAGTACATGGTTACCACTAAGAATGACAATACATAAACAAATAATGGGTTAGTCCCATAAACCAGTAAAGGCTCTGCCAATTTCACTTGTTTCATTATATCAATTAACCAGATGAAGGCGGCCAGTAATAAACATGCAAAACCAGTGCTATAAATGACATAAGACGGTGTCCATAACGACTTATTAATAGGTAATACTAAACCCCATAGCGCACCAAACCCCACTGCTAAGCCACCAATAAGCGTTAATTTGATAACACTACTTCTTTTATCTTCAATACTGGTTAAATAACGTGTTAATTCAAAACCAAGTAGCATATTTACTATTGCTGGAATAGTACTTAATAGCCCCTCAGGCTCGAAAGCAACACCACGCATGGTGTACATGTGATTAGCGCCAAATACCGCTAAATCAAGCTGACGAATAATATTGCCCTCAATGGTTAAAGCCCCTTCTCCCATACTAAGGAGTAATGCCCAATAAGCTAATAATATGACTGCTGACGCAATAAAAACTCCTGTTCTATTAAGCGTTAGTACTAAACAAGCGGCCACAGTGTAAGCAATACCTATGCGTTGTAAAATACCCATAATCCGCCAATCTTCAGCATTAACGGTAAATGGAATAACATTTAACATAAAACCAATAAAAAACATGATGAAACCACGCTTAATTATTTTCCTAAATTGCTCAGGGCTAGCAGAGAAGTTACTTTTCTTGAAGGAGAAAAACATGGCTGAGCCAATAATAAATAAGAAGAATGGGAACACTAAATCTGTTGGCGTTGCGCCATCCCACTCTGCATGTAATAAAGGCGCATATACATGTGACCATGTTCCCGGCGTATTCACTAAAATCATTAAAGCTATAGTAATGCCTCTAAAAGCATCGAGCGCGAGATAACGAGTCATGTTAATTTCCTAGCAGAATTTGTAGTTAATCATTGTAAAAGACAGCGCTGTCTTTTACAAGAAAACCTCATTTTAATGTAAGGTGGATAAATACTAAATTACTTATAAGCAGAAATGCATACCTGTTATCAATCATGTTTCAAAATGATCTAGCATGACTTTGCAAGACGACGACTATCGACGTATCTTACTCACCTATATAAGTTTCCTAATCAGCTAGAGCCATTGACTTAACTAAAAATACTTACGCGCATATATCTAGCTATGATACACTGCAAACTCATCCATTCTTAGACAAAACATAACCGAATAGCACCATGACGGCAGAATCTTTATTACAACAAGCACAATTCGTTTGCAAAAAAAAAGGCGCTCGTTTTACTACAGTAAGAGAGCAAGTTTTTTTATTATTAGCTAACCGTCAAGGCGCCGTCGGCGCTTATGATTTATTAGCTGAACTAAAAGAGTTAGATGCTGCTGCTAAGCCCGCTACTATTTACCGTGCTTTAGATTTTTTATCTAAACAGGGTTTTGTCCATAAAATAGAATCTATTAATGCTTTCATTATGTGTCACCATTTTGGCGAGTGTGATCACCCTGTTCAGCTATTAATATGCGATGAGTGTGGTCATGTAGAAGAAATACAATCTAATAACTTTGATTTAGCATTACGTACAATGGCTGATGCTAATGGCTTCACTATCAGTCATCAAATAGTTGAAGCACACGGTAGCTGTAAAAACTGTAATAACGTTTAATTCCACTAAGTTATCTCACCGTTAATCTTATAAATACTGCTTTCTATCGCAAATTTTCACCTTACAAATAACAAGGTGTTTCTGATTGTGGTATAAATCCACGTTCAGTATTAAATATTGTATACCTTCTATAAAAAACCTTAAAAACGTACTCCTTCTCTACTTTGGAAAATTATGAAATATTCAACCTCTACAGCCTTAATTGGCCTAGTACTGGCTTTTTCTGGCTTACTATCAGTCGATAGTCAGGCAAGTAAAGCGGCCTTCGACGATAAATTTCGTCAATTAGGTGAAGTTTTACCAACGCCAAATATTTACCGTACCGCCTCTGGTACGCCAGGCCATAAGTATTGGCAACAACAAGTTGATTATGATATTTCCATTGCCATTGATGACAAAACACAGCGTTTAACTGGCGAGCAAATAATGGATTATCAAAATAATTCTCCTGATACTTTACGCTACTTATGGTTACAGCTAGATCAAAATCGCATGAAACGCGACTCCGCTTATAAGATGACAAGCAGAGCACCCAGCGAGAAGAAAGTTACTTTTGATAGCTTTCGACAATTGGTTGAATCACCTATTTTCGATGGTGGTTATGGCATAACTAAAGTCAGTGCAAGTAATGGTAAAGCGCTACATTATGTTATCAATGGCACTATGATGCGTGTTGATCTACCTAAGCCATTAAAGTCAGGTGCAAGTGTCGAAATAAATATTAATTGGCATTACCAACTACATGAGCAAAAAGTGCTTGGTGGTCGTTCTGGTTATGAATACTTCAAAGAAGATGATAACTATCTCTATGAAGTTGCTAGTTGGTTCCCAAGAGCTGCAGCCTACTACGATGCAAAGGGCTGGCAAAACAAACAATTTTTGGGTAACGGCGAGTTCACGTTAGAGTTTGGTGACTATGATGTAAAAATTACCGTGCCTGCCGATCACATTGTTGCTGCTACCGGGGTTTTACAAAATGAAAGTAAAGTACTCACTAGCACGCAACGAAAACGTTTAAAACAAGCCAAGAAAGCTAAAAAACCTGTTTTGATCATTACACCTGCAGAAGCATTAGCGAATGAAAAGTCACGTAGTAGTAAGACAAAAACATGGCACTTTAGAGCCAAAAATGTTCGTGATTTTGCCTTTGCATCAAGCCGAAAATTTATCTGGGATGCGCAAGGTTATCAACAAGGTAATAGCAATACTATGGCCATGTCGTTTTACCCTAACGAAGGTAACCCGCTTTGGGAGAAGTATTCAACCGAAGCCATAATCCATACGATGGAACAATACAGTAAATATACTTTTGATTACCCTTATCCTGTGTCTATTTCAGTTAACGGCCCTGTTGGTGGTATGGAATACCCAATGATTACCTTCAATGGACCTCGACCAACACTTGATGATGAAACGGGCGAAAAAACCTATTCTCGCCGTACCAAATACGGCTTAGTTGGCGTTATTATTCATGAAGTCGGTCATAATTACTTCCCTATGATTGTCAATTCTGATGAGCGACAGTGGACTTGGATGGATGAGGGATTAAATACCTTTTTACAGTTCCTTGCAGAGCAGGCTTGGGAAGAAGGTTATCCATCTCGCCGTGGCCATGCGACAAATATTACAAGTTACATGAAAAGTGATAATCAAGTACCCATTATGACTAACTCAGAGTCTATTTTACAGTTTGGCAATAATGCTTATGGCAAGCCCGCGACAGCATTAAATATTTTACGTGAAACCATCATGGGTCGTGAATTATTTGACTTTGCTTTTAAAGAGTATGCCCAACGTTGGAAGTTCAAACGTCCTACGCCAGCTGACTTTTTCCGCACTATGGAAGATGCTTCAGCGGTCGATTTAGATTGGTTCTGGCGTGGTTGGTTCTACACCACTGATCACGTTGATTTAGCTATTGATAATGTCTATTTATATCGCCCAAATAGTCAAAATCCTGATGTGGAAGAAGCCTGGGAACGTGCACTAGATAACGAGCAACCTGAATTTATCAGTGATTTACGCAATAAAAACCAATGGATACGCACTCAAGATAAACCTGAGTTATTAGATTTTTACAATGATCATGATAAATTTACCGCCACCAATGCCGACCGTAATAAATACAATGAAGAACATGAAAAATTAGAGTCTTGGCAAAAAGACCTATTAACTAATAATAGCAAATTCTATGTCATCGATTTTTCTAATCATGGTGGCCTAGTAATGCCAATTTTACTCGATATTACGTATGCTGATAACACAACTGAACATATTTACATTCCCGCTGAAATTTGGCGTAAAAATAGTAAAAAAGTATCTAAGTTATTAATTCGTGATAAAGAGATCTCTGAAATTGCACTAGATGCCAAGTGGCAAACAGCTGATGTGAACATTAATAATAATTACTGGCCAGCACGCCCTATCCAATCTCGTTTTGATCTTTATAAAGAAAAGAAAAAAGATATGATGCGCGATTATAATGAAGCGCTTAAAGATATCTCAGCTGAGAAAATCAACAATGAAGCAGAGCATCAAGAAGAAGGGAAATAATGAGCAAAGTATTTAGCAAGTATTTAATTGCTATCGGCTTTTACATAGGACTTGTAGCTTCAGCTACAAGTCATACCTATTTTTTTGGGGTTAGTGATGTATCTATTAATCCTAAAACTAAGCATCTGGAAATAATACATCAATTTACTACCCATGATATTGAAAATGCAATTGCAGAAAAAAAACAGGTTCACTTTTCAGCTGAACATAAAAACTATGATGTATATATCCAGCAATTTTTTGAACAACAATTTTCACTAGAAAAAAATCAAATGAAAATCCCTCTAATTTGGTTAGGTTTTGAAGTAACTTCAGGAAAAATTATTGCCTACCAAGAAAGTAGCCAGCGAAATTTATTACCGCAAACAGTGGTAAAGAATGCAATACTCATCGATACTTACCCTAAGCAAGTGAATACAGTTAACTTTCAAGGTGTAAATGTTAAAGGTGAAGCTCTTTTTGGCAGCTTAACTTTTGACTACAGGATCAAAGAAGCAATAATTACATCGGACACTAGCCAGTAGTTGAGCCACCAGCACTTAACACCATAAATTATAAAACTATTACGCTATTTGATTTACATTTGTAAAATAAGCATGCAGAATCAAATAAAGCACTTTATCTAAACAGTTACGATTCGGAATCTCCATGAATGTAGAGTTTATCAACCCATTTTTATCTTCAATGCTTAATGTCATGTCAACGATGGCTCAAATGGAATTAATTCCGGAGAAGCCACGCCTTAAAAAAAATGAAGTCGCCATGGGTGATGTTTCAGGTTTAATTGGCATGGTGAGTGATCAAGCAAAGGGTTCATTATCCATAACTTTTGAAGGGGCCTTAGCCTTAGCCACAATGAAAAAAATGGTCGGTGAAGCACCCGATGAAGTCAATGAAGAGATTATCGATTTAATCGGTGAAATAACAAATATGGTTACCGGCGGTGCAAAACGTATGCTGAGTGAAAAGGGCATCGAGTTTGATATGGCAACTCCGATTGTGGTGTCTGGACCAAACCACTCCATTCATCATAAGGCTAAAGGCCCTATCGTTATCATTCCACTTAAAAGTGAATTAGGTAGAGCATATATTGAATTTAGTTTTGATGAGTAAAACGAACAAGTAAGTCGACTACCTGTAATTTACTCATAAAAAAAGCGACTATAGTCGCTTTTTTTGTACCCTCAGTATTAATTCACGCTTAACATTTAAATGTTATAACCCCAACGCGGCATAATATCTTGTTCAATACCAAGGTGATCTAATACTCTACCCACCATAAAATCGATGAGATCTTCAATGGTTTCAACCTTATGATAAAATCCAGGGGACGCAGGCATAATAGTGACTCCTTGCTGAGATAAGCTGAGCATATTTTGCAAGTGTAACGTTGAAAAGGGTGTTTCTCTTACCATTAAAATCAATTGACCACGTTCTTTTATCACCACATCCGCGGCACGTTCAATTAAGTTGTCACTCATACCATGACAAATAGCGGCCATTGTTCCAGTAGAACAGGGACAAACAACCATTTGTTTCGGTGCTGAAGAGCCCGAAGCAACAGGAGAAAACCACTGTTCTTTACCAAAAACCGTTATTTGTTGATCTTTGGCCTGATATTTTTCGGTGAGAAATTTACTGGCAGCATCAGGAGAACTGGGTATTTTAACGCCCACTTCAGTATCTAAAACAATACGACCGGCACTTGAGCACAAAATATAGAGCTGATAGTTTGCTGCGATTAAACACTCTATTAGCCGCATAGCATAAGAAGCACCCGAGGCACCGGTGATGGCAAGGGTTATTTTACCATTAAAATCATTGTTCACCTTACCCACCTTGTTCGAATTTTGTAGCATTAATTAACAAACTCACTATGTAGTCTATGACTATCCTTAACCATTTTTAATCGTTTTCTTAACTTTTTTTAGTGCCATTTGTTGTTTAAGCGGCGATAAATAGTCAATAAATAACTTACCTTTTAAATGGTCTATTTCATGTTGCATCACAATCGCAAGAAATTCATCACTGGTAATAGTAAGCTCTTTTCCATTGCGATCTAACGCTTCAACCGTAACATGAGTGAAACGCTCAACATCTGCATAGTAGCCAGGGATAGATAAACACCCTTCTTGCCCCTTGGCTGTTGCTTCTCCGTGAGTTATCACAGGGTTTACTAATACAAGTAGTTCATCACGATTATCTGAAATATCAATAACCACTACGGCTTCACTACGACCCACTTGAGTTGCCGCTAAACCGATACCATCTTCGGTATCGTACATAGTTTCAATTAAGTCATCGATTAACATCTGAATTTGACTTACATCAGATACAGGTTTTGCTTGCTCTATAAGTTTATCATTAGGTGCGGTAAGTATAGTTAATACTGTCATTGTGCTAAGTTCTCTTTACTATTTTGATTAAACTAAATTGGTTAAACTGTTTTATTTCTAAAGGTTTACTGTTTATACGGCTATATACCCGCTCCATTCGAAGATG
This sequence comes from Colwellia psychrerythraea 34H, assembly GCF_000012325.1. Taxonomy (NCBI): domain Bacteria; kingdom Pseudomonadati; phylum Pseudomonadota; class Gammaproteobacteria; order Alteromonadales; family Colwelliaceae; genus Colwellia; species Colwellia psychrerythraea. The sequence goes on along the minus strand of NC_003910.7, from coordinate 414,050 downwards.
CTCGTTTCAGGAAGTCTGAACGATTCATAATCAAGGCGCACTTTTTTTATTAAGGGTTACTCCCTTAAAAATAAATGTAACGCAGAGTATGATTTGCTCAGCCTTCCCCAAGGGGCTGGTTTAGAAACGCTTTATGCTACGTTATTGATTTCAATAATAGAATAACTATTATCTTCAACCAATGCCTTGCCTAAAGCCGTTTCTAATTCCAGCTGAATCATGCATCTTCAAGTGGTACGGGTATATTCGCTAAACGGTTCAATAATTTATTATGAATGTCGGCAAAACCACCGTTGCTCATAACAACAATTATGTCGCCAGCTTGCGCTTGTTGGGCAATAGATTCCACTAAGCGTTCAACATTGTCTTCAACTTGACACGCTGGCTTGCATTGTTTGATTAAATCACTCACTGACCAAGTCACCTGTTCACCTTGATAGATAAAAACCTGATCCGCATCAATCAATGACTTAGGTAATGATTCTTTATGAACTCCTGATCTCATGGTATTCGATCTTGGCTCTAATACTGCGAAAATGCGCCCAACTTGTTCTTGCTCACTTTCTTGTTGTGAAAGTTTAGCACGTACACCAGCTAATGTTTTTGCTATGGCCGTTGGGTGATGAGCAAAATCATCATACACACTAATATTATTAACTATACCTCGAAGCTCAAAACGACGCTTAGTATTAATAAACTCGGCTAACGCTTCAATAGAGACTGCGCTTGGCACACCCGCATGGCGTGCTGCCGCTATTGCCATCACTGCGTTATCGATATTAAAATCACCGATAAGATCCCACTTGACCACACCTTGCTCTTTACCGTTAAACTTAACGATAAACTCACTGCCCTGAGCATTTAATTTTTCGACTTGCCAACCTGCATCGGACGGTTCATCTTGTTGAAGCTCTCCATTAGAGAATTCGGTCGGTGTCCAACAGCCCATAGCTAACGTTTCAGTAATAGCTTCTTCATTAGCGGGTGATAAAATCAAACCATTACTTGGCACCATACGGATGAGGTGATGAAATTGTTTTTGAATATCACTGAGATCATTAAAAATATCACCATGATCAAACTCTAAGTTATTAATCACTAGAGTTCGTGGACGGTAATGCACAAATTTAGATCGTTTATCAAAAAAGGCGCTATCGTACTCGTCAGCTTCAATGACAAAGAAAGGTGTATCACCTAAACGAGCTGAACTAGAGAAATTTTGTGGTACTCCACCGATAAGAAAACCTGGCGACATATGAGCATACTCTAAAATCCACGCCAGCATACTACTGGTCGTTGTTTTACCATGCGTACCCGAAACGGCAAGGACCCAACGATCTTTTAATACATTTTCAAGCAACCATTGTGGGCCTGATGTATAAGGAATATTGCGATCTAGCATATATTCCACCATTGGATTTCCACGAGACATCGCATTGCCAACAATAACCAAATCGATATCATCAGAGAAATTATCGACTTGATAACCTGACATTAACTCAATGCCTAACTGCTCTAACTGAGTGCTCATTGGCGGATAGACATTGGCATCAGAACCACTAACTTTAAAGCCAAGTTGCTTGGCTATAGCAGCGATCCCTCCCATAAAAGTGCCACAAATACCTAAGATATGAAGGTGTTGAATTTTATTAGTCATAGTATAATAATCAAAACATAAAGAAGCGCTATAATTGGCGATATCATACCTTAATAACTAAGCTTTATCTGTAAATACGCGCTATAAACTTAGTCGAGTAAAATAATAAATGACTCTATCGAGCAATACTGTCACCAAGCAAAGATTTACCTTAGTCTGCCAAAAAATCCAAATAGAAACCCGTGATGTGAAAACTTTCATTTTCTCTATGCCTAAGCAACAAATAGGTTTTAACTATCACGCTGGTCAATACTTAAATTTTACCGTTAATATGGCCGGTACAATGCAAACGTGCTGTTATAGCCTTTCCTCTTCACCTACAACCTCTGATTATGTCAGCATTACGATAAAACGAATTCCTCAAGGCAAGGTTTCGAACTACTTTCATGATCATTTTAAAGTAGGACAATCAATTGATGTGCAAGGGGTGGCTGGTCACTTTTACTTAACCGACCCAATGCCTAAAAATGTTTTACTTATCAGCGCTGGTAGTGGCATCACGCCAATGCTCTCTATGTTACGTTTTATGGTCGCTACACAATGTAAGAACCAAGTAATATTTGTTCATAGCGCAAAACAGAAAATGGACCTAATTGCTCAAGCTGAAATTAGTAACTTAGCGAAGCAACATGGTAATTGCCAAATAATTTACACCCTTACTCAAGGTGCTAATTCACAGTGGTATGGATATCAAGGACGTCTAAATGAACAAATACTTGGCAATATTGAACAAATTAGTCATTATCAAACTTTTGTTTGTGGACCCAAATTATTTCGCAAAGCCACTCAAGCGCTATTATTTAAATTAGGCTTACAACCTAGTAACTGCCATGAGGAGAGTTTTGGTGCACATGAATATTCAAAAGAACAAACCATTAATACTGAAGAAAGTACCCCTCCATTAGCTCCCGTAATAGAAAGCCAAAAAGTGAGACCACAAAACTTAGAACACCAAAGCAGCAAAGCTAAAGTGTCGATTTACTTTAGTCGATGGAAAAAACGAGTTCAAGGTAATAAACAAGATTCTTTGCTAGATCAAGGAGAGACAGCGGGACTAATTTTACCTTATTCATGTCGCGCGGGGTCTTGTGGCAGTTGCAAAGCAAAACTAATTAGTGGTCAGGTTAAGCAAAACTCAACAGATGGATTATCTGCAAGAGAGCAGCAACAAGGCTATATTTTACTTTGCAGCTGTAGTGCCTTAACTGATGTTGAAATAAGTCATGAGTAATATTTGACTTGCAGAGTAAGGTATAAAATTAGAAGTCATAGCCTAGACTGAGTACTAACCTGTAATCATTTGACTTGGGAGGAGTAGCTCCCATAGGGGCAACTGGATTAGCAACACGATCCAAATACAACATAACATCTAACTCAAAATCATTCTGAAGTTCAAATTCAAAGCCAGTTTTTAAATGCGAATTTCGCTTACCTGATTTTTCTTCTACGAATTGTAACTGGTAATCAAATAAATAATCTAATCGGCTGGAAATACTGTAATCAAATAAAGTACCTAAGGCGACAACGCCACTTTTTTGGTCACTTTCATCAGCAGTATTGTGATACACGGTTTGTTGATAACTTGGCCCTAGGGTTACATCCCACTGTAAACGTTTGTTTTGAAAAATGTGATAACCTAAACTGAGCCCTAGCGTATCTCTAGACTTAATATTTTGTTGTAAATCAGTAAAGTGTTCATAGTCAAACACTCGAAAGAAGACTTTACGACTATAAAACCAATCAAGATTTGAAGTTAAGCGACTGGTATCAGTAATCACTGTCTCATTTTCATCCGCAGTAGATTTACTATAATTATAAGTAAAGTCGACTTTAAAACGCGTAAAAGGCGTTCTTCGTTGAATATTAGCTCTGACAATGTAATCTAACTGATTAACATTACCTGAATTCACATCAATACCTAAACTGACTTTACCATCCCATAACTCTTTTCTGTCATCAGAGGAGGACGTAATCGATAAGAGTTCTGATAAAGGATAATGCTGCTCACTACCTCCACTAATTACAACAAGATGGTTGTCTTTAACGATAAGGAAGCCTTGTTTTACTTCCCCATTAGCAAAACGTATTTGTTGGTTAAATCGACTACGCAGCTCTGTTACTTTTTCCCAGTCAAAAGTAATGGTATCAAACTCGTCACTTTCAAATTCCAATTCATCGTCATACATGGAAATAATATCGCCTTTAAGCCATTCCCCTGAACGTAGTTTAAGCCAATCGAATTGTTGTGAAAAAACAGGCGTTGACGGACTCCATACCTCTGTATGTTGAGACTTTTCTGCCCCATGACTGATAAAGCTAAGTAAGGCTAGCGTTATTAATAAATACTTATTCACAAAATTACCGTGGTTGTTTTCATTACATATGTACAATAAAAAAGGCTTGTACTAGCTGAAATACAAGCCTTAAAAAATGAGGTTAATTAATAACTAAAAATCATAACCAAAACTAACAACTAAGCGGTAGTCGTTCTTGTCGGGGGTATTACCAGCACTGTCTTCTTTTGGGTTTTCCGTGCGATCGGCATAGAAGGTCAACTCAAGATCAAAGTCATTGGCAAGATCAATTTCTAAACCTGTTTGAAAGTGATGGATATTGCCACCAGACTTCTCATCAATCACCTGCACACTATACGATGCATCGTAGTCAATATCACCCGTAACTTCAAAGGTAAAATCGGTACCAAGTGTTACCCCTAAAGAATTCTCACTATCACTATCATCTGCTCCAACATCAATAAATTTAGTTTTTTGATAACTTGGACCGAGATTGATATCCCAGCTAGTACGACTAGTATCGATAATATGATAACCCAATGCGATACCATAATGGACTCGATAATCTATGTTTAAAAAGTCATCGGCCATATATTCAAAATCAGCAGCTCGGAAATAAATTTTAGGATTGAAGAACCAATCATAAGATGACGTTAATCGCTCGCTATCAGCGGTCACTGTTGATACTTCAGTGTCTTGATCTTCATAGCTACTATAATCGCTTGTATAATCGACTTTAAAGCGACTACTAGAGCTTCGTCTCTGTATTCCTGCAGAGAATGTATAATCGAATTGTACTGTATTACCTTCACGTAAATTAATACCCAAATTTACATAGCCATCCCATAAGTCTCGTTCATTTTGTCCTGAAGATGCAATGGATAAAAGGTTACTAAATTCGTAATGGGTGGTCACACCATTTTTCACTAAAGATAATTGCCCATCTTTGAACACTAAATACCCCTCAGCAATAGTGCCATCAAACATTCGAATACTTTGCCATGACTTGCTTCGTAACTCAGAAACGTCTTCTAAATCAATTGTTTGCATATCAAGTTCATCACTATCGAACTCGAGTTTTTCATCATACATCGAAACAATATCGCCTTTAAGCCACTCATCAGATGTCAATTTTATCCAATCAAAATCTTGCTTAAAAACTGGCGTGGGTTTCTGCCACTTACTCTTATCGTCCTCTGCATAGCTGACAGTAGAAAGTGTTAACGAAAGGAGAAAAGTAAAAGTTATTAGAGTTGCTATTGTGTTATTCATAAAACCTCATACCTTTAAGGTATTTCTTAGATTAAAGACAATAAATTATAAATATAGCGAAGATTAATATAAATTGATGATCTATATTGTGTTCTCAGCTAAGTATTTTAAACACAACAAGACAAAAAAAAATATAAATTATTAAAGGCAAGCGGCTAAATATATTCTATAGTGGGATTCTTACAATTACCCACGTGCACCAATATAACGCACCGCAAGCACCACTAAGGTGCAACAAAGTTTATGAACAGAATAAAAAAGCTTATTAATCAATGACCTTCCTCTTGGCACGATTTTAGCTATTAAACGAATAATAATAGATGAATAATGATAATAACCAACCTTTATAACTTCATCCGTTTTACGACTTACTGAATTATTTACAACATTTTATACAATTAACCCCAGTGGAGAGACACAATGTCACAAGCAGTATTCGACTTAATTAAAGAACACGACGTCAAATTTATTGACCTTCGCTTTACTGATTCAAAAGGTAAAGAACAGCACATTTCTATTCCTCATCATCAAGTAACTGAAGACTTTTTCGAAGATGGCAAAATGTTTGACGGTTCATCTATTGAAGGCTGGAAAGGCATTGACGAATCTGACATGGTTATGATGCCTGATGCATCAACAGCGATCCTAGACCCTTTTACTGATGCTGTTACTTTAAATATCCGTTGTGATATTTTAGAGCCAAGCACAATGCAAGGTTACAGCCGTGATCCTCGTTCTGTTGCTAATCGCGCTGAAGAATATCTACGTAGTACTGGTATTGCCGATGATGTATTAGTTGGTCCAGAACCAGAGTTCTTCGTATTTGACGATGTACGTTTCCATACTGATATGAGTGGTTCTTTTTATAAAATTGATGATAAAGAAGCTTCTTGGAACTCAGGTACTGAATACGAAGAAGGCAATATGGGTCATCGTCCTGGTGTTAAAGGCGGTTATTTCCCAACAGCTCCAGTTGATTCATCACAAGATTTACGTTCAGCTATGTGCTTAGTTATGGAAGATATGGGCTTAATTGTTGAAGCACATCACCATGAAGTAGCTACCTGTGGCCAAAACGAAATTGCTTGTCGCTTTAATACACTGGTTAAAAAAGCTGATGAAGTTCAAATTTATAAGTATGTTGTTCATAACGTAGCACATGCTTACGGTAAAACAGCGACTTTCATGCCTAAGCCTTTAGTTGGTGATAACGGCACTGGTATGCACGTACATATGTCTCTTGCTAAAGATGGTGTTAACTTATTCGCTGGTGATAAGTACGGCGGTTTGTCTGAAACAGCGCTTTACTACATTGGTGGTATCATCAAACATGCTAAGGCATTAAACGCGTTTACTAACCCTGCGACTAACTCATACAAACGTTTAGTTCCACATTTTGAAGCACCTGTTATGCTTGCATACTCTGCACGTAACCGCTCTGCATCAATTCGTATTCCACTTGTACCATCACCAAAAGCAATGCGTATTGAAGCACGTTTCCCTGATCCTGCATGTAACCCATACTTAGCTTTCTCTGCTTTATTAATGGCGGGTCTTGACGGTATTAAAAACAAAACCCACCCTGGCGATGCTATGGATAAGGATTTATACGACTTACCAGCAGAAGAAGCCGCATCAATTCCACAAGTAGCAACATCTCTTGATGACGCACTTGATAATTTAGAAGCAGATTTTGAATTCTTAACCGCTGGCGGCGTTATGGATAAAGATATGATTGATGCTTATATTGCTATTAAGCGTGAAGAATCTCGACGTGTAAACATGACTACTCACCCGTTAGAGTTTGAACTTTACTACAGCGTTTAATCTCGCTTAGCTTCACTTTGAAGCGCTTTACGGTCAATAAAAAGCTCACTTAGGTGAGCTTTTTTATGTTTACAACCAAAATAAAAATCACAATTTACTTACATTCCACTCACTAAAGTTACTTATTGATAGAAAAATATTAAAAAACATTTTTTTGTATAAACTATAGATATATACTTAAATTAGCCTACATTATGGAATGATGTAAATATTGACTACCCAAAGCACAGGGAAATATAAGGAACTATGATCAAGTTATTACTATTTATACTACTAGGCGTCACCTTAGCTGCTCCTGTACACCCAAAAACAGCCAAAATTTATGTATGGCGTAATGAACAAGGTGTATTGGTTTTTTCTGATTCTCCAATGCCTGGCGCTGAAGAGGTAAAAACTAAACCTGGTAATATCATTCAATCAAGTACCTCTCTTGATACTGAAGTACTCGATATCACTCCTCAAGAAACGGTAGAAGAATACGAAATAGCGATAAGTACCCCTAAAAATAATGCCACTATACGTGATAACACAGGCTCCATATATATTGGTGGAGGTATCAAGCCAAGATTTAAGCCTGGATTAGAAGTACAATTAGTACTTGACGGTAAACCCCATCAAAAGCCTCAAAAGCACTCTATGTTTTCACTAAGAGATATTGATAGAGGCGAGCATAAAATAAAAATGTTACTACTAGATGAAAAAGGCAAGGTTATTGCATCATCAGCATCAGTAACGTTTTATATGCATAGAGCTTCAACAAACTAGGTTAACATCCATTACTTTTAACCCCTTGCTATTAAAGAGGTATAAAAGAGTTAGCACTTTTGTTCCAAGCAAAATTAACACTGCAAATAAAACCTTTCTTTAGTAAACTTAAATTGCACGCACCAAAACGGTGCATGAAATTATCTTCCTAAGGGTTTTTATGCATAGCCGTAGTTATATACAAGATCACAAGTTGTCTTACCAGCAATCACTTGCCAATCAGTTGGTGACTGCTGTAATTATTCTCAATGAAAAACTCTCCATCGTTTATGTGAACCCAGCCGCTGAAGCACTATTAAATAAAAGCTTGTATCGTTTATTCAATACTGAATCTGAAATGATTTTTGCTAATACCAGTATCAATCGCTCACGTTTAATACAACTGCTTGCCACCGGTCAAGAATTTACAGATTGCGACATTGTTGTAGAGTTAAATGAAAGCCACCGATTTACGGCAGAAGTAACCGCGTCTTCAGTCGAGTTTGAAAGAACTCCCCATGTATTGCTCGAATTCAAACAAATAGATCAACAAAAGCAAATTAGCTTAGAAGTTTTTCAACATCAGCAATGGCTTGCTGCACGTGATCTTATTAAAGGTCTGGCTCACGAAATTAAAAATCCGCTTGGGGGGTTAAGAGGCGCAGCACAGTTACTTAGTAAAGAAGTGACTAGTGAGCAACAAGAATATACCAGCATGATCATTGAGCAAGCTGACAGATTAACTAACTTGGTTGATCGTCTATTAGGTCCAAACCAACTGCCCCAAATGCAGGCACAAAATGTCCATGGCATACTTGAGAAGGTATGCCAGTTGGTCGGCTATTCAAATGGACAAAAAATTCATTTGTTACGCGATTATGATCCCTCACTTCCTGCGGTTGAATGTGATCAAGAAAAACTGCAACAAGCAGTGCTTAATATTGTTAACAATGCTATTCAAGCCATTGATGAAAAACACAATATAACCCTACGTACTCGAATTGCTAGTAATAGAACCATTCATGGCAAACGAATCAAGTTAGCCATTGAAATTAGCATAATTGATAATGGACCTGGTATCCCCACTAAAATTCAAGACACACTTTTTTATCCTATGGTCTCTGGTCGTTCTAATGGTACAGGGTTAGGTTTATCTATTTCACAAACACTAATAAATCAACACCAAGGTAAGCTATCGTGTCATAGCCGCCCTGGTCATACTGAATTTACAATCCTACTACCATTAAAACAGCAACCTTTAAATCGAGCACCTTTATCACAAGAGAGTACATTATGATCACCGAACAAGTTTGGATAGTTGATGACGATAGCTCAATTAGATGGGTTCTTGAGAAAGCTTTTGCTAATGCAAATATAAGTTGTGCTGCTTTTGAAAGTGCTGAAAATTTATTGATTGCATTAGAACATGGTCAACCAGAAATCATTATTTCTGATATTCGTATGCCAAATATCGATGGAATGGAGTTATTAAAAAGGTTAAATAAGCAACATTCTCATATTCCTGTGATTATTATGACAGCTCACTCTGACTTAGACAGCGCTGTTAATGCCTATCAAGGTGGCGCATTTGAATACTTGCCTAAACCATTTGATATTGACGAAGCCATCAACTTAAGTAAACGTGCCCTCACTCATGCAAGAGAGCAAAATGAGAAAAATAAAAATCAAAAAGATATACCTTTAGCCGTCGGCCTAATTGGTGAAGCCCCCGCCATGCAAGAAGTATTTCGTGCTATTGGTCGCTTATCCCGCTCAAGTATTAGTGTGCTAATTAATGGTGAATCAGGAACAGGTAAAGAATTAGTTGCTCAAGCGCTTCATTCTCATAGCCCTCGCGTAAATGAACCCTTTATTCCGTTAAATATGGCCGCCATCCCAAAAGATTTAATTGAATCTGAATTATTTGGTCATGAAAAAGGAGCCTTTACCGGAGCTAATGCTATTCGACAAGGACGGTTTGAACAAGCACATGGAGGGACTTTATTTTTAGATGAAATTGGCGATATGCCATTAGACATTCAAACTCGTCTGTTACGTGTACTGTCTGATGGTCAGGTTTATCGTGTTGGCGGGCATCTACCCGTTCAAGTCGATGTACGGATTATTGCCGCTACTCATCAACATCTTGAGGAACGTGTGAAGAAAGGTGAATTTAGAGAAGATTTATTTCACCGGCTCAATGTTATTCGCATTCATTTACCTAGCCTTAGAGAACGAAAAGAAGATATTCCACAGCTGAGCCAGCACTTTTTAACGCAAGCAGCCAATGAACTAAGTGTTGAGGTCAAAACATTAAGTAAAAAAGCCAGTAACTTCCTCAATAACTGCCATTGGCCTGGGAACGTTAGACAATTAGAGAATATTTGTCGTTTTTTAACGGTTATGGCAAGTGGTCAGGAAATTCTTATTGAAGATTTACCTAATGAATTAGTCGAGAAATCAACATCGTTGAAGAATGATTCAAATGCATGGCAAGACGTACTGAGTACTTGGATGGACCAAGAACTAGCACAGGGGAAAGATGCCATTTTAGATTATGCTCAGATTGAATTTGAAAAGATAATGCTTGAACGAGCGTTAATATTTACTCAGGGTCATAAACAAGATGCGGCCAAAAAATTAGGCTGGGGTAGAAATACCTTAACGAGAAAATTGAAAGAATTTGATAAGTAATACCAATTTGACTAATTGATTGATCCGACTGGTATAAGAAGAAATTGAACGAACTGTTAGCTAACTTTCGATAAGGAAGTTAGCTACTGCAAGTTTCATCATCACATTGTTTGCAGCTATTACATAACTTAATATTAATGAAATGGGCTGCAATAATAAGACTTGCGCCGCCAATAATAAAAAACGGTTCTAACGCTTCAGAAAAGTCATGTTTAATCCAATATAAAGTCACGCCCAAATAAAGCAAATAGAAGGGATACAAACGTCTGTGATAACGTTTAAAACCAGAAAATAATGCGATAGTACCAAGAGCCGCAGTCATCAGAAGAAAAACATGTTCCCAAGCATGATCAGCTAAAAAGCTTAACCCAAGCAAAGGTAGCATTGGCAATATAATAGGTAATAAAATGCAATGTAATGCACATAAGGAAGTTGCTGTAATGCCTATTCTATCTAACATGTTTATTCCGCGAATCTAGAGTAATTTACTGTTAACTGGCCAGCGTTGACCTTCAAAGTGAGATAATATCACAATTGATATAATATAACATTAGTAAATTTACGCTAAGGATGCAAGTGAGGGTTCTTCATACCTCTAGGACGTGCATCTACTAAAAGATTCTGCTATTTAATCACTATTAACTGCAAAGTAATGAGTTAACATATTTTTTAAATGATCAAAAAACTCATCATTGCTTTTATCACTAATCAGATGAGCAAGCTCCGCTCCTAGCGGGGTAAACTTATAAAACTGTAAACAAACATTTGATTTTTTTGCAGTTAATTTTAATGGTAAACCATTGTATGTAAATTGCAGAGAGTCGTCCTTACTTAATAAGCTAGACTCACTTTCTTGCAAATAGATAAGATGATTTTCTGATAACGCAAGTAGATCCGCATAATTCAAACCATAGTGACTTAAGTTACAATATTGCTGTCGCTGCTTAGAGAAAAAATTGAACAGACCTGGTTGTTGATAAGCACCAGTGATTAGCCTAATATTTTTCTTATTGGGATCTTTTATCGCTAATGAGCAAGCTTTCGCTAATAGTTTCGCATCATAAATACTCATATCTCGAAAAACTTGCAAAGCCTTGAATGAAAAAGCCCCAGGTTTAGTGAGTTCTCCTGCTAAAATCTTTGCCCACAAATCTTGCATGGTCGGATTACTGACTTCTTCAGATAACGCAATATAGCGACTGAACCAGTCATGATCTGTTCTTTGCCCGATTTCAAAACTTGCACAATAACCAAGCGTTTTCTGCATAATATTTTCGATATTTTGCTGCTTGCGTAATTGGCTCAGTCTTGCTCGCTTCACAGTGCGATCTTCAATGAGCATTTGTTTTTCTTCAGGTAACAAAGCGCCATCAATAACAAATCTTTTAGCGAGCTTCAAAAACTGTTGAGAGACGCCGGCTTCTGTTGAGTTTTGAGTCGATTTATTACTCTTTACTATGGCAGTATTATCACCGTCTTTATTGACATTCTTTTCAAGTATCACAACATCTGATTTGTCTTTACTCACTGTATTACCTCCCTTTTTAGTACCCTTAAAATAAGCAGAAATATTCCACTTGATGCCTATACCCGTTCGACTTGAAGATGCTCGTTTCAGGAACTCTGAGCGATTCATAATCAAGGCGAATTTTTTTATTAAGGGTCATCCCTTAAAAAGAAAGATAACGCAGAGTATGATTTGCTTAACCTTCTCCAAAGGACTGGTTTAGAAATGCTTTATGCTGCGTTATTGATTTCGACAATAGAATAACTATTCTCGTCAATCAATGCCTTGCCTAAAGGCGTTTCTAATTCCAGCTGAATCATGCATCTTCAAGTGGAATGGGTATATACGTTTTAACACACTATGTCAAAAGCAAGGCTAACGATACATGATTAAATTCAATTTATTATAACCCAGTAAAATAAAACAAATAAAATATGACCAAACAGGTTTCATTATCACGCCCAATGGTGTAAAAAAGTAGTACTGAGTTATAGTTAAGCTCAATACAATAAATTTCAATTTTAACTATTTATATTCCCAGATAATATGCTTAGTTATGAGGGCGGTATGCAAGCATCAGAAAATTCCCATGATGACTTTTTATTCATCGATGATAGTGATGAAGACGAGATTTTAGCGTTTGGCAGTAATGAAACTTGGCAAGTTCTAATTGTTGATGATGATCCAGAGATTCATTCAGTGACTCAATTAGCATTATCAGATCTGGTCGTATTAGGACGTCGTCTTGAGTACTTACATGCTTATTCAGGTAAAGATGCTTGTCAACTAATTGAAAATAATGATGACATTGTTCTAGTACTACTCGATGTAGTTATGGAAACTGATGATGCTGGCTTAAATGTTGTCAAATATATCCGAGAAACATTACAGCGAAAAGATATCCGCATTGTTTTACGTACCGGGCAACCTGGTTATGCCCCCGAAGAAAGTGTCATAAAAGAATATGATATCAATGATTATAAGACAAAGACCGAGCTAACTCGTCGAAAGTTAGTCACTACCGTTTTTGCCGCTATTCGCTCTTTCCAACAAATAGCTACTGTCAATGAGAACCGTCAAGGTCTTGAGAAAATAGTTTCTGGTGCTACCGAATTATCGTCACAGCACTCTCTCCCTACTTTTAGTCAAAGTGTGTTATCCCAATTAAGAACCCTCATAAGTGATGATATATCTGCAGTTTTTTGCGCTAGAGGCCAAGGTATTATTGATAATATTGATGACTTGAGTTTTTATGTTTTAGCACAAATTGGCTTTGATGATAGCTTACTGAACCAAAAAATTGATACGTTGCAAGATAACCAAGCAAACAAACAAGTAAAAGCGTGCTTCTTACAACAAAAACATCAATATCTTGATGATAGCCTTGATCTTTATGTTGCTAAAGGTGATTACCGTGCAGTCATTCATGTCAGGCTTTCTAGCCCGTTAACCGAAATCCAAACTCAACTATTGAATGTATTTTTAACCGGAGTCGCTGTAGGTTATGAAAATGTCCACCTATTTCAAAAGCTCACCAATGCGGCTTACAGAGATTGGTTAACTAACTTACCGAATCGTCTTGAATTTGTGCGCTTACTTGATAGTTTTGCTCAAAATGATTGTAAAAATACGGTTGCAGCCTTAATTGATATAAATCATTTCAGTGATATCAATGATGCCTTAGGACAAGATATTGGCAATAAGCTGCTATCTGCAGTAGGTCAACGGATTCAAAGTATAGGTTCTGACTGCCAACTGGCACGAGTAGGTGCTGACGTTTTTGGCATTATTGGTCCGGCCGATTGTTTAACCCCTGAAAGTTTAATCGCTTTATTCCACCAGCCTTTTGCTGCAGGTGAACAACACCTTCCCATCAATGCTTGTTTTGGTTTATGTACTAAAGAACATGCTCAAAGCAGCGGCGTACAAGTATTGAATCAAATTAATATTGCGTTGAATATTGCCAAAAAGAATCGTTTAGAACATTTTGCTTATTATCACTCAGATATAGAAGATCAAATGCAATGGCGCCTAAACATGATTCGCCAACTTCGTAATGATTTTGGAAATAACTGCCTTGAACTCTGGTATCAACCACAATTATCATTAACTACAGGTAAAGTTATTGGTGCTGAGGCTTTACTGCGCTGGCGTACTGCTGATGGTAAATTTGTTTCTCCTGCTGTTTTTATTCCTTTAGCTGAATATTCAGGATTAATTATTGAAATCGGAGACTGGGTTATTAGTCAGGCATGTAAGCAACTAAAAGTATTAGAAGAAAATTTCTCTGACCTTAGTATTTCAGTCAATGTATCTATCCCACAGTTTAGACAAGATAATTTTGTCGATAATATAATAAACACAATGACTCAGTATGGAATTAAGCCAAACAAACTTGAACTAGAAATTACTGAAAACATTTTAATGGATGAACCACAAATCATCATTGATGCGTTAACCAAGTTAAAAGCTCAAGGAATAAGCATAGCACTCGATGATTTTGGTACTGGCTTCTCTTCATTAAGTTACTTGCAAAAATTGCCTCTAAATCGCCTAAAAGTTGATCGCGCTTTTGTCACCGATATTAATAAGGAAGGTCAGTCAGTTATTGCTGAAACGATTATTAATTTAGGTAAAAAGATGCAACTAAAAGTCATTGCTGAAGGCATTGAAGAAATTGAACAACAAGAACGTTTAATTGAATTAGGTTGTGATGAGGTACAAGGTTTCTATTATGCTAAGCCAATGCCGGCAGATGAGTTCATCAATTTTTTACATCAACAAAGTTAATTCTTCCAAATATAAATTGTAGCCCGCTCAAAAACGATAAAATTTATGAAAGCACTCCCCTAAGTATGGGTGGAGTGCTTTTTTTTTGCCTGTTATTAATCGCTATACCCAAGCTCCTTGATAATGGGTGTTTCAGAGTTACTCCGGTGAGTCAGCACAAAGTACACCAATGTAGGAATGCTTATTGCCTTTCAAATTGATGTTACGCTGTGATTACTTACCTGAGAAACTCCCTACGGGCGGGTTTTAAATGGCCAACTACCGCACTATTTATAATAACCATAGAATGACTATGCTTAAGATAAACACCTTGTATTTGACCATTTAAACTCCCGCTGAAATCATGTATTTCCAACGAGTTTGGGTATATACAAAGAATAAACATACACACATTTAAAACACTTGTTTTAAATTCATTGCATTTCACTTTTTTTCAAGGCACACTCAGTCAGCTATTATTAGTTATCTACGTTTTTTTAGAGTGCAGAATGGCACTAAAAAATCTAGATTAATCATCAAAACATCAACACCACTTTTAGGTGAAGGAGACAAAGCATGATATATCAAGGCAAGAGCCTTTCAGCCCAATTACTCGAAGACGGCATTGTAGAATTTAAGTTCGATGCTCAGGGTTCAGTAAATAAGTTTGATCAAGCAACTTTTGAAGAATATATAGCCGTAGTGGCCGCAATTAATAACTGCAGTGAAGCTAAAGGCGTAATAGTTACTTCAGGCAAATCAACATTTATTGTTGGTGCTGACATTACAGAATTTTTAGTTTCATTTAGTCAGCCAGAAGATGCCTTAGCATCTTGGGCAAAAAAAGCCTCAGACGTTTTTGACTCATTTGAAGATATTCAATTACCCACTATAGCCGCTATCAATGGCATCGCTTTAGGCGGTGGTTGTGAAATGACGCTGGCATGTGACTACCGAGTTGCAGCGACTACTGCCAGTATCGGACTGCCAGAAGTTAAACTAGGTTTGATGCCTGGTTTTGGTGGTACTGTACGACTACCTCGACTTATTGGTTTTGATAATGCGGCAACTTGGATGTCTACAGGTAAAGCATTCAAACCTGCAGCAGCACTAGCACAAGGTGCTATTGATGCCGTTGTAGAACCAGAAAATTTACAAGCTGCTGCTATTAGCATGCTTAAACTGGCAATTGACGGCAAACTAGATTGGCGCGCGAAACGCCAGCCGAAATTGGAAGCATTAAAGTTATCGCCGACAGAACTCATCATGTCATCAACTACCTGTAAAGGTATGATTGCCGCTAAAGCGGGTAAACATTATCCAGCACCAATGGTTATGATAAATACATTGATTGCTAGTGCTAACTTAGATCGCACTGGTGCAATGGCTGCTGAGAATACTGGTTTTGCTAAATTAGCGAAAACTGATGCAGCAACAGCACAAATTGGTTTGTTTATGGCAGACCAAGTGATTAAAGGCAAAGCTAAGAAAGCAAGTAAACTTGCGACAAAAGCTGTCAATAAAGCCGCTGTATTAGGTGCTGGTATTATGGGTGGTGGTATTGCATACCAATCAGCTTATAAAGGCACCCCGATCATTATGAAAGATATTAATGATCAAGCACTTGATTTAGGTTTAACAACCGCTACGGGCATTTTAACTAAACAAGTTGAACGTGGTCGTATGAATGCTAAGAAAATGGCAGGTGTATTAAACAACATCACTCCATCATTAAGTTATGACAGTGTTAAAGACGTAGATATTGTTGTTGAAGCGGTTGTAGAAAACCCTAAAGTTAAGGGCATGGTTTTAGCTGAAGTTGAAGGTGTGATCGGTGAAGATGCGATTCTAACGTCAAATACTTCTACTATCTCCATTGATTTATTGGCACAGAGTGTAAAACGTCCACAAAACTTCTGTGGTATGCACTTTTTCAACCCTGTAAATAAAATGCCATTAGTAGAAGTTATTCGTGGCAAAGATACTTCAGATGAAACGGTTGCGGCAGTCGTGGCTTATGCCGCTAAAATGGGTAAATCTCCGATTGTTGTTAATGATTGTCCTGGTTTCTATGTTAACCGTGTTTTATTCCCATACTTTGCTGGTTTTAGCCAATTAGTACTTGAAGGTGCTGACTTTACCGCTATCGATAAAGTCATGGAAAAACAATTCGGTTGGCCAATGGGCCCTGCCTATTTACTTGATGTTGTTGGCGTTGATACTGCTGATCACTGTACAGGTGTTATGTCATCTGGTTTCCCTACGCGAATGAAAAAAATTGACAACGACCCTGTTAGTACTCTTTATGCTAACGAGCGCTTAGGTCAAAAGAACGGTAAAGGCTTTTACGATCACATCAAAGACAAGCGTGGTCGTCCAATGAAAGTTCCAGCTCCTGTTGCTTACGAGTTACTTGGTCAACATTGTGCTGATAAAAAAGACTTTAGCAGCGAAGAAATCATAGCTCGAATGATGATCCCTATGGTTAATGAAGTGGTTCGTTGTTTAGAAGAAGGTGTAGTTGATACTGCAGCTGAAGCCGATATGGGCTTAATCTATGGCGTTGGTTTCCCTCCATTTAGAGGTGGTGCAATTCGCTACCTAGAAACTCTAGGTTTAGATAACTTCATCGCAATGGCTGATAAGTATACTGATTTAGGTGAAATTTATCATGTGACTGATGGCCTTCGTGAAATGGCAAAATCAGGTAAATCTTACTTCACTACCGATGTTAAATTAGCTTAAGCCGAGGAGAATAAAATGAACGAAGTTGTAATTGTAGACTGCATACGAACTCCAATGGGTCGCTCTAAGGCCGGTGTTTTTCGCAATGTACGTGCTGAAGCACTATCAGCACACTTAATGAAACAAATTTTAGTACGTAATCCTGCATTAAACCCAGAAGACATTGAAGATGTTATTTGGGGTTGTGTGAAGCAAACTAAAGAACAAGGTTTTAATATTGCACGTAATGCATCATTACTTGCTGGTTTACCAAAGTCCATTGGTGGCGTTACGGTAAATCGCTTATGTGGCTCTTCTATGGAAGCGTTACATCAAGCAAGTACTAGCATCATGTCAGGACAAGGCGATGTATTCCTTATTGGTGGCGTAGAGCACATGGGTCACGTACCTATGATGTATGACGTTGATTTTGATCCAGCACTGAATAAAAATATCGCTTTAGCCTCTGGTAACATGGGCTTAACGGCTGAGTTATTAGGTAAACAACACGGCATTACGCGTGAAATGCAAGATGCTTTTGGTGCGCGTTCGCATCAAAAAGCGCATGAAGCACACTTGGCTGGTCGTTGGGATAATGAAATTGTTGCAACACAAGGTCATGATGCTACTGGTGCATTAACATTAGTAGAGCACGATGAAGTTATCCGCCCTGAAACAACGGCAGAAAGCTTATCCGCTTTGCGCCCAGTGTTTGATCCGGTCAATGGTACGGTAACTGCCGGAACTTCATCAGCGTTATCAGATGGCGCTTCAGCAATGTTGGTTATGTCTGCTGCTAAAGCGAAAGAATTAGGCTTAACACCACGCGTTAAAATTCGTGGTATGGCCGTTGCTGGTTGCGATCCTGCGACTATGGGCTTTGGTCCTGTTCCTGCTACCAAGAAAGCACTAAAACGTGCTGGTTTATCTATTGCAGATATTGAGTTATTTGAATTCAATGAAGCTTTTGCTGCGCAAGCATTATCTTGTGTTCGCTCATTAAAAGTGGAAGATAAAATGGATCAAATTAACTTAAATGGTGGTGCTATTGCATTGGGTCATCCTTTAGGTTGTTCAGGTTCACGTATCTCAGGTACGCTGATTAACTTGATGGAAGGACAAGATGTTAATATTGGTTTAGCTACTATGTGTATCGGCTTAGGTCAGGGTATCGCAACAGTATTTGAACGCGTGTAATATTTAATTATCGCCATAAAAAAACCCAGCAGTTGCTGGGTTTTTTATTGTCTTAAATAAATTAATCCGTTTGCTATAACTATTTAAGAAGAATTTCTTGTAGTGGCGGTACTACTTGCTTTTTACGGCTTAACACACCTTCTAACCAAGCTTTACCATCTTTTGGTGTAACACCAAATGCTTGCTCAGCTAACGTATCACTATCGCTCGCTATCAATAACTCTGAACCTTCTTTCATGATATCAGTTAATAGTAGGAAAACACTGTGACGGTCACCCTCAGCTTTAAGTTCAGCAATATCAGCATACAACGCATCTTTAATGTCATCAAAAACGGCTAAATCAATGACTTCAAGTTGACCAATACCCACTTTCTGACCGTTCATATTGAAATCTTTAAAATCTCGTTTTACTAGATCTCGAATTGGAGTACCTTCAACTGCAGATTTTACTCTAAACATGTCCATGCCAAGCTCTTTAAAATCTTCAATACCGGCAATCTCAGCTAATGCTTCTACACATTTAATATCTGCAGTTGTACAGGTTGGTGATTTAAAAATAACGGTATCACTTAAAATGGCACATAACATTGCACCCGCAATATTTTTCGGGATCTCAACATTATTAAAATCATACATCATCTTGATGATTGTATTAGTACAGCCTACCGGGCGGACCCATATTTCAAGCGGTGTAGACGTCGTTAAATCACCAAGTTTGTGGTGATCAATAATACCTAAGATAGTCGCTTGATCAATATCATCAGGAGCAAGTTCAATATCACTGTGATCAACAATATAAACACCTTCGCCAGCATAGCTAGTTTTTAGCTCTGGCTGTTCAAAGCCAAACTTGTCTAAGATAAACAGTGTTTCAGGGGTAAGTTCACCTAGACGAGCAGGAACAGTTTCCTCGCCTAAAGTGGTTTTCAAATATGATAATGCGATAGCTGAACAGATAGAATCTGAATCAGGTATTTTGTGTCCTACAACGTAATTGGGCATAAAAGTGCTCTCCTTAAATTATTCCATTCTACCAAAATAACTATGGATTGTGTATGCTCATCACGCAGTGCTTAACGATATATTATAACTTAAATGATCACCTAGTTCAGGTGATCACAGTCGCGCTTTAGCGTTACTTATAAATAGCTTAAGGTTTTAAAGGGAAGCCCATTTTATCAACAAGGGTTAACCAAGGTATTCTCCAGCCACCTTTTGCATCACAGGTATCTAATGCATACATAGTGATCTTGGCACCAATCCAACGAAATGGCTCAGGTGGGATCCAAGCAGGTACTGTTTTGGCAAATTCTAAATTACGCTCGGGAATATCAACATCGTCAACAATCGCCAAAGCAACGCGAGAGGCAAAGCGACTTGCGGTAACACCAAACCCAGAATAGCCGCCCGCATAGATCATTTTTCCACCGTGATAATACTGATAATGCACCGCCATTCTGGTTGTCAAAGCAATAGGCCCACTCCACGCATGCGATATTTTAATATCTTTTAATGCGGGTAGCGTTTTGTATAACATTCCCACCAGTTTAATAAATGGCTCAGGGGTTTTATCATGTTCAGGATCGGTATCGTTATCAAAAAAGTAACCTAAACGGCCACCAAATAAGACACGATTATCCTTTGTTAAGCGCATGTAGTTTAACTGCGTTCGAGTATCGTAAATACCTTGTCTATTTTTCCAACCTAGCTCGGCAAGCTGCTCTTCAGTTAGCGGCTCAGTCATCACAATACGATCACGAATGGCCGCTACACGTGTACTGATTTTCTTTTTATGTTTAGTGAATGCGTTGGTCGCTAAAATAACTTTATTCGCTGTAATACTGCCTTCAGGCGTATTAATAAAAACTTGTTGTCCTCGCGTTTTACTTGTCAGCATAGGTGTATTTTCATAAAACACTACGCCGAGATCTTTTGCAACGCGTTTTAGGCCCCAGGCCATTTTTGCAGGATGAATAGTTCCTGAGCGCTTTTTAGACCAAAGACCTCCCTCAAAAAATGGAGAGTTAATCTCTGCTTGAATTTGTTTTTTATCTAATAAATGGGCATCGTGACCAAATTTAACGTACAGCTCATGTTCACCTTCAATATCGTCAATGCCATGTTTCCCGACAGCAACCGTTAATTCACCTGTCCATTCAATATCACAATCAATATTGTATTTTTCAATGGTGTCACGGAACTGATCCATATTCTCTTTACCGAGACGTTCCAACTCTTCCATGTCATTTTTGAATAAACGGTTAGAGTTTTCCATACCGTGCATTAGCGAAGTAGATAAAATAGCACCTGGACGACCTGATGCGCCAATTGCAGCAGTATTGGCTTCTATCACAACAATTGCTCGATCAGGGTTTTGTTCTTTGGCTTGTACCGCCGTCCACAAACCAGTAAAACCACTACCAACAATCAATAAATCGGTGGTAATCGCTGTTGTGAGATGAGCTTCAGCAGCTGGGCGATCTGGATTGTCTAACCAAAAAGGGGTGAATTTCGTGTTTTCTAATGCTAGTTTAGCTTGGTCTTGCACAGTACTAACTCCTCTATAATATTACATTGGTGTGAGTATCTATACCCGTTCCACTTGAAGATGCATGATTCAGCTGGAATTAGAAACGCCTTTAGGCAAGGCATTGATTGAAGAAAATAGTTATTCTATTGTCGAAATCAATAACGCAGCATAAAGCGTTTCTAAACCAGCCCCTTGGGGAAGGCTGAGTAAATCATACTCTGCGTTACATTTCTTTTTAAGGGAAAGCCCTTAATAAAAAAATACGCCTTGATTATGAATCGCTCAGACTTCATGAAACGAGCATCTTCAAGTGGAGCGGGTATATAACAAAGTAAGTTATTTATAAAAGCCTTACTTTTATAAATACTCCTCGTACACACCATCTTAGTTTTATAGTACTAAGTTAACCTGATGAGAGTTTTTAGATACCCCCTAAAAGGTAGCTAATAAAATTTATTGGTGGGAGTTATTGTCCATCGACATAAATAGATAAATGATCGACATCTTTGTCTAATGACTCTGATTGTAAAATATCAATAAACAAAGCTAATAGTTCTGACTGGCTTGATAAAAAGGTTTTGCTATAAATATTTTTTTTATGCATTTTTACTGTTTCGTAGCCAATGGTCATAATAGTGCCAATGGCTTTTGTGGAATGCCCTTGTAGCAATAGTTGGCATACCTGATATTCTTTCTTGGTTAGGATGTCTTTACCGAAATTAAGCAAGACATTTTCAACATTTGAGTGGGTAGTTTCGCTGCTTTCACCCATCATAGCCAAGTGGCTATTACATAGGTTTTGAATGGGGGTTACTAACTGAGCAAAAAGTGTTTTATCCAAAGACGAGAACTTCTCACTATTGCCAAATCGAGAGATATCAAGGTGTAAACAATTATCCTTATCTATCGGAAATAGATAACCTACCTCATCAGTCAGTGATAAAAAATTAAAGTAAGAACTGTAACTGTTTGAAAACTCATCCGGCGCTATTTCATCTAGAGAAAAAAAGCCCTCTTTCCCTTTATCAGCAAACACTCGGTAGAAAGGATCTAGTACATATAAGCGTGTTAAATAGCGCCAAGACTCCTCACCATACAGCATGTTTTTTTTACCATCATTTCCATAACGATAATGTAACTTTGTATCTGCAGACTTATGAAATTGCAGAACAATTAGCTCATCAAAATCAAAAGTTATTTTAAAAAAGTCTTTCAATTTAGAATAAAAGTGCTCTGTACCAACATGCTGAGTTAGCTCAATTAGCGCTAAACTATATTTATCTAATTTCATAAAATGACCGCACTTAACAAAAGTTTCTACTTAATAATAGTAAAGTTTGAAATACAAACAAAACAGCGACTCAAAAGAGTCGCTGTTTCAAGCGATTACAATACCTAAACCAATATTGGTTACACTGTAGCTGTTTTCATTTTTTTCATGCCACGATAGGTAACTACTTCACCCATTATGATAACACCAATGGCACCCCATAATACTTCCCAAGCAACACCCTCGCCTGGTACATAAATAAATAACGTTATCGTTACCATTAATATGGCGGCACAAAGATAGGCGCAAGTTTTTACAAATTTAGGACTACCTGGAAATCTAAACGTGCCATCCTCTGCAATTTTGCCATTAATACCAATATGCGTTTCACGTATTTTAACAAATGCTGTACACACAGCGACGTAAGGCAACATAAAAATAACACCACTAAAAGCAAATAAAGACCAGAATAAATCTTCGTTATTACCCGCCATCACACCATATAAAATCAGTAATATTGAAGCAGAAATACCAAGTAATATAGACGCACCTACTGGTGTACCATGCTTAGATTCAACCGCAAACAATGCCGGTAATTCATCATCAATAGCCGCTTCTGCTGCTGCACGATTAGCACCCATTGCCCACGTTGCACCATTGGAGAAGAAGGTATAAAGCGCACCAACACCGAGAACAACAACGAAAGCATCACCCAATGGACTGCCACCGAAGAACTGACCTAAGGTATCCATCAAACCATCAACTACATCAACTTTATCAGCAGGTTGTGCAATTAATATCGCAGTAGTTGCTAAGATATATGCACCTACCACTACAGCAATTGATGAGAAAACAGCTTTAGGTAAATCTTTACGTGGGTCTTTCATTTCAGCGCTACTAGCACTGGCTAATTCAAAACCGAGCATACCGTAAACAACTGCAGGTAAATATTGTAAGCTCAAGCCGCCATTTTCTGTGCTTGGGATCATCGTATCTAAGGTAAATTCATTTGCTATACCGTGCTCCATGCCATACAAGATGCCACCGATAATTAATAATGCAAAGATAATTAACTTGATCGCTGCCCCAATATTTGGGATCCATTTACCCACATTTAAGGCAACAATATTAACAAAAACCACAACCCATATCAGTACCACACCCATGATGATTTGTGCTGTTAGCGACATATCAGGCATGAATATTTGCGAGAATACGCCCGCAAAAAGAATGAAGATAGCAGGTACCCAAACGGCAACATTAGACCAGTAATACCAGCTAATTCGTGATGCCATTTTTTGGCCGTATGCCCTTTTTACCCAAGCATAAATACCGCCTTGTTCAGGGTAAGCTGATCCAAGTTCAGTACTGATAGCACCGAAAGGTACTAAAAAAAAGATAGTCAGTATTACCCACCAAAAGATAACTGTTGGTCCCATTACGGCCCCAGCAGCTAAGGTATCTAGTAATAATACGGCTGAAATACAGAATAAAAATATATCCCTTTTTCCAAGCGTTTTCTCATGTAAATGTAGCTCACTCATACTTTCCCCTAAGTTATAATTATAGACTGCACTTCAATAAACTCGCGTAATCCTTCAACACCCCATTCACGGCCATTTCCTGACTGTTTAAAGCCACCAAACGGTGCATGAGAGTTGAAATAAGTGCCTTGAATATAACTTTGTCCAGCACGGATTTTTCGAGCTATTTGTAGTGCAGCATTTGCATCTTTTGCAAAAACACCAGACGACAACCCAAAGACAGTATCATTGGCAATTTTAATTGCTTCTTGTTCGTCTGAATAAGGGATCATACATAACACAGGTCCGAATATTTCTTCTTGTGCTATGGTCATGTCATTGGTTACATTGGTAAAAATAGTTGGCATTACGTAAGCACCTTGTTGTAATCGAGCGGGGATTTCTGGTCCACCGGTTACAAGTTCAGCACCTTCTTTAATACCAATATTGATATAGTCTAAAACTCTTTTTTGTTGTAAGGACGAGCTCAAAGGCCCCATGGTAACGTTTTCGTCTTGTGGGTCACCAACCACATTTTCTTCTGCTACGGCTTTGGCGATTACAATCGCCTGTTGATAAAGTGATTCAGGTACTAACATACGAGTTAATGCACAGCATGTTTGACCTGAGTTAATCATGACATCTTCAACGCCATATCGAACAGCTGCAGCTAAATCTGCATCGTCAGTGATAATAAACGGAGATTTTCCACCAAGTTCCTGACAAACACGTTTAACTGTTGTTGACGCCGCTTGAGCAACTTTAATACCCGCTCCTGTAGAGCCAGTAAACGAAACCATATCAACGTCAGGGTGTGAACATAAATGCTCACCAATTTTGAAACCATAACCGGTAATTACGTTAAACACGCCAGCAAGTACGCCAACTTTGTCGAAGATTTCAGCCAAAATAAGGTCTTGCAAAGGCGTTTGTTCTGCGGGTTTAGCAACAATAGTGCAACCAGTTGCTAATGCTGGGCCTATCTTTCCAACGAGTTGAGATAACGGGTAATTCCATGGGTTGATTAAAACACAAACACCAACTGCGGAATGACATTGCATCACGCCATGTTCTGTTGATGATTCATCAACATAAGACGTCATGTCGGCATAACCTCTAAAGGCGTCGATCGCGCCTTGCACTTGAATATCAAAAGCAAGATGTTTAGGACAGCCCATAGAGGTAGATATAGCACTCGCAAAATCATCTATTCTATTTTGCATTTCATCAGCAATAGCAGTAATTAACTGACTTCGCTCTGCTGGTGTTGTTGCTGACCATTGCGCAAATGCATATTTTGCTGCTGCTATTGCCTTATCAACATCTGCAATTGATGCACTGGGTGTTTTAGCGCAAAGTTCTGAGTTAGCCGGATTGATCACATCAATGGTGTCTTCAGTGTTTGGCAATTGCCAGTCACCATTAATATAGAGCTTGTTATATGTATACATTTTTTGATCCCGCTATAAAAATAATAACTTAGACTATGCTAGCCCTATCAAGTTAAGTACCCCCTTTAGGGGAGTACACAAACCAAACCATTCAAAACTCTATTTACAACTGTATAAATAACGAACTTATTTCATTGTTAACCAATAGATTATTTCAATCAGGGTGCAATTTTTTGTACTGCATTTTTTATCCGGCGGCTAAACATCCAGACGCTAATAAGTACAATTGGCATCAACAACGTCAAGGCTACTTCCCTATTAAATGTATAACCAAGGCTACTGCTGGCATCCAATAAATACTTGCACAGTGCCAGTACGTAATAGGTCATAATAATTACTGAAAGCCCTTCAACTGTTTGTTGTAAGTTGAATTGCATCTGCGCCCTTTTATCCATTGATGTCAGCAAGGCTTGATTTTGTGCTTCAATCGCCATATCAATACGGGTGCGTAAAAAGTCACTAGCGCGATCGACTCGACTCGATAAATCATCAAGCCTACGTTTTGCCGCAAGTACGGTTCGATATGCCGGAGATAATCGTCGGTCGATAAAGGCACTAAAAGTCTGTAATTCATTAATGTCTTTTTCTTCTAATTCAGCCAACCGACTTCTTACCATTTCATAGTAAGCACTGCCTGCATCAAAGCGATAACGTGAGCTAGCGATGATTTCAGCAATATTAGCGGCCATTGCTGACAATTCAGCCAGTTGTTTCTGCTCATCATTCGACGACTTAATATCTTTTTGCTTCTTGAGCAACATGGCCAATTGCGATTCCATTTTGCTGACTTTGATACTCACTTGTTGTGCAAGCGGAAAAGCCAATAAGGTCATATTTCGATAGGCTTCAATCTCTAATAGTGCTCTAAGCACGCGGCCACTTTGACATTCATTCAAACTAGTATTAACCAACAATATTCGGTTAAAGTTATCCTCATGTAACCGCAACGCACTGAGTATAATAGCCTCGCCATTATGTAATTCAGAGCCCATTAACCGCTGTCCCTCAAAATATTGACGTAAATGATCTCTTTCTAAGGTCACGCTTCCTTCACTTAACGCATCAATATGAACGGCAGCAATTAACTCACCTGATATCCCCTCAAGCCAATCAATGGGTACTAGCGCTACAGGTGGGCAGTCAAAAGGTTTCAATCCGCTGTCATGTATTAAAAAGGTGTAACTACTAAATTCTGTATGGCGCTCCCACCTAATTTCGTATTCACCCATTTTTTGGTAAAAACACGATGCATTGGCTAAAGGAGGATTGACGCTATATCGATGACATAACTCATGTAAGTGAGCTAATTCAACGGCTTGACTATCACCCTCTTGATGAAGAAAGCAAACTTGTGAAACGCGAAGTGGTACATTTGAAACAGGAAACGGTCTAGCATGTAAATCGGCATAACTTTGACTGAAATAGGCATGTTTATTCAGTTGGCCATACGCTTTATGATTCGGTTGAATCAAGATATTAGCTTTGCCTATCCCCAGTTTTTCCGGACTCTCATTCGCGGTAAAAAGTTCCAATCTACTTCCTCTTATTTTCGTCACTTAGCTTAACTAGTTCAGATCCAAGTCATCTTGGTTAGGTATCATTAAGTTAAACTAATTACTTAATAAGCGGACGCGCTCATTAACCGATTTAGTTGACCACATTGTTAAGCCAGTTCAGTCTTCACAATGCCTGCATTACTCCATTAACTCTGGCAGGATGAGTGATTACAATCTGCACTGTAATCTGTTTTATCTATTGAATAACAATTTAAGCTTATGTTAAATACAAAACAATACACGTTAAGTTTTACACCTATCAAACTTAATAGATCTTTTTGCACGCACAATCACCCATAAAAATGCCTCTCGATGAGTGTGAATTGTGTTTAAGGAGTACTTTCGTTTCAACAGATGAACTGGGTGGATTTACTAAAACGGCATTGCATTACTAACGTGAGTAATCCCCCCGTTCGGGTATTTATTAATCAAGTTACTTCTGAAATAGTAATAAGCTAATACTACACATTACGACAATAGGTAGAGTGATTATGAATAACCGTAACGAAGCAAAAACCTCTCAGGAGTTAAATACAGCAAGTAATGAAGAGAGCTTATCTCAGGAAGCTACTTTCAACTCTGATGTTGAATTCAGTAGTAACTTTGCAGTTAACTTACTTAAAAAACGCTTATATGTAGAACAAGAAGCGAATAGCTGTTACGTGCTCGGTTACAATTAATCGTCATTCAAAGTAATACTTCACTGAACAGTTCCCAGCCTTTCTGAGTCAGTGTTATACCATATAGATTCATACTCGATATCTACGCGGCACAGAACAGGCCTACTCATTACATACCCCTCCAACAGATAGAACAGTGCCTTTTAAAACTACGACCAGTAAGAATTAAGAAGAAGCAATAAGAAATAATAAAAAGGGCATATACCCTGAGGTATACGCCCTTTTCTGTAGTTAAGTCACTATTGCTCTTTATCTACGAATACAACCTGGAAAGCTACAAAGCATTTCAAAAATGAGGTTGGCTGCTAATAAGGAGGTATTACCTGAAGTATCATATGGTGGTGATACCTCAACTAAGTCAGCACCAATAAGATTAGTACCCCACATGCCACGAATGATCTCTAAGGCTTGTGGCGAGGTTAACCCTGCTGGCTCTGGTGTGCCAGTTCCTGGCGCAAATGCTGGATCAATACCATCAATATCAAACGTTAAATAAGTCGGTATATCTTCACCAATAACCTCACGCACCTCTTCCATTAAGGGCACTAACGATTTCAACCAACATTCTTCTGCCTGTACAACTCTTACGCCTCGGTCCACCGCCCATTGAAAATCACCCGCACTATAACCGGTTGCACGTTGACCAATTTGAATCATTTTTTTCGGGTCAACTAAACCTTCTTCAATAGCACGTCTGAAAATAGTACCGTGGCACTCTTTTTCACCAAACATAGAATCATTAATATCCGCATGGGCATCAACATGAACTAATGCCATCATGCCGTGCTTTTTATGCAAGGCTCTCAAGATAGGCAAACTGATAGTGTGATCGCCACCAACAGTCACTGGCTTAATATTACTCGCCATAATGGTATCGTAATGCGCTTCAATAATTCGAATAGAGTCAGCAAGATTGAATGTATTTATTGGAGTATCACCAATGTCTGCAATTTGGAAACTATCAAATGGCGCAGCTTTGGTATACATACCGTAAGGACGAACTAAGACTGATTCATTGCGAACAGAACGAGGGCCAAAGCGTGTACCACTTCGGTTACTAGCACCAATATCCAGTGGCACACCTACAATACCTATATCTAATTCATTGCTTATTTCACTGCTTGGTAAGCGAAACATAGTACCTGGACCACCGAAACGTGGCATTTGATTACCGCCTAATGGCTGATTGAAATTATTATCTGTCATACTCTAACCCTCATAAGTGTAATTTTTGCTTATATACCCGCTCCTCCTGAAGATGCTCGTTTCAGGAAGTCTGAGCGATTCATAATCAAGGCGCATTTTTTTATTAAGGGTCATTCAGGAGCATATTCTCCTGAATGACCCTTAATAAAAAAATGGAACGTAGCGTATGATTTGCTCAGACTTCCCCGAGGGCTGGTTTAGAAACGCTTTATGCTGCGTTATTGATTTCGACAATAGAATAACTATTCTCTTCAACCAATGCCTTCCTAAAGGCGTTTCTAATTCCAGCTGAATCCTGCATCTTCAAGTGGAACGGGTATACACCTAATATTGTAAATTTAGCCTTGCTCTATGTAGTTTATTTATGAGCACGCTCTAATGCCTACAATGAATGTAGCAATTTAACGGGCATTTGGTTATACCCAAAAGAGGGTGAAAAAGTGTTTTTATTGCATTATTCGAAGAATTTCAGTGGGAATACATCGACGAACTAAGCATCAGCCTAGTATTGCGTTGATGCTCGATTGGACTTAAATATCCATTTATCCTGACCTAAAGATACTAATGGAGCACCATTGGAACCCTTAATAAAAAATAAAGATAAAAAGGGCCCCATATCAAATTCCCACTTCATAGCTAATTCCGATAATTTCATCTCTCATTGTAAGTCTCTTTATAGAGATAAATTAGATACTAAAACTGATGTTTTATTACTGAGTTTATGTTCCCTTGGTGCGCATTGAAGAAGTAAAATTTTTAAGTTTTGAATGTTTGTCGAGGTCAACTGAACATCAGTTAGTTGACCTAAGCAAGTCGACAGCGGAATTTAAATAACTGGTATAGCGTACGTTCCCAAAATCGCTTTTTGAGACTCATTTTATGATCAACAGAGCAAAATACCGCTATAGAATGAAAACAATAGCTATGACGGCTGCAAGCTCTTAGCTGCCGTTGATCTTACATCACTTGATGTTAACTTAGAGCTTCCGTAAACTGAATTAGAGAACACAGTCTATTTCTAGGTTCTGAACGATTTTTTTACTGACTTATGGTGTAGTTTAAGTGATGAATAACAACAATAGCACCAGAACGTTTTAATCAATTAAATCACCTGAAATGTGTATTTCAAGTGGTTTAAGCCTGATTGTTTAGCTAATTCATTTGGAGTTTTATATCTAATTCAATCATCTAATGATATTTCTATCGTTAAACTCATAAAAAAGCACTTGTTAATACTATGTAACAAGAACGACTAATTGAAGAGTTTATTGTGTCTGGATATTTTACAATTAAGATTTGGATGTTGGTTCTGTTGTTTTAACATGTTAAAAAGTTTAGACATTATCATTTTGGTATGTTTTATGCTTAATATAATGCAAAATAAAGTGATGACGTTTCACTCTTAGCATTTACCTTCAAATAATATTCGTGAAGGGATTAAAAGGAATATCAAATGAAATTTAAATTTTTAAACATTGCCTTGGCATGTTTATTTTTATGCGTTACATCAACTTCGAATGCTGGATTAATATTCGATATAACTGAATATACGGATAGCAAGATGGCCTTTAGTGTCACTGGAACACTAGACCAAGCATATAATTCTAATCGACATGACTCATTATTTTACGTAGGAACGGATTTCAGTCTTAGCCAGATGTGGAACTCATCTAATATGGTATTTACCGGGAATTCTACCGTACAAGGAAATTCAGTAACTTGGGATAGAGCAAATAACGGCAGCACAACAGGGTACGCACTTTTTGGTTGGGCCAACTCATTAAATACCATATTGGCTGCAGGCACTGTAATTAATTTTGACGTTACGGCAGTTGGCACGTTCAACTCGATCGATTACGCTCCAAGTGATTTCGAGCTGTATATCGGAACTAACACTATCAGGCATGCCCACCACAAAATCGCAGATGCGGTTGATAGCACAAATAAGGTACCAGAACCATCAACACTTGCTATTTTTGCATTAGGAATGATTGGTTTCGCATCGCGTCGATTTAAAAACAATCTTAATTTATTTTCTTTCGTAGTAAATTATAGAAAACATCAATTGTAATGATTGGTGTTTTTTTTGTTTCTGGTGATTCTTAACTATCAGAATACTCTACACTTAACGACCGCTATGGTGGCTAAGCGGACTATTTATTAACAGAAATTCAAGGTTAAATAGGGCTGCTTTGTGGCATTAGTTGACCGTTCCAACTGCTCGATTGGACTTAAATATCCATTTATCCTGCCCTAAAGATACTAATGGAGCACCATTGGAACCCTTAATAAAAAATAAAGATAAAAAGGGCCCCAAATTCCCCTCCCCCACTTTATCGCTAACTCTTATTCATTATTCCTCGCTGCAAGCTTTCTTTAGATAGCACCATTGCTAATAAATTATTCATGTCATATTACTGAGATTTATTAGTAATACCCAAGTGACAATAAAAATTTAGTTTTTTTAGTGTTCAATGCTTTGAAATTATGGGACATTAATAAAAGTCAGTTAATAATTATGGAACAGATGTTACTGAAAGTCCTCCATAATAAGCTGTTAGGTTTTCAATATCGCCGAGTGTTGAAAGCTTGAATTTTTTCGGCATAACTCAAGAAATGGAGAGCACAAATGGGTGGATCATCTAATGACGACCGTAGTGACAGTATGAATCCGAATAACGATGCATATGATGACAGTATGGATAATCATTCAAACCAACTTAATCCTAATAATGATGAATATCAAGGTGACGATGAGGATTAAACTTTAAAGTTGTTGGGAATAAAAACCTAACAAGGTAATCAAGCGGAAAAATAATATTTGGCCATCGCTTCGCGATTATAGCTAACCGTTTTTCCGCTTATTAAGGCGTACGTGTCAGTTTATTCATAGGGTTAGCAATGGAAGAATTTAAAAGTTTAGAAGAACTAACTCTGATGGATGAAAAGCATGAGCTTATGGGACGTTTTTGCGGTTCTTTTCCAAATATTAAAGGTATGCACGATTATCTTTCTAAAGAAGTTCTAAATGAAGAAGTTCCAGATGAGATACAGGGCCAATTTAATGTAGCTAAAAATATGGCACTTTATTCCTATTTCTTCTATGCATTAGCTCCAGAAGTGCACCTTAAAACATATACTGTAATTGAACATGCGCTTAGAGTAAAAATGAAGCCAAAAAAAACAATGATGCTAAAAGCTCTCATTAATCATGCAGTGGCCCAACGTTGGATTTCAGATGCAGGCTTCCGCCACATAGATAAACCAAACTCAGATAATGAGTGGTGTAAAACGATGGTTACTGTTATCCCAAGCCTTAGAAATTGTAAGGCACATGGTTCAACAATGCTGGTAGGCGATTGTTTACACCATATTTCATCATGCGCTGATTTTATCAATCAATTGTTTCCACGTAATTAAACACGTAACAAGGTGCTTCAACTAGTCTAGACAACTATTTTAGTCCTCTTAGTTCGACGCTATACCTTATCTAATAAATAGAGTGAATATGTTAATCATTAAAGCTACTAAGGTGCACATCCCAGTAATTGCACGACTATTCGATTTGTATAGACAGTTCTATGAATGCAAACCTGATATTGCGTTGGCAGAGCAGTTCATCTCGGAACGTATTGAAAAAGGTGAATCGACAATATTTCTTGTTGAAAAGGATGGTAAAACCTTAGGTTTTGTTCAAATGTATCCTTCTTTTTGCTCTGTTGACGCGGTAAAAATTTATATTCTTTATGATTTGTATGTTGATGACAGCGGCCGTAGCTTAGGAGTAAGTGCTTCATTAATGGATAAAGCCAAAAGTTATGCTAAAGCAGAGGGTGCTTCTCGAATAGATTTAATGACTGCGTTTTCAAACAAAGCGGGTCAACATTTGTATGAGAAACTAGGTTATAAAAAAGTATCTGAAGACTTTCACAATTACTCGTTACAGGTAGAACAAGGCCTTTGAACGAAGCAAAAACAGTTGTATTTAAATGCTCGATTGGACTTAAACACCCATTTATCCTGACCTAAAGATACTAATGGAGCACCATTGGAACCCTTAATAAAAAATAAAGATAAAAAGGGCCCCAAATCAAATTCCCACAGCATAGCTAATTCCGATAATTTAATCTCTCATTGTAAGTCTTTTTATAGAGATCAATTAGCTACTAAAACTGATGTTTTATTACTGAGTTTATGTTCCCTTGGTGCGCTAAGAAGACATTAACAATTTCAAATGTCAGAATTATTTACAGTCAGCTTAATGTTGTATTGCGGACCTTAATAATTTTATTGAGTGCGGTAGTAATTGCCACTTGTAAAATATATGTAAACAAAACAACCGAATATGATTGAACAAGTGTCTTATTATTTTACACTTTTGAATTTATATTTCATTTAAAACACCTAACCAACTGAAAAGAAAGGTTTTTCTTGTTTGGTATGATTTGTGCTTTACAAGTAATACCAAAAACTATAATAGCATTCTAGTTTCAAGGAATGTATTACAAGGGAATATAAAATGAATATGAAAATGTTAAAAGCGGCTTTGGCTGGTTTAGTTTTATCTGTGAGTGGTTTTGCTAATGCTGGGTTGATTCTTGAAATTGGCGATACAGGCGACAATTTAAACACAGCACAATCATTGACAGGAGGCACTACTCAAGTATCAGGTAGTATTAGTACAAATAACGATGTCGACTTGTTTAGCTTTTATTGGGGGGGCGGTTTACTTGATTTAAACGTTTCTCAAGATAATAGCGCTTTAGACACCCAAATATTTTTATTTGACAGTTTAGGCTTTGGTTTATTTCATAACGACGATGCACCTTTCCCTAACTCAATAATCCAAACAGCATTAGCCGCAGGTGAATATTTTGTTGGTATTTCATCATGGTCTAATGATCCACTGTCAGTTGGTGGCGCAATATTTCCAAGTGATTTTTCAGGTCAATTAACTCCAACAGGACCGGGAGGCGCTAGTTCTTTATCAACATGGGAGTACGATGGAAATAGCTCAGGGGCATATTTGTTAAATATATCATCAACAGCTTCACAAGTTCCAGAGCCTTCTACCCTTGCCATCTTTGCATTAGGTATTATGGGTTTAGCATCACGTAAATTTAAGAAACAATCTTAATATTCTCTTTGTAGTAAATTCAAAAAAACATCAATTGTAATGATTGGTGTTTTTTTGTGCCTGGTGATTGGTAAATTAAGTTGCTCCATAAGTAAACCATCACCATAGGATACTCAATCATACCCTCTATTATGACTCTAAAGACTTTCAGGACACGCTAGCATAGAAATATCGCTATCTATTTGTATCACGCCAATGATCCGTTACAGTATTTAATATGCTATGTCCGCTGTCAGGCAAACACTAGCGAGTAGTGGTTGATAAGTCATGTCTGCTATAGATCAAAACATGCGAAAATTTACACAAGAAATTTTCAAGTGCTAACTTCCGCAATGTATATGGACTCCTCCTTTTCATCAAGCATCCCATTCTTAGATTAAGGCGCGTACGTATATTCGGTTTTTAGATGGAGAAGCTATCTCCTAACCCTCAATGTATGCGCATCTCGATTCCTATATGTGGCAACGGGTTTAAATCCCTCACTGCGGAACAGGTTTTATCAAGATGGATATCTTTATCTAATCTTGGCTTACTCGGTGAAACTCTTTTAAAACTTTTTAAATGCAATAGGTAACAGTAATTTAAGCGATTAGTTCTTTCCTATATTCTGTTCCCTGAGTTAGTAATGCCCACGCAGTTCGAACATTTTTATTAGCTAATGCAACGGCTGCTTTACCATAACCCGCACGTTCAATTAATTTGACTAACCACTCATCTTTTTTAGTGGTGACGGATTTCATGCGATGAACGTATGAGCGAGCGCCTTGTATTAATACTGAGCGAAGTCGCTTATTGGCAACAAATTTACTGATACCCATTAAACTCGCTTTACCACCACTACTGTGTTGCTTTGGTGTTAAACCAATATAGGCTGAGAACTCACGACCATTTTTAAACGCGTCGCCAGTACCTAATGTCGAAAATAGTAGGATGGCGCTAATTGGCCCAACGCCTTCCATTTTAGTGAGATTCGAGCATGCTTCATTGTTTTTTACTAATTGTTTAACTTGTTCATCCAACAATCCAACATCATCACGAAGGTCAAGTAAACGTTGATACATTAGATTAAGTGTAGCTCTGAACATATCTGGTATATCATTTTCACCGTCTTCCAAAATGTCAGGTATATTTTTAAAAAGAGAAGCGAAACCTTTAGGAATAAATACGCCAAATTCCATTAATAAACCACGAATATGATTTGATAAACACGTTTTATTTTGAACCAGTAGCTCTCTTGAACGCTGGATTGACTGCATACCTTGCTGCTCAAGTTCTTTCAATGGTGCTTCTTTTACATTAGGTCTGTTAGCGGCTTCAGCGACAGCAAGTGCATCGTTTTTATCAGTTTTGTGACCTTGGCGAAACGATGATACTACCTTTGCGGGCAGGATTTTTACCCGATGCCCATAACTTCTCGCTAATCTCGCCCAATGATGTGCTGTTGAGCATGCTTCGAACGCCACAAGACTTATAGGCTGTTTAGCCAGGAACTCGGCGAACTTTGTTCGAGGAAGCTCTTTGTTTGTTAGTTCTTTATTTAAAGGCGAAAGAACAGAAACTTGAATAACATTTTTGGCTAAATCTACGCCAATAGTATTAACTTTGTTCATGTATGGATCCTTAATTTGTGTTTGGTAGACACTAATAAACCTAGCTCATAGGTTGGAGGAGTCCATACATTGTGGCATAAGTGAACCTTAGAAAATCATTCAAAAAATCATCATGAAATTATTATGGGCTTAAGTCTGCTGCGTGCGCTAAGCGGAAGTTAGCTTCAAAATATTTGCGATATATTTTCTAATGAATTGACTCTGTCATATTACTGAGAAGTCTCAGTAATAAATCCAAATCAACCTTTCTAAAATCCTAACTGATTGATATTATTTGAAATAGCCTTTATTTTTAGTTTATAAGGTACTGAAAATATGGGATATTAATACGAATTAAATTAAAGTTATGGGACGGACATTACTGAGAAGTCTCCATAATAAGCTGTTAGGCTTAAGGAGGAAGCGGTGAAAAAATCTCTTATATTTATATCAATCATGTTTATGTTCCTAACCTTTAGCTATATAACCCTAGATGCACTTGCAAGAATGGAATGGCTAGGTAATTCGCCATACAAAGTATTTCAAAGGGCTAAATTATCTGGAATAAAAAACAAAAACCAATGCCTTTCACATTATTGGGATTCTTATAAAGAATGTAGTGGTAAGTTTTGTGACTACAAATCAATTACATATGTAGCAATTTGTCTAAGAGGTTCAAGGGGAGATAAGGAAGCTTTTTGTAAGGGTAGTGGTCACTCGTACTTTAACCAAGAATATTTAGACCTTAATCAAAAAGTAGGTTTCTGTAAACTGTTAGGCATAGATGATGACCGTTGCTTAAAAATGAATAAGCCATTGAGAAGTTACTGTGAAGATTAAGCCTAACAAGTCATTCCAAAGGACAAAAAACAGTTGATTTTTGCTCCTACGTCGCCGATTTTAACCAACTGTTTTTTGCCTATGAATGAGGCGTTATATGCAAATGGAGCTTGCAACTATTATCACTCCCAATAAAAAGCTTTTTATTCTCCCTATATTAGGATTAATAATTGGTTTGTACCCGCCATTATTTATCTTTCCTGTTAATTTTGTAGCAGAGGATTTACTAGGGATTTACGAAACTCATCTTTCTATAGGTGCGTGGTGGGCGTTGTTTAGTATTCCTATATTTGCGGTTTACGACTTTGTTTTAATTTTATATTTAGTATTTTCTTTAAAATATAAAGGTAAGCCTATATTGTTAATGCTTAGTATTTTTACGGTGCAAATTTTACTTATATTTAAAGAGCTTGGTGCTTTCGGGTAAATTGCATATAACAAGTCGTTAAAGCAGGACAAAAAATAGTTGGCTTTTGCTCCTTCATCGCTAATTTTAGCCAACAATTTTTTGCCTCTTAACGAGGCGTTATATATACATGGAGCTTGTCTAGCATGGAAGTTGATTACAAGAATTATTCTTTAGATGAACTCTATGATATTGAGGAGAACATTGATCGTGAGAAGTTCCCTGACCGATATAGTTTAGTCCTTTCTCATATTAATAAAAAAGAAAACTGTCCAGTAGCTTCAAGCTCTACCATGGACGCGAAAAACGAAGTAGTGATGGAAGAACATCAACAAATACTTAAACAAAACAATGGAACGTGGTTATTTATTCGCTTTTCAATATTGGCAGTATTTTGTTCATATTTAATGTTCCAAGAGTTTGCTTTCTATCAGCTAGTCATAATTGTTATTGCCTATTTGGCATTTATTGCATTGGTCAAACAGGTGTTTCTTCAATACCATTTATTTAAAACTGGTAAAATCGAAAAACAAATTAGAAAGTCTGGTATTCGTAAAAAGTAAATATAACAAGAATTTAAAGCGGGACTAACAGTTTGCTCGGTTTCGCTTCGCTACACATTTTAGCAAACAATTATCAGCCCCTTAAATGGGCGTTATATTTATATCGAAGAATGGAGTCTTTAATAATGTTTCCCAAATGTTTTAACTGTTCAAATAATATACCTTTGAGTTGGTTTCTTGGTGCCTTTATGTGGACGAAACATCGATGTGTTGCATGTGGTGAACTACATGAATTTACTAATTCACGTAGACTTTATAGTGGTCTAGTTGGTGCTGGAGTTGTACTTATTCCATCCTTACTTGACGGGATTATTTCATCTCAAGGAGTACGTTTTTTACTCATTGGCTTAATACTATTTCTCGTATTATCAATTATTCCAGGACAGCATCGATTAATCCCAAACAAAAGTGTTGATGTAAAATAAATATAACAAGTCGTTAAAGCAGGACAAATAACAGTTGGCTTTTGCTCCTTCGTCGCTTATTTTAGCCAACAATATTTTGCCTCTTAACGAGGCGTTAGGTGTACTTGGTGTTGACTTCTGAAACAAATTATTCTGAATGTAGTTATGAGGAGCTATTAGATGTTTTACAGCATATTGATCAGGATAAATATCATGAGAGATATCAAATTTTACTGCTAGAAATAGACAATAGAAAGAAAGGAATCCCCCCTAAAACTAGTTTTAAGTCAAAGCCATCAACTTATACAGTTAAAAAAAATGATGGAGTTATAGTCAAAGTAATATCTGAATTAAAGTTGAATACCTCTAGACTATTGAAAACTATTTTCATTTTAGCTTGTATCTCAACGTTCCTAACGGCTATCCTCGTACCTCAATCTGAAGGTTATGGTGACTTGGTAGCAACTGTAGCTTTTATTTTTTTATGTCCATTTTTACTTGTTTACTGCATTCACGCAATTAGAATTGGAGAAATAGAAATCAAAATTATTACAGTTAAGCGGAGTGAGTCACCCGAAAGTTTTTGGTTCGGAATCCTTCTTTATTCTGTTTTTTCTATTTCGATTCTATCAATACTTTTTTGGCAAACGTACACCTAACAAGCCAATTAATCAGGACAAATAACAGTTGGTTTTTGCTCCTGCGTCGCTTATTTTAACCAACTGATATTTGCCCATTATTGGGGCGTTATCGATACAAAACCTAATCCGAAGTATTGATTGTCTTTAAAAGCAAATGTCTCGAATGTGGCATTAGTTGACTATTTAAACTGCATATTAAACGAACAAACACATAACAAGTGACTATGGTGTTAATTCTTTGGTATCGATAATAAAGTTAATGTTATAAAACATTAACTTTAGATAAGGCAGCATCGGTAATAGCTGTCACCTCACCATTAACAATCTCTGTTTTGACAGTCCAATTATTAGGAACATCACCTACAATTCTTGTAGAACAAACAAGCAGCATATCCGCTAATAACTGGCTTAAATCCTCAAGACCAATTTCTTCTTCAAGCAATTCCAAAGTAGTCGCGAAATTTTCCATTGACTGGCTCATATATTATTATCTCTATTGTCTTATTGCTTTAGTCCAAAGCCTTGCGCTTTAATAACTCGCAAGTTATTTTTGGCACTACATTCTTTGCCCTGACCAAACTACGCGGCCAATAATTTCTATGTCTGTACCGTCTAGGTTTTCTTTATTTATTTCCCAAGGTTCATACAGGTTATTATCTGATTTCACTTTAATAATTCCGTTAGGCAACATTTGTAATCGTTTCACTAGTAAGTTTTGTTCGTGTCGCATCACGTAAATACCATCACTTAAACCATTAAAGTGTTTGTTCACCATTATCATGGCACCGTTCTTTAATGTCGGGTACATACTGTCACCATCGACTAACATCAAAAAGACATCATTGGCGTTTACACCAATTTCTTTATTTAGCCACTCTGGCTCAAAGCTAATTAAGTTAGCTTGTTCTTCCACTTCTACTAATGCCCCTCCCCCTGCGGAAGCTGATATTTCGTAAAAAGAAAGGCTAATACGGGTATCAGTTTTTACGTCTGAATCGTTTTGGATTGATAGTTCTGCCTTTCTAAATGCACTGGCAGGAATTTTATTTCGACCTCTCCATGTTCTTATTGTGGTTGGAGAAACCCCTAAAGCTTCAGATAACTCACTAATTCTACTCGTTTTAGTTGTTTTAAATAAATCATCCAATTGTTTATCAAAATCATCCACACTATTTTCCTTTAAAAACATAGTTGCAAAACGCTCCATTATGAAATAGTATCTTTATGGAGCGATACGGAGCGGTTATAGTCGATTGTAATCGCTTTGAATTGCTTTAACCCTAAATGATTACATAGGTGATATATGAATACAAATTTCGCACTACTAGCTCGTTTTGAATCACCTGTGATCGAACTGAAAGACGTTTGCCAAGAATTCTTTGGTATTAGCGTAAAAACGGCTAAGCAAAAAATTAAAGGCCAAGACTTTCCAGTACCAACATTTAGCTTAAGTAAGTCTGAACGCAGCCCTGTATTCATAAAGGTAGAAGATTTAGCGAGTTATATCGACAAACAATATGAAATTGCCTCGAAAGAATGGCAACAAGTACACGTAGCTTAACCATGAATAATCCTAACGTCTATTTTCAAAGGGAAGACTGGGGCGATGTTGCGATACAGCACAACGGCCAAGTGCATCACTTTTGTAATTTAGTCTCGTTAATTGGATTTCTTCAAACGGTATACGGTCACGAATTCAACTTAATTGAAGTTGATGAAAACAACTATCACGAACTACAACGACAAGGGGCTTTTGATGAAAACTAAACCAACAACAATCCCTTGTTTAGTGGATGCCTTGTCACTGACTTGGTCACCCAAAGAATTATTAAACATTAAGCAGATGGCAAAGATTGGCGCGTGTATCAAAAGCGAATTAATCGTTAAGGCAAAAGATGCCGCTTTAAATCGTGAACTGGCAAAACTTGAGAACACAAAAAACAAAGAACTGTTAGGCACTAACGCCTTTAACGCCCATGAATACGAAGCTATTTTGAGCCGTTACAAAGAATCATGTAGCACCATCACACGTGAATATAACAATCGTCGACACAAAGACTTGCCGCTTAAATCACTTGCGCTTTCAGACAACGAAGTTTCTGCACGTTATGAATTACGTGACATGTTAAAAGGCGAATTAGAAGTCGATACCGGCATTAAATATGGTGACCGTTTAAACAACTTATTAGACAACATTGGTGTCGATTTACTCGATGTTCTTTGTTGCGGCGAAGTAGAACGCTTTGTTTGTCGTTTGAATAATGTGTTCACTCAGGAAACTTTTATTTGGACGGTTAAGAATAATCCGACAGGACGTTTTAATTATTCTTACTCAGCCACTCTGTACGCTGATGGTGAGCAAGCTGGTGTTATTTGTTGGGGTGGTAAAAACCTTGGTTGTTACGTGTCGTTCATGGGAACGGGTTGTAACGCTTTGGATATGAAACGCCTCTATGAAGAAATCAAAAATATTCCAGCGCTTAAAATTACCCGTATTGATTTAGCGCATGACGATTACGCAGGGAAGCACTCTATTAAGCGAGCATTGAGTAAAGCCAAGAAAGGCCTGTTTAACTCTGGCGGCCGCCCTGCTTGTTATATGTATGTTGAATCTGGGCATTTAACAGAAAAAATGCTGAAAGAGAACTTTAAAGACTTAAAAGAAATCAGTAACGAGTCCACTAAATCAACGGCTAAGAAAACCTTTGGCTTTATTCCAAGCAAGGGAAAAACGCTTTATATCGGTTCTCGTGAATCTGGCAAGCTGTTACGCATATATGAAAAAGGTAAACAGCTAGGTGATATGAAATCTAAGTGGGTACGTTGGGAAGTTGAATTGCATTCAAGCCAACGCGTTATACCACTTGATGCCATGGTAAAGCCGAGTGAATACCTTGCAGCCACTTACCCAGCACTCAATTTTTTAAGTGTTGAGCAATGCAAAATTAAAACCCTGGTTAAACAAGCCACCATGACCATCGAGAAAATTGTTGAAAACCAAGTTATCAGTACACGTAAAGCCATCAACATGATGCGCGTAATTTGTGGTTTATCTGATAGCGAAATCGTAGAGAAATTTGTAAAAGACATTGAAGAGCCCGACTGTCGTTCGTCAATGCCTAAACGGTTGAAAGCCTCTGTTATTGAAGAGTGGGTTTTACAACAACAAGCACAAACGGCAGCAGCTTAAACATTAATTATTTGGAGAGATAAACATGAGTATTCAAACAGGTATTTTTTTACGCGGCATTTTAGTCGGTACTAAGTTAACTAAAAACCGTTACATCGATAAAGGTGGCGTAGCTCAAGAGAACAGCTATACCGAAATTGGTATTGAAGTCTCTTTTGTTAATGGCTTTGACCAAGAACAAAAGATGATTAGAACCGCTCGCATAAGTGCTGAAAAAGAAAAAGATGCCTTTTTCATTAAAACGCTTTCAGAAAGTCACGGTGCTTTGGTTGAATTACCTGTGAATGTCGGTGATTACCGCAATGTTTACGTTGATTCAAAAGCCGTACTGCTTGTGATTGAACCCGCTCAACAACAAAAAGCAGGTTAATTAATTATGTCGGTTTGTGCAGCTAATGACGGTACAGGTTATTTAAAAATAGTTGCAGAAACGGACTGTACAGAATTTGTTTTGGTGAGTCAGTCTGAATTCGTTGAATTACAAAGTGGCTCACTACAACAAATGAATGAAACGCTACATCTGCTTTTTGCTTTTGATGTAGAAGTGTTCGCAATCGTTGAATTAGCGCTAATTATGGCTTTTTTAACATCACATTTCGGTGGGCGTGTTGCTCGCTGGTTAGGTAAATAAAATAAGGTTTATAACATGAACAAATTAGTTAGTTTTTTAAAAACAAAAAAAGTTAAAGCGGTAGCTGCTGTTTCTGCAATTGCTGGCTCTTCTGCTGCGGTTCAAGCGGCTGATTATACGGCTCAAATTGGTACAGCAGTAACTGAAGGTAGTGGCAATGTAACCGCTGTTATTGCGGGTGTTATTGGCGTAGCAATCCTTGGTTTTGGTGTTGGTAAAATGCTTGGTTGGTTCGGTCGTTAAGCGATGGTCACAACCATTTTATTAGCTTGTTGCCTTTATTACTGCTGTATCGAGGGATTTACAAGCGGGATTAGGGCTTCTTAGGAAGTCCTTTTTTTTACCTAAAATTTGAGTCTTGTTATGTTTCGATTATTACTTTTTATCCTGATTTTTATTTTTAGTTTTAATGTTTCGGCTATTGTTACGATCACTAATAAAATAGGTTTAGCTTCGGCTTTTACTTTTGATTATTGTTCTGGTGATGATGCCCAATCAGCTAATTGTGCTCAGATTGCCCCCTCTGAAATCGCTTACGGTGATGGTAATACCTATTATAAATGTCCTCTTATTTATTCAAGCTCTACAAGGATTAAGTATCGCTTGGGTTCTCAGTGTAATGATTCTGGTAATATCACTGCTACTCTTTATTTGTCTTATTCTGTCGGTTGTCAATCTCCTATTGAATGCCATGAATTAGCAAATTTAGATTGTAGTTCTACTTCAAGAGTTGTTACTGGTTTCGTTTACACTTCCCCTAATGTTTATAGTTATTCTTGTGAAGATTTTAAATCTGAGTCTGATAAGTGTAACGATGTTGTAAAAAATCAATGTGCTAATAACTGGGGCGTTAAAAGTTCAAATTATACTGATGATGGTCAAGGCACTACTTCTTGTACTGGTGTTTGTAATGATGGCTCTATACCTAAAGAAGAGGACTGTTCTGTTTATCCTTTTTGTGATGTTCCTGAGCCACCTAGTGATTTAGATTTTGGTTCTGGTGGTACTGGTTCAAGTGTTGACCCCTCTACAACTACTACTGAAGATGTTGAACATGATATTGATTATGAAGCTGATGGAACCACTTCTGACACCTCTTCAAATATTTCTTCATTACAAGGCGATAAGCTTATTAATGAAGTTGTTGCTACCCGCAATGCTAATACTAAAAATTTAGCTTCTACCACTGAGACAACTAATCAAACTATTGTTGAAAAATCTGATGATATATCAACCACTGTTAGTAATTCTGCTAACGGTATTATTGATGCTGTTAATCGTATTGAAAAGGCTGTTTTTGATGATAAGGGTATTATTGGTGCTGTTAATAGTCTTGGTTCTGGTATCGATGGTTTGGGTGATAAAATTGATGGTTTGGGTGATGAATTAGGGGGTAGTTATCAGTCTGATTTTGGCGTAGCTAGCTTTAGTGCTTATGACACTCTTTTTATTAATGAAAGTGATTTAACTGGTCTTACTGATGGTTTTAAGGCTTCTATTGGTGTTGAGAATAGATTGTTTATTAATGAGGTAAGGGAAAAGTTTAATTTTACGGCGGGTAATAGTGGTGGTTATCAGGCTAATAATCTTGATTTAGGTAAATGGGGTTCTCATGATATTTCATTAGCTCGTTTTTCTGAGTATTTTGGCGGTGTTGGCAATGTTGTTTATTTTCTTGCTGCCCTTAG
The DNA here is from genome assembly GCF_000012325.1 of Colwellia psychrerythraea 34H. Lineage (NCBI taxonomy): Bacteria > Pseudomonadati > Pseudomonadota > Gammaproteobacteria > Alteromonadales > Colwelliaceae > Colwellia > Colwellia psychrerythraea. The sequence goes on along the minus strand of NC_003910.7, from coordinate 370,059 downwards.
TGCGTTGACTATTGTACTTGGAGGGATTAAATCATGAGGTTATTTATTTTTGTTTTATTAGCTTTTTTTTCCTTTGATATTTTTGCTGCTCCTCAAACGGGTGTTACTGGTTTTTTTGAAACTGCCACAATCTTTTTCATGAGTATTTATGAGTTTTTTACTGTCATTATTCCTACTGCAATAGGTGATTTTTTTGTTTGGTTAACGAGTTATTTACTTTATTTAAAGTTTTATCTTATGTATGAAACGTTGGTTTTTGCTCATGAGGTCGCTTTATCTTTTATTCAAATGATTAACATTAATGAGGTTGTGAATACTGCAATTTCTAATCTTCCTCCTGATTTACGACAAGCGGCATCAGATATGCGTTTTTTTGATGCGCTTAGCTTACTTATTGAAGCGCTTATTACACGTCTTGTTTATCAGATGAGTTTTTAATGATTAGATTTATATATCTGTCTGCGCGTTTATCTTTTTTGATTGTTTTTTCATTTGTCGTTTTGTTTTATATGCAAAGAGGTTAACTCATGGCTACTAAAGTTTTTCATGGTCCCCCAGGCTCTTACAAATCATCTACGGCCATGTGGTTTGAAATTGTTCCTGCTTTACGTATTGGTCGTGTAGTTGTTACTAATTTGCAGGGCATCAAAACGCTTGAAGAGATACAGCGCGAGTTAAAAGAGGTTTTTCCTAGTACGGCTAGATTGTTACGAATAAGTATTGGTAATGATACGGGTATGTTGTTGATGCGTAATTTCTTTCATTGGTTGCCGATTGGCGCGCTTATCTTTCTGGATGAAATACAAGATATTTACCCAAATGATAAGTCTTTTAAGGCTTCTGATTATGACTATAAGACTGAGGGCGCTTTTGATGATTTATTGCCTCAAGAGTTTTCGGAAATTTATCATGAAGAACAACGCAAAATTAAGTCCAATGTAAACATTGAAGATTATCAGGATGATATTGGTGAATCTCTTTTTGATGAGCGAAATTATTTACGATACCCAAGAACGCTGCGTGAATGCTTTATGCGTCATAGGCATTACAACTGGGATATCTTATTGGCCACGCCTGATATTAAGGAAATATCATCGTTTATCCGCTCTGTTTGTGAGGTTGCTTATGCTCACTCGTCAAAAGATGCGATCCCAATTCCCTACTACAAAAGACGTCCTAGAATTCTAGAACATTTACCCAAAACTAATGGAATTTCTGTTGGTAAAAACGATATTGTCACGTTCAAAAAGGTGCCGCTCGATGTTTTCAAACTTTATAAGTCCACAGCAACAGGAAAATCTACTAAGTCGGGCGCTGGTCAGTCGCCTATTACTCCTAGTGTTATTGTTGGCTTCGCCTTTGTGGTTGCCTATCTTGTGTATATGGTTTTCTTTTTCTTCGACGATGAAAGCATTGAAGTTGATGAACCGTTGGCGAATAGTTTACCTAATGCGATTTCACAAAGTCCGAAAGCTTCAGCGGCTGCTGTTCAAGTTGCTAATGCTTCCGTTCGTACTGCTCAAAAAAGTGATGGGGAGATTAATCCTTTTTCTTTTCGTCGTGCTAGTGTTTCGACTGTTACTGCGCCTAATAATTTTGTAGCGCTGCCGTTCGGTGCGACCAAGATGTATATCAATGCGGTTAATACGGTTTATTTTAATAAGCATCGTGTTACTCGTGATTATGTCTTCACTGCTTACATTAATGATGAAGTATTAAATGTTGGCTCTGAATCGTTAATAGCGATGGGTTATAAGATTTTCTTTAGCTCAGACTGTTTAGTTGAATTAAGGTCAAATAATCACAGTAACTATGTGTATTGTGAGCCAACTAAACCGAGTGAGCCTTTTCAAGAAGCGAGGGGCAATAGCCCTATTCAGTTGTCATTACTCTAAGTTGTTTGTTTATGTGTTGTACGTAGCCGTTATTATGTTCTTTTTTACGTTTTAGTACCAAAGTTGTTTAACCTGGTTAAACCGGTAAGCCTTTTTTGGTACTAATTCATTGTCCAGGCATGCTTGCCAGGATAACTTTTTGGTACTAATTCATTGTCCAGGCACGCTTGCCAGGATAACTTTTTGGTACTAATTCATTGTCCAGGCACGCTTGCCAGGATAACTTTTTGGTACTAATTCATTGTCCAGGCACGCTTGCCAGGATAACCTTTTGGTACTAATCCGTTAGAATATCGAGGGCTTGTTGCAACCCTTTCTGCTGTCGCTTTATCGTTTTGATTTCTTCAAGTATCGCCTCAAGCTTTTCCAGCTTCTTTTTTGTTTTCCTTAATTCTTTGGTCACTGATACATGATTAACGATCGCTTTCTTTGTTGCACCAGCGGCGGTTGCTTCACTGTAATGTTGTTTAAGCGATTCAACGAACGCGACGAACTCAGGCTCTGACTCATTAATTTTAATTAGCATGATTAGTTTCCTTTTCATCAGCAGTATTTAGCGTCTTCATTTTGGCCACAATTGCCCGTGTCTCTTCCTTTAGTTCTTCAATCTCTTTTAAAGTGTTAGCGATTTCAGCTTCAATATCATTCATGCTCTAAGTTCCCTGATAGTGTCAATTTAATGTGTACCCGTTTCGCAGAAACATAGGGGTGCGCGCTTAATTTGATGCTAATCAAACAGAGTGAGAGAATAATTTTGTCAATGAAAATCAAGGAGTGTCTGAGGTTATTTTTGTGTATTTAAAAATGTTCTTAGAAACCTTTATTTTACTTTACTAAATTAGGCTTGAAGCTCTTTGGAACCGCTTTTGACCTTTTCTCTATTCTTTACTTAATGATTACTTTTAGGCAACTGAGCTTTCTATTGACGACCCTGAGCGATGATGACGAGGACGAGGGCGAAGCCTGAGCAACGAGGAAGAGGAATGGAGCGGTAGGAGGAAATGAAAGATTTTACTCCCGTTTAGTAATACGGGGGTAAAGTTTTTTCGGAGTACCTCTGCAAGCTTTAAGTGACAAGGCTTACAGAGATTTGTCTTGTTTTTGTTTGTTCGTTTTTCTTCGCGTAGCGAGTGTTGCAGAATGCCCCAAGTAGTTTCGTTTTTGGCTCTAATATTTGTTAGTGCCAATATTCCCTTGGTGCACTAACCTGAAGTCTCAGAGTTGCTTGGTGTCAGTATTATTTACAATATTACGTTATTGAAAAAACGTGGAAGCCATCATTACATTGAAATTAAAAGGTATTTTAATATTGGTATGTTTTATGCCTAAATCAATGAGTTACTATTATAACCGTTACCTACCAAAATAAATAAACAGTGATTAAAAGGAATATCAAATGAAATTTAAATTTTTAAAAGGTACTTTTGCAAGTCTTGCGTTAGCTTGTTGTAGTTTAGCCAATGCCGGACTTATTATTGGTGCTGATTCCGTAACCGCGCCTAATTCAAATGGTTCTGCTTTGGCAGTCAATATAATCAACCAAAATGGTTTAAGTCAGAACTATACTTCAGGTGTAACTGATTTCGATACGTTTCTATCCACAGCTACACATAATAATTCTTGCGGGAGTAACTGCTGGGCGAATGTTCCCAATGTTATTTTCCCTATCAATCTTGATTTTTCTTTAGGTGGTTTATTTGAATTAGAAAGTATAGGAATTTGGAACTATCATGGTGCACTGGGACTTAATGAATTCGAGTTATTTGCAGCAGACAACTCCAGTTTTTTAGGTTCAACCTCACTTGGGACATTTAACGTAGGTATGGAGTCTAGTTCCGCTGTAGCTTCGGGGCAAAGCTTTTCTTTTGCTTCTACCAACGCTTCATTTATTAGAATGAAACTTAATTCAAATTACGGTAGTACTGGGCAAGTCGCTATTGGTGAAGTGGTATTCGAGAAAGCTTCATCTACTGATATTCCAGAGCCTTCTACACTTGCAATTTTTGCATTAGGAATGATTGGTTTAGCATCACGTAGATTTAAGAAACAATCTTAAAAAATTAGTTTCATTATCAAAACTTATTATCGACAATGGTATGCCTGAATAAACCCATGGACCCATATTTGTTGATAATCTTCATGAAGCATCTTCCAGTTTGGTAGATGCTTTTTTTGTACATAAAGCTATGTTAATCGACGAATGTGATTTTGTAATGTCTTCTTATACTCTCGAAGTTACCGTAAATATTACAGACTCGTAATCAATATTTATGTCTTATCTGTCGCAGCTATAGCCCTTAGCGTTTTATTTTAAAAAATTAATATCGCTATATCCTTGCGCACAGAAGACATTAACCTAACTTCATCGCGTAGCGAATACTTATTAATATTGTATAAAACAAAAAGTTAGCTATATTTTAGTTAGTATGAATCAAGGATGATTATTATGACTAGCGAAGAATTTAAGCGTTTAAATTTTTTATCAGAAAAATCAATTAATGGTGACCCCACTCATAGTGAGCTTGTTGAACTAAAGAGACTTCTAACGATGTGGAATATATCAACAGAATATAATTTACTTCTATCCTCTTATACTACTAATACAGAAAATTAATATTAGTGCTAATGATGTTTCAATTAAATCTTATTCTCATAATAAACTTAACTGAAACATGCCTCGCTATTTTACGTTTCTTAATTATTTATTCTTCGGCAAATTTATCATGCAGTTTATGAGGGAATAACTGCGTATATACTTGCCAAAGTATATTCAAATTTCTATGTCCTGTGACTTGTGCCACTTCTTCAATGCTATAACCTTTTTCAAACAGCCTAGATGCGCCCTCTCGTCTTAAGTCATGATATCTTAAGTCAGTTATGCCTAAAGTATTTCTAACACGCTGAAACCCTGCTGATACGGAGGCAGAGGCATAAGGAAAGATTCTCTCATCTGTTTCTAATTGCTTTTTCACTATGTCGTATGAACCAGCTAATAACGGCACGATCATATGGTTACCCTCTTTCTTCCTTGGGTCTTTTCTGTCTCTTACAATTACCGTTTTGTGTTCATGATTTAAATCTTCCCATTTAATTTTACAGACTTCACCTATTCTCATACATGTCAGTATGGAAAAATTAAGAATATCAACAAAGGGGATTTTACTACTTTGTTGCTTCTGTCTTTCTGTTAGTGCTTCTATAAGCCTTTCCAATTCATTTTCTGTGGGTCTGCGTGTACGCTTTTGGCTCTTGCCAACAAGCTTCATGTCAATTAATACAGGAACTGCATCTTCAAATATTTTCCAATTTGCTTTTACATCAAAAACGGGAAGAGCTTTCTTCATTATGCTTCGTAAATATGCAATATCATGATAAACAGTCGCACCTCCAGCCCCTGCATCCCGACGCATTCTGCAGTGGCTTATTAAATCACTAGTTTTAAGCTCATTTGCTAAAACTGATGCAATAGGAGAATCCCGTAACATATCGATTACGTATCGTTTAGTTCTTCCAGTGTTTCCCCATAAATCGGCATCGTTGATATATAGGTCTATCAATTCAGCAATTGAAATTTTCTTTTCTTGAAGAATAATACTGTTTAGCTCAATATCGTCTTTTCTGATTCTTCCCCAAGTATTCGCTAATTCTTTTTTACTGAATGTTCTGGATTCCCTATGTATAATCGCACCATTCTTTTTTACTCGAACTGTACATCGATAGCTGAAATCTCCGTTTGCCTTTTGGCGTTTATCAATTGTTACTGATGCCATGAATATTTTCCTTAATCGTCCTACTCAGAATGGAACACTTACGGAACACCTTAGACGGAAACTCAACGAAAGTACAGGCGATTCAAGCCGATTTGGAGCTTAATCAAATGACCATAATTACCGACTCAAAGCCTTATATAGCAAGGGCTACAATCAATCACAAGCTCTCAGTTGCGCCGATGCTCGATTGGACAGATAAACATTCTCGTTATTTCTATCGTCTAATGACTCAACACACTGTGCTTTACACAGAAATGGTCACTACCGGTGCAATTTTACGTGGCAAGGGGGATTACTTATCCTATAACGATGCAGAGCACCCATTAGTATTACAGCTAGGGGGTAGTGATGTTAAAGCAATGACGGAATGTGCCAAAATTGCTGAACAATACGGTTATGATGAAGTAAATATTAATGTTGGCTGTCCGTCTGATAGAGTTCAGAACGGTCGATTTGGTGCATGTTTGATGGCCGAGCCTGCTTTGGTTGCTCAATGCGTTAACCAAATGCAATCAGCGACGAATATTCCAGTCACCGTGAAATCACGGATCGGTATTGATGATTTAGATTCTTACGAATTTTTGCATACTTTTATTGAAGAAGTATCAAAAGCTGATTGTCGCCATTTCATTATTCATGCGAGAAAAGCCTGGTTGACTGGATTAAGTCCTAAACAGAATCGTGATGTTCCCCCTTTAGACTACGATCGTGTTTATCAAATAAAAAATGATTTTAAGGATTTAGAAGTATCCATTAATGGTGGTATTAAAACGTTCTCTGAAGCTAATGAACATCTTCAGCATATTGATGGCGTAATGATTGGACGAGAAATATATAACAGCCCATATATGCTCGCAGATGCAGATAATGAAATATACCAATCAGACACTATAAAATTATCAAGATCTGAAGTGATTGATTTAATGGTTCCCTATATCGACGAAACAATAGCGAATGGCGGGCGAGCGTGGCATGTACTGCGTCATATGTTAGGGCTTTGTAATGGTTTATCAGGAGCGCGTAAGTTCAGACAACACTTGAGTGAGTGTGCAGGTAAAGATGGTGCTGGTGGACAAGTACTACTTGATGCATTCAATAAGGTTACTTTACCTTAATAACTATTCTTATCTCAATATTGGGAATGAGTGTCCCGATATTGAGATCATAAAATATTAGCAACTTACTTTTTCAATTATTTATCGGTATTTTTAACCACAAAATAGCCTTTATAACCACCCATCGATTCATAATCAAACACCCTTTATATATTCAAAGAATAACAAAAAATAAATATCCTCATTAATCAGTACGTTAACAATTAATAATAACATTGGCACAACCTTTGTACTACTTATTGCAACTTAGTAATAAATACACACATTTCGCATTACTTTTTAGATTCATTAAATAGTCGAAATATACAAGGAAAGACCGATGTTAGATTTAAATACTTTATTCATATTAACTATGATCCCAGCTTCAGCATTATTTCTTATCTCAATGGTAGTTGGTGTTTTTGAAAGCTAAGCTAGATTTCTTTATTAGGTCTATTAGGTTTAAATAGTTAGATAACGTTACGCTAAAGAACATCTCTTTACTTATACCAATTGAAATTACCTTAATAACGCTTACAGTGTTCTGTACATCAAACAGTTAGATATTATATAAATCAAAGGGGTTAGTCTTTTCGTTTACCTCCCTCATTTCAGCACTCCTCTTACGCAACTTTTTACCTTGAAGAATTATAGAGCGAACAATTAATCTAAGTATGCTGAAGGACGCCCTATGTTCTATTATGAGCGTTATCTGAGTACCATCCTGTATTTCCATCAATACAATTTGTAAGAGTTACATTCATATTAGAGCTTAACTTTCAGATATTGATCATAGGTGCTTTGATCTCTAGAACGCAAGAAACCCGTAGCGTAAGCGACGGGTTTCTTTAAAGAGACTTTTGGCAATGTACTACGCTCATATGGATTTCATTTTTTAAATCCCAGACAACAAAAAGCCCGACTCATATGAATCGGGCTTCTTTAAATAGACCCTTAGCAGTGCCCTACAAACATGGGCTTAACTAACATGAATCACGCTACCCCCGGCGCAAGGGCTTTCACTTCACTATCTGTGAGATTGTTCAAATGCCAGAAAGCAAAAAATCCGTAGCGTAAGCTACAAGTTTCTTTAAAGAGAAACTTAGCAATGTACTACGCTCATATGGACTTCGTTTTTTAAATCCCAGACAGCAAAAAGCCCGTTACTTTCGTAACGGGCTTCTCTAATTAGAAGTTTAGCAATGTCCTACTCTCACATGGGAACTCCCACACTACCATCGGCGCAACTGCGTTTCACTTCTGAGTTCGGAAAGGGATCAGGTGGGACCACAGCGCTATTGTCGCTAAACAAAAAAGGTACAATCTTAGAAAGCTTGCTCAATGAGCTATAAATATCGTTTGGTTTTCTTGGTTCAAGTAACACGTAAGTACGTGATGTTTTCTTACCTTTCGGTCTATGTCAGTCTTTATACAAATCACTTCAGTATCACTTCTCAGCAAAACTACTTGGGTGTTGTATGGTTAAGCCTCACGGGTAATTAGTATCAGTTAGCTCAATGCCTCGCAGCACTTACACACCTGACCTATCAACGTTGTAGTCTCCAACGACCCTTTAGGGGACTTAAAGTCCCAGTGAGAACTCATCTCAAAGCCTGCTTCCCGCTTAGATGCTTTCAGCGGTTATCAGTTCCGAACGTAGCTACCGGGCAATGCCATTGGCATGACAACCCGAACACCAGTGGTTCGTCCACTCCGGTCCTCTCGTACTAGGAGCAGCCCTCTTCAATTCTCAAACGCCCACGGCAGATAGGGACCGAACTGTCTCACGACGTTCTAAACCCAGCTCGCGTACCACTTTAAATGGCGAACAGCCATACCCTTGGGACCGACTTCAGCCCCAGGATGTGATGAGCCGACATCGAGGTGCCAAACACCGCCGTCGATATGAACTCTTGGGCGGTATCAGCCTGTTATCCCCGGAGTACCTTTTATCCGTTGAGCGATGGCCCTTCCATACAGAACCACCGGATCACTATGACCTACTTTCGTACCTGCTCGACGTGTCTGTCTCGCAGTTAAGCTGGCTTATGCCATTGCACTAACCGTACGATGTCCGACCGTACTTAGCCAACCTTCGTGCTCCTCCGTTACTCTTTGGGAGGAGACCGCCCCAGTCAAACTACCCACCAGACAGTGTCCCCAAGCCCGATAAGGGCCCTAGGTTAGAACATCACGCATACAAGGGTGGTATTTCAAGATTGGCTCCACCACATCTAGCGACATGGTTTCAAAGCCTCCCACCTATCCTACACATGTAGGAGCAATGTTCACTGTCAAGCTATAGTAAAGGTTCACGGGGTCTTTCCGTCTAGCCGCGGGTATACGGCATCTTAACCGCAAATTCAATTTCACTGAGTCTCGGGTGGAGACAGTGTGGCCATGATTACGCCATTCGTGCAGGTCGGAACTTACCCGACAAGGAATTTCGCTACCTTAGGACCGTTATAGTTACGGCCGCCGTTTACCGGGGCTTCGATCATCAGCTTCGTCCGAGGACTAACCGAATCAATTAACCTTCCGGCACCGGGCAGGCGTCACACCGTATACGTCATCTTTCGATTTTGCACAGTGCTGTGTTTTTAATAAACAGTTCCAGCCACCTGGTTACTTCGACTACTCTTCGCTTACACCGCAAGGGTTTAACGTTGAGCAGCGTACCTTCTCCCGAAGTTACGGTACTATTTTGCCTAGTTCCTTCACCCGAGTTCTCTCAAGCGCCTTAGTATTCTCTACCTAACCACCTGTGTCGGTTTGGGGTACGGTTCCTATATATCTGAAGCTTAGAAGCTTTTCCTGGAAGCATGGCATCAACAACTTCAACTCCGTAGAGTCTCGTCTCGTATCTCAGTGTTAATGAAGTCCCGGATTTACCTAAGACAACCACCTACATACTTTCACACGGACTACCAACGCCGTGCTTGTTTAGCCTACTCCGTCCCTCCTTCGCAATATATAGAAGTACAGAAATATTAATCTGTTTCCCATCGACTACGCGTTTCCGCCTCGCCTTAGGGGCCGACTTACCCTGCCCTGATTAACATGGGACAGGAAACCTTGGTCTTTCGGCGGGGGAGTTTTTCACTCCCCTTATCGTTACTCATGTCAGCATTCGCACTTCTGATACCTCCAGCAAACTTCTCAATTCACCTTCAACGGCTTACAGAACGCTCCCCTACCACTTGAACCTAAGTTCAAATCCGCAGCTTCGGTGACTAGTTTAGCCCCGTTACATCTTCCGCGCAGACCGACTCGACTAGTGAGCTATTACGCTTTCTTTAAAGGATGGCTGCTTCTAAGCCAACCTCCTAGCTGTCTATGCCTTTCCACATCGTTTCCCACTTAACTAGTACTTTGGGACCTTAGCTGGCGGTCTGGGTTGTTTCCCTCTTCACAACGGACGTTAGCACCCGCAGTGTGTCTCCCGCATATCACTCATTGGTATTCGGAGTTTGCAAAGGGTTGGTAAGTCGGGATGACCCCCTAGCCTTAACAGTGCTCTACCCCCAATGGTGTTCGTGCGAGGCTCTACCTAAATAGATTTCGGGGAGAACCAGCTATCTCCCGGCTTGATTAGCCTTTCACTCCGACCCACAAGTCATCACCGCATTTTTCAACATACGTGTGTTCGGTCCTCCAGTTGATGTTACTCAACCTTCAACCTGCCCATGGGTAGATCGCCGGGTTTCGGGTCTATACCCTGCAACTAAACGCGCAGTTAACACTCGCTTTCGCTACGGCTCCCCTAATCGGTTAACCTTGCTACAGAATATAAGTCGCTGACCCATTATACAAAAGGTACGCAGTCACCCGACTAAATCGGGCTCCCACTGCTTGTACGTATGCGGTTTCAGGTTCTATTTCACTCCCCTCACAGGGGTTCTTTTCGCCTTTCCCTCACGGTACTGGTTCACTATCGGTCAGTTAGTAGTATTTAGCCTTGGAGGATGGTCCCCCCATATTCAGACAAAGTTTCACGTGCTCCGTCCTACTCGATTTCACTTAAAGGTTGCTTTTGTATACGGGACTATCACCCTGTATCGTTGTCCTTTCCAGAACATTCTACTAGCACCCTATAAGCTTAAGGGCTGATTCGCGTTCGCTCGCCGCTACTAACGAAATCTCGGTTGATTTCTTTTCCTCGGGGTACTTAGATGTTTCAGTTCTCCCGGTTCGCTTCGTTACGCTATGTATTCACGTAACGATACCTACCTTATGGTAAGTGGGTTTCCCCATTCGGACATCTTTGGCTATAACGGTTTTTATCACCTCACCAAAGCTTTTCGCAGATTAACACGTCCTTCATCGCCTCTAACTGCCAAGGCATCCACCACATACGCTTAGTCACTTAACCATACAACCCTAAGTAGTCTCATCCGAAGATTTGAAAACGAAGTACGCCCCGGAGACTAATCCAAGGCAATTGTAAAGTCTGACATTTTCACGTACTCAGTATATCCGAAGATATACGATGAGTTACTTGATAAGACATCATGCTCTTGCGAGCAGTATGAATTTGATAATACATCCTTGGGGGGATGCACTATCACCATTACCACATTCACGATAAGAGAATGAGATAACAGCTTGGTATTTATAATCATGTAAACAACAGCGCGACACCGTGCTTACCTTATAAATACCGATATTTATATCAGCTTTCCAGATTGTTAAAGAATTCAAATTAGCACGCATTCGGCATAATTCGTGGTTTAAAAAACCAAATTTAAAATCACTATAAAGTGTATTTAAATTTGGTCTCTTTCTTTAGTAAAAGATACGTGATGAGTTGGTGGAGCTAAGCAGGATCGAACTGCTGACCTCCTGCGTGCAAGGCAGGCGCTCTCCCAGCTGAGCTATAGCCCCATCAGGGTATCTTTCAATTTGTTATCATGTAATTTGTGTGAACACTCGTGAAATACAATCCGAAAACTGATTTCCATTAAGCAATTTTACTTCAAGATAAGGAGGTGATCCAACCCCAGGTTCCCCTAGGGTTACCTTGTTACGACTTCACCCCAGTCATGAAACACAAAGTGGTGACCGTCCTCCCCGAGGGGTTAAACTAGCCACTTCTTTTGCATCCCACTCCCATGGTGTGACGGGCGGTGTGTACAAGGCCCGGGAACGTATTCACCGTAGCATTCTGATCTACGATTACTAGCGATTCCGACTTCATGGAGTCGAGTTGCAGACTCCAATCCGGACTACGACAAGCTTTGTGGGATTCGCTCCACCTCGCGGTATTGCTGCCCTCTGTACCTGCCATTGTAGCACGTGTGTAGCCCATCCCGTAAGGGCCATGATGACTTGACGTCGTCCCCACCTTCCTCCGGTTTATCACCGGCAGTCTCCTTAGAGTTCCCGCCATAACGCGCTGGCAAATAAGGATAGGGGTTGCGCTCGTTGCGGGACTTAACCCAACATTTCACAACACGAGCTGACGACAGCCATGCAGCACCTGTCACAGAGTTCCCGAAGGCACAAGTCTATCTCTAGTCTCTTCTCTGGATGTCAAGGGATGGTAAGGTTCTTCGCGTTGCATCGAATTAAACCACATGCTCCACCGCTTGTGCGGGCCCCCGTCAATTCATTTGAGTTTTAACCTTGCGGCCGTACTCCCCAGGCGGTCAACTTAGTGCGTTAGCTGCGCCACTCACGGATCAAGTCCACAAACGGCTAGTTGACATCGTTTACGGCGTGGACTACCAGGGTATCTAATCCTGTTCGCTCCCCACGCTTTCGTTCCTCAGCGTCAGTATCTGTCCAGGTGGCCGCCTTCGCCACTGATGTTCCTTCCAATCTCTACGCATTTCACCGCTACACTGGAAATTCCACCACCCTCTACAGTACTCTAGTCTACCAGTTCAAAATGCAGTTCCAAGGTTGAGCCCTGGGCTTTCACATCTTGCTTAATAGACCGCCTACGAACGCTTTACGCCCAGTAATTCCGATTAACGCTTGCACCCCTCGTATTACCGCGGCTGCTGGCACGAAGTTAGCCGGTGCTTCTTCTGTTGTTAACGTCACAGAATGCAGCTATTAACTACACCCCTTTCCTCACAACTGAAAGTGCTTTACAACCCGAAGGCCTTCTTCACACACGCGGCATGGCTGCATCAGGCTTTCGCCCATTGTGCAATATTCCCCACTGCTGCCTCCCGTAGGAGTCTGGGCCGTGTCTCAGTCCCAGTGTGGCTGATCATCCTCTCAAACCAGCTAGAGATCGTCGCCTTGGTGAGCCATTACCTCACCAACTAGCTAATCTCACTTGGGCTAATCAAATGGCGAGAGGTTCCGAAGAATCCCCCCCTTTGGTCCGTAGACGTTATGCGGTATTAGCAGTCGTTTCCAACTGTTGTCCCCCACCATAAGGCATATTCCCAAGCATTACTCACCCGTCCGCCGCTCGTCAGCAGATAGCAAGCTATCTCTGTTACCGCTCGACTTGCATGTGTTAAGCCTGCCGCCAGCGTTCAATCTGAGCCATGATCAAACTCTTCAATTAAAAATCGTTTGTGTAACCTCATCGCAAGCGATGTGTTACTGCTCAATGAATTCTGTCGTGATACCAACCGAAGTTGATATCGCATTACATAGTCGCTACCTATCTAACTAAAGATAAATAACTATATTTATTTGCATGAACAGCATTCATTAAGCGTTTTTTTGTTCCTACCTAGTAAAAGATAGAGAACTATGTAAAACAACATAATGTGAGTGCTCACACAAATTGCATGATAACTAATTGTTAAAGAAAAATGTCGCTCATATTGCTATGAAAGACAGAAGATAATCGCATTCGTTATCTTCTTAACCTCAGGCCTTGCCTGAGTGAGGTGCGCATAATACGCCTCTCAGTTTTATTGTCAACACTTAGTTCCATAAAGAAAGTAAGTATTTTATAAAACAGTATTTTTTACGTTAATTGCACATTTATCAGGCAATTAAGTTAACAAATAGTGTTTAATCAAGTAGCCCGTCACAAATGTAACGGGCTTCTCGTGTGCCGCAGCACAAATTAGAAGTTTAGCAATGTCCTACTCTCACATGGGAACTCCCACACTACCATCGGCGCAACTGCGTTTCACTTCTGAGTTCGGAAAGGGATCAGGTGGGACCACAGCGCTATTGTCGCTAAACAAAAAAGGTACAATCTTAGAAAGCTTGCTCAATGAGCTATAAATATCGTTTGGTTTTCTTGGTTCAAGTAACACGTAAGTACGTGATGTTTTCTTACCTTTCGGTCTATGTCAGTCTTTATACAAATCACTTCAGTATCACTTCTCAGCAAAACTACTTGGGTGTTGTATGGTTAAGCCTCACGGGTAATTAGTATCAGTTAGCTCAATGCCTCGCAGCACTTACACACCTGACCTATCAACGTTGTAGTCTCCAACGACCCTTTAGGGGACTTAAAGTCCCAGTGAGAACTCATCTCAAAGCCTGCTTCCCGCTTAGATGCTTTCAGCGGTTATCAGTTCCGAACGTAGCTACCGGGCAATGCCATTGGCATGACAACCCGAACACCAGTGGTTCGTCCACTCCGGTCCTCTCGTACTAGGAGCAGCCCTCTTCAATTCTCAAACGCCCACGGCAGATAGGGACCGAACTGTCTCACGACGTTCTAAACCCAGCTCGCGTACCACTTTAAATGGCGAACAGCCATACCCTTGGGACCGACTTCAGCCCCAGGATGTGATGAGCCGACATCGAGGTGCCAAACACCGCCGTCGATATGAACTCTTGGGCGGTATCAGCCTGTTATCCCCGGAGTACCTTTTATCCGTTGAGCGATGGCCCTTCCATACAGAACCACCGGATCACTATGACCTACTTTCGTACCTGCTCGACGTGTCTGTCTCGCAGTTAAGCTGGCTTATGCCATTGCACTAACCGTACGATGTCCGACCGTACTTAGCCAACCTTCGTGCTCCTCCGTTACTCTTTGGGAGGAGACCGCCCCAGTCAAACTACCCACCAGACAGTGTCCCCAAGCCCGATAAGGGCCCTAGGTTAGAACATCACGCATACAAGGGTGGTATTTCAAGATTGGCTCCACCACATCTAGCGACATGGTTTCAAAGCCTCCCACCTATCCTACACATGTAGGAGCAATGTTCACTGTCAAGCTATAGTAAAGGTTCACGGGGTCTTTCCGTCTAGCCGCGGGTATACGGCATCTTAACCGCAAATTCAATTTCACTGAGTCTCGGGTGGAGACAGTGTGGCCATGATTACGCCATTCGTGCAGGTCGGAACTTACCCGACAAGGAATTTCGCTACCTTAGGACCGTTATAGTTACGGCCGCCGTTTACCGGGGCTTCGATCATCAGCTTCGTCCGAGGACTAACCGAATCAATTAACCTTCCGGCACCGGGCAGGCGTCACACCGTATACGTCATCTTTCGATTTTGCACAGTGCTGTGTTTTTAATAAACAGTTCCAGCCACCTGGTTACTTCGACTACTCTTCGCTTACACCGCAAGGGTTTAACGTTGAGCAGCGTACCTTCTCCCGAAGTTACGGTACTATTTTGCCTAGTTCCTTCACCCGAGTTCTCTCAAGCGCCTTAGTATTCTCTACCTAACCACCTGTGTCGGTTTGGGGTACGGTTCCTATATATCTGAAGCTTAGAAGCTTTTCCTGGAAGCATGGCATCAACAACTTCAACTCCGTAGAGTCTCGTCTCGTATCTCAGTGTTAATGAAGTCCCGGATTTACCTAAGACAACCACCTACATACTTTCACACGGACTACCAACGCCGTGCTTGTTTAGCCTACTCCGTCCCTCCTTCGCAATATATAGAAGTACAGAAATATTAATCTGTTTCCCATCGACTACGCGTTTCCGCCTCGCCTTAGGGGCCGACTTACCCTGCCCTGATTAACATGGGACAGGAAACCTTGGTCTTTCGGCGGGGGAGTTTTTCACTCCCCTTATCGTTACTCATGTCAGCATTCGCACTTCTGATACCTCCAGCAAACTTCTCAATTCACCTTCAACGGCTTACAGAACGCTCCCCTACCACTTGAACCTAAGTTCAAATCCGCAGCTTCGGTGACTAGTTTAGCCCCGTTACATCTTCCGCGCAGACCGACTCGACTAGTGAGCTATTACGCTTTCTTTAAAGGATGGCTGCTTCTAAGCCAACCTCCTAGCTGTCTATGCCTTTCCACATCGTTTCCCACTTAACTAGTACTTTGGGACCTTAGCTGGCGGTCTGGGTTGTTTCCCTCTTCACAACGGACGTTAGCACCCGCAGTGTGTCTCCCGCATATCACTCATTGGTATTCGGAGTTTGCAAAGGGTTGGTAAGTCGGGATGACCCCCTAGCCTTAACAGTGCTCTACCCCCAATGGTGTTCGTGCGAGGCTCTACCTAAATAGATTTCGGGGAGAACCAGCTATCTCCCGGCTTGATTAGCCTTTCACTCCGACCCACAAGTCATCACCGCATTTTTCAACATACGTGTGTTCGGTCCTCCAGTTGATGTTACTCAACCTTCAACCTGCCCATGGGTAGATCGCCGGGTTTCGGGTCTATACCCTGCAACTAAACGCGCAGTTAACACTCGCTTTCGCTACGGCTCCCCTAATCGGTTAACCTTGCTACAGAATATAAGTCGCTGACCCATTATACAAAAGGTACGCAGTCACCCGACTAAATCGGGCTCCCACTGCTTGTACGTATGCGGTTTCAGGTTCTATTTCACTCCCCTCACAGGGGTTCTTTTCGCCTTTCCCTCACGGTACTGGTTCACTATCGGTCAGTTAGTAGTATTTAGCCTTGGAGGATGGTCCCCCCATATTCAGACAAAGTTTCACGTGCTCCGTCCTACTCGATTTCACTTAAAGGTTGCTTTTGTATACGGGACTATCACCCTGTATCGTTGTCCTTTCCAGAACATTCTACTAGCACCCTATAAGCTTAAGGGCTGATTCGCGTTCGCTCGCCGCTACTAACGAAATCTCGGTTGATTTCTTTTCCTCGGGGTACTTAGATGTTTCAGTTCTCCCGGTTCGCTTCGTTACGCTATGTATTCACGTAACGATACCTACCTTATGGTAAGTGGGTTTCCCCATTCGGACATCTTTGGCTATAACGGTTTTTATCACCTCACCAAAGCTTTTCGCAGATTAACACGTCCTTCATCGCCTCTAACTGCCAAGGCATCCACCACATACGCTTAGTCACTTAACCATACAACCCTAAGTAGTCTCATCCGAAGATTTGAAAACGAAGTACGCCCCGGAGACTAATCCAAGGCAATTGTAAAGTCTGACATTTTCACGTACTCAGTATATCCGAAGATATACGATGAGTTACTTGATAAGACATCATGCTCTTGCGAGCAGTATGAATTTGATAATACATCCTTGGGGGGATGCACTATCACCATTACCACATTCACGATAAGAGAATGAGATAACAGCTTGGTATTTATAATCATGTAAACAACAGCGCGACACCGTGCTTACCTTATAAATACCGATATTTATATCAGCTTTCCAGATTGTTAAAGAATTCAAATTAGCACGCATTCGGCATAATTCGTGGTTTAAAAAACCAAATTTAAAATCACTATAAAGTGTATTTAAATTTGGTCTCTTTCTTTAGTAAAAGATACGTGATGAGTTGGTGGAGCTAAGCAGGATCGAACTGCTGACCTCCTGCGTGCAAGGCAGGCGCTCTCCCAGCTGAGCTATAGCCCCATCAGGGTATCTTTCAATTTGTTATCATGTAATTTGTGTGAACACTCGTGAAATACAATCCGAAAACTGATTTCCATTAAGCAATTTTACTTCAAGATAAGGAGGTGATCCAACCCCAGGTTCCCCTAGGGTTACCTTGTTACGACTTCACCCCAGTCATGAAACACAAAGTGGTGACCGTCCTCCCCGAGGGGTTAAACTAGCCACTTCTTTTGCATCCCACTCCCATGGTGTGACGGGCGGTGTGTACAAGGCCCGGGAACGTATTCACCGTAGCATTCTGATCTACGATTACTAGCGATTCCGACTTCATGGAGTCGAGTTGCAGACTCCAATCCGGACTACGACAAGCTTTGTGGGATTCGCTCCACCTCGCGGTATTGCTGCCCTCTGTACCTGCCATTGTAGCACGTGTGTAGCCCATCCCGTAAGGGCCATGATGACTTGACGTCGTCCCCACCTTCCTCCGGTTTATCACCGGCAGTCTCCTTAGAGTTCCCGCCATAACGCGCTGGCAAATAAGGATAGGGGTTGCGCTCGTTGCGGGACTTAACCCAACATTTCACAACACGAGCTGACGACAGCCATGCAGCACCTGTCACAGAGTTCCCGAAGGCACAAGTCTATCTCTAGTCTCTTCTCTGGATGTCAAGGGATGGTAAGGTTCTTCGCGTTGCATCGAATTAAACCACATGCTCCACCGCTTGTGCGGGCCCCCGTCAATTCATTTGAGTTTTAACCTTGCGGCCGTACTCCCCAGGCGGTCAACTTAGTGCGTTAGCTGCGCCACTCACGGATCAAGTCCACAAACGGCTAGTTGACATCGTTTACGGCGTGGACTACCAGGGTATCTAATCCTGTTCGCTCCCCACGCTTTCGTTCCTCAGCGTCAGTATCTGTCCAGGTGGCCGCCTTCGCCACTGATGTTCCTTCCAATCTCTACGCATTTCACCGCTACACTGGAAATTCCACCACCCTCTACAGTACTCTAGTCTACCAGTTCAAAATGCAGTTCCAAGGTTGAGCCCTGGGCTTTCACATCTTGCTTAATAGACCGCCTACGAACGCTTTACGCCCAGTAATTCCGATTAACGCTTGCACCCCTCGTATTACCGCGGCTGCTGGCACGAAGTTAGCCGGTGCTTCTTCTGTTGTTAACGTCACAGAATGCAGCTATTAACTACACTCCTTTCCTCACAACTGAAAGTGCTTTACAACCCGAAGGCCTTCTTCACACACGCGGCATGGCTGCATCAGGCTTTCGCCCATTGTGCAATATTCCCCACTGCTGCCTCCCGTAGGAGTCTGGGCCGTGTCTCAGTCCCAGTGTGGCTGATCATCCTCTCAAACCAGCTAGAGATCGTCGCCTTGGTGAGCCATTACCTCACCAACTAGCTAATCTCACTTGGGCTAATCAAATGGCGAGAGGTCCGAAGATCCCCCCCTTTGGTCCGTAGACGTTATGCGGTATTAGCAGTCGTTTCCAACTGTTGTCCCCCACCATAAGGCATATTCCCAAGCATTACTCACCCGTCCGCCGCTCGTCAGCAGATAGCAAGCTATCTCTGTTACCGCTCGACTTGCATGTGTTAAGCCTGCCGCCAGCGTTCAATCTGAGCCATGATCAAACTCTTCAATTAAAAATCGTTTGTGTAACCTCATCGCAAGCGATGTGTTACTGCTCAATGAATTCTGTCGTGATACCAACCGAAGTTGATATCGCATTACATAGTCGCTACCTATCTAACTAAAGATACGTAACTATATTTATTTGCATGAACATCATTCATTAAGCGTTTTTTGTTCCTACCTAGTAAAAGATAGAGAACTATGTAAAACAACATAATGTGAGTGCTCACACAAATTGCATGATAACTAATTGTTAAAGAAGAACTTCGTAAACTAAGTTTAGAAGTAGATAAGAGTCGCATTCGCTCTTTATCTGAAGCAAACTAAGTTGAACTTAATTTGCGTTGCTCGTTGCTGTTGCCCCGAAGCAGGAGGCGTATAATACGCTTCCGAGTTTTGATGTCAACGTTTATTTTAAATTATTTTGAAAAACATTTAAAATTTCAAGTTAACTTACGTTATTTATCGCTAAAGCGAGTAGATAACGTATCAAAACAGTTCGCTGATGATTCATTTTGCGTGAACCCCTTGGAACTGGAGCGCATTGTAGAGAGTTTTCAGTTTTGGTCAACACCTTTCCCACTTAAAATTGCATTTAATGAATCGTTCGCTCAGTTAAAAGGCAACACGTACATTTAAGCAACTATTATAGGGGGAATTATTGAAAATTATTCTTTAATAACAGATTAATTGCATAAACTTTGCACTTGATAGTTGCACATTATAAAAAGCTGCGTAACATAGAATTGCTATTTGCTTATATTCAAGCAGTTAAATTAGTTTATTAAAATAATAATTAGGTATCTTTATATGAAGTCTCCAACGTTACAAACAGTCATCATTGCTGTTGCATTTGCCATCATCGCTTATATTGTCACTTTTGCCGTACCGGCTAGTTCTATACTTATTGCCAGTTTAGTATTTGTTAGTGCATTTCTCGCACCTTTACTCACTGGTAGTCCATCAACCAACACAGCTTCATCTACATCCAGTAATACTATAGCTTCGGATGAGGATGTTAGAACCCTTTATGTTGGTAACTTACCTTATAGAGCGAATGAAACCTCAGTACGAGAGCTTTTCTCAGAACATGGTTCTGTACATTCTGTACGTTTAATGAAAGATAAACATACAGGGAAACGTCGTGGTTTCGGTTTTGTTGAAATGGCTTCTGATGATTTAGACAAAGCAATATCTGCATTGAACGATACTGAGTTTCAGCAACGTACACTGAAAGTAAGAGAAGCAAAGGAACGCCCTGAGCGAACTGAAGATAACAATCAAGACGACTAACGCTACAACTTATATAATAAAAGGCCGCTATAATAGCGGCCTTTTTTATTACTCTAAATCTAAAGTTGAACGGTTATATTCTACCAAGACGTTAACTTAGGCTTCTAATGATTCTTCTGCATTTTTCTACAATAGCTCAACCTGCTTTATTTAACGTAATCGAACTTAAGTTATTCTTGCTTATTCATATTCCTTTGGCATTAACTAATAAATTACTTGAGTGGATAAACCTTGTTACCTAGTGGTGTTTACCCTTATAACTGTTAATCAGCAACAATGGCTAATAGATAGGCAAACTAGTTAATATTGGCTTATTTATAAAATAGACTGATTAAGAGCTAGACAAAAGCTAAGTCGATAGTAAAATTCGCGCTGTTATTCTAATCTCTCTTTCTTTATACAAGGCACTTCCATGTTTAGTCACATTCATCCGGATAATTACGATGCGCAATTATCAAAAAAACAACAAGATATGGCTAAGTTATTTAGTGACTTCAACCTACCAGCTCCTGATTTATATCCATCGGTACCATTGAATTATCGTCAAAGAGCAGAATTTAGGGTTTGGCATGAAGGTGATGACCTTTATTACATCATGTTTGATAGTAAAACTAAGGAAAAATTTAGAGTAGATGACTTTCCTGTTGCTAGCGAGTTAATCAACAACGCGATGAAAGCTTTACTCGCCACAATTAAAGATCAACGTGAATTGCGGTTTAAGCTTTTTCAAGTCGATTTCTTATCGACACTAAGTGGTGAGTTATTAATTAGTATGCTGTACCACAAGCCTTTGGAAGATAATTGGCAAATTGAGGCAGAAAAGCTAAAAGCTCAGCTATCAACAATAGCCCCTGTGGATATTATTGGTCGCGCAAAGAAACAAAAAATTATAGTTGATAAAGATTATGTAATGGAGTCCTTGAACGTTGGAGGCAAGACCTATGTTTATCAACAAGTAGAAAATAGTTTCACGCAACCAAATGCGGGTGTTAATGAGCAAATGCTCTTATGGGCTCAGCAAGCAACACAAAATGCTGGAGGCGATCTCATTGAGCTTTACTGTGGCAATGGTAACTTTAGTATCGCCCTTGCTGAAAACTTTGAACGAGTACTTGGTACTGAGATATCGAAAACCTCTGTTCGTTCTGCACAAATTAATATTAGTGAAAATGGTATTGATAATATAGATATTGTACGTATGTCTAGTGAAGAATTTAGTCAAGCGATGAATGGTGAACGAAAGTTTAGACGTTTAGAAGACTTTGATTTAACCACTTATAACTACGATACCGTGTTAGTAGATCCGCCTCGTGCTGGATTAGATAGAGACAGTGTTGAATTGGTTAGACGTTTTAATAAAATTATTTATATCTCGTGTAATCCTGAAACTTTGAAAGATAATTTAGCGCTTCTAGTAGAAACACATCAAATTGATAAATTTGCCTTATTTGATCAGTTCCCTTACACCGACCATATTGAAACAGGTGTAATACTAACAAGAAAGTAAACTAACGAGATTTTCTTGAAATTTTACGACGATCACTTAGTTCAAGAGCACCACGGGCAATAAAGCGTAATTGCTGAATTGTTTGTTGAGCTAATTGATCACGTTCCGCTTTATCTTCTATATCAAGTGCATCCGAACCAGCACTAAAAACAATGGTTACCGCAGCATTAGCCTGCATATAGGCAACATCAGCTTCAAGCTGATTCGCTTTTTGAAGGTAATCACAAAGCTCCATTGTAAAATAACGAATTTCACGAATTACAGCAGCACGAAAAGCAGCGGAGGTGCCTGAACGTTCACGTAATAATAGTCTGAAAATATTACCATTACTTTCAATTAATTCCATAAAGGTCTGTACTGATATTTGAATAACAGATCCACCTTTAGCGATACGCTGCCTTGCTTGTCGCATCAGCTGTCTCAGTGTTAAACCTGCTTCATCCACTAAAGTTAAACCTAATTCATCCATATCAGAAAAATGGCGATAAAAAGATGTCGGGGCTAAACCCGCTTCTTTTGCAACTTCGCGTAAACTTAAGTTTGAGAAACTACGTTCCGCACTCAGTTGATTTAGAGCTGCATTAATAATTTGACGACGGGTCTTTTCTTTTTGTTGTGCTCTTACACCACTCATCTAACCGGCTCTTTATGAGATAAATTCAATATTATTATCATAATACTGAATTAGCTCAATATTGTCAGTTTTAGTTCTGATAAACTATTGCTATATTCTTATATTAAATAAATACGAGGGCTCACTTTTGGTTAAATCAAAGACAAGCAAAACGATGGAAAAAAGTTTTGATTATGACGTAATTATCATAGGTACAGGTCCAGGTGGTGAAGGCGCAGCAATGAACCTTGCTAAACGCCAGAAAAAAGTAGCCATCATTGAACGTTACCATCAAGTTGGTGGTGGTTGTACTCATTGGGGTACCATTCCATCAAAAGCATTACGTCAATCAGTAAGTCGTTTAATTGAATACAATTCAAACCCACTGTTTAATCAAAACGAACAAGTAAAACAACTTACCTTTCAAGATATCTTAAGCCATGCTTCTGCGGTAATTCAAAAACAAGTTAGCTTACGCAGTGGTTTTTACAACCGCAATCGCGTGGAACATATACAAGGCCAAGCTTCATTTATTGATGCACATACCATTAGCATTTCGCACCCAGATGGTTCAGTAGAAAAAATTTCAGCTAAACAAATTATGATTGCTACAGGATCACGACCTTATCGCCCTGATGATATCGACTTTGACCATCCTCGTGTTTATGATTCTGACAGTATTTTAAGTCTCAAGCATGCTCCGCAACATGTCATTATTTATGGTGCCGGTGTTATTGGTAGTGAATATGCTTCTATATTTAGAGGGCTAGGAGTAAAAGTCGATTTAATAAATACTCGTGAACGTTTACTGTCTTTTCTAGATACTGAAATGTCAGATTCACTCAGTTATCATTTATGGAACAGCGGCGTTGTCATCCGACATGGTGAGGAAATTGAACGTGTAGAATCCAGTGAAGATGCTGTAATAGTCCATTTGAAGTCGGGTAAAAAAATGCGCGCCGACTGTCTGCTCTTTGCCAATGGTCGTACAGGTAATACTGCCGACCTAAACCTCGCTGCTGCTG
Organism: Colwellia psychrerythraea 34H; assembly: GCF_000012325.1. Classification (NCBI taxonomy): domain Bacteria; kingdom Pseudomonadati; phylum Pseudomonadota; class Gammaproteobacteria; order Alteromonadales; family Colwelliaceae; genus Colwellia; species Colwellia psychrerythraea. Next base: position 346,498 of record NC_003910.7, on the reverse strand, counting down.
GTTTAAAAGCAGACGGTCGTGGTCAGCTAAAAGTAAATGATTGTTATCAAACTGAAGTAGACAATATTTTTGCAGTGGGAGACGTTATTGGTTATCCAAGTTTAGCAAGTGCAGCTTTTGACCAAGGCCGAATAGCCGCTTCTGCAATGGTTGATAGCAGTAGTAAAGCTAAGCTAATTGTTGATATTCCTACAGGTATATACACCATTCCTGAAATTAGCTCGGTTGGTAAAACTGAACAGGAGCTTACAGAAGCCAAAATACCGTATGAAGTTGGCCGTGCCCAGTTCAAACATCTTGCGAGAGCTCAAATATCTAATAACTTGGTTGGTTCTTTAAAGATTCTCTTTCACCGTGAGACTAAAGAGATTCTTGGCATCCATTGTTTCGGTGAAAATGCGGCTGAAATTATTCATATCGGTCAGGCTATCATGCAACAAACAAATGGTGGAAATACCATTGAGTACTTTGTTGAGACAACCTTCAATTACCCGACAATGGCAGAAGCATTTCGCGTTGCAGCCTTGAACGGTTTAAATCGTCTATTTTAAAAAATGACAAAGCCCTTTTTACTAGCGTGATAATTAAATATTTTTCACGCTAGTAATCTCCTCTTACTTGAAGAAAAGCACACTATGAAAAAATTCAGTTTAATGATTGCCGGTATATTATTGACTCAACCTTGCCTAGCAAGCGATAACTTTACTCTTTATCTTGTGAGACATGCTGAAAAGCAAGCTGATAGTAAAAATCCACCGTTAACACAATGTGGCGAAGAAAGAGCAAAACAGTTAGCAATGTTACTAAGTACAGCGAATATAAAATCTGTTTATAGTACGAATTATCAAAGAACCATGTCGACAGCAGCACCTTTATCCAGCAGACAAAACATTGCTATCAAGAATTATGACCCTAAACAACTTGAACAGTTTTCTTTGCATTTAAAAGATCACAAAGAAAATGCTCTAATTGTCGGACACAGCAATACTACCCCTCAACTGACTCAGTTGCTAAGCAATCAAAAAGTAGATGACTTAACGGAAAAAGAATACCAAATGCTCTATCAAGTTCAGTTTATTGAAGGGAGAAGCCAACTAACTCTATTAAACCAGCCTTTATCTTGTCTATAACCTTATAACAATTCCATTAAATTTATTCCCACCTCAGAGCTATGCCAGAAGAGTTATAACAAACAAAAATTTTTGTTGGTATAGTCATTCTATATCTCAAAAATTTGTGCAGTTATTGCTTTTCTGACAAGCTCCCAAGGGCGAGTACCTAATAAAAAGTAAAGGTTTACATGCTGTGTTATTGATTTTGACAAGGACGCTGCATGGATGCAGCTTATTAGAGAATGCAGGAGCATATTCTCCTGAATAACCATTCTCTTCAATCAATACCTAGCCTTTAAGCCTTTTAATTCTCGCTGAGTGGGAACTAACTTAATGGACTTGGTATTAATACTCAGCTCCTTTATTTTTTCCAGTGCTTTGACCTAACTTAATTAATTCAACATCGATAATTCTAAAAGGTTGGCCCCACTGTTGAATGGTCATCATATCTTTAATGACTTCACCTTTCACTTTCAGTACGGTGCCTTGTAATTTATATTGCTTAGCTAGATTCATGGGTAACAGTTTATCTCCAGCTTCAGAAGTTAAACCATAAAAGCCGCCTTCAAAATCATAATAGTTTACGGTGACTTGTTGCCAAGCTTGTTCTTTTTTACCTGCCACTTGGCTTTCTCCTGTCCTGAGTGTCTCTTGTATTTGAATTTTCTCATTACTTGCTTCAGAACAGCCAGTTAAAGCCAATGTAAGCATAATACTGAGTAATAAAGTTGGTGTTAACGTTTTTCTCATAATAATTGTCCAATAAAAAAGGCCATGGTAATTTTCATACCATGACCTTTATTTTTATTGTTGTCAAAATAATCAAAGACTAATAGAGATTAAGTGAGAATTCACCATTCTAATTAGTTAGTCATGATCATTAAGCCATATAATTTTCTGGCATGTCTAACGCAGCAACACCAGAGTCTACTGCTGCTTGGGCAACTGCCCTTGCAACTGCGCCACACAAACGAGGATCCATAGGCTTAGGAATTATATAGTCTTTACCAAAGCTAAGATCTTTCTCACAGCTTGCTTTAAGCACTTCTGCCGGTACTGGTTCTTTGGCAAGTGCTCTAATGGCATGAACCGCTGCTATCTTCATAGCATCATTAATAGTACGTGCACGCACATCTAAAGCGCCACGGAAAATAAACGGGAAACATAAAACATTATTAACTTGATTAGGATAATCAGAGCGGCCAGTAGCCATAATTAAGTCATCACGAGCAGCCAAAGCAAGCTCAGGTTTTATTTCAGGATCAGGATTCGAACAAGCAAAAACAATTGGTCTATCTGCCATAGCTTTTACTTGCTTTTGTGATAGAAGATCTGGACCTGAAACACCAACAAAAACATCAGCGCCTTCAATTACATCATCCAATGTTCTTTTGTCTGTATTGTTAGCGAATAATTTTTTATATTCATTAAGGTCATCACGACGGGTATGAATCACACCTTTAGTATCAAGCATGTAAATTTTTTCTCGCTGTGCCCCACACTTAATCAACAATTCCATACAAGCTATTGCTGCAGCACCTGCCCCTAGACAGACAATGTTAGCTTGTTTAATATCTTTACCCTGAATATCTAACGCATTCATCATACCAGCCGCAGTTACTATAGCAGTACCATGTTGATCATCATGAAATACTGGAATTTTACAGCGTTCTATTAGCGCTTTTTCGATGGCGAAACACTCGGGTGCTTTAATATCTTCAAGATTAATGCCACCAAAACTATCCGCTATGTTAGCAACAGTATTAACAAATTCTTCAACTGTTTTATGTTTTACTTCAATATCAAAAGAATCAATATTAGCGAAGCGTTTGAATAATAACGACTTGCCTTCCATAACCGGTTTTGAGGCCATAGGACCAATATTACCCAAGCCTAATACTGCAGTGCCATTAGTTATTACAGCGACAGTATTACCTTTTCCTGTATATTTATAAACATCGTCTGGATTGTTTGCTATCTCTCGACAAGGTTCAGCAACACCCGGACTATATGCGAGTGACAAGTCTTGGCTGGTTTCTGCTGCGGTAGTCAATGAAACACTGATTTTTCCTGGTGTCGGCAATGCATGGTAATCAAGTGCTTGCTGGCGTAGATCTGTCATGAGAATTCCTAATGCGTTATTAATAGTGTTAGTTTTGTTGTTATTGCAAGTATAGCCATGTTTTTTTTATTATTGTTATTAACACTAGCTTTTACTTACTTATATGGTATTTCATATAGATAGAGTAATTCAAGTCTGTTTTACTATATAACCTCCATCTAAGCTATAACCAATGTAACGCTAGCGATCGATAAAATCATATCAATTTGATAAATACTGGCTATTTATAACTAAGTAGTGTCGTATAAATATCACTTAGTAAAGTTCAAATAGGCTTAGACCCGTTTTAAGTACATTATCTAGCAACAAGTCTTATATATTGGACTATGATAATACAAGTGAATTAATCTAGACATTCGATCACTTAACATACCTATATCAGTCGGATTAATTAATTGACCAACTTAGCGCTACGCTAGCGGGCTTAGATCAAACGAATGATTAAGCATAGTTATTCTATATTTAATTCATTCTTTGATGTTAGCAGTTTGCTATTATGCTCCCAAAGGACGAGCTTAAAAGGCTTATTTACGACGTTATTGATATTAATCAGCACGGTACACGGATGTAACTTTCTAGAGAATGCAGACGGTACAGGAAGTACCCTATTAGATAACGCAGGAGCAATTATTCTGAAAAAGCCTCTATTCAAACAATCCTTTGCTTCTAAGCCTTTTAATTATCGCTAAGTGACTAATAAATCAGTCCGATTGTTACTCATGATATTCTTAAAAAATTTTCCAAAAAAAAGCCCAACACTTGGTTGGACTTTATTATTAAGAAATCACTTTCCCTTTTCTTTATTAGATAAGGGAAACTAAAGTTATCCTTTAAAGAAAAGGGTTCACTTTAATAATCGTTTCAACACGATCAGGACCGGTAGAGATAATGTCTACTGGTATACCGGTAATTTCTTCAATTCGCTTGATATAAGCAAGGGCATTTTCAGGTAAAACATCAACTGATGTTGCACCAACAGTGCTTTCAGTCCAACCTGGCATCTCTTCATATACAGGCGTGATTTTATCATAACCTTCAGCTGCCGTAGGCGGTACAGTGATAATATCACCAGCTTCAGTTTTGTAACCTGTACAGATTTTTAATGTTTCTAATCCATCTAGTACATCAAGCTTAGTTAAACAGAAACCTGTTACACTATTTACTTGAATAGCACGATGCATTGCAACAGCATCAAACCAGCCACAACGACGCTCACGTCCTGTAGTTGCACCAAATTCATGACCTACAGTACCTAAGTGGTTACCAACTTCATCATCCAATTCCGTAGGGAAAGGACCTGAACCTACACGTGTAGTGTAAGCTTTGGTGATACCTAAAATGTAATCTAAGTGACGAGGACCAACGCCACACCCTGTAGCAACACCACCAGCAGTAGTATTCGACGAAGTTACGTAAGGATAAGTTCCGTGGTCGATATCAAGTAAAGTACCTTGAGCACCTTCAAACATAATAGATTCGCCGGCTATGCGGGCTTGGTCTAAAATCTCTGAGATATCAGCGGTCATTTTTTTAATCGTATCAGCAACAGCTAGTGCATCAGCTAGTACTTCTTCATAATTCACTGGCTCAACTTTATAGTAGTTAACCAATGAGAAGTTATGATATTCAACAATTTCTTTTAGTTTAGCCGCAAATGTCTCTGCACAGAATAAATCACCAACGCGTAAACCACGTCGTGCAACCTTATCTTCATATGCAGGGCCAATACCACGACCTGTAGTACCAATAGCTTTATTACCGCGAGCAACTTCACGCGCAACATCTAAAGCATTATGATAAGGAAGAATCAATGGACAAGCATCGCTGATAAGCAAACGTTCACGTACAGGTACGCCTTTTGCTTCTAGCATGGTGATTTCTGTCATTAATGCTTTAGGACATAGCACTACACCATTACCAATTAAACATTTTACGTTATCACGTAAAACGCCTGATGGAATAAGATGTAATACGGTTTTTTCACCGTCAATTACTAAAGTATGACCAGCATTGTGACCACCTTGATAACGAACTACGTATTTAGCTTTATCGGTTAGTAAGTCAACGATCTTACCTTTACCTTCGTCACCCCATTGAGTGCCGAGAACAACTACATTTTTGCCCATGTTTTTCTATTTCGTAAGAAAATTAGGCGAAGATTTTACCAAATAAATATTTATAGTCCAAGTTAAAAAAGCAGCTTTTTGAGCTAATCTTCTACCTGTTCTTAAAATAATCAATTAAGTTAACAACTTAGCTAAAAATTAATCGTAACCCCAAGGGGTAACTGGAGTGCTAATTGGCTTTGTTACATCGAAATCGACTCTAAACTCTCTACCTTGACGGATTAATCGATAAGTAAATTTTTCTGGGTATATGTACATTTGCCATGTATTGCCGATTGACTGTGGAATGCCTTGGTCGACAAAAAGCTCTTTAGAGTACTGATCTGCCGGAAAAGATTGCATTTCAGCCCAACCGGCATCATTAGTATGTCCTCCATACATAGTTGATTTATCATTACTTCCATCTTTTTGACGATGATCATGCTTTAATGATAATCCTGAGCCAGTTTTAGTGATAATCCATGTACGTGATGCATCATCACCCACATGAAACGGTACTTGTAATTGATTGTCTGTACATTTTCGTACATGCATAATTAATTTTTTATTTGCAAAGCTCCCTCCTGCAGCATTATCCACGGTCACCTTACCTTCATAAGACTTACCGCAATGTTTCCTTATACTGTTAAAAAAATCATCTTGAGTCTGTATTGAAACTAATGGGGCTTCTGTTGCCAGTAATGATGCCGCCATCGGTAATGATACAATTACAGCAATTACATATTTTATTATTGTCATATTTTTACCTTTTAAATTCATGTATCCAGGATCATAGCACTAACATTTAAAGCGTAAGATCTGGTATTTTTATTGGTGAATATATCAGAAATAGATAGTAAAATTTGTTTTATAATGTTCACTTATAAATGGACGATACCTTACATTAGTCATATTTCACTATAATTCAGACAAAAAAAAGCCAGCAATTATGCTGGCTATTATCGATAAATCACTGGTTACTATTTTTTAACGTCACTGCCGTCTTTCAAAAAACGGAAGAATTCGCTATCAGGTTTAACCACCATGATATCATTTTTACTATTAAAGCTTTTTTCATAAGCCTCAAGACTACGATAGAAACTATAGAAATCTGCATCTTTGCTGTAAGCATCTGCATAGACTTTTGCTGCTAGTGCATCACCTTCACCACGGACCGTAAAAGAGTTCTTTTGTGCTTCTGCTAACATTACTGTCACTTTAGCATCAATAGTAGCGCGAATAATCTCTGCTTGCTCTTGACCTTGTGATCTATGTTCTTTAGCAACAGCAGTTCGCTCAGCACGCATACGCTCATAAATAGACTGACTTATTTCTGTCGGTAGGTTAATCGCTTTAATACGGACATCAACAACTTCTATGCCAAGATCTTCACGGCTACTCGCAGCACTTTCTAGCGCTTTACTCATTATCGCGTCACGATCACCTGAAACGATTTCTTTAATGGTGCGGTTACCAAACTCTGTACGTAACCCGTTATTCACTTTTTGCTTTAATAATGCACGAGCATTATCTACAGAGCCTGAAGTACGTAGGTAGTATGTAGAGAAATCAACAATGCGCCATTTCACAAATGAATCGACCATTAAATCTTTTTTCTCTGAAGTAACAAAACGATCTGCTGGTTCATCCAATGTTTGAATACGTGCATCTAACTTACGTACTGTCTCAATAAATGGAATTTTGAAATGTAAACCTGGTTCATACACCATCATTTCATCAGTAGCACTATCACGCTTAATTTTTGAGAATTGAAATACGATGCCACGTTGGCCTTCGTAAATAACAAAAACTGACGATACAGCTAAGATAAGAAGTAGTGATATTATAGCAATGAAAAAATTCTTCATTTCTTAGTTGCCCCCATTATTAAATCTATCAGAGCGACCTGATGATGAAGTAGGTGATGTATTTACATTAGTATCATTTACCGGCGCATAAGTAGTTTTACCACTACTATTGCTGGTATTTTGTTGCTGTATAATCTTATCTAAAGGTAAGTACATCATATTATTACCACCCTCAACATCAACCATGACTTTACTTACATTGCCATACACTTTTTCCATAGTAGCAATATATAAACGTTCACGTGTTACTTTTGGCGCCGCTTGATACTCAGGTAATATTTTCTCGAAACGAGCGACTTCACCTTGTGCATCAAGTACTATTCGACTTTTATAAGCAATAGCTTCTTGTTCCATACGCTTAACACGACCACGGGCACGTGGTTCAATGCCTCGAGCATAAGCTTCAGCTTCACGTAAGAAACGAACTTCATCTTCTTGTGCTGAAATAGCATCATCGAAAGCATCTTTCACTTCGTTTGGTGGACGAGCGTCCTTAAAGTTAACATCAACAATAATTAAACCTAGGTTATAAGGTTCAATTATTTTATCTAACTCTTCCCAAACTGACTGACGAATAGACTCACGACCGCTGGTTAAAATGTCATCCATTTTAGCATGACCGACAACATAACGAAGTGCACTATCAAGCGATTGATTTAAGCTATCATCTGCATTGGTAACACTGAAAATATATTTACGCGCATCAACTACACGATACTGAATTTGCATTTCAACACGTACTACATTTTCATCTTTGGTTAACATAAAACCTGATGACGGCATATCACGCGTGCTTTGCATATCAACCGGAATAATACGATCAACAAAGGTCCATTTCCAGTTAATACCTGGCTCAACAGTACCTGAATATTCTCCAAATCTTAGTACAATGCCCTGTTCTGCTTCTTTAATGGTATAAAAACCGCTAAACGCATAAACCACAGATGCAACAATAAGAAGGATAGATATTCCGATACTGGAAAAACTTTTACCTGACCCAGATCCACCTTTGGTAGTTTTGCCACCAAAGATCCCGGTAACTTTTTTACCAAGATCATTAAGAAGTTCATCTAAATCCGGTGGCCCTTGATTCTTGCCACCTTTATTTTTCCAGGGGTCTTTATCATTATTCCCCGGTTCGTTCCAAGCCATATTGTTCTCCACTAAAATCGGCGAAAGTAAAATTATCGCCACTACAATTAAAATATATTTATATTAATGTTCAATATAATCGACTAACTCACTGTACTTAGTTGAAATTAATCTTTCCCACTCACGTGACGGCATATTAACCTCTAGGTGACAGTGACCTTGTTCATCATAAGTCTCGCTAGTAACGCAATTTAACTTGTATAACTCACCACGTAGTTTTCCTGCACTTGGCGGTATACTTAACTGGTGATTCACTACCTGTATATCTAGACGTTCAGCGAGTGCAGTAAATAACAGTTCAGTACCAATATTTGCCTGTGCAGATAACCAAACACGAATTGGCATGCCTTGATCATCTCTGTCTATTCGCGGTTCAATATCATCTAAATTATCAATTTTATTACAAATAATTAGCTGAGGCACATCGTTCGCCTCTATCTCTTTAAGCACATATTCTACTTGTTCAATATTCTCACTGCGCCTATCATCTGAAATATCAACCACATGTAATAACAATTCGGCTTCACGGGTTTCTGTAAGCGTTGCTTTAAACGCAGCAACTAAATCATGCGGTAAGTGACGAATGAAACCAACAGTATCAGCCAAAATAACACGGCCTACACCGAATAAATCAATTTTTCTTAACGTTGGATCTAAGGTAGCAAACAACTGATCTGCTGCATATACATCAGATTGTGTTAATGTATTAAACAGCGTTGACTTACCTGCATTGGTATATCCAACTAAAGATAAAGTTGGTAACTCTGCCCGAGTTCTCGCTCTTCTTCCCTGCTGCCTTTGTACTTCAACTTTGCCTAAACGTTTACGAATATTAACCATACGTTCACGCAATAAACGTCTATCTGTTTCTAGCTGAGTTTCACCTGGTCCTCTAAGACCGATGCCACCTTTCTGTCTTTCTAAGTGAGTCCAACCTCGAATCAAGCGACTACTCATATGACGCAATTGTGCTAATTCAACTTGTAGCTTGCCTTCATGAGTTCTAGCGCGTTGCGCAAAGATATCAAGAATTAAGGTTGTGCGATCAACCACTCTACATTCACATAATGCTTCAATATTCTTTTCTTGAGACGGCGTTAAACTATGATTAAACAGAACTACATTAGCGCCAACTAAATGAACAGCATCACGAATTTCTTCGGCTTTACCTGAGCCAACAAAAAAACGGGGGTGAGGAGTATTTCGTTTACCAGTCACAACGGTTAACGCTTGTACACCAGCAGAAGACACTAACATTTTAAATTCGCTTAGGTCTTCTCTACTGCTTTCATCTGGAAAGTCTAAATGAACAAGTACGGCTTGTTCACCCGCTTGATAACGTTCAAACAATAGCGTTAAACCCTAGTACCATGATTAATCGTTCTCAAAAGAATAAAAAACTTTAAGCATCTGACGATTGATCGTCTGGGCCAGGTACTGGTGCTGTATTAACAGCGCGAGAAGGTACAACGGTAGATATAGCGTGCTTATATACCATCTGACTAACCGTATTCTTAAGGAGAATTACAAACTGATCGAACGATTCTACTTGTCCTTGTAACTTAATACCGTTAACTAAATATATTGCAACTGGAATGCGATCACGACGTAACGCATTTAAAAATGGGTCTTGCAAAGACTGCCCTTTTGCCATTATATGGTCCCTTTTATTATTATTAAACATTACTGGTAAACTTAAAACTCAGTAATAAAGTATCTGAAAAACTTGCTATGAAAACAACATAACAAAATGTTATATAAAATAGCTAACAAATTAATTATACATCAATTTTCAACTATTGCTTTATATTTGCGCGCCCTTTAATGCTTTGCCTCAAGCAGTGATAAAACTTGTGCTAAATTGGTTTTATCATCCGTTGTGAGCCAGTGTAAATCAGGCCAATTTCTTAACCAAGTCAGCTGTCTTTTAGCTAACTGTCTGGTTGCACAAACGCCACGGAAAATCATTTCATCGTGGTCAAATTCACCTTCAAGGTGTTGCCACATTTGTCGGTAGCCCACACAACGAATAGAAGGTAAATCTTGGTGTAAATCATCTCGTGATTTTAATTTAATCACTTCCTGCTCGAATCCCAAATCTATCATTTGCTGATAGCGTAGTGCAATTCGTTCATGTAGCGTGCTGCGTTCCCTGGGAGTTATAGCTAATTGTAGAACATCGCCGGCGAGCTTAGCACCTTTTATTTGTGTCAATTGTGTCAAAGTGTTACTCGTCAACCTGTACACTTCTAACGCTCGCGTTATACGTTGTGGGTCATTCGGGTGTATTCGTTCAGCTGAAACCGGATCTATTTCAGCTAGCTGATCATGCATTGCTTGCCAGCCTTTTGATAAAGCCTCAGCTTCGATTGCTTGGCGTATTTCTGGATTTGCTGTCGGTAGAGGGGAAATCCCCTCAATCAAACTTTTGAAATACATCATAGTTCCGCCGACCAATAATGGAATTCGACCATTACTCCTGATCTCAGCAATCTCAACTAGTGCATCACGACAAAAGTCGGCAGCTGAATAACTTTCACTCGCATCACGTAAATCGATAAGTCGATGAGGATATTGCACCAATTCCGATTTTGTCGGTTTAGCTGTACCAATATCCATATCGCGATAAATAAGCGCAGAGTCAACACTGACTATATCGCAAGGTAATGCGTCTTTCAGTGCCATTGCCAAAGCGGTTTTACCCGATGCAGTTGGTCCCATTAAACAAATAACAGGTGGCTGGTTTGATTCTGTGATGCTTTGAACTGACACGAATACTTAACTCTTATTGAGAATTACTAAAATAACGTCTTAATATGTGATGTGAGGTCAAGAGGGATAGAATTCAAGAGTAATTGCTGACTAAGTTGTTCATGGAACAGTTTTTTCGTAAGTCTTAATAAAATATCAGCTTGTGTTTCATCATACTCAGCCAAAACCATTGCTAAACCAATGCTTTGATGTAAGTTAGTTTCACAAAGAGCCTCTCCTTCGGTAAAACTTCGTTTTTCGATCAACTCTTCAATAATTATTATTAGCGCATTACTTACATCTTGCTCACGTAATAACGCGGGAAATTGCCTGATTTGTATTTTATTTTTATGCTGTTGGATAAACACTATGCCCGCATTTGAGAGTATTTCTTGCTCTGCTAATACAAAACTAAGCTGTTGCTCAGAAAGACTTAAAATCACAGGTAATAACAACGGTTGACTGACCAAGCATTCAACAGGACAATCTGATTGCTCGGTTTTATTCTGCCAGCTTTGTTCAACCAGCTTACCGTAAGTACTTTTCGCTAACTTAAATAATGATAAAACTCTCACACCATTTTCTGTTTTATACAGTGCATATCCTGGCTGGTGTACACTTAAAAAAGCACTCTGGTCAGTAGAGTTTTGCAGGGTCGTAGTCTCATGCTTCTGTGCACTTGCTTGATCAGAGCCACTCGTATTTTGAACTTGAGCTGAACTCCCCTTATCAGGCGTCATTAATGCTTGATAGTTAGACGCTGCAATTTTAGAAATAGCATTAGTTTTGTGTTGTTGACCGTAGCCACTATAACTAGATGTTGATTGACTATTACTTGCATCATTTACATGCTGTAATGGTCTAATATAATCTGCACTTGGGTAATTTAGAGTAGGAGTATTGGATGAATGGCTTCCTTGTCTATCGTTTGCGCCTAACGAGGAATAAGACTGCTCTGGTACTAAGGCAAGATCACTATCAGCTGTAGTAAATAGTTCTTCACCTGCTAAGGCTGACGTCAACGCTTTATGACAAACAGAATAAATAAAGTCATGAACATAACGGCTTTGATGAAAGCGTACTTCATGTTTTGATGGATGGACATTTACATCCACTTCTCGATGATCAAGCTGTAAAAACAATACAAATGCAGGGTAAGTATCAGGTGGTAATAAATCCGCATATGCTTGGCGAATAGCATGATTAATTAACTTATCCCGCATCATTCTGCCATTAACATAACTATAACAAAGATCGTTTTGGCTGCGCGAGAAACTAGGTTTAGCTAACCAGCCTGATAATGTCATATTATCATGCGGGCAATCTACTTCAACAGCATGTTCAATAAACTTTGGGCCACAGACCATAGCAACACGTTTAATACATTGTGCGTGAGTACTCGCCATCCGATATTGACGAACAGTATTACCGTTATGGGTTAGGCTAAAGCTAACTTCAAAGTGAGCAAGTGCAATCCGGCGCACTACTTCATCTATATGATTAAATTCGGTTTTTTCGGTACGTAAAAATTTCCGTCTAGCTGGAGTATTGAAAAACAAGTCCAGTACTTCAATACTAGTGCCGTCTGGGTGAGCTGCAGGTTTTATATTGACTGACATATCCCGCCCTTCAGCAACAGCTTGCCACGCAGTTGCTTGAGATTGCGGCTTAGACGTTAACGTTAATCGCGCAACTGAACTTATACTGGCTAACGCTTCACCACGAAAGCCTAAGCTACCAATAGCTTCTAAGTCATTTAGGCTTTTAATTTTACTGGTTGCATGACGACTTAGTGCCAACGTTAACTCTTCTTTAACTATGCCATGACCATTATCAGTAATTTTTATCTTTTTGATGCCTCCTTTATCAACATCAATATGTATAGATGTTGCCCCAGCATCTAAACTATTTTCAATCAGCTCTTTAATAACAGAGGCGGGGCGTTCAACCACTTCACCAGCAGCAATTTGGTTAGCCAAACGTGCAGGCAATATAGCAATAGTCATAGGAGTTTATCCAGTACGAGGAATTTTTAACGTTTGACCAATTCTTAATGAATTAGTTTTTAATTTATTGATAGATTTAAGTTTGCTCATAGATATATTATAACGTTTGGCTAGTACCGATAGTGATTCTCCACTGCGTACCTTGTGCTTTTTATACCCCACCGATGCAAAATAAGAACCGGTCAATGGGTGCGCTAAAAAGTGCTTTTTGATACCACCGTGGATTGCATTCGCTAAACGTTGCTGGTGTTTAGACCAAGTTAAATTTTTCTCTTCTTTGTGATTTGAGATAAAACCTGTTTCAACTAATATTGAAGGAATATCCGACGATTTAAGCACTGCAAAATTACCATTTTGCGGTGTTGACTTATGCATTTTGGTGATTTTTTTCAGCTCTTTTATAACATTATTAGCCACACCAAAACTTACCCCTAAAGAATGCTCTTTGCTCATATCTGCTAAAGCTAATGCTAAGTGGCTATCTGAAGTGTTTTTGATTACCCCACCGCCACCACCAAGTAATTCTGATTTTTTCTCTCTATTTACCAACCACCTTGATAACTCTGACTCAGCACGACTTTTCGTTACTACCCAAACTGAGGCACCACTAGGTCCTGGAGTATGAAAAGCATCCGCATGTATTGAAACTAAAAAATCGACATGCTTATCCCTAGCTAGGCTAGTGCGACGATTCAAATTAACATAATAATCGCCACTGCGGATCATCACCGCTTTCATGCCTTTTTCTTTGTTGATTACTTTTTGTAATTTTTTAGCTATCGCTAAGGTAACTCTTTTTTCATAGGTACCTTTACCACCGATTGAACCAGGATCTTCACCACCATGGCCAGCATCAATACCAATAATGATATCGCCAACACTCTTTTTTGGTTTAGAAACATTCTTTTTACTACGGTTTTTATCGTAAAGATCAATCACCAGTCGATGTCCGTATTGTCCCGCAGGTGCTAGCGGGAAAACGGTAAGCTGATAAGATTTAGTTAATTCTAATACCAAACGAGTTTTGCCTTTATTCACGCTTGAACGAAAAAGTTTTACTCGTGGGTCGTTAACGGCAAGATTTTTTAAAGCTACGGTGTTTTTTGTATTGGTAAAATCAATTACCAATCGATTTGGTTTACTGAGAGTAAAAAATTTATAATCTGGTTTTTTCTTTACATCAAAAACAATACGAGTATTTTCCGGCGCGGGCCAGACACGAATGCCATCAATGCTATTTGCAGCATAGGTATTCACTGAAAGTAAACTTAATACAGCAACACATAGAAAACTAAGCGCACGTAGCCTTGCTATTGATAGGAGAATTCTCCGATACATCCAACTAACCCCAATTTTTATAACTTTATAATTTCTGCAAGCGCTGTGATCACTTGTTCGCCATGAACAGTTTCGGCTTGCAGCTTGATGACTCTTTGTTCATCTTGATAAGCTATATTAATGATTAAATCTGCTTTAGCCAATAGTCCTGTACCTTTTTCTGGCCATTCAATAAAGCAGCAACAGTCATTATTAAAATAATCTCGAATCCCCATATATTCTAATTCTTCAGCATCAGCAAGACGATATAAGTCAAAATGAAAGACTCGCCACTCCCCTAATTCATAAGGTTCAACTAAAGTATAAGTAGGGCTTTTTACATTACCTGTATGGCCCATACCCCGAACAAAACCTCGCGTAAGGGTCGTTTTTCCTGCGCCTAAATCACCGTTAAGATAAACTACTAATGCTTGCTGAACTGTGGCATTTTTAAGTACTTCAGCCAATCCTGAACCAATGGCAATGGTGGCAGCTTCATCAGCTAAAAAATATTCTAATTGCTTCATTTTACTTTTCTATGTTTATTGCGACTATTATTACAACGTTAATGATTTGGCACTTTTCCATTGAGCAATTGCTGCAATGGTATAAATAAATCACTTGCTAACAAGCCACGCTGACCATTCTTATTGGCTATAATATCAGCTGCAGCACCATGAATATATGCCGCTAGGCATGTTGAGTAAAAATTATTATCACTTTGCATCACTAAAGCACTAATAATCCCGCTTAATACATCACCCATACCACCTGATGCCATTCCCGAATTACCTGAATTATTGATAACAACGCGCTCACCATCTGAAATTAAAGTACCCGCCCCTTTAAGTAAGCAAATACCGCCATATTGTTTAGCGATAGCGCGTACTGCCGAAAAGCGATCTGCCTCAATACTTGCCACATCACATTGTAATAAAGCCGCGGCTTCTTTGGGGTGTGGTGTTAATACCCAATGATTGCATTGTTGTTTGGTCTCACTTAATAGTATTAAAGCATCAGCATCAATGACCGTAGTTTTATTTTGTGTCTGGCTAGTTTTACTTATTAACTCAAATAGCTGTTTAGCTTGATCGCTTTGCCCTAACCCTGGACCTACTAGGTACGCTTTTGCTTTATATAGTTGGGTTGATGCCTCTAATAAAGCACTAGTTTCTGGCGCTAACATCAACTCAGGTCGACCATTCATGATGAACATTTGATTATTTTTATGACAACTCACGGCAACTAAACCTGCACCACATCGCAAAGCTGATTCACTGGCAAGACGAATTGCCCCTGGCATTGTATCGCTTCCGCCTATAGTCAACAATAATCCACTATCCCCCTTATGGCTGCTAGGTAATCGCTTAGGTTGGTTCAAGGGCAATTTATATTGGGCATAGTGATTATTGGTTTGCACTTGTTTAGTGAAAGCATTATTCATAGCCAAAGGTGCCAAGAATAGCTCACCGACAAAATTAGCTGCCTGACCCGTTAACAAACCTTGCTTATAAACAATGAAGGTTAGCGTTATATCAGCAATAATGGCTTGTCCTTCAATGCTTTCCCCTTGTACTTCACCTGTTGTTGCACAAAGCCCAGAAGGTACGTCGATACTAATTACCTTGGCTTTTTGATGATTAATACTGGTGACAAACTCTTGCAGTCGCGGTGTTAGTTGACCGGTAAAACCAATGCCAAATAAGGCATCAACAATTACCTCTCCAGAAAAATCATTGATAATGGCTAAGCTCTCAGCATGTTTATTCACCCTATCCTCAACGATTAGTGATACTCCTGCGAAGATCATTGCTTGATAGGCCGATAAAGCATCACCTTTTAACTGACTCACATCACAAGTAAGTAAAACACTCACCTTTATCTTTGCTTGGTGCGCTAATTTAGCAACGACAAAACCATCACCACCATTATTTCCTTTACCACACAGTATTAATAAATGCTTCGCATTAGGCCAACTAAGCGATAATTGTGTAAAAACTGCAGCACCTGCGCTGTGCATAAGTTCATACATTGCTATACCTTGACTTCGCGCAACATTCGCTTCGTTTTTCAAGACCTGATTAGCAGTATACACAGACGTCACGGGTGGCTTTTGTGATAAACTTAGTGATAATTTCATGGTGATACCAATTTGACTAACTTTGTTCCTACCCAGAGCTTGTCAGCGGTTTGAGAACAAATTGAATTTTTTTACATTATAGTTATTCTATATGAAAGAAATTCAGTGCGGTTATCGAATCGCTGACAAACTCCCGAAGGGCGAGTTTAAAAGGTTTACATGCTACGTTATTGATTTGGATAAGGGAATAACCATTCTCTTCAATCAATGCCTTGCCTCTAAGCCTTTTAATTCTCGCTGAGTGGGAAGAAACTTAATCAAAATGGTATTAGCTTAACCTCAATCAATGGTTCAACAAACGAGCTGAAACTGGCTTTATTTTATGACAATGTCTCCTATTAACTATCAAGAATTAGCAGAAAAAATCAAGTGCTGGAGTAAAGAATTAGGTTTTTCTGATTTAGGCATCAGTAATATCGATCTATCCGCACATGAAAGTATGTTAGAGCGTTGGTTGGCTAATGGCTATCACGGCAATATGGATTATATGGCGCGCCATGGTTTAATGCGTGCTCGACCCGCCGAATTAGTGCCTGGTACCATTAGAGTTATTAGCGTACGTTTAGATTACCTGCCGCATAATGCTAAATTTGCTAGTATTTTAAAAGATAAAAACAAAGCTTATATTAGCCGATATGCGCTAGGACGTGATTACCATAAATTAATGCGTAAACGCTTACAGCAATTAGGAAAAAAAATAGTAGAACACTGCAGCGACTTTAACTGTCGACCCTTCGTTGATTCAGCCCCAGTAATGGAAAGGCCACTGGCAGAAAAAGCTGGATTGGGCTGGGCTGGTAAACATACTTTATTAATCAACAAAGAAGCTGGCTCTTGGTTTTTCTTAGGTGAGCTCTTTGTTGATATTCCTTTGCCGATTAGTCGAAATGAGTATAGTGAAAGTGCTATCAAAGCCATTGAAACACAAACAAAAACGAATGACTGTGGCACATGTGTAGCTTGCATTAAGATTTGTCCTACTAAAGCAATTGTTGAGCCATACACAGTTGATGCCAGACGTTGTATTTCTTATTTCACCATTGAATCACCTGACGCAATACCTATAGAGTTACGCCCCTTAATGGGGAATCGTATTTATGGCTGTGATGATTGCCAATTAATTTGTCCTTGGAACAAGTACGCGAAACTTAGTCTTGCCGATGACTTTCAAGCAAGAAATAACCTGGATGACATCAGCTTGCTAGAACTGTTCGCTTGGTCTGAAGAATATTTTCTCAATACTTTGCAAGGGTCTCCCATAAGACGTATTGGTTTTCAAAGTTGGCTACGAAATATTGCGGTAGCATTAGGTAATGCACCCTATAGTGATGTTATTGTAACTGCATTAACCGAAAAAAGACCTGATGCAAGTGACCTCGTTGTTGAACATATTAACTGGGCACTTGTACAGCAAAGCGATAAAAAAATGCTCTCAGAGAAGGTAGCAGCAGAGCAAGCTAAAAACCATAGATTAACACTGCGCTTAATCCGTTCTGTTGAGAAAGGTCTTCCTAGAGATGCCTAACGCTATAAAAATATATACGAATTAATTAATTGTAATTTTATTAAGTATATCTATATCAGCTTTAGCTTCGTCTAACTCGTGCTGCAGACTCAACAACTTTTTAATCGCTTCATTTTTTTCAGCGCTTACTTTTTTCTCTCTCGCTTTACTATCCGCTAGTTGTTGTTGTGTTTTTGTGAGGGTCGCCATCACATTAGCAATGTCGGTATTTTGAGCAAATTTTTGGTCATCTCTCGCATTAACAAAATCATCATCCGCTAAATTTAACAGCTCTCTAGATTTGAAACTAAAATAATCGACTATCAAGCGCCCAACAAGAATCAAGCAAGTTAAAAGAAAAACGACAAAGTATTGGTTTTTTTCAAGAGATGCCACAGAAGTGGTAACTTTCATTAAAAAACCTCCTTGAGCATCTATAAAATAACTAAATAGCTGATTATGCCAAACAACCCAAGTGAGAATATAAATGACAATAAAACTAGGAGCGGGGTTTTGCTGTTCGGTAAAAGAGAGTATTGATTTGAGTGTTTTCTTATTAATCACGAAAAGTCCTTTATTCGATTAGATGTTCAATTTCAAAAAATTTATATTAGGGTAAACGATAGAAGTAAAAGTGTCTATTACACAGCCTTAGCTATTTAATTTACTCTGCTCATCTTCTTGTCTTTGTTGGCACAACGTTGTGATTTTCTGCTTTTCTTCATCAGAATAGCTACGCCAAGAAGTGATTTCATCAATGTAACGAAAGCAACCTAGACACATGTCATCACTGTCTAAGCAGCAATTACGTACACACGGGCTGTCAGTTAGTTTTATTTGGTTATTGCTATTATGATTACTCAAGATAGTCCTTAGAAGTTTATGATAATAATACTTTTTCCATGCACTTAAATTAAGCGATAGTAACTGCATGTTGACTAATTTCATCAACTGCTTGTTTCGTTTTACTTAATAAAGTTATTTGTACCTTTTCATTGTTATCTACCCCTTGAGTAGTAAGCAATGTCTGCCAATGCTGGCAAAGCTGCAATAGGTGATCAGCAGCAAGTATTCTACCATTAACCAATAATGCCTTGATAATAGCATCAACTTTTTCAACATCGTTAACCGTAAACGCTTGGCTTAATTCCTCTACAAGCACAATATTTTCAGTTGTATATTCTTCAAGCATGAAAATAGCCAATTCAGCAGAACCCTGATGTTTCAAGTAACGTTCAAAGTTAAAACTATCCGCTTGATTTAAGAATGTTAATGCAAGTTCATCTTCAGCTATAGCGCCAATGTTATTACTACTGCTAGTAACTTGTGTCACTTGCTCTTCAGGAGTATAGCTCCCACAACATTGTTCTTTTATCCAAGGGGTCATTGCCGTAACTAGTTCACTTACGCTACTTTCAGCACTTAACTCCCCCAACACCCAGAGAGGATAATTTTCAGATTGAGCTTTAATATCTACCCGATTTTCTAAACTAAACACTCCACGTGTTATGGCGACTATAGCAGAGTGTTCCTCTCCCTCATCAATCGTAAATCTAGTGAAGGGCTGACATTCTATCTCTGTTATCAGTACCGCGAAACGACCACTTTGCCAATGTTGTTGTAACATTAATTCACAACTGACAAAGGTAATTTGTAATCCCATACCTTGCAGCAATTGCTGCAAACGCTGATACTTTTCAGGTGCCGTTACTGCAAGTAATACCTCTATAGGCCTAACAAAATATTTAGCTGCTAATTTTACAACATCCTTTTCAATATCAGCTAAGTGATCCGGTAATGACAATACGGGATAATGAGATCCTTGTTGATTATCCGCAACCGCTATGGGTAAAGTGAAACTAAAGTTATAAGCTTTTTCGGTTAATTTAGCGCTAACATCATAGCCGTGCTGGTTTTTCAATAAAGTAAAGAAGTAGTCTCCAAGCTCACTTTGCTCGGTACTATCATCACTGAAAGCTTGCAACGCTTGTGGCAAACATACTATGTCACCTTCATCTTGAATTTGGCCAGTAAAGCATATTTTTTGTTGACCATTATTTTTATCAACCAACTGTAAATTGAGCGATAACTGACTATTTTTTTGCTGAGAGAACAGCAACATGATAAAAACGCTAAACATTTCACTGAATAATGCTACATCTAGGTTTACCTTAGGGAGAATTTTTTCATCAATATTCACCGAAATTTTATTATTACAGAGAATTAACTCATTACGTGAGTTAAGCACAATAGCCTGAATGAGGGCTACAAGATTCACATCACTTAATGTCAACAAGGCATCACTACTTTGTAAATAGCGATAATAACTTGCTTGCCTTAATTGTCTGACTAAATCCAGGCCTTGATAGTGAGCATTATTCAAGTGATTATCTGCTTCGCCAGCATCATCTTTATTGCTAGCGCCTATCTTTGTCGCAATTGAGCTAACTCCTAATAAAACTAACTGCTTTATCGCAGCTAGATGAAGATCTTTACAGCGCTGCTGTTCAACTAAGAGCTCTGATGTGGATTTTTCTGACGAGTCAAACTTAATGATTCTCTCTTCCAACATTTGATTTTTATCAGTAAGCGCTAAGTACTCCTCTTCATTGTGATTGTAGGAATTTATCTGTTGAATTTTTTTTATTAACTGTTCAGTTTCAGCACTATACAGGGCATGATTAGGTAGCTTGGAGAGACTACCTTTTCCTTCAACTGTCAATGAGCTAGTTTCATTTTCTATGATACGAGTAATACAGTTGACACTAAATTGACTAGCCACTTTTATTTTTCTTCGAATTAACAAAAGTAAACCGGCAAGACTGATAAGTACAACAGTAAAAGCAGTAACTACCCATTTTGGTAACAGGTTAAACAATACAGCTTCTTTATTGATTCCTGCATAATCACTAATTGCCAATACAGCCCCCCCCTGCTGGCTTCCTAACAGCTTATCGATAATATTTTTCAATTGTTCCTGTTGGACAAGAAGCTGTTGTTGATACTTTTCTATTAAGTGTAAGTTATCTTGCCATTTAGCCAATAAATCGTCTTTTAATATTAGATCTTCAAAACGAATGAAGTCTCTGACAATGTCAGCCATTCCTTGGCTTTCGTACTGTTGATTTGCCAATTGCTTGGCATAATCAGTAATAAACATTTCATCCATTTGTTTGCTTAACTGTTCAAACTTTCTAAATGTCGTATTTAAATCCAAACGTTTAAGTTTCGCTACTACATTGGTGAGCTGACTTTCTACTTTGGATAACAGCACTGCTTGCTTTGAGTTTGTCTGTTGTTTATTCAATTGGATATTAATGGCATCAAGTAAAGTATCAAGTTGAATTAATGACTTAGATTTTACTAATTCGTTATTTGTATGACTTGATTCAATACGTGTAAGTAGGTCCATAGCATGATTATTACTAGAAAACCATTGTTGATAACTATTTTTATATTCAGATTTTAGTAATGATAGTTTTTTACTTTGTAGAGAAAGTGCTTGTTGAAGAGGGATCAAATCATTCGAATCGATATTTTTCAATATGCTATCAATAAGCTTATCAGCATTAATCAGGTAAGTTTGTTGTAGATATTGTGTTTGTAATGAAAAAAGCTGTTCAGTTATTGACGTTTGAGAGTGTTTGTACTCCTGTGCTAAAAAAAACACTATTGTGGATAATCCAACAACAATAACCAAAAAAATGACAATAAGATAAGCAGTAAAAAATTGATGAAAGTGCTTAACCTTACTTCCAGCTTTATAGGTCTGCGTACTCTGTAAATTATTCACGTTTGTAGTTGCTTCGTTTGTATTCATTACTCGTCAATATAGTTCAGTTCCCTTGCAGCACATTTTATACTATACCCGGTATCATTCAAAGTGCAGGACTCTGAAACATCCATCTTGATTGGTAATGAGTATATTTAGACTAGCAATTTTATTATGTATTTATTGAAAAAGACTACTTATCAATTTGTGCAGCCAATTCTTCAATAGAAGCTTCAGAAAATACTTTGATGCCATGTACTCGTAAAAGTTTGGTTGTTACTCCTTCCCCAATAATCTTTTTCTGACTAAATGTTCCGTCATAAATAGTATTACTACCACATGAGGGGCTTGATTCCTTTAATAGGGCTAATTGAATATTATGCTGCTGACATAAATGTAGTGCAATTTTAGCCCCTTTATCAAACTGTTCAGTGACATCAATAGATTCTATCGTGATGACTTGCTTTGTGTTCGGGTCTATTTCTGCAGGTGGTCTCGGAACAGGTAACCCTGAAATAACTTCAGGACATATAGAAATTAAGCGACCTTGTTTTTGCCATTGCTGCAATAGTTTGTTCACAAGTGGTTTCACCACTCCGTTATAACGAACGCGCTCACCTAAAAAGCATGAGCTGATTAAAATCTTATTAATGGGTTGCTCACTTATTTTCATTATTTTGTCATAGCCAAGTGAAGGGTTGCTAATTGCTCTGTACTTGGACTATCTTGCCCTTCGATCCAGCATGATTGACTATAGTAATCAAAGTTCAACACAAAATTATTATTATCCCAGCGAAAGCGAATGTTTTCCCGATCAGCGCCAATAATCTTCTCTTGCATAGTAACTGGCATGATAGGTAAAAATAGCAGGTCAATTAATGTTGCGATATTTTCTTGGCACCAGTCGTTTTTAAATGTTACGTTCAAGTAGTCTACTTGATATGTTAACGACTCAAGACTTTGTGGAATTGTAACGGAGTTCATAATCACCAATGTTCATATCTTGTAAAATATAGTTAATTATACGACTAAAGTTTGATGTTAATCAGGGCTTTTGACAAAAAAATCCACGACAAGTTCCTCTAATTTTCATATACTCAAGAGAGAATTTTATCTTTGTAACTCAGCTATCATGCTTGCATTTGACCTTGGTTACAAATACCTTAGAACCAAAGAGAGTGAAACTATGAATAAACTTATGTTTGCTGTTGCAACAGCGACGGTTATGATGGCATCTCCTGTATTTGCTGGTGATGCAGCAGCTGGTAAAGCAAAATCAGTAATGTGTGCAGCTTGTCACGGTGCTGCTGGTGTTTCTGCTGTACCAACTTACCCTAACTTAGCGGGTCAAAAAGAAGCTTACCTTACAAAGCAACTTAACGACTTTAAATCAGGCAAACGTAACGACCCTACAATGAAAGGTATGGTTATGGCGCTTTCTCCTGCCGACATGGAAAACTTAGCGGCTTACTACGCTAACATGAAATAAGCTTTCGCTTTTTCAAGTCCTATAAAAAGCCCCAGTTTAACTTAGTTAAACTGGGGCTTTTTTGTATGTGGCTATTAATCCTCTAGTCTAGAGAACACAAAAGCATCTAACCTTTAGTTATTACTGACCCTTGGTCCAATATGACTTCACTTTCATATTCCTATATTGCAGGTATAAAAAAACCTCCTAACGGAGGTTTTTTTGTCTAAAGCTTGATTAATAGTCAAACCAATAAAGTTTGCTATTTAGCAATACTAAGCTTTACGATGAGCTGCGCCAGCTAAGCCTAAAAGACCTAAGCCGAAAATAGCTAAACTAGTAGGTTCTGGGATAGAGTTACCTGAAGCAACGCCACCCCCAATACCGTATAGGTTATTTTGAAAGTCTACAGTGGCAGCAAAACCAAGATCTGAACCAAAA
This sequence comes from Colwellia psychrerythraea 34H, assembly GCF_000012325.1. Lineage (NCBI taxonomy): Bacteria > Pseudomonadati > Pseudomonadota > Gammaproteobacteria > Alteromonadales > Colwelliaceae > Colwellia > Colwellia psychrerythraea. The sequence goes on along the minus strand of NC_003910.7, from coordinate 322,740 downwards.
AGCTGAGAATCAGTATCAAAATATTCAGCCGCTGCACCGCCACTAACACTCCAAAATGAATCTAAATGACCTACTTGGGCTGTATATCCAGGACCTTGTTGTAAGGTATCAAAGCCTAGAGATAAAAATAAAGAACCATCCGCAGCAGCATCTGAGTCAACTTGTGAGGCAAAGCCGCCCAGATCAAAATTTGCCGTATTATCAAAGTAAATATTTAAAAAACCTGTACTTGCTGAAGCAGCTAAATCATATACAGAGCCATCAGTGAGGTCATTATCAAAAAGCATGCCACCAAAAGTAACAGTCAATTCACAAGTAGTACAAACAAAATCTGTTTTTCCATTAAAGCGAGTAATTTCGCCTACACCTTGTAGCATTGAGCCTACTGTACCTGGAAATGCTGGAGTAATAATTGGAGCTCCCGATGAATTAAGCCCTGCAGTAGAAAACCATTGAGCAAATTCAACAGCACCAATAAAGTCAGTTGCTAACAAAGTCTGATAATCAGGGTCCCAAGTTACACCACCAACTGTGATCTCTGATGCTGAAGCTGAAATACTTGACAATACTAATGCACCTGCAGTTAATATTTTAGAAAACTTATTCATAATTTATTGTGTCCTTTATTTAATGTGCTTTTATTAACATAAAACTATTTTAGTTAATATTCATTCTGTCAACTAATGCACGTACCGTACCAAAAAAATAAAAAGCTTAATTATCAAAAATTAAGAGATAAAATACAAATAAAATAGAAATAAAATAGAAATAAATGTAAAAAATACTGACAGCTTTAAGTTACCAATCTAGCCACTAGACTTACCTTGATTATTGAGTAAAGTCTTAGCTTTAATCAAATACTCCTTTGCTGCAGCATCAGTTGAACCAGACAAAATAGCGCTTTCGAGTATATTAATTCCTTGGCTTAATTTGTTATTTGCTATGAGAATAACACCGTAAGATTCTTGGATTGCTAAACTATCAGGTTGTAATTGGTATGCCTTCTCTATATTTATAAGTGCTTCAGCAGTTTGCTTTAATTTGAATTGATTCCATGCCAAATTATTAAATACGATTGCATTATTAGGTATTTGTGTCGATAAAACTTGGTATTGAACAACCCTCTTCTTTCTATCTTGTGGGTTGTATAATTCTGCAAGTAAAAAACGAATTTTACTATTGTTGGGGTTCTTATCAAGATATAACTCTAATAGTCTCTCTGCCTGTTTATTTTGTTTATCAAATCCTAATGTTCGTGCTAAGTTGAGTAAATTTAACTCCGTTGGTTCTTTTTCGTAAACTACAGAAAAATGTTCAATTGCTTGAGGGTAATCCTTTTCATAACTATAAATTTCACCTGCAATAGCATCGAGTTGATGATGATTGCTTTTTTGGCCCTTTATAGCTTCTAATAAATATTTTGCTTCTTGATAGTTTTTATTTCTCACCTCAAGATAAATTAGCGACGTGGTGATATTTATATTGTTAGGATAATACTTATGCAGTCTCCTTGTTTGATCCAGAGCTGCAGTATAATCACCTAGCCACTCTAATGTACTAATATATCTAATATTCAACAGGTAATCTTTAGGTTCAAGGGCTAAACCTTGCTCAAAGATTGCATTAGCTTTTAGATACTTTTCTAACTCTAAATAACTATCACCCAACAACATAAAATAATTTGATGTTAACTTAACAGATTTATCAATCCCCCCTAATGTTGTAACTGCTTTAGCAACTTGCTGATCTATTCTTAAAACTTGTGCTAGTGCGATTATGCTATAGAGGTTATCGGTCTGATGATTCCTAACTAGAATAGTAAGAACTTCTTCTAAATATTCTTTATTTACAGCTATAGAGACTAATGATTTTAAAGCTCCCTTATGCTCAGGAGATAATGCTATAAGTCGATCAAAGTAGATAATTGCTTTTGAATTTTCTGCAGCCCTTTTATGGAGTAAACCTAGGTTATACAAACTGGCAATATTTTTAGGATTTAATGAAAGTGCTTTTTCAAAACTGACTTGCGCATTAGCACTTTGTTTGTTATTCAAATAAATGAAGCCTTCCAACACATGTCCTACATCTGCCTCGTCAATCTTATCTTTATATAAATCCGCTATTTTTTGAGCTTTATTTTCTTCACCTATATTTAGATACCCTATAGCTAATGCCACTTGGACATAAGTGAGTGAAGGGTCAAGCTCAACAGCACGCTTCATCGAATTAATGCCACTAATATCATTTTGGGATAAGAGCATAAGGCCTTTTTGCGCCGCTACCTGTGCATTATCTGGAGAAAATTCTTCCGCTTTATTTATTAAGGACAATGCATTATCCACATAACCAATCCCCATTAAACTTGCACTTGAACTTTTCAATAGTTGTAGATCCGCAGAGGTAAGCCCCTCAAGAGATGAAAAATTTTCGGCTGCATCGGCGTAATACCCTAGCTCAAACTTAGTTACTGCAAGGATTTTTTTAACTAAGAGGTTATTAGGCACTCGTTCAACAATGCCATTTAACTTGGTATATGCTTGTTCTACGTCCCCTAAAAAATATGAACTAACCCCTGCAATAATTTTAGCTCCTAAAAAGTCTTGACCATGCTGTAATGCTTCTTCGGCATAATCTCTTGCTGCACTATAATTTTTCTTTTGATATTCGAGTTGTGCTTTAAATTGTAATGCTAAGGAAGAGTCTTTAAATGCTTTTAATAAGGTATTTGTGATTACATTTGCTTGTTCAAACTTTTCGGCTTTAATTAGACTATTTACTTCGAAAAAACGTATTTTATGATCTTGTGGATGATAATTAAGATAAAGCGCAAAAGCCCCACTGGCATGCTCAAATTCTTGCTGTGCATAATACAAATGTCCTTGTATCAACATTGCTTCTGTAGCATCAGTTTTCTCATTAAGTAAATTACTAATAACGACTATACCTTGAGAAAACTCTCGATCCGCATAATGAACATAAGCTTGTGCTATCCGGCTATAAGCAGCATCTGGATTAATTACTATCGCTTGTGTTAAATAATCTTGCCCTTGAGAGATTCGGTTCTGTTTTAATGCAGTAATACCTGCATAAGTTAATACCTCAACATAATCATCATCCGTCAATTCATCACTACGTTCAACTAACTGATAAACCTCATCCGCTTTATCTAAATGAGTGTTTACTCTTGCCATAAGTGCAGCGATATTAGAAAAATCTAGGCCTAATTCTACGGCCCGAGAAAATTCTTTTTCTGCATTAACAAAATTACCTTGCTCTAAATAAGCATTTCCTAGTTCAAAGCGAGCATTAGCATTTTTAGGTTCTAGACGGACCGCATTTTTAAATTCTATTACAGCACTAGAAAAATCCCTAACTTGAACAAAGCTGTTACCACTACTGATCAATTGCTGTACTGTTTTTGTTTCACTACACGCACTTAAGATTAACGTTAATAGTATGGCTGAAGGTTTTATATACTTTTTCATATCAATTCTCTTTATCTATTTTATTCACCTTAAATAAACTAAAAACGACTGCCATTGCAGTCGTTTTTTAGAATTTGCTAGGCAAAATTATAATTGCGCTAGTAGTTTTGATTTTTTATTTTTCTGCTCATCTGTTGCGGTAGCAACTTTAGCTAATAAATCTTTTGCTTCATTTATTCGATTATTAGCAATAAGTGCTTCAACATAATTCAATTGAATATCAACGTCCTTCCCTTTGGCTATTTCAGAAGCTTTACTTGCATATTGCAAGGCCGCTCTTTTATCACCGGACCCTAATAAAACCTTAGCGTATGTATCGACAATATTAGCAATTTGCGGTGCCAATTCTAATGCCTTTTCAGCATGTTCTAGGGCTTTACTGATATTATCTTGCTCTAAATATAACCAAGCAAGGTTGTTATGGGCAACTACATTTTTCGGTTGTTTTTTAACAACGTCATCATAGACAGCAATAGCCTTATCACTATCATTTTCGAGGTATATTCCCGCGAGCATTGTTTCAATACGGTTATTGTTTGCATCAATAGTCAGATAGTGCTCTAACACTTTTACTGCCTTGGCATTATCTTTATTGCCTAAATGAGCCCCTGCTAAATAAATAGCATTTTGACTGCTCGGATAAGTCTGATAAAAAACGGTTAACTTAGGTAATGCTTGAACATAATCCTCCTCTAGGAGATATATGCGTCCGAGCAGGCCCTGTTTAAGTGCGTCGTTAATATTTTTATTCTCTATAATTTTATAAAGACTTTTCGCAGGAGATATTTGCTTGTTGTTTAGCAATAACTGCATTTGAACTAACTGTAAAACCAAATTATCCTTATGGTTATCAAGTCCGCGTTTAATAACAGTTAAAGCACGCTCATAATTTCTTTGGCTCGCATAGAAATCAGTTAACAGCACAACAGCTTCAATGTGATAAGGGTTCTCTTTCAACCATTTTTCTAGTGTAGGTCGTATTTTTTCGAAATTCTTTTGTTTTTTGTAGGTAAGTAACAATAATTGCCAATAACGCTTAGGTAACTTTGCAGTATCGGCTATTGATACAAGTATACTTTCAGCTTGCTTTAATTGACCTAAACTCACCATCGCTTCAGATAATAATATAGCTTTATTAATATCTGTTTTATCAAGTTCATAAGCAGCGGTCAGTTTTGCTAACGCCATCTCATTGCGATAAACACCAAAATACTGTCTTAATACTTTATTATTTGTAGGCGCAATGGTTATTAAATAATCAGCACGTTGTTTACTTAAGGGGATATTTTCTTGTTTGCGAGCAATACGTAATTGTTCGGTCAGTGCAAAAAAATTGTCTTGCTCTAAACTTAAACTTTTCTTAAGTGCTTGTTCTGCTTTATCATACTTCCCTTCTTTTATTGCAATACTGGCTAATAAATTAAAACTACTAGCTTTGTCCGGGTATTGCTTTTGCCATTTTTCAGCAATGGCATTAGCCTTAGCGATATCACCTCTTTGCAATGCGGAAAATGCTATTGCTAATTCTGCTTCAATAAGCTCAGGGTTGAGTTTTACTGCATCTTGTAAATTCTCTATACCTGAAGGATCGTTCATCATTAACTTTAAAATACCTTGGCGGGCATTATGTGCTGCATTCTTTGAGCTGTTTTGACCATTTTGAGCAAGTAATTTCTTAGCTTCTGTAGTCGCCCCTAATTCTAATAGCTTATAACTTAAAGAAGATAAAAATTGAGAGTTAACCTCATCATTACCATCAAAATCACCAATAGTGGCACTAATCTCATCAATTAACCCTAATTCTAACTGAGTAACCGCAAGCATACGACGAGCTTGGTGATCATTAGGTAGGTACTTAACAATAGCACTTAAATGATGATAACTTTGCTGCCAATTTTTAAGATAAAAAGCACTCGCTCCTGCCACTAATTTTAAATTAAATTGATTAAAGTCTGCCGATAATGCCGCCTCAGCATGCTCACTAGCTTTGTCAAAGTCTTTTGCCTGAAAGCGCACCATAGCTTTGATATAGTTAGCAAAAGGTTGGTTATTAACTTTAGCTAATATAGCATCTGCATGTTGTTCAGCTTCCTCATCATGGCCCGCTTTAAGTAATGCATTAGCTAATAATAATTCCACCATTGAAAATCGAGGTTGTAACTCCATATACTGCTTAAAGCTATCTACTGCCAGTTGATATTCTTCAGTGACCATAGCTACTTGCCCCTGCAACATCAGCGCATCAACTTGCTTAGCCTCTATAGTTAGAATTCTCGAGATAAGTGTTTTCACTTCATCATATTTATTTTCTGATAACTGAAGATACGCCGAGGCCAGCATACTATAAAGACTTTGTTGGGCAATTGACTGCGCTAATTCAACACTTTGCTTGGCTAAGTCTGGTTGTTCACTACGTAGCGCCGCTAGTGTTTGGTAGGCTAAATATTGACTTCTTTCTTCAGCAGCGAGTCCCTTAGCTGCAGTACTTAATGCGATTACATCACTATCACTGTCAGTTAAGATATAGGCTCGTGCTAGTAAGGGTAGAACTTTGTTATCCGGATATTTTAATGATTGCGCTCGTTCCAGCTCTTTAACCGCAGCAAGACCATCACCTAAACTTAAATAAATTTGACCTAACAAAAAACGTGCTTCAGCATTTTTAGTATCAGCTCGAATAGCATTTTTTAATTCAATAATACTTTCATTAACTTTGTTTTCATTTAGATAGCTTTTTGCATTTTCTAAATGAGATTCAACAGAGACTTGTTCACCACAAGCCGATATTGCCAGCGCGATACTTAAATAGAGAGAGGCTTTTACAAATTTCATGTCAAAATTCCTTTTGCGGTTATCATTATTATTAAGCTAACAAAAAATAAAACCCATTAACAGCAAAGCTAATGGGTTTTTTATTATGCTCGTGCATTAAGCAAGAGGCTTGAAACCTTCAAATTACTGTAGCATTCATGGTCTGTTACCAAAATAAGAACATCTGCCCAGTTATCAATCTCTGTAATCGTTTCTTGTTTTTCACAATGCCAATTTGGTACGAATGGGTCATGGTAATTAACGTCAACACCTGCTTTCTTAAAGTGATCAAGGATTGCATCTGCAGGAGACTCACGACAGTCATCTACATTGGCCTTATACGCCACGCCTAAGATGCCTACCTTTTTACCTGCTAAGTTATCCTTAGTATCACCTAGTAATGCTAATGCTTGCTCTGCCACTATACTTGGGCGTTTATCATTAATTTCACGTGCTAATCGAACAAACTCACCCGCTTTAGTATTTTCAACTAAGAACCAAGGGTCAATCGGAATACAGTGTCCACCAACACCAGGACCTGGTGTTAATACATTTACTCTTGGATGGCGATTTGCTAAACGAATAACTTCATAGACATCAACTTCAAGCTCTTCACATATTTGTGATAATTCATTGGCAAAAGCAATACCCACATCACGTGAAGTGTTTTCAACTAATTTGATACATTCTGCAGTAGTTAGATCGGTTAAGAAGACTTCACCTTTGACAAAACTTTGGTAAATTGTTTTAACTTTCTGCTGTGCTTCAATGCTCGTTGCACCGATAATCCTGTCGTTGTGAACAAGTTCATGTAAGGTTTGTCCAGGAATTGCACGCTCAGGACAATGAACAACATCAATCGTCAAACCAGCATCAGCGAACCGTTGTGCAACAGCAACACTTGTTTGTGGCGATATGGTCGATTCAACAATTACGGTTTGACCATTTTTGGCCACCTTAGCGATAGCATCAACTGCGCTAAAAACATAACTTCGGTCACAACTATTATTTTTGTGCGGTGTCGGCACGGCCACTAAATACGTTTCACTTGAAGGAATTTCAGTACTGGCAGTTAAAAAGCCTTGTGAAACAACCTTAGTAATGAGTTCAGGTAAACCCGCTTCATCAAAAGGGCATTGTGCTTCATTAATAACACTAACTTTATCGCTATTTAAATCAACACCGGTTACTTTATAACCCGCTTCAGCTAACAAACTCGCTATAGGTAAACCCATATAACCCATACCAATAACACTTAGCGTTTCATTTTTAGCAATAATTTCTTCTTCAAGGGTATTTGGCACTGAATTAGTGATGATATCTAAAATAGTTTCAGCAACGTGACCATCGCCAAAAGGGTTACTCCAACTAAAGCTAGCTGCATCACTAGCAAGCCATTTATCTGCTGCTGCTAACGCTTTAACTGCATCACGGCCAACTAATACATTCGCGCCTACTTCAATTGATTCAGGACGTTCAGTATTTTCACGTAAAGTAATACAAGGTACACCTAATAAACATGCTTCTTCTTGAATACCGCCAGAATCAGTTAAAATTAACTGCGCATGTTTTTGTAATTGAATAAAGTCTAAGTAACCAATAGGAGGAATAAGCTTTAAGTAACTTGGTAATTCTATTGAAAACTCTTTTAACTTAGATTGAGTTCTTGGATGAATAGGCCAAACAATAGTTTGGCTGTATTTTGCATGTAATTTATCAAATAATGCTAACAGTTCTAATAAGTTTGCTGGGATATCAACATTAGAAGCACGATGCGCGGTTACTAGGAAGAACTCTCCTGAAGTGACGTCCAGATCAGCCAAGATGGTACTGGTGCTAGCTGAGATATCTAAATGTTGAAACAAAGAATCTGAAACCGTATTACCAACAGTAAAAATTTTATCGCTATCGATACCTTCTTTCGCCAGAATAGCATGCTGATTTGGACCAACGGCAAATAGATATTCACTCATGTGATCGGTAAGAATACGGTTAGTTTCCTCTGGCATAGTGCGATCATAACTACGTAAGCCAGCTTCAATGTGACCTACCTTGATATCAAGTTTGGAGGCCGCCAATGCGCCAGCTAATACTGTATTGGTATCTCCTTGCACTAAAACCACATCAGGCTTTTCTTGCAACAAGATGGGCTCCATTTCAATTAAAATATTACCGGTTTGATTACTATGTAAACCTGAGCCAACACCCAAATTATAATCTGGTGCTGGTAACTCCAATTCTTTAAAGAAAATGCTATCCATCTCTTGAGAGTAATGCTGATTAGAATGGATGATGAAATAGGCAATACCGCGCTTTTTACATTCACGAATAACGGGTGCCATTTTGATTATTTCTGGGCGAGTGCCAACGATAATCCCTATTTTCATTTTGCTTCCTTATGTTGTTAAATTTATGCAGATAACTTTATTTATTTCGTAATTGTAAGGCATTTATGGATGCAAGTAACATAGCTTAATTGAATTTTTAATGAACTATTAACGATTTACTTCGCTAAAGCTTTACAGACTAATTCAATTAACTGGCTTTGCTTATCTCGTTGAGAAGAAGTGTGGTCCGCCTGGCAAATTATTTGCTGATTTATAGTAGCGCGAGCCATTACCTCCCGCCAATGCTTATTGCTTTTAATTAATAACTTAAATTCATCGGCGGTTAAGTCATTGCCACTGAGAAAGATATCACACGTACCTGAAAATTGATTCAATCCTCGTAGCATTTGCGTTACAAAGTTCTCTTGTTTGTTAATATCGTTGCTGGTTCGGCTTTGTTGATGAAAGTTTTGAATATCAGTAAATGCAGATTGTACTTTTCCTGACAGCAATTTTTGCCAAAACGCCTTACTAAAAAACGTTTAATATAATAAGAACGAAGGTAAGCCTTTGCTTGGGTTTGTGATTGTCTCACCCAAGGGTTTACTAAAAACACTTGTTTTATCTTCGCTTGTTGAGGGCGCTCATTGAAGTAAAGCAAAATGGCCGATGCAGCATCGCATAAGCCCCATCAAGCCAACTCAGTAATATCACTATGGCGCTGCTCAAAGGTGTGAAGGCGGCCTCAATATCATCTTGAATATCAGTAAAAGTGCTAACAGTCCCTTCACTATCACCTGCTCCGCTATAATCAAAGCAAAATACCACAATACGCTGCTTTGCTAAAGCTCGAGCCAAATGAACAAATAGTCTGTGGCTACCAACACGAGTTTGCGGGCCACCAACAACAATGATTACGCCTTTATTAGTTTGTCCTTGATGAATTGGCTCAGGCAAATGCTCAATACCTACTAATTGTTTGCCATTACTGTTAAAAATAACACCTTGCTCATTCATCAGTTTGTCTCAGTTTTAGACAAAACTAAAATCGAAAACGCTAACTGAGAAAAGATTAGCTGTTCTTGGGTTAAAAAGGATTGTGCAATTTGTAATTCAGTTGCTTGCCAAAACTTTACATCATCGACTTGTTGTACAAGTAATTTATTATTTTTATTGGCCAATGCTTGTTGCTGCTTTATTCTGCTAGGGCTCAACTCTTCCGATTGAGCTTGCCATTCAAACCAATGAAAATCGATGTCAAAATCAGCTAACTTATTGATATTCTGTCCTGCCAACTCATCCAATAAATTAGCGTTCATTAGATAACCGGCAATTTCAACAGTTTCATCTTCGTCTGCTGCAGTATTTTTAGACTTGTTGGCCTGAGTACTATTATCTTGAGTAAGCCCTGAAGCGAGTGCTATGCATTTGAACTGTTGCACGAAACATTTACCATTAAAGTCAGACTGTAAGAGTAATACACCGTCAATCAAGCTTAGCATTTCATCTGATAATAATACTGAAGATAAAGGTAACGATAGATAAATAGCGTGTGAAGACCGAGTTTTAATATCTCCAAGCTGGAATAGAATATCCTGCTGCCATATTGTCAGTTTGGTATCAATGAGTTAACCATCACTATCGCCGGTACCATAGTGATCAAAAACAATACTTTGCATACCTTGATGATAAGCATTAATGGCCAAGCGATGTTTAATACCAGAGCTCTTGCCCTTTCCTTGTGTGATACAAACAGTGAACGATTACTTGGCTGTTTTCAGGGAGCATAAACTCTTCGGTCGCAGCGAGCCAAGGCAGGGTTAATTCAAATAACCTCGCCTCAGGTAGGCTGTTTTCATACTGATGAACAAATTCAGTCAATGAAAGCGTGCCATAGCTTGGATTTAAGTCCGAAAATCGTTCGCTGTTAGCCATTAAACTCTCTGCCATAAAAGAAGACTACTCAGCCAATAACAAAGCCAATACTTGCTCTGTTTTTTCCTGCATTAATGCCACATCAGCTTTAGACTCAACATTTAAACGAACCACAGGCTCTGTATTACTGCTACGTAAGTTAAAGCGCCAGTTACCAAATTCCATACTAATACCATCAGTTTTATCAATCACTTGTGCTTGTTCTTGATAAAAAGCAAAAACACGTGCAATAGCTGCTTTAGGGTCAGCAATAGTATTATTAATTTCACCCGATGATGGGTAAGCTGCTATTCGCTGTTTAACTAAACTAGAAAGCGGCTGTTTGCGCAAACAAACAAGTTCCGCAATTAATAACCAAGGGATCATACCGCTGTCGCAATAGAAGAAATCACGGAAATAATGATGGGCACTCATTTCACCGCCATAAATAGCATCTTCGCTACGCATACGTTCTTTGATAAAAGCGTGACCCGTTTTACTTTGAATGGCTTGACCACCTGCTTTTTCAGCAATATCAATGGTATTCCAAGTTAAACGTGGATCATGAATTATTTTGGCTTCGGCTTTACTGCCTTCAATTCTGTTTAAAAAATTATCAGCTAATAAACCAACAATATAATAACCTTCAATAAACTCACCGTTTTCATCGAACAAGAAACAACGATCAAAATCGCCATCCCAGGCTATGCCCATATCAGCGCCGTGTTCAATTACGGCATCACGCGTTGCTGCACGATTTTCTATCAGTAATGGGTTTGGAATACCGTTAGGGAAACTACCATCAGGCTGATGATGTACTTTAATAAATTCAACCGGAACATTCAGCGCCTTAAAGGCACTTTCAATAGCATCCAGTGCAGGACCTGCTGTACCATTTCCAGCGTTTACTACCAGCTTCAACGGAGTGATATTTTTATCATCAATATAGGTTAATAAATGTTCTGTATAAGGTTGAGTAATATCTACTGTTGTTAAAGTGCCTACGGTTTCAACATCAATAAAATCGTTTTTTTCAGCAAGCGCTTGAATATCAAAAAGGCCAGTATCACCACTGATAGGTTTTGAATTTTCGCGTACCAGTTTCATGCCATTGTAATCAATCGGATTGTGACTTGCGGTAACGACAATGCCACCGTCGCATTGTAAGTGGCTGGTCGCGAAGTAAATATGTTCTGTACCCGCTAAACCTAAATCAATAACGTTAGTGCCACCTGCCATCAAACCTTCCGCCAAAGCATGCTTTAACTCTTCACTGGTTAAGCGAATATCACCACCTACTACTACGGATTTTGCTTTGGTATGTTGAGCAAAAGCGCGACCTACCCGGTAGGCAACATCGGTATTTAATTGTTCGCCTAATTTTCCCCGGATATCATAAGCTTTGAAACAAGTAATTGCAGAAGGGCCCGACGTTAGGGCTACTTTAGAATATGACATGAAATAATCTCGTCCTTGGCATTGTATGGATGATTGTAAATAACAGTATGGTTATAATTTAACAGGTCGTACTTGACTCATTAGCTTGAAGCTATTTTTTCTTCTAATTCGGCTAACTTAGCTTCAAGTTCAGATATTTTAGCGCGTGTTTTGATCAATACTTGCGTTTGCACATCAAACTCTTCGCGAGTTACCACATCAAGCTGTGATAATTTACTTTGTAAAACCGATTTCGCTTTATCTTCAAAATCATTCGCCATACTTTTTAAGCCTGGAGGGATAGATTCTGTGACTTGCTTGGCAATTTCTTCAATCTTTTTTGCATTCAACATAATAATTTCTCATCAATTTTCACTTGTTAGCATTGTAACTGTTTTGCACATGACTAAAAACAGGTAAAATCTACCACATGAAAATTTATTCGAATTAAATAACGATAAAACTAATGAAACTGAATCCCGGACAAAATGAAGCAGTAAAATTTGTGAGTGGTCCATGCCTTGTGTTGGCAGGCGCTGGCTCAGGTAAAACCGGGGTTATTTGTCAAAAAATCGCCTACCTCATTCAAAAGTGTGACTACAAAGCACGTAATATTGCCGCGGTAACCTTTACCAATAAAGCGGCACGTGAAATGAAAGAGCGTATTCAAAAAATGCTTGGTCGAGACCTAACTCGCGGTTTAACGGTTTCTACGTTTCACTCGTTAGGGCTTGATATTGTTCGTCGCGAAATAAAAATTCTGGGTTACAAGCCTGGCTTTACCTTATTTGATGATCAAGACAGCCTAGCATTACTCAAGGAATTAACCATTGATGAACTTGATGGCGATAAAGACTTGTTGAGCAAACTACAAAGCAAAATTTCAAATTGGAAAAATGACTTATTCTTACCTGATGATGCTCTAAAATCTGCAAGTGATGCTGACAGCAGTGAATATGCTGAATTTTATCAGCGCTATCATAAACATATGAAAGCATACAATGCATTGGATTTTGATGATTTGATTCTGATCCCGACACTGTTAATGAAAAACTATCCTGAAGTGCGTGAGCGTTGGCAGAACAAAATTCGTTATTTATTGGTGGATGAATATCAGGATACTAACGCTAGCCAATATGAATTAGTTAAGAATATTACTGGTGAGCGTGGTCGTTTAACCGTAGTAGGCGATGACGATCAGTCTATTTATTCATGGCGTGGTGCTAAACCAGAGAATTTAATACTGCTTGGTAAAGACTTTCCCGCGTTAAAATTAATTAAACTTGAGCAAAATTACCGTTCGAGTGGTCGTATCTTAAAATGCGCCAATGTTCTGATTGCCAATAACCCGCATGTGTATGACAAAGCATTATTTAGTGAACTTGCCTACGGTGTAGAACTTAGAGTAATACAAGCGAAAAATGAAGAAAATGAAATTGAGCGTGTTATAGGCGAACTCATTGGTCATCGCTTTATGAACCGCAGTCAATATAAAGATTACGCGGTACTTTATCGTGGTAATCACCAATCACGTTTACTTGAAAAAGCACTGATGCAAAACCGTATCCCTTATAAAATCAGTGGTGGTACTTCGTTTTTTTCCCGTCCAGAAATAAAAGATGTCATGGCCTATTTGCGGGTACTGGTTAACCCTGACGATGACAATGCTTTCTTACGTATTGTGAATGTGCCTAAACGTGAATTAGGCCCAGCGACGTTAGAGAAATTAGGCACCTACGCCAACATGCGCCAAATTAGTATGTTTGCTGCCAGTTTTGAACTTGGTTTAGAACAAACCTTAACCGGTCGCAGCTTAATGAAAATGCAAGCATTTACACAATGGGTTGTTGATATTGCTGATCAGGCCGAACGAGGTGATACTGCCGCAGTATTACGCTCCATGATCCGTCAAATTAATTACGAAGACTTCCTATACGATACCTCGATGAGTGCTAAAGCAGCCGAGATGCGTATGAAAAATGTCACCGAGCTCTTTAGCTGGGTTACACAAATGCTTGAAGGTAGTGATGACGAAGAGCCGATGACCTTACCGCAAATTGTTACTCGTTTAACCTTGCGCGATATGATGGAACGAAATGAAGAAGAGGACAGTAACGATCAAGTTCAATTGATGACACTGCATGCTTCTAAAGGCCTCGAGTTTCCCTATGTATTCTTAATTGGTATGGAAGAAGGTTTATTACCCCATCAAACCAGTATTGATGAAGGCAGTGTTGAAGAAGAGCGTCGCCTTGCTTATGTTGGTATTACTCGCGCTCAGCGTGAATTAATTTTTACTTACGCTAGAGAGCGCAGGCAATTTGGTGAATTGTCTCGTACTGAAGCTAGTAGATTTTTACATGAATTACCCCAAGATGACTTAAATTGGGAATTGGGCGCCGCAAAGAAGAAAACCGTTGAGCACGTTGAGAAATCAAATCAACAAGGCATGGCAGGTTTACGTGCCCAACTCGCTAAAGCTAAAGAAGCGAAAAAATAAGTTTACGGCTTTAACTAGAAAGGTTTAACTTGAATGTTATTTCTTCAGATGAACAATATGTAAATATCAATGTAGGCTCAAGAAATTGTTCTGGTATTAATTTACTCTGCCGAATTAACTGTATGATGCAATCAACTCTAAATTTAATGTCTAATTAAGTGATGATAATAGATGAAAAAAATTAATAACATGGCTAATTTCAAAGGTGTTTTACTCACTCTTATAATATTTTGGCAAGCGACTTTGTCTGCTAATACACTACCCGAGTCTTTAGCTGAGAATACCAATAATCAACCTATAGAAGTACCTATGTCTGATACTGTTCTAGCCCTAAAAAAGGCATTAGTTATTCAATTAGAAATCGTTGAATTAACTGATAATAGCGGCTTAATTTATGTAGGAGGGAAAGTAAACGCAGCCGATATTGAGCTGTACTTATCCCAAATGAAGAAAATACTAGGTGATGACTTTCCCCGTTATCGACAACATCAAAGTGAGAGAGATCATCAGACTTTCCACATGACATTAATTAATCCATACGAATACCAATCGGTCACAAAAGAGATTGATATAGGGACAATTTTGTCTGTATCTTTAAGTGGCTTAGGGCGAGTAAGTATAAAAGATAAAACAACATATTTTGTTGTTGCTCAATCGCCACAAGCGACAAGTTACCGTCAACACTTAATGTTACCTGATAAAGACTTTCATATAACCTTAGGGTTTTATCCTAGCGATATTTATGGTGTTGATAAGGGAATAGCAACACTTATTAAATAACATACTCCAATGAAACTTTATGTTGTATGGCTAATATCAACCAAGGTCAAAGCAGTCATCCCTGTAGTCACTGAGCGGGGATCCATACGCTAAATATGATGCGGTGGTTTATTGGGAGTTAGGTGTAACAAAGAAGAAAACCGTAGAACACGTTGAGAAAGCCAACCAACATGCTATGTTTACTTGCTTATCTATCTTAAACTAAAGAGTAATCTATCTCTTTAGTTTAAAGAAGTCTGCCACTAGTAAGTAGTCACTAGCAGTAAATCTAATGACTTAACAGAATCGCCCCTGCAATAATAATTGCTGCAGCAACAATGCTATAGATAATTCGCTGATTATTTTTGCTCTGACTCGCCAACAGTGTTTGCATTATCTGCGTTTGTTGGTGTTGATTTTCACGGCTTGTTTTTAAGTAGTCGTAAATTAAGTCTGGCATCTCAGGTAATTTTTCATTCCAAAAAGGTAAGTTAGCTTTAATTTTACTTAAAACGGCTTTAACACCCATTTGCTCTTTCACCCAGTTTTCTAAAAATGGTTTTGCTGTTTGCCATAAATCCAGTTGTGGATATAGCTGACGACCCAAACCTTCAATATACAACAAGGTTTTTTGCAGTAGAACAAGCTGCGGTTGTACTTCCATATTAAAGCGACGTGCAGTATTGAATAAATTAACTAATACTTGTCCAAAAGATATTTCTGACAAGGGTTTGTTGAAAATAGGCTCGCAAACAGTACGAATGGCAAACTCAAATTCATCTACACTGGTATTGGCTGGCACCCAACCAGAATCAACATGTAGCTGGGCAACTTTACGATAATCACGATTAAAAAAGGCAACAAAATTTTCAGCTAAATAACGTTTATCTTCACGATTTAATGTACCAACAATACCGCAATCAATCGCAATCCAAGTAGGATCTTCTGGGTGAGTTGCATCAACAAAAACATTACCAGGGTGCATATCCGCATGAAAGAAGCTATCACGAAATACTTGCGTGAAAAAAACCTCTACACCACGCTCTGCCAGTAATTTCATATTCACGCCAAGCTGGTTAAGAGTCTCTATCTCACCCACACCAATGCCATAAATACGCTCCATAACCAAAACGTTTTCAAAACTATATTCACTATAAATTTCAGGCACGTAAAGCGCTTTATCGTATTCACTGCCTTGTTCAAAATTACGCTTTAATTGGATAGCATTTGCGGCTTCACGATTAAGATCTAATTCATCTAAAATCGTTTTTCGATATTCTTCTACCACTTCTTTTGGACGTAAACGCTTACCATCGGGTAACCAGCGCGCTACGACACCAGCAAACAATGACATCACTTTAATGTCGGCTAAAATGGTTTTACTGATATTAGGTCGCAACACCTTAATAACGATATTCTCATTTTTCTCAGCAGTCAGTAGTGTTGCAGTATGCACTTGCGCAATAGAGGCAGATGCTAATGGGACAAGATCAAAGTCTTTAAAATGTTGCTCAAAAACATCTATGCCCATTGCATCAATGATTAGTTGTCTTGCTTGTTCTCCGTCAAACGGGGTTACTTTATCCTGAAGTAAGGCGAGTTCATCGGCTAATTCGGGTGGTAATAAGTCACGGCGAGTTGACAGCATTTGGCCAAATTTAATAAAAACAGGCCCTAAAGATTCTATAGCTAAACGAAAACGCTGCTCTGGGGTTTTATCTTTATGCTTATTTCTCAACCAAAATAAGCTGTGTCTGCCGACGTTAGCATACCAAGGCAACATATCCGCAGGTACCATTTCGTCTAAACCGAAATTCAAGAAAGTTTTGACTATTTGATAAAGACGTTGGCTACTCACGGCGGTTATTATTTCCTATATATTATTAGTGCTAGTAGAGCTATTAGTGGTATTAGTTAACTTAACTTTTACTGCTTGCCTATTATATCGGCGGCGAGTTTATCTATGCGCGCAGATAAGCTATCCACCTTACTCGCAACGTCTTTAGTTTGTTGATTAAAAGCATTTATTTGACTACTTGTCACCACTAAACGTTTTTCATGTACAAGGTACTCGCTAATATCCGCTTCAAGTTGTTTACCTGTAGCCGCAAGCGATTTGGTAATTTTATTACCAAACTGTAAAAGTTTATGAGTTGGCACATCACCAAGGTGTTTAGCAAGCTCTGTTTGCCAATCTATTTCAAGTGATTGTGCAATGTTGGCAAATTGTTGTGCTATTTTGATATCACCACTAACGTCTAACTCATCTTGTTTAATTAGGTCTGTCAGAGACTGATTAGCTTTTAATTTTTTAAGCGTACTAACGCTCGTTTTTATGCTGCAATCACTATATTCAGTCGTAGATCTGACAATAATCACAACTGGGCTAGCAGTATTATCAATAGTAAAACATAGCGGAAATGAGATTTCTGACAACTCAAGCGTTAACGTTTTGTGGGCTACCGCAGTAAAAGAGAGTGGTTTATTATTTAAACTTAACGCCTTATTAATGATCAATTCAAGCGTTGCCGTTGCCACTTGTGGTAATAATAAGCTGTCACTCAACTTGGTGCTAAATTGAGTACTTAGTTGATTACTTGATAAAGTAACAGCCTTGTTATTAGAAGGTTTCATGATTAAAACTTATAACCTTTGTGTAAGGCAACTACCCCACCAGTTAAGTTTTTAAAGCTCGTTTGTTCAAAACCAGCTTTTTCCATCATGTCTTTCAAGGTTTCTTGATCTGGGTGCATCCGAATTGACTCAGCTAAGTATTGATAACTTTCACCGTCTTTTGCTACCAGTTCGCCCATTTTAGGCAATATATTGAATGAATAGAAATCATAAGCTTTATTCAATAACTCATGTTCTGGTTTTGAAAATTCTAACACCAGTAAACGCCCACCAGGTTTTAGTACTGAATAAATTGAGCGCAAGGCTTTATCTTTATCCGTTACATTACGTAAGCCAAAAGCGATGGTGACAATATCAAAAGTATTTTCTTCAAAAGGTAAATATTCAGCATTTGCTTGTACATATTCTATATTTTGTACTAAACCTTTATCGCGTAATTTATCACGACCGACATTCAGCATTGAGCTGTTAATGTCAGCTAAAATAACTTTGCCTTCTCTTCCTACTAACTTTGAAAATTTAGCCGTTAAATCGCCCGTACCACCGGCTAGATCCAAGACCTTATTGCCTGGGCGTACACCACTTGCATCAATAGTAAAACGTTTCCACAAACGATGAATACCAAATGACATTAAATCATTCATCACATCGTATTGCTTAGCCACCGAGTGAAACACCCCCGCAACCATAGAAATTTTGTCGTCTTTTTCTATGGTTTTATAGCCAAAATGCGTCGTGCTTTCATTGTCTGCCTCGACTGATGTTTGTGGGGTTGTAGATAAGTCGCTGGCTTGAGAGTTTTGATCTGTGGGGGACATGATATTTTCACTTAAAGCAATATTAAAACTATAATTGCCGATAGTTTACTGTATGCGTGCTAAATCACCAAATACACTGCTGACTTTTTATTGATCTAACTAAAACAAAGGTGTCATAAATCAGGAATAAATACTTAAAAGACATTTATTTAGCTTTGATTCAATGTAATAAAGCAACATATATGAAATAAAATTACAAATTTAACTTGCCAGTATAGAGCATCTACTCTATACTTCTCTTCGTTCCCTAATGCGGACGCTTGTTGTAATAATTGAATATTTTAGCTTTCCTCATAGCTAAGTCACCGATAGCCTTGCTATCGGTTTTTTTTTGCCTAAATTTCCCACCTACAATAAAAAACTGCTCACATCACACCAATTTCCATAGTTTAGATCTAATAGAAAACAAAAAAGTAATTAAGCTACGGATTTAACATGCGATCTGTAAACTCAATCAAGTTGTTTGCTCAGCACTAACACGGTAAAATATTGTTCATCTATACAAATATACAAACTTTCTAGGTAACTATGTCAATCAGCAGCGAACAACTCAATACGATAGAAAAATACGATGAAGAAAAGCGCTTAAGCTACTTACTCCAACAAGTCGTTAGCAACAAAGAAATTTGGATATTAGCTGACGAGCATGGTTGTGTAATGCTAAATACCGAAGATGAAGATTGCGTGCCTGTTTGGCCAAACGAAGAATTCGCACAGCGCTGGGCAACTGATGAATGGCAAGAATGTAAAGCTGAAGCCATATCATTAGACAAATGGTACAGTCGCTGGAGTACTGGCTTAGTAGATGATGAACTAGCGTTGGTTACTTTTCCGAATCAAGATAATCAAGGCTTGGTATTATTTCCTGAAGAGTTTGAAGAAGCCTTATTAAAAGAAACCAAGAAACAAAATCGAAAATAAATAACTTTATAGTATATATACCTCCCCCTAAGTTATGCTCTTGGCCACATGAGCATAACTGCCAAGGCTTAGCATAATAAAGGTAATCAGCTTATAACTTTAGCTTACAATCAGCCATTGTACCTTTAGCACACTTTGTTTATATTATATTCAATAATGAATAGCCGTGTATAAAAGGAAACAATGGCAGACATAAGCATTGAACAGAGTATGCAACTCTTTGAGCTTCAACCAGGTAAGAGCTTAGATCTACAAATTAACAACCCTGTTTCGCTGCGGCTAAAATTACCATTGATCGGGTATGAGCTAGGTAAGTATATTATATTAAAATACCCAAAGTCGGCTAACACTTCCGAATATAAAGATGTATTAATCGAGGGTAATGTTCTTATCGTCCGCTACTTAATGGAAGGCAATAAAGGAGAATGCTTTGCCTTTCGTTCTTCCATTAAAAACATTACCCAATACCCTGAAAAATTTATTTTTATCGAATACCCAAATAAAATTGAAAATCGTCAGCTACGCCTACAGCAAAGAACAAGCATTCATCTGCCTGCAATAATCATGTTGGAAAGTTCTGGCGATAATAAAAAGACTCAAATTAACGGTATTATTGGTGATATTTCTGCTAAAGGCTGTGGTTTCACTTTTAAGACTAAAAGTACCAGCACTAAGGTTAATAAGCGTGATATTTTTGTCTGCTTACGAAGTCCTATTGATGGTGAAGTACAAATACCGGCTCGAGTATGTAATAGTCGTAATGACAACGGTACTGTCAACGTTGGCATTCAATTTATCGACAATGAAAAGTTAGTTCCTAAATTACTTTCTGAGCTTTTCATCGAAAACACAATGAGTTGATAATACATCCCTCATTTTTATGAAATAACTCGCCCCTAAAGGAAAAAATGGAAATTCGTATTGGTTCACTAACACATCCTGCAGTCATCGCATTGTTAGAGCAACATCATCAAGATATGTTATTACACTCTCCAGAAGAAAGTGTACATGCACTCGATTTATCTGCATTAGCGCAAGAGAACATCAGCTTTTGGTGTGTTTGGAAAGATGATGCATTAGCAGGTTGTGGTGCCTTAAAAGAGTTAGATAATGCCCATGGTGAAATTAAATCCATGCGAACCTCACCAGACTTTTTACGTCAAGGCGTGGCAAAATTGCTCGTGGAATATATTATCAGTCAAGCAACTAATCGTGGCTATCAAAAACTGAGTTTAGAAACAGGCACTATGGCCGCCTTTTTACCCGCACAAAAACTCTACCAACAACTTGGTTTTCATTTTTGCCAGCCCTTTGGCAATTATCAAGAAGATCCCTTTAGCACCTTTATGTCAAAGAGCATCTGCTAACTAAGCTATGATGCTTAGTCCCATTCAAACAATCCCCCCTGAAAGCCCCTAATTAAGCTATGCACTTTAATTTTGTACTTGAACTTAACAAAAAGTAAGTTAAAATAACATTTGAACGACATTCGAATAACATTTCTCATAGGTTTTACATGGCTCCAGCTCCACGATTTAGTGCAGAAGAACAAGAAAGATTAATTATATGCGCGGCGATTAAGGCAATAGAAGAGAGTAGTTTATTAGACTTCTCTATGTCAGCGATTGCCAAATTAGCGGGCCTGTCCATGGGATCCGTTTATAAGTTTGTGCAATGTAAAGAAGATGTACTTATTGCCTTAGCTACTCGCATGTATCAAGAGCGACAGTCCGTTTTCAAAAAAGTACTCGCATTACCCTTAACAACACCAGAGCGTATTATAGCGACAAGCTTGTTAGACTTTTCTAAAGTTCAAATGTATAACTTTGATAATCAACTTGAAAGTATTGTTAATACCGAAGCAATGATGAAGCGATGTTCAGAGCGTTGGTTAACGCAAATGATCGCATGCGGTGAACGATGCCAAACTATGTTTCAACAGTTTTTGCAAAATGCTGCTGATTCTGGTGAATTAACCTCAGGCAGCCGAGATATTGAAGAAATAAATTTAGGTACTTGGTCATTATCGGTTGGTTACTTTCAAACAGTGCGCTTACATCAATGTTGGCACAATGATCTTGATGAAAATATCGATGGAATCAATGATGAAGAGAATGAAAAAAACACCTTAGTGCTAGCCGCTGATAATGCACATATTCGCACCATGAAACGTCTAGTGAACACATACGATTGGCAACAAAAAATTTCAGATGATGATATTGAAAAAGTTTGTTTGCACTTAGCAGACGCAGCACTTAGATAATAAACAAAGAGTCTGCATTGATTTGCTACAACCAAGAAAATCACATCGAAGCAGCTGATAAACACAGAATTTAAGTATTTGAATAAAAAGATAAAGGAACAATCATGAACATAACTAAATGGCTTTTAGTGATTATCATATTAGCTGGCACGATTTTTGGCTTATATAGCTACAAAACATCGCTACAACAAGCGGCAAATGAGCAAGCAGCGAGTATGCCTGAGATGGCAGCCACAGTCACGGCAGTGAAAGTAGCTAATATTAGCTACCAAAAACGTATTAAAGTCAGTGGTGAAGTACAAGCCTTCAAGTTTTTAATGCTCAATAATGAACTAGCAGGTGAAATTATCCGTTTAAATGCAGCCTCTGGTCAGGTTGTGAATAAAGGACAACTACTACTTGAGTTAGACCATCGTGACGAAGATGCTCGTTTAATGGCCGCTAAAGCGACATTGACATTAAATCAACAAACGTTAGATCGTAATATAAAGTTGCATAAAAACCGCGGAATTAGTGAAGAGCAAGTAGATCAGGCTCGCGCTGCTGTACAAATAGCGAAAGCAAATATATCCGTGATCGCCACAGCTATAGATAAAAAAACATTAACCGCACCATTTACCGCTAAAGTAGGCATTCATACCTTAGAAGTAGGACAATATTTAGATAAGAACAGTCAAGTACTTGAGCTTGTAGGGGTTAATGATTTCACTTGGATTGACTTTAATTTGCCACAACTTTACCAAGAACTCGGTTTATCTTCGACGGTAAAAATTAGTCCTATCAGTCAAGATTCAGTGTTTGAAGCAAAAATTATAGCTATCGACCCACAGTTATCTCGCCTTTCACGTCATTTAAAATATCGCGCGCAACTGCCCTCTGCAACATTAGCATTAAAACCAAATACCTTGGTGTCGGTGATTGTGCCTATAGCGAATAAAGCAACGCTTGCTGTTGTACCTGATTTAGCGATAAAACGTGATGCATTAGGTAATTATGTCTTTGTTTTAGAAGCTGATGAAGCAGGTAGCTATCGCGCTAAACAAGTTGCCGTTGAATTGGGTGAACGACAAGGTGAACAGGTTATGATCCTTGCTGGTGTCGAAGCAGGACAACTTATTGCTAATAAAGGCGCGTTCAAATTATTTCCAGGCATGAAAGTATACCTTGCTGATGCAACCGCGACCGATGTAACCAAAGAAACAACTCAAGCAGTAGTTTCTGATGCAAGCGCGCAAGATTAAGGGATTATGATGCAAGAAAGTAAACCATCTGTAATGGACATATTTGTAAGACGACCGGTCGTTGCGATTGTCTTATCTATCATTATTTGTATTGCCGGCATTTGGTCAGCAAGTAAAATTCCTGTACTGCAATTTCCCAAAATAGACAGTGCCTCACTAGTTATTGAAACCTATTATATTGGCGCTTCGGCTGACGTAGTAAAAGGCTTTATAACTGAACCCATTGAGCGTGCGGCCGCGACTGTGCCTGGCGTTGAATACGTAGATTCAACAAGTACCTCTGGCAGCTCTAAAGTAACCGCATGGCTCAAGTTAAATGAGAATTCAACACTAGCACTAGCAGAATTAACAGCAAGATTAGGACAAATTCGTTTCGAATTACCACAAGGTGCCCAAGACCCTGTTGTGTCTGTCAGTCGTGCCGACAGACCCTTTGCTGTTTTTTACTTAAATGTGCAAGCCAATGGTAATGACTTATCACGTATTACTGACTATTTAACTCGCCAAGTAAACCCAGTTTTAAATGCCATTGAAGGCGTACAACGTGTAGGTATTGAAGGTGCGAGAACACCAGCAATGCGTGTATGGCTAAATGCTCAGGCACTACAGATATTTAACTTAAGCGCTAGTGATGTCTATCAAGCCTTAGCAACAAACAACACCATAGCCACTATGGGTTATGTAGAAAATAGTCGTCAGAAAATTGATATTGTTGCCAATACACAACTCAGCAGTGTTGAAGAGTTTCAACAACTTGTCATTAGTGAAGTTGATGGCGCTACTATTCATTTAAAAGATGTCGCAAAAATTGAGCTAGCCGCAGAAGATACCAGCGTTACCGCTAGGCTAAACGATAAAGATGCTGTTTATATTTCTATTTGGCCTTTACCTGGTGCTAACGAGATAGCCATTGGTGATAGGTTATATGAAAAAGTTGATGAGCTGAACAAAACGCTACCCCACGGCATTTCAATTGATTATGCCTATGACGGCACGCTATACATGCGCGATGCATTAAAAGAAATTTTTACCACTCTCGCCGAAACGGTTATTTTAGTTGGCTTAGTTGTTGTGCTACTTATGGGTTCATTTAGAAGCGCCATAGTGCCTTTAATTACCATTCCAATTTCTATTTTAGGCGCGATTGCCGCTATGGGCATAATGGGTTTTTCATTAAACCTATTAACCGTATTAGCGATAGTGTTATCCGTTGGTTTAGTGGTAGATGATGCCATTGTGGTGGTCGAAAACGTGGCACGTTTAATGCGCCAAGGTTTGTCGAAATTTGATGCTGCGCTCATTAGCTCCCGCCAACTTCTTGTGCCTATTATTTCAATGACATTAACTCTGGCAGCGGTTTACGCACCTATTGGCTTTTTATCAGGGTTAACAGGCGTATTATTCAAAGAGTTTGCTTTTACGCTAGCCATTGCCGTCATCATTTCAGGTATCGTTGCGATTACGTTGTCACCCATCATGAGCGCTTATGTGTCCCCCAAAGGTGGTGAGGAAAGTTGGTTAACCACTAAAGTAAACCATCTTTTTGAAAGGTTACAACGAAGATATGGACAATTGTTAACCCATATATTTAAGTGGCAGGGGCAAGTATTTTTAATCGCGCTAGTCGTTTCCCTGCTCACCGTACCTTTCTACCTTTATTCAAAAAAAGAATTGGCGCCAATAGAAGATCAAGCCACCGTTATGTTTGTCATTCAATCACCTCCTGATGCGTCAATGGCATATAACGTTGCGCAAATGAACCCCGTTGTTGAAAGTTTACAAGAGATTGAAGGGGGTAAGAAAATTTGGCAAATAATTTTTGGTGGCGGTGGATTTGGCGGTTTAGAGTTAGTTAATGCTGATAAGCGTGACTATAGTGCACAATCACTGGTACCCCAAATTTATGGTAAATTATCGCAGATCCCAGGACTTAACATGTTTCCTATTTTGCCCTCTTCATTACCGAGTTCGGGTCAATTTGAAATAGAAATGATTGTTAAAGCAACTGCTCCGTATAGCGAAATGAAGCAATATGCGGATCAACTTGTTGGTGCTGCCTTTTCCAGTGGTAAATTCCTGTTTGCTGATACCGATTTGAAAATAGATTTACCGCAAGTAGAGTTACAATTAAATCGTGAGAAAATAGCCGATTTAGGCATGAATGTCGGCGAAGTTAGTGAACAATTGGGTATTTTATTGTCGAGCAATTTTGTTAATCGTTTTGATGCTAATGGTAAAGCTTATCGAGTGATCCCTATTGTTAATGATGAGGTGCGGAGTAAAACAGAAGCAATTTTATCATTGGATATTAAATTGCCTACTGGTGAGTTATTACCCGTTTCAGCGGTCGCAGATTTAAAATGGAAAACCGTACCTAGGCAGCTGGGCACTTTTGCTCAACAAGCGTCTTTTAGAATCTACGGCGGTGTTGCGCCAGGTTCAAATAAAGAAGCGGCTTTATCCGCTATTGAAGATGCAGCTAAAGAAATATTACCTTTAGGGTATTCAATTGATTATGCTGGAGAATCAAGACAATTACGCAAAGAAGGTAATACCTTAGTTATGGTATTGGGTATTTCTTTATTGATTGTATTTCTGGTATTATCGATACAATTTAATAGCTTTAGAGACCCGTTAGTCGTATTACTTGGCTGTGTACCATTAGCTTTATCAGGTGCCCTACTCATCCCTTATATTGAATTAACCACTATTAATATTTACTCGCAAATAGGGTTAATCACCTTAATAGGTTTAATTGCTAAGAATGGCATATTGATCGTTGAATTTGCTAATCATGCACAAGAACTTGGCGCTAATAAACTCGCGGCAGTCACTGAAGCGGCAACCACACGTTTACGTCCTATTTTGATGACCACAGCAGCCACTATATTGGGACATTTCCCGTTAGTATTAGTGACAGGTGCTGGTGCTGAAGCGCGTAATAGTATTGGTATTATCTTAGTGGCAGGCATGTTTATCGGCACAATATTTACCTTATTTATTTTACCTAGTTTCTATTTATTACTCGCAGAAAAAAGAGATAAGCTTATGCTTGATGAGATACAAGTCTCTGACGAAGCCTTGCAGAAAGTACATAGTTAGCTCTTTTAAAAAGCCATCCGCAAAGAACATGCGGATGGTTATTTAATGCATATTGTCCGTTATGATTTCATTAGTCGTAAAGGACTTCACATTAACCACAAGATCATGAAAGTGGCTCCTTACAGTGACCTCTTATCACTTGTTAGCTTCTGTCTTTGCTGTTAAATACTATCCTTAAATTTTAATCAAATAATAGGAAGTAACTGTACTAGTTGTTAACTCTATCTACCAATAAGCGCTCAACATATTGTTTCGCTTCGTTACTGTAGAGTAATATTTCTACCGATTCTTTTATCTCGCCTTCGGTTTTATCATTGTGCTCAAGCATCATAATTAGCTCACTAATTATATTAGCCTCATAGACAAAACAAGCTATAGGCCGTTTACTAAAAACGCCAGCTAACATTGAGGCATTAGTCACTTTAACTTGTAATGCCAATGCATCTAAAATTGACTGAGGGAATTGCCAATGTTTAGCAATGTGATAGGTTAGTTTTTTTGATTTTTGTTGCATTAATTCTTTAAAAGCATATGAGTTAGGCTGACAATCTGGATGGATAAAAGAAAAAGCTTCCATCAATAATTGATAAATAATCATATCGCCTAAGTTGCAAATCAAGCCAATAAGATAACCTTGTGCTGCCTCTGCTTTATAAGGGGAAGCCTTTATTAATGCTTTAGCAATAACACCCGTACCAAAACTGTGTTGCCAAATTTTATTACCATATTGTTTAAAGTAAATTTGTGCTTGAGGTGTCATTTTACTGACAAAGCCATTGATCACACCTTCCATAAGTCCATTACTGCCCAGTAACATAAAAGCGGATTTAAGATCAGAAACTTCTTTATTTGTGCGGTTGTAAAAAGAGGAGTTAGCTAACTCAATCACTTTAGCGGCAATTGAGGGCTCTTGCTGAATCAAATTAATCAACTCTTGAGTATCAAAGTTATTGTCACTTAGCTGATCCATTACCTTACTCAGTGAGGCAGGTAATACTGGCATTGCTTCTATTATAGTATTAGGTTTTCTCAACACGGCTTCAATTTTGTCAGCAACATAATGTGATAGCTCATCGCGTTGTGTTGTCGCTGGGGACTGCCCAAATAAAAAATCATAGAATTCTTGGCAATGTGTTTCTTCAACACTTGCCAGACGTAGTAGCTTTACAGGACCCGCTCTTTGAACCTTTTCCAACGCTTGTTGCTGCGTTTCTTCTTCAGTATTTTTATCTTTTTCATAATAAAAATAATTCGGTTTCTTATTATTTTTTATACTGGGAAACAATAATTTAAGCATAGCTTTGAACATATAGATTTATTCCTAGTAATTTTTTTGCTTTTTTGAGTTAAGACTAATCAATTTAGGGAAACTGAAGAGCTGGCGTTAAATAATAAAACCATAGAATGACTATGATTAAATGATTGTCT
This sequence comes from Colwellia psychrerythraea 34H, assembly GCF_000012325.1. Lineage (NCBI taxonomy): Bacteria > Pseudomonadati > Pseudomonadota > Gammaproteobacteria > Alteromonadales > Colwelliaceae > Colwellia > Colwellia psychrerythraea. The sequence goes on along the minus strand of NC_003910.7, from coordinate 295,100 downwards.
AAAGCTTGAGACCTTAGGGTTATGATGAACAACATTTTCAAATTTTTCTTTGATTCAAACAGCGTTTGGCTGTTTTGTTTAAATCGATTCAAAAGAAAATTCTACATATACCCATTGTGCCGTGACATAACCGTTGGTCATAGTCAGTATGTTTTTTAAGATAAGTAAATAGAGTGCAGGCTGATGGTTTTTCTTTTACAGTGTAAAGCGACAATTAAATTATGAGCAAACTGTTTTATCATTATGAAATTACATCACATAGATGGCCATATCCAAACAATTTTGCTCGCAGAGTATCCTGATAAGTTACTATTGCTTGATGGGTGCTGTCGCTCAGATATTTTAATGCTCAAGCATTTTATTACCAAAACCTTACAACGCTCTTTCAATGATTTAACCTTAGTCGTGGTAACACACATGCACCCTGATCATGCAGGTGCCGCCGATAAGCTTCGAAAACTCACTGGCTGTAAAGTTGCTACCGCTAATGTCAGTGGTCAATGGTACTCAGGCATAGACGGTCGCCTCATGCACCTTACCGACATACTATTAGCTAAATGGGTAGCAAAACGCATGAAAAAACCACGCATGAACTTCTGGTACTCTAGTCAGTTAACCGCCGATTATAAGCTTAATGATAATGAGCAAATACCCGGTTTTTCTGAATGGGTTGCCCTAGCGACTCAAGGTCATACAGATAGGGACTTATCCTTACACCACCTACCCAGTAATAAAGTATATGTTGCTGATTTAATAGTTAAGGTAAAGAATAAATTCATCCCGCCCTTCCCTATTTTTTACCCTAATCGTTATCGAGCTTCGCTCCATAAAATCATCGAATTAAAACCACAGAGTATTATTCTTGCCCATGGCGGTGAAGTAACTCCAACAGAAGATGATTATCAACATTTATTATCATTAGCACCTAAAATACCGAAAACACATTGGCGCTCAGTTAAAGCCAGGTTATTCAAACCATTTAAAAACAGTCGTAGTTGAAACTGAAATCAAGTTAACTATGCGTATAAAAGTGATGGTTTTACTACTGACATTACTTAGTTTTGTAGACCTATATCGTAATTAGCCCCATTTTTTACAATCTACATGCGATTATTTTATGAACAAATCGCTCAATAATGATCTAAATCAAAGAAAAAGAGTAATTACTCTATAAATGACTTTACTTGTGTAGAGTTGTTGCTCTATAATTACCTTGTTCTTAAGCGAACACTTATTGTAATAATTTTTTTGTAGCTTCCCCATAAGCTTTGCCGATGCAATTCACAACTACTTATTAGTTTTGAAAATACCATCGGCTTTTTTTTATCTATAAAAACATCAATGCCCACACAGTCGTTATTACTTCCTCTTACAAACTTACTTCATATTTCAGTAAAACTTCCTAGTTCAACACCTATGGAAAGCGTAAACTATTGCTCAATAATTCATTCACTAGTCGCTAATATACTTAATGGCTAGTAATAGACTCTGAGATTTTATGTCTGACCAACCTGCTGCAAGTGATCTAGCAGAGAATGCTTCAATTGATACTGCTGAAAAGAAAAAGATCTCCATTCTTCTTGAGCTCATTCAGTTTATTCGCCCTTATAAAAGTCAGGTATTAGCCGCCTTTATTGCCCTTATTTTTACCGCAGGTGTGATGCTATCTGTTGGTCAAGGCGTGAGAATGCTCATTGATGAGGGCTTTGCTCAACAATCTATAGAGCAATTACAGCAAGCAGTACTATTTATATTGGCTATTACGGTGTTAATTGCTGGGGGGACATTTTTCCGTTTCTACTTGGTTTCTTGGTTAGGTGAACGAGTAAGCGCTGATATCCGCTTGGCCGTTTTTAATCATGTCATCACCTTACATCCCAGCTATTTCGAGACTAACGGCAGCGGCGATATTATGTCGCGAATTACCACCGATACTACCTTACTACAAAGCATTATTGGTTCTTCGTTTTCTATGGCCATCCGTAGTGTACTCATGCTATTAGGTGCTTTAGTTATGCTATTTGCTACCAATATCAAATTAACTTTTATTGTTTTGCTGTCGGTACCTTTTATTTTAGTACCGATATTGTTTTATGGTCGTAAAGTCAGAAAATTATCGCGTAAAAGCCAAGATTCAATGGCCGATGTTGGTAGTTATGCTGGTGAGGCAATTGAGCATATTAAAACAGTACAAAGTTATACCCACGAACAGCATGAAAGACGCTCCTTTGGCAAGGAAGTTGAAAAGTCATTTAACATTGGTCGCAACCGTATAAAGCAGCGTGCCACATTAATTGCTGGCGTTATTATCATTGTTTTTGGTGCAATTACTGGCATGTTATGGGTCGGTGGTAGCGATGTCATTCAAGGTAAGATGAGCGGTGGTGATTTAGGTGCTTTTGTCTTTTATGCCATTTTGGTCGCTTCTTCGTTAGCCACGATTTCAGAAGTATTAGGCGAGTTACAACGTGCTGCGGGTGCTACCGAAAGATTAATAGAGATATTACAGGTTGAAAGCCATATTCTTCCTCCTGTTGAAAATGCTATTTCAGCGAAAGATCTCAACGCGCAAATTGTTTTTGAAGCAGTCAGTTTTAATTACCCTTCTCGACCCGATCAAGCCGCAACGCAAGCACTGAACTTAACCGCTCAACAAGGTAAAGTATTAGCGCTAGTGGGTCCGTCTGGCGCTGGGAAAACGACACTATTTGAATTATTACAGCGTTTTTATGACCCACAAGTTGGTCGTATTACCTTAGGTGGTACCGATATAAGACAGCTTGATCCGAAAGATCTTCGTCAACAAATGGCTTTAGTACCGCAACAACCCGCTCTATTTAGTAGTGACGTTTTTCATAATATTCGTTACGGCAAACCTGAGGCTAGTGATGAAGAAGTTATTTCAGCAGCTAAAAAAGCCCATGCTCATGAGTTTATTGTCAACTTACCTGAAGGTTATAACAGCTTTTTAGGTGAACGTGGTGTGCGCTTATCGGGCGGTCAACGCCAACGTATTGCTATTGCACGTGCAATATTAAAAGACCCACATATTTTGCTATTAGATGAGGCGACCAGTGCCCTTGATAGTGAAAGCGAACAGCACGTGCAACAAGCATTAGAAGAGTTAATGCGTGGTCGCACAACAATTATCATTGCCCACCGACTATCGACAATTCAACACGCGGATAAGATTGCAGTGTTAGAACAAGGTCGAATAATCGATATGGGCGATCACCAGTCGCTATTGCAAAACTGCGAGTTGTATCAAAGATTGGTGGAATTACAGTTCAAAAAGCTTGGCTAGTTTTAATAGTTACCTAGGGAGCAGGCACAAAAAAAGGAGAATAGCGTGTTGCTTTCTCCTTCTTGTAATAGTGTGATGTTCAAACTTAATGTTCATCTCACTTTATGACGATATTACTCTTCTTCAGTAAATTCATCTGAATCATCAAAATCATCTTCTTCAGGTAATTCATATTCTTGTGCTTCTTGTTCAAGCCACTGACAAATAATGGCATCAGCTTGTTCTTTGCCCGTATATTTGAGTGATGAAAAAGCCTGCACTTGAATATCAGCATTTAATGATGATAATGCTTTTTTCACCGCTAATACTTCAGAACTACGTTTACCTTGCGAGAGCTTGTCACACTTAGTTAATAAGGCTAAAACAGGTAAATCACTGTCTGCGGCCCACTGTATTAAATCCATGTCTAAGTCTTTTAAAGGATGACGAATATCCATCAATACCACTAATCCTTTCAGACACTGGCGTTTTTCTAAATATTCACCCAACGCTTTTTGCCACTTTTTCTTCATTGCCAATGGCACTTGAGCAAAACCATAACCGGGTAAATCGATAAGGCGTCGATTCTCTGCTACTTCAAATACGTTGATGAGCTGAGTTCGACCTGGAGTTTTACTAATGCGCGCCAAACCACGTTGATTGGTTAGCGTATTCAAAGCGCTTGATTTACCTGCATTAGAGCGCCCTGCAAAAGCAACTTCAATACCAGAATCAGCTGGTAAACGGCGGATATCTGGGGCGCTTATGGTAAAGGCGGCTTTAGTTAAATGTATCTTTGTAGAAGACAAGGGCTTCACTCGTTAAAAATTTTCGCCATTATAGCGTTTTTCTTTCGCTTTTATTATTAAAAAAATGCATAAAACTGTGAAATTATAGTTTTTTTTGCTCAATTATTGCTTATCCACTATTACACAAGACAAATATTCGTGTAAAATGCCGACACATCCATCATACTTTTTTATCATTTCTTAATTAGATAGCTAATATTTTTTTCAAATAGCTAGGTAATTAATGACAAGCAGAGAGCAACTCAATGAAAAAAATTATCTTTTCGCTATTTGTAGCTTTAAGTTCAGTAAGTGCTGTACAAGCCGCAGATGCTAACGCAGGCAAAGAAAAAGCAGGTGCTTGTAGCGCTTGTCACGGTCCTACAGGTGTTAGTGGAAGTCCTATGTTTCCTAACATTGCCGGTCAAAATGACGCTTATATCATCAAGCAATTAAAAGATTTTAAATCAGGCGCTCGTACCGATGCCATGATGGCACCGATGGCAGCTAACCTATCTGATGCAGATATGGCTGATTTAGCGGCTCACTTCTCAAGTTTACCTAGTGCAAACGAGCAAGCGGCAGCATCATCAAGTGCAGATACAAGCACAGGTGCAGCACCAGCAGCGGCTCCTGCAGCAGGGAACGTTGAAATCGTTTCTTCTACACCAGCAGCAGCAATTTACGCAGGTAATGTAGCCGCAGGTCAAAACAAATCAGCTGCGTGTGCAGCTTGTCACGGCGCTGACGGTAACAGCTTAGTACCTACGTACCCAAGTCTTGCTGGTCAAAGTGCTAACTATATTGCTAAGCAATTAGCTGATTTCAAATCAGGTAATCGTAACGATCCAATAATGGCCGGTATGGTTGCAGGTCTTTCTCAAGAAGACATGGATGACTTAGCTGCATACTTTGCAGTACAAAACACTAAAGCGGGTACTGGTGAGTCAAATTCAGCGGGCCATAAGTTATACTTAGGCGGCGATGCAGCTAAAGGCATTACAGCATGTATTGCTTGTCATGGCGTAACGGGTAAAGGTATGAAACAAGCTGGTTTCCCAAGCCTTACTGGTCAAAGTAAAGATTATTTGAAAAAGCAACTTGCTAGCTTCCGTGATGGAAGTCGTGGTAATGACAACAGTGGTATTATGCGTAATATCGCGATTAAATTGTCAGATGCTGATATTGAAGCGGTTTCTCAATACATCACGTCATTAAAATAATAATGGCTTGGTTGCTTCATTAACAAGTTTCTAAAAAAGCAGCGTTTATCGCTGCTTTTTTTTCATTATATTTTGACATAATCAAATAAGTGGATGGATAACTAGCAGCGAAATGAACAACAATACTAACACCTCATTATTAGTCGCTTGTCAGCAATGTGATGCGCTATATGACAAGCCACAATTGAAACAAGGGCAACTTGCCAAGTGCAATCGTTGTGGCAGCACCTTGATAGAACGAAAAGTCGATTCTATTGAGCGTAGCTTTAACTGGTCTCTTGCTGGCTTACTGTTAATGTTACCCGCTATTTTACTGCCTATTATGGGTGTAACCTTGGCAGGACAATTTCATCAAGCTTCTTTATTTGATTGTATTTTAGTGTTGATTGACCGCGGTTTTTTTATGATTGCCTGCTTGGTCTTTCTATTCGCTATTGCTGTACCCATTGTACGTTTAACCGGCGCACTTTATATTTCCTATAGTTTTAAATTCAACAAGTTAAAACCCTCCTTATTAAACTTCTTTCGTGCTTATCATCACCTTGATAACTGGGCGATGCTCAATGTCTTTATGCTGGGTATTGTCGTGTCTATGTATAAATTAATTGATGATACTGAGCTATCAGTTAACCTTGGCTTACTCGCTTTTATTCTTTGGTTAATTTGCTCTACTATGTCGGCTGTAGCCCTAGATCAAGACTATATTTGGGACAAGCTAGAAAAAGCTTTTACAAAAGATGAGGTACAAGATGAGGTACAAGATGAGAACAGCTAAGCAACTTGACCTAACTTTATGCCCTAAATGTCATAAGCTTAATCGTTTAAAAGCAGAGCCCCAGCAATGTAGCCGCTGTAATGGTCTATTTTATCAACGTAAGCGCAACAGTTTACAATACACCTTGGCGTGGAATTTGGCTGCCTTATTAGCTTTTATTCCTGCTAATCTTTATCCAATAATGATTGTTTATCAATTGGGTATTGGTGATGAGGCAACCATTTTGTCGGGTATCGGCGAGTTTATTGATCATGGTTTGTACCCAATAGCTGTGATTATCTTTACTGCCAGTATCATAGTGCCTTTATTAAAGATTATCGGCTTATTTGTGTTAGTTTATAAAGTACATACTGGAATTCGTTTAAAGCCCGACAAACATAGCAAATTTTACCACGCGCTTGAGGTATTAGGGCCATGGTCAATGCTAGATGTATTCGTTGTAGCTTTAATGGTTACTGTGGTTGAACTTGGCTTTGTTACTTCCGTAGCAGCAGGTCCTGCTATCAATTATTTTACCATTACGGTAATTTTTACCATGTTTGCTGCTAATAGTTTTGATCCGCGTTTGTTATGGGATAAAAAAGCGGATAGTAAAACAGCAAGACAAACGCCATTATTATCAATAGATTCGCCAGACGATATACCAGGCACTTTACCAGAAAAAAAGGGATAGAAATGACCGATAAAAAAGACTTTGCTGCCTCTGAGCATAATAACAATGACAATATTCATGCAGAAGTTGTGCCTCGACAGGGCATATCTATTATTTGGTTTGTGCCCTTTATCGCCTTAATTTTCGGCTTATGGCTCACCGCAAAGGTAGTTTCTGAACAAGGGACTTTTATCACGATAGAGTTTGATAATGGCTCAGGCATAATACCCAATAAAACAGAAATTCGTTATAAAGGTTTAGTGACTGGCTTAGTAAAAAAAGTGGTACCGTCAGCAGATTTACAACGCGTTATTGCCGAAGTAGAAATTTCTAAAAACTTTACCGACTACCTTACTGAAAACACGCGTTTTTGGTTAGTCAGTGCTGATATATCACTGCAAGGGGTTTCTGGGCTAGATACGCTGATTTCGGGTAGTTATATCACGATAATGCCAGATACAAATCAAGAAGCAGACAGCCAAGATCATTTCGTCGCGTTAACTGAAGCGCCGACCTTAGATATGTCGACCCCAGGCTTACACCTTACCCTGCATACCGATGTATTGGGCTCTATCAGTGAAAATTCACCCATTAGTTTCAAGCAAATTCCCATTGGACATGTTACGGGTTATCACTACAAAGAAAGCAGTAAAAAAATTGGCATTAATATTTACATTAAACCCGAATTCGCGCACTTAGTAAAAGAGAACTCCTTATTTTATAATACCAGCGGTGTACAAGTTACCGCGTCACTCACTGGTGGCGTAAAGGTTAATACCGAGTCGTTAGCCTCTATTATGGCTGGCGGAATATCCGTTGATAACTTAAGTTATCAAACAGAGTTAGCGCCCGCTAAAAATGGTCAAACTTTTCCCTTACATGCTGACTTTCAATCAGCTGAAATGGGCCATGAAGTTGAATTAACGTTAGAGTGGAATTCAGGCATAGATCATAATGCTGCCATTTTATTCCAAGGCCTAACCATAGGCGTTATTGAATCATTCAGTAAAATAGACCCTGTAAGTCGAAAGATTACCGCAACGGCTAAAGTTAACCCTCGCGTAGTACCTTACTTAACGGATCAATCGCAGTTTTATATTGTTGCACCTCAAATTAGCTTGGCAGGTTTAACAAATGCTAAGACCTTATTAACGGGAAACTACCTAAGCATCAGGCCCTCTTTAGCTGGTAACCCAAGTAACAAATTTAATGTATTTAGCAGTAAACCTCCGTATAAATACACAGAGCCGGGCTTGCACTTAATGTTAACAAGTAGTGACCGTAGTTCATTGCAAATTGGTAGTAATGTATATTACAAACAACAAGTGGTTGGTAATATACAAGCCATTGAAACCACTGCGCCAGAACGTCACTTAATTCATATCCATGTCCAACCAAAATTCAGCCATTATGTGAATCATAGCAGTCGTTTTTACAATAATTCTGGCGTTAAAATATCTGCCAATTTACTGGGAGTCGATATTCAAGCACAGTCATTACAGAGTATATTAACGGGTGGTATTGCTTTTACTAGCCAAAATAGTACACAAGAGTCACAAAAAAAGTTGGTCAAAAATGGTGATAGTTTCTCACTCTATGCCAATAACAAACTCGCCGAACAAAATATAAGCTTTACATTAAATTATATGGCTAGCGAGCACATAAGTTCTGATACTCGGCTTTTATATCGCGGCATAGAAATTGGCGCAATTCATCAAACTAAGATTCAAGGTAATAAACAACAACTACAGCTAGGGTTATTACCTGAGTATGAACATATATTAAAAGCCGACACACAATTCTATATAGTTAAACCAAACTTAAGTCTTTCTGGTGCTAGTGATACCGATGCTTTATTCGGTGGCACCTACATCACCTTTAATCTTGGTCAAGGTAAAGCTAAAAATCAGTTCACTTTGTTTAGCCAACCGCCAGTAAAACTAGCAAGTTCACCCGGCTTACAGCTTTCCTTATCCACCGATCACGCCAATGTGGCGACGCCTGGTAGTGCAATTAGCTATCGTGGAATAACTATTGGTCAAGTAGACAATGTCAGCCTAAATAAAATTGATGACGAGATTAAAGTCAACATAACAATTGATGAAGAACACCGAGGTTTATTAAAAAGTACCAGCCGTTTTTATAATGCTGGCGGTATGACTATTTCCGGTGGTTTAAGTGACTTTGTAGTAAAAACTGAATCAATTGATGCCATTTTACGCGGCGGAATAAGCTTTTATAACCCAGAAGTATTACTGCCAACTTCACTAATAACTAATACCCAAGTTGAAGAATTGTCAAACTTCACTTTATTTAAACATGAAGAGCATGCCAAAGATGCTGGACAAACAATTAGCATCCATTTTAATGATATTTCTGGCTTAAAAGTAAATACAAAAGTTATATACCAAGAGCAAACCTTAGGCACAATTGAGCGCTTAATATTTACTGCAGACAAAGTTGGCGTAACCGCTTTAGTACTACTAAATGATTCAGGTAGCCAATTTGCTCGCAAAGGAACAAAATTTTGGAAAATTGAACCTCAAATTGGACTAGTAGGCTCGAAGAATGTTGCCGCCTTACTTGACGGTGCCTTTATTGGTTTGTTACCGTCACATAATGTAGAAGCTAAGCTGAAGAATGAATTTGAAGCTCTTGAGTTGGCCCCGACCGTTGAACAACTGAGTTATGGCTTAAATATCAAATTGACTACAGCTCGACTTGGCTCGGTTCGCGTGGGTAATCCTGTGTTATATCGCCAAATTAAAGTCGGTAAAGTCATTGGTATTGATTTATCTGCTACGGCCGATCAAGTAAATATTTTTATCAATATCGCCAAACGTTATGCGCCGCTTGTTAATGGGAATAGTCAGTTTTGGAATACCAGTGGTATTAATATAGAAGCCAGTATTTTCTCTGGTATTAATATTGATTCTGAATCGATAGAAACCCTAATTGCGGGTGGTATTGCCTTTGCAACACCTGACATTGATGAAAATAATGATAAAGAGCAAAATGATGAAACGAAGTCCCTACCGGCAAGTTTTATTTTGCATCAAGACGTCGATGAAGACTGGTTAGAATGGCAGCCAAAAATAGCAATTAACAATCAAACTACTTCAGCTGAGTAATTACGCTAATTAATTACTTACATTTTAATTAACCCCAAGACTTTAATTTGGCGACTTTCTCATTTATGTTATCTTAATCTTTATTTAAGTGTACAAATAATAAATGAGTAATCGCCTTGCCGCATTATTAGCTAGCTGGTTTCCCGACAAAGACTCATGTCAATGGGTTCTTGCCAGCATCATTGAAACACAAAGATCTTCATATCGTAAATCTGGCGCTATGATGCTTATTAATAGCTTAGGTAAGAGCTATGGTTTATTAAGCGGTGGTTGTCTTGAAGCTGATTTAATGCGCCAAGCACAAAAGTGTTGGCATCAAAACAGTAATATTACTGTTTGTTACGATATGCAAGATGACAGTGATATAGCCTGGCAGCTTGGCATAGGTTGTGGTGGTTTAGTGAAAGTATTACTACAGCCCATCAATCACGATAATAATTACCTCGATTTATTGACCTTAAAAAGTCAACTTGATAACCGTAATGCTTGTTTTTACCATATTGATACCCTCAATACACAAAATACCTCGGTGAGTAATAATCAGGTGCTATCAAAATCCGTTAGCTCACTCGAACCTTTAATTACCATTAAACCATCCCCCGCTTTAGTTATCTTTGGTGGTGGCGTTGATGCACAACCGCTCGTTAAAATAGCACAGACCCTAGGTTGGTTTATTTGTTTAATCGATTGCAGAACGGCCTATGCAAGAGCGGCCTATTTTAAAGAAGCCGATATAGTCATCAACCAAGATTACACGAGCTTGGAGAAAAATTTAGTTTTACCCAAAGCCGATGCCATCGTAATAATGCACCATAATGTATCCCTCGATGCCCATGCCTTACAGTTAGTGAAAAACCAAGAAAATTTAGCTGCCGCGAGTTATATAGGGTTATTGGGGCCTCAACATCGAACAGAAAAAGTGTTGAAAAAAGCACAGTTAAATTCAACAGACTTACCTAATAAATTAGCCAACAAGCTCGCTAATCCCATTGGTTTTGACCTTGGCGGCGATCTACCTGAATCTATTGCCCTAGCTATATTATCGCAAGCACATGCTACCCTAGAACAAGCTTCCGGTAACTCTTTGGGTTACTTCCAAAGCCAGATAACCAACAATATTAAACAGGTAATTAGCCATGCAGGTTAATATTATTCTGCTAGCAGCAGGCAAAGGTCAGCGCTTTCAATCGTCATCTCCCAATAAAATAGGTTGTGCGACAATTAAACAGCTTGCTCGAATTAATGACAAACCGCTGATTGTTCATAGTATTGATAAACTACAACCATTACTTAAAAACGCATACGTTCATAATTTTTTTGTTACGCTTGGCGCCAATAAAAACGCAATTCAGACAGTATTACCTCAAGATATTTCGGTGATTGCAAGCCAGCATTGGGCAGAAGGAATGGGACATACCTTAGCGGAGTCAGTGCACTCAATTAAAGCAACGAGTAGCCATGTGCTCGTTGCTTTAGCAGATCAAGCTTTAATCACCACTGAGCATTACCAAGAGTTACTCAGTGCCAGCAAAGAGCAGCCTAACAAAATAATTGCCACTTTATGTGAGGGCCAATTGATGGCACCGGCTATTTTTCCGGAAAAATACTTTCCACTACTAGTAAAAATACAAGGTGATAAAGGTGCAGGTAAATTATTACTGCAACATGCAAAAAAGGCAGATGCTATCACCTGTGAAGACGCAAAAATCGATATTGATACCTTCTCTGATTTAGAGCGAGTAAGACAACATTTAGAATACGCTTTGCAAGATAATCAACAAAGCTCTCTATAAAGTTATATAACTTTTTATGGAACAATAATTTAAAAAATGAAACAACTTCACACTGTCAAACCCTGGAGCCAGTATGATCAAAATAACCTTAAACAATAAGCCCGTTGAACTTGATGTTGATCCGCAAATGCCACTGCTTTATGCCCTGCGTGATGAGCTAAAACTCACTGGCACTAAATTTGGCTGCGGTGCAGGACAATGTGGCGCTTGTACCGTTCATCTCAATGGCACCGCTATACGTTCTTGTATAACGCCGGTATCTGCTGTTGCTGAACAAGCAATTACCACCATTGAAGGCTTAGCTGATAGCACAGGAAGATTAGGTGAAAGTGCTGTGCAAGTTGCTTGGCGTGAATTTAAAGTACCACAATGTGGCTATTGCCAAAGTGGTCAAATGATGAGTGCAGCAGCATTATTAAAAGCAACGCCTCAACCAACCGATGAGCAAATAATTGAACACATGCAAGGTAATATTTGTCGATGTGGTACCTATCAACGCATTAAAGCCGCGATTAAATCAGCTGCAGCGCATTCACCCAACAGTGATTTATCTGCGAGTCACTCCCCCGTCAATAAAAACGGTGTAGAGATTTTTGATGCCAGCAAGCAAGGAGCATAACCATGAATGCTATTGAAAACGTAAGTCGTCGTGGTTTCCTAAAAGTTGCGGGGATCACAAGTGGTACCTTTGTTTTAGGCATGAATTTACCTCTGGCTACAGCGCAAGTGAAGTCTTCTACTGCAGCACTCAGTCATGAATTAAACTTCTTTGTGAGTATTGCCAGCGACTCTATGGTGACGCTAGTTTGTCATCGCAGTGAAATGGGACAAGGCATCCGCACCAGTGTGCCGCAAATTATCGCTGAAGAGTTAGAAGCCGATTGGCAAAAGGTAACTGTTGTTCAAGCTAAAGCTGATGCAAAATACGGCTCTCAGGGCACAGCAGGCTCCGCTTCAATTCGTAGTCATTTCACCAGTATTCGCCAAATAGGCGCTGTCGCCCGTGACATGTTGGAGCAAGCTGCGGCTAATATTTGGCAAGTACAACGCAACAGTGTCAAAGCAGAAAAACATTTTGTTGTTCATACCGCTACGGGTGAAAAAATTAGCTTTGGTGAACTTGCCAGTCACGCCGCTAAACTTACCCCACCTGATAGCAGCAAAGTAAAATTAAAAAACAGCGCTGATTTCTCTCTCATCGGTAAAGATGTCAAGCTGGTCGATTTAGATAATATTGTTGCCGGTAAAGCGCAATACGCGCAAGACATTCAACTACCTGACATGCTTATTGCAACTATCGTAAGACCGCCAGTAGTTGGTGGTAGTCTGGTATCCTTTGATGCCAGTGAGACATTAAAAATAAAAGGTGTGGTTGACGTTATTGCGTTAAAACCGCGTGGTATTCCTGTTACCACTAACCCATTATCAGGTGTTGCCGTGCTTGCCGATAATACGTGGGCAGCGATTGAAGGACGTAAGAAACTCAAAATCAAATGGCAACATGGTGACAAGGCGTCTCACAATAGCGCCAAGTTTATCAAACAGCTCGCAAAACAAGTAAACCAACAAGGTGAAATGGTTGCCAAAAAAGGAGATATTTATAACCATAAATATCTTGATGAAAATACCGTAGAAGCAACCTACACTGTCCCATATATACATCACGCGCCAATGGAAACCCCTGCTGCAACCGCAATAGTGAAAGGTAAAAAGTGTACTATTTGGGCAGGAACACAAAACCCACAATGGGCTAAAAGCAACGTGGCGACAGAGTTAGGCTTAGGTAAGGATGAACACGATAATATAGAGCTAAATGTCACACTCATGGGTGGCGCTTTTGGACGTAAATCAAAAGCCGATTTTATTATTGAAGCGGTTGAATTAGCCAGAGCGAGTAAGCGACCTGTCAAAGTTATCTGGAGTCGCGAAGATGATATTCAACATGGATTCTACCATTCTATTTCAGCCAATTATTGTAAAGCCGAATTAACCGGTAATGGTAGTGCTGACTATTGGGTAAGTCGCAACGCTTACCCGCCAATTGGCTGGCTGTGGAACCCTGAAGCCAAAATGCCGAGTGATGATCAACTCGCCCTTGGATTTGGTGATATACCTTTCGCTTTAAATAATTTAAGTATTGAAAAACATGCAGTAGACTCTTTTGTCAGACCTGGTTGGGTGCGTTCAGTTGCCTGCATCAATAACGGCTTCGCTCTTGGTTCTTTTGTTGACGAATTAGCGGTAAAAGCAAAATTACCTACCAGACAAATGTGGCTCAATTTATTGGGTGATGACCGTCATGTGGACCCGAATAAAAACGGTTTTAAGTACTCTAATTATAATTTATCGCTAACGGATCACCCTGTTGATACTAAGCGTATGAAAGATCTCATCAATTTAATCAGTGATAAAGCTAACGTTGAGCAAGAATTACCTGAAAACCAAGGTTGGGGTATAAGCTTCTTACGCAGTTTTGGCTCTTTTGTTGCCGCAGCCACTAAGGTTGAAGTGGTTAACAATAAAGTTACCGTACTTGAAATGCATACTGCAGTAGATTGCGGCATTGTTGTTACTCCGGATAGAGTTAAGGCGCAAATGGAAGGCGCTATGGTATTTGGTCTATCAATTGCCTTAATGGGCGAAATAACAGTAGATGAAGGCAAAGTTCAACAAAGTAACTTTCATGATTACCCCGTAACACGTATGAACCAAGTGCCCGAAATGCATGTGCATATTGTTAAGTCTGATGCACCACCAGGAGGAATTGGCGAGCCAGGTGTACCACCTGTAGCACCAAGCATTACTAATGCGATTTACCATGCTAGCAAAACCAGAATACGTGATTTGCCAGTGAATAAAGTCTTTACTGTTTAAGATTCACCTTATTCACTGCATGTAGAACACTAGTTGAAACAGATAAGGTATTAATTAAAGGCAATGTAGGAGTATTGGCTCTGGCTATATGCTCCTACATTATCTAATAAATTGCAGATAATGCCCTTCAAAAAACTCAATTGATAAACTTAATAAAATAGATGGTCGATTATTTTTAATAATTGTCTTAATAAATAGTCAACTAAAAACCTCGCAAAACCCCCAGTAAAAGAGATTAATTACAAATACTTAACTGTAAAACACAATAAGAAAGTCGTGTATCTATTACATAAAAACGATACAATTTATCAGCAGAGTGAATAAAATTTCAACTTATAGCACACACAATGGTTGACAAAAGCAAGGTTTTGAATGAACATATAGCCATCTAAACGTCTAAAGAAAGTAAGAAGAAATATTTTGAGCACACAATCAGAGCTTCAAGCCAGATACAATGATATTTATCGAGGCGTCTACTTTATTGGTACCACACCACCTAAAAGTGATACTCCACTTGATAAAGTGAGCGAAATTGCAGAAAAGCTGCTTGATCGCGTCAGTGATATCGACTTTGATGGCCTGATTGTTTATGACATTCAAGATGAAAATTCGCGTATTAGCAAACCTAGACCTTTCCCGTTTAAATCAACTCATGATACCCGGCTTTATTCTTCTTTATTGAATAAAAAATCAACTCGCCCTGTCATTACCTATAAAAGCGTTGTTCAATCAAATAGCGATGATTTTAATGAGTGGGCAAACGAAGCGTGGCAAAAATATGGCGTAAAAGATGTAGTCTTGGTCGGCAGTCCATCAAAGGATAATAAAATATCTTTATCTTTAGCTGATGCTTATAAAACCTTAGTAGATAATCCACATGACTTCTTTATTGGTGGCGTAACTATTGCTGAGCGTCATGCCAGTAATAAAAATGAGCATGAACGCTTAATGGCAAAACACCAACAGGGCTGTAGTTTCTTTATTTCACAAGCAATATACAACCCACAAGCAACGATAGACTTACTAACTCGTTATGCTATTGAATGCCAAAAACAAGGTGTAAAACCACAACGTTTGATCTTAACATTCTCTCCCTGTGGCAGTGAAAAAACCTTAGAGTTTATTGAGTGGTTAGGCGTTAATGTTCCTGAGGCGACCAGCTTACGTATTCTTAACGCACAGAGTCCTTTGTATGAATCAATTCAATTTTGTGTCAATAGTTTGCAACAAATCTTAGATGCGATACTTCCCTATGATTTACCTTTAGGTTTAAATATTGAGAGTTTAACCAATCGAAAAGAAGAAATAGATGGGTCTATTTTGTTATACAAACTATTACGTTCAAAAATGGATAACTTTTTAGCTAAAAAAGAATTATCAGCTTTAAATAAACAGTAATAGCGACTAAAAGAACTCAACAAGATATTGAGTTCTTTGTACCATTTTTTTTCTCTATCATCTCCCTGCTTCATTTGAAAAATAAAAGCGCACTAATTATTCTTAAACACGCGCTTTTAATACCAGCACTTTATTGATCTCCCGCCAGATTTTTCCCCCTATACCTGATAAACTAACACAACGCCACGATATGTCGTGCATCTGATTTTTACCAAGAGAAAACAAGGTATGCCCGCAAATATAAAAGAATTTTTAGCTGACTCACAACTACTGCTCAATGCCGTCGGCGAAGGTGTCTATGGCTTTGATAAAGAAGGCAATGCTGTGTTTGTAAATCCAGCCTCAGAGCAAATGACAGGTTGGAAGTCTGAAGAGTTACTCGGTAAAAATATTCATAAATATCATCATCATACCTATGCCAATGGTGAAGTATATCCAAGTGAAGAGTGCAGTATTTATAATACCATGCGTGACGGTGTAGAGCGTAAAATTACCGATGAAGTATTTTGGCGCAAAGATGGTACAAGCTTTCCTGTAGAATATACCTCAACCCCCGTTTATAAAGACGGTGAACTCATCGGTGCGGTTGCTGTTTTCCGTGATGTTAGCCAACAAAGACTCGCCGATAGCAACTTACGAGCTGCTTTGAAAAAAGTACAAGACCTCACTGAAAAACTACAGGCGGAAAACAGCTATTTGCAAGAAGAAATAAATGAAAACTGGCATGGTTCGGGATTAGAAGGTAACAGCCCAAAGTTTCTTGCCATGTTACAGCAAATAAAACTGGTCGCTCAAACAGATAGCACCGTACTCATATTAGGTGAAAATGGTACAGGTAAAGAACTAGTCGCACGTAATTTACATCAATTGAGTCAACGCCATAATACTCCCTTAGTAAAAGTAAACTGTGCTGCATTTTCGTCAAACTTGTTAGAGTCGGAGCTTTTCGGACACGAAAAAGGTGCATTTACGGGCGCAAGTGAAAAAAGGCGAGGCCGCTTTGAGCTCGCCGACAAAGGCACCTTATTTTTAGATGAAATTGGTGAGCTCTCCCCTGATGCGCAGAGTAAGTTATTACGTGTTTTACAGGAGCGTGAATTTGAGCGTGTTGGTGGCAGTAAAACTATCAAGGTTGATATTCGTATTATTGCCGCTACCAACCAAGATTTACTTGCCATGGTTGAGCAAGGTAAGTTCAGAATGGACTTATATTACCGCTTGAATGTATTCCCTATCGTTATGCCCGCGTTAAGAGAACGAATAGAAGATATTCCCTTACTTTGTCACAGCATTTTAGCGCAACTTAATACTAAACTTAATAAAGATATCAAAAGCATAAGTAAACATAGTTTAAACAAATTGGCGAGTTATCATTGGCCAGGGAATATTAGAGAGTTACAAAACATTCTTGAGCGTGAGGTTATTCTATCCACTTCGACAACGCTTCAAATTCAACAAAAGTTTGATAAATCTCAATCGGTTGTACGTACCTTTAACAAACCTTTGGCTGACATTGAAAAAGCTTACATCATTGAGGTATTAAATGACTGTCACTGGCGGATTGGCGGTAAAAATGGCGCAGCCAAAATACTAGGTTTACCCGATAGTACCTTACGTTCAAGGATGATAAAGCTTAAAATCAAGCGCGGTTAAACTTATACCCTTCCCAAATGAAGCACTCAAAAGACACGGTATATCGCGCCAACGCGATATACCGTGTCATCGAGACGTTCACATCCTTATTTTTTCAATAAAATACAACAACTTAAATACTCAGCATTCTGGCGTGATTATTGATATAGAGTAATTACTTAATTATGACCCTGTAGTAATTTATGAAGTTTGATATCAAAGAAGAGCACCTCATTATTAAGCCCTATAAATCTCAAACATCTGTGTATGTGAGAGAGCAAAAAGGCTTTTATCAAAAAATACGCCGATATATTAACTGGCTACTTATGTTTGCTTTTATTGCCATGCCTTTTGTGCAATTTAACGATCAACAAGCCGTTTTACTGGATGTAGTGAAACAAGAGTTTAGAATTTTTAATCTGACTTTCTGGCCACAAGATTTTATTTTACTGGCTGGTATTCTTATGGTGGCGGCTTTCGCGCTATTTTTTATCACCACTTGGCTTGGACGAGTTTGGTGTGGTTATGTATGTCCACAAACCGTTTGGACACTTGCCTATGTTTGGGTCGAACATAGAATAGAGGGTACTCGCAACAAACGAATGGCTCTAGATAAAGCCCCATGGACCCTAAATAAAGCTTACAAAAAAACACTAAAACATATTATTTGGCAGTTAATGTCGATATTTACCGCAACAACCTTTATCTCGTATTTTGTTCCCGTGAGTGAACTATATAGCACTATGCTGACATTTGATTGGAGCGGTGCTGTGACTTTTTGGGTGGTGTTTTTTGCCCTAGCCACATACGGTAATGCGGGCTGGATGAGAGAACATGTTTGCATTCATTTATGT
Source organism: Colwellia psychrerythraea 34H (assembly GCF_000012325.1). Taxonomy (NCBI): domain Bacteria; kingdom Pseudomonadati; phylum Pseudomonadota; class Gammaproteobacteria; order Alteromonadales; family Colwelliaceae; genus Colwellia; species Colwellia psychrerythraea. Next base: position 276,697 of record NC_003910.7, on the reverse strand, counting down.
CCTTATTCGCGCTTTCAGTCGGCCATGTTTGACAAAAACACACTTCTGGTTGCCTATGATGCCGAGCGTGGTGAAAATAGAGCACCCCGTAAACGTAAAGATGATCCCAAAGCCCTTGGTCTAGGTGATTGTGTTGATTGTAATTTATGTGTCGATGTTTGCCCTGCAGGAATAGATATCCGTAACGGTATTCAATACGAGTGTATTAACTGTGGTTTATGTATAGATGCTTGTGACCAAACCATGGAAAAGTTTAACTACCCTAAAGGCTTGATTAAATATACCAGTGAACAACAACTTGCTGGTAAAGAAAGCAGTCGCTTTAATTTAAAACTCGTGTCTTACGCAGGTTTAACGCTGATGTTTACCTTGTTATTAGGTATTTGGATTGATAGCAGAATTCCGTTAGAAGCGAATATTATCCGCGATAGAACTGCCTTGTATCGCGTTAATTATGAAGGCGTGGTTGAAAACACCTATACCTTAAAGATTCTGAATAAAACACAACAACCCTTACATTTTGATATCAAGGTTGAGAACTTAAACGACATAGAAATAAAACTTCCCAAAAATGTGCGAATAGGCGCAGGTGTTATGGAAGAAATCCCCGTCACCTTAGCTATAGATGGTTACAAGCTTGAGAAGAAAATTACCAACTTTGATTTCATCATTCAAGCGGTTGAACAACCCAATATTTTAGTGCAGAAGAATACGGTGTTCTTTCGTAACTAATTCATAAAATTACAATAAAGCGGCTTAGACCAGTCGCTTTTTGTAAGCAACTATAAATTATTAACTTCACTTCTAAAGACAAGTTCTACATTAGTCAGTCACCTGTCTACGAGTAAGGAATTATATGACTATTACAGCAACAGGTTTTAATTTAAATGGCAGTGGCTCAGTCACTAAAGAACCCGAAACACTTAATAAAATACCCGGTAACCGGGCAATTTGGGTCGGTATATTTGCCGAAATGACTGAGTTTGCTCTGTTTTTTTTAGTGTACTTTATTGCCAAGGCGCACTATCCAGAACAATTTAACCAAGGGCCACAACAGTTAAACACGTTAGCCGGCACCTTAAATACTTTTGCCTTAATCAGTAGTAGCTATTTTGTTGCCAAAGCACTGGCGTCTATTCGTATGGATGACCCTGAGCAAAGTATAAAATGGCTTTGGCGAGCAGTGTCTTGTGGCTGTATTTACCTAGTGATTAAAGTTTGGGAATATCATTGGAATGTAGATCAAGGCATTGTAACCAATACCAGTAAATTCTACACAATGTATTACTACATGACCTTTAATCATTTACTACATGTTGGTTGGGCAAGCGGTAGTTTACTCTGGGCTATTCACCAGCTCAAAGTTGGTCGTTATACCAAGAAAAATCATATTGGTTTAACTGCCATTGCTTGTTATTGGCATATGGTCGATCTCGCTTGGGTGATTATTTTTCCACTGTTATATGTACTTCGATAAGGAATACTCATGATAAAGAACATCTTCACACTAAATGCATTAGATATCTCTTGGGTTTTATTGATGATAATTACTTCTGCTAATGCTTTAGTTGCCGAAACAGCTGAGCCGAGCTTAGCCATTACCGCCATTATATGTTGCTCTATTGCCTATAAAGGCAGACGAATTATGGATCACTTTATGGAGCTTAATCATGCTAATGAAACGATTCAGTTTTTTATGCGTAGCTACTTCCATGTGTTCCCTGCACTCATTTTTTTAAGTGATCTGTTTTCTGAGGAACTGGCCAGTTTAACGACAATTTAGCGACTACTTCATACTGTGATGTTGTCGCTATAAACAAGAGTGCGCTAATTTAATAACAGTTTATATTGAGTTGGGCTAAGTCCTGACCAGCGTTTAAAAGCACGAGTGAAATTAGCCGCATCTGAATACCCCAGAGCTAAAGCAACTTCAAGCACTGATAATTGTTCAGTGCTCAACATTACTTGCGACTGTTTAAAAAGAACTTGTTCACTTAATTCTCTATATGAACATCCCTCTTCTTTCAACAGTCGCTGCATATGTCTAATATTTAACCCAAGTGAGTTAGCAATTTGTTGCGCATTAAGCGGTTGATTTGCACATGATTGCATCAGTAACTCTTTAATTACATGGCTATTAACCGTTGAAATAGTCATTTGATGAGCCACTTCTTCCGCAACTCTATCTTTAGGCTTTATGACTGCACCATTAAGTAATAGTGATTTGGAAATACATATGCCAGTAAAGGCTTTATTAATGAGAATTTGGCTATTACTAAAGGAAGCCGTATTGTCAGCGCCTTTAAGCGTATGAGTTTGTAGATGTACCTTTGGTGGAGTCCAAGTAGCTGTAGTAAAACCACGCACTAGCTGAATCATTAAACTGATCACATGTTGCTCTATTGGCCAGTGACCTTTTTTAATACCTTGCGTGCCCAACCGACAAAACCATACGAAGGCTCCCTGCTCCATTAACCAAAAAGGCGGACAATTTGATTGTTGTCCCATATCACGAATAAAAGTGGTTAATGCTTGGTGCAAGCTGTCCGCCTGCATCACCTTAGCGCCAAAAACACCAAAACTGTCAAGAGACAATTGTTCAGTAACTTGAAAGCCTAAGTCTTCAATACCCTGACTATATGAAGCATGTTCGAGCAATGCCCAAAAGGGTGCTTCTGCAATCAAGTTTTCCTGATCGGAAAAATAATCGGCATGAAGATTCACTTGATTTAATAAACGATCAAGGGGAGCCCCCACTTTATCCAAAAAGCTAATAAAGGGTTGTAAATGACTGGCTTTAACCACGGTAATGTCAGTTTTCAAACTTTACGTCCTGTATTATTTTGCCACTTCTAAAGAATGACTATCCAATAATTTAGCTTTCTTGTCGTCATATGACAAGAAAATTATCGTCAGTGAATTATGATGAAGTGAAGTGAAAACATTGAATATTATGAACTTTATTTTATTAATAAACGTATCAAACCAATGGCATATCTAACGTTTGTTACTATGATTATTATTCAATCATTACATTTAACATGCTGCATTCCATTGCAAACAGACCTCTAATTGATTAAAGGACAGATAATGAAATTGAAAAATACATTGATAAGTAAAGCCACTAGTAAGTTGGTAATTAGCGCTGTTGCAGCGTTCTCACTAACTTCAGCAGCCTTTGCTGCTGATCAAACATTGATTAAAAACGTTAAAATTTGGGACGGTACATCCTCGGGGTTAAGTAAACAACAAGACGTATTAATTGAAGGTGAATTAATTAAATCGATAGGTAGCGGCCTAAAAGTCGCAGCTGACGTTGAAGTCATTGATGGACAAGGTAAAACCATGATACCAGGTCTTATCGATATGCATTCACACCTATGTTTACAAGAAGGTATGTTAGTGGGTCGTGATAACTATGATCAAATGGCAATGGGTGCTCGAACAGCTCATTCTTTAACTCAATACCTTGACCAAGGTTTTACTACTGCACGTGATGTTGGCTGTAACGTATTAGGTGTAGCAAAAGCAATTAACAATGGCCTATTACCTGGGCCTCGTATTTTCCCTGCTGGTGGCTTTTTAAGTCAAACCGGAGGCCATGCTGATACGGGCAGATTTAATGACCAACCTGGTGCTATTGATGATTTAGAGCGTCATGGTTTTGGTTATATTGTTGATGGTAAAACAGAAGTACGACGTGCAGCTCGTCAAAATCTACGTGCTGGTGCAACGCATTTAAAATTAATGGCTGGTGGCGGTGTTGCCAGTGAATTTGATCCACTTCACAGCACACAATTTTCTGTTGAAGAATTTGAAGCCGCTGTAGAAGTTGCCAAAGATTACGGCACATATGTAACAGTACATGCATACCACGATCGCAGTGTAAACCGTGCCATTGATGCCGGTGTTCGAGTTATTGAACATAACTTTTTAGTATCAGAAAAAACCATTAAACGTATGAAAAAAGAAGGTATTGCCCTTTCTGCTCAGTCGGTAATGTCATTACAAGCATTTGGCGATCCAGACTCAATTACCTTCTTTAGCGCTGATCAAAAAATGAAAGCTAAAAAAGTAAACTCTGGTGCTACACAAATGTTTAAATGGGCTTTAAAACATAACTTATTAATTGTTACCGGTGGAGATATGTTTGGCCCTGCTTACAATACTAAGCAAGCTGAAAATATGACTTGGATGGGTAAAGTTGGCGCTAAACCACTACAAATCATGAAGATGGGTACATCTAATGCTGCTGAAGTTTTAACTTGGTCTGGTGGTATGAATCCATATAAATATGGTGCTTTAGGTGTTATCAAAAAAGGTGCTTATGCAGATTTAATTTTAATCGACGGTAACCCACTTAAAAACATTGAAGTATTGAACGAGTACAAAACTAAGTTCAAATTAATCATGAAAAATGGTCAAGTGCATAAAAACACGCTTTAACCTTGTAACCAATTAATATAAAAGGGTATTTACTGAGAAGTAAATACCCTTTTGTTACAAGTACTTTAGCGATAGAAGCAACACGCTTAGCAAAAAATGGAATCAATTTATGCTGACTAATAAAACTCTTCTTACTCTTGTCATTACTGGCTTATTAGCCACTGCATCAACTTACGCTACAGAAGATAATTCTACACAAGACCATTTAGTAAAAGGTCAGAGCGCTAACTTTGGTAGCCCAGATGCCGTTGATAACCAAATAGCTGAAGACAATAAAAGATCTAAACCTGACTTCAAAACTCAGCTAGAGCACAACAATATCAACATGGGAGTAGATTATTCTACCGTGTTTCTTGGGGCGAATAATGTATTAACTGGCTCAGACGATAACGCTGGCAGTAGCATGATTCGTTTTTATGGTAGCTGGAACCCTATTGGCGTTGGCACAAAAGAAGTGGGCGGTTTAGTTTGGAAGGTTGAACACCGCCATTCATATACAGATACCTCAGTGAAAGACTTTGAATTTGGCACCGGTGGGCTTGGGCTTGTTACTCCCCCTTTTAGTGACCAAGGTTTTCGAGTTACTAACCTGTATTACAAACAAAAATATATGAACGGAAGAGCATCTTTCGTCGCGGGGTTTTTAGATATAACGGACTTTGTCGACGTGTTTGCCATGGCCAGCCCATGGACAGGCTTTATGAACTTTGCCTTTAGTACTGGCACCACCACAATGGCCTTGCCTGGTGATGCTGCGTTAGGTGCTGCAGGCGGAATAATGTTGTCTGATGAGTATTATATCGTGGCTAGTTTGGTTGATATGAATTCAGATCCAACAAATATTATCGACGGATTAGAAACCTTTTTTAAAGAGAATAAATACTTCAAAAGTATTGAGCTAGGTTGGACCAAATCTCAAGGCGAGATATATGTCGATAACATCCACGCTACGCTTTGGCATGCCGACGAAAGTGTGGAGCAAGGGTCTAACAGAGGGTATGGCATCAATTTTTCTGCTTCACGTTTAATTGATGGTCAGTGGTTACCCTTTGTTCGCGCTGGGTATTCTCAAGATGCTGGCACCTTAATGGAAAAATCAATCAGTGCGGGTTTTGGTTATTATGGTTTGGGTGGTGAAGAGAATAATCTCGGCGCTGCCATTAACTGGGGGCAAGTTAAAGGTAATGACGACCAATATACCACCGAGGTTTTCTACATTATGAAACCATTAGATTATCTAGAGGTAACAGCCGATTTACAATATATCGCTAATCCTGCACTAAATACCCTAGACAACAGCACACTTATCTATGGTTTAAGGCTTCGTTTAGCAATTTAGTCTAAAATAATATCAACACGATAAATAACTTAATAAAAATAGGGACATGATGAAGATAAAAAAGAATATATTCACCATGATCTGGACTACTCTATCAGTAGTCATCTTCACGTTAACTCAGTTGTCTATTTGCCAAGCCGAGCAAGTTTCAGAAGAACCAATAGCAAATATCCCTGAAGTAGTTGAACAGAAAATAGTGATCCGCAATATCACTTTTGTCGACCCTGCAAAAAAAAAGAAGAGCACCACCGCTAACTTAGTTATCACTAATAAATTATTCGACCTTGTGACGCAAGATGACATTGACGTTGGCCATGGTGATATCATTTTTGATGCCCAAAATGGTTTTATTCTCGGCTCACTAGAGTCAGGTAAAATTGCCAATTTTCTAATTTTAGATGTTGACCCCCACGAGAATATTGAGGCCTTACTCGATACTAAAAAGCACGTACTGCTCGCCATTCATAACGGTGTAATTATTAGAAATAACCTCAGAGCCGAAAGTAATATTTCAGCGCTAGCAGAACAAAAAAGAGTAAAACCCAAACGTACAGGTTGGCTATCTTATACTCCTCCGCCAATTGTATTACCCAGTAATTATAAAGATGCAGATTGGATAAAGTTTGATAATGATTATTTTTCTACCATATTAATTGGGGCACTGGCTTTAGACAGGCAAAGTTGGGAATCGCAAGACAAAGACAGCTTAGCGCAAGTGGGAGATTTACAAGATTTTAATGGCGGTGAAATTCGAGCGCTACGTTTTGGGATCGCGGGGGCAATAAAATTTGATAAACCCTGGATTTATATGATCACTGGAGCAACCAATACCTTTGATAAGGGTTTTGACACCAACACTACAGATAATGTGAGTTTTATGGATTGGCGTCTTGATATACCTACCATTTATAACACTACCCTCAGTATCGGTAAGCAAAAAGAGCCTATTTCTATGGAAAGGCTCATGAGTATGACTTTTTTACCGATGCAGGAACGCGCCTTGGTTTCTGATGCATTACTGCCCTCACGCAACTTTGGTGCTGTATTAAGTGGCATAACACTTAATCAAAAGCTAACTTGGGCAGGCGGTGTGTTTAATAACTGGATAGAAGACGAAGGTTCACTTAGCGAAAACTCAACAGAACTAGTGGGGCGAACAACTTGGTTACCTTATCTATCAGAAGATGAAAATGAGTTAATCCATCTGGCTTTTGGTCTACGGTATAGCAATGCAAAGGAAGGGTTAAGATACGCCTCTGAACCTGAATTTAACAAATCAACCACCTTTGTCGATACCGGAAACATTGATGCTGATAACAGTGTTACTTATAACCTTGAAGCCTCTTGGCGTAAAGGTCCTGTCTGGCTGATTGGTGAATATACTAAAAGTAAAGTTGCGGCTGATTATCTACAAAATCCCGAGCTTTCTGGCTACCACGTTAGTGCCGTATTCTCAGTAACCGGTGAAATGCGTGAATACAATAAAAGGAGTGGCACCTTCTCCCCTTTACGCGTAGCACGTAGTGTTGAACAAGGAGGCTGGGGAGCATTAGAAGTCAGTACTCGTTGGTCGGTATTTGATGGCAGCGACGGTGGCTTAGCTGCTGGTGATACCTCGATATTATCTGTCGGTTTTGCTTGGTGGTTAACACCAAAGTTTAACGTCAATTTCAACTACCGTTGGATTGACTTAGACCGTTGTAGCTTTATCTCTGAAGCCTGTAATTTACAAGGTAGAAGTAGCGGTTTTAATACACGCTTAGCGTTATTCTTATAACAAGCATAAAAAGCCTGACATATTACGGAGCTTGTTTACGCTTAAAATATCAGGGCAACTAAGTTGTTATGTATTTAGCCAACATGCCAAAGCACATGATAACGACTAAATATCTTAAATAATTTATCGGAATTTTAAAGAGACAATGAGAGCCTAACCACGCACCAATCAGTTGGCCAAACATCATGGTGATACCAACCAGCCAAATGACCTGCCCGGCAAATAAAAACACGATCAACGAGGCAATATTGGTGGAAAAGTTCAGCGTTTTAGCTATCGCAGTTGCTTCGAGAAATTTTTGACCTCGCAAAGCACGACCAGCTAAAGTAAAAAATGATCCTGTACCTGGCCCTAAAATTCCGTCATAACAACCGATCAAAGGCACGACAAAATTTCTATAACCTGATGTCGATACTTTCGCAGGTTTATTATCAGCATCAACGGTGGGTGTGACCAAGAAATAAATACCAATAACACTAATCACCACAGGAATAATAAACGTCAAAGCTTCGGTATTAACGAATTGAACAATGACTGTACCAATAGCAGAGCCGATAAAAGCAGCTGGCATTAGCTCTTTAACCTGACGCCACCTTACCCGCCGATTACGTAACATCATCACACTGGCCGTCCCAGCACCCACGCAAGATTGCAACTTATTGGTACCCAGCGCTACCAGTGGTGGTATACCACTCATCATTAGTGCAGGAAGCGTTAATAAACCGCCTCCGCCCGCCAAGGTATCCAGAAAACCTGCGATAATGGCAATGGTAAATAAAAATAATGCTATTTCAATAGTTAAACCAGCAAACTCCAAGATACTTCCTTACATGTTACTAATAACGATACAATCGTGAGGCAAAGACTGTAAGCAAGTACTTGGTAATAAGCAATACATCAATACCAGCAACTAGTGACTAGTGACTAGTGACTTAATACACTGACGCCAGCAATTAATAACGAGGCAAGAGCAAGTTGCGGTATTATTTTCGCGCGATAAGTCAGTACCATTATCAGTAATAACGTTGCCATAGTGAGTGCACCGAATAAAAATGCCGGGCCAATAGACCAGCCAAACAATGCCACGCTTAAATAGGCGATAAAAAGCAGCGCTAGCCAAGCTAAAGGCCTGAAAAGTAATATCGCAACCTTAGGTAGTGTTTTCGTTAATACTTGCTCGCGATGTTTGTTCATCGCAAGGCAAAAAAGCACCATAACTAAAAAGCTGAGGCTGGTTAATAAGAACATTAGCCATTCTCCTTACTAATGCACTGTAACTGCAGTCGACTTTCATTATCTATTGCACTGTCTTGCCGAATTGCTTTTCTGCTCATTGCTTTTTCAGGCTGCAGTGTTTTGTATTTATAGGCCGAAAAAGCAAAACAACAACCAACGGTGAAGAATGTCAGATCAAAAGCAGCTAGGCCCCAATCCTGTTGTTGCAAACTATTAACTAGGTGTTTATCTGTGGTTAATGCATTTACCAACGGAAGCGCCATATAAACCAGTGCTGCAAGTTGTAGCTGCTCAAGCCATGCTCTAGTAGGCGAACGAAACGCAGGATAAATTAGTAATAGTGCCCAACTGATAAACATCACATTAGCTTCCCAATCTACTCGATCAACCATACCGACAGGTAATAACCTATTAGCATAAAAATACATAGCGATAGCGATAGGTAAACCAACAATAGTACCAATATTGAGTTGCTCAACTAGTCGGTAACCAAAATCGGGGCCGTCCGGTTTTTTCAGTTGTTTCGGTTTACGTTTAGTGGTCCAAAGAATTAAACCTGAAGCAATCATTGCGGTGCCAATAAGACCGGTTAAAAAGTAAATCCAACGGGCTAGTGGTCCCGCAAATTGTCCCTCATGCAATGAGTAAAAACCATTATGAATCATACCGGCGGCAGTATACTCTCTCGGTGTTTGTTGAATGACTTCACCGGTAATTGCGTTAACCATTACTTGGTCATTAGGGTTATAAGTGATATCGGTTTCATGACGAATAAAAAGGAATTGGGCATTTATATCGTTTGCAGCAAACACTTCAACCGCGTTGAGTTCATCATTTTTCCACGTATTTTTTGCTTGTTGATATAACGATGCAATATCTTGCATTTCTGCAGGTTGATTCGCACTATCTGCATGACTAGTTCGAGGGTATATCTCTTTACGCATTTCCCGATATTCATCTTCATTGGTTTGCAGATTAGTACTGAGCGCCATGTAAGTAAAAAGGAAAAAAAGTAAACCACTGTAGGTAATCATAAAGTGAAATGGCAAGGCAATAACACTTAATACATTGTGAATATCTAACCAGCCAATCAAACCTTTTTTTGCTCTAAAGGTAAAAAAATCAGTGAAGATTTTCTTATGAATAACGACACCGGTGATAACGGCTAATAACATCAGCATGGCGCAGAAACCCACGATCCAATAGCTAATTTTAGTTGATAAATAATGTAAACGATAATGCATTCTGTAAAGCAGCCTACCGCCACCAGTTGCTCGGCTCTCGACTTTTTCGCCTGTGGTTATATCTAACACTGTTGTCTTATACCGACCACGCTTCTTCCCCGCTTCTGACGGATTACGCCAGCCCACTCGTAAATTTTGATTGCGAACAGTCGGTAAATTAATATCCCATTCATCAACGCCCTGAGCATTTTTTTGCAAGTACGTTTGGGCAATAGTAATTAACTGTTCAGTGCTAATATTATGTTGAATGAATGGTCGCTCTGGCTCCATCCAACGGGTAATTTCTTGGTAAAAATAACCAAGTGTTCCAGTTAAAAACATGAAAAATAAAATCCAGCCGACACTCAGGCCGACCCAAGTATGGAACCACTTCATCGACTGTCTAAAGTTATCTTTCATCAGCTATTCGCACCTGTAGACTGCATTAATAGCCAGGTTCCTATCGCTAAGAAAATATTAGCTTTTATTAAACCTATCCAAGCCTTAGTGGCACTTGATACCGAAAATACCCACATAGCAGCGCAGGCATACACAAGAAAGGAGAGTAATAAGCCAATATGAATAGCTTGATATTTTCCGGCACTATTTAATAGTAATTGACCAATAAAAAGAGAGCTAGATGTTGCTAAAGCGTAGCCGCCCAAGGTGGCCGCTACCGACCTAGAGAAAACTGCCCAACGCGGGCTAGAGCAATTGATATTATTTAAAAGGTAAGACACTGATATTCCATGCTTGCATCGGGCAAAGGTAATTTAAAAGAAAGAACTAAACCCGTAATCATTGGAGGTGCAGTGATAAGCCCTTTAATGATTACGGGTCAGAATACTGATATGATACCAGTAAACGAAATAAAAACCATTATCATTTACATGCGTTATCTAGATAAAATTAATAAACGAACTGATTTATTGCTGTATGTACTATGCTTCATGCTACATTGGCCTCAACATAGAATATTCAGCAAGAGAAAACAGTGAAACTGCAAGAAAAAGAAGTACTCTTATTCGATCTCGATGGCACCTTAGTAGACAGTGCCCCTGATCTTGCTTTAGCCGTAAATAGAACCCTTAAAGATTTAAACAAAGCGACCTTCGATCAAGACACTATTCACCATTGGGTGGGTAATGGTGCCAAAGTATTAATTGAACGAGCATTATCGGGTTCTGCAATCATTGATAAAGAATTAGATGAAACGCTCACTAAAGATGCGCTAACCATTTTTCTAGCCCATTACCAGCAGTGCTTATGCATAGAATCAGTATTGTATGACGATGTGCAAGAAGGGTTGCTTTCATTAAAAGCGGCTGGCTTTCGTCTTGCGATTATTACCAATAAACCTGCTATTTTCATTCAACCGATATTAACGGGCTTAGGTATTGATAACCTGTTTGAGTTATTAATTGGTGGTGATACGTTAGCGGATAAAAAACCACATCCAGCACCATTACATTATGCCATGAAGCAACTTAACGTTGTTGCTGAGCAGTGTGTGATGATCGGAGATTCTAAAAACGATATCTTAGCTGCAAAAGCAGCCAACATAGATAGTGTTGGCTTAACTTACGGTTATAACTACGGTGAAGACATCAATCAATATGGCCCGCAGTGGTGCTTTGATACTTTCAATGAACTACTGATTTCGTTAAAGCGTTAAAAGCTAACCTAACGATTAGTTATAGATTTTTAGCTAACGCTATTGGATATTCTCGCTGCTTGGCTAACATTATTGCTCGTTCTGTTACTTCAATTTCGGAACATTGTTGGCTGACGGGGAAGTAATGTTCTGTTAAATAGCGGCCTAATTCTAACGCTGCTATTAATCCACAATCGACTAGGTTTTTTAATATTGCATCGCCTGCAGCTAACGCAGAGGATGCTTTAACTATTTCTGCACGCGCATAATGTTGACCATAAAATGAAACATCAGCTGCACGTAAATCAGCATCTTCGCCAGGAATTTGCTGAGCACCAAATAATGGCTTTGCTGCGACTTCTGCTGAGCTAAAAGCTGAAATAAACTGAGCAATATGTTCGATAGAGCCTAAGGTTCTATTATGCACCAACTGCTCAGGCCATTTTTTATCAATCTTTTCGATAAAGCGTTTTGCTAATTGCGGCTGCGCACTTTCTAAAGAACTCGCGACTAACCCTTGGTCAAACAAGGTAATGTCTTGCGTCATGCCATGTAGCTGAAAATAACCATCAGGGTAAGGGGTTAATTGCGCCATACCTTGTGGAGTACCTCGCTCGCCATAAAAAACAATCTCAGGCCATAGTCCTTGGCATTGAGGCCAATGAGCAACATAAGCCGCTTTGAATTCCACCATACGTTTACGTTTGGCGCTGACCATGTCATCAATTTCACCACTTTTAAAACCACACGCATTAATGACATAGTCAAAATGCTGGTGAATAATAGTTGGGCTTTGCTGATGTTGAGGTAATGCTTGAGTGGATACTTGCCAACCTAAGCTATTTTTTTGCTGAACAATAGCAATAACTTGTTTATTTGTTTGAAGGTGGCAACTAGGTAAACCCTCTATTGCTAAACTCGCGATCGCGGCAAAGCGAAATGCTGACAAGCCATACTCTTGCACTAGTAACACAGGGAATTTAAGACTATCTAAATCAACGTGTTGTGCAAAAGCGACTAACCAATCACTATCATTCTTAGCCGTTTTTGGTAAAGGTAAATCCAATAAAGCATCAAGCTCCGTCCGTGAATAAAACTTAAAATAGTTTTCCGGTTCACCGAGTACCTTGTTACGACTATCTTGAGCCACAAGTTCACTGTATTTAGCGCGTAACTTCTCTAAACGAGGTAATAAATCTTCAGGCTGACCATTATCCGTTTTAGGCAAAGCTATAACCGTTGGTCGAATGTTGACACTTTGTGGATAAACTTTAACTGTATCTATCGATTGCTTTAATAAGGTAAGACATTGCTCATCACAAATCTCGCGGTACAAGTTACCGCCAGCATGTAAATGACAAATAGGCGGACCATTAACTAAGCTCGGACCTTTTTCTATCAGCGTGGTATCTAAACCTAATTCAGCAAAACGCAACGCAATAGTTGAGCCTGCAACGCCACCACCAATAATGGCAATTTTTGCTTTGGAGCTGAGTAATGGCTGATAAGCCTTTGAGGTTTTATTCATAACGGTTTCGAGAAAATACATTCATAGGTAATATGTTATTTGGATGCGCACGATTTGCGTAGAGGTAGAGACTAAAAGATTTTACACTAATGTGCTTTTATTTTTACGCTTTAAAACATAGTCATTAAACTATTCTACATTAGCATTTAAATGTTGTTGACGCTGATAACGCCCAATACATGCATTACAGACACAACTGACACCTTTGAGGTGCGCTGGTATTTGTGCTAACAGCTCCTCGGGAACTGGAGTATTCATACACCAACAACCACTACCCGCTTTGACATCACAGCGATTATTTTGCTGGCATAAAGGACAAATACTGTCATCATTTTTATCAGTCATATGTATTCAGAAGATTTTAAATTTTATTGAGTAAAAATTTTTAATGCCGATCATGTTAACAGCTTTACCTACATGGGTAATCATATGTTTGTTTCGAGCATAAAAAAACGACCAAAATGTCGTTTTTTTGCTGTTATTTGTTCGTTAATTCTTGATTCTACAAGAATAGATACCAAGAAAGTAACCATTACTTAAAATGAATGCCTGCATGCCAAAGAACCGTGAACTCCCAGTGTAGTCACACATTATGCAGAGTAATGGATTTACAATGAAATTTTTATTTCATCAAGCGGTCTTTTAGGTCATAACCCACAAAGATCCGTAACCTAAATGAACCGTAAAATTTACTCCCGCATCAATAAAAAAATATCAATCTCAGTTTTTTCACTACTTTTGTTATTAACTAATAATGCCTTTGCCAACACAAGCATTAATGTAGGCCCAACACTCGGTGAACAAGCGCCCGAAATTTCGGTTGTGAATACCCAAGAGCAAGCGGTTAACATCAAAGAAATTAGTGGTGAGCAAGGTTTAATTATCTTATTTTTCCGCTCAGCTGATTGGTGTCCTTTTTGTAAAAAACACCTAATAGAATTGAATGAACATGCTGAACAATTTACCAAACTAGGTTATGGCTTAGCGGCTATTTCTTATGATAATACTGATATTTTAAAAACATTCGCTGATCAGAAAAATATCAACTACCCATTATTATCAGACCAAAAAGTACAAACAATGTTGGCCTACGGTATTGTAAACAGTGAATACGCTGTAGACAGTGATCATTATGGTATCCCTTACCCAGGTGTAGTAATCATTGATAACAAAGGTAAAGTAATACATAAGCATTTTTTCAAAGGTTACAAAAAGCGCGTTAAATTTGCAGATCTTTATCAGCAACTAAAAAAGGGGTCTTAAGCATCAGTCACCCCGCTTTATTAATACCCATTTTATAAGTGATTGGTTATTTTTAAGAGTGACTATTTTATTGATAAAGACCACTATCAACAAAAGCTTGAGTCAATTGCTGATATAGCTTATCTATTGTCGGTTTCTGGTTAATATGCTCAAAAAGCGTAGTATGCACCTGCGCTTTTACCCGATCGGTTTTATCAGATAATTGGTAGCACAAATTAACTGGCTTTATGATCTCTTCAAGTAACACATCAATCAAAATAAAGGCTTGTGCCAACACTATTTTGCCGCCACCTTTTTTTAATATCACTCGCTGAGCAGTACCAACAATTTTTTTACCATTCAAGTTGATATTATAATCACCATCGCAATAAGAGAATTCTGTAGCATGTGCTTGGCTAATTAAATTAAATTGACCAAAGAAGCCATGTAAAACTGTGCATAAATTCTCATAGGCTTGGGTTATTGAATAGGGCGTATCATTTGACCAAAGATACAGGTGAGATAAGTTAATTATTCCGGGGCATTGTGGTACAGGTGCTCCGCCAGTTTTACGCGCCTGTAAAAGCCACTCATCGGCCAACAAACCCGCTTTAAGTTCATCTGACGCTAGCCACTTCTTACCTGCGGGTAATACCAGGGTCGCTTCTTTGGCCTGCCATAACATTAAGCATTGTTTGAGTTCTCCCGCTTGTATTTGAGCAATAAGCTGTGTTTCTTTTTCAAACACCTTAGCGACAGAAATTTTCTTGTAACTCAGTAGTTTATTACCGATCATATTGTCTTCTTATGCTGATATTCATCTTTGTTTTCACTATTTTAAGCTCAAGCAGAATAATTCAACAAGCTAATTATCAAATATAACTCACCCTGCAGGTTACAATTTTTAACATAGTAAACATGACGGTCAGGAGGTTGTCATCGCGTTTTACTGTAGCATAGGCAATGATCAACTTATGATGTAGCAATAAAAACAAAACATAAAATTACTCATATGTGCCATGACGTAAACTATAGTGATGCTAGTGTCACTTTAAACACGTTATGCCTCTGCGATACACTAAAAATGTAGAGTAGCTTTTTCAAATAATAATTCTTAACGCTATTTATCATAAGTGACTCGTTAATCAACAACCTTAAGGATACATAATGAAGACGAATATTATTGCACTGACTGTCGCTGCAGCATTAATTCCACTAACAGCTTTTGCTGGCAGTGAGCCTACCAACGTTTCAGATAACGTCATTAAAAAGCAACGCGCTATGCTAGAAAATAATACGGTTAGTAAAGGTTATGGACCGCAATCACCTCGTGATTTATCAATGAAACAAGGTGATAATCCACGTATTTTTGGTCTAGCACCCGAATCTACTAACATGAATTTATGTAATATCCATATGCATAAAAATGCTGAGCATAAAGGTGGCGAGTTTAGTAAATATGCTGGTAATGGCGATGGTACTGGTTATCAAACAGGTTTTGTTTATACGGGTAAATTAAGCAGTAAAGAAACCAAAAAAGTTAATAAAGATATTTGTCCTAACCCACACGGTGGTTTATTGCCTGGCGATACTATCGAAGTACACTATGTTCACTCTACCGCACAAGCAGCGCCTGGCAATACTTTAGGTGCTTGCTTAGGTGAATCCACTATCAACCCACAATTTCGTGTCGAGACACAAGTATTTGTTGTAGTGAATGATAAGAATGCTTTAGATTTTGGTGAGTTGACTACGCACAGTATTAAAAATGATAAACATCAAGCGCCTAATATTCCAAATAACACTGGCACCCCAATTCAATACGCAGGATCAACTACAGGCCCTAGTTACAATGAAAAAGGATCTCCATTTCAAGTAACTTGGAGCGTTCGTCCAAAAGTGGCGAAGGTGAATATCGAGTCCGTTGGTGAATGGTGTAAAGGTAATGCCTTTAAAGAAGATCACGCCCACGGAGTAAGAAACTTAGTCGTTAATCCAAGACTATTATCTGCAATGTAATACTTCATTGAATATAAATGATTGATAACGAAAAAGGGGAAATACAGTAGTGTATTTCCCCTTTTTTATACTGAATAAGTCATATTATTTTTTGAACTTCGGTTCACAGACATTACAACCAAGGACGAACCTGTGCTTTATACTGAGTAAATTCTTCTTTGAACAATACTGTTAGCGCCCTTTCTTCAGGAGCTATCTGAAAACGTTGAATATAAAGTATATACAATGGAATTAAAATGAGCCCCCACGCCGAGCCTAAGAAGCTTGCCCAAGCCAGTAGAAAAGCAACAAAACCAACATACATGGGATTACGAGTCACTTGATATATACCTGATGTTACTAAGGAGCTTGCCTTATTAGGTTTCAACGGGTTTACCGTGGTTTTAGCCCTTCTAAACGATATGATGCCTGCAAGATCAAAGAAAATACCAAGAGAAATAAAACCAATCACCAACACTGATTTGACTGTATTTGTTAGTAAGATAACTGGCGTTACTGTACTTAACCCCCACATTCCTAGCCCGATCAGTAAACCCACTAAAGGTGGTGGTATTTTATTTTCTAAAACTTTCATTATTATCCTTAACCTATTTCTATCAATGACATCATATACCCGTTCTACTCGAATATGCATGATTCAGCTAGAATTGTAAACGCGTGACTGCCTGCTCAGGTGAAATGCCATGTGAGCACTCAGCTTCTGTTATTGCAGTAACGACAGCAATACTTTCCACACCTGTAGCGATGACTTCTGCTGCACGTTCAAGATTAATACCGCCAATGGCAACCACAGGGATTTTATGCTTATTTTCAGGGCGTAAAGATAATACCTGTCTCAAATTATCAATGCCTTGAATTTGCCCAGTCATGTCTTTAGTTTTCGTTGGAAAAATTGCGCCAATTGCTAAGTATGACGGCTGTAAGCGCTGTGCTGATAAGAATTCATAACATCCATGAGTACTGATACCTAAACGTATCCCCGATTGTTGAATGGCCGTTAAGTCTGCATCTTGCAAGTCTTCTTGACCAATATGAACGCCATAAGCACCATGTTTAATCGCTAATTGCCAATAATCATTTATAAACAAACGAGTATCATATTTTTTAGCCAAAGCAATGGCGGTAATAATAACTTGCTCTAATTCACTTTCAGCCAAGTTTTTCACCCGTAATTGAATAATCTCTAAACCTAAAGATAATAAGCGCTTGAGCCAATATAATGAATCTATCACCGGATAAAGGCCTAGTTTTTTCTCTGCTAAATCTAACGAGTTAAAAGCTGGTAAATTTTGATATTGCTGACTGAGCTCATCAATAACTTGGGGAAAGCATTCAGCATTACGCGGCCAGCCTTGCTGTTCAAACGCACCATAATATTGATGACCGTGTAATTCGCTTACTTGCTTGCTAGTACTCAAGCCTTGGCTGATGAACGCCTTTGCTAAAGTAAACGCATCGCGTATCAAGTACCCCTGAGCGAGAAAGCTTGCTAATGCGCTGGCAAAACTACAGCCACCACCGTGGCTATAATGACTATCTATGCGCAGTGCACCTAACTGGTAACTAATCGCTGTTTGCGCTTTATCTTGATTGTCTTGTTTGCCATTCAGCTGATTTAATTGGTGAAGACAGAAATCAATCGAATACCTATCATCACTGTGAATATGCCCACCTTTAACAATAATACTGTTAATAGCAAAGTTTTGATGGATTTTATTCGCCAGCTTTTCAGCACTATTTTTATCAGGTAGCCCATCTAATTTCGCTAAGCTTTTCGCTTCCATCAAATTAGGTGTGATCACATCAATTTTCAGTAATAAAGGGCTTAGCTGTTCCAAAGTAAGGTTGTTAAAGCTACCACCGACACTGGCTTGGCCAACAGGATCATAAACACTAATAAGCGTGGGAATAACTTGTTTAATCTGTTCAATTAATTGAGCTAACCACTGTACTTGCTCTGCGTTAGCCACTAAACCAATTTTGATGACCGATGGCGGTTTGTCATCCATTAGTACCGCTGCTTGTTGCTGCAATAATTCAACCGATATGGCATTAACCGATAGCAGCTGGTGCGAATTCTGCACAGTATTAGCGGTAATCAAGTGGCATACTTCCACACCCAAACCATGCCCCGTTTTAATATCCGCGGCAATACCCGCACCGCCAGAACAATCACTGCCCGAAATAGTCCAGATTATCGGTTTGATTGCCACTTGTTGTTCAGTTTTCATTTATTATTTCTCTGAATTATTTTGCTTTCAATTAGCTGTAACAGCCAAACACTATAGACTCCCGATTGAGACACCACGGGAGTGACAGTGAACAATGAGTTGTCATGCCCGCAGTATTTAAGCGGATATCCATGCACTTTAACCAACAGCCTTTAATAAATAACTGAAGACTACTAAAGCTGAGTTAGGCTGCTTGCAGTTGTAGTACTCAATTACAAGGAAATTGCACGGAGTTGGCGCTAGCCAATGAGTACCTTTGACGCCTTAATTGTGTGCTACAGCAATAAGCAGCTTAACTCACTAATTTTGGTGCCAAAAAGGTGTGTCTAATGTTGGGGTTGAAGGATGCGCTGTTTGCCTTTGATCCATAATCCCCGCTACATAACCTTGTTCACCTGCTTGCAGTGCTTGCCCAAAGGCTTTTGCCATCAGCACTGGATTATCTGCTAATGCAACCGCACTATTTAACAAAACACCGTCATAACCCATTTCCATCGCCAAACAAGCATCCGAGGGTTTACCAATACCCGCATCTAAAATTAAGGTTGCATTAGGTAAGCGCAAACGTATTGTTTCTAAATTATAAGGATTCATTAGTCCCTTGCCTGTGCCAATTGGAGATGCCCACGGCATAATCACCTGACAACCTAAATCATAAAGGCGCTGACAAAGTACTAAATCATCGGTGCAGTAAGGCAAGACTTTAAAGCCGTCATTTATTAACTGCTCAGTGGCATGAAGTAGCTCAATAGGATCAGGTTGTAAGTTATAATCATCGCCAATCACTTCAAGTTTGATCCAATCAGTTTGAAAAATTTCTCGACTCATTTTTGCCAAGGTAACCGCTTCTTTTGCGGTTTTACAACCTGCGGTATTAGGCAGTAAGTGACCATTCACTTCGGTGACGACTTCTTGTAAGTAACGCCATATTTGTTGACCCGCTTTTTCTGCAGGATTTTGACGTTTCAGTGAGAGGGTTACTACTTGTGAGCCGCTAGCAAGTATGGCTTGTTTCATCACATGTGGAGATGGATAAAGCGCACTGCCAATAAGTAAACGACTATCAAGCTGCTGCCCATAGATGTTAAGTGCCACCATTAACCTCCTTGTATCGGCAATAGCACATCGAGGCTATCACCATTTTTTACTAGCGTGGTGTCATAATCTGCTTTACCAACAAAGTCACCATTTAGCGCCACCGCAAAAGTACTCTGTTGTGGTTCAATAAAATGTAACGTTAATGCTGAACTAACACTAATATGTACTTCATGGCTTAACGAGTAAGCTTTTCCGTTAATATGAATATTCATTAAATCACCTCTTCTTGTCGTTGCTCAGTGTGCAAATAATCACGGTAGGGCAACTCATTGTTGGTATTATTTATCAGGTTGTCGACCAGTGTTAATACTTGTTTAAGCACCACCGGCGCAATTAAAAATCCGTGCCTGAATAAACCGTTTACCTGTATCAAACTGCCCTTGTGAGTGATTTTAGGTTGATTATCACTAAAAGTTGGCCGACATTGACTAACGTGTTGACGAATATTGGCTTCAGCAAAGCCGGGATGCACACTATAAGCTGCACTCAATAATTCCATCGCTGAGCGCACTGTCATCGGTGCATCATCGTCACTCTCAATTTCAGTGGCACCCACCACATAAAAACCTTTTTGTTTTGGCGCAATATAAAGCTGATACCTAGGGTGCATTAATCGTATCGGTCTTGAAATATTCACATCTGGGGCAAAAAGTTGGAATAATTCTCCTCTTACTGAGCGTAAGTCACTTAATGGTGCACAGGCACTATGGCTATTTTTACGACTCGCACCAGTACCTCGACAATCAATCACTAAATCAAATGATTGGCTACAATTGACTCCGTACTGTTGATAACTAACTTTGCTGTTAGAGTCAGTGTTTTCAATAGCAAATACCTGACACTCACTTAACCAGTTTAGTGAGTTAACCCCATTTATGCTCATGCCTTCTTTTTCAAGCTGTTTACGTAAGGCAATCAACAGACGACGATTACCAATCTGCCCTTCTTGTGGCAGGTACAAGCCGTGATTAAAACTTCGTCCTATTTCAGGCTCTAGCTCGAGCAATTGCGCACGATCTAGCGTATGTAGTTTATGTTCTGGATAATTATTATTAAGGTGTCTAACAAAGCGCTGATAATCACCTTTATCTTGCTCATGACTCACCATGATAGCGCCAGTTTGTTGAAAAAGAGTATATTCATCCAAACTGTCGAGCAAAGCTGGCCATAAACGTAACGACTCAAAACCCATACTAACAATATTAGGCTCACAATGAAGTGACTCTCCCAATGGCGTTAATAACCCTGCAGCAGCATAAGCAGCACTATTGTGGGCGAGCTTATTATCCTTATCGAATAAAGTAATGGTTACGCTTTCTGACTGTTTACCTCGCAGTAAAGACAGGGCGAGTAATCGCCCCATCAATCCTGCGCCAACAATGGCAATATTCATCGTTTATCTGCCGTAACTATTCAGCAAGTTGGTAGATTTCGCTACCGGTTGCTTTAAATTCAGCAGATTTTTCTTGCATCGCCCGTTCAATCGCTTCATCAGAAGTTAAGGTAATGGTTTCATCAAGCAGCTGAATTTTTATCGCATTTTTATCTAAATTAGCAGCGTACTCTCGTACTTCTTGTGAGATTTTCATTGAGCAAAATTTCGGTCCACACATAGAACAGAAATGCGCAACTTTACCGGACTCTTGTGGCAAGGTTTCATCATGGTAAGTGCGTGCTCGTTCTGGATCTAAACCAATATTGAATTGATCGTACCAACGGAACTCAAAGCGTGCTTTAGACATAGCATTATCACGAATTTGTGCACCTGGATGACCTTTAGCTAAATCGCCTGCATGTGCGGCAATTTTATAGGTCATCAAGCCTTCCTTTACGTCTTCTTTATTCGGTAAACCTAAATGCTCTTTCGGTGTTACATAACAAAGCATGGCACAACCGTACCAACCAATATTAGCCGCACCTATGCCAGAAGTAATATGATCATAACCTGGCGCAATATCGGTAGTTAATGGGCCAAGCGTATAGAAAGGCGCTTCGCCACAATGCTCAAGTTGCTCTTCCATATTTTCTTTAATCATATGAAGTGGCACGTGACCAGGGCCTTCAATAATGGTTTGCACATCATGCTTCCAGGCAATTTTAGTTAACTCACCTAACGTATGTAATTCAGCAAACTGTGCCTCATCGTTCGCATCTGCCACTGAACCCGGACGTAAACCATCACCTAATGAAAATGACACATCGTACTGCTTTAAAATTTCACAGATATCTTCAAAGTGTGTGTAAAGAAAATTTTCTTTGTGATGCGCTAAACACCATTTCGCCATGATTGAACCACCGCGAGAAACAATACCGGTGACACGTTTTGCCGTCATAGGTACATACCGCAATAACACACCCGCATGAATGGTAAAGTAATCAACACCCTGCTCTGCTTGTTCAATTAAAGTATCGCGGAATATTTCCCAGGTAAGATCTTCAGCTACACCATTTACTTTTTCAAGTGCTTGGTAAATAGGGACAGTACCAATAGGGACTGGTGAGTTACGCATGATCCATTCACGGGTTTCATGAATATTACGACCCGTCGATAAATCCATGACGGTATCTGCACCCCATTTAGTTGACCAAACGAGCTTTTCAACTTCTTCTTCAATAGAAGAGGTAACCGCTGAGTTCCCGATATTAGCATTCACTTTAATTAAAAAGTTACGACCAATGATCATTGGCTCACATTCTGGATGGTTGATGTTTACTGGAATAATAGCGCGACCACGAGCTACTTCGTCACGGACAAATTCAGGCGTGATTTGCTCTGGAATACTAGCACCAAAGGATTGACCTTTGTGTTGTAGCAGTAGCGTTGCATCTTTTACTTCTTCACGTTTTAAGTTTTCACGAATGGCAATATATTCCATCTCTGGGGTAATAATGCCTTGGCGAGCATAATGCATTTGCGTAACATTTTTACCTTTTTTAGCAATGCGCATTTTAGGTAAATGTTCAAAACGAATTTCATCAACACCTTCATCATCAAGACGTTGCTGTGCAAACTCAGAATGAGTTGAAGTAAAAGTCTCTACATCATCACGCGCATCAATCCAAGTTTCACGTAAACGAGGAATACCTTTGTGAACGTCTATTTCAACGTTTTCATCGGTATAAAAACCTGAAGTATCATAAACACATAATGGTTCATTTTTTTCATAGACTGGCTTGTCTTTACTACCGCTAACTAAGGTGTCAGATAAGGTAATTTCACGCATACCGACTTTGATATCGTGGATTTCACCTTGCACGTAGACTTTTTTAGAATTTGGAAAAGATTGGTCTGAGACATTTTTTAAAAATGCTTCTGCCGCTTCGCGCTTTTCACGTCGTGTTTGTGGTTTTTTCGCTGGATTAACAGCGTCGGTTGAGTTGTTCATGGTCGCACCTTGTTTTTGGTTTTTCTTGTTTTATTGATATAAAAGCAAGAAAAAAATAAAAATAGGCGGAGTTTTTTTAACTAATTTTTTAGTTAAAAAGAGGCAAAAAGAGTCTGGTTAACAGCTAAGCACAATGACTTAATTACTCTCTCTTGTTTCCTACGCAGATATTAATCTGATCAGGTTTTACGGATCCCGCTTTCGCGATCTCAGCCTTTGGCACTCCGACAAGTGTTGCGCTTACTAATCTTCATATAGAGTTTAGATAAACGCGGTTAGATTCTACCGTGAGCTCAACTCGCATAGCAAGCGCTAATGTAAATATCAAAATAAAGCCATACAAAAATAACCTTGCCTATGAAGATAAACTAAGTAATATGGCAAAAAAATTACGCTGAAGATCCTTATGCTTACTATTTTCTCTCCAGAAAACTATAAAACTATCCCATGGAAAAATGGTTTAGGCCATACCACTGAATTAGCTATTAGTGATGGTGGTACTTTGGATAACTTTGATTGGCGTCTCAGTATCGCCAGTGTGGTCAATGACGGTGATTTCTCTAATTTTTCAGGTTATCTGCGTAATTTGGTATTAATAAAAGGTAATGGTTTAACACTCGACCATCGAAATGGTGATGTTGATAAGCTAACTCAATTACTTGATATCGCTCGCTTTGATGGCGCAAGTAAAACCCATGGTGCTTTAACTAATGGCGCTATTAAAGACTTTAATATTATGACTAATCAGCTGTCATTCTCACCAAAGGTTAACGGTTATATTGAGCAACAAACTGTCACTGTTAGATTGTCAGCAGCCAGTATATTTTTTGCTTATAGCTTAACTGAAAAGATGCTTGTAACTACGCCTCAAGATAATAGCTGTAGTGTACCTGTTGGCCATTTAATCAAACTTTCTGCAATGAATGAAAAACTACAAGACGACCAGCTAACTGTAAAAGTAACAGGTAAAAATATGATCATTGTACAACTTGAAGTTATGTAGTGATAATTTCAACGGCTTACTATTGTGCTATATAGCTTTACCCCGACATTAAATCACGCCATAACTTGATTTAAATACACTGAAGCACCTAATAAACCAGGTTGTTTCTCTGTGATTACATAAGTGGCGATTTCTTTATTCAAAGGTGACATGCGTCCTTTAGCTTCAAAACGTAGTCTAAAATCACTATTTCTAAGGTAATCAATAAAACAAGGGACAATACCTCCTGCAATATATACCCCGCCTTGAGTATTCATTGTTAAAGCGAGGTTACCTGCAAAACTTCCTAATACCTTACAAAATAAGTCCAATGCTTGTTGGCTGAGTGTGCAAGTCTCAATTAACGCTTGAGTGCTAATTTCTTGAGCCGTTAATTTAGTTGGTTGTTGAGGTGAACTATCACCCTGCTCAATAATAAGTAATGCTTGATATATCTGCTCTAAACCGTAACCAGAAAGTAATTGCTCATAAGAAACACGTTTTTTAAAACCTTGTATGTAGCGTAAAACTTGGATTTCTTTATCATCTATTGGCGCATAATCGACGTGCCCACCTTCACCTCCTAAACAATACCATTTGTTAACAATCGGTATTAAATTAGCAACGCCTAAACCAGTGCCTGGTCCACAAACAGCAATAGCTTTATCTGATAGTGCGGTTCCGCCACCAATTTTAACTTTTTGTTCATCCGTTAACATCGGAATCGCCATGGCTATCGCAGTATAGTCATTGATAAGTACTAGTTTATTTAATTTCAGTGCTTTTTTGAGTTCTGTTTGGGAGAACTGCCAAGGTAAATTCGTCATGGAAATAATGTCAGTATCTACTGGGCATGCGATAGCTAAGCAAGCATTAATATTGCCTTGTGCTATTTTCTTTTCAGTTAAATAATATTGAATTACGTCGAGTAAACAAGTGAAATCTCGACATTGGTAAGTTTCAATGTCAATAATAATGTTACTGCTGTCACTTACGCCGAGCCTGATATTTGTGCCACCAATATCGGCAACAAGGTTCAAAGGATTACTATTTATTGCATCATTACTTACAGGGTTATTATTTATTGGGTTAATACTAGAAGTGCTCATATTTACTTATCGCTATTCCAAATGGATATGACTAATTTCTCTACTTAAGCCACATGAAGAGGCAACTTCAAGTGGCTTAGGTACGCATAGACAGCCGTTAATAATCACCATGATTTATAATGGCTTACAAATCATGGTGTAGTGACTTTTTACATTTCCTCTAAACGAATGCCGCGTGTTTCTTTTATATATTTGATTACAAAGAAAATACTTAGTAATGCTGATACTGTGTATAAGCCATAGGCGCCAGCCAAACCAAAGCTGCCCAACAATATCGGGAAAGTCATGGTAATGGCAAAATTTGCTAGCCATTGAGCACTTGCAGCAATAGCTAAAGCAGCACCACGGATACGATTATTAAACATCTCGCCTAATAAAACCCAAACAATAGGTCCCCAACTTAAGCCAAAAAACACCACAAATAAATTAGCCATGATTAAAGCCACTGTGCCTGTCGTATCACTTAATGCCAACTTACCTGCTTCATCTAGACCACCGGTACCAAAGATAAAGGTCAGAGCACCTAAGCTGATAAACATGCCGACACTACCGACCAGTAATAACGGTTTACGGCCAATTTTGTCCACTAAGGCGATAGCTATGAAAGTAGAAATGATATTGGTTGTACCTGCGATAAGGTTAATAAATAACGATTGTGATTCGTCAAAACCCGCAGCTTGCCAAAGCTCAGCTCCATAATAAAACACCACGTTAATACCGACAAATTGCTGGAATACCGACAGTCCGATACCGATCCAAATGATAGGATGAATTTTTTTCTTACCATCAATAAAAAGATCCCTGATGCTAGGTTTTTTATCGCCGTGCAGCGATTTTTTAACTTCTTCAATTTGCTCATTTTCAACGCCGGTTGCTATGCGTTTGAATATGGTTCTGGCTTCTTCAATCTTACCTTGAGCGACTAAATAACGTGGTGATTCTGGAATAAATATCACACCAACTAAAAATAGCACAGCCGGCAATAACTCTACCCAAAACATCCAACGCCAGGCAGCGATATCTAACATCAGCATAGCTTCAGCACCACCAGACACAGAGGCAATAAGGAAATTACTTAAAAAAGCAGCAAACAAGCCAAGTACGATGGCTAATTGTTGCAAAGTAGCTAAACGGCCTCGTAAAGCAGCGGGTGCAACTTCAGCGATGTAAGCAGGGGCTAATACTGATGCAGCACCTATGCCTAACCCGCCAATCAATCGATAAAAAATAAATTCAGCAGACGAACTTGATATACCCGATCCAAAGGCGCTAATGGCAAAGATAATCGCAGTAATAATCATGATGGGTTTACGTCCAAACCGATCAGATATCGGTCCAGCCATCAAGGCACCAACAGCACAACCTAACAGTACCGAGGCGACATTAAAGCCACTAGCTACGTCGCTAGCGTTAAAAGCATTTCCTAACGCAGTTACTGTGCCGTTAATAACACCGGAATCAAAACCAAATAGAAACCCACCGATGGCAGCCACAGAGGAGATAAATAGTACGTATAAAAATGAAGTTTGAACTTCTTCAGTGTCGTGCAGTTTTTGAATTGAATTATCAGGCTCAGAGGAGGTCATTTATTTGTATCCTTTTATTATTATATTGTTTTAAGAAGAGCACTCAACTAAGACACTTTACAAATAAAATGGTGTTGCCTAAGCGGAATATCTCATAATTAAAAGTGCCAAATAAAATTGATTTCAGTGGTAAACTGAAACAGCATTCTACTTGGCAAAGGGAGTTTGTTTGGCTGAATTAAATAGTAATCAACTTTGTTTTCTTAATACCACTAATCCTTTATTAACTCGATCAGTTTTAATATTAAAGTTATGTTTGAGCACTGAGATTAATCCTTTAACGTCACCGGTTTTAAAGCGACCAGCTATTCTTATCTTTTTCAAATCTTCATCTGCAATTTCGAATGTCACAGAGGTATAACGACTAACTTCTTCCATTGCTTCAGCTAAGGTCTCACCATTAAAAACCAGATTACCTTGACGCCAAGATAGGCTTTTTTTGATCGCCTTGTTGTCAATAACTGAGACGCTATTAGCGACGGCCAATGAGGCAATCTCACCTTTAGAAACCGCTAGAGAACTTGATGGTATGACCAGAGCTGTTTCATTAACCTCCTGTTTTTCATTTAGTTGACCAATGATAACTCTACCTTCAGTAACAATAAGCTCTACCTCACTCGTCTTTACTTGCACGCTAAAAGCAGTACCCACGGCTTGAATTACTTTGTGATTAGCAACAACGCTTAACGGTCTAGATTTGTCATGGGCAACTTCAACATGGAGTTCACCACGTTGTAAGTCAAGTAAGCGATAATCATCGGTATATCGCACTAATAAAACACTGTCCGTATTGAGTAAAACTTTTGAGTTATCGGGCAAATAAATAGTACTGCTTTCACCTACTGCAGTTTCATAACGAACAAATTGTTGTTCTTCTTGCCATAAAGAATTCAAGGTAATGTCGGTAAAAAAAACAA
This sequence comes from Colwellia psychrerythraea 34H, assembly GCF_000012325.1. Taxonomy (NCBI): domain Bacteria; kingdom Pseudomonadati; phylum Pseudomonadota; class Gammaproteobacteria; order Alteromonadales; family Colwelliaceae; genus Colwellia; species Colwellia psychrerythraea. Next base: position 248,924 of record NC_003910.7, on the reverse strand, counting down.
CAAATAACGCCAGTACAAGTGAGGCTGCTAATGCGAGTGGCCATTGGGCTGTTTTAGGTGCTGTTTTAAATTTAGAGTCTGTTTTATCCGACGTTGGAAAAAGATCAGCAAGACGGTCAAGAGAGTCCATTTTATCCCACATGCTGGCCATTTCTATGATCAACTTTTGGTGCTGTTCACTTTCTGACAACCACGCCTTGAATTCTGCCTGCTCAAGCTCAGTTAAGCTTCGATCCATTCTAGCAATCCAAATACTGGCTTGGTCAAACATAACCTCATCGTCATTATTAAGAGAATAAACGTTTGTCATCAGAGATCCCTTCTTACTTGATGTGTTTTTTTACTATTTTTCATTGTTTCCGTTCTTTCTTCTTTAGTTAACTGCATCATAAAATAGGTACAGCGTTTAACGCCGAGGCCAATATGTTTTTCAACTGTGCTTTCACTGATTGCCAGTTTTTTCGCGATTTCTTTTTGCGAGTAGCCATACACTTTTTTTAATACAAAAGCTTTACGGCACTGTATTGGTAATTGTCTTATTGCTTCACAGAATTGAGCAAACTCTTTATCCGTTGCCACTTGCTGATATATTGCATCATCTGCACTGACTAAGTGTTCAAATTCAGCCATATTATCGACAGTGTCTACGAGCCTAATATCTGCTCGTTTAAGGTGATCTATGGCTAAATTTTTTGCCGTTTTTAACAAAAAAGATCTAGGTTGCTTGATTGCTTCTTTGTTCTCAACTTGGCATATACGTACATATGTTTCTTGTACGATATCTTCCACTTCTCGCGGCGGCACAATGCGCGAGATCACTCTGCGCATTGTCTGCCTTACAGCCATAAAACTGATGTGTAATGTACTTTCTTTTATCATAATATTGTCTTTCACTTTTTAGGTTTAGCTAAGTGTGAATTTTATTTTTTATCTATTGCTTACCTTATAAGACGAATGACAAATAATTTTCCGCTAGTGTTTTACATAAAAAGTAAAAAAAAAGATAAAAGTGACAAAAAGTTATTCGAGTAAAATAAAACTACCGATAGTCAAACGCCCCTTTTTTGGTAGCGATGACAAACCTAAAGCTGCATTTACATTACCCGAGTGCAACAAATTACTTGGATAGATAATAGCCCTATTCATTCTAGCTTCTACTGAATATAGCTGTTCAAATAGTTTGTCGCTACCACTCATATAACGAGGTGCTTTATGTATTTGATTCGCTATAGCTTCTTTTTTTACTTGCTGTGCATAATGATATAATCGGTCTTGGGTAATCGTTTGATAACCGGTCTCTTTATGACGATAAAAAGACGTGCCACCATGGTCTTGATTACATAAGTAATGCACAACAGCAAATTGATTACTTTGTGGGGTATCAATATGAGGCAGCATTTGCATAGGACGTAATTGTTTTACCGGAGTATCTGCAAGCGCTAAGGCGGATAGAACAGTTTTGGCTGCACTCGTTTGTGGACAGTCGAAAAACGAGTGAAACAAGGGTAAATATTGACGACATACCTGCTCACCATATTCGCTTGGCATTAACTTACGTTTACCCGGATAAAAATTCTTTTCATCTGCCTGAAAGGACGAACCATCTCCCGCAAACTCAACTAAATCAGTCACTGAATTGGCAAAGTTATCAATAATCAGTAAAGGGATTTTCTCATCACCAATTATATGCTTTGATAAAATTGCTTGGTTATTTACGCTAAAATCAAACATAGGTAACAACTAACAGCCTAGTTGTTTATTTTTCAAATCAATCAAATGATGAATTTGACCAAGCGAGGTAATTAGGGTGTAAATTGCTTGCAGCAGTCCAGCTTTATGCAAACTTGCTATTTTCTCAGCTGATAAGGCGGCAAGTTTTTCTGTATCAATGGTATATAAACCATTCAAGGTGGTACTTTGCTGATTAGCAAAAGTGACTTCCATTTGCATCACTTGCAATAACTCCATGCTTTGTAATTGCTCAAGTAACTTTTTATTTGCTAACTCGCCTTCTAATAACTGCGCAAGACAATACTTGGCTTGTTGAAAATATTCAGTGTCCACACCATCTTCGCTAAATAATGCCTGACCGTCATTGGAAACTATTGCTGGGCTTTCACTATCAAAACAGACAACATAATCACCAGCAACTTTTTGTTCACTGTTTTGTTCGGGGTTACCGACAAAAAATGGCTGCCGTCTAATTTGTAAAGGCAGATATAAACCTTGCCACTGACCACCTCGCCAAAATAAGTTTTCACCCGACTCAAAACCTAACATTGCAGCAACCACAAACTGCCCAGTATCTGCATTTTTAGTAATAACTAAAGGATACTGTACCGCCATACTGGTAAACTCAGCCATAACTGCGGGCACTAAGTGTAACCCCGCACCATGTAATTCAGCCTTAGCCGCATCTACTTTTAAGTTAAGGTGATTTTTATTATCTATCGCAACTAATTGTGCCATTTATTATTACTCTTTAAGTGATGCTAAATTTTCAAACGCTTATATCAAGTGGATCAGACATGTAACTAAATTCGACTAAAACCATAGCTTTTAATTTTATCTAATAATTCTCGGTTACTGGGTAATGACGATAACGCTTTATCAATTAAGACTTTGTTTTGTTTGAACTGGCCATCCGCAAAATCACAGTCATCGAACGCGTATGGAGTATGACAATAATCACTTTTAAAACCCATACCATAAAGTACATATTGATAACTAGCCGCAGGGAATACTTCATTATTACTGGTAAAGTCATGATCGGCTGGGGAACGATATTTCCACTCTGTCATTAAGTCTTGTAAGCTTTGTGGAATGGTTGCTGATTCACGATTATCTGTCCAAAAAGGTTCAGTTCGCTCACTTAAAATATAATGTAATTTTAAGAAATCAATAATTCTATCCCAACGGTATAACGCCGTTTCATTAAAACGTTTAGCAACAACATCCATCACCTCTCGAGAGGCGGGTAATTGCTCACTTATCATTTGTGCTGCCAGCTCAACCATGACTAGAGCAGAGGCTTCAAGCGGCTCTAAAAAACCTGCAGACAAACCAACGGCGACACAATTGTTTTGCCAAAACTTCTCTCGGTGACCGCTGACAATAGGGATTTTACGCACATTAAGTGATGAGAATTTATCGCCAACATATTCAGCAAGCACAGCTCTAGCTTCTGCTTCTGTTGAGTGTTTACTAGAGTAAACATAACCAACGCCACGACGGTGTTGTAGGCCTATATCCCAAATCCAACCGGCTTTTTGTCCTGTAGAGATAGTATGTGAGGCGATAGGAGAATCTTTTGAATCATATGGGACTTGTACCGCGAGTGCAGTATCGATAAATAAAATATCATCACACTTTTTAAAAGGTACCTGGTAATGTTTTCCTAATAACAGTGATGAAAACCCCGTGCAATCAACAAAAAGTTCTCCGGCAATATCACCATGATTTTGTGTGCTAACTGAAAGGATATCACCCTTATCGATAGTCTCGTCGATAATGTCTTTATCAGCACGATTAACGTCGCAATTAACACCCGTTACGTCATCAACAATATGAGTAACTCCAAGCTTTTCTTGGCAATGCTTTTGCAAAAATACGGCAAACTTTGCTGAGTCTAGATGATAAGCATAATTTGCTACATCAGAAAATTCGGCATGACGAATGGTTTTAGGTGCTAGACCTTGCTCACAAATGGCTTCTTGGTAACAAACTTCATTTGAGAATGAGTTCACATGGCTATTTTTCTGCTTTGTTTGTGTTTGCTTCGCTAACCAATGTGCCGCTAAATCTGTTTTCCCAAACCCTTGAGGTAAAACTAAGGGATGATAATAAAAGTCATCTTCAGTACCGTCAAACCACTTAGCAAACTTAGCGCCTTGTTTGAAGCTGGCCTCACATTCACGAATAAAATCACTTTCACTAATACCTAATGCTCTCAGCGTACTGCGCATGGTTGGCCAAGTACCTTCGCCAACCCCTACCGCAGGAATATTAGCCGATTCAATAAGAATAACGTTTAAGCCCTGCTCGGTATTACTTTTGTGTTTAGCCGCTAAACGCCCAGCCGTTAACCAACCGGCAATACCACCACCGACAATGACCACTGTTTTTGTTAATTTATTCATGATGTGCAACCAAGTATTTTATTATGCAGAGAAGCGGGTTATACGCATAGGCAAACAAACTCAACTCTAAATTTGCTTGCTTATAAATACAGAGAAGAAGACTTCTTCCTGAGAAAGAAGCCTTTATATACTAGTCAATATATACTAGAAAGAGCCACGTACACCGAATGAAATACGACGTCCGCTATCAACAACCTCTAATATTTGATTAGAGAATCGACCACGATTGTGCGTATATTCTTCCGTTAAGTTAATGCCTTCAACAAAAACGGTAATTTGATCCGTGAGGTCATAACTCGCGCTTGCATCCCACTGAGAATAGGCTTCAACATAAGTTACCCCATCACCACCACCTTGCGTAAGGTTTTGCAAAAAGGTATCACGCCAGTTATAAGCAATACGACCTTGAAATGCACCACTTTCATAGAAAGCGATAAGGTTAGTTGAATCACTTAATCCTGTTAACGCAAAAACTTGCGTGATATCTGCATTATCTAATTCAGCATCACTATTAACAAGCGTGGCATTGGCGAGCAGGCCAAAACCAGAATCAAAGGTATGTTGTGCCGCTAGTTCCCAACCATCAACGACAGCTGACTCACCATTACTTGGCGCGGTATTGGTAAAGACTGCAACTTGGTCATCTGCATCTGGTGCACTGACATCACTTCCTGTAGAAGGGTCAGTTAACAAACTACTATCAGCGGTAACAAAGGTTTTAGGATTTTTACTACTGGTTATAAAGTTAGCAACATGTTTCCTGAAATAACCCGCTGAAACATAACTAGCATCCGCGTAATACCATTCAATTGACAAGTCTAAGTTATCAGAGCTAAAAGGTACTAATGCAGCATTACCACTGGAAGACTGTAAGTTACCCTGGCGCACAGTATCTAACGACGTTATTGGACGCAAGCTACTTAAAGTAGGTCGTGAAATACTTCTTGATGCGGCAACACGAGCAACGAGTTCATCTGTGATTTCTAATTTAGTACTAAAATTAGGTAAAATTTGAGCATAACTGCTACTTTCATCAAAGTCTGAAGCTGGGCCATAAACCGCTAGCATTTCAGTTGCATCAAGAATATCTAATCGCTGAACATTAGCTTGTGTTGCGCCTACAGTGACATCAGTGCTTTCGTAACGGAAGCCACCAGTAGTATAGAGAGGCATACCTGCTATCTCGCCTTCAAAATCCAGCTCTAGATAAAAAGCAGTCGTTTCTTCTTTAACTTCAAAAGAGTTATTAGTTTTTACAGCGTTAAAATCAACGCCTTCAACTGCACCTAAGAAATCGAATAATGCTTCACCATCAAATTTTAACCATTGTGAAGGTGTACGACCGCTGCCACTAACATCACTTAAAAAGTCACTTCCTGCATCAAATACTTCTTGAGGGAAGGCGCTAACATCAGGGAAGTCTTGGTAATTACAGTAGGTACAATGAATTCCGCTAGTGGTATTATCCCAAGAATTTACTGTTTTGGTTTCAGTAGAATACATAGCACCAAAACGGGCAGCAGAGAAACCAGTATCTCCATCCGATAACCAAAGACTATCCCATTTTACTTGAGTAACAACATCCTCAATTTCTTTACTGTCTCGAATCATTACATGGGCACGACTGTTGGCGGGATCTAAATAATCAGAAACCCCCGTAGGTGAGACATAATCAGGACTATTTGGATCTTGATTAACACCATCTCCTTCTTGCTGACCACTGTAAATTGAAGGGTCTGGGGTTGCAAAGTCAGAGTAATAAGGCAAAATATTACCATCAACATTCCATTGAACTCGGTTGGCATAACCTAATAACGCTAAGCTACCACCACGACCATTATTTGGTTCTCTTTTAGCTGTTGAGTTACTTAAATCAAACTTCATATTTAAGTTATCATTAACATCCCAATCAAAGTTCAAACCAATAGAAAGTGAATCAGTTAAACGATCCGCTTTTTTAGCGTGAAAGTCAGTTGCTAAACCTGTTTCTTGATACATTGAAGTGATAGTACCATTGGCATCAACAACAGCATTTTCAACATTATCAGAAGTAAACCAATGACCATAAGATGTTGTATCAGATTTGACATCAAAGTCTGAATATAATGCATCTGCGGTAATGACAAGGTTATCTGAAGGTGCATACTGCAAGACTAAGTTTGCATTGGTACGTTCACGTTTTTCTGTGGTAACCAATGAATCAAAGTTTTGCGGAATAAATATATTACCGGTATATACGTCACCGGACTCTGTTACAGGAGCGCCTTTGCCGAAAGAAGAATTTTCACGCCAACCAGCACTTTGAGCACGATTTAATTTCGTTTCACGCTCTAAATACGAGATTGCAAATAAAGCACCAAAGGTATCATCATTAAAGGTATCACTTATCAAAAGTGACGCTTGTGGGGAGGTCTCTTCACTATTACCATCATAAGTTGCTTTGACACTACCCGCTAATTTAAAACCATTAATAGCAAAAGGTTTCGCCGTTTCAATATTAACCGTGGCGCCAATACCACCTGACTGTACCGTCGCTGATGATGTTTTATGCACATCTAGGGTTTTTACCATTTCGGCAGCAAGCGTATCAAAACTAAAATCACGACCTGGATCTTCAGAGGCTTGTTGTCGACCATTAACAAGTACTGTATTAAATTGTGGACCAAAACCACGCACGGTGATTTTTTGACCTTCACCACCCGATCTATCTATCGAGACGCCAGTAATACGTTGTAATGATTCTGCAAGGTTAGTGTCCGGAAACTTGCCAATATCCTCAGCAGAAATAGAATCAACTACGCCACTAGCTTCACGTTTTGTGTCTAAAGCGCGACCAAGAGCGCCTCTAATGCCTGTAACGGTGATTTTTTCAACGTCTTTTTCAGCTGTTTTACTGTCTTCAGCATGCGCTTGCACTGAAGCTGTTGACGCTAAAATTGCAATAATTGCTGTCGATAATGTATTTTTTTTAAACATGTTATCTGTCTTCCCCAAATCATTTTTATTATTTATGGAAAGCAGACCTTGACCACTCAATGTTGCAACTAACTCCGTATCCTCAAGTAAAAGTTTAATGGCTTGTTCAATAGAATAATTGCCAGTTAACTTATTTGCCGTTATATCACTTACTTTATCAAGTGAGAAAATGAGCGTTAAGTCGGCTTGCTCTGCAAATTGAGTGAGCGATAGATCTGCTCTTTGCTGAGGAATATTGAACGAATAGGTATTACTTAATTCAGCACTTTGAACATATGGAGCACACGCTAAAGCGAGTGTTGCTGCTATGCTAGCTGAGTTAAATTTTCGTTGTTCAATAACCTCAACAGTAAGTTTTTCACTTACAAATATTAAAGACGATTGAACAAGTTTTTTCCGCCAGTGCATCGGTAACCTTTTGTTATTTTTAGTGCGTTAATGTAGCCAAACTTAAAATCATTCTGACAAAACTATATTATATTTACTAGTTAATAATCTATGTGCTGGATATAGATGATGAAAGCTAAATTATGGTCTGGTAATAAAAATAGGGCTATATAAACGAGTATATACTTGGTTAAATTTACACGTGTCAAACCACCCTGTTGTCAATTAATAGCTTACTAACCATAAACTTAATTATTAGTAGTCATGTTGATAATTCATATAAAGTCAGCTGTGAACAACAATATACTCTCATGAAAACATAGGTAGATAATCATAATGTGAGGTGATTTCTGCACGTAAACAATAATTAGTTAGATATACCTAAGCGGGGCTTGCCTTTCATCACATCCTGTATATACTACCAGTAATACTGTGTAAATTTACAGGCTAAAGCTATGATAGATTCAACTACCGAATTACGCCCACTGACTAAACGACAGCAACAGATTTATGATTTAATCAAAGCAAAGATTCAAGATACAGGCATGCCACCTACACGTGCTGAAATCGCTAATTTTTTTGGTTTCAAATCAGCTAATGCCGCCGAAGAACACTTAAAAGCTTTAGCAAAAAAAGGCTACATTGAAATGCTTGCAGGCACTTCTCGTGGCATTCGCTTGGTTGAAGAAATGCTTGAAGCAGAAGGTTTACCACTGATAGGGCGAGTTGCCGCCGGTGAACCTATTTTGGCGCAAGAGCATATTGAAGAACATTATAAAATGGATGGTAATTTATTCCATCCTGCTGCCGATTATCTCTTGCGTGTAAATGGCGAAAGCATGAAAGATATCGGTATTCTAGACGGCGACTTACTTGCTGTGCATCAAACTACTGAAGTACAGAATGGTCAAGTTGTTGTTGCCCGTGTTGAAAATGATGTCACCGTAAAACGTTTCAAACGTGAAGGAAATGTTGTCTATTTGCATGCAGAAAATGAAGACTTCTCTCCTATTAAAGTCGACTTAGCTAATCAAGAGTTTAATATTGAGGGTATCGCCGTCGGTATTATTCGAAGTGGACGTTGGATGTAATCCATCATAGCCACTGTTACAGCATTCGTCATATTTATTACCTAATTACTGCGTAATAAATATGGCGTTTTTATTTATCTTCAATATTTTCCTTTCTAAATTTCCACGTGATTTTCTGTAATTCTTAAATCCCTTTATTAGATTTAATCAAAGCTAGTCCCAGTAGAGCTCACACTCTCTTTAGAGCTATTACTCCATTGAATTAAATGGCTTTTTTATAATTCCTCAGTTATAAAATGTTTGACCTAGATCAATTTTTAGCGTAATTCTATAAATAGTAACGCATACAAAACGAACATAAAAAGAATAAAAAGACGTCTGTTTGCTAATCCTGTCACACTAGTTCACTAGTACTATGACTGATTACTCTTTTACGTCGATAATTAACTTGATCTCTAAATTATGTATATTCGTCATGAACCGTTCTATATAGCGCAACCGTGGCTAAACCGAGCTCTTGTTAGTTGATAAAAATAATAATAACAACAACAGATATTCAGTTCAGTGAGTTATGAAGTACATTGCTGCACATCTGTTCTCTATCATTGAAAAGAGGAGATGCCGTGTGGGGAAACATAAGCTAATTTGGCTAGTGTTGGTCAGCCTATTTGCCAATTCAGCCTGGGCAGAGACGCAGTTAAACCTAACTAAAGGGGTTACTGCCGTTAGTAGAGACGTATATGATTTACATATGCTAGTGCTCTATATTTGTACTGCTATCGGTATTTTAGTTTTTGGCGCTATGTTTTGGTCGATTGCTTTTCACAGAAAATCTAAAGGTGCAAAGCCTGCTGATTTTCATGAAAGTACTAAAGTAGAAATTTTATGGACAGCAATACCCATTGTTATTTTAATCGCCATGGCAGTGCCTGCTACACAAACACTGATAGCGATGGAAGACAATGAGAACTCTGATGTTACGATTCAAATCACGGGCTCGCAATGGAAATGGCATTACAAATACTTTGACCAAGATATTGAATATTATTCTGTGCTTTCCACCCCTCGCGAGCAATACCAAAACCAACAAGAAACTAGCGCCATCAAAGGTAAAAACTATTTACTTGAGGTTGATAAGCCGCTTGTTATTCCTGCTAATAAAAAAGTTAGATTTTTAATAACATCTGATGATGTTATCCATTCATGGTGGGTGCCTGCTTTTGCCGTTAAACAGGATGCTAATCCAGGATTCATCAATGAAGCCTGGACTAGAGTCGAAGAACCCGGTGTCTATCGCGGTCAATGTGCCGAGTTATGCGGAAAAGATCATGGCTTTATGCCCATAGTTGTTGAGGTAAAATCAGCTGAAGATTATGACATTTGGCTCAATGAACAACAACAACGTATCGCCGCTGCAGCAAGTGCCGAACAAGACTCATTAAACGCTTCTGTATCAAAAGAAGAACTTATGCAATTAGGTGAAACAACTTACACAGCCTACTGCTCAGCTTGTCATCAACCAACCGGTTTAGGTTTGCCGCCGGCCTTCCCTGCATTAAAAGGTAGCCCTATAGCTACAACGGGTACGATAGAAGAGCACCTCAATATTGTCTTTAACGGTAAAGCGGGCACAGGTATGCAAGCCTATGGCAAACAATTGAGTTTAAAAGAGATAGCCGCAGTCGTCACTTATGAGCGAAATGCTTGGGGCAATGATACTGGTGATATCGTGCAAGCCTCTGATGTAAAGTCTGCTGTTGATAACACATCACAAGATGCTAAAGGAGTCGTCACAATTGAAACTAACGTTGAAGATGCGGTAGAGACAATGACTGAAGAAGCACCCGTTGAGGATTTAGCTAAAGTGTATAGCCAAGATGAATTAATGGCTATGGGCGAAAAAGTTTATATGACAGCTTGTGTTGCTTGTCATCAACCAACAGGTGCAGGATTACCTCCAGCATTTCCTGCGCTTAAAGGCAGTTTGATTGCAATGGGGGATATCGCTATTCATTTAGATATGGTGCTTAACGGTAGTAAGAAAAATCCTGCCATGGCTGCTTTTGGTAGTCAATTAACCAAAACCGAAATAGCCGCTGTTGTGACTTATGAGCGTAATGCTTGGGGAAATAATACCGGTGATTTAGTACAACCTGCAGCTGTTGATGCTGCTAGTGCGAAGTAGGGGGATATAAAATGACCACAGACGTTATAGAACAAGATTCGCACGACGAACATTATGGTGACCATAAAATGACAGGCATAAAACGCTGGCTTTATACCACTAACCATAAGGACATCGGCACCCTGTATTTATGGTTTGCTTTTATTATGTTTTTAACTGGTGGCGCTTTAGCTATGGTGATCCGCGCTGAGTTATTTCAGCCAGGTCTGCAAATAGTTGAGCCGGACTTTTTTAACCAATTAACAACTGTCCACGGGTTAGTTATGGTGTTTGGTGCCATTATGCCTGCATTTACTGGCTTCGCTAACTGGATGCTTCCTATGATGTTAGGTGCCCCAGATATGGCGCTACCTCGTATGAATAACTGGAGCTTTTGGATTCTTCCCTTTGCCTTTGCTATTTTACTTGGCTCTTTCTTTATGGAAAGTGGCGCGCCTAATTTTGGTTGGACCTTCTACGCACCATTATCAACGACCTACTCTAATGGCAGTACTGCTTTCTTCGTTTTTGCTGTTCATATCATGGGGATTTCTTCCATCATGGGGGCGATTAATATCGTTGTCACCATAATGAATATGCGCGCTCCTGGCATGACATATATGAAAATGCCTTTATTTGTTTGGACCTTTTTTATCACGGCCTATTTATTGATTGCCGTCATGCCTGTGCTCGCAGGTGTAGTGACCATGTTACTTACCGATACTTATTTTGGTACCAGTTTCTTTGATGCTGCTGGTGGTGGCGACCCAGTTATGTTCCAGCATATTTTTTGGTTCTTTGGTCACCCTGAGGTTTATATCATGATTTTGCCAGCCTTTGGCATTGTCTCTACCACTATTCCGGCGTTCTCACGTAAACGACTATTTGGTTATAGCTCAATGGTTTATGCCACATCGTCCATTGCTTTGTTGTCATTTATCGTATGGGCACATCACATGTTCACCACCGGTATGCCGCTATTTGGTGAGTTATTCTTTATGTATTGCACTATGCTAATTGCCGTACCTACTGGGGTGAAAGTATTTAACTGGGTCGCTACTATGTGGCGCGGTTCATTAACTTTTGAAACACCAATGCTGTTTTCAATCGCCTTTGTTATTTTATTCACCATCGGTGGTTTCTCAGGATTGATGTTGGCGATGACACCGGTCGACTTCCAATATCACGACACCTATTTTGTTGTCGCTCACTTTCATTATGTGTTGGTTACTGGCTCATTATTCTCTCTCTATGCAGGTGCTTATTTCTGGCTACCAAAATGGACCGGTCACATGTACAACGATACGTTGAGCAAGTGGCACTTTTGGTGTTCATTAATCTCTGTGAACTTACTGTTTTTCCCTATGCACTTTTTAGGTTTAGCAGGCATGCCTCGCAGAATTCCAGATTATGCACTGCAGTTTGCTGACTTTAATAAGTGGGTCAGCATTGGTGGTTTTGCATTTGGTTTATCACAACTTATTTTCTTAGCGGTGGTAATAAAATGTATTCGCGGCGGCGAGAAAGCACCAGCAAAACCTTGGGATGGAGCAATCGGTTTAGAGTGGACGGTAGCAAGCCCTGCCCCATATCATACCTTTAGTACACCACCATCGCAGCAAGACATTGATAATGCTGACCAACACGAGCACTAACTTGTATGAGCACTGATGATGACAAAGCCAACATAAATACCAGTACAGGTATAAGTAATAACAATAAAACAGTAAGGAAATTACTGCTTGTCGTTGTTGCTATGTTTGGCTTTGGTTTTGCTCTGGTACCTTTATATGATGTGTTTTGTGATATTACTGGCCTAAATGGTAAAACAAATGATACTGCAGCGACTTATGAGGCTGACGGCATAGATAAACTACGTACCGTTAAGGTGCAGTTCATTACCCGAAATGCTAAAGGTATTCCATGGGAATTTGAGCCAGTCATTAATGAAATTAGTGTCCATCCCGGTGAAATGAAATTAGTCTCATTTTATGCAAAAAACAATGCTTCTCATGACATTATCGGTCAAGCCGTACCCTCAGTATCACCGGGTTTGGCAGCAAACTATTTTCATAAAATTGAATGTTTTTGCTTTACTCAACAACCGCTAGCCGCGGGAAAAGAAGTTGAAATGAGTTTGCAGTTTTATGTCGATTTAGAGCTGCCTGCAGATATAAATACTTTAACTTTATCTTATACCTTGTATGACATAACCGAGAAATCGTCATAGGGTTCTACTCGAAAAAAGGGATAGAAAATGACTAACAAAGAATACGAAAGTTATTACGTACCCAGCCAAAGCCACTGGCCAATTGTCGGCGCAATAGCACTATTTATGATTGCCTTTGGTGCGGCTAACTACGTCACCGACTTAGCAAATGAAAAAAGTGGTTACGGTGGATATTTGCTTTTGGCTGGTATTGCACTTGTGGTCTATATGCTTGTGGGTTGGTTTAGTGATGTAATTAGTGAGTCGCTAACGGGTAAGTACTCGCATCAGATGGATAATTCATTCCGCCAAGGCATGAGTTGGTTTATCTTTTCTGAAGTGATGTTCTTTGCCGCTTTTTTTGGCGCTTTACTCTATTTACGAGTATTTTCTGTGCCTTGGTTAGGCGGTGCAGGTAACAACGTATCAACAGGCGCCGTACTTTGGCCTGACTTTGTTGCCCAATGGCCTTTATTAACAACCCCCGACGGCACTACTACCACAGCCATGGGTTGGTATGGTCTCCCCTTAATTAATACCGTTTTATTATTAACGTCTTCAATTACCGCTCACTTTGCTCATAGTGCATTAATTAAAAATAATCGTGGACCACTTAAAGCATGGCTTGGTCTAACGATAGTACTTGGCTTAGCGTTTATGTTCTTTCAAGTAGAAGAATACGCGCATGGTTACTCTGAAGAAATGCGACTATTTCTAGATAGTGGCGTCTATGGTAATACTTTTTATTTACTGACTGGCTTTCACGGCATGCATGTTACTTTGGGTTGTATCATGTTGATAGTCATGTGGTTTAGAGTATTAAAAGGTCATTTCACCCCAGAAAATCATTTTGCCTTTCAAGCGGCAAGTTGGTATTGGCATTTTGTCGATGTTGTTTGGGTCATGCTTTTTGTTTTTGTCTATATTTTATAAGGCCTTATTTTTGGAGACTATCAATAAGCGGAAAAAAATATTTACCCAATCATTGATAAGAAGTGCCCTTTGGTTAGGGCTAACGATTATAGTGTTTGCTGGTTTAGTTAAATTATCTTTTTGGCAGTATAACCGCGGCTTCGAGAAAGAAAAACGTGCTATCCGTATTACGCAACTTAATCAGCAATCACCATTAACCCTAAGTGAAATAGTCAAATTATCGCAGGATAAGCAATTTACCGGTAAAGAAAGTATTAATGATTTTCCGGTCACTATTACAGGTCAATTTAATGATGATTTTGTATTTTTACTCGATAATCAGGTCGAAAATAACTCTTTAGGTTACCGTGTATTTCAAGTTGTTCAAACGCCGACTAATTCCGTATTAATCAATTTAGGTTGGGTACAAGGCTCAATTGATCGAAGCATACTTCCTGATGTTACTCCTCTAAATGGACAGCATAATTTTCGTGGTCATGTACGTATTATTGAGCAAGGAATAATGCTTACAGCACAAGATTTTACTCAGCCAAGTTGGCCATTGCGGGTACAACAAATTGAACTCGATAAATTTTCTGCGCTAATATCTCCGTTAATAGATAAGCCACTACTCCCATTTGTTATCTATGTAGACCCAGAAGACAACCTTGGTTATAAAAAAAATTGGCACCCTATGGTGATGCCCGCCGAAAAACATTTCGGCTACGCCTTTCAATGGGCTGCTTTAGCTACTGCGTGGTTGATATTAATGATTTGCTTGCGGATTAAAACACAAAAATCTGCTCGTGTTTCTTCCAAAAATGCACCTGATGCTTTACAGAATATTTAAGCGAAAACATTAACAATAATAATAGAAAAATAAGGCGTTAACATATGGCTAGGTCAATAAATACAGATGATTCAAGTAATAACAGTACTTTAACCAGTACCAATAAATTAGACCATACTTCCAACCACGCCTCACAAAAGAGAAGTCGTCGTAGTTTACTCTTGTTAATTACGGTATTTATATTGCCAATATTATTAGCCAAATTAGCCTTAGACAATCAGTGGCTAAACCTAGGCGTAACAAATCAAGGTAAGTTATTAGCGCAGCCATTGACACTAAAAGAGTTGGGTATAGATGAGTCAGAACTTGCCAAACAATGGCTTATTATTTACCGACTACCTAATACATGTCCTGAGATGTGCTTACATAGCATTGAGACTGTACATAATAGCTATGTAGCCCTAGGAAAAGATATGCCAAGGGTGTCTGCAGTGTTACTCAAGGAGAACATTTTTTCTGCCCAACAAAGCAAACAACTGGCCAAGAGTCAGTGGAAAATACTTGCTTTAACCCCACAAATGAACAATTTACTGCATGGGCCACAAGTACTTATCGCAGATCCTTTAGGTAACGTTATTCTAAGACATCAACTACCCGAACAAGAACAACTTCAACCGGCTTTTGGTAAAGCTATTGTCGCCGATATGAAGAAACTATTGAAATATTCTAAGGTGGGTTAACTCAATGACAGAACACAGTAAAAACACACAGACACTGCGACGTTTAGTGCTGACTAGTTTACTGTTAGCCGTTGTTGTTATTGGCTTAGGTGCTTATACACGTTTAACTCATGCGGGTCTCGGCTGTCCTGATTGGCCAACATGTTATGGTTTAATCGATGTACCTGAAACGAGTATACAAATCGCTGCTGCTGAGCAAGCTTTTCCTGAACGACCTGTTGAACCAGCTAAAGCATGGAATGAGATGATTCATCGCTACTTCGCTGGCAGTCTTGGTTTGCTTATAGCTGTAATAGCGATTTTTTCAATAAAATTACGCTTTTCAAAAAGCTCAAAAGTTAGATATCCGATATTTCTACCGCTATGTATTTTATGTATTGTTACCTTCCAAGCGGCATTAGGTATGTGGACAGTAACACTGAAATTAATGCCAATAGTGGTAATGGGACATTTACTCGGCGGTTTTACCACGCTTTGTTTACTATTCTTATTATATTTACGCATTAATGCTAGAAGCAAAAAAACTCAGGGAGAAAGTTTAACTGAGTCACAACTTAAAAAGTACAGTGGCTATGCGTTAATCGGCATTATTATTTTAACTGCACAAATTGCCTTAGGCGGTTGGACCTCCTCAAATTATGCAGC
Source organism: Colwellia psychrerythraea 34H (assembly GCF_000012325.1). Lineage (NCBI taxonomy): Bacteria > Pseudomonadati > Pseudomonadota > Gammaproteobacteria > Alteromonadales > Colwelliaceae > Colwellia > Colwellia psychrerythraea. The sequence continues at coordinate 232,931 of NC_003910.7, read as the reverse complement.
AATGAGCTGTGTAGAGTTACCAATTTGTCAGGGTGATTGGCTATCCGATTTAAGTTTTGAGCAGTCCTTTGATTTGATTCCCCCAAAGCAAGAGAGCTATGAATTTGGACACTTGGCACATAATGAAAGAGTCACTATTCATGTTAGCCATCGTTTTGGTGCCATCATTACCGGCGTATTTCTCGCTTGGTTAGCCATCACTATTTTTATCAAGACGAAAACGCCTGCTATAAAGAGTACTGCCACTATTTTATTAAGCTTATTAATCATTCAAATAAGCTTAGGGGTTAGTAATATCTGGTTTTCGTTGCCACTCAAAGTGGCTGTCGCACACAACTTAGTTGCTGCCTGTTTAATGCTGAGTTTGATCACCTTAGCTTATAAATTAAGACAAAATTCCAAGGAGTCTCTCTATGAGTAAAGTAATTAATAAAACCATAACACCTATGCCATCGGTGATTAATACCGGCCACCATCACTTTTCCATTAGTAACATATTTGCTAATTGGCGTGCTTATTACGACATTACCAAACCTAAAGTTGTTGCCTTATTGGTACTAACGGCATTGGTTGGCATGAGTTTATCTGTTCCTGGGGCCTTACCGTGGCAACGGCTAATACCTGCGATGCTTGGTATCGGATTATTATCTTCTGCGGCAGCCGCTATTAACCATATTGTCGATGAAAAAATTGATACTGTTATGGGTAGAACCCATAACAGACCTCTGCCTGCAGGTAAAATTAGTGTTACCAATGCCATTGTATTTGCCACTAGCATAGCCTTGCTCGGCTTTATTATTCTTTATGCTTTAGTGAATCCACTGACGGCTTTTTTGACCTTAGCTGGCTTAGTCGGCTATAGTTTTGTCTATACCATGTATTTAAAGCGTGCTACGCCACAAAATATTACTATCGGCGGTTTAGCTGGTGCTATCCCGCCATTATTGGGTTGGACAGCTATGACCAATGAAGTGGTACCTAACGCTTTGTTATTAGTTTTAATTATTTTTACTTGGACACCGCCACACTTCTGGGCATTAGCTATTCACCGTAAAAATGATTATGCCAAAGTAAATATTCCTATGTTACCGGTAACCCACGGCGTGAGTTTCACTAAAACACAAATACTGCTCTATACCGTCTTACTCTTTGTAGTTTGTTTATTACCTTATTTAGTTGGCATGAGTAATTGGTTGTATTTAATCGGGGCGTGTAGTTTGAATTTGATCTTTTTTGGCTATGCTTGGCAGCTCAAGTTTAATGCAAAAGAAGGAACCGCTATGGCAACATTTAAATTTTCCATCATTCATTTAATGTTACTTTTCATTATTTTACTGCTCGATCATTATTGGCTACCAATGGGCTAGATTTGACAATCAAGTCTCAGCATCACCAACGACTTAATATCTGTAACGTCTAACAATGGCATTAAACATAGGATTTCGATGAATAAACATATTTATACTATTATTGCTTTACTCTCAATCTGTGCCGGCGCGGCTGGTTTTTATCTTATTAATAAAACAAAGCAACTATCTCTACCTGAATATGCTTTGCATTATCAGCAGGCTCGGCCAATATCAGCCTTTACCTTAACGGATGAGTTAGGACAGCCTTTTAATAATGAGCAGTTACAAGACAAATGGTCACTGGTTTTTTTCGGTTATACCTCTTGTCCTGATGTATGCCCAACCACTCTACAAAACCTCAATTTCATTTATGAGGACTTAACTAACATTGCCAGCAATAGCCAAGTGTTATTAGTTTCTGTTGATCCCAAAAGAGACAGTAGAGAAAAGCTTGAGCAATACATTGGATATTTTAACCCTAACTTTAAAGCACTTCGCGCAGAACACGATGTACTTTTCCCCTTTTCTCGAAATTTAGGCTTGATGTACGCCATCACTAGTAAAGAGGCAAGTAAAGACAAAGTTGAAGTACCTGCAGGAGATGAAGACTATTGGGTTGATCACAGCGCTTCACTAGTTTTGATCAATCCCGCAGGAAAGATAGCGGCAATATTTAGACCTGAACAAGTAGTAGGTGATGTACCTAGTATTGATAATGAGAAGTTATTAAGCGACTATCAAAAAATAGTCGCGCTATACCCGTGACCATTCAAAATGCATGTTTCAGTGGGAGAAAAAAACGATTGAGATAAGGCATTGATTACAGAGAATGGTTGTTCCATTCTGAAAATCAATAACGACGTATCAATCGTTTCTAGCCCCATCGCAGAAGCGCTTGAGCAAAGCTCATTTTATTGTTGCGTCAAAGAAATAGGGAATGACCATGATTTAATTGACGCGCCTCAAACTGACATTGCTCAAGTACTCTGAATCGAGAATTTTGAATGATTACGGGTATATATCAATAATTAAGAAGAGATTGGCAACAAGGGTAACGACTTACTTTTTATAAATGGTACCAGCTGCCATCATCTTTTAAGATAAACCATGGCTTAGAATACCAATAATAGCGACCTGGCTTACTAATGCTTGCCGCCGTGCAGTTAGCTCGAACTCTCCCAACTGGCAGGTCTTTACTAAAATTGATACTAAAACTTTTATCATCATTCCACGTGATTTTTTGCTTACCTAAACCTGAAATATAGCAATTGAGGGCTGATTTATAAAAGTCCCCCGTTTCAATAACAAAATTGATGCTTTTAGCTTCTTTGTGTTTAAAAATTGTTTCAGCTTGTTCACCCTCTAAACGAATATTAAACGCTAATGAATTCAACTTATCACGTAAACCAGAAATTTTGTCATAGGGCTTTGAAGCAGGAAAACGGGGCACGCTGGTTAAGTCTGTCGACAAATCAATCGCGCCTGATTGTTGAGAAAAAGCAACAAAGTCATTTTCTTTAGCCCATGCTTGTATCGCTACATCATATTCACCATAAGGATAAGCATAATATCGCCAGCTTTGGCCGGTATTTTCTTTAATCACCGCTTCAGCTTTTAATAATAGTTCTGTTTGTTTACTCAGCCATTGTGTTTGCGTTAACCCCTCAGTAATTCGCGCCATAGAATCATGTTCATAACCATGGTTAGCAATAATCACACCTTCATCTGAAAGCGCTTTGAGCTGGATCCATGATAAATAATGGGAAGCATCATTTTTTTCGTTACGAGCGATAATGCCTGGATTGACATAAATGGTATACGGAAATGCGAACTTATCTAAGATGGGCTTAGCTTGCGTTAACACATCAATATAAGCATCATCAAAGGTAATAGCGACACTTTTATCGGGTAAAGCTTGTTGGTTTTTAATGCCTTCAATTAACTCAGATAAAGGCACCACTTTAAAATTATTATCTTTAAGATATTGTAGGTGCACTTCAAATTGCTTTGGGGAAATACTGGTGCTTGCTGGGGTGCTATCGCTAACATGATGGTACTGTAAAATTACTGCTGCATGACTGCTGAGCGCAACGCTCAATAATAATGAAACTGAAACTAGTGTCCGCAACATATACTTCATGGTATATACCTATAAAAATCAGATGAGATAAAATAACGTTTTTTACTTTAAAGCACTAGAACTTTAGGCGTTATTTTGGATTAAAACTAGCCGTACGAACAACATAAGCACCTATTTTATCTGTCTTCTCGTTGATCCTATCAAATATTACTATACCACTGTACGGCTTAGTTGATACCGCCGCAATAAGACAGCTTGAATATGCATAATCGTTGAGTGGCATTAGCATTGGCGCCATACTCATCGCTACAAAAGAAAGTGCTTGATATCATTTTTTATCATCAAGTTCTTTCGGGGTAGGCTTTAAGTTTGGAATACTCGTACTACCCATCGCTTGACAGACAACACCAACAGCTACACAAAAAAAGGTAGTTGCGCCAAGCGCGGCTTTAATATCGGCTTCAACATCATTGCCATAAATAATTGTTACCACTGCGCCAATAGCAGCCAAGCCAAAACTTCCTTTTGCGATGATTGACGATATTTTCTGCCATAATCGCTTTGGTGGATGTGCTACCGGAAGGTGATGCGCAGGAGTTTCTTTCGACATAAGGTAATTGGCTTAATGAGGTAACAGTAGAGGAATACTAACATGCCAAGAGGTATCAAGCTTGATGCCGGTCAACTATTAATTCATCGTCTGTATGTGTTGTGTAATCAAGTGTTACTTAGTGTTACTCACAGTGAAATACTCAATGATCTTAGCGAACATAATGCCACACGCCAAACCTGCAACATTCGCAGCCATATCAAGCCATTCGCCATACCTATTAACATAAGGCTGAATCAATTCAATAGCACCACTAAAGCCAGCAAAGCCTAACGTAATCCATAACCAGTATTTAGGTTTTCGTAATGCTACTGGGAACATTAATGCGCCATAAGAGATGAAATGATGCGTTTTATCACTACCCGGGACTTGAGGTAAATATTCAGCAGGCCATAAAGACAAAGTAGCGATAGCAGTAAGTAAGAAAACAGTTAAGTGAAGCCAATATTGTTTTATAAAATCAGTTATTAAGATCATTTAATGGGAGTTTTTTTCGGTTGGACGCTTATTAGCGGGTCGAGTTCGATAAAGAATATTTAACCAACGATTGGCAAAAATACCCAGATATCCCCATGCGGCCAATAAGCAAGCGATAGCCAGTGTTATGATGCCAACAATTTGCCAAAGGTGGTGATAAAAGTATCCCAACGCAACAAAGAGTAAACCAATAACAAAAAGGCCAAGTCCACGTAAAAACAGCGTTAAACTGTATTGTGGATTTTGGCCTATTTTTTCTAATATTTTATTCATACGAACTAAATTTTAGTAATACGAATGGTCACCGCGTTCATGCTCTGTAGCATCTTTAACGCCTTTAATTTCGCCAGCCATTAATTCAATTAATTGCTTTTCAATGCCATCTTTTACCGTAACATCAATTTGTGCACAGCCATTACAGCCACCACCAAATTGCAATACAGCATAACCATCGTCGGTAATTTCGACTAAAGTACACTCGCCGCCATGACCTGCTAACTGAGGGTTAACTTCTGCTTGTAAGAAATAATGCACACGTTCAAATAGTGGAGCATCATCAGCAACTTTACGTAATTTAGCGTTTGGCGCTTTCAAAGTAAGCTGTGAGCCCATTTGATCCGTGGTAAAATCAATTTCTGCGTCTTCTAAAAAACCTTTGCTGTCAGCATCAACCATCGCTGAAAAACCTTCAAATGGCAGTTGAATATCATCGGCTTCAACCGCGTCAGGTGGACAATATGAAACGCCACATTCAGCTTTCGCTGTGCCAGGATTTACAACAAAAACTCGAATATGGGTACCTTCAGCTTGTTGCGAAAGTAATTTAATAAAATGCTGTTGAGCATTTTCTGAAATAGTGATCATGGTGTTAGCTCTCTTTCTCTCGGATACTTTTATTACTTTAAAATTACTTTAAAGTAATCAGTTGAAAAAATACCTGACTGTTTTACTCAAGTATGACCATTTTACGCTGCTATTTAGTTATGTGCTAATGATTTTTACGCTTTTGTTTGATACTTTATATAAGTCAAATACCGAGGTCATCTAGATGTTACTTTTACGAATTCTGATTTTATCCATTACGCTGCTCTGTTCTAACTGTATTATTGCCATGCCCGCGCAAGATTACTTACCAGCAGGTAGCAAATTTAATAGCAAAATATCCTTACCAAGTAGCAGCTTAGGATTTGAAATTGGCCAACGCCATGTTAGACATGATCAACTAAAAAGCTATTTTTATCAGTTGGCGAAGGACTCTGAGCGGGTAAATATTACCTCTATGGGAACAACATCTCAGCAACGAGAACAGTTACTCGTTACCATTTCTAGCTCTGAAAACTTAGCAAATCTATCGAGTATTCTCAGTGAACGTAACCTGTTTTCTCAAAAGAAAGGTCAGCTAGATAATCAAAAATCCGACAAAGCCCCCTTAGTTATTTGGTTAGGTTATAGCGTGCACGGTGATGAAATAAGTGGTGCAAATGCAGCCATGATTGTTGCTTATTATTTAGCTGCTAACACAGATAAAAGTCTTACTGAAATGCTTGCCAATACCGTGATAGTTTTAGAGCCTAGTATTAACCCTGATGGCATGGATAGATTTGTTAATTGGGTTAGTACTTATCGCAATTCTACTGACAATAGCGATGCCAACCATATAGAACACCATCAAGGCTGGGTTACAGGGCGAACCAATCATTTCTGGTTTGACTTGAACCGCGACTGGTTATTACTCTCTCAACAAGAAAGCCAACATCGATTAGAATATTTCCACCAATACCAACCCCACGTTGTTGGTGATTTTCATGAAATGGGTCATAACAGCAGTTATTTTTTTCAGCCTGGCATCCAAAGTCGGACTCACCCACTGACTCCGAAAAGAAATGTCGACTTAACAACAACATTGTCAAAATTTCATGCTTCAGCATTAGATAAACAAAAACGTCTTTATTATAGCGAAGAGAATTTCGATGATTTTTACTACGGTAAGGGCTCAACCTATCCTGATATTAATGGCAGCATAGGTATATTGTTCGAGCAAGCTAGTGCTAGAGGAATGCAGCAAGAAACAATCAATGGCTTACTGACGTTAGAGTTTAGTATAGAAAACCATGTGACCACCTCCCTCTCTACCATCAATGGTGCTTGGGAAAATAGAAAGCAATTAAAGCAATACCGCAGTGAGTTTTATCAACAAAGTAATAAACTAGCAAAAAAAGAAGATTTTACCGGCTATTTACTGCACGAAGGTAGCGATAAATTTCGCCTCAATACTTTGTTGTCAAAACTCGCGCAGCATAAAATTAAGGTTTATCCGCTGATCGCTGACTTTGAATTTGAAGATACTGAATACCAGAAAGATAACAGTTATTACGTACCTCTTGCACAACCTCAGTTTCGACTAATTCAAGCTTTGTTTAATCAACAAACTAACTTTAAAGATAATACTTTTTATGATGTTTCGGGTTGGACAATGCCGTTAGCTATGAATATTGAATCTATCCCAGTAAACCGTACTCGTAGACTAAAGTTGGCGAAACAAGCGTGGGCCATGCCTTCAACGACCAAACCAAACAATAAAAGCATATCAGCGTACGGCTACATTTTTGAATGGCATCACTTTTTAGCGCCTAAGTTACTCAATAAGCTTCTAAATAATAATATCAAAGCAAAAGTAGCAACTAAGCCTTTCACAAGTTTAATCAATGGTGAAACCAAGCAGTTTGAAGCGGGTAGCATAGTGATTCCCGCAGGTATTCAACAGATCGAAAATTGGCAAGAGACATTAATTTCCGCCAGTAATAGTGCTGGTATTAAGTTGAGCAGTATTAGTACCGGTTTGACCATGAAAGGGGTTGATATTGGGAGCAGTTCATTAAAGCCAATTAGTAAGGCTAAAACACTTTTATTAGGGGGTGCTGGCATATCTCAATACGAAGCAGGTGAAGTCCGCTTCTATCTCGATGAAACACTTAATATCCCACTATCTATTATCGACCATAATCAGTTAAGACAAGTCGACTTATCGAGCTATAGCCATATCATTCTCGTTGATGGTGATTACCAGCACGTTACTGATGATACTGCGAAAAAAATCAAAGCATGGGTTAAACAAGGCGGGGTGATAATCAGTCAAAAGCGTGCGTCTCTTTGGTTAGCCAAACAAGAAATATTACGTGCTAGGTTTGTTACTAAAGAACAGATAAATCAATTGTTTGATGATGAAAAACTCAACTATCAAGATAAAGAAAGCCTCGCTAGTCGTAAACGTATTGCGGGCGCTATTTTCCAAGTACAGTTAGATACTAGCCATCCGCTAGCTTATGGCTATCAACAAAGCTTATTGCCTTTATTCCGTAATAGTAATTTGATAATGGAACATCCCCAACAGCCATTTATAACCTTAGCAAAATATACGCCAGCACCTTTACTCAGTGGTTATACTGACAAAAACTTGGTTAATCGATTAGCACATAATGCCGCGATTGTTGCTCACAATGTCGGCAAAGGCCGAGTAATAGCAACAACAGAGGTACTAGCATTTAGAGGTTATTGGCATGGGAGTGCAAAATTACTCGCTAACAGTTTATTTTTTAGTAAAGCTTTTTCTGCGCCATATAAATAATTTGATAAAAGATTAACTAATCACGGGTCCATTATCCTTCGCATTAGGCACTGTTAAACAAACCGTTACTAAGGTAACGGTTTCAACGCCAGCTTGTTTTAACAGTTTGCTTATCTCACTGACTGTGGTGCCAGTTGTGACCACATCATCAACAATCAAAACATGTTTTATATGGCTTCCTAACTTTCTTTGTAAAGCAAAGGCGTTGGCTAAATTTTTTCGTCGTTGACTGCCCGTTTTTCCCATTTGGCTATCATTGTTTTTTACTCTCAGCACTAAGTTGGCGTCATAGGGTAATGATAATGTCTCGGCAAAGGTCTTTGCAATGAGATGCGCTTGGTTATAACCACGAACCTGCCATTTCTTAATATGTAGAGGTACTGCTAGCACTAAATTAATGGGGATAATGGTTTGATTCATTATCATTGCTTGCCACTGAGCACAAAGTAATACACTAAATAAACTTGCTAACTCGAAACGCCCTAAGTATTTCATTTGAGCTAACCATTTATTAAAGGGGTAAATATAAGGTGATAACGCAAATAACTGTTCAAAGTGAATATTGGGTAACGCACGGTGAACCGCAGGCCAACGTAGTAAATTACCTGCGATTAGACTTTGATTGAAATAGGGCAAATCATTTACACAGGACTGACAGAGTAGTGCTTGTGATAACGAATAACCAAGTAGATAGCTATCACTGACGTTTGCGCCGCACAAATCACAGCAGCTTATACTCTTGAGTGTATCGATGTAATACCGCTTAAATATATTTGAATCTAGCTTCCATGCCATATTGCTTACCTTTTGCCTTATGATATAAACTAATACCATGATAATTATAGTGCAGTAATAAGCATGGCAAAAAGCTTAACATTTTCCACATTTTCTCCTAATAACACACTAAAAAAAAATGTAATTCCTATTGTTCTTCTTCATGGTTGGGGGTTAAATTCAGGTGTTTGGCAGCCACTGTTAGAGTTATTCCATAGAAACGATGAGAGTATCTATCAGCTCATAACCATTGATCTACCAGGCTTTGGTATCAATAGCGCTGTTGATATAAAACCTTACTCTTTAGCAAATATTTGCCATCATATCGAACAAGTAATTGACCAACCGGCTATTTACCTTGGTTGGTCATTAGGCGGCTTAATAGCGACGGAAATGTCACTTAAGTACCCAGAGAAAGTATTAGCATCAATTACTGTTGCCAGTAGCCCATATTTTGTCGAACAACCGACAGATAACTGGCCAGGTATAAAAGAAAATGTATTAGAGAGCTTTCATAAACAATTAGCACAAGATACTGCGAAAACAATTAGTGGTTTTTTAAAGATTCAAGCAATGGGCAGCCCTCATATCCGACAAGACTTAAAACTAATTACCCAGTTAGTTATGGCACATACTCTCCCTAGTCAGCAAACTTTAGCTGACTCACTCGCGTTATTAAGTAACAGTGATCTTCGCCTACATTTATCAAAAATCAAACAACCACTTCTACGGTTATACGGGCATAACGATAGCTTAGTGCCCAAAGAAGTAATGGAAAAAATCAGTTATTTAGCACCAAATAGTGACCAACACTTATTTGCTGATGCTTCTCATGCACCATTTATTTCTCACCTTGATGATTTTTATCAGGTATTAGTCGTTTGGCTTGATTCACACTTTAACTAACAGCATAAAGGATAGTTACCCTCTCTAGGGTAATTTCACCTTTACTTTTTCGTTGTTTAGATTAATAATTAACCAATGTAGCTTATTGACAATAAAGGCTTACCTGTGGAAATACCATCTGCAATGAATTCAGGTTTACAAGGTTTACAAAATGCGAGAGCAACAGCTGATCAAGCTGCTGAGGATATTGTCGCCAGTACTACTTTGAGTAATGAAACACAAAAGAATCCTGCTAATAACGGTGAGGTTAATACTGAGCTAAGCAATCCAAGTCGCAATAATGAATTGCCTGATTTAAACCAAGCGATAGTCAATTTGAAAGTGGCTGAGTATCAAGCGAAAGCTTCAACAGAAGTGATTAAAAGTGCTGATGATTCACTAGGCACCCTCCTTGATGTAACCGCCTAAGCTTAATTAGCAATTAATTTTACTTATGAATATAACCCCGCATACAGCAAACTTACCCTTAGCCACCGTAGTCAATCCGCCTACGGAAGGCTTGCGTCGAGAGAATCATCAACGAGAAATTATCACCAAAGTTGCTGCTACCAATCCATCCGCTGCTGATAAAGGTGTCGCTTCAGATAAAGATCGAGCTCGTACACCTGCTCAAGCAAACGAACAAGTCGATTTTGCTAATTTAAGAAAGCAAGCAGAGCATGCTGCCAGTTCTATTTCTGAGCAAGAAAATCAACAAGACAATCAACAAGATGATCAACAAGGTAAGTCTCAGCAAGACGAGCAGAATTCTAAGCAAAACCAAGAAGACCAACATTCGAGCACTAACAGCAGCACTTCAGAGAACGATAGAGCTGAAAAAAACAGTAACCAAGTGCGTGCTGACGAAAAAATTATTACTCAGTTGCAACAAAGAGATAAAGAAGTCAGATCGCATGAGTTAGCTCACGCAACGGCAGGCGGTGCTGCCACAGGCTCACCTTCATATACTTTTGAAATAGGGCCTGACGGGAAAAAATATGTAACGGATGGGGAAGTTGCAGTAGATTTAAGTAACGTAGCAGGTGACCCACAAGCCACTATAGTTAAGATGCAAAAAATACACGCTGCAGCAATGGCACCAACGAATCCATCAGCACAAGATACTCGAGTAGCAGCTAGCGCAGCACAAAATATTCTCGCGGCACAATCAGAGTTATTAGCACTCAAAGGTAATGAAGCAACTCAATCAGATTCAGCAGATAAAAGTCTGAATACACAGACAAATGCTACTTCAGCTTATGAAAACAATCATGATAAAAGAAATGAATTTGATGCATTAATTAATCAAACATTATCCGCACAAGATGCTGTAATCTCTGACTCATCGAATCAAAAGCTAGCCTCAAATCTAGGTGTAAAGTCTGTACAGACAAGTGACGTTCAACAGCGAGCACAACGAATTGAAAGCTTTTACTTCACTGTCAGTCAAGGTTATGAAAAACCTGATAACTTTCAATTCAAAATAACAGCATAACTAGAATTAAGCTGTTTCTGCCTCTTCACGATATCTTTGCTGGTACACATCGCGAGCGTGATTAAGTTCACTAATTGCATGTGCTTTAGTATACGGACGTAGGATAACTAATATTTTAAGTACCCCCTGGTAGAATACTGAATCATTCACTTCATTCACTATGGTCTGAGTTTGATGAAAACTAACCCAAAATGTATTAATCAGACGTAAAATACTGACAATATCAGCCAATTCATCATCATTAAAGTCAATATAATCAGCAGCTCTTAATGAAATAAGAAGTTGACTAACGCGTTCTGAAATGGACTGTTGCACTTCAACATATTTTTCTCGCAAAATCGGATTTTTATCCAATAGCACAGGTAGATTGCTATAGAAGAAACGAAATTTCATTGTCGTTTGAAAAACAGAATCCATATACAAAATAAGTGAATCTAATGGTTTTACTTCTGAAGAGACCTTTGGCAAAGTCTCTAATAGCAAGCTACGTGCGTACTCTTCGTAAATAGATAAAATAATGTCTTCTTTATTACGGAAATGATAATACAGATTACCAGGGCTAATGGCTAAGTGAGCAGCGATATGGTTAGTGGTAACATTACGCTCTCCTTGCTCATTAAATAATTCAATACTGGCTTGGATTATTTTATCTCGGGTTTTCATGTAGCTACTTCTTAATTTGATTTGATTAAAACTAGCTCAATAATACTATCAAAATTCAGTATATATAAAGCGTTTTGAGTAAATACTTTAGGTTTATTTGCTTTTTTTTGTGATTATTTATTCAATTTTGTTGATTATCGATGACTTAGCAGAAAAATTGAAAACATAAATACTTGTCAGTACGTTACTTATCCCATTACAATGACACCTAACAACCGTTAAAAAATACAATAAATAATTATGATAAGAGCTATATATCCGGGTACTTTTGATCCAGTAACTAATGGCCATAGTGACCTAATTGTTCGTGCCAGTAAGTTATTTAGTGAGGTAATTATTGGTGTAGCTTCAAGCCCCAGTAAACAGCCTCGTTTTGATTTAGAACAACGAGTTGCCATGCTTGAGCAGGTTACCCAGGACCTAACAAATGTAACTGTTGTTGGCTTTAGTGGTTTATTAGTTGATTTTGCTAAGCAATATCAAGCTAAGGTACTTATTCGTGGCTTACGAGCCGTCTCTGACTTTGAGTATGAATTTCAACTGGCCAACATGAATCGTCGCTTATCCTCAGAACTTGAGAGTGTATTTCTAACACCAGCAGAAGAGAATTCATTTATTTCTTCAACCTTGGTAAAAGAAGTCGCCCTTCACAAAGGTGACGTTGGCCAATTTGTTCACCCTGTAGTAAAAGCGGCACTCGATAAAATCTAACGATTAATCCTGTTGACAGCTAGGACAAAAAACAGAGCTACGATTAGACTGTCTAATTTCCTGTAATTTTGTTTTGCAAGTCACACAGGCTTCTCCTGCTCGGCCATATACCATAAGTGATTGAGCAAAATAACCAGGTCGACCATCGGCTTGGGTAAAATCCTTAAGCGTAGTGCCGCCCTGTGCAATGGCAGCACTCAACACTTTTTTTATAATAGCCGTTAAACTGTTCATCCGGTGTTCATCAATATCTTTTGCTTTCGCTGTCGGTAAAATCCCCGCTTGAAACAGTGCTTCATTAGCATAGATATTACCGACTCCTACCACGACATGGTTATTCATTAAAAAAGTCTTGATAGGTACTTTGCGATTTTTTGCTTTACTAAACAAATACCCCTCAGCAAAGTCATCACTTAATGGCTCTGGCCCGAGTTTCGCTAATAAGCCGAGTTCATCTTCATCATTAGCTAGCCATAACACTGCACCAAAACGGCGAGGGTCATTCAGTCGCAAGCTTTTGCCATGCTTAAAAACTAGATCAAAGTGGTCATGTTTCGCTACAGGAGTATCTTGTTCAATTACTCTAATGGTACCGGACATGCCTAAATGCAATAATAAAGTCCCCGTTGAAAAACGCAATAATAGATATTTTGCACGTCGCTCAACCTTGAGCACAGGTAAACCAACAGCAGAACAGACTTCATCTGGAATAGGCCATCGTAAGCGCTTATTACGAATAATGACCTCACTGACCTCCTGAGCTATAACATGAGGGCTTATACCTAAGCGGCACACTTCTACTTCGGGTAATTCTGGCATAATCTCTTCTCGTGAATATAATTGTAGGCGTTACCTAGTGCATCTAATCTTTACAAACTAACAGGTAATAGTTGTTGGGCTAAGGTTGCAGGTAGTGCTAACCAGACATTATCTCGTTGCTGATAAACTAATAATTGATCGTCTAATGGGTATAATATAAAAGTTCTTACCTGTGATTCACCAGCTAAAGCAATTTTTACTGCAACACCTTGAGCACTATCAATCATAATTTCAGCTGCCTGTACTAAGCCACTACTCTGTTGCCATGCAAACATCATCTGCTCAATCTGCTGTTCCGATTTTTCCAGCGTTATACCCTTAGCGGTTAATTGCCAACTACGACCCACGCGTTCTAATAACACACGTTGGCTTTCTGAAAAATCAATCGCTAACGTTAAAATAACACCATGCTGTGGCAAAATTAATCGCTCACCATTGTGAGCACTCTCTTCATTAGGAAAGAGCTTATCGTTAGTCGCATTGATTAATAAAATTATAGTCATAACCGAAAAAATAATGACATTGTTCCAGCCGGTCCGAGATAATTTCATACAAATTATTCCAATAAATCGAGTAAATATATCATACTGAAGTTTTCACTGAATAGCGTGAATAACTACTGCACAACTCAAAGATATATACTTAATGCTATTTTTCAGGCATAAAAAAACCCGGTAAAACCGGGTTTTTTATAAAAACAAAAATTAATTACTTAATTTTAGCTTCTTTATAGATTACGTGCTTACGAATGGTTGGATCAAACTTTTTGATTTCCATTTTTTCAGGCATAGTCTTTTTATTCTTATCTGTAGTATAAAAATGACCAGTACCAGCACTAGAAACTAAACGAATTTTATCGCGCATAATAATTTCCTTAAAATAAAGTTATTAAACTTTTTCGCCACGGGCACGGATGTCAGTTAATACTACATCAATACCTTTTTTATCGATAATACGCATTCCTTTCGGAGTTAAACGTAATTTAACGAAACGATTTTCACTCTCAACCCAAAAACGGTGAGATTGAAGGTTAGGTAAAAAACGACGACGAGTCGCGTTTCTTGCGTGAGAACGGTTGTTTCCAACCATTGGCACTTTGCCTGTTACTTGGCAAATTTTAGACATGTGAGTACTCCAATATTAATTTCAGCTCGAGCTATTTGTTCCCCAAGACCGTCGTCTCGGGATCCTGAAAAAGGTGGCATATTATAGAGAAACTGAATAACGAATACTAGTCTTAATAAGAAAATACTAAAAAAACAGTATTTATCAAATTTTTTCATATAGTTAAGTAGGAAATACAAAGATGAAACTCACTTGAATTGTGAGCTTTCGACTAAATCTTGTCTCTTTCAAGTGTAAAAAGCCAACAAAAGTTAAACAATCAACCGATTCCAGATTGTAGTAATTTCTTCAATTGTTCGTTTTGTTCTTTATTACACAATTCATCAATCAGAATACGCAATATATGTGATTTAGCTAAATCTGAACCTTCAGATAAGCCTTGTAACTGTTCTATTGCTTCTTCACTTAGCGTAAATGTTGCTCGCCTAAAAGGTTTAACAACTCTAGCTCTAACACCTGCTTTGACTTCTACCGCCTGCTGATGTTCTATTTCAGTCATTTCAACATAACGCCTAGCTTCGCTAATCGCTTGTTTAAGGCTCAGCTTATGACTCGTCTCTTCATTGCTAGTTAATTCACTAACAATTTTAGGCGTACCTCTTGCGTAATTTTCAGCATCAGAAATAAACTCATCTATGGTGAAGTTTTTCTTTTTTACTTTGTTACCTTTACCTTTCTTTAAATCAGTTAAACTCATGTGAATTATCCGGTTCCATTGCTAGTAATTCTTCGGCAATAGTCATCATCTCATGGGCAGCTTTACCTGTCGGGTCTATTTCAATAACAGAAGAGCCTTGTTCTTCACTATCATCATAAATATTACGATTATAAGTTATGGCATCTAAAACATTAATACCATAGGACCTGCACACCTCTTTTGCCTCAAGTATCCTACCCATTTGGTTTGGTAATGCAGGACATTGAGTGATAACAAAAGAAGCGATCATTTTCGGGTTGACCATTTTGCAAGTACTGAGCATATCTTCCATATGGGGCACTGTTTTTAAATCTCGTCTTTTGGGTCTTAAGGGGATAATTACATGATCAGCAACTGACATAGCTGCTCGTAAAGCGAGGTTATCTTGCCCACCACAATCGACAATAACATAATCATAGTGCTGTACTAAACTCAGTAAATCATTACGAATTTTTCCATACAATTGAATACAGTTAATTGCGGGTAAGGATGGGTCACTATTTCTTGCTTGTATCCAATCAGAAGTTGTTCTTTGAGGGTCACAATCAACCATTAGGACAATTGCTTTTTTATTTCCGGCGAAATATACCGCTAAATTTTGAGCCAAGCAGCTTTTTCCACTGCCTCCTTTTTCGCCACCTACTAATATCATCATCTTTAATACCGTCCTTTACCACAATATAAATAACATCTTGCCGTGATAATTGTAGTTCACATTCAGGAAAATGCTTTTACCTCAACAAGCCTAATGCTTATTTAATCTACTCAGCATCCATATCTAGAGCTAAGCCGATTTCAAACCAACCATTTTCTTGTTTTATGCTTCTAAGCACTCTACCGTAGAGTTTTTGACTACTGGCATTTGCAGATTGAAATACTACTGTTACGGCTGTATTAACAGCTATACTTTGATCGCAATCCAATTTTAATCCACCGCGAGCAAAGTCTAGACAAGCAATTTTTTTATTGTGCTCCTGATCATTTTCGTCAGTCCAGACAATATCTACCAACTCTTTTTCCATATCTAAACGAAACGATTTACGACGTTCCATTTCTTCGTTACTACTATCAGTCATCAGATGGTCCTTCTTTTTTATTTTTACCAGAGTCCCTTTAAAAGTAAGTGCCTTTCATGTTTTTAGCAAATTATCAGAGCGATAGCCGTAAATCTCAGGAAAGTTGATTGTGTTCAGCAAAGGAATAACATTGATTACCTGCCACAATAATATGGTCCAATACTCGTACATCAATCAATTGTAGCGCTTGAATTAGTTTGTCTGTTATTTGCTTGTCGGCAAGACTGGCCTCAGCAACACCAGAAGGATGATTGTGGGTTAAAATGACTGCTGCCGCATGATGATTTAGGGCTTGTTCTACCACAACTCGAGGGTACACTGCTGCGGCATTAAGGGTACCAAAAAATAATCGCTCAAATGTTAATACCCGATGCTGATTATTTGGTATACCCGTAAAGATTATACTATATCGATGAGTAAGTGAGTGGATAAGTAATAGGTATACCTTAAGTCTTTATTTTTACTTCTTAAATTATGTAAATTCGAATAGTATACAAAATAGTATAATTAAAAGTAGCTGTACTATTTATTTGTATCGACATACATGATCACAAAAGATTAAAAGATGTTCGGCAGGGCGCTAAACGGACGTCAGTAATAGAAATGTTGCTATATATTTTCTAATGCTTTTTTGCACGCTTTCACCAGAGAAAACGAGATAAAAACACGCTTTATCCAAAAGTGCATTAAAGGAAACCAATAAACACTTGATATACTAAGAGTATAAAGGTAATTTTATTTCTATTATAAATAAATTAGACAGATATTAACCTGTAGAAAAAAGAGTTTTGCTCGTCTAATAAGCTGTTAGGCATATCACACTGGAGCTACTATGGATGCAATGACTTGGGGGTTTGTTGGTACAGTTGTCGGTGCTACAGCAAGTATTGCTACTACAGCGATAACAAACTGGAATACATTTAAAATTTCACAAAACACCAAAATTCAAGATAGAGAAGAACGTGCGAGAGTATTCCAAAGAGAAACGCTACTTGAGTTACAGCTTGAACTACGAAATTACATTAGGGCATCTTCACTTGCATACCGAGCTGATACTAAAAGCTTCAAAGATACTGACTATTGGGGAGTAGCGTTACCCGAAGGTTTGAGCGATCAATTATTAGAATTAAATGGAAAGACCTCAATACTTATTCAGCGAATTTCAAATGATGATTTACGTAAAAACCTATCTGACTTAAAATCCAGCGTAACGAATTGTCAGATGGCTAAAAACGAATATGATGCAGGAGCTTATTACATTGAGTTTATTGATCTGTATGGAAAATCTTCTGAAAAGCTGGGTGAAGTGTTACGGAATTCATACTAAAAGTTCAACAAGTTGCTTAAACGGAAGTTTCGAGTATGCATAAAATAATTGTGTTCATTTCTCTGGTTCTATTTAGCTTTCCAATATTAGCGACTGATGGAAATGCTTTAATTGTTAATATTAAAAATGCCATTAAATATATGGAAAGTCCTTCTAACTATGGTTCCACTTCAAATTTCGTAGATTCAGTGCACTTAATTGGTAAAGTTAAGGGTGTATTATCTACAGTCAAATTCAGCAAAGCCGCATTAAATAGCTCTCTTTTCTGTCCACCCGATATGATTGACGTTACTCAGTCTCTTCGAGTTATATTAAAATTTGCTGAAGACACTCCTGGAATGTTACATTTCTCAGAAGATGATCTAATTATTATTGCATTATCAAAGGCTTGGCCTTGTGCTAATAACGTATAACAAGCCATTCAAGCAAGACTTTACCGTTGTTTAGGTTCCGCTTCGCTTCACATTATAACCAACAATTACTTAGTCTGTTATTTGGGCGTTGGTATTATCACAGAGGGTCACTTGTGACTATTTTATACTTCTTCACATTATTAATGGCTGTACCATTCTTGATTTTTCCTTTTTTGAAAGAAAAACATGGTGCGTTTATGTGGATTGGAACTATTTTAGGCGCTAATATTTTATTTGCTGTGGGTACATTCAAAAGTTGTGTTAGTGGTTGGATTTCATCGAGTATCGGATCTCGCGGGGCTTGCTCCCATCATGGTGGCGTGACCTCTAATATGAATGATATTGGTTATATTATTTTGGCACTTAGTTTACTTTTTCTTCTTGTTAAATTCGTTATTTATCAAAATAAAAACACATCTGATGAAACAATTAATATTAAGGAAATTACCTCTGTTAATGAGGTCAAAGAATTTCCTGATATACCTCATCAACAAACAAAGTTTCAGGGGTATGATAAATATATTTCAGTTTGGCACAACAGTGGATTGTCAATTGAAGACATCGTAGTTCATTTACGATCGAAAAATGTGTTTGTTTCCAGTCAGGATGTTCGGGAATATATTGAGCATAAACACAGCTAATAAGGCGTTATCCATACAAAATATAATCTCAATTCACACTACAGGTTAAATGTTAATGTCCGCTCTAAGCTCATTGAGGTCGGTGGTAATTCACCTCTGGATAGTAATTATTGCCTCAGTATCATTAGTTGCTTAATCTATAGAGGAGATTCTAGTTAGATTTTATAATGATTATTGGATTTATGTTAATTAATCTTATCAAATGATTTTTTTCAAAATCTCTAATGAACTAATAAAGCAGAGGTCTGACTTTGATTTATCAAGACTATTCTTAAGCTCTACACCTGGATGTATAAAATTCCTATAAACCCGTGAAAGATTACTAAGTAGAAAGAAATCGTTTCCAAAAATACGTTTTTCTTCAATAAAAGAAATCAAATCAAACAATACACAATCATACAATTTCTTTTTTTTAGGTTTAGCGCTGTCTTTACATGTATATTCAACAGCCTTAATTCGTTTTTTTTCACAGTAATATGTGAGTAACAATTCAACAAAAGAGCCTGACAATACAACTACAGCTTTTCTATTTCCAACTAAATGATTGAAAATCAGTTCATTAAAGTCACGCATAACCAGTGGTTTGAATTTTTTATTTATTTTGGAAATTTTGTGTTTTATTGAAAAATAATCCAATTCATCTAACTTGAATATTGTTATATTACCAATACCTTCAGTCCATTCTTTAGGTAATTCTGATTCAACAGTCATCCTTTTTAATTTCACAATTTCAGGCTCTAAATATGGATTCACCTGATAATACGGTATACCGTACTCATCTATTTCTTCTGTTAGAGCAATATAATTTTTGATAAGCCAATCATTTTTTAGCTCTAAAGATTTCACTAAATTAGTCCTTAATAAATCAGGAAACATCTCGTCTTGAATTGATAAAATCCCATCATTAAAGGAATTTTCTTTTTTACTTCTGTCTATAAAATTAAGCAGTGTCTCCATAGAGAAAAAAGTTTCTGATTTTAATAACCCTACAGCCCCGACAAAACTTTTATCTATAGCCTCATTCTTATAAGTCAGGAGTGATTTAGCTTTTTGTTTATCTAATGCATTTTGAAGATTACTTTGCAGCTTTTCATCATCTACATTAATCATTAATGCTTTTTGAAACATAGCTACAGCATCAGAATTTTTACCTTCATTCTCTAACAGTAAGGCTAAGTTATTATGTGTTGATGTACATTCCCCGTTTATCTTAATATTACACTCATAAGCATATTTTGATTCTTTTGGTCTTCCTAATTCATTAAAGGCATATCCAACATGAAACCAAATATCAGCCTTATCAATTTGCTTTTCTGTAAAAATATTTTTTATTTCAATGATTTTTTTATGTTTTTTTTCTTCAAATAATATAGTTACAATTGTTGGTAAATATTCTATATATTCCTTTCTGAATGAGTAATCGTCTTCCAAATAATCAACTATTTCATTTATTAAAGTGTTAACACTCTTCCCTTCTTCCTGTAAATGACTAAGTAAGTAATCATATCTTGCAGCCAGTTTATTGAAAATAAAATCATAACTATGTTGACTAAAGTAATTTATAGCGCTTTTTAAACACTTGATATATTTGGTATCTTCAGATGAAAACTCATATAACGAGGCTTTGATCAACTCTATCTTTCCTAAAATATCGGTATCTCTTTGTTGTTTTTTGAAAAGGTTTAAACGATTAATTAAATGCTTTTCGTCAATTGGAAAGTCAAAACTAAAATAATTTGATCCGTAATAAAGCGGCATTTCACCATACCACTCTTCTATGGTTAGCTGGCTAGTCACTTCCATTTCTTCAAGTATATTTTTTAAATCTGCAAAAGATGTTTCTGCGCTACTGGCTAATATACCAAAAAGTCCAAACCAAAAATTACAGCTATTCTTTTCCTTGTGGAAAGCATTGATATAATATTCGTTAGCTAAATTGGGGTTTCCTTCATTTACGTGTGTATTACCTATCATGACTTGCACAGCAAACTCTAACCCACTACCTTCTCTTAATTTTTCAGCTAAATAAAAATGTTCTCTGGAACATTTGTATTGGCTTTTCTCTAAATATAACTCTCCTAGTTCAAACAATATATGAAATGACTTTATATTTTCCTTAGCATCTAAAAGTAATGATTCTCTTTCCGATATGTTTCCATTTTTCTTATAGATGGCTGATAGTTTTATATAAAATGATGTCTTTGTAGGGAATTTTTTTAACCCTTTTTGAAATAATTGGATTAACTTGAATTTATTACGATAGATTTGACTTAGTTCAGTAATATTTGATTCGTTAAAATTTTCATAAGTCAATGCGCTTTCAAATGCATTACGGGCTAATTCTATATCATAAATAGAATTGAGGTTTTCCATGTTAGAAAATGTATTTTTTGAATAATTCAATCCAATAACGTAATAGATATATCCCCCTAATTTCCTTTCAGAATCTTTTTTAAGGGCTAGTTTTAATTCAATTATTGATTTATCAAATCTTTTTTCTTCGAAGTAGATAATTCCTAGCAAATAGTGAGGGTTAGCTTCATCTGAAAAGCTTTTTTTCATTTGATTACACTGTGTTTTTGCAGATTCAAAATCGTTTTTATTGAACGCTTCCCAAAAAAGGGAAACCTTTGATTTAAATTCTTTAGAAATTGTTTCCATACCCTAAATTCTCTAGTTAGTTCAAAATTATAAATAAACGGATAATTGCAGTTAACATTCCAATAAAAAATCATTTGAAATATAAGGAATGGTTTCAGCTCTAACTCATGATATTTTAAAATATCACATTGAAATACAAATACGTATCTTCTCCAACATAAAAATACTAAACATTAGAAAATATAGTTGTAAATTATTTATAGGAGGATTCA
The DNA here is from genome assembly GCF_000012325.1 of Colwellia psychrerythraea 34H. Classification (NCBI taxonomy): domain Bacteria; kingdom Pseudomonadati; phylum Pseudomonadota; class Gammaproteobacteria; order Alteromonadales; family Colwelliaceae; genus Colwellia; species Colwellia psychrerythraea. The sequence goes on along the minus strand of NC_003910.7, from coordinate 211,291 downwards.
TTTATCGTCTAAACGGAGATAATGATGCAGCTACATGAACAACCGATGTGGTGGCGGAGCGGACTATTTATTGTGATAGACCTGTGCGGAAATTAGGTCGGCTTTGTGCGCATTCCTGACATTAGACTAAGATTTTTTGCCATATATTTTCTAATGAATAATTCCTGTCATGTTACTGAGAAGTCTTAGTAACACAGCTAAATCTGTACAATAATCACATAACCACTTGAAATTATAGCAATTAATTGATTATTCGTTAGCTTGTTTCTGAGACCTCTTAGTAACATCCAACGATTTATAAAAAAATTAATATTTACGGTTTCTAATATATTGATATTATGGGATATTAATATCAATTATTTAATATTTATGGTGCGGACATTACTAAGACGTATCCATAATAAGCTGTTATGCGGCCTCGAGATATGATTAAGAAATTATTTACAGTGGATCTTTACATTAAGGTCAGAAAAAATAGATTCGAAGCCAAGAACTTGTCCTCTAGTGGTAGTTGGGAAACTATTCAATCGGAGCATCCGTTTACAACCGAAAGGTTGTTGGTAGGCACCTTCTCGGCTGCTGAGTCAGCTTTAACTAAATTGATCAAAAGCGTTACTCCAAGAAGTTTCTTTAAAAAAAGTCCTCAAATAATAATTCAGCCAATGGAGTTACTTGACGGTGGCTTATCTGAAGTTGAGGAGCGCATATTTAAAGAACTCGCACTTGGTTCAGGCGCCTTTAAAGTTATATTGCATACGGGTTCAGAGCTAACTGATAGTGAGGCCATGCAATTAATACGCAGCGCAAGCATGTCAACAGGACAATTTTAGCCAACTAAATGTTGCCCATTAACAGGGCTATATCTACAAGGAAAGTTATGCACAATACTAAAGAATGCATCATGTGTTTCAGCGAAATAGATGAACGCGCCAAAAAATGCCCTAAATGCACCTCATTGCAAGCTAAATTCTCTAATCTCGAAAATAATCCAATATTAGTTAGCATACTAGGGCTATTCATTGCAGGAATATTTGCCTTTATGTTATATCAGAACTTTTATGTAAGAGCGCTCGAAGAAAAAGCGATTCAAAATTTAAAGGTTACTGTTACTGAGATAAGCACAAAAGATGAAAGTGATGGGCTCTATGTAGCTTGTATCGGTCAAATTCAGAATGAAACAGACTTTAAGTTTAAAGAAATAAAATTCCAAGTTGATTTCTTCACGGAAAAAAATGAATTAGCCGACACGTTTTCTATTACTGATGAAGATATAGATATACTTTCTAATTCTTCTACTAATTTTAGGGTTAGAGGAGTCGCGCACAAAGAAGCTACTGAATATAACCGCTGTGAAGTAAAAATCGCTGATGCTTGGTCGCATACGTAGCACTTTAAGGCGTTCAAACGGATAAAAAAAATTGGCTGTTTCACTCCTGTCATAATTTTATCCAACAATTTTTGCCGATTAACGTGGCGTTGAGGCTGTTGAATTTCTCCAAAGTGGAGAATGACGGATGAAATTTATGTTCATAGAGCCTATAAAAGTCATTTTCTAGTAGGATATTGCCTCAGATTTCACGTAGCAACGCATTTTGAGGCTTAATTTTTAATAATTTTTGAGACTGTTTTTCTAAAAGAGAAATTCTACAGGCTCGTTATAGGTTCCTATGAATTACGAACAAGCATTTAAAAAAGCAAAAAGACGACAAATCATTTGGATTCTTATTTATTGTCCTATTGTTGTCGTGATTTACGTGCTTAGCGTGGAGTTTGGTGCTATTTATCATAATGTGTATGTGTGGCTTATTCTTCTTGTGGCAGTATTAACTGTTTTTTCAATGAGATATGGCATAAAAAAAATAGCGGAAGGAGTTAAGTGCGATTCATGCGGTTGTAATATTTACAATAATTACCTCAGTTGTAAGAATGATGGGATAAAATTAAATTTCTGTCCTAGCTGTGGTTTAAAACTATAACAAAAAAATTAATGCTACGCTTAACATCGCCCGAATTATTTAAACGTTGGTATACAGGTGGATATGGAAAGTATATTTGAGATCGCTTTTGGACTTGCATTTTTACTACTGAACTTAAATTTAATAATTGCTGTTCTATCTAAACGTATATTTTTATTTGGTCGTAATTATAAAACCAATAAGAACATGTCATTTTTCAGCTAAAGATGGAATATGGTAAATCTTACTCGTTCGGGCATTGGTTTCAAAAAGGTGAAAGTGGTTATACAACAGCCGTGATTGGTAACATTGTCATATATTGTGGTTTTTTATTTGTGTTACTTTAGAGTTGTATATAACAAATAAGAACTTCAAACGGAAAAAATACAGTTGACTGTTGTCACTCCGGTCAACATTTTAGCCCGCTATTATTTACCTCTTAACGTGGCGTTGGTACAAAATCTAATCCGAAGCATTGATTGACACTCATTAGCTAATGTCAGCAAAGTGGCAAAAGTGACGGTTAAAGAAAATCCCTCAAACGTCGTAGTTTTTTAGCACCAATAAATATTGGTGCTAATGTTCCCTTGGTGCGCATTGGAGACATTAACTTTAAATATTTTTCCATATATTTTCTAAGGAATAATTTGTGTCATATTACTGAGACTTCTCAGTAATATTCAAGTTACGATAAAAACATAATATTTATCGTTTCTAAATCTTTGAAATTATGGGATATTAAGACGAATTAATTAAAGCTTATGGGATGGACATTACTGAGAAGTCTCCATAATAAGCTTTAGGCGACAGGAGGGTCTTGAGTATATGACAGCACAATTACCTAAAATTCAGTTTAAAGCTAAAGGCTCAGTAACAGAGCCAGAAGAGTTTTCTAAAGATTATCTGCTCTACCGAAGAAATATATTAATTAGTTTTTCGTTGTCATTTCTCCTATTTATGTCTGTTTCTTTAAAACCTGTGATTATGGGTATTTCTATTTCTCCTAAAGTAATGTGGTTGTGTTTAGGTATTGGGCACATATATCAATTTATAATGTGGCGCCTTACTTCTTCAATCGAGCAAGATAGCGACAAACGTTTTTTTAATTTTCGGGGTATATTTAGGCAAGCTATTGGGGCTGGTACAAAGCGATTCCCAAGTAAAACAAAAGCACAGATGTGGTTTTTACGCGCTCTCCCTATTTGGGCTTTCATCTTTGGTATATTGTTTATTTCTATTGGGTTTATCCAAACAATAAAATAGCGAAAGTATCGCCTAACAAGGCAATTAAACGGAAAAAGTACAGTTGGCTTTTTTTCGTGCCTCAAAAAATTATAGCCAACTATATTTTCCGCTTATTGCGGCGTTATATACCAAAGGAAATGTGCATCACATGAAAGCATCGGATGTCCTCAAAGAAATAAGACAAGCGCTCAAACAAACCAAAGTTCAGGGGCATGCAACAGTTTCTATAGATGCTATGGAAAACTATCTGATGTTGTTTGATAAGGACGTAGAAAACGATACTTATTATAAATCACAAAACCATGAAGCACAGCTTGCTAAATTTAAAGCTGAAAATGACCGTAGTATTGCACACGCAAATAACGAAACAGCCCATTCCCTTGAAATGTTCAAATCGGTAATTACAGCCGGTCAATCTGCTCTTAAATCAAGTATGGTTGTTAATGGTGGCGCTGCCGCAGCGCTTCTCGCTTTTACAGGTAAAATTTGGGAAACCTCAACCTCCGAATTAGTTGCAAACAGTCTGACTAGCTCAATTTTTATTTTTTGTTTAGGTGTTCTTTGCGCAGCTTTAGCTACAGGTACAACTTATTTATCACAGATGTCATTTGCTAATGGTTGGTTGAAACTTGGTCACTCCATTAATACATTCAATATTGCTGTTGTGTTATCGTCCTATGGATTATTTTGCTTTGGGGCGTTTAAAGCAGCAAATTCATTGGGTGTGCATTTTGGCTTATAAGCAATTAAAGCGGGACAAAATACAGTTTGCTGCGTTCCGCTTCGCTTCACAATTTTAGCAAACTATATTATTGCCCCTTAATGTGGGCGTTAGCTGTACAAGGAGGTTTATGTGAAATCTGATAGTAAGAATGAAAGAACGTTATTACCATTTGTTGTTTTAACTGGTGTTGTTGTCGCCCCAATTATTTTTATCGCTGGTATCATTTTTGGTACAGAATTAAATGCTTCAATTGTTTTAACTTCTGATTCATTGTCTTCATGGGTAGCAGCAATTGCTACTGTTTCAATTGCGGTATTAACTTTTATCCTAGCTAAAGAAACTTGGCATTTGAGAAATGCTCAAATAGAGCAACTAAATGAAATTAAAAAAGAGTCAATGAGGCCAAATGTTGTCGTAAATGTTCAGCCATCTATGGTAAGTATCTCATTTTGGGATGTTGTTATACAAAACTTAGGCAAAGGGATTGCTCAAAATGTTAATTTTGAGTTTAAAAATATTGATGGAACAGTTGCAACGGATGAAAATAATCACCTAATAACAATCTTTAGTAAGTTATCACTTTTTGAAAATGGATGTTCTTCCTTAGGTCTTGGACAATCAATTAAAAGTTTTTTGTTTGGGTTCGGCGATCTTAAACGTGATGTTGGTGATGCTGATTTATTTGAACAAAAAATACGACTTATTATAAAATTTGAAGATGCTGAGGGAAATCCTTACATAAACTCATTAGATATTGATTTTAATGACTATAAAGGTGTTTCTACTCTTGGTGGAGCAACAGATCCAACATACTCAATATTTAAAGAGTTAGAAAATATTCGTAAGCTTTTCGAACCTGTATTTAAAACAGGATTCAAAAGGCTAAAGATTGATTCATTTAATTCCAAAGATAGAGAGCAAGAAGTTGAAAACCGAAGGCTTCAAGAACAAGAGTTTTTAAAACAGCAAGAAAAGTTGCAAAGTACAGCTAACAAGTAATTAAACTAGGACAAAAAACAGTTGGCTTTTGCTCCTTCGTCGCTTATTTTAACCAACTATTTTTTGCCTGTTAATTAGGCGTTATCGATACAAAATCTAATCTAAACGCATCAATTCAAGTTCCCGCATAATGTCGGCTTTGTGGCAGAGCGCGACTTTTAAAGCAGACGATTTACTCGATATTTATTTTTTGAGGTGTAAGGGTCACTAGTTGTTCGATAGTGCAATTGATATCCTTGCCTCGAATGTACCTCTCCTCTTGCTTCTTGGTGCAGATAGTAGCCATTTCCTGTAATACACCTTTAAACTTCTCCCTGTACTTTTGCTCTTGCTTCTCGTCATCCCAAGACAATAGTATAGTTAAAGGAATAGTTAGTAGAATGAGGGGGACTGCTACACCTTTTCTAATTTTGATTGCGCTTTTGGTTGTACCCATAAATTACCTCCTTGTTATTAGTCCAATCATTAGACTAGATTAACTAACCTAAAAAAGACAGATACCTACCTATTAAGGCAGAGCGTATGTGTAGTGATGTAATGGCAAAATAGGTCTATTTCGATGTCGTTTTTATCTTCATAAATTAGTCCACAAATAGGTACGGACGCGACCTTTCTAACAGACGATTACTCGATCTTTATTTGTTGAGGTTTAAGGAATATTTTGTGGCAGAAGTGTGCATTAGCAGTGTTCAATCTATTCAAAAGACAGTTCCAAACAGCTAAAAATCAGTAAACTCACATGTTGTCGATATACTCCTTTAACAGTGCTGCGCACAGTATTCAACTCAAATAAGTAATAAATATAGCGTTATCTCCCCGACATTTTCAGAGACGTATAATACATGAGGAAACATATGGAATCCCTTGTAATATGGGCCTTTAAGACGTTTACAAAAAAGATAACAATCCCATATCACCTAAAAAACCCCGACACTGCCTTGTATTTATCCTAGTGGAGTGTGACAGCTTGTTGGACAATAAAAATCAGTAAACTCACATGTTGTCGATATACTCCCTTAACAGTGCTGCGCACAGTATTCAACTCAAATAAGTAATAAATATAGCGTTATCTCCCCGACATTTTCAGAGACGTATAATACATGAGGAAACATATGGAATCCCTTGTAATATGGGCCTTTAAGACGTTTACAAAAAAGATAACAATCCCATATCACCTAAAAAACCCCGACACTGCCTTGTATTTATCCTAGTGGAGTGTGACAACTTGTTGGACAATAAAAATCAGTAAACTCACATGTTGTCGATATACTCCTTTAACAGTGCTGCGCACAGTATTCAACTCAAATAAGTAATAAATATAGCGTTATCTCCCCGACATTTTCAGAGACGTATAATACATGAGGAAACATATGGAATCCCTTGTAATATGGGCCTTTAAGACGTTTACAAAAAAGATAACAATCCCATATCACCTAAAAAACCCCGACACTGCCTTGTATTTATCCTAGTGGAGTGTGACAGCTTGTTGGACAATAAAAATCAGTAAACTCACATGTAAACTGGTCGTTTTTGTAGGATAAATCTCACTTTTTGTATATTTAAGAGATAGGGTCTGAATACAGATATTTGTTAGGCGCGGATTATCCGCGCAATTCAGGATGAGATCGAAACATAGCTATATCTCGATCTAACAAAACCAAACATAGCTATATCTCGATCTAACAAAACCTTAACAAAGCGGGCATTAACTTCAAATATTTTGCCCGATATTTACTAATGTTTACAATACAATTGATGTAAAATGAATGAGCGTGTACTGAATTTTATTTATAGGGAATTAATAATGGACGAAAGAGAAGGTTTTTTCTCATTACCAAAAAAAAATACATTTGAAATACTTCTGACTGTTGGGTTTTTCATTGGGGTAGTTGTTTGTATTTTTATTATTTCATCAGATGATCTGACAAGTAGAGAAAGTTCTATAGTCAGTTTATTTCTTACCTTTCTTTCAATAATTGCATCTTGGTTATTAGCAAATATATATGGTGATTCACAGCACATAAAAGCAATTGAAGAAGTTAAAGAGATGCACAATGAAAAGGTTAAGACATTTGCATTAAAAGCAGCTGAAAAAGTTAACAATCTGTCTCTTAATATAAATAAATTGTCGATTTATTTAGAATCTGAATTAGATGCCGAATATGATTTAGATACAGAATCATTAATCGGTAAGGAGAAAATAATTGAAAGTGCGATTCATAGCCTCACTATGTTAAAAAGTGTTAATGATACCTCTTTAAGTGATTGGCACGGAATCATCGATGAAGAAATCGAAGAGCGAAGAGAGGCTCAAGAAGAAAAGGAAGAGCGGTTAAATCAATTAACTTATAGGCTTGAGAGCTTAACACTTAAGAAAGACGAAGATAATAAAGATGATCGTTTAGAGCAACAAATAGAAACAATGAAAAAAGATATGCGCTTATTGATGGCTGGAGTATCTGGCGCGCACATATCTGTGGGAAAGCGCAAAAGAAGAGAAGAGATAATTAAAGAGTGTCCATCCTGTGAAAATAAATTGAAATTCTCACAAAGAAGCATGAAAAATAGTATTAAAACAATACATTGTAGTTCATGTGATAGTTTGATTTCTTCCAGTTTTGTGCCTGCAAAAGATGATTTTTTACTTACTTTAAAAGTAAAGCAAAAAAAAGAGACACATTGTTCCGATTGTGGAGAGAAAATTAGTTTCGAATTGGATACTGAAGTAAAAAGTAGGAGTGTTGTTAATTGTGGGAAATGTCACAAACAAGTCACTGCCATTAGGCTCGAAAATGGGGAAGTAAAATATACTGAAGGTAATGAATATATGTCTTCAACTTTAACTGAAAATGACATTGAAAATGTTAGTAAGGCTTTGCCCCTTCAACCTTGGCCACAGGGTATTCACAAAAAAGTGGCAACAGAGCTTAATATGAGTAATAGTGCGGTTCGTAGATCGATGAAAATATTGATATCAAGAGGAATAGTTAAAAATCAAGTTGATGGACAGTTATTCGACAATGTTGTTCAGGTGAAAAATTAGTGTCTACCTTATGTATACAAAAACTAATGTGAATCTATCTAATAGTTATAATTAAAATGTCAGACTATACTGTGGCAATTACGGAAGAAAAAGCGTTAATTGTCGAGAACAACAATTAACGCTAATAGAGCCCGTTTTGTACAGTATAGGTAAGTGGGTTATTAGTTAAAAGCGAGGTACAGCATCGATTTTCGGGTTATACGACATAAACATCACAAGACAAAAGATAAGTTTAGCAGGGCGCGGTAGAGGGCGGCGTTTTTTGGAGGGCACCTGCGCACGCAGGTTCATCCACAGAGTGTTTTGCTAGCATTAAAAACATCCCCGCTTCGCTGCATGCACTACGTGCATCTTAGAGCGGTATGCCTTGCGATAAACCTCATGTATAGACATCTCAGTTTGTTGCCGCTACGTGCTTTGTTAGGGGGTTAAGCAATCTAGTTAGGTAGCTGAAAGAGTACCCTTCTAAATCCTATTTTTGTCGTGACGGATATAGCCGCATCTATCGATTTAAAGACGCGAGGTTGGTTGTCAGACCGTTGGGCAGTAAGCACCACGTTCTGATTCTTGCTTGTCGTTAAAATAACCTCATATCCTTTTGTTCCAAAGGCTGGGGACACGACAGCGTGTTTGAGGCCACCTGCGTCAAACACATTTTTTAATTCCTTTACTTCCATAATTTATCTCTTTTCAAATATGTGTTTTGATCTATCAAATCTTGAATTTGATTTTGTTATCAAAATGGTGGTTTTGAACTATCAAATCTTAAATTTGATCTGCCCCTTCTTGTAGCAACATTTTTAACCTTGTTCTTCGACCCAAAGCACTTGGTGGTTTATTAATTGCTGTCAGTAATTTCTTTTTTGTACTCACTATGTGTAGCTCACATTCGGCACGAGTTATTGCAGTGTAGAGCCATGATCTATCTATATAACCCCCTGCCAAGGCGATGATGACAATTGGGAATTGAGACCCTTGCGCTTTGTGAACGGTCATACTGTATCCAAGCATAAGTGCTGGCATTATTTCTTCTTCTAGGCGAACTTCAATGTCATCATCATCCATTACCACAAGGCCAAAAGTGTCTTTTTTACATTCGACTGAGACTAATTTACCTAAGGAGCCGTTCGTCACATCGAGCGAAATGTTCTCTTTAAACAAAACAGAGTCACCTTGGCGTAGCCCCCCAAGTACAATCTTTATGAAATCGGAGTGTTTACCTTCTGCATAGCGTTCTCCATCAGGATTTACCTCGTCTTGGCAAAACTTATTCACTTCTTTTACCACGGCATTGGTAGAGCCAACAACCATGCTATCCAAGGGCGAAAGGGCAAACAAGCTTGCGCATTTGTCAGCTATAAAATCGCTCTCAACCTCATGAAAGTAGACTGCGCCACTTGACAATTTAGGTGGTACAGTCCCTTCTCGCACAAATTTAGAATATTCTGGGATTCCCGAGTTCCCTTTTTGTCGTTTGACAATATCAAGCTCTACGGTAGGGATAACCCCCGAATTAACCACGTCTGCCAAAACGTTTCCACCACCAATTGGAGGTAATTGATAATGGTCTCCAACTAATAAAATTCGCACGTTTGGGTGGATATTTGTGATGATGTTATACATTGTTGCAACATCCAACATGCTTGCTTCATCAATGACTACAAGGTATTTACCTTCTGCGTCTTCAATGACAGTTTGATGTATAAATTGGGCAATACTGGTTGCGCTTATTTGTCGCTCTCGCCTAGAACCATCGCTTGATTTATTGATGCAGTCGCGCATACGTTTAGCTGCGCGACAACTTAAAGCCATTGTTTTTATGTTGTGATTGGTCGTCGTTTTATCTGGGCATAAGCTGGCATCTGAGACATACCCAAGCGCCTCAAATGCAGTTAAAACGGCATGTAGAACGGTAGTTTTACCTGTGCCTGCGCCCCCAATGATTGCGCTGATACTGCTTTCAATAGCGGTAAATACCGCTTCTTTTTGCTTAGACAGCAATGGGAAAGGTGAAAGATCGAATGCTTTTTTACATGCCTCACTTTCTTCTTCACCAAAGGTCACTATTTGTGACTTCATGTTCAGCATGCGCAGCGCAATGACATTCTCCATTAAGTAGGTTGGAGTAAGCTGATACTGACCGTCAGGGTAGATAACATAAGCATCTTTCTGATGTGCCTGGAGCGCAGTAATAGCTAGCTCTTCCATCGTGAATAATGGCTTGGTGTATGACTTATCAATCGAAGCAAGTTGCTCTGTTTCTTGTAGAATTTCTGTCAATGCTTTCAGTAGTTTTTTGTATGGAACGGTTGTATGGCCTCCTGTTTCATAATCTCCTTTTACACATAATCGGATAGCTTCGCTCACAGCTGCAATCATTCTTCTAGGGTCTTCCGAGAGTATGTTTGGTTCAAACTTTCGGCGCACTAACTTATCAACGTCAAAAAATCCCATGGAAAAAGAGCTAGCTAGAATATACGGATTTTCTTCAATTATAGTGCGAGGGTCAATTGCGTATTTATAGCCGCTTTGGTGGATTCTTATTTCATTTGAAATCGGCTGGAATTCGAAAATCATCTTTTGAATTTTAATGGGGATTTCTTTAGACGTTAGCCATGTTGCGTATTTTAAATTTCTGTACTTTGAATAGCCATTAATTAGCGATTTCGCAATATTTGGGGTTACAACAGTTTCAAGGGTAGCAGCGCGTCTATGCTCCATGTGTTTAAGAGTTTCAAGCTTAAATTCAGTCCATAGCTTTTTAGCCCACTTTGCCCCCACTCCTTTGAATGCAGCTATTTCTTTAATGAATGCAATAAAAGCATCTTCTGTTTTAGGCAACACACAAACACATTGTTTTGCTCTTCTTATTTCGTGAAAAAGGTCTACTCCATGCTTTTTATAACTTGGTTTTTCTTCTGTGTATGCTTCTCCATTAATTTTCCAAACTTGCCCAATTTCTGGTTCAAATACAGCTTGTTCTGGTGTGGCTGTTATGAGGTAAAAGTCACGTTTACTGAGTTTTTGATGCGTATTGGGACAAACGGGCACTCCGCTGAAGCGCATTTTACCGCTATTGTAGGTAGCCAGGACTTTGGTTACCCTAATGGTTACATTTGGTATTGCGTTCATTATTTCATATCCCCCAAGCGGCGGTAGACTTCTGCAACCTCACTGAAGCGCCCATAGTCACCTTTAAGCGCTCTGTTCTCACTTTCAAGCTCAAGTATGCGTTGAGTTAGTTTCGCTGCTTCTTTATCGCTTATAGTTCCTACAGGAGTATCTTGGTTATTGCATTTGGGTTGTTTTTTTTGAGGGAGGACATCCTTTTTAGCGGGTAGAAATTTGGGGCGCAGCTTGTCTTCCAAGTTAGTCAACCGACCTTTAATGACGATATTCTTTGAAAATGGCTGAGAGTCTTTAAACCCTACTTCTATTGCTAATCTCTTTCTGAGTAAGCAGCCAGAGGCCTTATTCAGCAAAGCTTTAACCCGTGCCGCGACTTTTTCAGGGTTTAAGTCTATCTCTGTTTCAAACGCATCAGCCCAGTGCTTAAACTCAGCCTCATCCTTTCTAGCTTGCTGAGTTCCATTTAGTTTTTTATCAACCATTTTTATTCCTTTTTACTGAGGTTTTCAGTGCCAAACTGTTGCCTTGACTGTCGTAACCACATAATTTATTAATGATATCGATAAATCCAGGTGGAGTTATTGCCCGTTTTCCTTCCGAGCTGTCGACCAAGCATCCTCTTTCGTCAGGAGCCAAACCTAATTGCTCCAGATTGTCCTCGCTAAAGAATTCCGACAAAAGCTTAACCTCAAAGTCATCAAGAGCCTTGGTTACTAGCGTAGGAGCATTAAACTTGGGTCTCATATCAACTAGTTGTGCATGCTCTTTATCCCGTATTTTATGTGCCTGTAACGTCCTGGTTAGGCGTGCGTTCTCTTCGATCAAGTCTTTAACTAACCAGCGTGCGTTACTATCAGTAATTTTCACTACCCAATCGGGGAGGTTACTATTAGGCGCATTATTGAGCGCGGCTAGTTGCATGCCGTGATACTTCTCAAATGCGCTAATAACCGCTTTGTACTTCGCTCCCGTTTTATTACGTATCGCTTGAGCCGCAACCCCGCCCTGTTTCTTGAATAACTTGCCGATCATTGTCACTGAAAAATCACTGGAGCCGCGCTCTATTTGTGATTCACATATTCCAACAAGCACATCAATTTTTTGCGATATGGTCGATGATGCATCGGCCTTTACACTATTGATAACATCCTCTATTTTTTCGTTATACATTAATCACCTCAATTCGAACCTGTGCTTCGGGAGTCCAATGGTTCAAAGCTAAGGTAACTGGCTCCATTATTTCCTTTCCGGAAAGTCCTAAATCCTTCAGCGTTACGGTGCCATCCATCAACCTTTCTGCATCATCCCATGAGCCGTTGAGCCGATTCAACATGATGCTGGTTATTTGGTTGCCCACCTTAAGTTGATCTTCATCTGATAACAGGAAAATTTTAGGTGAAAATCCATTGTTCAATGCGAACATATCAAGCATTTTCGTGCGCTTAGGCAACGCTCGACTCGGGTTGGCACAAGCATAAATTTCAGCGTTCTGACAAATTTCTGTCATGTGAGCGAACTCAGAAACTTCATCTATCTTGACACCAAGCATAGGGTTGCCTTCTTGTAGGATTAATTGGTGGCCTTTATTCTCAGCGTTTTCTGACTGATTTTGAAGTAGTTTACTGCATCTATAGCCCATGATCGCAATTGTTGAAGCATCATAAGATAAAGCATCAAACTTTTCCTGTTCCTGCTGATGTAGCGTTAAAATATTATTTAACTTAGCCTCGTGTTCAAAGGGTAAATCATCTTTTCTTGAGCGATACTGCAAGTATTCAAGCTCTTCTCTCTCTTCACGAAATTTTTCCATACGCTTACCAGACTCTTTGGCTTCTAAACCCACTTCTGCGAGCATAGTCTTCAACCCACCAATATAACCAGGGCCAGTAATAAAAAACCGACAGACAAAGCAATTTGAGGGGCCAAGGTAGCCAGAGCGTACAGGGCCAAAGACATTCAAACCTGGTTTGACTTCATCCCCACCCTCATGACACTTTGAGCACGCAACAGGGCAAATCCCGAAGTCTTTAAACCCGAGTGCGGCGTAAGGCGCTTTATCATACATTGGTTTAACGGGCTGTCCGTTTGAATCGAAAAAGTCACTACTAGAAAGCTTGAGTTGTTTATTCTTGATCAGGCCAGCAATCCTTGCAGGAGCTGCCGTTAGTGCGGCTTGGTGTCCAGCACTGAGCATCTCATAATAATCTTGATTCGTGGTCACTGTGTAATAAATCGTCATTACTATTGAAGCGTGCCCAACAAGTGCGGCAACAATTGAGATGGGCAGTTTTGCATCAAGAATATAGGCGCTGATAAACGAAACACGCATGCCATGTGGCGTGAAATCACTCTTGTAATTATTCATTTGACAATCACTTTTTCCTTCTGGAAGATATGCCAACGGAATATCTTTATCCTGTATTTGGTATAACACCCAGGAAAAAGTATTGGACATAGCTTTATCTCGACCAATAGGTTGGCATTTATCTTCTGCGTGCAATGTGTCTGGGTCTCTGAATAAAAACGCCTGTGATTTCATTGCCTTCAGTATTTTATTATTCTTTTCGTTTATTAGTGCTACCGATTCCCAAGAGGTTAATTTATCGATGGGGTTATATTTTGATTGCCACTCTCGCAATCTAATCATCCATTTAATGAGGTGGATAGGCATATATGCCACTTCATAGCCTTTTCCATCCTTACTGGTTTTATTGGTTGTGATGTAAGAGCCGATAATATCCTCACGCCGAGTTTCTTCGATACCCTTGTCGTTGGTTACGGTTGTCTTCTTCGCATCCTTAAAGCGCCTCAAGAAACCCTGTCTTTCAGTGCGTTTATTGACGTCGTTGATAAGGTGATGGTCGTTTTTAACCCATACGACCTCGTCTTGTGCGTTTATAATCGGAATTTCCGTATCTGCTTCGCCAGAATCGAGCCAACAAATCTGCTGGCCTCTGAGCGGCATACTAAAGAGTACAAACAACGCAAGAGTTCTAACGGGTGACCACATTTGATATCTCATTTTCTTGCCATATCCGGAGTTGATCATCTTGGTTCGCCAAACGCAATTGAGATCATCCTTATCGATGATGGATTCATCGACGATGAACCAGTCACATTCCAGTTGCATCACATCTTGGAATGTTTTGGCGCTGTCAGGGACGAGAAATTTAGCCGCACGATCTATATAATTCATCGCTAACGGCCACTTTTCGGATTTATCCGGCCTGTCTATCTTAACTGGCTCAACAGTTGATATTATTCGAGACCATTTGTTAATAAACCCTGGCAATACCACGGATATCCCATCATCGTCTTCATCTTGGCAACATCTATGAAATGTGTCTTCAATGAAGTCCTTCAATATATTGATTCCAGTTATAGATTGTGCAAACTTAGGCTGCTTTTCCATAAAACTGGTTAAAAGTGGCGGTGCATGCTTCCTTGCGAAGAAAGCTGCTGGCTGTGTCGGTTGCTCCAAATCGACTAAGTATTCCATAACAAAATTAAAGAGTATCACCTTCTTTTTTCGGATGTTTTTACCCAAAAGTGCAAATTTAATAGCCATGTCAAACCACTGGGAGTAGTCGGGGTGTTCTTTTGTTGCTCGCTCAAAGTTAGTAAGTTTACTGATGATAGATTTGCCCGAAACATACCCTTTGATACCTATAGGTGTGGCGTTGTTTAAGTGCTGCTGGTCACTGGAAGCTTTTCTATACTCAGCCACCTCTTGGAACCCTTTTCGTTCGCAGTAGGCTTTGACTTGCGCCAAGTCATACACTTTAAGCGTCAATAGTTCTTCAAACGTTTCCAAATCGTATGTTTTTAGCGGGTCTTTCGGCAGCTTCACATGGTCTATTTCCGCATAGCCTTCTATATCGATTATTTCTAGCACCTTGAGCATCTTACTTGTGTCAATAGAGCCCAATTGCCTACCAAAGAAGCCTGACCACCCCCCGTTTTTATCCCATACATCTTGATAGCTCCGTTGAGGGTCTGATGGCAGTAGGGGGTCTTTTTTATATAACGCTTTGTACTCATGAGTGTTTGTTATGCCTAACTTTATAGCCGCAGCAGAAGCTTCTTCCCAAGTTTCGTGTTTTGGAGTAGGCACTGGATTCCCCAAAAAGCCAGCCCAACCACCTTTTTTATAGAAGTCGGGGTAGTGAACGGATGGGTCTGAGTGCAATTTAGGGTCTTTTTTATATCCGTTGAAGTAATGACCGGAGCGATTGAAACCCAAAGCAATGGCTGCTTTAGAGGCTTCTGCCCACGTTCTGTAGAATTTATCACCTGTACTTAAATAAGCAGACCATCCCCCTTTCTCTTTGAACTCAGGATAACTTCTTTGAGGGTTGGATGGTAATTTGGGATCGCTTTTATACTTTTCAAGGTAGTCTTTTTTATAAGCACAATCCAAAACGATGGTTGCTTTAGAGGCTTCTTCCCAAGTTATGTAGAATTTATCCCGATGGTTGCTCATTGAACTATCCTTTTGTTATTGTGCGTTTTTAAGGTTGGAAAGTAGGGCTGTTTCATGACTGCTTAGTGCGTTGGCATTAGACAACTTATCGTAAATTTCTTGATTACTTGCTTTACCGTACTCATTTTGCGAATAAATACTCTTATGGTGCATCAAGTCCATCCGAAGTACCTCTGGTACACTCATTCCTTCAAGACGCTTCTTAAATGCATGACGGTGGCAGTATTGGGAAGTGCCATTTGCACGAAATGCCTCTAACCCAATTGCTTTCACCGCTTCTTTATGAAAATCTTCAAAGCTTCGCATTGATAGCGGGTCGCCATTTCTATTTGTGAAGAGAAACGGGTGCGCCTCTGGAGCGTGTTTTGTGTCTTGCCCTCCTAGCTTCCTGACTTTTCGCTGGTGAATCATGTATTGCTTAAACAACTGGTAAAACAAAATTCCTTTTTCAGTGGGGGCAAAATAGACATAAAAAAACTTAGCTTTGCTGTCGGCTAAAGCTGGCTCTTTCCACCCCGCATGGTATGCCTTCCTAGAGTCGGAAAATCTATCATCTAAACCGTATTTTTTATTTAGATATTCAATCCTGGTAGCGCCTTTATTACCTGGTTGGTCGCGATAATACTCCGGTGCACGCCCTTGTATTGGGTGATATACCCTGATCACGACACGCTCTGATGGGTCTAGATGAATATCCTCGGCATAGAGATGAAAAGCTTCGCACGGACGTATGCCACCGTAATGTATTAGCATGGTGATTAGTAAGGGGGCTAGCTTATAACGCTCATGTACAG
This sequence comes from Colwellia psychrerythraea 34H, assembly GCF_000012325.1. Lineage (NCBI taxonomy): Bacteria > Pseudomonadati > Pseudomonadota > Gammaproteobacteria > Alteromonadales > Colwelliaceae > Colwellia > Colwellia psychrerythraea. Next base: position 194,919 of record NC_003910.7, on the reverse strand, counting down.
GAGATAGGTACGTGCTGCCTGGTTGTATAAAGCCATCCCAAAGTAACGCGTCGATATGCTCCTCAGAAAAATTGACAGACTGATCAACCTGAGGTGTTCTAAATTCTTTCCTGTTCCTCACATTTCGTGAGGTGTCTATATCATTATTCTTGTTTTTATCGAATAAATGACTTAAGAATACCGCGTTCTTTTTATGATGATAGGCAGCAAGATTAACCATTTTCTCAGCACCCGTCGCTGTTCTTATGGGGTTTAAAAGCGCCGATTCACCACCTGTTTCCTTGAAAAGGTGGTCACTAAATTTAGTAATATGTCCTTTCAGAGCGTTAGCATTTTCTACTGATAATGGCCTCCAACGAAGGCCTGTTTTGTCATCTCCATCTTTATTTATAGTTCCTGCATGCAGGCTATTGGTGAACTCTTCAAACATTTGCTGCTTAGTATCAAAGCACCCCTCATTTGCGTATGTGTACTCAATTAAAAGAATCATTGCCTGGATCGCTTTATCTTTCCAACTCTTGCTTTTGGTTCGGTGTTTCACGATATAGCAAAGGAAAGAACCTAAATACCCTTCACCTGGTACGTACACTGCTGGCAGCTCATAGGTCTTGTCAGTATTGTCGATACGAACAAGAACATTTACCTTGATGGGTTGTATTGAAATAGTCATATTTAGTAATAATAGTACATGTTATAGGGGTATATTAATAACGAAAGGGTAGAAGTCAATAGTGAAGTAGGTGGATTCTTAATATATAAAGGCAAAAAGTAACAAAAATGTTACTAATGAAGATTAAAATAGTATGAGGTTTTTACGGGTATAATATCTAAAAAAAGCACAGCAAATATTTCTCGAGTTTCTAAGCGCAACTCACTGAGTAAGTAATCACGTGTCGCTTGTGAAGAAGTTAATGAACAATCTATGTCTTTAATATTCTCTGCTAAATAACGTTTAGACATTTCTAAACAGGCTTGTAATTGCACATACTTTGCCATTCCGAGTCCATGCCTTGCACAGAAATCTTCTTGGCTTGCCGCAAATATTGCACCAAGACTACCGAAGCTCTTCAATAGTTGCCTAGCAAGATCAACCACATTGCAACCTCTAACTCCTGTGCGAAGAAATATAGCCAACAACTCAGCATCACTTAAGCTTGATGAACCTAAACTGACTAGTTTCTCTCGTGGCCTTTCCATTTCAGGCCAATTTTTTAAGGCGTTTTGATTTAAAGGCGATTCATTTAACGCTGATTCCTTGAACCTTGATTCTTTTAACATAAGTGCATCCTTGCTTTACATTTTTGTATTTATTCTCACTTGTAAATCTTGATTATTTAACAACTCTTATTTCTAACTAAAGGCAATAAATGTTATCTTATTAACCATATTGTTTACTTTAATATTAGCAGCTTATGCAAATTCTTCAGGACAAAAAAATAGTACTGGGTATTACAGGTGGTATCGCTGCCTACAAAACACCAGAATTAGTGCGTCGACTTAAAGATCATGGTGCGGATATACGCGTGGTTATGACCGAAGGTGCAAAAGCCTTTATTACGCCATTAACGCTTCAAGCAGTATCGGGCAACCATGTTTCTGATAGCTTATTAGATAGCCAAGCCGAACTCGCCATGGGCCATATTGAGTTGGCTAAATGGGCTGATTTAATTATTATCGCTCCAGCCACTGCGGATATTATTGCTCGTATTACCGCAGGTATGGCTAATGATTTACTCTCAACATTATGCTTAGCAACCAGTGCGCCAATTGCTATTGCCCCGGCAATGAATCAGCAAATGTGGCATGCCAAAGCAACACAAGTTAACATCAGCACATTAAAGCAGTGGGGATTCCATCTTTGGGGCCCTGGTGCTGGCGAACAGGCTTGTGGTGATATAGGTTTAGGCCGCATGTTAGATGTTAATGAATTAGTTACTCTTAGCAGCGATTTTTTTGTCGACAAGTATTTGCAAGACCAACATTGGGTGATTACCGCTGGACCAACACGTGAGGCGATAGATCCGGTGCGTTATATATCGAATCATAGCTCAGGAAAAATGGGCTATGCCATTGCTCATGCCGCATTACGTGCTGGCGCTCAGGTGACGTTAATTTCTGGTCCCGTAAATATACCTGCTCCCGCAGGTTGTGAGCTGATCCAAGTGACTAGTGCCGAACAAATGCATCAACAAGCGCTAATTTATGTTCCGCAAGCTACTACCTTTGTCGCCTGCGCAGCAGTAGCTGATTATCGAGTTGCTGATATTGCCGATGAGAAAATCAAAAAAGATAGCGAACACATGCAAATTTCGCTCATCAAGAACCATGATATTGTTGCTGATGTAGCAAATTTAGCCAATAAACCTTTTATCGTTGGCTTTGCGGCAGAAACACAAAACGTTGAACACTATGCACGCGGCAAACTAATGCGTAAAAACTTAGATTTAATCGCTGCGAATGATGTTGCTAAAGCAGGACAAGGTTTTAATAGTGATGATAATGCTTTAACCCTCTATAGTGCTATTGATAAAATTGAAATTCCTCTAGCTAATAAGCAGATCGTTGCTAAACAGCTAGTTTCATTAATCAATCAACATTATTTAGCCAAAAACGCCAAGAAATAAGGTAATTAAATTTACCTTTAGAACAAGTTGATACATAAGCTTGATGGATAGAACAATCACAGTAGAGAATATTTTTATATGGTCGCCACACAAAATAAGAACCTGAAGCCAAACCGTAAACACCAAATATTAGAATCCTTAGCGTTAATGTTACAAAACTGTCCTGGGCAGCGTATCACTACCGCAAAGTTAGCTGCTGAAGTTGGTTTTTCAGAAGCGGCTCTGTATCGTCATTTCCCATCAAAAGCACGTATGTTTGAAGGCTTAATCGACTTTATCGAAGAGTCTATTTTTTCACGAATCAATTTGATTCTTGCGGACCATAAAGAAGCGTTAGTACGTTGCCATCACATATTGCATGTTTTAGTCGTTTTTGCTGAGCGCAACCCTGGAATGTGCCGAATATTAGCAGGTGATGCACTAATGGGAGAGAATGAGCGGTTACGCGGCAGAGTTCATCAGTTTTTTGAAAAACTAGAGTCTCAATTTAAGCAAGTATTAAGAGAACGAAAACTACGTGAAGGTAAAACATTTACCATTAATGAAGCAGCTTTAGCTAGCCTATTAGTCTCGTTCGCTGAAGGTAAAATCAGTCAATACGTTCGATCCGGCTACAGTAAAAAGCCAAGTACTGACTTTAATGAGCAATGGCAATTTTTAATGGCCAACAAGTAATAATACCAATTTGATTAAATTTATTCCCTACTCAGAGATACATTAGCGAGCTTAGAACAAGAAAAATTTGTTGAACATAGTTATTCTATATTCAATTAATTTTACGCCGTTATCAGTTTGCTAATGAGCTTCCAAAGGATGAGTTTAAAAAGGCTTATATGTTGCGTTATTGGTTTTGACAAGGACGCTGCATGGATGCAGTTTATTAGAGAATGCAGGAGCATATTCTCCTGAATTACCATTATCTTCAATCAATGCCTTACCTTTCAGCCTTTTAATTCTCGCTGAGTGGGAAATAACTTAATCAACTTGGTATAACACTGTCATCAGCTAACGATCGGCAGCGATCATTTACAAAGTGCCTCCAATTGAACTAGCTCAAACACTCTGACATATGCATCTTGATTAGTAACAGGTATATACTGTTTATAGTAACAAAAACTACAATTTCCTGAGGAAACCTATGAGTACTCTCTCACAGTTAAAACCTGCCAGCTTATGGCAATTATTTGAAAAAATTTGCAGTATTCCACACCCGTCTAAACATGAGCAAAAGATATCCTTGTGGATCCAAGATTGGGCGAAAGAACTGGGCCTAGCCATTAAAGAAGATGCTGTTGGCAATTTATTTATTAAAAAACCAGCAACCGCTGGCATGGAAGACCGTAAGGGCATTATTTTACAAGCACATATGGATATGGTGCCACAGAAAAACAATGACACTGACCATGACTTTATAACCGACCCAATTAAACCTTATGTCATTGATTCTGGGGATTGGGTAACGGCTGAAGGAACGACATTAGGTGCAGATAATGGTGTTGGCTTAGCCTCCGCATTAGCAATTTTAGCCAGTGATGATATTCCACATGGACCGTTAGAAGTACTAGTAACTATTGATGAAGAAGCCGGAATGACTGGCGCTTTTGGCCTAGAAGCTGGCTGGCTTGATGGTGATATCTTAATCAACACCGATTCAGAACAAGAAGGTGAGGTTTACATGGGCTGTGCTGGTGGTATTGATGGTAATGCTACTTTCGCACTAACATTAGAAGATGTTCCTAGTAATTACCAAGCTTTTAACTTATCTATCTCTGGCCTAAAAGGTGGGCATTCTGGTGTCGATATTCATACTGGGCGTGCAAACGCTAACAAGTTATTAGTACGATTTTTATTAAGTGCTAGCATTGATTTTGATATCAGCCTTACTGAGCTAAATGGTGGCAGTTTACGTAATGCTATCCCTAGAGAAGCTAATGCTAGTTTTGTTGTTGCAAAAGATAAAGTCGAGGCGTTAAAGGTCGCCTTAGCAGATTACCTCTCAACTATTAGTGCTAATTTAGGTGCAATTGAAACTGATATCGATATGTTATTAATTTCACCTGAAGACTTTGAGCAGTGTTGGACAAAAGCCACACAAGCTTCAATTCTACGTGCGCTGAATGCTTGTCCTAATGGCGTCATTCGAATGAGTGATGATATTGAAGGCATTGTAGAAACATCACTAAACCTAGGCGTAATTCATACTCGTGGCAGCAAGCTTAATGCCATGGTATTAATACGCAGCTTGCATGACGATGGCCGCTTGGAAACTCAACGAATGGTGCAATCTGTTTTTGAACTTGCCGGTGCTAATGTTGTTTTCTCAGGCGCTTATCCTGGTTGGAAACCTAATACAGATTCAGCCATCATGCAGACTGTTAGAGATACATACGAAAGCATATTTAATAAAGTGCCTGCGGTAATGGTAATTCATGCAGGCTTAGAATGTGGCTTATTCAAAACAGCGTATCCACATTGGGATATGGTTTCTATTGGACCAACGATTAAGTTCCCCCATTCGCCAGACGAAAAAATTGAAATTGCGACTGTTGAGCAATATTGGCAATTATTAGTGGCTGTATTAGCTAATATCCCAAAAAAATAAAATACCACTAAATTAGAAACTTTTAGTTTAGGCTATCAGTTTCTAATGTTGAGGCGACCCTCTTATTTTCTAGTTAATTTGGCTTAACGAAGCAATTTACGGGCTCTTTTTAGCACTATATTTTACTTAGCATTAATCAATAACTCTCACAAAAATACTGTTACTGTTCTCCCCATATCAAAATATCGTTCCAAGCGTGCTAGTACAGCTCTAATATCTTCATTTCGCTTCATTAAGCATATTAAAAGAATTTTTTGATACCTTTATGTATTTCAAAAAAATACTGCCCTATAAGCTCATTTAGAATGATTTTACTATTTCAACATAGAGTAACTACGTAGTAAGAAGTAGCAAGTATTCGGCCGGTACTATGCTCCTAATAATGCTGCTTTAAATTGAATAAATTTTAAGACTTAAAGATCAACAATTCTAAGCGTTATTAACGGTACAGAAGTTAATAAGAAGTATTACCCTATTATCCTTTAGCACCCTATACTAACTATTCACAACTATGCTTTGTTATTAAAATTATTTCCGTTAGAATGGATTAATCACTCCTTAGGATACTTGTTATGATTCAGCCAGAAAAAATAATAATAGCTGACGATCATCCCTTATTTAGACAAGCTTTATTAGGGACATTAAAAGCTAAGCTAACTTATACGGTGTGGCTTGAAGCGCAAACAATTGAAGAGCTTGAGCAACAACTTACTAACAATAATGATAGTGACTTGCTGTTACTAGATTTAAATATTCCTGGCGCCCATGGCTTTAATACCCTAATCCATGTACGTAATCATTTTCCTCAAATTCCTGTTGTTATCGTATCCGCTCATGAAGATCATGACACCATAAGCAAAGCAATGTCTTATGGTGCTGCTGGTTTTGTACCAAAATCAACGCCTGTTGATGACATTTATTCAGCTATTGTTGCGGTGTTATCAGGAGATACCTGGTTACCTGCTTCTTTTGAGCAAAAACAAAGAGATAATAGTGATGGGGACATTGCTGAACGTGTTGCCAGTTTAACTCAGCAGCAATATCGTATATTAATGATGTTCGCTCAAGGCATGTTAAACAAACAAATTGCTTATGATTTAAATGTATCTGAGGCAACAATTAAAGCACATGCTACCGCTATTTTTAGAAAATTAGACGTTCGTAATCGCACGCAAGCCGTTATTGCGATCGCCCAACTAAGTTTAACTGAAACTGGGTTTAAACAGGGTTAATAGATTTACGTAATTTATTTCATAAGAGTTACTCTTACAAATATTATAATTTAGATATAAAAAAGCACGACAATGACAACTCATTGACGTGCTTTTTTATTGAATTTTGCTGTTAAATGAAAGCAAATGCATCTGCATACATATGCTCTAACAATGCGCCATGCTCAACGAAGTCACTACGAATAGCACCGACCATATCAAAACGCCCTGCTAAATAAATATCATAGGGTTCAAAACCGACAATATCATGCATAGCGGCTTGATGAACTAAGCCTGTTTTGCCTTGCCAAGGATTTTCGTTACTCTCTTTAATATTCTCAATAACTGGAATAAAATTGGCATGAGGAAGTTTGGCAATAGTAGCAATAGTTTTTTCAAGCTCATACACAGCGCTTTCTTCACGTAATCCCCAATAAACCATGATGTGACGCTGCGACTTTTGCTCTGCTAAATACTCAAACATCGATTTGATATAAGAAAATCCAGTACCACCCGCAAGTAGTAATAACGGTCGTTCACTCTCAGTGCGTAATTGCGCATGACCTAAAGGAATTTCAATTGTTACCTTCTCACCACTCGCATGGCTAGCCTTAATACACTCAATCACCTGCATAGGATAACTATCGGCAGCAAAAGCACCTATTTGCAATTCAATTAAGTCACTATTTGGTGAGCTAGCAATTGAAAACGGACGTTTATCCTCATCACTCATAATAAAGTTCAAATATTGACCAGCAATAAAATCAATCTTTTCATCAGGTTTTAATAGTACTTTATACACATGAGGCGTTAACGATGATAACGACTGTATTTGACAACTAACTGTTTTCATTTTTTAACCTTTTCTACTTTATTGGTGATTTCTCGTCAGCAAACTAATTTATTGTGCCAAGAGGTAATAAGCTAAAATTGCTAGTGTAATTAATTATATACCTGTTACCAAACAAAATGCAGGATTTCAGTGATATTTGAGATAGCTCGATCACTCTAAAACTGTATTTTGATGATGACAGGTATCATCAGCAATCTTTATATTAGAGCTATAAAATATCTAATTCATCCCAAAGTTCATCAACTTGGTTTTTTATTTCCTGCGTCATCTCAATGGGTTCGCCCCACTCACGATTTGTTTCACCAGGCCATTTGTTGGTTGCATCCATGCCCATTTTAGAACCTAAACCAGACACAGGTGATGCAAAATCAAGATAATCAATTGGGGTGTTTTCTATCAAAACAGTATCACGACTCGGATCCATGCGTGTGGTCATTGCCCATATCACATCTTCCCAGTCTCTGGCATTTATATCATCGTCACATACTATCACAAACTTGGTGTACATGAATTGTCGTAAAAACGACCATACGCCCATCATTACGCGCTTGGCATGACCCGCATATTGCTTTTTAATCGTCACGACAGCTAGACGATAAGAGCAACCTTCTGGCGGTAAATAGAAGTCTTGAATTTCAGGAAATTGCTTTTGTAGAATAGGAACAAATACTTCATTAAGGGCAACACCTAAAATTGCTGGTTCATCAGGCGGTCTGCCGGTATAGGTGCTGTGATAAATAGCATCTTTTCGCATAGTGATATGAGTTACTGTCATAACAGGAAAGTTATCTACTTCATTGTAATAACCAGTATGATCACCATAAGGTCCCTCTGGTGCCATTTCTTCAGGATCTAAATACCCTTCCAAAATAATCTCTGCTGTGGCAGGAACTTCTAAGTCATTACTTATTGATTTAGCCACTTCAGTTTTGGCTCCACGTAATAAACCCGCAAAAGCATATTCAGAAAGCGTATCTGGTACCGGTGTTACTGCGCCTAAAATAGTGGCAGGATCTGCACCTAAAGCAACGGAAACAGGGTATTTTTCACCTGGATTTTCTTTTTTAAATTCTTGAAAATCAAGGGCACCGCCACGATGTGATAACCAACGCATAATGACTTTATTTTTACTAAGCACTTGTTGACGATAAATACCGAGATTTTGGCGCTCTTTATGTGGACCTCTCGTAACAGTCAGTCCCCAAGTTATTAGTGGCGCTACATCACCAGGCCAACAACTTTGTATCGGCATTTTGGTCAAATCGACGTCATCACCTGAAAGCACAATTTGCTGACATAATGGTTTTTTAATCACTTTCACCGGCATATTCAATACTTGCTTATAAACAGGTATTTTACCTAAAGCATCACGAAAACCTTTTGGTGGTTCAGGCTCTTTTAACATAGCTAATAACTTGCCAACATCACGTAAAGCACCAACATCCTTTTGCCCCATAGCTAAAGCAACTCTGTCAGGGGTACCAAAAAGGTTGGTTAGGACTGGCATATTGTATGGTTCGCCACTTTCACTGACTGCATTTTCAAAAAGTAATGCAGGTCCTTTTGCTCTCAGTGTTCTGTCACTGATCTCTGTCATTGTTAAATGAGTAGATATAGGCTGAGTAATTCGTTTAAGTTGGCCTATTTTTTCAAGCTGACTAATAAAGTCTCTTAAATCACTATATTTCATGTAAGTTACCAATTGGAGGTAAGATTAAATAAAAAAACCAGTCATTAGACTGGTTTTCATCAATTAAAGTTATGCAATTAATGTCGCGATTATTTACGCTTCATTGAATCAAAAAACTCATCATTGGTTTTGGTCATTGCAAGTTTGTCGATTAGGAATTCAATCGCACCTATTTCATCCATTTCATGAACGATTTTACGTAAGATCCACATTTTTTGTAATTCATCTGGCTTAGTAATAAGTTCTTCACGACGTGTACCACTACGATTAATGTTAATAGCTGGGAAAACTCGCTTTTCAGAAATTTTACGAGACAGGTGTAATTCCATATTACCTGTACCTTTAAATTCTTCGTAGATAACTTCGTCCATTTTAGAACCAGTTTCTACAAGTGCTGTTGCGATAATAGTTAAACTACCACCTTCTTCAATGTTACGTGCAGCACCAAAGAAACGCTTTGGACGATGCAGAGCATTAGCATCAACACCACCAGTCAATATTTTACCTGACGATGGGATTACCGTGTTATAAGCACGTGCTAAACGGGTAATTGAATCAAGTAAAATAACTACGTCTTTTTTGTGTTCAACTAAACGTTTTGCTTTTTCGATTACCATTTCAGCCACTTGTACATGACGACTTGCTGGTTCATCGAACGTTGAAGCAATAACTTCACCTTTTACAAGGCGTTGCATTTCTGTAACTTCTTCTGGACGTTCATCGATCAACAATACCATTAACTCTGCGTCAGGATTATTGTGCGCAATACTTTGAGCAATGTTTTGTAATAATAAAGTTTTACCGGCTTTTGGTGGCGCAACGATTAAACCACGTTGCCCTTTACCAATTGGTGAGGCTAAATCTAAAATACGTGCGGTAATATCTTCTGTTGAACCATTACCACGCGCCAATGAAAAACGATCGGTTGGATGAATAGGCGTTAAGTTTTCAAATAAAATCTTATTACGTGTGTTTTCAGGTCGGTCAAAGTTAACTTCAGTCACTTTTAATAGGGCAAAGTAACGTTCACCTTTTTTAGGAGAACGAATTTTACCTTGGATGGTGTCACCCGTTCGCATACTAAAACGACGAATTTGGCTTGGTGATACATAAATATCATCAGGGCCAGCTAAGTATGAGGAATCTGCCGAGCGTAAGAAACCAAAACCATCTTGTAAAATCTCTAAAACACCGCCGCCGAAAATATCATTATCGCCTTCCGCATGTGCTTTTAAAATAGCAAAAATTATGTCTTGTTTACGTGTTCTAGCAAGGTTTTCAAGCTTCATTGTCGCAGCAAGGTCAACCAATTCATTAATGGATTTTTCTTTCAGTTCGGTAAGGTTCATAGGGGGTTTCTTAAACAATTTTAAGGGATGGTGCCTTGGGGATTGCCGACACTAGTGTGTTTTCAATATTTTTTATAATGAGAATAGAGATAAAGCGATGTTATTTTGTACTCAGGTGGTAAATTTAGCACTAAAATTTGATTAGGTAAAGCCAGAATAAAAATGTAAGTAAATATTTTATCTGCGAAAACAAAAAGCCTGATAACTTAGTTATCAGTTATCAGGCTTTTATTTATACATTTACAAGTTTTTATCTAAAAACTCTTTTAATTGAGTTTTCGATAGTGCGCCCACTTTAGTGTCAGCAATTTCACCATCTTTAAAAAGTAATAATGTTGGAATACCACGTACACCATATTTAGGTGGTGTCGCTGAGTTTTGATCTATGTTTAATTTACCAACAGTCACTTTGCCATCGTATTCTGTGGCAATATCATCAAGTACTGGGGCAATCATTTTACAAGGACCACACCATTCAGCCCAAAAATCAACTAATACTAAACCCGATGCTTTTAATACATCTGCTTCAAAACTATCATCAGTTAGCTGAACAATTTTATCGCTCATCATATTCTCCGTTTGTTATGGCGAAAACGCCTTTGTGGTAATTATACCGTGATTCACTGCTTTTCCAATACTGTTTTATGTAACATTGGTATTAATTAAGCAGTAATACCCATTCTAATAAGTTAGTTTCCAGCGCAGAGCTATGTCAGGGAAGTTAGAACAAATAAAGTTTGTGTAGATCTAATTATTCTAAATCAAACAAACACATGCCGTTATCTTCAATCAAAGCCTTGCCTCTAAGCCTTTTAATTCTCACTGAATGTGAAATAACTTAATAGACTTGGTATAAATCTAATTAATTATTTATTAAGCAACTATTTTGCTAACAAAACTGTTAAGCTAGCGCCATGAAAAAAACACACTTAACTGAAACTAAATTCGCTGACCTAAATCTTGCTCCGCAAGTAGTGACCGGATTAGAAGCCATGGGCTTCGATTATTGTACGTCTATTCAGGCGAAATCTTTACCCGTTCTTTTGCAAGGCACTGATTTAGCTGGCCAAGCACAAACTGGTGAAGGTAAAACCATTGCCTTTTTAGCCGCTACTTTTCATCATTTGCTTCAAAAAGAAGCTCCTACTCATAATCAACCACGTGCCTTGATCATGGCTCCTACACGTGAATTAGCAATACAAATTCACCGTGATGCAACTGAAATGGCGAAAAGTACCGGATTACGCCTTGGTGTTGTATATGGGGGCGAAGGTTATGAAAGTCAACGTTTAGAACTAGAAGCTGGTGTTGATATTCTTATCGGTACTTGTGGTCGTTTAATTGATTACATGAAGCAAGGTATTTACAACTTAAAAAATATCGAAGTTATTGTACTTGACGAAGCTGACAGAATGTTTGATTTAGGTTTTATTAAAGATATACGTTATATGTTTGATAAAATGCCTCCTGCAACAGAACGTTTAAGCATGTTGTTCTCTGCAACTTTATCATTCCGTGTTAAAGAGCTTGCCTTTGACCACATGAACGATCCAACCAGCGTAGAAGTAGAACCAGAGCAAAAAACTAATAGCCGTATCAGTGAAGAACTATTTTATCCATCAAACGAAGATAAAATGACTTTACTACAAACACTAATTGAAGAAGATTGGCCAGAAAAGGCAATTGTCTTTGCAAATACTAAACATGTTTGTGAAAAGGTTTTTGATCATCTAAATGCCGATAAAATTCGTGTTGGTTTGTTAACTGGCGATGTGCCACAAAAGAAACGTCTAAAAATATTAGAAGAATTTACTGATGGTACAGTAGATATTCTTGTGGCAACTGATGTTGCTGCACGTGGTTTACACATTCCTAGCGTAACGCATGTTTTTAACTATGATTTACCTGATGACTGCCAAGATTATGTTCACCGTATAGGTCGTACAGGTCGTGCTGGTGAAACTGGTCATGCGATAAGCTTAGCTTGTGAACAATATGTTTTTAATTTACCAGAAATTGAAACCTATATTGGCCATGATCTACCAGTAACAAAGTATGACCATGATGCTTTATTGACTGACCTTCCAAGACCTAAACCTCGTCAACGCCGCCCTAGAACAGGCGCTAACAGACAAGGCGGTCGTGCAAACCCTAGACAAGGAAACCGTGGTAGTACTCCTAATCGCGGCACTCGTAGCTAACTAGTTAGCTGCACCCTTGGATAAAGTACATTGACTGATATTTTGAGCCAAAATCAAGCCTTACCAAAGACAATACCACAGTATGATGAAAGTCATTATGCTGTGGTCGATTTAGGCTCTAATAGTTTCCACCTCCTTATTACCCAATTAATAACATCACCAACGGGTAAGTCTATAAAAACCGTTAACAAAGTTAAGCAAAAAGTTCGCTTGGCGGCAGGTTTAACTAGTCATAACCTACTCACTGATGAAGCTATAACACGCGGCCTTGATTGCCTTAAAAACTTTGCTTTATACCTCAACAGTATTCCGGTAAATAATACTCTTATTGTCGCAACAGCAGCATTACGCATTGCTAAGAATAATCAGGTGTTTTTTGATGCCGCTAAGAAAATCTTACCCAAAGAAATAAAGTTACTCAGTGGGGAGCAAGAAGCCAAAACAATTTATGCTGGTGTCGCCCATACCTCTATATCAAATATCCAGCAATCTGCTACTAAGCAATTAGTACTCGACATTGGCGGTGCTAGTACCGAGATTATCGTTGGTTTAGGTTGTACTGCGAAAAAAGTGGTTAGTTTAGATATTGGTTGCGTTAGTTTTATTGGCAAGTACTTTACGAATGATCTGCTAAATAAAGAAAACTTCAATCAATGTATTGCTGGTGCTGCAGATATTATTAACACAGTGAAAGCAGAGTTTATTCAACTGGGTTGGCAATCTGCGGTTGGAAGCTCTGGTACTATGCAAGCCATGGCTGAGATACTGATTCAACGTCAGCAAACACCAATTATCACCTTAGAGTTTCTTTATGAAATTCAGCAAACTCTGATCAAGTGTAAAACTATAGATAGTATTGAGATAGCAGGACTAAGAGCTGATCGAAAAGCGATATTAGCTAGCGGTTTAAGCATTTTAATCGCTTTGTTTCAATGTCTGCATATTGAAGCATTATGCCTTTCAAGTGGTGCACTGCGTGAAGGTTTACTCTTTGAATTAGTCCCTGATGCTAAAATTATCTAACAGTAACCCCCTATTACCTTTCGTTATTTCTTTTTATTCACCTTTACTTATCAGCGTTACCTTTAATGAGTGAAGCTCTGAAATACCACAGTGCAATTGGTATTTCAATAACACTGTAACTTAACAAGGTAAACCAAAACCAGTTTAATTCAAACTGTAAGAAATTAAATTCAGCGCCTGTTCCCCAATATTTATTTGCCACAATAAGCACTGCTAAACCAGAGGTTACACAGTCAAATATCGCCACCTTATTACTATTTTTACCTGCTAATTTGGGATACACCCAGACATAAGCAATAACGATAATCACTGCGTTTAGTAGTATTATGCTCCATTCAGCTGACATTAACGCCCTCTTCTGTTGATAATGAAGTAACCCCAGCTTTACAAGCAGCTAAGAGTTCATTGCTAAAGTTTTTATCATCTAAAGCTCTAGATAGAGCCAAGCCGCCAATCATCAATACTGCGCTTTGCAGTGCTTTTTCACGACTGACGGTTAAAGATTGAGCTTGCGCTATAAAAGCTTTCAGCGTCTTGGTATAAGTTTCTTTAACTTGTTCATTTTGTTGGTTAATATCTGAAACCAAAAAAGCTAATGGACATGCTTGTTCATAGTTATTATCTCTATGTTCAGTACTTAAATAGTATTTAGCAAAATCTTTCATATTCTGCGGACAATTTTCAGGTTTACGTTTCGAAGCAACTTTTGCGCCTTTACTTATCGCTTGTGCGTACAAGTCACTTTTCGAATTAAAGTGACTATAAAATGCGCCTCTGGTGAGTTCAGCATTTTTCATCACTTGATTGATCGATATTTTTTCAAAACCATAATGTGTAAAAAGCATTGCAGCACTTTTTAAGATTCTATCTTTTGATTGCTCTTTATGAGTTTCATGCCACGCCATCGAAAGCCTCACTTACCTATTTAATCATAAAAACAGTATTTCATACTTTTAAAATATGTTCTTGAACATATTGTCAATATAGTTAGATTATTAACTAATAGTGTCAATTAGATAATTAAAAGGAAATATATATGACAGTAGATCCAGTACATATTTACGGACCTCGCTTTTCAAATTTTGTTCGTTCCGTCATGCTCGTATGCGAAGAAAAAGAAATTGCTTATACTGTTGGCTTTGAAGTTGATGGTAGCAATATTGCTTTTAAAGGTGAACAGCATCTAAAGTGGCATCCTTTTGGCAAAATACCTGTGTTACTAGAAGGTAAGTTAGCGTTACCTGAAACAGCCAGTATTTGTCGTTACCTTGATGAAGATAAGCAATTACAACCACACCAAAATAGCCAAGTACATGCACAACACGATGCACTTTGCGCGCTTATTTCGATAGACATAGATAAAATATTAGTACGGGATTACTTATTAGAATTTGCTTTTCCCAAAGGAGAAAATAATAGTATCCGCTTTGACGTCGTGAAAGAAGTACAGCCAAAGGCAGCTGCCATTTTTGCTATCATTGAACAAGTGTTACAACAAGAGACAGCGTTAACGTCTAAGGACTTTACTATCGCAGATGCCTTATTAGCACCAATGTTGCATTATATTTCATGCTTACCTGCTGGCTTTGATCTGATAACGGACTATCCCAAAGTAGAGCAATATTTAGCTAATGTAATGGCAAGACCATCGTGTCAAAAAGTATTAACCGCTAAGGAATTTTAACGATAAATAATACCTATCGGACTAATTTAGTAATTCAACTGGTATAACCTAAGTATGTGAAAAGGTGAGTTCAAAATTTGCCCATAAAAAAGCGCGATTAAATCGCGCTTTTTTATTCTATTCTTACGATATAATAAATCGACTAACTACCGATTATTTATCGTGTAAAGTACTTAAGCGTCTTCTTTCAACCAACGCGCAACTTGCTTAGCAAAATAAGTCAAAATTCCATCGGCTCCAGCACGTTTAAATGCTAATAATCCTTCCATTACACATGGTTTCTCAGCTAACCAACCATTTTGTATTGCCGCCATATGCATGGCATATTCACCGCTGACTTGATAAGCGTAGGTCGGTACTTGAAAAGTATCCTTAACACGACGCACTATATCTAAATAAGGCATGCCTGGCTTAACCATGACCATGTCGGCACCTTCAGCGATATCTTGGGCAACTTCATGCATAGCTTCATTACTATTTGCAGGATCCATTTGATAAGTATGCTTATTACCACCTTTAATATTACCAGAAGACCCGACAGCATCACGAAATGGCCCATAGTAATTAGAAGCGTACTTCGCAGAGTAGGCTAATATTTTAGTATTAACAAAGCCATTTTCTTCTAATCCTTCTCTGATAGCACCGACACGTCCATCCATCATATCTGAAGGTGCCACAATATCGGCTCCTGCTTCAGCATGTGATAAAGCCTGCTTTACCAAAATATCTTTAGTGACTTCGTTAACAACATAGCCTGTTTTCCCTGCTTTGTTATCATCACTCTCACTTAAAATACCGTCTTGACCATGTGTGGTAAACGGGTCAAGAGCAACATCAGTGATCACAGCAAGCTGTGGGAATTTAGCTTTAAGTGCACGTACTGCACGTTGCGCTAATCCATCAGGGTTATAAGCTTCTTCCGCCATAAGCGACTTTTTATCACTTGGTGTCACAGGGAAAAGTGCAATAGCCGGAATACCTAAATCAACCAATTCCTGTGCTTCTTCCAAAAGCAGATCAATACTTTTACGTTCGACACCAGGCATTGAAGCTATCGCTTCTCGCTGATTATCGCCTTCAAGCACAAAAACTGGGTATATTAAATCATTGACCGTTAACTGAGATTCAGCCATTAAACGACGAGTATGATCGTCAACGCGCATCCGGCGCATGCGACGAGCAGGATATTGACCAAATGCTGAATTACCATTGTGGGACATAAAAATTCCTAATTATTCTGTGAAAATGTGTTGTTTGGTTTGATTTCGGCCATTGTGCTTAGCTTGATATAAAGCGTTGTCGGCACCTGAAAATATTTGCTCGGGACCAATATCAACTTGTTGTTGATATGTTGAGATACCACAACTGATTGTCAGTGGAATTTCGACATCTCTAAATTGAAAAGCTTGAGCATCTACCTGTACGCGTAATTGTTCAGCAAAGAGTAACGCCCCTTCAGCATCAGTATTAGGTAAGATTAAGCAGAACTCTTCTCCACCGTAACGAAATGCTCTATCAGTACTTCGCTTCAAACTTTGTTTTATATGGCTGGCCAACCAAATTAGGCACTGATCACCCGCTAGGTGCCCATGAGTATCGTTAACTGCTTTGAAAAGGTCGACATCAATTAGCACTAAACTTAACGCGGTAAGATTACGACGGCTACGACGGTATTCAGCTACTATTTTTTGATCATAAAATCGACGATTATGTAAGCCCGTTAGTTCATCTAAAACATTTTTACGTTCAAGTTCTTGATTAGCACTTTCCAACTCTTGCAAAGCTATATTCAGTTCTAATGTACGCTCCTGCACTCTTTCTTCTAGCAGGTCTTGACTGTCTTGTTGCTCATTAGCCAAGGTTTTCATTGTTTGCTCAGCGATGGTAACATTGCTTTTTGCAAGCTTAAGCTGTTGTAACATTTTGAGGTATTTTCTTCGGTAATGTCGATTCAAATATAAACCTAACAAGAGGGTAATTAAACTCCCTAAGAAAATTCCCATGCCAAAACATAGGTGCTCGGCATTTTGTTCAGTCATAGCAATACTTGCAGGCGAATATGTCATCAGCAAAGAAGTAAAACCTGCTATTTCTGCTCTAACCAATGACTTCATTTATATCATTTCTTTCTTTGATGGAAAATCAAATACCTTTGCGGCATTACGGCTAGTTTGCCAAGCTATCTCTTCTTGGTCAAGACCTGTAATACTGGCAATTTCTTTGACTATAAATGGTAAGTAACACGGCTCATTACGGCTACTTTTAGGTTTTGGTCGAATTGTTCGAGGTGTTAGATACGGAGCATCAGTCTCAATGAGTAATCGATTTAAAGGAATTAGACTTACAATATCTCGTAAACTTTGACCTCTACGCTCATCACATAACCAACCTGTGATACCTATATACATATCTGCGGCTATACACTGAGTGAGCTCAGATTTTGTGCCAGTAAAACAATGCGCAACCATAGCCGGAACTTCAGAAAAATAGGGTGATAACGTAGAAAACCATGGTTCAAAAGCATCTCTTTGGTGTAAAAATAGTGGCATTTGCAGTTCTGAAGCTAAAGCTACTTGTTCACTAAACACTTTTTGCTGTTGTGCAGGTGCTGAAAAATTTCGATTAAAATCTAAACCACACTCACCAATGGCCTTAACTTGCTGTTGTTTCGCTAATAGCTTGAGTTGCTCTAAATAGTCAGCAGTCACATGATCAGCATCATGGGGATGCACACCTGCAGTGCTAAATAAAAAGTCAGGGAAACTTGTTTGATAATGCTGACACAAAGCTAACGCTTTCTGGCTTTCTGCAACACTAGTACCGGTAATCAACAAACCATCTAATTGAGCCTTTTGAGCTCGTCGAATAACATCTTCGCGATCTTTCTCAAAGCGTTTATTGGTTAAGTTAACGCCTATATCTATCAAAGTGCTTTTATTCAAATTAATCTCGATCTATTTAAGCCTTTTTACTTTAATACGTTTATTAGTATTTTCTTTTTGCAAAAACACAGAGGTAATCGCCCCTTTGGTTAACACCACACGTTGGCCTGTTTTTAGACTAAGTTTATAGCTATCTTTTTGTTGCCACTTTTGACCATTCTCAAAGGTAATTTTCCATTGCCCGTAAGGTGTTTTACTTAATTTACTAATCGTTAGGGTAATAGAATTTATTTGGTTAGCTAATTCTTCAGTTGTTTTTTTCACCTGTCCTTTAGAAAAAGTATCAACTTGTTCGGCGGTCAAGTCAGTTATTTCTGGTTCCACAATTACAGCACTGCGTTTACTTGTCAGTTGGTCAAAACAAGTAAGTCTTTCAGTATCTTGAGTTATTTTTACACAATCTTGAACTCGATCGGCAAGGTTTTCTTCTTTAGCTAACACTGTCGGAGATAATAATAAGCTAGTAATCACGGTAAAATATGTGAGTTTTATACTCTTTGTCATTTGTCATTTTCCTTTATATTATTCGATTCGTCTTCATCTTCTTCTTTATGATAAAACGAAGCAATAATAATACCGACTTCAAATAAAATCAGCATTGGCACGGCCAACATAGTTTGTGAAATAATATCAGGTGGTGTCAATAACATACCAATGACAAATGCACCTACTACAACATAAGGTCGCTTTTCTCTTAAGCTATCAGGTGTCGTCATACCTGTCCAACACATTAAGATAATGGCAATAGGAATTTCAAATGCGGCACCAAAAGCAAAAAACAGTTTTAAGATGAAATCTAGATAACTACTGATATCAGTCGCAATAACAACGCCTTCTGGTGCTACTGAAGTAAAAAAGGCAAATACTACCGGAAATACAAGAAAATAGGCAAAGGCAATACCACTATAAAACAGCAACGTTGAACCGAACATTAACGGGGCAATCATGCGCTTTTCATTACTGTACAAACCAGGCGCAACAAATGACCACACTTGATATAAAACAAATGGCATCGCAATAAATAGGGATAAAACCAAAGTTAATTTAAAAGGTGCAAAAAATGGTGAAGCGACATCGGTCGCTATCATTTGTGACCCTTCTGGCATGGTAGCTAATAATGGCTGAGCCACGTATTGATATATATCTTGTGCAAAGTAGACTAAGCAACAAAAAACGATTAATACTCCAAGAATTGATCGCAATAAACGATTACGTAGTTCTAAAAGATGATCAAAAAGGCTGGCAACTGGTGTTGGGGGAGTACTCATGGCTGAGGTTTATCACTTTCTGGATTAACTAGCTGATCTGGTTTTTTTTCATTTTCTATCGGAGCACTTGAAATTTTTGGCTCTTCACTATCTTGAGCCATCTCCGGCTCTACTTTAGCTTGCGGAGCTGAAGCTAAGGAAGAAGCGATCATTGATTCTAGTGGTTGTCTGTCGACCTTTTTGAAAGGCTCAGCCACAGAGTCGGCTGCTTCTTGCAACGATTTCAATGACGCAGCAACCTCAGGACTTAAATTTTCTAAGTTACTTTCTTCTGCTTTTTTTAAATTTGCATGTAATTCGTGTATGCGTAATTCTTCTGTAAGCTCAGATTTAACAGTATCACTAAATTTTCGAGCACCAGATATCCAGCCACGAAGAGTACGAATTGCAACCGGTAAGCGTTCAGGGCCTAAAATAACTAAGCCCATAATTGCTATGAGGATTAATTCCCAAAAGCCAACGTCAAACATACATTAAGCCTGATCTGATTCTTTAGTCTTACTTTCTGTTGTTTTGACCACTTCTTCTGTAGTGCTCTTTGAGCTATCAGCTAAAGTATCTGATGTTTTTTCTGCACTATTTTTTTGTTCTTTATCTTCACCGATAGCACTTTTAAAACCTTTAATCGCTGAACCTAAATCACCACCTATATTACGTAGTTTTTTAGTTCCAAATAATAACACTACAATCACAGCAACAATAACTAGTTGCCAAATTCCGATTCCACCCATAATAATTAACTCCTGATATTTGATGCTCGCATGACGAACCTATATGTTAGCCCATGCTTTATGTACCAACATTATATACCTAAATAATACAGGGAAACGAGCAAAAGCAGTAAATGAATTGGTAAATTATGAGCTAAAACAATATTTATACCATGGGTAAACATCTCCCAATCAAATTACAGCGATCAAAAAAGGCGACTAAGAAGTCGCCTTTTGTTTGAGGTGCTTTAATTATCGACAATAAAATTCGTAATTATTGCTTACTAAAACTTATATGACGTATTAACAAAGAAGGTACGGCCAACAACATCGTAGATATTTGGCACTGTATTCATATCATTACCATCTGGTACTTCTTCAGGTTCAGTATCAAATAAATTTTTAATACCACCTGTTACTTGCCACGCATCATTAATATGATAAGCCGCTGAAACGTTATGATAAATCACATCATCAGTAGTGTAGCCATCGCCGTCCATACCTTGAATATAGTTAGCTGTATAAAGTAAATTTACGTCTTCTGTTAAATCGGCGCTAACGGTTAAATTAGATTTTAGCTGTGAGTACCCCCCCATATTGCCGCCAATAGTACCTTCATAGCTAATACCGTCTTCTTCAAATTCAAGTAAATAAGTCGTATCAAACATGACTTTGAACATGCCAGCAGTGTAGCTAACATTCCAATCAATACCTGAAGTATTCTGCTGACCAATATTGGTTAATGTAGAGGTCATTTCCGATAAGTCTCCACCCGGTGTAATTCCGATAGTATCACAAGCAACGAGATCATCTCCGAAACACTTATTCATTTCATTTTGCACGTTCACACGGCTAATAGCGTTAGTAATATCAAACTGCCAATAATCCATAGTAGTAGATAGGCCTTCAGTAATTTCCCACACAACACCCGCAGTAAATGATTCACTTTCTTCCGGCTTTAAATCCGCATCACTGGTGTAATTTACTAAGATTTGTGAATCTTGTTCGTTGTCCCAAGGGTCAGTTAAATAATCAAAAGAACCTGAGTTACCACCGTATAGCTCACTCACACTTGGTGCTCTAAAGCCCGTTGCAGCCACCGCTCTAAACATTAAACCATCAGTAATACTGTAAGTTGCACCTAACTTCCAAGTAGCTGCACCACCAAAGGTTGAATAGTTATCATAACGAGTCGCGGCTTCTACCGTGAAAGAGTCGGTTACTGGTACAGATATTTCACCATAGATAGACTGTACAGAATAATTACCTTCTGTGGGATCTTGCTGTGCCGCGGTACTTTCACCAGCCTGAGTAATTAAATCAGGTGTGTAATATCCACTTTCAAAACGACTTTCAACTCCAACGGCATAACCTATATCGTGCTCATTAACGCCACTATAACCTGCGGCTAAAATGAATTGTTCATTGCCACCTTCATTTTGCTCGGTGTACATAACGCCTTCACTGGCTAAGAAGTCGTTACTCATGGGATCACCGCTGAACCAATCGTCTTGATGATTGTAGATACTTTTTTCCATGTTCCCTGCGTGAATCGAGTTACCAACACTATCTTTTGAGTCATTACGACCATAAGTTGCCGACATATCCCACTGTGAATCATTACTTAAGTAACCAGTCAAACCAACAGAAGCACGATAGGTATCTGTTTCTTGACCGTAAATACGTGGACCGGCATCTGTCATGCGACGTCTATATTCTAGTTCTTCTGGCAGAACGCCATTTTCATCTTTGAATTGATCGGTATAGTTATCATCTAACAAACTTGTATCTAAGTCGATTGAAGCTGGTTGCGGTGCCATTTGTTGATTTGACTCACGGCGGGTATACATAAATTCAACGCTTAATTCGGTATCATCCGCTATTTCAGAGTTAAAGTTAGTGAATAAGCTTAATAATTCATTGGGTGTTTGTGCATAACTATCGTCGGTATAATCGTAAGACTCTTCACGTGGAACAAAGCCACCTTCACCATCTGGTACCATTCCGCCTAAAGAACCTCCTGGTACAAATGAAGATTCACCTGCAGGGACAAAATCACGGTCCGATTGGATAATTTCACCACGGTTTGAATATTGGGCGCCAACAACTAAGTTACCACCAGCAAAGTCACGACCATGTAAAAGACTAAAACCCCCACTTTCGCCATCACCTTTGTCGGTAATACTGCCATCAGCAGTTATTTCAGTGCCTTGAAAGTCTTTCTTAGTGATGATGTTAACAACACCAGCAATGGCATCTGAGCCATAAACTGCTGAAGCACCGTCTTTCAAGATTTCAATGGTCTGAATCATTGAAACAGGGATAGTATTTAAATCTACTGAAGAGTCAGCACCAGTACCTGATGCAACCATACGTCGACCATTTAATAGCACTAACGTACGTTGCACTCCCATACCACGTAAGTTAACAGTTGCCGAACCACCTGAACCGTTATTAGACGTTGAACCTAAGCTCATACCTGCAGCAGCGGGTTGCATTGATAATATTTCTTGTACTGAGGTGAAACCACTCTTGGTGATAAAGTCTGAAGATATTACCGTTACTGGGCTGGCGCTTTCAATATCGGTTCTGTTAATGCGAGAGCCTGTTACGGCAATACGCTCTACTTCTTCAGCGCCTTCTTCGGCAACTGCTTGTACTGAGGTCACTGATGTTGCGGCAAGGGCAATCATCACTGCTCGATTTACTATATTCTTTCTGGCTGTTCTTAGGCTCATTACTTCTACCTTTTTATCGTTAGTTTGTTGGTAACTGATGTTTATCAATTGCCATCAATACTGCTGGATTTAATAGAAGAAGTTCGTTTTCAAGTGTTGTAACTTAGTTAAACCTGTAACGATGTGGTTACTTTTGCATACAAACATGTGACCAACTGTAAGTGAATTGGCTGTTTTATCGTCAGATGAGGTGAATGATTTTGCAGACATAAAAAAACCGACATAAAGTCGGTTTATTTAAACAATATATATTACTGAACGTTAATCAAAAACCATGGTGTTTTTAAGTTTAGATAAAGCATTTTTTTCTAACTGCCTTACACGTTCGGCTGATATTTGGTATTTATTAGCTAGCTCTTGTAACGTTGTTTTATCTTCGGTTAACCAGCGCGTCTTTATAATATCTTGACTACGTTCATCAAGCGTTACTAATGCTGTTGATAAACGTTTATTCGCATGGTTGTCCCAATTATCATTTTCAACTTCAACCGCTAAATCTGATTGTTTGTCTTGAAGGTATTGAGCAGGTGAAAAGCTACTGGATCCAAGATTATCATCATCATCTTTTGATAATTCAAATGCTTGATCATGGCTACTCATACGAGATTCCATTTCCATAACATCTTTCGTTGTTACACCAAGGTTTTCCGCTACCGTATTTACTTCTTCAGTGCTGAACCAGCCTAAACGTTTTTTATTTTTACGTAGATTAAAAAATAACTTACGCTGCGCTTTGGTGGTAGCAACTTTTACAATGCGCCAATTTTTAAGCACAAATTCATGAATTTCTGCTTTGATCCAATGCACAGCAAAAGAAACTAAACGTACGCCTACTTCAGGATTAAAACGTTTAACGGCTTTCATTAAACCCACGTTGCCTTCTTGCACTAAATCGGCATGTGGTAAACCATAACCAGAATAGCCTTTAGCAACATGAATAACAAAACGTAAGTGCGACATAATTAGCTCTTGCGCCGCTTGTAAATCATTTTCATTGTAGAGGCGAGTAGCCAAATCATGCTCTTTCTCCGCAGTTAGCATAGGAATGCTGTACGCAGATTGCATGTATGCTTCGATACTACCACTCTTTGGTAAGGTAAGTTGCATTGCTTCACTCATAAAAAACCCTCTCCTTCTCTCTTTAATTCGCCCGCGATAATAACATATATCGACACTATTTGCGATAGCGGGGACATGAACATTAGCTTAATAGATAGGGTGGCACAAGGCGATCTTTCAAATTTATTGTGAATTAAATGTGACGATTTGTAAGCTTAAGGAATTATCAAGAATAAACAGTTGGTTATACATGTTAAATTTCGAGAAGAAAGTTCAGGAATATTGTGTAATTTCACAGTTAAGTACACCAATAAAGCTAACTATTCCCTTAAAAATGGTTGTAAAACCAAGTGATATTATTCTGTACTCTCTTTTAGATGAGTCTTAAATGGCTTTAATCTGCATTAGGTTCTATCGCTTTAATATGCTGGCTTACCGAGATATAACTTCCAACTAAGGCAAGCACAATGGCAAAGCCAATCAACATTAGTGCTTCACTGCCGGATAATCCCTGCAATTGAAAGTTACTTTGATAAAGCTCACTTAAGTCACTAATAGCATAACCTAAATACCAAGCCAGAAGAGTCACAGCGATACAAGAAAGTATGCCGCCAAAAATACCGTACCAAATACCTGAATACAAAAACGGTCTCTGGATAAAGCTATCTGTCGCGCCAACCAATTTCATAATAGCGATAGCATCTTTTTCATTTAAAATAGCTAATCGAATGGTATTGCCCACAATAAGTACCACAGATAAACATAATAACAAGGCTACACCGAGTACAATATCTTCAAGTAAACGGGCCATCGCTTCTAATCGCGTTAACCATTCTAAATCAAGTTTTCCTTGTTCAACTTCTCGTTCTTTGCTCAATTTTGCCAACAAAGCATTAGCCGCTTGTGCTTGGCTAGCTCTTTGCGTTGGTGTTACCAATAACGTTGCTGGCAATGGGTTTTTATCAAGATATTCAAGTGACTGACCAAAACCAGATAAAATTTTAAATTCTTTCAATGCTTGTTTAGCTGAGATGTAGCGCACCTCTGCTACATCGTTATAAAGACTAATGCGCTTTATTAAATTTTGTGCACTCTTCTCACTGGTTGATAATTTTAAAAATAAAGTGATTTGCGAGGCACTATCCCACTGCTCACTTACTTGTTCGGCGTTTTTAACAAAAAGATGCAAGGTTGCCGGCAATGCTAGACTGATGCCTAAAACAAAAATTGTCATCGCTGTGGTAAAAGGCGTTCGCCATAGATTACCTAAACTACCTACCGCTTGCTGAAAATGTCGAATAGGTAGCGTTAAAAGCCGAGCCAATAAACTTGAACGCGCTTTTAAACCGCTACTATGAATATTGCTCATCAGACGTCCCCTGTGCTTGTAGGCCATCAACAATACCATCATTAATCATGGTGCCCTCTTTCAACGTCAGTGTTCGGTATTTCATACGCGCAATTAAACCTAGATCATGAGTAGCAATAAGTACGGTTACACCAGCGGCATTAAATTCTTCAAATAAACGAATAATATCTAACGATAATTTGGGATCTAAATTTCCTGTAGGCTCATCGGCAAGGAGAATAGGCGGCTTATTAACAATCGCACGAGCAATACCAACACGTTGTTGTTCACCACCAGAGAGCATATGAGGATAACACTTCAACTTAGCGCTTAAATGCACTTTGTCTAATGCAGTCGCCACACGCTTTTTAATTTCACTGTGACTAACACCCTCAATAATTAGCGGTAAGGCAACATTATCAAAAACAGTACGATCTTTAAGTAAGTTATGACTTTGAAAGATCATCCCGATACCACGGCGTACATAAGGCACTTGCTTATATTGAATATCGGAAAGTTCGGTGTGATTTACTTGGATACTACCAGAGCTGGGTTTTTCCATTAATGAGATTAATTTTAATAAGGTACTTTTACCTGCTCCTGAATGGCCAGTTAAAAATGCCATTTCACCGCTTTCTAGGCTAAAACTCACTTGTTTTAATGCTAGAAAACCGCCTGGATAGGTTTTATTTACCTTATTGAAATTAATCATATTACTTTAATACTTTGTACGAATAAGTGGGCTAACTTAGCACAATTAGCCTGTGATACCAATCGGACTAATTGATTGTCCACTTAGTAGGGGGTTAAAAGGCTAGAGGCAAGACATTGGTTGAAGAAAATGGTTATTTAGAAGAATACTGTCCTGTGCTCAGAACGACTGAGTTATTAATGATTACGGCGCATCTTTTATTAAGGCAAAACCATTAATAAAAAGATGCTGCAACAAGTAGGGCTTACAAAAAACGTCCCAAACGAGACGCTTAGAAGCGGAGTAAAAATTTATTCATAGCTACTTACTAAAAAGCGCGTCAATGAAATCATCACTATTAAAAGGTCTTAAATCATCGATACCTTCACCGACACCTAAATATCGAATAGGAATACTATGCTTATCTGCAACAGCAAAAATAACACCACCTTTAGCGGTACCATCTAATTTAGTAATAGTTAAACCTGTTAAACCAACCGCTTCGTCGAACAATTTGGTCTGACTTAAAGCATTTTGACCTGTCCCAGCATCAAGCGTTAGCATCACCTCATGAGGCGCATTAACATCTAACTTTTTCATTACCCGCACAACTTTTTTCAATTCTTCCATCAAGTGAGCTTTGTTTTGCAAACGTCCAGCAGTATCCGCAATGATAATATCAACTTTACGTGCTTTTGCCGCACTGATTGCATCAAAAATAACCGAAGCACTATCAGCACCGGTATGCTGAGCAATAACAGGAATATTATTGCGCTCACCCCACACTTGTAATTGCTCTACAGCCGCGGCTCTAAAAGTATCGCCCGCCGCTAGCATTACTGATTTACCTTGCGCTTGAAATTGCTTAGCTAGTTTACCAATAGTTGTGGTTTTACCGACACCGTTAACACCGACCATCAAGATAACAAAAGGTCCATCGTCTTCAGGGATAACTAACGGCTGACTAACATCTTCAATAACTTTCTTTAATTCTATTTTAAGCAAGTCATACAAAGCAGACGCGTCTTTTAACTGCTTGCGATTAGCACTTTGTGTTAATGACTCTATAATTTTCATTGTAGTTTCAACACCAACATCCGCTAAGAGCAAATGAGTTTCTAACTCTTCAAATAAGTCATCGTCAATTTGTTTGCCGCGAAACAAATCAATTAAGCCGCCACCTAAATTTTGTCTGGTTTTACTTAAGCCTTGTTTTAAGCGGGCAAAGAAACCAAGCTTACTTTCAGCTTTTTCATCAACAATTTCTTCAACTTTAGGTTCAGAGTCTGCAGCTGTATCGGCTTGTGTTTTCGATACATCTTCAAGGGTTTCCTCTACAGCCTCAACATCATCAATTGATTCAACCTGCTGCTCAACAGCTTCCATTTCAGCTAATAATTTAGCTTCAGGTAGCTCTTCACTAGTCAATTCTGTTTCAACAACCTGAGCATTTTCTTCGCTTACTGAATCTTCCGTTACGGAGTCAACAGTTACCGCTGCAATCGCTACTGCTTCTGTAGTCTCAGCTGCAGAGTCCTCGAGCACATTAACATCATCGTTAACAACGTCGGCAGTAGCTTCTTGCTCTACTGCGTGTTCTGTTATTGAT
The DNA here is from genome assembly GCF_000012325.1 of Colwellia psychrerythraea 34H. Lineage (NCBI taxonomy): Bacteria > Pseudomonadati > Pseudomonadota > Gammaproteobacteria > Alteromonadales > Colwelliaceae > Colwellia > Colwellia psychrerythraea. The sequence goes on along the minus strand of NC_003910.7, from coordinate 167,317 downwards.
TTTTCTGCTTCATTGACAACTGACTCAACCATTTTCTCATCAAGTTGTTCAACCGATTCAGCGACAGAGAGAGCTTCATTGTTATTTTCTTCAGTGCTCGGTTGCTTTTCTTTTTTGCCAAAGCCTAACCAAGACAACATACCTTTTTTCTTCGACACGTTTTGCTACCTAAATATATTTCAGTATGAATTTGTTTGGTCGTTATACCAAACAAAGATAAATATGTTTGGTATAACGACCAAACAAGGATAAAATTGGCGCTATATTAGCACTTAATAGCAAAATTGTCAGTGATATGAATCAAGCAAAAAAACAACTAAGTAAAAAGCTCCTTTCTGGGAGAGGACAGGGTAAGTCTGCCGGTAAAATCCGTATTATTGCCGGTAAATACAAAGGTAGAAAATTACCGGTATTAATGGCAGAGGGATTACGCCCAACAACCGATAGAGTTAAAGAGACTGTCTTTAATTGGCTCATGCCCTATATTGCTCAAGCCAATTGCTTAGACTGTTTTGCTGGCTCTGGTAGTTTAGGTTTTGAAGCGTTATCTCGTGGTGCCGATGAAGTAACCTTGGTGGAATTAAATAGAGCCGCAGCGAACCAATTACTTGAGAATAAAGACTTACTCAAGGCTGATAACATTAATGTTATTAATGATAATGCGCTTGTTTTTCTTAAAAAAGATCCTCTTAAAGTAGGGTTAACCGCAAAGTCAGACAAACCCTTTGATTTAGTTTTTCTCGATCCTCCTTTTAGAAAACAATTGGTCGAACAAACCGCACAATTACTAAATCACTTTGGTTTGGCCGATCAGGCACTCATTTATGTAGAGATGGAAGCAGATAGCACACAAGTTATCCCAGCTAACTGGCAATTAATTAAAGAGAAAATTTCTGGCCAAGTTGTTTATCAACTGTATCAATATCAGGGATAATTTCATGCTGTGCATTTTAGGAGACCATTAATATGTTTATTGATTATCTCGACACGCCATTGGGCTTGTTTGAATTTATGGCAACCGAGCAAGGTATTTGCCAAGCCATATTTTGTGGTGACCAAAGTTATGATGATAAAAAAGGTGAACGCAAAGCCAATGACATCACTGCTCTTTGTAAACAGCAATTAATAGAATACTTTGCCGGCCAGCGTCAGACTTTTACCGTACCATTAGACCCTCAAGGTACTGAATTTCAACAATCCGTATGGGGTTGTTTAGCAAAGATTCCATTTGGTACTGTGAAATCCTACGGCGAAATAGCCAAGATGCTCGATAAACCAAAAGCCTCACAGGCTGTTGGTGGCGCTAATGGTAGAAATCCCATTACGTTGATTGTACCTTGTCATCGCGTTATTGGTGGTGATGGTTCATTAACAGGTTATGCTGGTGGTATTGAGCGTAAATTATGGTTATTAAATCATGAAGGAGTTGAGGTAAAGCAAACCAATAACAATGCCAATTTAGATATCAAGAATGTTATTAATAAGCGACAAGAAAAAACACAATTCCTACGCTAAGGCTTTGCGAATTATCTACACAACGCCAACATTGAAAACAAAAAAGGAGTACCTATAGGTACTCCTTTTTATCTATCAAAATTAGCAATTAGTTTTTCGGCACTAATTTTAAGTCATGAAAATCAAAACTAAAGTCAGTCGCCCGTGATACTGCTTTCATGGTGGCGTAATTAATTCCACCATCTTCATTTAAATTAAAGTTAACAAATGCATCAGCCTTAAGCGTTTTATCATGCCAGCGAACAATAAAGGTATTATGTTGGTAGTGCTCTAAGGTGCCCTTTAATTCTGGGGTGTTACCAAATTGCATATGTAGCTTATTATTTTTAAATGTTATATGAATTTCGCCATACCAATCATCAACATAAGTCTGCGCATATTCACGTAATACTAATGAATGTGCTGAGTTTTTATGAACTGAATCTGCCGCTTTTGCTAGGCGCTTTTGTTCTTTAGCAGTCTTCGTTGTCTGTTTTGTATGATAATAAGCAATCCAATCTTTTTTAGGTAATTCAAGGTACTCATTTAAAATTTGATGATAAATTGCATTAACAGCGAAGCTCGACTGTTGATTAGTTAGAATCACCATAGCAAGCTCTTCTTCTGGCACCAATACCACTTTAGAGACCATACCTAAAATACCACCACCGTGATGAAGTAGCTTCACCCCATGATAATCTTTCATAAACCAGCCTAAGCCATAAGCAGCAAAGTGCGTTTTATCTTGTTGAGTTGCTTCTGCTGTAACGGGCAATATAGTACGCGCTTGCCACATAAAGCGACTTTGTTCAGCTGAAAATAGACGAGGTGACTTTTCATCCTGTTTGATAGCATAAGCACCTTTATTTAACTGAGTCTGTAACCACAAGCTCATATCATTAGCGCTAGATGCTACTGAAGCTGCTGCACCAAATCTTTCTATAAAGTTGCCACCTACAACATTTAATTTTCCTTTAAGTGGCACATGCGCTCTGGCAACATTTTTATTACTTTCATCAATCAGTGAAAAAGCTGCACGAGTATTTTTCATACCAAGCGGAGTAAAAATACTCGCTTGCACCACCTCATTCCAAGTTTGTCCCGTAATACGAGCAATCACCTCTCCACCAACAATATAGAGCAAATTATCGTAAGAAAATTCACTACGAAAGCTTGAGGCTTCAGGTAAATATTTTATCCCTTTAATAACATCAGCATTAGTTAACGTAGTATGTGGCCAAATCATTAGATCACCTGCACCTTTACCTAAGCCAGAATTATGAGCTAATAAGTCGGTAATGGTAAATTCACGGGTAACATAGGCATCAGGCATTTGAAATTCAGGAATAATATCAATAACCTTCGTTTGCCAAGTCAACTTGCCTTCATCCACTAGGTTGGCCAACAAAGCAGCGGTCATTGCTTTAGTATTTGAAGCAATACCAAATAGTGTGTCAGAGGTAACTTGAGCTGATTTACCATGCTCAACAACACCAAAACCTTTACTCATTACCACTTTATTATCTTTGATGATGGCTACCGCTACGCCGGGCACTTGAAACGTACTCATGGCTTTAGTGATAGCCTGTTCAATCTTAATGTTTTTATCAACAACATTGCTTGCATGCACTGGAGTAACTACAGACAAGATCAAGGTGACGGCAAACAATGCACAACTGAATAACTTCATATTCGCTTCCTGTATTAAGGGGATTATTTTATTTGAGCGTTAGGCTAGGCTTTGGATTCATTTAGCGACTATCAACGACTAAATAATCTCTATGCCTAAATTAGATAAACCTTCAGATAGGCTCATCTGCTTAGCTAGCTTACAAGTACGCTTATCGGCCGCAGCAAATTTAAGGAAATCGAACAGCTCATTTTGCGTGTCCTTTTCCCATTGCATGAGTGGATGTTCATCCATTTGCTCGGTAGTGATCGTGAGTTCTTCATCGGCGGACTCTTCAACTTCTTCAAGTAAAAGCAGCTCGACATAATAACTGACACTGTTATGGGATAGGCGACTGATGCTTTGGATATCGTCAATATCAATTTCCGATGTTTTTTGTTTCTTCGATGGCTTAACTTGCATTAATTGCCACAAAGCCGAAAACGCCATACACGCATCAAGAGCAGGAAATACACCAAAGGAATCAAAGGCTTCAGGATCTGGGGTTTCAGCTTCTAATTTGAGTAATTGCGCCTCGCTATTAATTTTTACCGTACTACTGTTATCAAGCCATTGCCAAATAATATCGAGTTGATTACGTAATACTTTAGCATTACCGAAATCAGCGGCTTCACTAAACATTTGGTAATTGGGTAACATACGCTCAAGTAACGCTGCAGAGAAAGCAATTTGATGCCAATGACTTAACTTGGCAAAAGGAAGATGAATAGTCACTTAGATATATACTCAGTTGAGATAATTAGCTGGATTATACCCAAGCCTATTCAAAATGCGAATAAGCTTGGTTTTATCAAGGCTGTATTGTATACCCAAACTACCTGAAGATGTAGGTTTCAGCTGGAATTAGAAATGCCTTTAGGCAAGGCATTGATTGAAGAGAATAGTTATTCTATTGTCGAAATCAATAACGCAGCATAAAGCGTTTCTAAACCAGCCCTGCGGGGACGTGTGAGCAACCATGCTCTTCGTTGCCTCCTTTTTTAAGAGAATAACCCTTAATAAAAAGAGGCGCCTTGATCATGAATCGCTCAAGCATCCTGAAACACTCATCTTCAAGTGGTTTGGGTATATAGATATCGAAACAACTAACTGGTTAATTGCTTTTGAGCATACTCAAATTTCAATCGATATTCGGTCAACTTATGCTCCAACTCACTTGTTTGATCGTTAAACTGAGCCTTTTGCTCACCGTTATCACTGATTAACTGATGATTCTCATCGCGTAAGAATTTAATAGTTTCTCGCACCTTATTATTTTCTATTTCTTGTTTATCACGATTCTTATTAAAGCGTTGCAAGATATTTTCTTGCCCTTCTTGAGCAACCTTCACTTGCTCATTAAGTACTGTCACTTCTTGCTGATATAATTTTATATCATTTTGTTCAGTTGCTAATTTATGACTAAGTTGCTCGTTAGTTTTTTCTAATTCTATAATGTTTTGCTGCGCTGATGCTTGTAATTGTTTCGTTTGTTCAGCGCCCTCATGAATTGCTTTTATCTCATCAAGGTGTTGCTGTTTCACTTGTTCAGCGCCCTCATTAATTACTTTTATCTCATCAAGGTGTTGCTGTTTTACTTGGTCAGCGCCCTCATGAATTACTTTTATCTCATCAAGATGTTGCTGTTTTACTTGCTCAGCGCCCTCATGAATTGCTTTTATCTCATCAAGGTGGCGCTGTTTTACTTGTTCCGCACCTTCATTAACTGCTTCTTTCTCATCAAGGTGTTGTTGTTTAATTTTTTCTGAACCTTCATTGATAGACTTTATTTCATCAAGAAGTTTTTGTTTATCAATGGCTGCTTGCTTAGTTAGCTTAATAATTTGTGCTTGAAAGTCTTGGCTTTTTTGTTCAGTTTGTTTATTTTTATCTTGCTCTGTATCAATTGATTTTTGTTGTGCTGATAACTGTTGTTGTAATTCAGCTTTACCGTTTTGTTCCTGTTGAGCTTGTTCTGCTAACTGAGATATCTTCTGCTCTAAGTCTTTTACTTTACTGTCACTACTTTGCATTGCTTCCGCTTGCATACGAGAACTATCATCCTCGAGTTTCCGAAGTTTCTCTGTTAACACATCAATTTGTTGTTTGGCCGTCGCTTCAGTTTGGCTTTTAATCGTTATTACCGCTTCGCTTTGCTGCTTTTCATTTAACTGTAGTTTTTCAGTTAACGCATCAATTTTTTGTTTGGCTGTCGCTTCGGTTTGGTTTTTAATTGTTGTTAGTGCCTCACTGTGCTGCTTTTCATTTAACTGTAGTTTTTCAGTTAACGCATCAATTTTTTGTTTGGCTGTCGCTTCGGCTTGGTTTTTAACTGTTGTTAGTGCTTCGTTGTGTTGCTTTTCGTTCAGCTGAATTTTTTCTTTAGCAACAGTAAGCTGTGACATTAAACTTTGCTCTTGCTCAGTTAATACCATAATGCGACCATTTAAACCGTCAATTTCTTGATTTTTATCATTAAGTGTTTGTTCTGTTTCCAGTAACTTTTCATCTAACTTATTATTACTGCTTTGTTTTTTATCTTGTTGCTGTGTTTTTTGCTGTTTTAAGTTAACAATTTCTTTTTCCAAAGATTCTATGGTCTCACTGTAATTAATAGTATTTTGAGTGAGTTCTACCTGGAAATTTTGCTTATTAGTTGCCTCATCAGCCTCTTTTTCAGCTAATGCTTGTTTAAGCTGGGTAACTTCTTTGAGTTGTGACTGTTGTTTTTCAGTAAAGTTTTTTTGTAATGATTGTTCTTTTTCTGATAGATATTGGTTTTGTTGATCAGTATTTTTACTCGTTTCCGTCTTAATTGCAGATGCTATTAAGTGAGTTAATTTATCTTCCACTTGAATGTAAATGTCACTAGCCAAACTTTGAATTTGTTCTTCGACATCCTTAGAAAATTTACTTTTATCGACCATATTATTCTCATTATTATAAATCGCTACTGCTTCTAAATTATCACAGCTGCATCTGCACAGGAATATGAAAAGTAATTTTTTTTAACAAAAAAGCAACAAAAAAGGGGCAAAAGCCCCTTTTAATATCATTTATAATTTTTTACGGTCAAAACGACAGGTGAATTAACTCTCTGCAACGCCTTCTTTTACTTCTTCTTTAGCTAGTGGTGCAATTTGGATGTTTGAAATTTGAGCCTTACCCGTTAGGTTTCGCAATTGAACTAAACGATTCATTTGCCCTAAAGAACCTAACATCGCATAAATTGGCACAAATAAGCCACGTTTATGAAAATCTAAAACCTTATCATCAGCTAATGCTTTCACTTTATCTTCATTAACAGTGAAAATACCGGTAAGTTTTTTCTTTTCGCCACTACTCAAATCAATGTTCAATTCAAGCTCTTGTAATAAATCATTTTCTTCAAGTTCTTTAATAAAGTTTTCAGTCATTTTTTCATTTTCATATAAACGACCTAGTGAGTTTTGCACATTAGCTAATAACTCTGATTCTTTGCCGTCTGCTTCAAATAATGCAAGCTCTTTATCTTCAGCCACTAAAGCGCTATCAATATCAACACAAGCAGTTAAGGTATTTTCTTTGTCAGGATCTAAACCTAAAGCAAATGGTGCCATACCAATACTTTGTGGTAATGATAAACCACTCCATTTATCATCTTTATAATATAAGTTCTCACCTGCTTCTAAACCTAACATCGCAACACTTCGGTAACGTGGTGATTCAGGATTTTTAACTAATAACACAGGAAAACTTGCTGATGCTTGCGCATATTCAGCAGCGGTTAATGAAACAATGTGCTGACCAGCAGCATGTGCAAGATCGCGCTTGCTAGCAAGTTTAAGATTTTGGTGTTGTTCTTTTCTAACAGGGACGAAATTAGCCATGACTTTATCTCTTGTAAATGCTTTTATGGAGCATATTTTTTAATATTATAATTGAATTGCAATAACTAGAATGAATTACTGCGTTGTTATAAGTTATGGAGACACTTCATTAGCTTTCAATGCTAAACTGCACATTATTTTCTAAATGATACAAAAAATACGAAGATGGCTATGAAGGTATTTGCTTTAATCACTGCATTATTATTCTCTGTTAGTGCGTTAGCTATGCCTAAAATAACAGTAAAACATCAACGTAATGCCCTAGGTTTTGCGCAAGTTCAAGTAAGCAACGACACGATGGAAAATTTAATTTGTCATGTTGCCATTGATGGTAATAAAGTCTTGTTTCGTCTCCAAGCAATGGGATATTCAAGATGGTTTACCGCGACAGATATCCGTTATAACCATACTAACTTCAGTGTTTGGTGTGATTATTTGAGATTACATCCTAAATACCAAAAAAAGTAAAATTCTAAACATCAGTGTTAAAAGAAGCTATTTCCATCGGTAAAGTGATGAAAGTCATTGTTCAATAGCCCAAGCTTTAACGAAAAATTTCTTGTACACTAGCGCCGTTTTTAATCATATCTACGGACGCTTTATGTTGCATACGCTTTCTCAACTTCGCTCTGGCGAACTCGCCGGCATTAGCCAATTAAAATTATCTGAAAATCTAAACACATTCCCATTAGAAATTTTAACGTTAGCAGACAGCTTAGAAATCCTAGATTTATCTAATAATGCCTTATCATCACTACCTGATGAGTTAGCACAATTGACAAAATTAAAGATTATTTTCGCTTCACAGAATCAATTTGAACACTTGCCAGAAGTCTTAGGACAGTTACCAAACCTTGAGATGGTTGGCTTTAAATCGAACCAAATAAAACAAGTGGCGGAGCATTCATTACCTGCTCAATTACGTTGGTTAATTTTAACGGATAACTTAATTGAAACATTACCAAATAGTTTAGGTGAGCGACCAAGGTTACAAAAATTAGCCTTGGCGGGTAACCAATTAACGCATTTACCGCAAACATTAGCGCAAGCCCATAATTTGGAACTCGTACGTATTTCTGCAAATAAACTAACAGAATGCCCTGAACAATTATTGAACCTGCCGAATTTGGCCTGGTTTGCCTTTGCTGGTAACCCTTTTACCGCAGTTGAGCCTACAACTCACAGTGAGTCTTACACCAAAGTTAAGTCCGTTCCTGAACTATCATCAACAAGCTACACCTTAGAAAATGTATTAGGTCAGGGTGCCTCGGGTGTTATTTCAAAGGCACACTGGAATAGCCCGCAATCACAATTTCCTGAAGATATTGCAGTAAAAGTATTTAAAGGTGAAATTACCAGTGATGGTTACCCACAAGATGAATTACAAGCTTGTTTGCAAGTAGGCTATCACCCAAATTTAGTAGAATCATTAGCGCAAGTGAATGAAGACAACTATCTTGCGTTAATCATGACGCTGATCCCTGAAAATTATCAAAACCTAGGTTTACCTCCTTGCTTTAACAGCTGCACCCGAGATACCTTTTCACAGGGTTTCAGGTTACCTATTACGCTTATTAGTAACATTGTTAGTCAGATGCAAGATGTATTCGCACACTTGCATAAAAATCAAGTATGTCATGGTGATTTATACGCGCATAACACTTTATTTGATAGCCAAGGTAATATCATTTTCGGCGATTTTGGTGCTGCCACTAGCTATCAAATGCTAACGCCTGCACAACAAGAGAAAGTTAAAAATATTGAGAGCAAGGCGTTAAACCATTTTATCGATGACTTACTGAGTATTTGTGCTGAGCAAGATAAAACAACTAAAGCATTCGACACGCTAAAAGCGCATATAAGTGCTTAATAGCTGATTTACTTCATAACTAATTGCTGCAAGCTGAAACAAGGAAGTTACTATGCGTTTAACAGGAAAACTCATTAGATGGAACACCGATAAAGCCTTTGGTTTTATAACACCAAATGGCAGTGGTGATACTATTTTTATACACAAAACGGCTTTGAAAAACCGAAATAGAACACCCAAAATCAACGATATTATTAGCTTCTCAGTAATACAAGATAACCAAGGGAGATATTGCGCAGATCAGGCAACATTTGCTGGTGAAAAATCACATAAAAAGCAAACCAAAAATATAAGTACATTCTCAATTTATCTGTCCCTGATATTCATTACTTTAGTCGCTATTGCTTATCTTCTTGATTACCTGCCCCAGAAAATATTACTGGTTTACTTAGGCGTTAGTCTTATGACTTTTCTCGTCTATGCCTTTGATAAATCAAAAGCACAGCGGGGAAAGTGGCGCACACAAGAAAGCACTTTGCACTTATTAGCACTACTTGGCGGGTGGCCTGGTGCTGCTCTTGCACAACAATTGCTTAGACATAAATCTAAAAAGAAGGAGTTTAGGGTAACATTTTGGTTTACCGTAGTTATTAATACCGCAACGCTAGTTTGGTTGATGACGGCTCACGGGAGGCCATTTTTAAGTTATTTTTCTTAGCCCTGTCAGTGACCTAATAATCACCAATCATTATTTATTTAAAGTTATACCAATTCGATTAAATTTATTCCCACCTCCGAGCTATGTCAGAAGAGCTATAACAAATAAAATTTGTGCTGGTATAGTCATTCTATATCTAATAAATTTGTGCAGTTATTGCTTTTCTGACAAGCTCCCAAGGGCGAGTACCTAATAAAAAGTAAAGGCTTACATACAGTGTTATTGATTTTGATAAGGACGCTGCATGGATGCAGCTTATTAGAGAATGCAGGAGCATATTCTCCTGAATAACCATTCTCTTCAATCAATGCCTAGTCTCTAAGCCTTTTAATTCTCGCTGAGTGGGAAATAACTTAATGGACTTGGTATTAGATCTATCAACTTCATTTGCACTTTGAAAGATCTCCTCCCACATAGCATCACGCTTACAAAATCTGACATTTTTCAACACAAACATGACATTTTTTAAAAACTAATGCCATAGATAGAAGGTCAGTCCATCAATAGAATAATTCCAAGTTTATTAAAAAACCAAAAAATGAAGGAAATATTCAATGGTACCAACCAATAGAACACTTATTGCCTCTGCAATAATAGCGACAAGTCTATTAGCTGCATGTGGCGACTCTAGCTCAAAGAGTAATGTAACAACAGATAAAGCTGTTACCACGCCAGTTAACTCATTCAAGACTGTAGCATGTAAGAGTATGCTGCCTTCCGCTAAAGTAGCCCTTTTGACTGAGGGTTCGAGTTGTGGCTATCTGACCGTGCCAGAAAAACATGCTCTATATGGTCAGACCGCTTCAGATAAAAAGATTGAAATAGCAGTACTCAAGCTAGCTTCTACTTCAACAAATAAACAAGCCGACCCTGTTGTTTATCTTCAAGGTGGCCCTGGAGGCAGTGCCAGTTCAAGTATTGCTCAAGTGATAAAGACAGCTACTTTTATCAATGACAGAGACGTATATTTAGTCGACCAACGCGGTACTGGTTATTCAAAGCCCGCACTACTTTGCACTGAGTTTGATGAAGCAGGTACACCTGACCAAGTACAGGCGTGTAAAGCAAGATTAGAAAATTCTGGAGTGGATTTAAATGCTTATCATAGCGTACATAATGCCATGGACATTATTCAGCTCAGAACCGCATTAAAAATATCACAATGGAATTTGTACGGTATTTCTTATGGCACACGATTAGCCACAACTATCATGCGAGAAAATAGCGAAGGCATTCGCAGTGTCATCTTAGATGGTATGTTTCCGATAGAAGTTAACGGTATCTCTGATACGCCATGGGCGAACTATGAATCACTGAATCAAATAATTAAAAACTGTGAGAATACCGACGATTGCCCTCCTGAAGAAGTAAAAGCGGTTATCGAAGATATTATTGCCCGTATGCATAATGAAGGCATGGTAAAAGAGAGTCGAGAATTTATCCAAACCTTGCTTAACATGTCCTCTGAATCAGTTATCCTTGACTACTTGTTAGCGGTTAATAAAGATATCAGTAAGTATGCATCTGCCTTAGATACAATCACTGAAGAGCAGAATGAAGGTGATGAACAAGGCGAGGAAGAGCTTTTTTATAATGCGATGGGATTATCTACTGTTTGTGCAGAAGAATATCCATTTCTTAATATAACCGCTTTAGTTGATGATAATAGTCAAGGTTGGTCGGCAAGTACCCAACTAGCGGTGAATGGCATGTTTCATATGGGCTTTGATGCCGCATCTTGTAAAGCTTGGGATGTAGCCTCAGCAAATGATATTGAGACACAAGCCGTTACCAGTGATCTTCCTGTATTAATTCTCAATGGTCTGCAGGATCCGCAGACACCTGCTGCTTGGGGAACGTTAGTCGCGAAAAACATGCCTAATGCACAAAGTGTGACTAACCCACAAGGCGGTCATGGGCAATTGTTTTCAGGCTTAAGTTGTTTTGACACTATGGCCGCTAATTTTTTAGCTAATCCAAATAAAACGCTTGAGACTAGTTGTGTTTCAGATATTGCGGAACTAAGTTACGAAGCCAGTGATCAAGAAGAATCTGCGAACTTTACTTTTAAAGGTGATGATAGCAGTGCAGATACCGTTTACATGAATGGAGTTATCGGCTCAGACACCTTAAAAGTCATGCAAAAACTGTTTAGCGATTATCCTCAGGTCAAAACTATTGTCATGCAAAATGTACCTGGTTCTATGGATGATGAGATTAATTTGTTAGCATCAACGGAACTAAGAAATCACGGTATTAACACACATATTCCTGCTGACGGCATGGTAGCCTCAGGCGGTACCGATATGTTTTTAGCTGGTGTTAAACGTACCGTTGAAGCTGGAGCTAGATTAGGGGTTCATTCGTGGAGTGACGGCAGTGGTACGGCTGCTCTTGATTACCCAAGAGATCATCAAGAGCATGTTAAATACCTAGATTATTATAGAGTCATGGGAATTCCTGCTGACTTTTATTGGTATACCCTTGAGGCTGCATCTGCTGAAAATATACATTGGATGACAACACAAGAAATTACTCAATACGGCATATTAGCAGAGTAAGTATTATCTCTTATCGGGCTATTTTATCGCACTTATATAGCAATAAAATAGCCGTTTAAGTTGACTCTATAACCCTGGATGAGGCGAGTAGTAAGGAAAGCCAAAGTGATTTAGTCTGTTTTTTGAAATCGTGAGTATCAATTACTCAATGTATTTTCAATCTGAAGAGCAACGAAAAGGTCAACAAGCACATTGAGATAAAGAGAGAAATGGCTAACTGTCCTTGCAACTTACACAATGGACACTTCTAGTATACTAGCGCCTGCTTCGTTTCAATATTTTTAAACCATGAATACATAGGTTTTGTTCCGGCGTTATCTAGATTAGGAGCTTGGCGCATGGTATTTAAATCTTCTACGCTGATAGTTCGCATTTCTACACTAAAGCGTGTCTCACTAGACGTATTTGGTACACTGGCATGTAACTGTGCACTAGCAAAATTTAAAACGTCACCTGGCTGTATTATCAACTTTACGACTCCATCCTCGTTAACTTTTTCAATTGGTGATGGGGCACTGGGATAGTCGAAAATACGCTCCCTTTGCGCTTCATTTCGTTTTTCTAACAAGGTATCAAAACACCACGTTGCGGTTGTATTAGCTAGTGGTTTTCCCCAATAATCCGGATAGATAGCAATAGTACGTTCAGTTGTTAAATCAAAAATAGGGGCCCACCAGTTTTGTTGGCAATTAATATTGCTACCCCAAGTATCTCTATGATGACCAATCGCAGCACGGTCTGCCCCTTTGTGTTGTTCTGCGAACGGTACAACTCTCAACGGGAAATGGTCGTAATAGCAAACCTTTGGGTCTATACCGCATTCATTGAGTACGTGAAAAAATAACTGCCGTGCTTTTTCACTGCATCGAAATTGGGTCTGTGCAGCACCCGTTGCTTTTAAAAAATCTTGCTTATTCAGTTGATGCTGGGCATGAGTTGGATCTAATTCGCCCAAGTGTTCCTTTAATAAAGCTTTTGTGAATTCAATTAGCTCAATCATGGATTCACGTTGGGTATAAACTAATAAATGGCCAGAAAATAGCAATTCAGCTCTTTCTTGATCATCGATTGGATGATTTAGGTGTATAACTTTCATACGATCTTTCCCAAAATTTTTTTGACTAAACCAGCCCATTTTCAATTTTTTATAAAATATCTACAAATGTTAACTCATGAAAAAGATATTCCAATAAATTCATCTACTAAAGCCAATTAAACCGCTTGACCGCAAGCATATCCACTAGCCCAGCAAAATTGGAAATTATAGCCTCCCAACCAACCAGTGACATCAATCACTTCACCAATAAAGAACAGCCCTTGCTGTTTTTTACTTTCAAAGGTTTTACTTGATAGCTCATCAGTGTCAACACCACCTAACGTAACTTCGGCTGTTCGGTAACCTTCAGTACCATTCGGCTTAATCTGCCACGCATGTAAATATTCACTTAGTGCAGTAATTTCAGGGTGATTAAGTTGTTTGATTGGTTTATCTGCAATAATTCCGTCTTTAACTAGTACTTCAACAAAGCGTTTCGGTAATAAGGTCGCCAGTAAGTTTTTCACTGACTTTTGTCCTTGTTCGTTTTGCCATTGAATTAAGGTTTCGCTCAGGTTACATTCTGGCAATAAATTTATAGTTACCGCCTGCCCTGCGCGCCAAAAAGACGATATTTGTAAAATTGCTGGCCCTGATAAACCCCGATGGGTAAACAAAATATTTTCTTTAAAGCTTGTACCATCTTCACTGGTGACTTCAGTCAATAAGCTAATACCAGATAAACCATCAAAACGTTGTTTGTCGTGCTCGTGCAAGGTGAACGGCACTAATGCTGCTAGGGTTTCCAGTACGTTTAAATCAAATTGCTCAGCAATCTTATAACCTATGGGTGTTGCGCCCAATTTAGGCATGGTTAAACCGCCAGAGGCGACAACTAAGGATTTGCATTGATAGCTTTTGTCATTGGTTGTTACGCTATAACCGTCGTCAATTTTGGTGACCGACAGCACTTCACTGCGCAGATTAACTTCAACACCTGCCCACTCACATTCGGTCATCAATATATCAACCAGATCTTGCGCGCTATCATCACAGAACAGCTGGCCAAGTGTTTTATGGTGATACTTCAAACCATGACGATCCACCAAATCAATGAAATCTTGCGCGCTATAACGACTTAAAGCAGATTTGGCAAAGTGTGGGTTTTGACAAAGATAATTTTCAGGCGTGGTATTTTCATTGGTGAAATTACAACGACCACCACCACTGATCAACACTTTACGAGCAGGTTTTTTACCCATATCAACCACAACAACGCTTTTACCACGATAGCCTGCTTGTGCTGCACACATTAAGCCTGCGGCACCGGCACCAATTATTAATACGTCTGTTGTGATCACTGTTACACCTTAAGAATAAAAGCCTTATGAGTACGCTTATGGACGTTCTTACGCAGAGGGCTTTGAAAATTTCGCCGCTATTATAATCTTTATGCAAATAGGGCGTATACAAAAAGGTTGATGAAAAGGCTTTATTCCCAATAAAGCGCGTAAATACCTCGTATTACTATTTCTAAAATAAAGAAAAGTAAAGATTGTGTAAAGGTAGGAACTCTTCCCTAAAGTGGCTATCTATTGCTGCATAACATTCGCCAACAAATTGTTGCAACTTTACATTATGGAAAACAGATGATGACACTTAAAACCCTACAAGCCTTAAAGAGCTGCCTTGCTGCTGGCATCTTACTATTTATCTTACTGGGCTGTGATTCTAGTGACGATGGTAGCGGAGAGGGCTACGTTAAACTCTATAATTTATCAAAAGATTCACCCAGCATTTATTTAACCCTAGATGAAGATCTTACTGAAGATAACGACGATGATGATCATTTTGAACAAACATTTTCGGCTATTTCCTATGGCAATGCCCATAGTAATATCAGCTTAACAAGCCAAGATTATTACTATCAATTAGCTTGGCAAGATGATGACAGCTCTGCGACCGATGATCTGTCAGTTATTTATGAAAATAGCATAGCGTTAACTGAAGATACTATTCATATGATAGTACTGAGCGATAGCATTTTATCTCCACAAGTTATGGTGCACAGTATTCCTGTCATTGATGATGACGATGATACGATCGACGATCTATTTAATCTTAGGGTGCTAAATATGCACTCAAACCAGCAAGCCGTTGATTTTTATCTTTCTAAGGATGATGGAAGTTTTAATGAAGCAGTGTTAGTTGGTCAATATACTTACCAGCAGTTATCAGATAATCAAAAACTTGATCAAGATGATTATATTTTTTATATCACTAAAGCAGGTAACGAAGAGGTGTTGTTCACTTCAAGTAGCATCCCTTTTGCCTATAGCTCTCAAAATATTATGATTGTCAGAGAAAACAACGGCGCGGGCACATCACCTTATGTGTTAGATATCATGTCGGACTCTACGGTAATTAACTATGTTGACGATAAATCTGAGGCACAATTTAGCGCTTATAATGCCGTTGCTAATCATGAGCTGTTAAGTAATTACCAAGAAGCTTTTGCGCTGCATATCAACGGTGTTGACGATACCCCCGTAATCGCTTTTTTACCCTACGGTGAAATGAGTAATGCACTAATCTTAGCAAGTGGTGACTACAGCGTAGATCTCACCACTACTGAGAACAATACCCCGTTACTAAGTAATCATTTATTATCTTTAGTTGAAAACACCAATAAAACCCTGTTTTTCTATGCTGAGCAAGAGTATATCGATACCGATAACGACGGTAACATTGATGAAAATGGTGATGGCATCATTGATGAAATTGAAGTTAACCTATTCTCTTTGATGGTTGAAAATAGTTCACTGACCAGTATTTACGAACATGAAATTGAAATAATTAACTTAATTCAATCTGATGATTTTTCTCAAGTAACAGTATTCTTTGTCAGACAAGATGAAACCATCAACTCTGCTACTTATTACCGTGAGACAAATTACAAAAATACCAGTTCAATCCTCTTAAAAAATAACAGCTATCAAGTTTTTGTTGTTGCTAAGGATAATGGTAGTTCAATTATATTGAATTCATTTGAATTGATACTCAATGAACAATCCATAGAGCAATTTTTAATACTCGAGAGCAGTGACAGTTCAGCTACCGGTTATAAAACAACAATGTTTACGCAAACCTCTGCTCAAGAATCAGAATAAGCAGCATGTTAACAGCAGAAGAGCATCTAACCCCTAACAAACTGGTTATTGCTCAAGTCGAATTAAATTTTTTAAATCGTTCTGTGCGGTTTCTAGGAGAGTCGGTTACGACAACGGGATTAGAGTTTAATTTACTGGCTGTACTTATGATCGATGCAGGTTCGTTGATTTCAAGAGAGATTATTGCTCAGCGCATTTTTCAACGTAAGCTGGACAGTTGTGATAAAAGTATTAATAGTCATATAGCCAATTTAAGAAAGAAGCTGCTGGTGATTTCTTCGCGTCCAGTGATTAAAACAGTTAAGGGACAGGGCTATATATTCTTAACGTCTTCTTGTGTTTAAAATATTAACACCAAAAAAAATGTCCCTTCAAAGGTGTTTTGCACTATTGAGGGGACATTTAATTAGATAATAATTTAAAGCGGGGTAGTTAAACGCTTATGCGCTTGCTTCTGTCATTATACTGCTACTGCCAGTTTTGGCTAGTTCTGCTAAATCTTTATCCACGAAGAATAAAGCGTGACCATCATTACCTACTAAATTGATTTTATCTAAAATACCTTTGAATAACGTCTCTTCTTCATGTTGCTCAGCAACATACCATTGTAGGAAGTTAAACGTAGAGTAGTCTTGATTAGTAAATGCTTCATGAGCCAATGAGTTAATGCGCTCAGTGATTAAACACTCATGCTCATAAGTTAGTTCAAATAACTGACCTAAGCTTTCAAATTCATGTGGTGGCGCATCTATAGCACCAATGATAGGTAAAGCACCAGTTTCACTCACGTAAGTAAACAAACGATTCATATGCTGAATTTCTTCATTAGCATGTTTACGTAGAAACTCTGCACCACCGGCAAAACCTTTTTCTTCACACCATGCACTCATTTGTAAGTACAAGTTTGAAGAGTAAAATTCTAAATTAAGTTGTTGATTTAACTTTTCTACCATTTCAGCTTTTAACATGATTTTGCCTTAAAGATTTTAATTGGGTGAATTCTGCCTTTTTATCAGTATTGATTCAAGTAATAAATCGTATCACTCCAATTTTACAAACATAAAAAAACCTTATTAACCAAGTGGTTAATAAGGTGCATTATTCTTATTCGTGTTCTTAAACTGATTGCTTTTAGTATCAGCTTTAATGAACGATTTTAATACGTTAACCGTTCTTTAGAAGTTAAAGCTGATCGAGAATAACTTCAGCTTTACTGACTTCAAACGATTTAGGCTCCTCTACATGCAAGCTAATGACTTCACCATTATCTATAATCATGGCGTAACGTTGAGAGCGCACACCACCAAAAGTGGCCGTGTCCATACTTAAACCTAATGCTTTGGTATAGCTACCATCACCATCGGCTAACATCATAATATTTTCAGCGTTTTGCGACTCTCCCCAAGCATTCATAACAAAAGCGTCGTTTACTGATAAACAAATTATCGCGTCTACACCTTTAGCTTTTAATTCATCTGCCGAAACTACATATCCAGGTAAGTGTGCCGCAGAGCACGTTGGTGTGAAAGCACCAGGAACAGCAAATAATACTACCTTTTTAGCCGCAAAAAGTTCCGCGGTATTATGCGTGGTCATCTCACCGTTTTTTAATTCTTGCAGTTCGCCTACTGGCATTAGTTGGTTCAATTCGATCATGAAAACACCTCTGTGAGTTTGTGAGAAATTTGTATAAATCGTTGAGTGATTTACGCAGGTAAAAATTAATTAGACCTAGCTTAACAAACTTGGACTTATTAAGACGCTTTTTTAAGTGTAAGACCGATATCATTTACCTGATTACTGACATCAACAGAAATCACATTCGATAATTGCTGCGAGTCGCTGACTTCTTTGTCGACATTGGCCATGGCTTGCTCAAAGGCGATAAAGTGTGTGCGTTGCAAGGTGATTTGCTCCAGAGTATCTTGAGCAACCGTTGCAGAAACTTGCGCCTGCCCTGTTACCGCTAACGCGGTTTCTTGCAATTCATCAGCAATAATACGTTGATTATTCGATGCTTTTTCTATGTCGTTAATAATACCTTCAATAGAATTACTCGCACTTTGTAATTGAGTTAAGCGTGCTGAAATTTGTTTGAGCGATTGCTGCGTTTTACCCGCAAGTTGGCGGACTTCATCGGCAACGACAGAGAAGCCGCGGCCATGTTCACCTGCCCTTGCCGCTTCAATGGCAGCATTAAGCGCCAACAAATTAGTTTGATCCGCAATAGCGCTAATCACATCAACGATAGAGGTAACCGATTCAACCGAATGAAATAGTGAAGTAATGGCACCTTTGCTTTCCTTTGCTGCCAAATTAGTAGATTCGCTTGCTGCCAGCACTTGTGACACATGATGCTGACTTACTTCCATTGCTTGTTTGGTTGCCTGAGCATTGTTAACGACTTGCCCTGATAGGGTATTCACTGTTTCGGTTGCCTCACCTAAGGCCTCCATAATTTTTCTCGCTCCTTGAACATGCTCGCTGGTGGTATGCGATGACTGATAAATGCTTTTGACTTGGCTTTCCATGGTGGTTAAGGCTTTGGCGACTAAGTCCAATTGCTGTGCTTTGTCTTTATCATCTTGCGCTAGCTTATTAACCATGTGATTGAAACTAGTAGATATTTCACCAAATTCTGTTCTGTTATCAATATTAATAATGTTGTCTACTTTGCCCTGCTCCACCAATTGTACAAAGCTATCACGTAAGTTACGTAACGGTTGCAGAATAACACTGCGCTGCAACCAGTAATTTGCTAATAAAAATACCACCAAAAAGATAAGTAGTCCGATGACAATAATATAAAGCTGCTCATTTATTTTTTCTTGCTGTTGTGAAATTTCTGCTTCACCTTGCATGATGGCTTTTTCAATATTGCCCACTTGTTTAGCCAACAGCGCAAAACCCATTTTTCGTTGTTGCTGCTGAGCTAAAGTATTTTCTAATTCTCGTTGATAACGATTAAATAATGACTGTAATTCATTAATAGCTTCAAGGCTTAGATCTTGCTTTTCCTCATCATCACCGAGTAAATTTTCACTGTCATCAAACAAGTCGTCATCACTCTCTTCATAAATAGCTAACGCTTTTTGCAGTGACAAAAAACTACCTAGGCCTTTTAACTCTTTTAAAAGAGGATTTACCGATTGAATATTTGGCTGTGCCTGGGTAAAAATAGCTTCTCTAGCACTGACTAAATCGGCAAGTAACTTCCCTATGGTCTGTATTGTCACGAGGTAGTTAAACTGCTCTTTTACTGACAGTACTTGAGTATTTTGTACATGGTTTGATAAATCATTATTAAGCGCGATCATTTCTTGTTCGCCGTTACGTAACAGCACTAAAGGGTCACCACTGAGTTTACCCATGGCGCGAAATTTGGTATCAATATTATTGGCGAGTGCCTGTGCTTGCGAGTCTATTTGCTTAGAGAGTTTATCGATATTTAAGCTATACGTTTTTTTAACAATACCCGTAAGTTGTTTTTGCGCCTTGTTTAGCAAAGCCGCATCACCAGTTTGTAAATACTCAACAATAGTTCGATTAAACTCAACCGTTGTTAAGGAAATAAGTGCTTGATAGCCCTTATATTGTGCCCTACTTTCACTTAACGACTCACCCACGTGATACATGGTTGCCATAAAAATAGCGGTAAAAATACTGATTGCCGTTACAGACAAACGAGAAAAGCTAGAAACGCGCATAGCATGAATGCCTTTGAAGTAAATAAAGGCAATAATCACTCATCTTTATGACAGTAAGGTTACATAATTGTGACGTATTTATGTAAGGTTTTAAATGACTATGCTAAGTAATAGGTTTTGGGATTGCCTGTTTAACATAAACATCAAAGCGATTTTTTTTCATATTGATGCTCATCGATGGTTTTTTATTTGCCAGTGGCGGCGCATAACTTGGACGTTTTACCACAACACGGTATTTTGCTAACGCTAATGCAGGTTCAAGTAAATCATCTGCATCAAGGTCTTCACCTACCAGCGATTGGAATATTCGCATTTCTTTTTTAACCGCAGCTGATTTTTCACGGTGCGGATACATAGGGTCTAAATACACAACATCGGGTTCAATAGCTAAGTCGACTTCCTCTAGCGATGAACCGTGAATTAATTGCATGTTATTGGCAATATCGGCAACTTCATGATTTAGTTTTGCACGCTCAATCCCATCATCTAACAGTGCAGCTACCACAGGCATGCGCTCTAATAATGTGAGCTTACAGCCAAGGCTTGCTAATACAAATGCGTCTCTGCCAAGTCCTGCGGTAGCATCTAAAACATGTGGTTTAAAGCCATGTTTTAAGCCAACGGCTTTGGCAATATCTTGACCTCGACCGCCACCAAATTTACGTCGATGTGCGACTGCACCTTCAACGAAGTCTACCTTGATAGCACCCAGTTTAGGTTCATCTAACTTGCAAAGCTCTAAGGCGTGATGATGCATTTGTAACATAAATTCAAGTTTTGGCTGTTTACTGGCAGCGGCAACATGACCTAAGTAGTTAAACTGCCATTTTTTGGCAAGGCGTTTAGCGTATTCACTATCAACACTATCTACGTAACCAAGGGCGATGTTGCTTAAGTGTTCGCTGGCAATAATCGGGCTCATTAGTTTCCTATATCTTTGTCTAAGACAGACAAGTTTTTTTAGTTTAATTCTACAATATTGTCTTCATTATAAAGCTTTGTCTTTCACTAACCACTCAAATGGCTACTTAATTGCTTATTAAGTAGCTTTTAATGCAATTTATCATCAATTTTTCCTTGCCGCCTATTAACAATGCCACTGAATTTATATTAAAATAAAACAACTTGCTCTTTATTCACACAAATAGATAATAAGTGACTGAATAATTGGTTTACTTTAATATCGCAGGAAAGCTTTTGTCATTATCGGATGCTGTAAATAAACACCCAAAAAGCCCAAACCCACAGCTTTGTGCCGTGACCTTATTAGGTAATTTAGTCGCAACTCCTGATATTCGTTATCGTGCTAATCCTGCAACCGCAGTGACTGAAATTGTGTTAGCTACATCCAGTAAATGGCTAGATAAAATAACTAATAAGTATAAAGAGTGGACTAGCTACCATCATGTAAAAGTAGAAGGTGAGTTGGTCGAATTGGCATTACTAAATGCCAACAAAGGTGACATAATTTTACTGCATGGATATTTAAGTAATATTAAGCCAAAATCGACAGATAAAAGCACTAATCACTTAGGTATTGTACACGCAAACTTTGTACAAAAATTTGAAAAAGGTTATACACAAGCAATCAACCAAATTCATTGTAGTGCTCAATTAACGTCAAAGCCAAAACTGATGTTAACCGAACAAAATAAGAATATTACCCAAGCAAATATTGTCATTAACCAGCATATCTATAATACCGATAAACAAGCGTGGCAGACAATTTCAGTAGAACGCGCCATTCATGTTTGGGGAAAACAAGCGCAATATCTAGCAGAACATGGTGATATTGGTGATGAACTGATGTTAGAAGGTAAATTAAGTTACACCAGCGGCGTTAGCAAAGATCAATTTATTGAAGTAAAAAATGTGCATTTATTTAAAGGCACTTAAAGAAAAAGATAAAAATTCGTTAACAAAATACTGAACTATGGATGACTCAATTTAATGCTTATCGCAAAGCGCGCGACCTTTTTTATTTTTTCCCTATGTCTGTTTTTCGTCAGTGGTGCTAATGGTGCCGGTAAAGAAAAGCAATATTTATTACAAAAAATAGCGCAAGCCCCGCAATTAGAAACAGCGGATGACCAGTGGTTATTACTACTGGAACAGCCAGGAAACAGTCAGTTCTATTACCTTGCAAATAAGCGAGGTAAAATTTATCAGTTGGAACAAGATAGTCCTGATAACACGACTTTATTATTAGATTTACAGCATTTTTCGACTAAAGAGTCCGCGCTTCAACTAACCGCTTTTACCTTACATCCTAACTTCTCATTACGTGATCAAGCAGGTTATGGCACTTTCTATACTGCCCATGTTGAAAAAGTTATTAACAACAGAAAAAGAAAGCGTCTAAAAGATCCTGCTGTTACCACGCCACTTTCTTATGATGCCATCGTGACCGAGTGGCAATTAAATGTAACCAAGCAAGTCGATGAATCAAGCCAACGTGAAGTTTTAAGAATAGCCGTTCCCACTTTAGAAAGCGGCATTAGGCAATTAAACTTTAATTCTTACAGTAAATCATGGCATGAGGACTTTGCTCAGCTTTATATTTCACTGTCACACAACTTAGAACTACAGCAACATCCACTTTATTCAGGTGCCATCTTACGCATTCATCCACAACGAAAAGGTATCAAAAGTTATAGCGTACCTCACGACAACCCATATTACGCGAATGAAAAATTTGAAAAGGCACTGTATTTATTCGGTGCAGGCAATATAAATCAATTTATTTGGCCAGATAGGTATGCCACTAAATTGCTGATATCACATCAATACAGCGTTAATGGCATAGTAAGACATTGGATATCTTATAGTGATGGTGGGGAAGACTGGCGCAAAAAAGCACCTAGAAATTTTTTATATCAAAATCAAAATACGTTAGCTGCCAATAGTTTATTAGTATACCGAGGTCAAAATGCACCAACCTTGCGCAACAAACTATTATTGTTAACTAAAAATAAAAAAGAATGGCAACTCAACTCATTATCCCATGAAATTTCACCCGAGATAGCACTTGAGAACAATCAATCCAGTAATCAGCAAAAAGCACTTTCCGCTCCCACAATAGAGTGGCTTTTGAAACAACAAGCCTTGCAAGCAAATCACTTAACTCTCTACCGTGATAATCGCGGAGAACTGCTGTTTTTCAATGAAGATACTGGTGCTATATACCAATTATTCCAGCAAGACATAAGTTTAGCCATAAAAGAAAGCCAACAAAGTGGTTCCAACGGTCTGACTTTCTTGTTTATTCTCATGCTATTTTTGCTTCTCGGCTATATTTTGTATCAGATGAAGACACAACAGAAATCGGCTAAGGCCTTCGTTCGTAGAGAGTTTTCTAACCTAGTTCTAACTGAAGATAAGTTATCAATAAAACTATTTAAACGTCATGAGAAGAAAGCAGAAAAGGTAATAGCATTAGCTGATATTAATCAGTGCCAAGTATTACTTGGAGATTTGGTTATTGCGACCATTAATACCACCATGGGACACGGCTTTGACGAAGAACATGAACAGGCATTACGCGATATATTCCATATTGAGCAAATTGCAAAAATGACCGACGGCAAAGTTCGTCGTATTAACTTAGCGCTTCATACCGAATCAAAAAAGAGACACATCATTTGTTTATATTTACGCAAAGGCAGCGATAGAATAACCAAAAAAGGTTACTTTACCGTGGTTGATGAGGCCATTGATTGGTGCTGGCTCATTGCCAAGAATATCAATAGTGAGCAAACAGGTACACGTTCTTTCAAACCAAAATTCACTGCTGATATAGCGCGCACTGAGCATAAGACTCATGATGATACTCCGCTACACACTCAAGCATCGATTATCCGTCCTGCAACTCGTCTTCATTCAGTTGTAGATGATATAGAACCTGAAAAAGTGGCGGAAGTAACTATCTCAGAAAAAAGTAATGATGAAATCACTTTAGTTGATAAACATGATGCTACCGCAATAGAGTTAGCCAGAGTAGAAACCGACTTGGTTAACGCCTTAGAAAAGTTAGTAAAACTGCAACAACAGGGGTTTTTAACTATTGATGAATTTGAGCAAGCGAAAGCCAAGTTATATCATTTTAAATAAGTTTTTATCTTGAAAGTGAGCTGAAAAAATCAAAGCTAATAATCAGAGTAAGTCATTGAGCCATTCGCTATAATACCAATCAAGCGCCTTGCTCTTAACAATTAACTCTCATTACTTATGTTGTACTGAAGTTGAACCATTAATTTAATTAGTATAACCATGCTTTCCAAGTTTCTCTTATTTTCCGCCCGTTTATCGACCACTAAAATACTGGCGAGCCTCATCATCATAATGATTCTCGCGACCGGTTTATATCAATGGCTGATACATACGCCCGCATTTTCGCCGCAGGTAAGCGCAGTATCGACCACAACAGAAAATGATTTCAGTTTAACTGACTGGACAATAAACTTAGTTGACAAACTAAACTGGCAACAAGGCGGCAGTTCTACGTTTTTCAATGCAGGGTTACTGTTTGTTTTTTTATCGTTGGCAACCAGTGTTGGTTTACCCAGACAAATTGCTGCATTAGTTGCGGGCATTAACTTAGGTGCTTTCATCGGCATCATTGTTGCCACTTTGGCCGCTACACTCGGTTGCTTCATCACTTTTAGTGTCGCTCGTTATTTGTTAAGCGACTGCATTACTCGTAAATATCCCAGTAAACTTGCTCAATTATCGGCGTTTCTTGGTGAGCAAACCTTTTTGAAAGCAATTGTGATTCGTATATTACCTTTAGGCAGTAATTTTATAACCAATATTATTGCAGGCGTTAGCAAGGTATCAATGCCCGCTTATGTTAGTGGCTCTTTTGTCGGCTTTATCCCGCAAATGGTTATATTCTCACTTGCCGGCAGCGGTATACGTTTAGGGGCACAAAATGAATTAATTGCTAGCGCAACATTATTTGTTATTGCCCTTATATTAACGACTTATCTCGTGAAAAAGCATAAAGCAAAAACTAAAAACTAAAAAAGATACTCTGACATGATTTAGTGCTTCAATTACTTAGCCTACAACAGAAGGCTGTGTTCAATTTTATGATGAATATCCGCTGCTTCAACTAGCGATTTTGCGGTTAACTTCTCCACACTGTAAACTTCAGTAGATACGCCATATTTTTCGCGTACTTTTCGTAGTAACAAATCAAAGTCGCCATCTCCTGAGAGTAAAATCACAGTATCTACCTCAGCTGCAGCTTCCATAATATCGATAGTAATACCGACATCCCAATCGCCTTTAGCCGAACCGTCACTGCGTTGAATATAAGGTTTTAGCTTAACGTCAAAACCAATATGTTTAAGCGCTTTTTGGAATTTGTGCTGTTGATCATCACTACGTTGAATAGCATAAGCATTAGCGATAGTAATCTCGCCTTGTGCCATTAATTCTTGCCATAATAAGCGGTAGTTGAATTGTTTCGCATAGGTATCTCGGGTGGTGTAATAAATATTCTGTACATCGACAAACACGGCAATTTTTTTCAATATGAACTCCTGAAATTGAAGGCATTTATACCCAAGTAATTTGAAGATACAGGATTCAGCTGGAATTAAAAACGTATTTAGGCAAGGCTTTGATTTAAGAGAATGGTCATTCAGGAGAATATGCCCCTGCATTCTCTAATAAGCTGCATCCATGCAGCGTCCTTGTCGAAATCAATAACGCGGTATAAAGAAGTACACACTTAGAGAGGTATGAGCAACATTAGACCAAGAAAAATAAACACTTTCTGATACGGGTTGCTATTCTCCACAAACCAAGACAATTTTGACTAATGATGTTAAAATCCAATTTTTATAGCTGTTAATGACTAAACCGAGCGATACAACATGTTGGCCTTACGTTCTTTTTTCTACTTATTATTAAAATTTCCTCTTAAGTTACTGGTTCGTTGTAAAATTATCACGGACAGTCAAAATATTACAGATCAGCCAAACCAACCCATTTTTTACATTGTTCGTCATCAATCGGCATCCGACCTTTTAGCGTTGCAAAGTGCCTGTAAAAAACAAAATCTTCCGGATCCCCTTGGCAAAGTAACAATAAACGGCGAAAGCTTTAATCGCACTTTATGCTTGGCAAAATCGACACCTCTTTGCTCATGGCGTAAAAGCAGTAAGACAACGGCAACAGCACAAGGTTTAGCGTTATTAAATCAACATGTTATTGATGAAAATATCGATGCGAAATTAATTCCAGCCAATTTAATTTGGGGAAGAACGCCGACTAAAGAACGAAAAAATCTCAATATAGGTACTTTGCTAGCCGATCAAGAATCACCTAATTGGTTACGAAAATTCTTCATCGTGCTATTTTTAGGTCGTGATACCTTAGTCCGATTTAGCGAAGCTTTTTCTTTACGTAATATCTCTGATAATCATGGTAGTGATGAAGCCGCTGCTCATAAGTTTTTGCGTGTAGCTCGCTTCCATTTCCATCGTCAAACCATTGCTGCTAAAGGCCCTAGGTTAATGCATCGTAAGCAAATGTTCACCGCGTTATTTGCTAACCCATCAGTCAAACGTATTATTAGCGATGAAGCAAAAAACAAAAAAGTTTCTGAAGCTGAGATTAAGAAAAAAGCGTTAGTCATGATGAATGAAATCGCTGGTGACTATAGTGTTTCATGGTTACGTTTTGGTGAAATCATTTTGCATTGGTTATGGAAACGCCTATACAGCGCTATTAAGGTAAGCAACGCCAAAGTATTGCGTAAATTGGCTCAAGATGGCCATGAAATTATTTATGTCCCTTGTCATCGCAGCCACATGGATTATTTATTACTTTCTTATGTCATTTTACAAGAAGGTCTAGTCATGCCAAGGATTGCCGCGGGTATTAACTTAAACTTCTGGCCTGCTGGTACCATTTTTAGAAAGGGTGGTGCATTTTTCATCCGCCGTAGTTTTGGTGGTAACCGTTTATATTCCACTATTTTTCGTGAATATTTAGGCCTTTTATTTGAACGTGGCTATGGTGTTAAATATTATACTGAAGGTGGCCGTAGCCGAACGGGTAGAGTACTAGCACCTAAAACAGGCATGTTAGCCATGACCATTCAAAGCTTACTACGAGGTATTGATAGACCACTGACCTTAGTACCTGTCTATTTAGGTTATGAGCATGTTATGGAAGTAGGCACTTACCATAAAGAATTAAGTGGTAGCGAGAAAAAGGGTGAGTCGATGTTTGGTGTATTAAAAGCCATTAAGAGTTTACGCAACTATGGAAATGGTTATGTAAATTTTGGTGAACCAATGAACATTAACGAATTTTTAAATAAACAAGTGCCTGATTGGAAAGACTCTATCGACCCAATTGACCCGCAGAAACCTTCTTGGTTGACACCTACGGTCAATGTACTTGCTGACCAAGTAATGGAGAACATCAATAAGAGTGCTGCTTTAAATGGTGTTGCTTTAATTGCCTTGATCTTACATGCCAGCAAAAATAAAGCACTGTCAAAATTGGAATTAGAAACACAGCTTGATTTTTTCTTAAATATACAGCGCCAAGCCCCTTTTAGTGAACAACTTACTATTCCAGAAGAAACCGGTGCAGAGTTACTCACTCACGTTATTTCTCTTAATAAAGTAACGATTACTGAAGATAGTTTTGGCAGCTTGGTTTCACTCTCTGAAACTGCTAATACCGAGATGCGCTATTACCGTAATAATATTTTGCATACTTACGTAGTACCAGCCTTGGTTTGTCGTTTGCTTGATAAGCACAGCAAGATCAATCAAGACGAATTAGTCATAAAAGTACAGAACGTAACTGCGTTACTCAAAGAAGACTTATACCTTTATCAAGACAGCACGCACGTTGAACAGCAAACCTTGCGGGTTCTTACGGTACTAAAAGAGATGGAAATAGCTAAGCAAACTAAAGCTGGTTTTTGGTCACTTAGCGATGACGTTGGGCTACTTAGTCAAGTACATGCTATGGCTGAGTGCATCGATGAGAGTTTACAACGCCTCGCGATAATTACTTCACTTACAAGTCGTTTAGCACCGTTAAGTAAACGTGATTTAGAAACTAAGGTTGTGGCGATTGCTAAACGTTTATCGGTATTAAACAATATCAATGCACCTGAATTTATCGACAAACGTGCTCAATCTACCTTAATTGCCACTATTCGTGAGCAAGGCTATATTGACCTCGATGACGACGGTTTACTCATTGCTAGTTCAACCATGGCTGAGATCAAAGCAACGGTTATCAACTTGGTTGATATTGAAGTATTACAAAGTATTGCTCGTTAAACGCTTTATACCAAGTTGATTAAGTTATTTCCCACTCAGCGAGAGTTAAAAGGCTTAAAGGTAAGGCATTGATTGAAGAGAATAGTTATTCTATTGTCAAAATCAATAACGCAGCATGTGAGCCTTTTAAACTCGCCCTTTGGGAGCTCATTAGCAAACTAATAACATCACAGAATTAATGAAATATAGAATAACTATGTTCAAGGAATTTTGCTTGTTCAAAGCTCGCTAATGTAGCTCTGAGTAGGGAATAAATTTAATCAAATTGGTATTACTACATTTACTGCCCAAAAAGCACCACAGTGTATTGAACCAGTGGTGTTTTTTTTGGTCTATAATATTATTCATTATAATTATAAGAACTGAATAGACTGTGTTAAAAGGACCTTACACTGCCATTACTATATCGGTACTACTGCATTTATTACTCTTGCTTGCCTTAATCTACGGTGCGACACAACAACCTAAGATTATCAAACAAGATAAACCAAAGATCACCTCAATCAAAAGTTTTTTATACTCGGCACCTAAAAAAACAGTTAGTGAGCCGGCTATTACACCAAAAAGTGTAGAGGAAAGAAAAACGCCACAAAAGGTTGAGCAAAAACAAGCCGCCCCTAAAAAAACTATCCGTACAGAACCATCAAAAACAGCCGTAAAAACACCTCCGAATACACCAGTAAATAAGCCAGTAACGAAGACACCTTCTACACAGGTTACGAATGCGGTTAAAAGTGAAACGGTGACAACTAAAAATAAGGTTTTAGGAGCAAGCAGGGGCAGTTTTTCTAGTTATGATCGTTTATCACGCTTAAGACAAAAACTAGATGACCAACAACGTGAACAAGCGTTTTCTGAACTCACTCAACCACGATCTACTTCAGAGATGGATGGAGAGCCCTTTCCAGTGCCAAAAACTATAGTGCCACTTACGGTCGAACAGCGACAGAAACTTAATACTAGCAGCTCTCATGTTGGCTCTATTACCAAAAATGACAACGGCACTTGTACCATTTATCGTGAACAAGTATTAGGTAGCCCTGTGCATGCAACAACAGCATATTTTGCTTGTGGTGAAAGTAAGTTTGATAAAAGCTTTAGAGAGCATATGGAGAAGGTACAGGCTAAATTTAAAGTGCCAAATAAATAAATGTTTTATACCGACACAGTGTCGGCATAAAACATTATTGTATTAGTAAGTGTCTTAGCTAAGTAATAATTAAGTGTTCCGGAAAAAACACCACTAAGAGCAACACGGCTATTTGCATTAAAATAAAGGGGATCACGCCTTTATATATCGTGGTAGTTTTAAGGTATTTCGGCGCCACGCCTTTGAGATAAAATAAACTAAAACCAAAGGGTGGTGTTAAAAACGACGTTTGTAAGTTCATAGAAATTAAAATAGCAAACCACACTAAATTAATATCTAACGCTATGGCAACAGGCAGTAAAATGGGTACCACTAAAAAAGCAATTTCAATGAAATCGATAAAGAAGCCTAGTATTAAAATAGCGAGCATAGCCAAGGCAATAAATGTCCACTTGCCACCAGGAAGCTCCATAAAAAACTCTTCAATTAGATACTCACTGCCCGAATAACTAAACACCATAGAAAATGCTGTGGCGCCAATTAATACCGCAAAAACCATTGAGGTAACTTTTACTGTTTCTTTGGATATTTCATGCATTTTGCCGAATGAAAAGCTGCCATATAATATCGATAAGATAACTGCACCAACTGCACCAATGGCTGCAGATTCGGTTGGTGTGGCTATACCAGCAAAAATAGAACCTAGTACAGTTAAAATAAGTACTAAGGGCGGTACAATATCTTTAAGTGCCTGTACTAGTAGTTCACGTTTGTTTTCAGTGACAACTAACGGTGGTACAAATTCAGGCTTAAATTTGCCTAAAATTAAAATATAAATGACATAAGTAACAACCAGTAGCATTCCTGGCAGAATGGCCGCTCGGAATAAATCGCCAACGGGCACCCCCATAACATCGCCTAAAATAATTAAGATAATCGAAGGCGGAATAATTTGTCCTAAGGTACCAGACGCGCAAATAACACCCGTTGCCGTAGGTTGATGATAATTGTTTTTCAACATTACGGGTAAGGAAATAACCCCCATAGCAACAACGCTAGCCCCAACTACTCCTGTTGATGCCGCTAATAAAGCACCAACAATGATAGTAGAAATTGCAACGCCTCCGGCAATACCGCCAAAGAGTTTAGCCGCAGACTCCAGTAACCGCTCCGCTAGTCCTGTTTTTTGTAATACTATCCCCATAAAAATAAACATGGGCACAGCCATTAAAATAGTGTTTTCCATAATGCTCATAATGCGATAAGGCATAAACGCGAATAAGTCCGCCCCTAAAACAATAGCGCCAACAATGAGTGAAACACCTGCAAAGGTGAATGCGACCGAATAGCCAAGAAATAAACACACTAGAGCAATAGCAAAAAGTACAATACCTGTCATTATTGCTCCCCTGTTTCAGGTTGAGTAGGTGCTGTGAAAGTTTTTAACTGAGTCACCACCACATGGAAAATAGCTAGAATCAAAAATAGTGAAGAAAGAGGAATAACGCTTCGTACTATCCAACGATGTGGCAACCCACCAGGGTCCCCACTACCCTCGCCCATTTGATAGGCTTCAAAGGTATAGTCCCAGCTGTAATAAAGCGTAAGTATAGTGATAGGTAATGCTAAAACCAACGAGCCAAAAATATTGATTAAGGCTTGGTTTTTCGCTGTCATGGTCTCATAAAAAATATCGACTCGCACATGACCATCTTCTTTTAGGGTGTATGCAATACCAAACATAAACATAGCAGCGAATAGGTGCCATTCCAGCTCTTGCATACCAATACTGACATCATTAAAAAAGTAGCGCATGATCACGTCATAAAAAACGTTTATGATCATTAAAATCATAAGCAAACTACAAAAATTACCTAGAACATCGATAATTTTTCCTGAAATTTTTAACACTTTATCCATTTAATTTCTCAGTTAGTAATACTACTTTAGCAATGCAATGCAGATACACCAATTAGTAACAAAAATAAGTGGGTTAAACTAACCCACTTATTTTGTTATTTAGACAATTTTTATCCTAACAACAAAAATTACTTGCCATCAAAATTATCCAGATAAGCTCTATCTGATAAATTAGTCCAAGCACGTATTTGGTGCTTATAATCATTTAGTGACTTAAGAATTTCTGCTGTCATAGGATCTTTAGCAGCAAACTCTTCTAATAACTCATCATTTGCTTGCACAATCGCTTCCATTACCGGTTTAGGGAATGAGCGCATTTGCACATTTGGGTAATCTTTTTTCAGTGATGCTAAGTTCACACCACTAGCGTGCATCGATTGCGAATACATATCATAAGCTGCAGCTTTCATAGCAACCGTTAATATTTTTTGTAAATCTTTTGGTAGGGAATTGTAGGCTTTTTGATTGACCATAAATTGCAACTCAGTACCTGGCTCATGCCAACCTGTGTAGTAATAAGGCGCTATTTTATGAAAACCCATACGTAAATCTAAAGAAGGACCTACCCACTCTAATGCATCAATAGTGTTACGTTCCAATGCCGTATAAAGCTCACCTGATGGAATGTTTGTCGGCTTCGCACCTAGTTTTGCTAATACTTCACCAGCAAAACCTGGTATGCGCATTTTCAAACCTTTCAGATCTTCAACGCTATTAATTTCTTTTTTGAACCAACCGCCCATTTGGTTACCCGTATTACCACCAGGGAATGACATGATGCCATATTGATCATAAACCTTTTTCATTAACTCCATGCCACCACCGTAGTAAAACCAAGCATGTTGTTCAGAGGCTATCATGCCAAAAGGTACGGTAGTAAAAAACATGGTGTTGAAGTTTTTACCTTTCCAATAATAAGACGCAGAATGACCCATTTGATATTGGCCACTTTTTACAAAGTCAAAAATACCTAATGCAGATTTATGCTTATTCGAAGAATCAATGCGTATGGTCAACCGACCATTCGACATTTCTTTTACCATTTTGGCCATATTTTTAGTGGCATCACCAAAAATAGGAAAATTAGGTCCCCAAGTTTCAGCTAATTTCCAACGATATTTTTTATCATCGTCAGCATGGGCTAAAGCTGAAAGCCCCAGCGAGGATAATCCAAGCGACACGACCAGTGCAGCTTTTACGAAAATTGATTTTTTCATCTGTGCTTCCCTTTAACTTATTGTCATTAATTATTTTTATATGAAAACGTCTTTTTATCTTAGAACTTAAGCTTGTACCGTACTTTGATTAAACAACGTAACTAAATATATAGTAGTTACATCATCCATTGTCTAGCCTAACGACTATTAACGAATAAACAAGCACCTAGAGATAATTACACTAATTAACACTAGTTTTCTATAAATAACTTAGGCATTATGCCAAGGGTAGTAAAACAATAATAATAAAAAAACCAAGAGATACAATAAGATGGCAACTGAGTTATTCACTTGGCATACACTAAGCGATACTTTAAGTGATTTCAAAAGCGGTTTAAGTCTCGCCCAAAATAGTGGCGCGGAAAGCTTATTGGTACTTACGTGCAGCCAAAACAATTACCCTGAAGAAGAACTCAACGCTCTATTTCATGCGTGCCCACTAAAGCTCTTTGGTGGTATTTACCCAATGCTGACTCTAAAAGGTGACTTAATTAAACAAGGCGCGTTGATCATTGGCTTTAAAGAAGCCGTTGATGTAACTCTGTTCGCTCAACTTAATCAGGTCACGAATGAAAGTTGCTTAGAGGAACTCATTACCTCAACACTAAAAGAAAAGAATAACTTCTGTGGTCAGGATGATTTTCTGATGTTCTATGATGCGCTAATCAGCAACATTGAAGGTTTTATTGATTGTCTTTTTGAGCATTTAGACCACGGGATCAATATCGCTGGTGGTGGTGCCGGCAATTTAGACTTTATCCAACGCCATTGCATATTTACCAACTCAGGTGTTCATAGCGATGCTATTCTATTAGTCGCACTACCAAGAACACTTAACACCAGTGTGGCGCATGGTTGGGAGACATTTGATGAGCCCTTTTTGGTATCAGAAGCACAAGGGCAAACGGTTCAAAGCTTAAATTACCAACCTGCTTATGAAGTTTATTGCCAAACGATTGAAAGTGCCACCGAATACACCTTCAATAATACTGACTTTTTTGATATTGCTAAGAATTTTCCATTAGGTATTAAGGATATCAATAATAATATAATTGTTCGGGACCCTATTTTAGCGAAAAATAATCACTTACAATGTTTTGGCAATATCCCGATTAATTCAATGGTGTATTTACTTGAAAGCAATATAGATAGCTTAGTGGCCTCGACAGAAAAAGCAGCGATCGCCCTACTGTCTAAACTGAACAAGACAACAATTACAACAACTATGGTCTTCGATTGCATTAGCAGGGCCTTATTTATGGAAGATGAGTTTGAAAAGGAACTCAATGTCATCGCTGAACATTGCCATTTAGGTGCATTATTCGGGGTACTTTCATTAGGGGAAATAGCCAATAGTCAAAGTGGTGCTATTCGTCTTCTCAACAAATCAATTGTAATAAGCTCTTGGTAGCAACTAGGCAGGTATGAATAAAGCACTGTTTCTTATTTCACTACAACATGAGCTTGCCATGGCTATTGGCAATAAGCTTGACTTAAAGGCCATGTTGAAAATTTTTTTAAAAGTCTGTTTTAACCGCCTCGATTTAACAAGTGCACATATCTATGTCTATTGTGACCAGTCTGGTATGCCTAGCAAGTTGCTTCCACTTAAAGGCACGAGTTATCAATATTTTTTAAGCATTCCAAAAAATAAGCGCGGTCAATCATGGTCGAAAAGCTCCATACTTACAAACTTTGCACGTCAGCTTAATAGCAGCCAAAAAACCCTTTCTTTTCAATGTGAAAATGGACAATATTTATTTGGCTTTATTATTCCAGACTATGGCTTACTCACTTTTGAAACTCACTATGCTATAGCTGATGAAGTGCAAAAAGCACTACAGCCAATTTTACAAAAGCTAGCAACGAGTTGTTACACCTCGATAGTACATGACTCCCTCGTTAAAGAAGTTCTCTCTAGGCAACTTATTGAAGAAAAGGTTGCCTTCCAAGCACAGCACGATGGATTAACCCATTTATTTAATCGCCAGCATATAAATCATCTACTGGGCAATGCTATAGAAGATGCTCGTATTAACAACAAAATTGGTAGTGTTCTTTTTATCGATCTAAACCGCTTCAAACCAATAAATGATGCTATGGGTCATACTGTCGGCGATAAAATATTACTGACGTTAGCCCATAGGCTACATTCATTAAGCAGTGAACATATAGATATTGGCCGCTTTGGCGGGGATCAATTTACTATTCTATTAAAGAATCTCAAAGATGATTACCAAGAAACAATTAACCTACTCATAGCTCAAATTAATCAATTACTTACGGCACCTTTTGTTATCGACACTAATTCGTACAAACTCACTTGCAGTATCGGCTATTCGCTTTTTCCTCTGCAAAGCAGTACCGTCAATAATCTTATTAAATTTGCCGATATTGCTATGTACGAAGCCAAACGAGCCAAAACTCAGCAAGGTAAGCAATATCAAAGAGTCATGTCTGAAAAAATAAAAAGACGCTTAGCTTATGTTGATGATATGAAGCAAGGGTTAGAACAAGGCGATTTTAAATTATACTATCAGGCGCAATATAACCATCATGGTGACATTATTGGCGCTGAAGCATTATTGCGCTGGCAACACCCTGTTCATGGTAAGGAGTCGCCTGCGGTCTATATCCCTATCGCAGAAGAAAGCGATCTCATTCTCGCTATTGGTCAATGGGTCTTAGAGCAAGCCTGTCGTGACATCAAAAAACTAGAACAATTATCACTACCAGAAAGTTTTAATAAAATAGCGATTAATATCAGCGCTAAGCAATTAATTCAGCATGATTTTCAAGAAATTGTCCTGAACGCTGTGAAGCAGAATGATATCCCTGCTAAACGGTTAGCGTTAGAGTTAACCGAAAATCTTCTGGTAGAAAATATTGAAGATTCAATCAAGTTAATTGCCTCATTAAAAGAAAACGCTATTGATTGCGCTATTGATGATTTTGGTACGGGTTATTCTTCTCTAACCTACTTAAAACGCATTCCTGCGAGCGTATTAAAAATAGATCGTTCTTTTGTGACTAACATAGCGCAAAGTAGTGAGAGTGCAGCCATTGCCAGCATGATAATCAGTTTAGGAAAAACCCTGAATATGGACATACTGGCAGAAGGTGTTGAAACACAGGAAGAATTAAACTGTTTGAAAGAACTTGGTTGTTTCCATTACCAAGGTTTCTATTTTAGTGGTCCCCTTCCCTTTGATGAGTTTGCTAAACTATTAAACTAATGTAATTGAACGTTATAGATACTCAATTGCAATACCAACAAAGACAACTAAACCAACCCAGTGATTATGCAAAAAGGCTTGAAAACAAGCGTCTCGTTCTCTATTAACAATCAATAACTGTTGATAGCTAAACAAACCTGCAGCCGCAATGATGCATAGTTGATACGGCCAACCAAAGGCTAAAATATCACCGACTGTCCATAATAAGGCCAAAGTCATCAACTGTAAAAAGCCGATAACACGCTTATCATTTTCAGCAAATAAAATAGCGGTAGATTTCACCCCAATTTTAACATCGTCATCTCTATCAACCATGGCGTACATTGTATCGTAAGCAATGGTCCAGCATAGGTTAGCCGTAAACAGCAACCAAGCCACCAAAGGTATTTCACCTTGAGCTTCTGAGAATGCCATTATCATGCCCCAACTAAAAGCAGCACCTAAAAATAGTTGTGGCAGTTGGGTATGACGTTTCATAAAGGGGTAAATTGCCGCTAGTAATACCGCAACAACAGAGAGGTAAATAGTGGACCAGCTGAGCATTAGCACCAAACCAAATGCCATGCCAATTAACACGCCAAACAAGTTAATGGCTTCGCCAGAGGTCATCATGCCATTAACAAGTGGTCTGTTTTTTGTGCGTTCAACTTCACCATCTATTTTTCTATCCGCGTAATCATTTATTACACAACCAGCACTACGCATGATGAAAACACCTAAACTAAAAACCAACAATAGTTGCAGGTTAGGCCAACCATCGCTCGCAATCCATAACGCCCAATACGTTGGCCATAACAAGAGGTAAGTACCAATAGGTTTATCCATACGAGTAATTAACTTAATCGCTAACCATTTTTGTTGAATTCTTTTCAGCATTTATATGTTTCTTTTAAGTATTTATTTATTGCATTGATTATTGATAGGCAAAGGCATCAGGTAAAAAAACCTCAGCCACCATCAAGGGTTTATTCTCCAACATGAATATAGAGCGACGGCCCCAAAGTTCTTGTTTGGGTATTACTGATGCTTTTACGAGTGGGCTATTACTTGCGTGTTGAGCCGTTAATTTAGCAGCTAACGCTACAACACTAGAATCATTTACAAAAGGAGATAACTCTAACCGTAAACGTTGCAATGACGGGTTATTAAACAATACCTGCCCAAGTGGTTGCTCCCCTAAATTAGCAAGAATTTGTTCTTCACCCGTTAAGCTAGCTATGGGTAATAAGCTTCTGGCAAAGACTTGAGGTACATCATCACAATATAAAATGACTTCACGCACCAAAACGGGTTCACCAACTTTAATCAGATCACAAGACTCCGCAGCTGAGCAGGGCTGTTGTTGCTCTCCAATGACTTTAACTTGAAAGTTATCACAATGCTTTTTTAAGCGAGCCGTAAGTGAGCCTTCATCAAGCAACCAATCTTTAAGTGGCGTAGATAATGATGAGAAACTCACTGCACTAGGTGACTGCCATTGGCCCGACAAGGTTATTGGAAAGGTAATAGGAAAGTTCACTATTTGCTGCTTCATAAAACTACTTCAAAGAATAATAGGGTGTAAAATCGTCGCTATAATAGCAGACCTAAACAGTAAACTCATTTATCTCAATCAGGCGAATAGAAAAATTTTAATTTTATAAAAAATAATCAAGCAAATGCTTTAAATCGGGTTATGATAAGGATAAGTTTAATCATCCCCTATCGACTATTATTTTTATGTTTAAAAACCTATTTCTCTTTTCCCTTTTACTTACGTTAAGTGCAAGTGTTGCTCAAGCAAAAGCGAGTGATTATGCTTACTTTGGCTTTGAGCCTGATATTGTCACCAATTATGTCGCAGTAAAAAAGAAGATGGGTTATGTGCGTTTAACTGTTGAATTGATGGTTGAAGGCGACAATTTAACCATAGTTGAGCATCACTCGCCTTTATTACGTGACGCCATTATTAATATCATTGGCCAGCAATCGGAAGCCAAAGTAAAATCGATCAAAGGGCGTGCGGAAATTCAGTTAGCGTGTGAAGAGCAAGTAAAAGAGCTATTAATCAAAGAAACGGGCGAACCTCTCATCAAAAAGCTACTTTTTACTCAGTGGTTAGATAACTAACAAGCAACTGATATTAAAGACCTGTTATTTACTGTCTTTCTTAATGTTATTTTTACTATTTACGCCAATCACCTTTACAGTGAACACTGCAAGAAAACATCCCGAGAGCAAGCCGAGTAAATGTGCGGTATTGGCTACATTGACTGGCAGTAAATCAGCAAAACCCAGTACTAGCCAAAACAGTAAAAACCCAACTAATGGTTTAGCAAGGAATAAACCTCTGTCTGGGGCTAAGTAACCAAACCACCAAACAAAACCAACCAACGCATATACCACACCGGATAAACCACCAAAATTTGAACCTGACACTAAATATTGCCCTACGTTGGAAACAATAGCAGAGAGTAAAAGTAGGTTAATGAGTGTTGATTTACCTAATATTTTTTCAATACTACCTCCCAATTGCCACCACCACATGGTGTTAAAGACAATATGCAGCCAAGAGAAGTGAAAAAATGCAGGGCCAATCAAACGTACTGGATCTGCTAATAAAGCATCAATAGATAATTGTGGATAGAACTGTAAGGCATAAAAAATCTGTTGTGCCCAACCCAATTCACTGAAGATAAAAACTAACCAGCAAAGGGCAAACACCAGTAAAGTAACAATGCCTGCATGAGCTATAAAGCTATCTTTAAAACTGCTCAATAAGCTGAAATCACCTGAATTTAAGGTGACTGTTTCGCCTCTATCCCATGCCGCTTGTTGATATTTATCGTCATAGGGTTTTAAAATAAACGCATCAAACTCTACTTTTGCTTGTGCTATTTTATCTTCAGGGCATAAAATTACATGGCCGTCTTCTTGGCTTGATTTGAGTTGTGCTTGAATACCTAAAGATTGTAAATAGTTACTGAATAATAAAGCAATATTATGATCTTTAAGTTGAACCAGTGGCTGTAGCGTATCCATATTCTCAGCAGACTCACTTGTCATCAGTAATTATCGCTCTATATTGTCAGGGAATTGTGTTTGCCATTGGGTAAAGCCACCGTCAAGAGAGTAGACCTCGGTAAAATCTTGGCTTATTAAAAATTCCGCCGCTTGTTGGCTAGAAATTCCGTGATAACAACAAACAACTACGGGTGCATCCAGATCGGCTTCACGTAAAAAATCAGGTAATGACTCATTAGTTAAATGAATTGATTCTGCAATTCGACCATTTGCAAAAGAATTAGCATCGCGAATATCTACCACAACATGTGATTTATTTGCCATCACTTCTTGTAAGTCACTTACTGACATATGCTTAAAACTATTCTCTGACACTATGTATTCCTCATTTGATTACTACCTTACTGGCAGTAAATTCGTTATATTTCAGGCTTTAATGAACACGTAATCTATCAACTATTACCTACATGGGTATATAACGTTAGTAGGTAGCCTCAATAGATCACGTTTCTCAACCGCTAGTATAACGAATTTAAGTCCAATCTAAAATGACCTTGCCAGATTGACCAGAACGCATCATATCAAAGCCTTGCTGAAAGTCATCGATATTGTAGTGATGGGTAATAATCGGGGTGAGATCTAAACCAGATTGAATCAAACTTGCCATCTTATACCAAGTTTCGAACATTTCACGACCATAAATACCTTTAATGGTAAGCCCTTTAAAAATAACTTGGCTCCAATCAATAGCCATATCGCTACCAGGAATACCCAGCATGGCAATTTTACCACCATTATTCATGCTTTCTAACATGCTAGTGAATGCCATTGGAACACCTGACATTTCCATACCAACATCAAAACCCTCGGTCATCCCCAAATCGGTCATGACATCTTTTAAGCTTTCTTTACTCACATCAACAGCACGAGTAGCGCCCATTTTTCTTGCAAGGTCAAGACGATATTCGTTAATATCGGTAATAACGACATGACGAGCACCTACATGTTTAGCAACGGCTGCAGCCATAATACCAATAGGGCCAGCACCGGTGATTAATACATCCTCACCCACTAAATCAAATGACAATGCGGTATGAACTGCATTACCAAAGGGGTCAAAAATTGACGCTAAATCATCAGAAATTTCGTCAGGTAATTTAAAGGCATTGTATGCAGGTATCACTAGATACTCTGCAAATGACCCCGCACGATTGACCCCAACACCAACGGTATTACGACATAAATGAGTTCTGCCACCACGACAATTACGGCAATGACCACAAGTAATATGGCCTTCACCAGAAACCCGGTCACCTAAAGTAAAGCCTTTAACTTCTTGGCCGATACCAACCACTTCACCTGCGTACTCATGTCCAACAACCATAGGCGTAGGCACTGTTTTTTGTGCCCATTCATCCCAATTATAAATGTGGATATCTGTACCACAAATGGCCGTTTTTTTAATTTTGATTAGCAGATCATTATGACCTAGTTTTGGTTTTTCGGTTCGCGTTAACCAAATGCCCGGTTCTGCTTTTAATTTAGCTAAAGATTTCATTATCGCTCTCTGTCTTATTAATTTTCAACGGTTAGATCACAGCCATTTCTTTACCAATACGGATAAAGGCTGCAATTGCGTGGTCTAACTGCGCTTTAGTATGCGCCGCAGAAATTTGTGTACGTATACGTGCTTGACCTTTAGGTACAACAGGGAAAGAGAAACCAATAACATAAATACCTTCCGCTAATAAACGGTCAGCCATAGCACTAGCAACTTTAGCGTCACCTAGCATTACTGGCACAATCGCGTGATCTGCGCCCGCACAAGTAAAACCTGCGGCTTCCATACTGTTACGGAAATAAGCGGCATTATCTTTTAAGGTTTTACGTAAAGCATCGCCTTGAGCTAATAACTCAAGCACTTTCAAAGACGCATTAACGATAGCTGGTGCTAATGAATTAGAAAATAAGTAAGGACGTGAACGTTGACGTAACCATTCAACCACTTCTTTTTTCGCTGAGGTAAAACCACCTGAAGCGCCGCCCATTGCTTTACCTAAGGTGCCAGTGATAATGTCGACACGGCCCATAACTTCACAGTATTCATGGCTACCACGGCCTTGCTCACCAACAAACCCTACCGCATGAGAATCATCAACCATTACCATAGCATCGTATTTATCAGCTAAATCACAAACACCTTTTAAGTTAGCGATAACGCCGTCCATTGAGAAAACACCATCAGTAGCAATTAACTTGAAACGTGCGCCAGCAGCATCAGCTTCAATTAAACTTTGCTCTAACGCAGCCATATCATTATTGGCATAACGGAAACGTTTAGCTTTACATAAACGTACACCATCAATAATAGACGCATGATTTAGTGCATCACTAATAATAGCGTCATCTGGTCCTAATAAGGTTTCAAATAAACCAGCATTAGCATCAAAACAAGAAGAGTACAAAATGGTATCTTCCATGCCTAAAAACTTACTGATGCCCTGCTCTAACGTCTTATGGATGTCTTGCGTACCGCAAATGAAGCGTACCGATGCCATACCAAAACCATGCTCATCTAAGCCAGTTTTTGCCGCAGCAATTAGTTCAGGATGATTTGCTAAACCTAAGTAATTGTTGGCACAAAAATTTACCACTTCTTCACCAGTATTAACGGCTATTTGAGGCTGTTGAGCAGTCGTAATAATACGCTCAGCTTTGTACAAGCCATCTTCTTTTACTTGCTCTATTTGTGCAGTTAAATGCGTGTAAAAACCTTTGGTAGATACAGAACCAGTCATGTGAATTCCTTAAATAATTAGTGTTCTTCAATAGTCATATTATCAACTCAGACCGCACTGCAATAAAAGTGACACTACTTGGTGATATGACCTTTTTTATAGTCAAATTGACATATAAAGCTGTCAAAATGAAAGTTAGTAGCTATAATTTGAATACATGCAGTAAAGGGAGTGTAGTTTGTTAACTGAAAAAGATGAAGAATTGCTGTCAATATTACGGCTAAATGCCAGAGCAAGTGTTTCAGATATCGCCAGAGCGACTGGCGTTTCTAGAACAGCAATACAAAACCGACTCAATAAACTTGAAAATAATAATGTCATTAAGGCATACAGCGTTGTACTCGACAGCGCTTATACCAGTGGCTTAATCTCTTCTAATGTCTCGTTAAAAGTAAAACCCAACTTACGACAAACTATTTGTATCGCCTTAAGAAAAGTTCACCAAATCAGTCATATCCATTCGATAAGTGGCGAATATGATTTATTGGTTACCATACAAGCCAGCACATTAGAAAAACTCAGTGAGGTACTCAATATGGTCTGTTCTACTGAAGGCGTGGAGAGAACCAACTCTGCCATTATTCTTGATACCATCTTTGAGCGTTAGTTATACTCGTCCCCTAATTAATTTATAGCAACTTGATTCGCAAGAATTAATTCGTTTGGTATACTAGTCAGCATAGATAGTTGATGTGGAGTCAATTTTAGTGCGATATGTTTTAGCTTTATTTTTTTACCGTGTATTCCTTTTATTGCTCACCCCAATAGTTTTACTTGTGCTATTAATCCGCTCATTTAATCACCCTGAATACCGCCAACGTTTATTTGAACGCTTAGGCTTTTTTCCTAAGCCCTATAAGCAAGGTGGTATTGTTGTGCATGCTGCCAGTGTCGGTGAAGTCATCGCACTAAAAAGTTTTATCGAAAAATTATTAGTAAACTATCCAGATTTACCCATCACCATCACTTCATTTACCCCGACTGGCTCTGCGCAAATAACCAAACTCTTTGGTCGACGTGTTCAGCATGGTTATTTACCGTTAGATATATTTCCCTGCACAACATTATTTCTACATCGGCTTAAACCTAAAATGATAATTTTCATGGAAACCGAGTTATGGCCTAACTTAATTGCTCAATGCGACCAACACCAGATTAAATTATTGCTAATTAACGGCCGCTTATCTAAAAAATCCTTAACCAGTTATCAAAAACTTAGTGCGCTTATGGCGCCCTGCTTAAATCGCTTTGATATGATCCTCACGCAAAGCCAAGAAAATTTAACTCACTTTTTGCAGCTCGGTGCGCATCAAAGCCGTTGTGTGAATAGTGGCAATTTAAAATTCGATATCAGTGTCAATGAACAAGTTATCAATAAAAAGGCCGAGTTAGCCAAGTTACTTTTTGCTGATGATAGT
This sequence comes from Colwellia psychrerythraea 34H, assembly GCF_000012325.1. NCBI lineage: Bacteria > Pseudomonadati > Pseudomonadota > Gammaproteobacteria > Alteromonadales > Colwelliaceae > Colwellia > Colwellia psychrerythraea. The sequence continues at coordinate 124,283 of NC_003910.7, read as the reverse complement.
CAGGCCAAAAGAACAGTCTGGTTAGTTGCCAGTACACACGAGGGCGATGAAGCCATTACCTTAACCGCCTTTAAAGAATTGTTATCTCAATATCCATCATTGTTATTAGTGCTAGTACCGCGCCATCCAGAACGTTTTGAGCAAGTCGCCAATCTTTGCCTTACAAAACAATTATCACTGGCTAAACGCAGTGAAAATACGATAATTAATAATGAGCAAGTGTGGTTGCTGGATAGCCTTGGCGAGTTAATGGCTGCCTTTGCTTTAAGTGATATTGTCACTATGGGTGGTAGTTTCAGTGAAGTGGGTGGTCATAACCCGTTAGAACCAGCATTATTTAATAAGCCTGTTATTGTTGGTCACAACATGAGCAACTTCAACGAAATAATGCAGCAGCTAAGACAAGAAAATGCCATTATTGAACTTACTAACAATACACCGACTAATGAATCTAGCGCACAACTTGTCAATGAAGTTAGCGCATTATTGCAACAACCAACTCGGCAGAAAACGCTTGGCGAAAATGCGCTTAAAGTGGTACTAAAAAACCAAGGAGCCAGTGAAAAAACGTTGGCTCAAGTAGTAAACCTTCTGCCCACTAGGGTTAATATTACCAGCACTACACCATTAGGAGATAACTCGTGAGTCAAACAATAACCAGCGCACAATTTTCTAAGTTCGAACAAGGTAACGTTACTTGTGTTTACAACCAAACACTGATCACTAATTTCAATGCAGCAATGCTTAGTCCGAGTTATTGGCAACAAAGTAACGCCGTAACGGGCTCAGCACAAGGGCGTGGCACCACTTGGTTTGTCGAATACAATGATAACAGCAATACTCCGCATGATTGGGTATTACGCCATTATTACCGCGGTGGGTTGATCGGTAAAATTATTAAAGATTCCTATTGGTTTAGCGGCGTAGAAAAAACTCGCGCTGCATGTGAGTTTGCTTTATTACGTCATATGAATACGCTACAACTTCCTACTCCTGAGCCAATCGCTTATCGCGTTATGCAACATGGCTTTCACTATCAAGCAGACTTGCTTTCCAGTCGAATTGAACATGCTCAAGACTTAGTGGCAATATTAAGTGAAAAGGCGTTAACTGATGATATTTGGCACAACATAGGTGCCACAATTAAACGCTTTCACCAGCACGGTATTTATCACCATGATTTGAATAGCCATAATATTTTGCTGAATGACAAGAAACAGGTGTTTTTGATCGACTTTGACCGTGGTGAATTACGCACTAACCCTGTTGAGACTAACTGGAAGCAAGCCAACATGGCGCGTTTACAACGTTCTTTTTTAAAGGAATTAAATAAACTGGAGCAGTTCAATTTTACCGAACAAAACTGGCAAGCGTTGAAGGATGGCTATCAGGATGCCGATGTTGAAAGGCAGAACTAATAATGAATTATATCATCGCGATATTAACTCTTACCCTCACATTAGTTTCATTTAGCTCGGACGCAAAAAATAGAGCCTCGGGGGATATTAGCCATTTAATTTCTCAAGAAGTATTTGCCAGCTATCACGATGTCGCGGACTTTATTGAACAATCCCCAAAAGTAACCATTACCGTCTTGCCATCAAAAGCAGATATCGATGAATATGGTCAACAAGTTGCTAAATCATTGACCGGCTCTGATTGTGATAGAGATGGTGTTATGGATGATAATAAAACCTGCAATGCTGTTTTTTATAAACTTTGGTTAAAGTATGCGCGTTAATATTACTTAAAATAAAATCGATGCCCATCCAGTAAATGACATTATCAACCATTAGATCGTCATCCTCGAAGTCTCTGGTCGAGGATCCAGTTTCTAATCATTGAGCTTTAAACAGCGTGGATTCCCGACAAGTAAACTCTGGCATGACGTTATAAACTATTTAGTCGCTTTTAAAAACGTTGTCATCGCTTCCAGCATTTCTTGATAATACGGATTGTAAGTCAATCGTTGCATTGGCAAATCACGCGTAAGGTTCATTGCGGTAACTTCTCCCTTAATAACCTGTTTATTATGTTTACATGCTTTATAACGCGGAGCATCTGTAACATAGTGACCACAGTTTCTATATTGGCCATTAACACCATAATGTGGGTTATCTGGAGAATTCGTTGTTGCAATGTGAGCAACATCAAAAATTTCATTACATAAGCTCTCAGCTGAACATTCAGGCACAATCACTTCCATCACATCAACTAATTTTTTCGGCAGCTTGTTGTTATCACCATAATAAATCAACACACTTTTTTTCATCTGCTCTTGCGGTGATGCTAACTGCCACTGCTGAACTAGCTGTAAGGTATGTGCAGTATCTATGGTTTGGTCATGTTCACTCGCCACAACAAACAGTGGGATATCATGCATTTGTCGACTTGCGTTTGCCCCCTCTCCCACAACAAGATTCATTAAGGCGTGAACCTGTGCCCCCGCGTTATAGGGGAATGACTCATATTTGGCAAAATCAATATCAGCATCTAAATCAATCCAATCAACAAAAGGGATACCATCAATATATTGAGCTAACCAAGCTAAGTCACTTTTTGCCTTTGTGGCAGGCGACCACATAAAGAGGCCTTTAATTTTTTCATCAACCTGTTTTTGCTGCATCAAGTAATTAAAAATAAGTGCTCCGCCAGTAGACAAGCCGCCAAGGTACACTTGTTGATAATCATTTAACGTTTGATCAATGGCGAATGTTGCCGCTTGCTGCCACGCTTGGTAATCAGTATTAAGTAATTCTGAAGGTGCGACGCCATGGCCAGGCAATAACAAGGTACGTACCGTAAAACCCTGTTGATAGAAAAACTGGCTAAGGTCATGAAAAGAAAAGGGTGAATCAGTTAAGCCATGAATAAGTAAAATGGCTTTATCGTTATTATTTTGAGTTAATTCAAATGGAGCAACCAACTGGCTTATCTTTGGTGTTTTTGACCATAGATTTTTTTTCGCTAATTGTTGGTAGGTCTCAGTAACAATCGGACAAGGCATATTTGCTCGAGGATTTTTATTAACGACAACCTGGTAAGCATTCGTCAGATACTCTTGATAACTAGATAGCTTTTTAAAATCAATGTGTGCTAAAAGCTCACCTTCCACCTCATTTGCGAAGCGATACTTGCCTGATTCAATGAGAGAAACATAATCACCTTGAATACTCAGGCAATCTTGCTGTCCTTGGGCAAATGACAAGGTACTTACCAACCACAGTAGTAATATCGTGTACTTATTGGCAATTTTCATCATGATTTCCTGTTTATGGTTTCTGTTTTACGTATCTATTTATTATTAGTACTTTGAAATAATACCAATGAGATTAATTAAGACTACAGAATTCAATGAGAATAAATTTTCAAAAACAAGGCGCTTGATTGAGCAATAGCTGGCTATTTCGATTGAAAGCAACGATGTTATTGGATATTTAGGCCATTTGAAAATGAAAACTTAGTTATACCAATTTGATTAAATTTCTTCCCAACTCAGAGGTATGTTAGATGTTCAATAACAAGGCGAATTTGTTTAGGTCTAGTCATTCTAAATCAAATGAATTTAACGATGTTAATGGACATAGAACAAGCTCCCAAGGGCGAGTTTAAAAGGCTTACATGCAGCGTTATTGATTTTGACAAGGGAATAACCATTCTCTTCAATCAATGTCTTGCCTCTAAGCCTTTTAATTCTCGCTGAGTGGGAAAGAACTTAATCAACTTGGTATTAGTCTTATTGGTATAATATACTACGCAAAAAAATAACGCCTTTGAAACTTTATGCTTCAAAGGCGTTATTTTTTAAAGGTAAGTAACTAAACACTACTCACTAACTATTAGATACCATAATTTAAACGATATTTTTTAATGCTTGCTAAGTTTTCTGCTAATTCAGGTTGGTTTGCTACTTTTCCTTCTAGCTTTTCTTCTAGATAGGTCACTACATCACCTAAGGTAACAATTGCCGCCACTTGTGTACCAAAATCGCGTTCAACTTCTTGAATTGCTGAAAGTTGACCTTGGCCTTTTTCTTGACGATCTAGGGCAATTAATACACCCGAAAGCTGGGCACCATGTGCTTTAATAATTTCCATTGATTCACGAATGGCTGTGCCTGCGGTAATAACATCATCAACTAACATGATTTTACCTTCAAGCTCTGCGCCCACCAATGAACCACCTTCACCATGAGTTTTTGCTTCTTTACGGTTAAAGCAATAAGGCACATCTACATTGTGGTGATCGTACAGCGCAACCGTCGTCGTAGTCGCAATTGGAATGCCTTTATAAGCAGGACCAAATACTAAATCAAAATCAATTTTTGCATCCATTAACGTAGCCGCATAAAAACGACCTAAACGCGCTAAATCACCGCCGGTTTTGAACATACCCGCATTAAAAAAGTAAGGACTCACTCGGCCAGACTTTAAGGTGAACTCACCAAAGCGTAATACCTGTTTTTCTATCGCAAATTCAATAAACTCGCGTTGATAATCTTTCATAGTTATTTTCCTGTTTACTGAGCGTAGTTTAGCTTAATGCTGCTTTTTGTAGGTCGAATAATTCGTTGATACCATTTTTAGCCAACTCAAGCATCGCTTGCATTTCTTCAAAGCTAAACGGTTCTTCTTCAGCCGTACCTTGTACTTCAATAAGCTTACCGGTATCTGTCATAACAACATTCATATCGGTATCAGCAGCTGAATCTTCTGGGTAATCTAAATCTGCTACGGGTTCGCCTTTATAAATACCAACAGATACTGCAGCAATCATATGCTTAAGTGGATTAGTTTTAATAATATCTTTAGCACGCATATAGTTAAGTGCATCAACTAGCGCAACACAAGCACCGGTAATAGCAGCGGTACGTGTACCACCATCAGCTTGAATAACATCACAATCAACTGAAATGGTATTTTCGCCTAAGGCTTTTAAATCAACTGCTGCACGTAATGCACGAGCAATTAAGCGAGAAATCTCTAACGTACGACCACTTTGCTTGCCGGAAGCAGCTTCGCGACGCATACGTGTATGTGTAGAGCGAGGTAACATACCGTATTCAGCAGTAACCCAACCTTTACCTTGGCCTTTTAAGAAACGTGGTACGCCAACTTCAACGGTCGCAGTACAAATTACTTTAGTATCGCCAAACTCAATAAGTACTGAGCCTTCTGCATGAGTAGTAAATTGACGAGTAATAGTTACGGGGCGAATTTGCCCTAATGTTCTGCCGCTTGGACGCATGGAGTGTTCCTTTATAGTAAATATAAGAGTTAAGACTGATAAATTAATTCCGGCTATTATAATGCTTATACCCAAGGCACTTCAAGATGTGAGTTTCAGGACACCTGAATGAATCATGATCAAGGCGCATCTTTTTATTAAGGGTTGGTCCCTTAAAAACAGATGTAACGATGGGCATGGTTTGATCTGGCGTCCCCCAAATGGCTAGTTTATAAACGTTCTAGCCACACCATTGATTTTGACAAGGACACTGCATGGATGCAGGTTTAAGAGTACACTCAAATCCTATATTTTGAAGTAATATGGGCATATCAGACATTTTTGAAATATAGTTCAACAAAGCAAGGTCATGTTAATTGTCCGAGCAATAAATATTATCAGAGAGCTTCATGAGAATTTTCACCACATTTGTTATCAGTTTAAGTCTACTATTGAGTAGTATTGCCACGGCAAATACTTCTGCTCCTGTTATAACGCCAAACTTACCCGCTTACAGCAAAATATATGATGATCAACGTGACCCCTTTAAGGATGCAGCCGCGGCACTTACTTTAGCGCAAGAAACCAATCGCCAAGTATTGATTGAAATAGGCGGTAACTGGTGTAGCTGGTGCCATAAAATGGATGCCTTTCTTGCTAAAAACCCTGATGTCTATGAAGCATTACATAGCCAATATGTTTTACTCAAAATAAGTGTCAGTGACAGTAATGAAAATAATGATTTTATGAAATCACTGCCGCCAGTACTGGGTTACCCACATATGTATGTATCAACGGCACAAGGAAAAATGATTTTATCTAAAGATACCGCAGAGTTGTTGACTGGAAATAACTATTCAAAATCACAATGGTTAAGTTTTTTAAGTGACTGGTCTGTTAGTACAACCAAAGCGCAAGCACAGTTAGCAACAACAGCGTCTGTAGAATAATTGATCATTAAGATTCTAAGATTAAACCTACCCAGGTTATAGGAGCATATTCGTGACTAATGATGATAAATGTACATCTTTTTTTGACAAAAATTACCAAACGCCTGAGTTCATCGAAAACAAAAAGCGACAAGCGCAGCAAGGTCGACGTCGTTTCCTTAAGTCGGCCGCAGGTATGGGCGCATTAGCCAGCTTGCCAGCATTAAGTGTTAGTGCTAAAGCGCAAACATCTCTGAATGAGTTACTTAAGACCCTAGTTAAAACTGATCCTTGGTTAACACTTGATGCAACTTTGAATCAATTATTACCAAGCTCACCAACAGGTCCTAGCGCGAGTGAAATCAGAGCAACTGCTTATTTGTACCAAGTAATGACGGTACAACCAACAGAACAAGACGAAAAAGACTTTATCCTAAAAGGTGTAGGTTGGTTAAATGGGTATGCTAACAGTGAAAAGTCAGCCAATTTTGCACAGTTAAGCTTTGCCGACAAAGAGCAGTTACTTCGAGGGATAAGCAATTCTACAGCGGGACAAAACTGGTTAAACACCTTACTCGGCTATATTTTTCAAGCCATGCTTTCGCCTGCAAGTTACGGCGGTAATCCTGATGGTATTGGTTGGGCATGGTTAGAACATCAAGCGGGCTTCCCAATGCCTGAAAAAGGCCAACGTTATTTTGAATTGCCTACCAGAGCCCGTATTGATCTGATCAGCCGAGTAAACTACGACGCAAAACGCTTAGCATCGAGCCGTAATAAATCGCACCAAGGAACTAAAAAATCATGAGTTATGACATTTGCATCATTGGTAGCGGCGCTGGTGCCTCCCCTATTGCCCATCAGTTATCAAAAGCGGGAGCTAAAGTATTAGTCCTTGAAAAAGGCCCTTGGTTAACTGAAAAAGAGTTCTTCAAAGATGAACTGACCATTAGTATTCATGACGCTTACAACCCAAAGCTAACTGATGAGCAACATGTCATTGAAGAAGAATATTTCGATGAAAATGATAAACCTTTCTGGCAAGGTGAAAAAACCAGTGATTCTGGCTGGAGTTGGTGGAATGGCAACGTTGTCGGTGGTTCTTCAAACTTCATGAGTGGTTACTTTCATCGCTTAAAACCCATTGATTTTCGCTTAAAATCTGAGTTTGGTGCTATTAGTGGTGCCAACGTCGAAGATTGGCCGATTAGTTACGACGAACTCGAACCTTATTATGCCAAAGTAGAGCGTGAAGTGGGTGTCTCGGGTCGTGTGGTGGAACATCCACATCAAGAGCCACGCTCAACAGACTTCCCCTACCCGCCTATTGCCGAATTACCGATGTCTTCTTGGATAGATAAAGCAGCTCAAAAAATTGGCTATCATGCCATTCCTGTACCCAGAGCCATTTTGTCAAAACCCGCCATGGGCAGACGCAGTTGTGAATATTCTGGTTACTGCAGCAGTTATGGCTGTGCTTCAGGTGCTAAAGGTAGTGGTCGAGCAGCATTATTAAATAACGCAGTGGCATCAGGTAATTGCACCATTCAAGCCAATGCAAAAGTCTATAAAATTGCCACTGATAAACAAGGTGAAATTACCGGCGTGCACTATTACGATAAAATAGGCCGTAAAAAATCAGTAACCGCCAAAATATATGTGGTGGCTTGCCAAGCAGTAGAGACTTCTCGTTTATTACTGGCCTCAACAGGTGAGAAATTTCCACAAGGTCTCGCCAACAATAACGGCCAAGTTGGTAAAAACTTGCTCTTTAGTGGCGGTGGCACCGGACAAGGTGACTTTAATTATGCAGATTTATCAGACAAACAAGTCGGTGAATTAAAACAAGTAGGTCCTTTTATTAATCGCGCCTTGCAAGATTGGTATCAAATAGCGGATAAAAGCTTTACTGGTGCCAATGCTAAAGGACAAGCTAAAGGCGGCACTATCGACTTTTTGTTCCACCAAAATCCCATCGCTAGAGCACGCGGAACGCAGTGGGGCTCAGATCAAAATGGTGATGATAAACTGCTGTGGGGCGAAGATTTAAAACAAAGTTTGAAAACAGAGTTTACCAGTTATAAAACGCTGCGCTTTGAAGTGTTTAATGATTGGCTGCCAACTGACGATTGTTTTGTCAGCTTAGATAACGAAGTAACAGATCAATGGGGCGATCCGGTAGCCAAAGTCCGCATTGGCTATCATGATCATGACCTTGAGGTGGGCGAATACTTATCTAAAAAAGCAGAAAAGCTACTCGAAGCCTTAGGTGCAAAAAATGTCTCTTCTTCAGTGAGTGGCTATCCTTCAACAAACTTAATGGCTGGTGGTTGTCGCTTCGGCAATGATCCTAAAACCTCAGTGCTTAATAAAACCTGCCAAGCCCATGAAGTTGATAATTTATATGTTACTGATGGCTCCTTTATGCCAACTGGTGGCAGCGTACCCTACACTTTTACTATTTATGCTAACGCCTTTCGGGTTGCTGATAAAATAAAAGCACATTGGTTAACCCTGAAAAGCTAATAAAAAACATGGCTGTGATACTTTTGTGAATATATGTTGTCACTATAAGGTCATCGTAAATACCAAAACCACTTGAAGATGCGTGTTTCAGGACGCTTGAGCGATTCATGATCAAGGCACCTCTTTTTATTAAGGGTTATTCCCTTAAAAAAGGAGGCAACGAAGAGCATGGTTTGCTCATACGTCCCCGCAGGGCTGGTTTAGAAACACTTTATGCAGCGTTATTGATTTCGACAATAGAATAACTATTCTCTTCAATAAATGCCTTGCCTAAAGCATTCCTAATTCCAGCTGAAACCTACATCTTCAGGTAGTTTGGGTATCTAACTTATTATTACTGGTGACCTTATATGGCTTATAAATTACTAATATCTAGCGCGTTAGTTCTGTGTTTAACCGCTTGTGGCTCTGATAGTAGCACCAGTGAAGCGCCCATAACGCCAGAGCCTGCACTTCCTGAAGTATCAACCTATACCGGTCAATTTTTTGATTCCGCAGTTGCTGGACTCAATTATAAAACGACCAGTCAAAGTGGACAAACCAACCAACTTGGTAAGTTTCAGTTTCAAGGTAAGGAAAGCATTATCTTCTCTATTGGGGGGATTGAACTTCCTAGTACTGTTGCCAACCTCTATTTAACACCGTTAGATATATATCAAACCCAAGATACCAATCAAATAGAAGTGGTTAACTTATTGCGACTTTTGCAAAGCCTTGATGCTGACGGCGATGCCAGTAATGGCATCGAAATAGAAGAGTCGGTTCACCAATTAGCCGCCAATCTGACTATTGATTTTTCTGCCAGTGATTTTGAACAACAAGTCGCGGATTTGGTAAGTAAAAGTGGCGCTGTTAACCAAGCACTCATTTCTGCAACAATGGCTATAGACCACTTTAAATTAACCCTCAATGAAATAGGTCAAAATAACCTTTCTAGCTGCACTAAAGAACACGAAAAAATTGGCCACACGGGTTTCTTCAGTACTTTTGCCCATAATGTCTCGGGTAAGGCAACAATTATTGATGACTGCACCATAGAGATTAGCCAATTCAGCTATGATGGTGGCGGACCAGATGTCTATTTTTATGGCGCTATTGACCATGAATATACCAGTGTAGATGCTTTTCCTATGGGGCAAAAACTTAATGGTAAAATCTACAATAACGCTAGGATATTTATTAAGTTGCCACAAAATAAAAGCTTGGATGATCTTAATGGGCTAAGTGTTTGGTGTACAGAATTTGAGGCTAACTTTGGCCAAGTGGAATTTACCCCATAACGATAACTTAACAACTTCATGAGGGTGCCCATTTAACACTGAATTTCTGGATAGATGGATCAAGCTCAGGCATAATTCAAATAATTAAGTGACATTATTATTAGGATTTAACATGATCTACAGCATGACCGCATTCTCTCGCATTGAAATTAAAGGCGATTGGGGCAACGCCGTTTGGGAAATTCGCTCAGTTAATCAAAGGTTTCTTGAAACCTATTTTCGTTTGCCAGAACAATTTCGTGGCATAGAGCCTGTTTTACGTGAGCGTTTCCGTAAACAACTTAATCGCGGAAAAGTAGAATGTAACTTACGTTTTAATGCCAACCCTGCAAATAAAAGCGAATTAGCGCTTAATGAAAATTTGGCGCTGCAACTCATTCAGCATGCTAATTGGATTAATGAGCAAACACTAAACAGCAAAGTAAATCCTTTAGAAGTAATGCGCTGGCCTGGTGTGATGGAAGCACCTGAAAGCGATATGTCTGCCATTCAAGCTGAATTACTTGCTGCTTTTGATCAAGCGCTAAAAGACTTTATTGCTGCTCGTGCCAGCGAAGGTGAAAACCTAAAAGCTATGATTGAACAACGCCTTGATGCAATAGCTAGCGAAGCTGATAAAGTAGCAGCGCATATGCCAGACGTCATTGCTTGGCAGCGTAATCGCATTATCGAAAAATTCACCGATGCTAAAATCGATTTAGACTCGGGCCGTGTTGAGCAAGAGTTAGTTTTATTGGCGCAAAAAATGGATGTTGCCGAAGAGCTTGACCGTTTAAACAGCCATGTCACTGAAACGAAGAAAATATTGAAAAAAGGTGGCGCACAAGGTCGTCGTTTAGATTTCATGATGCAAGAGTTTAACCGCGAAGCAAATACCCTAGGCTCAAAATCGATTAATACCGATATCACGGCAAGCGCTGTTGAATTAAAAGTACTAATCGAACAGATGCGTGAGCAGATCGCGAATATCGAATAACCTTCAAGAAAATTTGAATCATTAAAAAGCCATAGTTAAGTAATGCCTTAACTATGGCTTTTTTGTGAGCAATCAAACACATCAACATAGTAATGAAGCATATAGCTTGCTATAACATCAGTAGCTATTTTATAAAGGTACCTTCAAGATGATTACACTTTCCGCAGAACAATGCCGCATTATTGGCGTAATGCTTGAAAAAGAAACCACCACGCCTGAGCAATATCCTCTTTCTTTAAATGGTATTACAACTGGCTGTAATCAAAAGAGTAATCGTGATCCGGTGATGTCACTATCAGAAAGTGACGTGCAAAACCTAGTTGATGAACTCGTGCAAATGAATCAATTAATGGTTGACCAAAAAGCATCGACTCGCGTTAATAAATATTTTCATCGTTTTTGTGATACCGAATTTGGTAATTTGAAATTTACGCCTCAACAACGCGCCGTTATTTGTGTTCTATTTTTAAGAGGCCCGCAAACGCCTGGTGAATTGAGAACGCGTACTAATAGATTGGCTGACTTTGCTGACGTGAGTGAGGTTGATAACACCTTAACTCAGTTGCAGGACTTAAATGGCCTGACCTTGGTCAGAAAACTAGAACGTGAACCCGGTAAAAGAGAATCTCGTTACGTACATTTGCTTTCAGATGTTGATGAAAGCAGTTTCACCCAAGCTGTCACGACTCAAACTGAAGTAGTGCTTTCAGAAGAACAAACATCACTCACGCAGAGAGTAACCGAGTTAGAGCAACAAGTTGCTTCATTAACAGAGCAAATCAATTGCATAACTGAATTGTTGAATGATGATTAAAGATAAATTTAAGCCTTATTCAGCGCACTAATTTGGTGTAAGTACTAGATCTGTGCGGATTGAGACAGAACAGTATAAAATAAACAAGTAACCACACATATTATGGAAAATATCCTTTATGGGTAACTATCTATCGTTAATCAGTTTTTTATTTTGCTCTTTGTTTACCTTGTCCGCACAAGGTGCTGAGCAAAAACTCACCACTGAACCAGCGGAGTCTTTGAAAAAAATCAGCACAGCGCCTGAGTCAAACAACGAATCAGCCATCATACTCTCAGAGCAACAGCAAAATCAGTGCGCGCAATACTGCAGCGAAGCCAAAACTAATGAGAGTTATAAACAACAAGTAAGTGACAGACAAAACCCTATCTCAAGTGTTGGTTATGAATTAGTAATACCTGAAGCCTTACCTCCAAGAAATCGCTGGTCTGATTTCCTTCCCTTTTTAGGTAAAGAAGCCCGTGAAGCTGGCTATTTATTACCCTTACCTTTTGGCATTTCATTGGTTGGTTTAACACAAGAGCAACCTTTCACTGTGTCTGAAATTGGCTTAGAAATTGATGGGCAGCAAAGCGAGCTCATTAATGACTTTATTGATAATTCAATTAGCGCTAAAAACCTTAAAGTATCTGACACGACTTATAATTTACGTTTTGACGCCTGGATCCTGCCCTTTTGGAATGTTTACGGCTTAGTCGGTAAAACAAAGGGCAAAGCAGAGCTTGAACTAGATGTAGACCTTGAACTCCCCACATTACTATTAGCGGCCGCAGGTATTGGTAGTGGCCTTAATGATAAACGTTGCACCAGTATTAACTTACCTTTTCAAGGGCCTGCACCAGGTCATTGCTTAGTGAGCGCTGAAGGTATTCCAACAACCTTAAACTTTCATGGCACAGTGTTGGGCTACGGTACAACGATCGCAGGTGGCTACGGTGATTTTTTTGGTATGTTTGATGTAAACTACACCGAAGCCGACATTAATATCGCCATTGAAAAATCAAAACAAACGGTGTATTCCACACGTTTAGGCTGGAATGGTAGTATTGGCGCCTTCCAAGGACAAATTTGGCTTGGTGCCATGAAGCAAGATATTAAACAACAATTGGCGGTCTCTACACCAGGTAATAAAGTCGCGGTACTGATTGACCAGCATGCCAGTTCACCGTGGAATTATCTTATTGGTGCACAATGGAACATTACCGAAGAATGGGCGATTATTGCCGAAACCAACTTAGCCTTTAGTGACAGACAACAGTTTATGATGCAGCTAGGATATCGTTTCTAACGATTCCAGCACTGAATTAAACACTTAGTTATATTTCAATGGAAATTATTATGACAGACCCAAAAACCGACAAGACTGAAACCCTAACCAACACCATTACCGATACAGCGCAGCAAGCCGTCGATCTGCCTGCTGAGTTATTACGTCATGAAATTGAACAAGCGTCAGCAATTTATAAAATAGTTATCGACTTCTTTACCAACTATAGCTTCCAACTGATTGGTGCCTTACTGATATTTTTATTGGGGTTCTATGTTGCCGGTAAAATAGCTAAAACAGTATTACGTCTTTGTGAAAAACATAAACTCGATGTTACCTTAAGCCGCTTTATCGCCAGCACCACCAAAATGGTCGTGATGGTAATGATAAGTATCATGGCGCTGAGTAAAATAGGGATCAGTGTTACGCCATTTATTGCCGCGCTAGGTGCAATTTCATTAGGTGCAGGTTTAGCATTGCAAGGCTTATTAGCCAATTACGCGGCAGGCTTTAATATCATCATTATTCGCCCTTTCGTGGTTGGAGATACCATTGAAGTGCAAGGAGTTACGGGTATAGTTAAAGAAGTACAATTAGCTTATACCATCATCCAAAATGAAGATTCCGCTGAGATCACCATTCCCAACAAACATATTGTCGGTGAAGTGGTACTTAACTCAAGAAAAGATACCTTATTGAAACTCTCTGTTGGTATTTCGTACCAAGACAACCCTATCGAGATTGTAGCGCTTGTTGAACGTACTTTAGCGAAGCTTGATATATATACAGATGAAGTACGTATGCAGGTAGGTATTGATGCTTTTGCTGACAGCGCTATTAACATTGGTATTAGACTTTGGATACCCACTACCAACTTATACGCTGCCAAATATAGCGCTTATAAAGCGATTTACTTAGCGTTTGAAGAAGAGAAAATTACGATTCCATTCCCACAACAAGATATTCATCTTATTGAGCCAAAAAGCCTTAAGCAAGCTTAATATTCAAGCTTGTTTAAGAAGTCTCGTTTAAATAAAAAAGGGCAAGCCACTACTTGCCCTTTAAACTAATTAACGACCAGTTTTCACCCCTGTCCAAACGCGGGTCATAGCACGCTGCGCTTTCAATGGACGAACTTCTTGGATATACAAATTATTAATTACATCGTCAGAAGGATAAATGGCAGGGTTTTCACGAACTTCTTTATCGATTAATTTCGTCGATGCCACGTTACCGTTTGCATAGGCAACATAGTTAGTTATGCCTGCAATGACGTCCGGTCGTAGTAGGTAATTAACAAACTTATGAGCATTTTCTTTGTTCGGCGCATCTTTAGGGATGGCTAACATATCAAACCAAAGATTCGCTCCTTCTTTAGGAATTTTATACTCAATGATGTGACCATTTCCAGCTTCTTCTGCACGTGCTTTAGCTTGGAATACATCACCAGAGAATCCATAAGCAACACAGATATCGCCATTGGCTAAATCTGTAATGTAACGTGAAGAATGGAAGTAAGTAATATGAGGACGTATTTCAGCTAACAATTTACCCGCCGCTTTATAGTCACTTGCCTTGTGGCTATTTGGATTGAGTCCTAAATAGAGCAGTGCCTGTGGAATCATTTCATCTGGCGAATCAAGAACGGCTAGACCACACTTCCCCAATTTTTCAGCATATTTAGGGTTAAAAATAAGCTCTAGAGAATCAGTCGGTGCGTCATCGCCTAATGCAGCTTTAACTTGAGCAACATTATAACCAATACCATTGGTGCCCCATAAGTAAGGAACCGCATGTTGATTGCCTGGATCGGCTGTTTGCAACTTGCTCATTAATTCAGGATCTAGGTTACTATGGTTAGTTAACTGATCACGGTTTAGTTTACTATACACACCCGCTTTAATTTGTTTGGTCAAGAAGCTGTTTGACGGCACCACAATATCATAGCCAGAGCGACCTGAAAGTAGTTTAGCTTCTAGTACCTCATTACTGTCGAATACGTCGTAAATAACCCGAATTCCGGTTTCTTTTCTAAAATTTTCCAATGTATCTTCGGCAACATAATCGGACCAGTTATACATTTTGACTACTTGTTCTTCACTAGCACTAACGCTACCCACAAATATTCCGGCACTTATCAATGCCATTGCTGTTACTGTTGCTTTTTTAAAAAGTCTCATTATTTATCCTTTCGTTGCATCACAGATTAACTAAACCAGCGAAATAAAAAATCAAACGTTCAGATATGCCAAGTTTGTTTTTTATAGGCTGCATCAAGAGGGCATCGAGTCGTTCTTTGCTTAGGCCATATTTAACTTGGCTATTTCCAGTTGACTCAATATTTCCCCCTTTGATAGAGTATTGCCTCCCTTAAAGTTTTAATAAATACCATTTTTTTTAACGTTAGTTATATCATTGGTTACTTATCAGTCGTTATTGAATAAAATAAAAAACACTCTAGTTCGTAACTTGGCACTTATAAAAGCCAGAGAGTTTTGCATTAAACGCGATTTCGGTACTACTGGCATTAACAGCTCGGTGTAAATTTGAAACCAATGATTATTCATGATTGATAAATCAAGGTTAGCGCTGACTAGGCTGTTTTTTGTAATTCTTCTAAATAAGCTTCAGTTATTAAATTGGGGCGAGCGCCCTTTCGAGTGATAGCTGAAAAATTAGTGTAGAAGTTACGTTTGTGAGGTTCAATGGCACGCAACAAATCTTGTACCACCCAACGTTCGGCAAAATGAGTGGGTAAAAAACCTATAAAACGCCCCGTAAGAATGAGAAATGCAATGCCTTCTCTATCGGTAGAGGTTGCCGAGCCCTTAAATCTTTTTTGTTGTTGTTTAATGTCAGCTGGCTGAGGATAGCAGGGTAATACCGCGTCATATTTTTCAAGGGCGTAATCACTAATCGTATTGAGATCTTGGTTGAATAGTGGATGCTGAGCACTGCAATACAATAAGGACTTTTCTTTGTATAAGGGAAGGTAGTTTAACCCAGATAACGCACGTAAATCGGGGACCACGCCAATATGTAGTTGTCCTTCTAATACTGCATTTTCAATGTCGTAAGGTGGCATCATCTGAATATTAAAGATGACTTCAGGTGCACGATGTTTGAAAGTACTAAGCGATCTGGTAATACGCATTTGTGGGTTAGTAACCAAATTATCGGTAATACCTATATTTAGATCTCCAACCAGCTTGGTATTGATGGCATTAATTTGCGACTTGAAAGTATCTAAGCTGCCTAATAGCTGCAAGGTCGCGTTATAAACATGTTCGCCTTGCTCGGTAATAGAGAATCCCGTTCTACCGCGATGGCACAGCCGCATGTTCAATAGCGATTCTAATTCAGACATTGCGTTACTAATAGCAGGACGACTGATATTAAGTTCGGCCTCTGCAGCAGCAAACCCTCCAGATTCGATAACGGCTTTAAAAATGCGCAAGATCCGAATATGAGAATCACCAAGTCGGTGAGGTAAGATGTTTTTTATATTATTCATTAAGCCCCAATAAGTAACCAATCACATAACTATTGTTAAAAAAAGATGTATTTAAGAATTTAACAGGATGGTGATAATAGAGTCAACTTAATTCTAACCTTAGATATGTTGAGGTCAACTATGAACAATAACCAAACAAAACATGGCATCACTCAGGCACAACTTGATGCGCACTGGATGGCGTTTACCGGTAACCGTGAGTTTAAAAAAGACCCACGCATCATCGTTTCTGCCCAAGGCAATTACTACACCGATGCCGACGGTCGAAAAATCTTTGATGGTTTATCTGGCCTTTGGTGCTGCGGCGCGGGTCATAGTCGTCCGGAAATTACCGAAGCGGTGAGTAAACAATTAAAACAATTGGATTATGCACCCGCTTTTCAATTTGGTCACCCGAAAGCCTTTCAACTGGCCGAGAAAATTGTTGAGTTTATGCCCAAAGGGATAAACCGCGTTTTTTATACTGGCTCTGGCTCAGAAGCCGCTGAAACCTCACTGAAAATGGCGCGTGCCTATTGGCGAAAAAAAGGCTTGGCCAGCAAAACTAAATTAATCGGTCGCGGTTTGGGTTATCACGGCGTTAATTTTGGCGGTATTTCAGTTGGCGGTATCGGCGCTAACCGTTCGTTATTTGGTCCTGCCGTCGATGCTGACCATTTACGCCATACCATGTTAGATGAAAATAAATTTGTTAAAGGTCAACCCCAAACAGGCGTTGAGCTAGCGAATGAATTACTCGATTTAGTGGCGCTGCACGACGCTTCAAATATTGCGGCTGTGATTGTTGAGCCTATGGCGGGCTCTGCTGGTGTGATACCACCGCCAGTAGGTTACTTAAACCGTTTACGTGAGATTTGTGACCAGCACAATATTCTTTTGATTTTTGACGAAGTGATTTGCGCTTTTGGTCGCATGGGTGCCAATACCGGGGCAGAAGCCTTTGGCGTCACCCCAGATATTATTAACATCGCTAAACAGATGACCAATGGCACCATTCCGATGGGCGCAGTGATTGCTAAGCAAGAAATCTACGAGACCTTTATGGAGCAAGGTGGCCCTGAGTATATGGTGGAATTCCCGCACGGTTATACCTACTCCGCTCACCCTGTTGCTTGTGCAGCCGGACTGGCCGCCTTAGAGATTTTGCAAACAGACAAACTCATTGAACGTGTTAAAGACCATAGTCCGTATTTTGAAGAGTCCGTTCATAACCTTAAAGGCTGTAAACACGTCACTGACATTCGCAGCTATGGTTTTGCCGCTGGTTTTACAATCGACCCTGTTCCAGGAGAGCCTGCATTACGCCCTTATCAAATAGCGATGAAAATGTGGCAGAAAGGATTTTATGTTCGCTACGGCGGCGCCACTATCCAGCTTGGTCTGCCCTTTACCAGTGAACGCGAAGAAATAGATTCATTGCTCAGTGCTCTGGGCGAAACCTTTAACGAAATAGCGTAAACAATTTAACAATGGGCTTTATAGCCCTATGCGGAGAATTTTATGAATGAAGTAAATGTAATAGGCCATTTAATCAATGGTGAAATGGTTAATGATGATGTGCGCACACAAGCAGTCTTTAATCCTGCTACCGGCGCTGCAGAAAAGAAAGTCGCTTTAGCGTCAAAGCAAACGGTTGAACAGGCCATTTCAGCGGCTCAGACAGCCTTCCCCGCATGGCGTAATACCCCGGCAATAAAGCGCGCACGGGTGATGTTTCGTTTCAAAGAATTATTAGAACAACATGCCGATACTATCTGTCGACTCATTGGTGAAGAGCACGGAAAAATATCACACGATGCTGCCGGTGAATTACAACGCGGTATTGAAAACGTTGAGTACGCCTGTGGTGCACCTGAGTTACTCAAAGGCGAGCACAGCAAAAACGTTGGCCCAAACATTGATTGTTGGAGTGAGTTTCAACCGTTAGGTGTTGTTGCCGGTATTACCCCGTTTAACTTCCCTGCCATGGTTCCTATGTGGATGTTCCCATTGGCAATCGTGTGCGGTAATTGTTTTATCTTAAAACCATCAGAGCGTGACCCAAGTTCAACCTTGTATATCGCCCAGTTATTAAAAGAAGCAGGCTTACCTGATGGCGTAATGAACGTCGTAAACGGTGATAAAGAAGCGGTCGATGTGTTATTAAGTGACGAGCGCATTAAAGCAGTGAGTTTTGTTGGCTCAACACCCATTGCTGAGTACATTTACGCCACCGCTAATGCCAATGGCAAACGCTGTCAGGCACTGGGCGGCGCTAAAAATCACGCCATCATTATGCCCGACGCTGACATGGACAATGCGGTCAATCAACTACTTGGTGCTGCCTTTGGCTCATCAGGAGAGCGCTGCATGGCGTTATCTGTTGCGGTTGCTGTCGGTGATGAAGCGGCTGATGCCTTAGTAGAGAAAATGACAGAAGCGATGAAAAACTTAAGTGTTGGCGCTCATGACAAGGCCAGTAATGATTTTGGTCCGGTCATTACGCAAGCGCATAAAGACAAAGTCGAAGGCTATATCACCAGCGCCCAAAATCAGGGAGCAACCATTGTTGTCGATGGTCGCCAACCACACGTTGAAGGTTATGAAAATGGCTTCTTCGTTGGCGCCACCTTAATTGACGGTGTTACTGCTGACATGGACAGTTACGTTGCTGAAATCTTTGGTCCGGTATTACAAGTGATGCGCGTTAAAACCATGCAAGAAGCAATGCAGTTAATTAACGACCATGAATACGGCAATGGTACCTGTATCTTTACCCGTGATGGAGAAGCAGCGCGTTATTTCTCAGATAACATTCAGGTCGGTATGGTAGGCATTAATGTGCCACTACCCGTGCCTGTTGCTTATCATAGTTTCGGGGGCTGGAAGCGCTCATTATTTGGTGACTTACATGCTTATGGCCCAGATGGCGTTCGTTTTTATACCAAACGTAAAACCATCACGCAACGCTGGCCTTCAAGTGGCGTGCGTGAAGGCGCAAGTTTTGCATTTGCTTAGTTAATTTGGCAAAAGAAACTTGGCTCAAGCACTATAAAACAAAGAGCGGCGCAATATTTCAGCGCCGCCCTTCAAAATACATAAACATGAGAACACAAACTATGTCGAACCAAAAAATTATTAGATTAAGTCCTAATCCTCAAGATTTTGGTCATGATTGTGATGACTTAGATCCCCAAATGTTCGCATCCGAATTGCCAGTTCAGCATACTCATGTTTACTATGAAGACGACAATCTAGGTCTTTATATTGGTGTCTGGGATACCTCAACAATGGTTGAAGCCGCTGCTCCTTCGCCTTGCGACGAATTTATGTATTTACTTGAGGGTGAAGTAGAGATAAAGAATAGTAAAACGGGTACGATGGAAAAAGTGCAAGCAGGCGAAGCTTTTGTTATTCCTAAAGGTTACGATTGTCAGTGGCATCAAACAGGTTATCTGCGCAAATTTTTCGTTATTTCAGAGCACCCAAAAGAAGACATTCCCACAACACCGGTTGTTGAGGGCATCATTAAGCTTAAAGTTAATAACTCAAGCCAGATGGCCATTGAAGATAGTACTGGGGTGGAGATCGAACCAACGAACACACCTTTTGTCATCAAAGGAAAAGAGCCTGCGCAAAAACATCTGCCTTCTTATAAAGATCATACTGGCAAGTTCATTGCCGGTACTTGGCACAGTGAAGCGTTCAATAGTGAAATGCAGCCCTTCCCTCGCAATGAGTTCATTTATTTGCAATCTGGTTCACTCGTCATTACTGAACAAGAAGGTGATGAGCAGGTGTTTACCGCCGGCGATGCTTTTTTTGTCCCGCAGGGAGCTTTATGCAGCTGGAGATCAATAGGTGACGTGCATACATTTTATGCTATTTTGCAATCAAGCTAATACCAACCGGACTGATCACATATTTAAAATATTTAGCCATCAAGGTGTATATCAACAATGAATAATAAACATTATATCAATGGAACATGGGTTTCACCGGCTACGAGTGAAACATTTTCGGTGATTAACCCTGCTACTGAAGCAGTTATTGCTGAAATTCCAGCAGGTAACAGCGTTGATATTGATGCCGCTGTGAAAGCGGCTCGAACAGCATTCGATCAAGGACCATGGCCTCGTTTAAGTGGCGCTGAACGCGCAGTATATTTGAGAAAAATTGCGGCTATTATTATCAGACGTTTAGATGAGTTAGCAAAGCTGGAAGTACTCGATAATGGCAAACCCTATCCTGAAGCCAAATGGGATATTGAGGATACTGCCGCTACCTTTGAATTTTATGCCGGTTTAGCCGAACAACTTGATAATACATCGGAGCAAGTCATTGAATTACCTGAGCCGGGCTTTAGTTCAAAAGCAATAAAAGAGCCGCTTGGCGTAGCGGGAGCTATCATTCCTTGGAATTTCCCCATGCTGATGGCTGCATGGAAAGTTGCTCCAGCATTGGCGGCAGGTTGTTCCATCATCCTAAAACCCTCAGAAATAACGCCGCTCACAGCGTTAGCGCTGGCAGAGATTGCTGATGAAGCAAAGCTACCTGCTGGTGTGTTAAACATAGTGACTGGTTTAGGTAAAGATGCCGGGCAGGCTTTAGTAGAACATCCTGACGTTGATAAGTTAGCCTTTACTGGTTCGATACCAACAGGGTCAAAAATTATGGCTACGGCCGCCAGAGATATCAAAAATATCAGCCTCGAGCTTGGTGGAAAGTCGCCTTTTGTTATTTTTGAAGATAGTGATATTGAAAAAGCCGTAGAATGGATCATGTTCGGCATATTCTGGAACCAGGGCCAAGTCTGTTCAGCTACCTCGCGTGTTTTAGTCGCAAAAGAAATATACCCTGCTTTACTTGAGCGTTTGGTTGAAGAAACGAAAAAAATCACTATCGGCCCAGGAGATCAAGATGGAGTGTTATTGGGACCACTTGTTAATAGCGATCAATACAAAAAGGTACTAGCTGCAATTGAGCGTGGCGTTAGCGATGGAGCCACAATAGCGACTGGCGGTCAGCGACCACCAGGGTTAGATGTCGGCTATTATCTTGAACCAACAATATTGACCGATATTGATGAAAATAGCTGGGTCTGGAATGAAGAAATCTTTGGACCTGTTGTCTGTATCAAGCCGTTTCAGTCTGAAAGCGAAGCTATCCGCTTAGCCAATGATTCACGTTTTGGACTCGCAGCAGCAGTAATGTCTAAAGATGAAGATCGTTGTGACCGCGTTTCTAGAGCCTTTCGTGCCGGAATTGTTTGGGTTAACTGTTCACAACCTACCTTTGTTGAAGCGCCATGGGGTGGCTATAAACAATCAGGTATAGGTAGAGAGCTAGGTCAATGGGGATTAAACAACTACCTTGAAACCAAACAAATTACCCGCTTTAACAGTAGTGAGCCTTGGGGCTGGTATCTCAAATAATACCAAATAATGTGAAGTACAGACTCTAAAATATAACAAAATTCTTATGAGAGTGAATGATGAAACAGCACCTTGATGCATTAAAAGATTCGAAATATTGTCCCCTTTGGCATGATCAGGATATTCGACCAGAAACTTTACCCGCCTTGTCAGCAGATACGAGCTGCGAGCTATTAATTGTTGGTGGTGGTTTTACTGGTTTATGGGGCGCCCTTCAAGCAAAAGAGCGCCAGCCCGATGCCGACATTATCTTGATCGAGAAAACGACAATATCTGACGGTGCTTCAGGGCGAAACGGTGGTTTTTTAAGTTCAAGTTTAGCGCATGGAGAAACCAATACCGATCATCAATTTCCTGGCGAGGCAGATAAACTGCATCAATTGGGACAACAAAATCTAAAAGAATTTATTGAGACACTTGAACACTATAATATTGATGCCCGTTATGAAAAAGTTGGTGAAACGTCTGTCGCAACTGACCAAGCATCAGTAGATGCACTGCGTGCTACCTACGAGTCTGAAAAAGCCCAAGGCGAAGATGTTGTCTGGTTTAACCAAGAAGAAATGCAGGCGCAGGTCAATTCACCTACCTATTTAGCGGGTTTATGGTATCGCGGAGGACAAGATGGCGTAGTCGACCCTGCCCGTTTGTGTTGGGGATTAAAGCGCGTAATTCTGGAGCTTGGCGTACGTATTTATGAAGAAACACCACTGACAAGCCTTAAAAAACTGGGCCAAGATAAAATGGAAGTCACCTGCTCTGACGTCAAGATTATCAGCGATAAAGTATTGATGGCAACCAATGCCTACCGTAACCCCATAGGTCAAGCACGCCGGTCAATTATTCCGGTATGGGATTACCAAATAGCAACTCAACCATTAAGCCAAGAACAGTTAGATTCAATTGGCTGGCATAAGTCACGTCATGCGCTCTCTAATCATGCCAACATGTTCCACTATTATCGTTTCACTAAAGATAATCGTATTACTTGGGGCGGCGGCGGCGCTGTGCGTTATTACTTTAACAACGGCATAGATCAGAGTTATGCCGACATTCCTGAACGCTTTGCGCAATTGTCTGAAGAATTCTTTGAAACATTTCCTCAACTTAAAGGGATTAAATTCACCCATCGCTGGAGCGGTATTATTGCAACTTCTACTCGTTTTTGTGTGGTGCCAGGCGTTGCTTATGATGGACGCGTTGCATGGGCTATCGGTTACACCGGTTTGGGGGTTGGCGCTTCTCGATTTGGTGCCAGAATAGGTATCGAACTATTGGGCTATAAGCCAAGTGAAATTCTCGACATGCAATTTGTAAAGAAAAAACCAATACCATGGGCACCAGAGCCACTTCGTTGGATTGGCGTATATCTGACTCATAAGGCGCTAGAAAAAGCTGATGCTAATGGCGGGAAACGTGGGTTATGGCTTAAACTTTTAGATATGCTTAACCTAGGCTTTACTTGTTAATACCAATTCCATTAAATTTATTCCCACCTCAGAGCTATGTCAGAAGAGTCATAACAAGCAAAATTTTTGTTGGTATAGTCATTTATTGCTTTTCTGACAAGCTCCCAAGGGCGAGTACCAAATAAAAAGTAAAGGCTTACATGCTGTGTTATTGATTTTGATAAGGACGCTGCATAGATGCAGCTTATTAGAGAATGCAGGAGTATATTTTCCTGAATAACCATTCTCTTCAATCAATGCCTTGCCTTTAAGCCTTTTAATTCTCGCTGAGTGGGAAATAACTCAATGGACTTGGTATAAGTAGCTATTTTTGTATAATATACGGTCCTCAATTTATCTGCTCCTAAATAAGGAGCAAAAAGAGCTTATCTATGACAGTTACCTCACCTCGCATTGCAACTATCTTGCTACTTATCGTCTGCTTTATTTGGGGGGTAGAGTTTGTCCCAATTGATCTTGCGATTGAAGTGATGCCAACGAATACTTTCAATGCTATTCGCTTTGCTGTGGCGACACTGTCGATGTTACCTCTGCTTTGGTTTGTGCAAAAGAAAAACAAAGGTAACTCTAAGCCTATCGATTATGTCCTCTTAATAAGGTCAGGTATGTTACTGGGCTTTTTCCTCTTTATTGGTTTTTATACTCAGACTGAAGGAATGCGTTTTACCACAGTGACTAATGCTGGTTTTATTACCGGTCTGTGTGTGCCTCTTGTTCCTGTATTAGGTTTTTTAATCTTTCGAAATGTTGTTCCTAAGTCAGTATGGATAGGCGTTGTTACCGCAACAGCGGGTCTCTATATGTTAACCATAGGAGACAAGTTAGTATTTAATAAAGGTGATATTCTGGTGTTGATCTGCGCCTTTGGTTTTGCTGGCCATATCATTATGACTGACCGCTTCGTCGATAACTTACCCATCATCCCATTAAGTATTGTACAAATTTTTGCAGTCTCTATTTACAGTACGATAGCTATATTCATTGGTCCTGACCCTGTTTTTTATTATCAGGATGCCGAGCCCGTTAGTTGGTATCAACAACTGTTTACCCCTTTGATGATATTTGCCATTTTAGTATCAGGGATCTTGGGAACCGCTTATGCTTTCTGGGCTCAATCAGTAAGTCAGACATTACTAAAACCTCATAAAGTAGCGCTTATCTTTGCTGCAGAGCCTGTCTTCGCTTGCATTGCCGCTTGGGTATTTTTGGACGAAGTGCTTGGTGAAAAAGGCATGATCGGTGCTGGATTAATTCTTGCTGGAATGCTTGTTTCAGAGTTAGGAGATCGGAAAAAACAGCCAGAACTCAGAGCGCTTGATCAGACAGCTGCACTGAAATGAAATAGCCAACGTTAAAATTAATAAATGGGTACTGAAAACACTATTTTTCATACCCATTAATTTCCCTTCTTTCTGCTATCAATGCTGAGATTAATTCACTAATCATTAGCTGAATCTGCATTATACATCCAATAACAATCACTATATATTGATCTAATAATAAAAAAATACACTATATATTGTGCTTAATTATTTTATTACCACAAGTTATCTTGATCTAAATCAACAAGCCACCACCCCGAAATACTATATATTGTGCTTATTAAAACAATAACATCTATATATAGGTGACGTATGACTTTTAACTGTATTACTCCGAGTGTTGTCTTCCAAGAAGTGCCTAATGAAATTAGCCTGTGCTTTAGTATTACCGGCTGTAAGGTCGGCTGCAAAGGTTGCCACAGCACTGAGTTATGGCAAGAAGATAATGGCGTGTTACTCACCAATACAAACTTCACCCAGTGGCTTAAAAAGTATCAAGGCCTAATCAGTTGTGTGGTGTTTTTTGGTGGTGAATGGCAAGCCAACGCTTTAATTGAAAAGCTGATCATCGCTAAAAATCATGGCCTTAAAACTTGCCTCTACTCTGGCGAAAAACATATTGATATAAATATTTCTCAACACCTTAATTTTTTAAAAACGGGTGCTTGGCATGAAACGTTAGGTGGCCTAGATAGCCCGACAACCAATCAAGTTTTTCGTAATGTCATCTCAGGTGAAAAGTTAAACCATTTATTTAACAAAGCTATCGATGTGAATACCTTCAAGGTTAATACCGTCGATGCTAGTCATTCTCAAACTACTATTTTAGAAACTAACTCTTTTAAGACTAATTCTCTCGAGACTAGTGCTTTTGAGATTAGTACTTTCGAACCTTATCAATTTACTCAAGGAGCTAACAATGTTGCGGCTTAACGAAGAACAGATCACCAATAAAAAAGATTTTATCAAACAATATTTTTCAGCAAAAAATGCAGCAGATGGCTCAAAAATGGATGCCAATGCCAACGTCAGCCATAAAAACATTGCGACGTTAGAAGCTGAGTTATTAAAAGATTGTTTTGTGCAAATTAATCGCGCGTTAGTGCATGACAAAATACGCGATACTTTTGATGCTGACTTGGCCAAAGAGTATTTACGTCAAATTGAAGATCATGAAATTTACGTGCACGATGAGACCAGTTTAAAGCCATATTGTACCTCAATTAGCATGTACCCCTTTTTATTAGACGGCTTAACTAAGTTAGGCGGTGAGTCTAAAGCACCTAAGCATTTAGAATCTTTCTGTGGCTCTTTTGTGAACCTTATTTTTGCTATTTCAGCGCAATTTGCTGGTGCGGTTGCGACTGTTGAGTTTCTCACCTATTTTGATTACTTTGCTCGCCTTGAATACGGTAATGATTATCTAAGTACGCATAAATCTGAGATAGAAAATCACTTACAACATGTGGTTTATGCTATCAATCAACCAGCGGCGGCTCGTGGATACCAGAGTGTATTTTGGAACATTTCATTATTTGATCAACATTACTTTGCTTCAATGTTTGGCGAATTTGTTTTCCCTGATTTTAGTAAACCTAATTGGCAGACCGTTGACCAGCTACAACAATTCTTCCTCGGCTGGATCAATAAGGAGCGTGAACAAGCAGTACTTACCTTCCCTGTAGTTACCGCGGCAATGCTAACTGAAAATGGCCAGTGTAAAGACCTAGATTTTGCCCGTAAACTCGCTCAACAAAAAGCTGAAGGTAATTCCTTTTTTATCTACTTATCTGACAGTGCCGATTCACTAGCCTCATGCTGTCGATTACGTAATGAAATTTCTGACAATACTTTTTCTTATACCTTAGGTGCTGGTGGTGTTGCCACAGGCTCAATTAATGTAATTACTGTTAATATGAATCGTTTAGTGCAAGACGGTCGAGATTTAAAAACAGAAATAGAAAAAATACAAAAATACCAAGTTGCTTATCGAAAATTGATGCAAGAGTATCAAGCGCAAGGCGCATTATCCGTTTACGACGCTGGGTTTATTTCACTTGATAAGCAATTTCTTACCATAGGTATTAATGGTATGGCTGAAGCGGCTGAGTTTGCCCAAATTAAAGTCGGCAATAATGAAGAATATAAGCAATTTGTTAGTACACACTTAAAAGTAATTTACCAAGCGAACCAAGCCGCTAAGAAAGAATTTGGCTATATGTTTAATACCGAGTTCGTGCCTGCTGAAAACCTCGGTATTAAAAATGCTAAATGGGATAAGAAAGATGGCTACCAAGTAAGCCGCGAGTGTTATAACTCTTATTTTTATGTCGTTGAAGATGAAGCAACAAATCATATCGATAAGTTTGTAATGCATGGTCAAGAAATGACGCAATACCTTGATGGAGGTTCGGCACTGCATCTAAATTTAGATGAGTCGCTTTCTACTGATGCTTACCTGAAACTCTTCAATGTAGCGGCTGCTACCGGGTGTAATTATTTCTGCATCAATGTGAAGATTACGATTTGTAATGAGTGTGACAAAATAGATAAGCGCACTTTACATCTCTGTTCAAGTTGCGGCAGTGAAAACATCGATCACGGAACGCGTGTTATTGGTTATTTAAAGCGTGTTACTGCCTTTAGTCAGGGACGCCAAAAAGAACATGCCCTACGTCACTATCATACTGAAAGTGCTTAATAAGAAGAGTTTTTTAAGTACGAAATAACTCCCATTATTTCGTACTTTTGACAAATTCATTGAATTTACGGCGACAAGGTTTATTGCTACTAAACAGGTATGACTTTATAAGCACAACGCCTTGCTCCATCAATAATATGCTCTTCTCGACTCACTACGGCAATATCATTCATTAGCGTTTGAAACATTTGCAATTCTGAACGACAAAAACTCAAACATTTACTTGCTGCAGCACAAATTGGGCAATGATTTTCCATTAACCAAAAAATGCCATCATGCTCTTCAACGCTTGCCATATAACCTTCATCGCTACGTAATTTTGCTAAGGTTTGCAGTTTTTCTTGCACACCATAACGATCGGCTAACGCTAAGGTATAATTTGTCATCGCCGTTTCTTCTCGGTGACTGATTAACTTTTCCATACCGTCATCACCAAAGAGTGTAATAACTGAATCAAGTAACTGCACAGTTAATTCATCATGACGATCAGCAAAGCGGCTGTTGCCTTTATCAGTTAATGACCAATATCTGGTAGGTCTGCCTCGAGCAGCTTTTTCATCCTTAAAAACCACATCACCCGAATCTTCCAGTCCTTGTACATGTTGACGGATCCCCATAGTAGTGAGACCCAATTCACTTGCCAGTATTTTTGCTGTTAAAGGCCCTTGGGTCTTTAATAACTGAATTATTTTTTCATGTGTTTTCATTAGATCTCCGGCAGGAAGAAGGGATATACCCATTACCAATCAAAGTGCAGGATTTCAGTGGGAATTAAAACCACTTTTGATAAGGCAAATAATTTAAGCATAGTCATTCTATGATTTTATTATTTAACGCCGTATAAAGTGATTTTAAACCCATCAAAGAAGTGCTTGAGCAACATCACTACATCGTTGCTGTGACTTATAATGGAACAACCATTATTTCACCACAGCGTCTTGAATTGAGATTGATCAAGAACTCTGAAACCTGCATCTTGAACGATAACGGGTATATATCATTATTATTAAGCATTTTTACCATAGTTTCATCGCTTAGCACAATATTTAGTAAAGTTTTTTGTTTATATTTAACTTGACCTTATTAAGTAAAGCGTTTACTTTACTTAATAAATAAAACGCTTTACTAAAGAAAACGACGAGAATTATTATGAATTTACTTATTATCAGTGCCAGTCAACGAATCGAATCACAAAGTGCAAAGGTCGCTAAATACCTGACTAACAGCAGTAATAAATTTCGTAAAACGAGCCATATTGAATTGTGTAAACAGCGATTACCCCTATGGGACGGCGAAGAGAGTAGCAAGCAAAATGACAATAGTGACTGGTTGGCCATCAATAGCCAATTACAAACAATGGATGCACTAATTCTTATTACTCCAGAATGGGGCGGGACTGCTTCGCCATTATTGAAAAATTTATTAATGATGTCTGACGCTGCAGATATTGGTCACAAACCCGTGTTGTTGGTCTCTGTCGTTAATGGAATTAGCGGTGCTTATCCCATTGCAGAATTAAGAATGAATGCTTTTTCAAATAACAAATTAGTCGCTATACCCGACCACCTTATTATTCGAAATGTTGAAGAGATTCTAAATACAGTCAATGAGACCAACCTTCAGCAAAGTATTGCTATAGCTCGTCGTGATAAACGTATTCGTCATCGTATTGGTTATAGTTTGCATACCTTATTGCATTACAGCCAAGCGATGAAATCTTTACGTGAAACCCTGCAAGTCAGCACGTATGACAATGAACACTTATATCAATACGGCATGTAAGCTCACCAACAAAATGAATTGAACTAGATTGCACAGAACAAGATCAAATTAACGAGGAGATATTATGAATTTAAATCAAGTCACCCTTACCGTTCTTAATATGGACGAAAGTACTGAATTTTACCGTCGTTTAGGTTTTTTACACATTGTAGATACACCCCATTATGCACGGTTCGCATGCCCAGATGAGGGCGCTACTTTTTCATTAAGCTTAGCTGAGACAGACTCATTAAGTAATACACAAAATAAACTGAGCTCTGGCACAACCATCTATTTTGAGCATGAAAAATTGGATGAATGGGTAGCAACGGTCCAAAGCCGTGGTATTGAATTTGAACAATTGCCCATTTCGCAATCTTACTTATGGCGTGAAGCGATATTAACGGACCCTAGCGGCAACAAAATAAAACTCTATTGGGCTGGAGAGAATCGCTTAAATCCCCCTTGGCGAGTCGAGAAAAAATACCAAGAGTAAAAAAGACTACACTACTAATGATAGATACGTTGTTAAAACGTACAGGAGAGCACTTATGATTACTTTAGAACACATTAATTTAGTCGTTAAAGACATAGAAAAAAGCTTACAATTTTACCGTGCGGCTTTTCCACACTGGCATGTACGCGGCGGCGATAAAGGTGAATGGTCTGGAAAACCAAGAAACTGGTTACATTTTGGTGATGATTATCAATATATAGCCTTTGCTGATAATGGCGTCGGTGACAATAGAGATTTAGCGGGTCATCAAGTAGGTTTAGCGCATTTTGCTTATGTTACCAGCGATCTAAAAGGCACTATAGCGCGTATAGAAAAAGCAGGCTTTGCAATTCATAAAGACGGTACGCCTGACAAATATAGAGAGAATATCTATTTTCTTGATGCTGATGGTTACGA
Source organism: Colwellia psychrerythraea 34H (assembly GCF_000012325.1). NCBI lineage: Bacteria > Pseudomonadati > Pseudomonadota > Gammaproteobacteria > Alteromonadales > Colwelliaceae > Colwellia > Colwellia psychrerythraea. The sequence goes on along the minus strand of NC_003910.7, from coordinate 94,171 downwards.
AGTGGAGTTTGTTCAATACCATACCGACTTGCCTGAGCTAAGAAATCGATATTAGGAAACAACGATAAACCGCTTAGATGTTGACGAATACAAAATAAGAACCCATGGTAACTTTACAGTATTCATCAACATAGCTTAAACTTAGCGGGCTATCTCCCAATTTAAGGACTCTCATGGTTAAGTTTCAATGGCTATTTATTTTTCTATTTCTCTCGGGCTGTGCCACTTTAGGGGTTATGGAATTCGACAAGCTTTATGGTCCAAGCAATGTTGAAAATAGATTAGTTCAAGTTAAAGCGACTACAGCAGAAGCCATTCATTTTAATAGACAGATACAACCAATTATTGAAAACCGCTGTGTTGTTTGTCACGGCTGTTACGATGCCCCTTGCCAGTTGAAAATGGAAAGTCGCGCAGGTATTGAGCGTGGTGCTAATAAAGCAATGGTTTATAATGGTGAGCGCTTACTTACTGCAAATATTAGTGCAAGCCTTACAAAATTAACTGAACTGAAACGAGATAACTTAGAGCCACTTCGCCAACAAGGCTATTTCCCAGTACTTAATGAGCGCCAGCAAACAGAGCAAGCCAATACTCAATCCAGCTTGTTCTATCAAATGTTACAACTCAAAAAGCAACATCCTTTACCCAGTGAGCCAATACTTAATGAGAGTTTTGATGTCGCACTCGATAGAAGTCAACAATGCCCAACAATAGAAGAGTTTGAGCAATATAAGGATAAGTACCCTCTTGGTGGTATGCCTTATGCGCTACCGGCACTCTCAACAACTGAGCATGATCAATTAACTGATTGGATAGCCCGTGGTGCCATAATGCCAGATTCGGTGCCTCCCAATGCTAAAGAACAACAAATGATCAATCGCTGGGAAAAGTTACTTAATGGCAGCTCTGCTAAAGAACAGTTGATTGCCCGTTATTTATTTGAACACTTATATTTAGCCAATTTATACTTCGATAAAGCACAATCTAGTTACTTTAAACTTGTTCGTTCAAGCAGCCCTAGTGGTGAAAAAGTAGCGGTGATTACTACTCGTCGTCCCTTTGATTCCCCTTATGCTGATGGCAGCACTGATGCCATTGTCGATAAACCTCAAGTGTACTATCGATTAATTAAGCACAACGACACCATTATTGCCAAGCGCCATATGCCCTACCCGTTTGGTGAAAGTAAATTGGCGCGTATTTCAGAACTTTTCTATCAACCTGATTACCCAGTAACTACTTTGCCTGATTACCAATTAGCAAACGCCTCTAATCCCTTTAAGACCTTTCAGGCGATCCCCGATAAAGCACGCTATCAGTTTTTATTAGACCAAGCGCAATTCTCTATTATGAACTTTATCAAAGGCCCTGTTTGTCGTGGTCAAATCGCGCTGAATGTGATTGAAGACAATTTTTGGGTGTTTTTCCTCAGCCCTAATAATTTTGATCATTACCCTAGCGAACAATTCATTAAAGCCAATACAGAGTTATTACAATTACCGGCTGGCACCAGTGATAAATCCCTATCATTACTTTACTGGCGACAATATGCTAAAAGCCAGCAAGAATACGTTAAAAATAAATTAGCTTATGTGGAAGGGCTTAACTTGCAGCCTAATCAGCTAAACCTTGATTTGATTTGGTCAGGCAAAGGAAACCCAAACGCCAGCCTAACCGTCTTCAGACACTTTGACAGTGCTTCTGTATTACAGGGTTTTGTCGGTCCTACGCCTAAAACAGCTTGGCTAATTAGCTACCCTTTATTAGAGCGGATTCATTATTTATTAGTGGCTGGTTTTGATGTTTATGGCAGTGTTAGTCATCAATTAAAAACACGTCTATATATGGATTTTTTACGAATGGAAGCAGAAAGTAATTTCATTAGTTTTTTACCTAAAGATGAACGTAAGGCAATACATGAGTATTGGTACCGTGAGACCGGTGACGACATTAAAGATTATATTTTCTCAGACGGTTTTTATCAGTTACCAGAAACAGGTATGAACTATCAAAGCAATAAGCATCAAGAAGAGCTATTTCAATTGGTTGGACAGCACACCAAAAATACCAATGTTAGCCAGTTTAACCTTTCTTCATTAGCACAAAGCAGTGCCGACAAAATCATAGCTAACTTAAGTCAGTTACCTAATGAGAGCGTTGCTCTGTTACCACAAGTGAGTTATGTGATGGTATCAAATGGCGATGACAACCAAGTCTATAGTTTAATCAATAATTCCGCACACAGTAATGTTGCCCATTTGTTTTCTGAAGAGAATCGTCGCCTACCTAGAGAAGATAATTTAGCCATTCTACGTGGTGTCGTAGGCACTTATCCCAATGCCTTTTTTAAAGTAGAACAAGCGCAGCTCAGTGAGTTTGTTAGTAACTTAAACGCGATAAAAACCGAACAAGATTACCGTAAACTTAAAGACCAATTTGCCATTCGCCGCACAAATCCTAAGTTCTGGATTTTTGCCGATGAATTACACGCTTGGTATAAAACCAATCAACCTAAATCGGCGGGTTTACTTGATTTTAATCGCTTGGAAAATCGTTAACTTGTGGTCTAAAACCCATTAGTAATACCCTGTAACAAAATACTGCTGCTTACCTCAATACTCAATGAGGTAAGCCATAGTCTTGCTAAACCCTCTTCTGATACACTGCAGAACGATTTGTAAAATAAATGTGAATGCTTAGTAACATTCCATATGAATTCACTAACATAATAGTCACTTCAACAAGCGAGACTCAAATGAAGAAACAAAGCCTTTTCTTGACCAGTATCTTGGTCACTAGCGTATTAGCCGGTTGTACTGGTAACAGTGTTGAGCAAACATCAGATAAAGTTGCTGCTGCACAAAAACAGACACAAAAAATCAGTTATCCTGTGACAAAAAAAGGTGACGTGGTTGATACCTTTTTTGGTACTGATGTTGCAGACCCATACCGATGGTTAGAAGATGATCGCAGTGAAGAAACAGGCGCTTGGGTTAAGGCAGAAAACAAAGTGACATTCGATTACTTGTCACAAATTCCATACCGTGGACAACTTAAGTCTCGTTTAGCTGAATTATGGAACTACGAAAAAGTAGGCGCACCTTTTAAAAAGGGTGATTATTCCTATTTTTACAAAAATGATGGTCTGCAAAACCAATATGTCGTTTATCGTCAAAAAGAGGGCGGCACTGCTGAATTGTTTTTAGATCCAAACACCTTTAGTGAAGATGGCACCACCTCAATGGGACAGTTAAGCTTCTCAAAAGATGGCTCTATTGCCGCTTATGCTATTTCTGAAGGTGGAAGTGATTGGCGTAAAATCATCATTATTGATGTAGAAACCAAAAAAGTACTAGAGACTCCTCTGATTGATGTTAAATTCTCAGATATTTCTTGGTTTAAAAATGAAGGGTTTTATTACTCAAGTTATGACAAACCAGAAGGTAGTGAATTGTCGGCTAAGACTGACCAACATAAACTTTATTACCATGTATTAGGTCAGCCACAAAAAGAAGATAAAGTTATTTTTGGTAATACCGCTGAACAAAAGCGTCGTTATGTTGGTGGTACCGTTACCGATGATAATCGCTTCTTACTTATTTCAGGTGCAATTTCAACGTCAGGTAACGATCTTTACCTGAAAGATTTAACCAAACCAAATAGCCCATTACTCACCATTACTGATAACTTTGATGCTGATACCTACGTCATTGAAAATGAAGGCGATAAATTATTTTTAGTTACTAACTTAGGTGCACCAAATAAGAAAATAGTCACGGTAAATGCTAAAGCACCAGCCAGTAAAAACTGGACTGATTTTATTGCTGAAACAGATTATGTTTTAAGCGCTTCAACGGGTGGTGGTTTCTTCTTTACTGAGTATATGGTTGATGCCATTTCTAAAGTTTATCAATATGATTATCAAGGTAAGCAAGTACGTGAAATCAACTTGCCAGGTGTTGGTAGTGCTTCTGCCTTAGAAGGCGATAAAGACGAAAGTACTTTATATTACTCATTTAGCAACTACAAAACGCCAGGTACTATCTATAGCTACAACATAGATAAAGGTAATAGTGACGTTTACCGTAAATCTGGCGCTAAATTCGATAGCGATGCTTATGAATCAAAGCAAGTATTCTATCCTTCAAAAGATGGCACCAAAGTACCTATGATCATTACCTATAAAAAGGGTATTGAGCTTAATGGTAAAAATCCAACTATTTTGTATGGTTACGGCGGCTTCAATATTAGCTTAACCCCACGATTTAGTGTTTCACGTGCAGTATGGCTAGAACAAGGCGGTATTTATGCTGTTGCTAACTTACGTGGTGGCGGTGAATACGGTAAAACATGGCACAAAGCCGGCACTCAATTAGATAAACAAAATGTTTTTGATGACTTTATTGCTGCCGGTGAATACTTAATTAAGCAAGATTATACTTCTAGCGACTACTTGGCGATTAATGGCGGTTCTAACGGTGGTTTATTAGTAGGTGCTGTTATGACTCAGCGTCCTGATCTTATGCAAGTTGCCTTACCCGCTGTTGGTGTATTAGATATGCTTAGATACCATACCTTCACTGCTGGTGCAGGCTGGGCGTACGACTACGGTACGGCTGAGCAAAGTGAAGAAATGTTCACTTACTTAAAAGGTTATTCACCTGTTCATAATGTTAAAGCCGGTGTAAGTTATCCTGCGACTATGGTCACTACCGGTGATCATGATGACCGTGTTGTGCCAGCACATTCATTTAAGTTTGCTGCTGAATTACAAGCTAAACAAGCAGGTAACGCGCCTACATTAATTCGTATTGAAACCAATGCAGGTCACGGCGCAGGTACGCCAGTTTCTAAAACTATTGAACAGTACGCTGACATCTATGCCTTTACCTTGTTTAACATGGGTTTTACTGCATTACCTAAGTAGTACCATTCCATATAAATAACGAAATAACGCGCTAGTTATTTTAGATGTTATTGGATAAAGCTGATCTCGATCAAGTACTTGAGTAAATTACTCAGGTACTATTTCAACAAGTTCTAATGAATTCTATTTACATTTTTTAACTATCTGGAGTAATTTATGGGTTGTTGTGGTGGTTGTGGTGGCGAAGGTCACGATGAGAAAAAAGAGCAAGAACAAGCTCAAGATAAATCAACTGAACAAACTGAAGCTGCTGAAAAAGAGTAATTGATACCAAACGGATTAATTTATTGGTCAGCTTAGAGCTATATTAGCAAGCTTAAAACAAGCAAAATGAGTTAAACATAGTTAGTCTATATTTCATTCATTTTGTGAGGTTATCAGTTTGCTAATTAGCTCCCGAAGGGCGAGTTTAAAAGGCATACAAGCGGCGTTATTGATTTTAACAAGGGAATAACCATTCTCTTCAATCAATGCCTTGCCTCTAAGCCTTTTAATTCTCGCTAAGTAATCAATAAATTAGTTCGATTGGTATTACTCTCTATCATCTGTCGTTTGTAGAAATGCCGGTCAACTATCCTAGTTAGTTAATCGGCATTTTTTTTGTGCAAATCTATATTAATTACTTATACCAATTCCATTAAATTTATTCCCACCTCAGAGCTATGTCAGAGAAGCTATAACAAATAAAAGTTTTGCTGACATAGTGATCTATATCTAACAAATTTGTGCAAATCTATATTAATTAGTGAGATAACGAACTAATTACTTATGCTCTTTGATTAACGCGAGAAAGGGTTGTCCGTAACGGGATAACTTCACGTCTCCGATACCACTAATGCTGAGCATTTCACGCGATGTTTTTGGCTTTATACGTGCCAGTTCAGACAAGGTAGCATCATTAAAGACAATAAAAGGTGCGATATCTTCGCCATCAGCAATGGCTTTACGAAGTTCGCGTAATTTTGCAAATAACACACGGTCATAACTTTTTTGTGGGCTTTTTTCTTGCCAGTAACTGGCTTTTTGCAGACGCGGGCTTGCTAACATCAAAGGCTCTTGCGCTTTTAATACCACGCCCGACGCTTGTGTTAAGCATAAAATAGATTGTTGTTCGATATCTTGCTGTAAATAACCTAAGTGAATTAGTTGGCCAATAATTGAGAACCAGTAACCCACCGTTTTTCCTTTACCTATACCAAAAGTAGAGACTTTATCATGCGCTAGCTGCTTAACTTTTTCAGTGAGTTCACCGCGCAAGACTGCAATAACATGATTAATATCACCTTGTTGCTCCACACGGTACACGCATGACAGTACTTTTTGTGCTTCTATGGTGCCATCAAACTGACTTGGTGGGTCTAAGCAAATATCGCAATTTCCACAGCCTTTTTCGGTATATTCGGCAAAGTAATTCAGTACCACCTGCCGACGACACGTTTGCGCATCAATAAAGGCATCCATGGCAGCAAAACGTTGCATTTCAACATTCACTCGCTGCGGATTATCGCCTTCACTAATACGTTTTTTAATACGCGCGACATCTTTATCATCAACCAAAAATAGCGCTTCTGCATTTAAACCGTCACGACCCGCACGGCCAATCTCTTGATAATAAGACTCTAAAGTACGAGGTGGCTCAAAATGTATCACATAACGCACATTAGGTTTATTGATACCTAAACCAAAAGCAACGGTAGCGATCACTATTTGAATATTATCTTTGGTGAACCCTTCTTGTACTAGAGAACGAATTTCGTTTTCTAGTCCTGCATGGTAAGCAGCGCAGTTTATGCCACTGGCAGCTAAATACTTAGCTAGTTTTTCTACTTGCCAGCGGCTGTTACAATAAATAATACCGCTATCTTCACCCTTCTTTTTGATATAACCCAACAATTGCTTTTCGCCATTATATTTAGGCGCTAGCGTAAAACGAATATTGGGCCGGTCAAAACTATCAAGATGAATATAAGGATTTGGCAGCGCAAGTTGGTTCAAAATATCTTTACGAGTAGTCACATCTGCCGTTGCAGTTAACGCCATAACGGGCACTGTGGGAAAATTTTGTTTTAAGCACTGTAGCTTGGTGTACGCGGGTCTGAAATCATGACCCCATTGAGAAATACAGTGTGCTTCATCAATAGCAAATAAGCTCAATGGCAGTTGGTTCAAACTTTGTAAGAAGTAATAATTAGTGAGGCGCTCAGGGGCAACATACAGCAATTTAATTTCACCTCGTCCCAATCGAGCGAAAATATCACTGATTTCGCTTTGTTCCAAACTTGAATTAATAAAGGCAGCGGAGATCCCTTGCCTAGTTAAGCCATCTACTTGGTCTTTCATTAAGGCAATCAGCGGCGATACAACAACAGTAACACCGGGTAACAGTACCGCGGGTAGCTGATAGCATAAAGATTTACCACCACCGGTAGGCATTAAGACTAAGGAGTCCTGCCCTTGCAACAAGCTATTGATAATTTTAGCTTGTCCCTCACGAAAGCTCTCATAGCCAAAATAATGCTTTAAGGTATCGAGTAATAAGGCATTATTTTCTGCACTCAGTTCTGTACTGATTTCTGCACTGGTTTGGGCATTGGCAACGGAGGAATTCAAGAAGGTGTCGACTAATTTTCTTATGAGTAATGCCGCTATTTTAACTCAGCGTAGCCATGAAAACCTAGTACAGAAATTTTTTTTTATAACCCGAGTAAAATCATCGTGTTAATCAAATAAAACTGGGGGAGTACTGACAAGTTTACGCGGTGAAAAATCACCACTTAGCTTTAAATACTTGAACCGCTTCATGTCGTGTTATTATCCTCGCTCTTTTTATACCTTATAACTATGAACAAATACTCATGAGCGCATCAGCCATAAATCAACTTGAAGAAAACAGCAACCGCAATGGTGCACTAAGTGCGCTAAGTGCCTATCTGCTCTGGGGTTTTGCACCAATATATTTTAAATTACTCACCGCAATTGAGCCCGGTGAGATAATGATGCACAGAGTGATTTGGTCAACAGTCTTTTTGTTAGTGATGATTATTGTGATGAAAAAATGGTCACAGCTAGTGGCTATTTTCCAGCAGCCTAAAATATTATTGCAATTATCTTTATCGGCTAGCTTTCTTGCAGTGAATTGGTTTCTGTTCATTTGGGCAGTAAACAACAATCATTTGCTGGATGCTAGCTTAGGTTATTACATTAACCCCCTGTTTAATGTCATTCTCGGCATGATATTTTTTCATGAACGTTTGCGTCGAAACCAATTAATAGCAGTTGGTTTAGCGCTTGTTGGAGTATTGGTACAACTCATTGCTTTAGGTACTTTACCAATTATCTCACTTGCTTTAGCAAGTACCTTTGCAATTTATGGATTAATTAGAAAGAAACTCCCGATTAATTCCTTCATCGGGTTATTCATTGAATCATTGATGATGCTACCTATAGCTCTTATTTATTGGTTTTTCTTTGTCGAAAGCAGCACCAGTAATATGGCAATAAATGCCGCCAGTTTAAACTTTACCTTGATAATGGCGGGCATAGTGACAACGGCACCTCTATTGTTTTTTACTATCGCGGCTAAAAGATTAGCACTGTCGACCTTAGGTTTTTTTCAATACTTGGGGCCAAGTATTATGTTTTTGTTGGCGACGTTTTATTATCAAGAAACCATGAAAAGTGCTGAGTTAATCACCTTTGTATTTATTTGGGCAGCGTTAGCGCTTTATAGCCTAGACTCATTTAAAAAGCGTACTTAAGCCGAAATTTATACCCATGAGACTTCAAGTATGCGAGTTTGAGGATACCTGAGTGATTCATAGGTATATGAGATTGCAAAAAAAATAGCGCTTGAAAAAGCGCTATTTTTTATTCACTGACTTTATAATATTCTTTGTATTAATCGGCCAAGACTATCTAATCGTCTAGTTCAGCACCAAAGACGACGATCTGATTGCGACCATTTTCTTTTGCTGCGTATAACGCATTATCGGCTTCATTCATTTGCTTAGAGAGCTCATCTTCGCTATCAAAAACCACCCCTAAACTTAACGTAATAGATATTGACGTATCGCCCGCGGGAATAGAAGACACCGCAATTTCTCGTCTAAAGTCATCTAATTTATTATGTAAATAATCAGCATCTAAGCCATGTAACAGTACGGCAAACTCTTCACCGCCCAAACGAGCGGTAAGTCCGGCGCCAAAATGTTTACGCATATAAAGTGCAATGACTTTTAATACCTGATCACCACTATCATGGCCATAGGTATCATTTACCTTCTTAAAAAAGTCGACATCTATCATAGCTAAACAATAAGGTACTTTTTTATTGATATATTCTTTGATGCGAGACTCAGCACTACGGAAAAAAGCGCGGCGATTAGCAAGGTCGGTTAAATAATCGGTGTTAGCTGCATGCTGAATTTTAGCAATGTTATTTAAACTCTCGATATTTTGAGTAATACGACAATAGAATTCTTCAGGGCAAAAAGGTTTACGTAAAAAGTCATCGGCGCCATTTTTTATAAAGCGCGCTGAATGAATACCATTACTCGCGCCTGAAATACCTATTACCGCTAATTGCTCACGGGTATAGACACGGCGTATTTCATTGGTCAGCTCAATACCGTCCATTGCCGGCATCTCTAAATCAGTGATGACCATTTTAATATTTTTATGCTGAGCAAGTTTTTCTAAAGCCTGCACACCATTATTAGCGGTAATGACATTAAAATTACGGCGTTTTAATAACTCTACAATATGGTTTCGCGCAGAAGATGAGTCATCGACCACCAAAATGGTGTTTTTATTATTGGTTTGTTGCCAGTGTAAAACACGCTTTAAATAGAGGAAGGCTTGACTGTTTTCTTTTGGAATATAATCAATAACTGGCTGTGATAATATTTTCTGGCGAGTTTCATCATCCATTTTCCCTGTCATAACGATGCTAGGAATACCATGGGATAAGACACAAGCTATCGCCTCACCATCTAGCGTATCAGGTAAGGCATAATCAATAGTCGCTGCAAAAAAATCAGTATCTGTTGATAAGATGTTTTCTACCTGCGCTAAATCAGTAGCAATAACCACCTCAAACTTTAACGAACGCGCTATCTGTTTGATAACAGTCGCTATAGGTTTACTGTCTTCTACTATTAATAATCTTTGAGACATCACGCTACCTTCTGATTTTTAAATAAGCTAATTTTTGGCTGATAGGTCCACTATGCAACAAGTCCCCGAATAGACGAGTACTCTCTCAACAGTTAAACCGCTTGTAAATTAGCGTATTCCACCACCAACCACTTGCTACCAACATCGGCGAAATTCACCTGAATACGTGATTGAGCACCACTGCCTTCATAGTTAAGGACCACACCTTCACCAAACTTAGCATGCTTAACCTGCTGCCCCAACTTAAAGCCAGTATTTTCAAAGGTTTCAAGTGTAAAGGTATTTGAAAATTTACCTACTTTACTGGGACGCTTTACCTGAGACTGCATGCGAATTTCTTCGATACAATCTTCAGGTAATTCTCGTAAAAATCGGCTCGCTTTATGGAATTTTTCTTGTCCATATAAACGGCGACTTTCGGCGTGGCATAAATAGAGTTTGCTCATCGCTCTGGTCATGCCGACATAACACAAGCGACGTTCTTCCTCTAAACGGCCAATTTCTTCAACCGACTGTTGCGAAGGGAACATACCTTCTTCAAGACCCGCAATAAAGACCAAAGGAAACTCTAAGCCTTTAGCTGAGTGCATTGTCATCAACTGTACTGCGGCTTCAAATTCGTCTGCTTGAGATTCACCAGATTCTAATGCCGCATGGGTTAAAAATGCCGTTAACGGGGTTTGCTCTTCCGCTAACTCAGGATCGCTTTCAAAGGTTTGACATGCGGTGACTAGCTCATTTAAGTTTTCAATACGCTGTGCAGCACGTTCACCTTTTTCAGCCTGATACATGGCCTTTAAACCACTGTGGTTGATAATAAAGTTCGCCTGCTGATCTAAATCTAAGTTAGTCGTATCATCTTCTAATTGTTCGATAAGTTGAATAAAGGCAGTGATCGTTTTAGCGCCCCTACCCTTTAATTGCTCTGCTTTTAACATTTGCTGGCAAGCTTGCCACATTGTTACTTCCAAACCCCGTGCTGCGTCTCTCACTAATGACAAGGTTTGATTACCAATACCACGCGTAGGCGTATTGATAACACGCTCAAAGGCCGCATCATCATCACGATTATTAATAAGACGCATGTAAGCAAGCGCATCTTTTATTTCTTGTCGTTCGAAGAATCGTTGACCACCGTAAATTCGATAAGGCAATTGTCCTTGCAATAACGCTTCTTCAAGTAAGCGTGATTGTGCATTTGAGCGATACAATATGGCTATTTCATCAAGTTTTCCTCCATCGTCACGCCATTGTTTTATACGGCCAGCGATAAAGCGCGCTTCATCTATTTCATTAAAAGCAGTATAAATTGAGATTTTTTCGCCCGCTTCTCCATCAGTCCACAACTCTTTACCCATGCGATTGTTGTTATTGCAGATTAATTGGTTAGCTGATTTCAAAATGTTAGCGGTTGAACGATAATTTTGCTCAAGACGAATAGTTTTCGCGTCATCATATTCTTGTAAAAAACGTTCGATATTCTCAATCTTAGCGCCACGCCAGCCATAGATTGATTGATCGTCATCACCAACAATCATCACCTTACTGCGAGCTTTGCCCAGCATAGTAAGCCAAGCATATTGAATGGCGTTGGTATCTTGAAATTCGTCTACTAGAATATGGCCAAACCGTTGCTGATAATGATCTAATAGTGCTGGATTTTTCAACCATAATTCATGGGCACGAAGCAACAGCTCGGCAAAATCAACTAAACCAGCTCTGTCACAGGTTTCTTGATAGGCTTTATAAACTTTAACAAACAATTCTTCCGTCGGGTCGAACTGAGCATCAATATGTTGAGGGCGCAAACCTTCATCTTTCTTACCATTGATATACCAAACAAATTGTTTAGGTGGCCATTTTTTCTCATCTAACTCTAATGAACGAACAATACGTTTAATCAAACGAAGTTGATCATCACTATCTAATACTTGAAAGCTTTGCGGTAAATTAGCTTCTTGGAAATGCATTCTTAATAAACGATGTGCCAAGCCATGAAAAGTACCAATCCACATGCCGTGGGTATTACCATTGGTCACTTGTTCTACTCGAGCACGCATTTCTGCCGCTGCTTTATTAGTAAAGGTTACCGCTAAAATACTGTGCGATGAGATCCCCTCAACTTGCATTAACCAGGCGATACGTTGCACTAATACTCGAGTTTTACCACTGCCAGCGCCAGCTAAAATAAGCATGTTTTGCTTTGGGGCTGCAACAACATCACGTTGCTTATCATTGAGAGAGTCGAGTAATTCTGAAACGTCCATAGGAATAACCTTTATTTAGGTGGCGAAGTTGAGGTGACGTAATTTATTGAAGTAGATATCAGTACATAAAAAGCAAAAGTATATCACTATTTAAGAGCAGGAGTGCATTTTACTGTTTATTATTACAGTACCCGCTCAATTTGGTAATCTATCAAATACTTAAGCTTTTCGAATTAGTTGTGACAGGTCGCTTACTAGGCTTAATTCAATATGAGGTATTTGCTGTAGGCTTTTACCCACACCGTATTGCGGTAACCAAGCAGTTTGGCAACCGGCATTTAATGCACCATGAATATCGGCAAAACCACAATCTCCGACATGTAATAACTGTTCAGGTAAAATATCGAGTTGCTGACAAACTAAGGAAAACATATCGGTTTCAGGTTTTTGTTTTAGCAAATGTTCACTTTCATCATGACAATTGCCTGTTTGAAAACCGGCATGATAAATATGTTGAAAATAATGATCAATGCCCAGGGCTCTGGTGTCTACATTACCATTACTGATTGAGACCAACGGAAACGCTTTACTTAAACTCGCTAAGAGTTCATGGCTTTCTTTGGGTACGGTAAAATCACTTCGTAAGTTAATGAAATAATCTAAGCCCGCTTGTGCTTCTTTTCTCGCTGCTTCTGCAGAGAGATTATGCGCCAGCAAACCTAAACGATAACTTTCAAAACGCAGTCTTACCACATCGTGAGAAATATCCTGATGTGCTTTTATCGCTTGTTGTCGATACGGTGCCCAAAAACGTCGATTAAAGACCTGCTTTGGTTCAACGAGTAGCTCAGGTAATAAAATGGCAAACTTTTCAGTAAAGTAATGCGCCATTTGCTGTTCAACCGACTGCATTATTGGTCGGTTATTATACAAGGTGTCATCTAAATCAAAACTAATGGCTTTAATCGCGGTTAAACGTCGGTAAAATTGCATAGTCTCACATAATCCTTAGAATTCTTACATTGATAACTGTTGGTGTAATAACTTGGCAACTAAGCGTTTGAACTGATTAAGTAATAAGGTATCCATACGCGGGTCGAAGTGATGAGCGTCTTCACTACCAATCGCTAAAAATCCAACTGCTTGTTCATCATGAGTTAGTTTAATCAATACTACTGAGCCTAAGCATGGCTTAGAGAAAATCAGGGTTTGTTCACTTTCTTGCAAACGACCAAAATAGTACTCGTCGTTAGTTAAGCGGTTTTGCATAACGCCAGCACAATCATTAGTCGACAAACTATGGTGAGCCACCTCGGTGTTATTTCCTGAAACTAACCACAATTTAAACGAGGATAAAGATAACAATTCTGTTGTCGCTTGATGTAAACAATCGAGTAATTCTTCCGCTGATTGACAATCCAGTAAGCGTAAATATAGATCACTATAAAGCACAAATAACTGCTCATTATGGTTAGCTACTGACATTAACTGAGTAATCTCATCTTCTAATCCATAGACTTTTTGACGCAGTTGCTGTTGTTGACGTTCCACTAAAGAAACAGTCCCACGTTGCTCATCATTGAGCCTTAAGCCAGTCATTAAGCTGTTATTGCGATTAAAAAACTCAGGGTTATCTTGTAAGTAACTTACCACTAACTCATCCGTTAATGGGATATCATCGCTATTGATAGCTTGTTGTACATCATTCATCTTGCTAGGTTCTTCTTTCATTGGATACTATTACTAATAAGGGATTGGGAAAGTAGCGGATTATATCGATATTTGACCATCAAATACGTGTGTTGCCGGTCCAGACATTTTCACTGGATGACCCGGTCCTTGCCAAAATATTCGTAATTTTCCACCTGGCAGTTCTACGGTGACTTGTTTCGCTAGTTTTTTCTGCATATAACCAATAACAACGGCTGCACAAGCACCGCTACCACATGCTAACGTTTCTGCTGCTCCACGTTCATACACTCTTAATTTAATATAATTAGGGCTAACAATTTCCATAAAACCGACATTAGCATCTTCGGGGAAACGCTCATGTACAGATAATTCTTTCCCGAGTGATTCAACATCAGCTTCTGCAACACTATCGACAGTCACTACACAATGGGGGTTACCCATTGAGACAGCACCACATAATACCGTTTCACTTTCACTACGCAGAATATAAGTACCTTCTGTTTTTTGTGCAGTAAAAGGGATTTTTTTTGGTTCAAATTGTGGCACCGGCATAGTGACTGAAATATTACCATCACGCTCTATATGTAAGTTCATTTTACCTGTGCTGGTAGAAACTTTTATCTTATGTTTATTGCATAAACCTTTCATACGGACAAACTTTGCGAAACAGCGAGCGCCATTTCCACACTGTCCTACTTCACTACCATCGGCATTATAAATACGGTAATGAAAATCTAAATCTGGATCATAAGGAGGCTCAACCACTAATAGTTGGTCAAAGCCGACACCGAAGTTTCTGTTAGCAAACTTAGTGATTTGTTCTGGCGATAAAAAAACATTTTGTGTGACATTATCAAGCACTAAAAAGTCATTACCTAAACCATGCATTTTAGAAAAATTGACTAACATTATTGTTGCTCTTTAACTTGATCTGTTGACTGGTTAGTAGCTTGTTCTATTTGCTCAATAGGCTGTTGAACGGCTTGTTTTTTTTGTGATTCATCAAGCGTAGTCACCGATTTATCTTGCGACTCAACACTTTTACTTATACTTTTCTCTTGGCTTTCATCACTTTGCGCTACCGTTTCAGTTTTTGAAGTAACCGCTTGCTCAGGTGTTTGGTACAAATCACCTTTAATGCCACACGCAGATAAAAAAGTGACAGCAACAAAGGTCAGTAAAATTGATTTAAGCTTTAACTTTTGATGTAGCTTTTGATGTAAGTAATGAAGTCTATTGGTACGCATGATGGTTTTTTGCCATGAAAGTCGTTTAAATCAAGCTTTTTAGCTTAACTTAACCGCTCTGTATCTATATTTATTTTGTCTGATTGCTATTATACTCACATGCTTATCAACAATTATACTCACTTAGACAAATAATGTATTTAAAGGATAAGCAATGAACGATAGCCAATACAACTTGATCGCCGAAGCACTTCTTCTCGCTATAGAAGAGGCGATTGAAGACTCTGGTGTCGACATAGATTACGAAGGAGTTGGCGGGTTATTAACGCTGACTTTTAAAAATAACAGCAAAGTGATAATAAACAAGCAAGCACCCTTGCATGAAATATGGGTAGCAACAAAATTCAATGGCCACCATTTTGTCCTGAATAATGATAGTTGGACAGACAAACGCAGCGGTGAAGAGTTTTGGCAGTTTTTATCAAATGCTGTAAGCACGCAAGCTGAAACTGAATTAACGCTTTCAGCACAGTAATAATTATATATTTGGATAAATCGAATGAATAACACTACAGTACGAATTGCCACGCGTAAAAGCGCCCTCGCCTTATGGCAAGCAGAATATGTTAAAGCGCAACTTGAGCATTTTCATGACGGTATTAATGTTGAATTAGTGCCTATGACAACGAAAGGCGACATCATTTTAGACACGCCTTTAGCCAAAGTCGGCGGTAAAGGTTTATTTGTTAAAGAGCTTGAAGTAGCAATGCTTGAAGACCGTGCTGATATTGCTGTTCATTCAATGAAAGATGTTCCTGTCGATTTTCCAGAAGGCTTAGGATTAGAAGTCATTTGTCCTCGTGAAGATCCCCGTGATGCTTTTGTTTCTAATACCATCAAATCATTAAGTGATTTACCACAAGGCTCTATTGTTGGCACCTCAAGCTTACGCCGTCAGTGTCAATTAAAAGCAAGCCGCCCTGATTTAGATATTCGTGATTTACGTGGCAATGTAAATACCCGCCTAAGAAAATTAGATGAAGGTCAGTACGACGCTATTATATTAGCCGCTGCAGGCCTAATTCGCTTAGAAATGAGCGAGCGTATTGCACAGTTTATCGAACCAGAAGAAATGCTTCCTGCAAATGGCCAAGGCGCTGTTGGCATTGAATGTCGTAATGATGATGCGACAATTAAAGCCTTATTAGCACCATTAGAATGTGCTACCACCCGTATTCGTGTTCTTGCAGAACGTGCAATGAATAGAGCATTACAAGGCGGTTGCCAGGTTCCTATCGGTAGCTATGGTGTTATTTCTGCTGATGGTAAAAATATCCACTTACGTGGCTTAGTTGGCTCTGTCGATGGTAGTGAAATGATAGAAAGTGAAATCACCGGCCCTGTTGAAGAAGGTGAAGCGCTCGGCAATAAACTCGCGCAAGAGTTACTAAGCCGAGGTGCAGATAAAATTTTACAGCAAGTTTATTCAGAAAATGATATCAAAAACAGCTAAATCTGCCAAAAAAATGTCTCAAGTGACCCCACTTGAGACACCTATAAATGAGCAGGTTTTACTTATGCCAGTAAAACCACTTAAGGTCCTAATTACTCGACCTAAAGCTAAAGCTCAGCAACTCGCCTTGTTACTCAATCAACAAGGCATACTTAATACCAGCCAAACCTTATTTGATTATCAAAAGAATGCTAGCGCTAACGACATAGCTACCGCGCTAGAAAACGCAGATATATTGATCTTTGTTAGTGTTGCTGCCGTTGAATTTGCTCACGCCAGCTATCCTCTACCTAACAACTTATCTCAAACCATTTTTGCTGTCGGTAATGCCACCAAAAAAGCATTACAAGCAATAGGCATGACCACCATTTTATCACCACCTCCACAGCAAGAGCACAGTGAGGGTTTACTTAAACTGCCACAATTGTCTAAAGTTATAGGTAAAAGGATAATAATCTTTCGTGGCAATGGTGGACGAGAGCACATTGCTAACAGCTTAACGCTACGTGGTGCTGAGGTTCGATATATCGAAAGTTACCAACGTGTATGGCGAACATTACCAATAATTATTGCTGAGCAATGGCGAGCACAAAAAATTAACTGTATTGTCGTTACCAGTAACGATATATTATTAGCATTACTAAAGTACCTAGCCAGTACAACAAATAGCACAGATAATTATTGGCAATCTCAATGTTTGTGGGTTGTGGTCAGTGATCGCATTGAAAAAAATGCCAAAGCCTTAGGCTTAAAACGGGTCATTAATACCCATGGCGCCAGCTCTCAAATACTCTGTAATACGTTACAAGCACTCTCTTGTTCGTAAGCCTATTTATAAAGTAAATAACGATGGAATATAGAATTATGTCGGATAATGAAGTCCCTAAAAACACACTATCGGATAATAGCGATACCGAGAAAAAACAGGACGCTACACTCCCACCTAGCAGTACTGCCAATAAAACTTCAGCTACAGAGAATGATAACGCTGATACTAAAAAAGCTACGCTTTCAAAACCTGAGCCAAAAAAATCAACGGCCAGTGCCGGAGCAAGGAAACCTTCCCCATCAAATACACAGGAGACAGCTGACAAGCCTTCTAATAAAACGGCGATTATTGCACTAGTGATTGCCTCAGTGAGTATTTTCGCATCTATTGGTCATTATGTTTGGCAACAGCAACAAAGTAGCGCGCAACTATTAACGCTGAATCAACAAAACCAGCAAGCAATACAACAAAGCCAAGCACAGTTGAAAAATAGCTTAACGGCAGAATTTAGCCGACAGTTACAGCAACAACATAGAACGACCAGTCAATCACAAGAGAGTGCTAAAAAAGCACACCTTGATAGTGATACTCAACTACAACAACTAACGACTCAGATAAGGCAGTTAGAGCAGCAAGTGAGCCTGCGTCAACCTAACGATTGGCTAATACATGAAGCAGAATATCTAGTTCGTGTAGCGGCGCGCACCATGTGGTTAGAGCGAGACACTAAAGCGGCTATCAACTTACTGCGTGATGCAGATAATCGCCTTAAAGAATTGGATCAACCTAAATTTTTGCCCGTACGCGCATTAATTAATGAAGATATTGAAAGCTTAGCCTTGATGCCTACACTGCAAAATCAAGAAGCTATTTTGACCTTGATGGCCCTTAACAAACAGGTGCCAACTTTAATGCTAGCTGGCGTAAACTTGACTGAAGCACTCGATCAAACGACAGAAGATCTTGCCTTATCTGATAATATCGGTGATTGGCAAGAAAACTTAGCCAAAACCTGGCATAAATTCCTCAACGACTTCATCACTGTTCGCAGAAGAACAGGTATGGTTGAGCCACTAATGGCGCCGGATCAACAACAACACTTAAAGCAAAATTTAAGTCTAAAAATACAACTGGTGCAATGGGCGGCTAGTGAGCAAAAAGAAGAAATTTACCAACAAACTCTGCTTGATATTCAGCAATGGTTAAATGAATTCTTCGATATGAACTCGCCTGTAAACAAAAGGTTCTATCAATCGATAGAACAGCTCAAGCAACAGACTATTCATTATGACTACCCAAGTGATTTACGTTCATTAGCGGCAATAAAACGTTTGCTGCAAGATTCCAAGCAAGTAACGAAACCGCAAACGTCTAAGTCAAAAAGTGTAAAAGTTGAACAAACGGAAAAACAGGTTGTTGAACAACTTGCTGAACCCTCATCAGCACCAAAAGATAGCCCTAAACCTGAAAGTGAAAAAGCGAGTGGAGGTCAGTTATGATCCGCATTATCATTGCCTTAATCATCTTTTTCAGTGTGATGGCAATAAGCCCTTTTTTAATCGATGAAAAAGGTTACATTCTTATTGCTATGGGTAACACCACCATTGAGTTAACCGTATTATCAGCTGGTATTATGTTAACGCTACTCTTTATTGCGCTAGTTATTAGTTTAAAACTATTACGCGGTGGTTTAAATATTAGCTTTGGTACCTGGAATAAGCTTGCTTTTGCCGGACAACGTCGTGGCATTGCCAACTTCAATAAGGGTCTTGCCGCGTATATGTTAGAGGATTATAGCCAAGCAGAAGCGTTATTTGCTAAAAGTGCTATTCCATCTAAAAGAAAACAAAGCGCTTACCTACTTGCTGCCTCGGCATCTGCAAAGTTAGACTTAAATAGTAATACCAATCACTATTTAGCATTACTTGAAAAAGAAACCGTTAAACTCAAAGACGTTGGTTTAGAAAGTGTCATTGTTAATATTAAATTGTTAATGAACCAAGATAAAACTGAAACCTACGCTAAAGCCCGTGCGCTAATTGATGAAAACCACAAACAAATTGGCCATGACGCCCGCTTATTGGCACTTGAAATTGATTTATGCATCATAGAGCAACGCTTTGCACAAGCCGTGCAATACATAGCAGCGGCGCGTAAAGAAAAGACAATTCTGGATGAAACGGTTCAAACGTGGGAGCAACTCGCCTATTACGGTAGCTTTAATGAAAGCATCAAACAGCATGATAGCGAAGTACTGCACGATAATTGGAATGGTCTGAGCCGTAAGGTTAAACAACGAGAAGCGGTGTTATTTGCTTACTGTAAAGTATTAACCGAAAACGAAATCACCGAGCCGTTAAATAAGTTATTAGTACCGCTTTTTAAAAAATCACCCAGTGGCGACTTTTTAAAACAAATTCGTAATTTACCTATTAAGCGCGCCGATGAGTTAATTGCGATAGTTCAGAAGCAACTCCATAAGAATATCCATAGTGGTAAATGGTTGAGTTGTTTAGGTCATTTAGCCATGAAAAGTGAACAATATTCTATGGCAGAAAAAGCTTTTGGTAGCCTATTAAAACTAGAAGATACCGAATATGGTACGCAATATGACCGTCAGGATTTACAAGCGTTTGCACAAGTCCATAGTAAACAAGGGCAATTTCAAGCGGCTGATGCCCTGTGGTCAAAAGCAAACTCTCTATAAAAACTCAGGTGCTTGTTGAGCTATTGCTACCCCAGTAAATACTCAACAAGCACCTGACTGTACTTTACAGCTTATCCTTAGGCGCTGCTTCATCACACTTCTTACATTTTAAGAGATGGCCCAGCATACCTTGACGCCCCTTTAATGAAATGACCCAAGGCCGATTCGTAAAAGGAGGATTGTGTCTAACATGTTGGAAGTGCCCACAGGCAAGTTGCGCCACCCAATGGTGTTCTTCATCTTGATGATAACCACAAATGGCTTGTTTCATTATTTGTTCACTACATTAGTACCACTGGTTTGGTATTATCACATGGACTTACTGAGAAAAGAGCACTTTAAACTGCTTAGCTTTATCTTCACCATCAAGACGAGAGAACTTCATCAACAAATCGTCTTTACCATCGCCATTTAAATCTTCAACCATCACCAGATTGCCATCTTTTGGTAGCTGAGTATCATAACTAACACTACGTTTTTTAAATGATTTTTTCTTCTTATTGGTTTTTATACCTAGGTATATTTTCAACTCATCGTCATCATCCGATAAAACAAGCTCTTTCAACCCATCCCCGTTTAAGTCTGCTAACTTAACAATAGCACTACCACTTTGCCCAGAGGTTAAGCTAAAGGTGAGTTCTACCCCTTTTTTAATCGCCGGCCGGGTTGGGAATTTATCTTCTTTATTCATTTTAAAGACGTAAACATCTTGGTCAATACCACCGGTAACTAAAGCACCAATAATTTGCGATAGGCCAATATCAAAGCCCGCGAGCAATACCTCAAGTTTGTCATCATTATTAATATCAACAAACTCTAGACCTGTTAATGTGCCTTCTGCGTGAATAACGCTGTCAGCCTCTTGTGCATAGCCCAACATTCCTTGATTTTTATTACCAAGGAAAATTTCATAATCGTTCACGCGATCAAGCACACCTGAAGTTTTGGTATAGCGCACGACCATATCAGTCATACCATCAGCATTAACATCTCGCAGTTCTTCAATCTTCCTATATTCCAAATCACTTTGGTCTAATTGTTCACCGCTTTCATCACGTTTATTCCACCATTCAGTGCCACTGATTGCTTTATTGATCGTTATACTTGTTGCTTCTTTAGTAAAGTAACTCGCTCCATATTGTGAATAAACAAGCATTTCACCATCACCCACCACTAAGATATCCGTTTTATCATCAAAGTTAACATCACTAAAATATAGCTTGGTCTCGGTGTAACTTGCTCCTGCAGATAAAACACGGACACTGGGCATTATTGGCAATGTTTGTTTAGCAAACGTGTTCAACCCTTGCCCTATAAAAACATGAGTTTTATTAAAATCAGCAATGACGACGTCATCAAAAGCATCATTGTTTAAGTCTTGAATGAAGTCGCCTCGGCTAATAAAGTCCGCCTGTTCTTGAATATAGAGTGACTCTATCTTTGCCAACCGCTTAAATTTATTTGTTTGATATTGGAATAAAGAATCAGTAGAAAGGAAATAAATACTTTGTTGTTTCTCGTCCGTTTGCTTACTTAAATCAAAGCGATAAAAGGCTTTAGGCACGATGATTTTTTCCGCAACAACATATTGATTAGCCGTATGGTCTAACTGATAAATGATTAACCAACGATTACTCTGTTCATCAATAGAAAAAGTAACGAGCTCTTTCCCCTTACTTGGCAGTACATCTGCTGCAATAATTTCTTGAGTAAGTTTAAACGGTGAATTAATAACAACTTCATTAAATTCGACGGCTTTTGATTTTTTTGCTAACGCTGGTGAAGACATCACGCAACTGAGGGTAACAAGTAGGGCAAACAAGGTTTTGTTGTTCAACAGTAAAGGTTTTTTCATTGTATAAGCTTCATTTTGTGAGTTCCATATCGTAAGTCATGACTATCTTCTAAGAAATACATATTCAATACCATTCAAGATGCATGTTTCATTGGTGTTTGAGCTATTTCAATACCAGGTATAACAACGTAGTGATGTGTTTAGAACATAAAAAACAAATAGAGTTCCTTAACTAAAGGTGTTTCTAATTTCGGTTTAATCTTGCATCCTAAATGGCGACTGCTATGTATAACATAGCCGAGTGCAATGGTAATAAAAAAAGCTGTTACATAATATGTAGCAGCTTTTTTCGTCATGCTTATGTTAACTAAAATCTACACAATAAGATTGTCTTACCGACTGTGCCAACCTAACTATAACCGACGTAATCTGCTTGTAGTTTCTTAGCAAGCATGGCACTCATCATCGCCCTTAACGCTGCTGGTTTCACTAATTTACGCATATATCCCACATCTAAACTTCTAGCCTTATCTTCAATCCCAGGCTCCGTTGTCGCCGTGATTAATATTGCGGGTAACGAATGATGACATTGGCTACGTAAATCACTAATTAAGGTTAAGCCATCAACTTGTTTGCCTTGTGGGTCATCAGTTTGATAACCCAATTGATAATCTACCAGTAATATATCAATCTCATTACTGTGATTAGCAAACTCTTCTAAGGCTGTTTCTCTAGAATCTGCTGCGAGGATATTACATTGCCATGCTGAAAGTAGCTCAACCATGCCACTGAGTACATCTGGATCATTATCAATACATAATACAGTAATGTCTTTTAAAGCAACGATAAAGCTTGGGTTATTAACAATACGACTTTGTACTAGTGGCTCAGCTTGTTCTACTTGCACAGAAAATTTACAGCCTTGCATAGTTTTTGATTGTAAGCTTAACGTGTGTCCCAATAACTGCGCCAAACTTTGTGTGATGTTAAGCCCTAAACCTAATCCTCTGCCCGCATGATTATTTGGGGTATTAAGTTGGGTAAATTGCTCGAACACCAGGACCTGCTTCTCAACTGGAATACCCGGCCCATTATCTAAAATTTGTATGATTACTTGATTATTAAAGACTCGGGCACCCAATAATACTTTGCCTGGACTTGCATACCTAAAGGCATTACCAACAAGGTTTTGAATGATACGTCTTAATAAGTGCCTATCTGACTTCACCCATACTTTACTCACCGCCAAACGAAACTCTACTGACTTCTCGATCGCAAGGGCCGAAAATTCTTGCGCTAAATCTTCAAATAATTCATTCAGTGCGAATGCTTGAATATTAGCTTTGATGTTGCCACTTTCTAATCGCGCAATTTCTGCTAAATCAGCTAATAAATCGTTCGCCGCTTTGAGAGAGCGATCGATATTTTCGACTTGCCTTTGCTGATCAGTCGTTAAATTATTTTGTTCTGACAATGCTGAAGTAAATAATCTCGCAGCTTCAAGCGGCTGCATTAAGTCATGGCTACAAGCGTTTAGGTATTGACTCTTTTTCAAATGCGCTTGTTCTGCTTTCTCATGTGCCTTCGCTAGCGCTTCATTCGTTTTAGCTAACGTTAGCGTACGTTCATAAACACGGGTTTCAAGATCAAGGTTTGCTTCTTTGAGGACTTGCTCTGCTTGTCGATATGCCGTGATATCAGAAAATAGCATGACAAAACCGCCACCAGGAAGCGGATTACCTTCAATGCGAATAGTTTGGCCACTCACTTGTTGCCGCTCCGAGCTATGCGGGCTACCTTTACGTAAAAAATCTAAACGACGCTCTACCTGTGACTCTATATCACCAGAGCCGCACAAACCTCGTTTCACGTTATGACGAATAAGGGCGGATATTGGGCTGCCCATATAGACTAATTCAGGGGGGTATTCGAATAAGTCTAAGTATTTTTTATTCCAAGCCACTAAGCGTAACTCATCATCAACAATCGAAATGCCCTCACTCGCATTCTCAATGGCACTTTGTAGTAAATGTTGAGAAAATTCTTGCTGTTGACTAGATGCATCTTCAACAAGTACCGCCAGCTCTTCTAGGGCAATATCACGACCATCTAATGCGGAAGAAAGCACTAGTCGTGCCGAAGATGAGCCCATAACCGTAGCTAAGGTATTTTCGGTATGTTGGATCAATTGTTGATTATAAATGACATTGCCCAACTCCTTTTTATCATGCGATGATAAAAAGGAATTAAAGTTAGCTTGTGCTTTTTCCAAACCAACGAAACGCGAGGCTAACAGTTCTAATTCTTGTACATCAAGCTGTCTTTTTTTCTCTACTTTTAATAACTTAGGTGACTGCCACTCTAAAAACAATGATGCTTGAACTCGCTCTTGTACACTTTGTCTGCTGATTTGAGACAAAGCCCACATTACAATAATGTTAGCGCCTAAACTAAATAAGGTCGCCGTGGTTTTAACAGGCAAAAAGCCTTCGGCAAAAGGCGAAGCATATAGACCAAACTGAGGTAAAAAGTTAAGAGTAAGCCACAAAATAAAACCCACTAAAATCCCTGCATAAACGCCCATTAAACTAGCACGACGCCAATAAAAAGCAGCAATAAGGGCTGGTGTTAATTGTGCGAAAGCGCCAAAGGCCACTTCCCCTAATGAAGAGAGTGTATCTGGTGAAGCCATGATGAAAACACCATAACCTAATAAAATAACAAACAAAGCCAATAATTTTCTAATATTTAACAATCGCTTGCGAAAGTTATCATAGTCAGTCTGTGCTACTTTTTGACGACGATAAAGCAGAGGGAAAACAATTTCATTACTCAACATGGTACTCAAAGCAATCGAAGAGATAATGACCATAGAACTTGCTGCCGAGACTGCACCTAAAAAGGCAAATAAGGTCAACCATGTTTGTTGGGTAACGTCAGGAAGAAAGAGTACGTAGGTATCAGAAGGCACCGTATTACCAAGAAGCATTTGACCAGCTAACCCCAACGGCACAGCAAAAAAGGCAAAAATTAAAATATATATAGGGAAAACTCGACGACTTAACCAAGTATCTCTTTGATCCTTAAGCTCAACAACCATGACTTGGAATTGCCTTGGCAAAGACAAGAAAGCCGCCATAACAATCACCAACATGGCAAACATTGACGTTACATTGTCTATGGTTAATTGCTGTTCTAATAATTCATCAGCATTGGCCTGCTGCCAAATATCTGCTGGCGAGTCATACAAGACAAAACAAACGAAGATACCTACCGCTAAAAAGGCCGCTAACTTCACTAAAGATTCAAAGGCAATGGCCAGCATCACACCTGGGTGTCGCTCAGTGACATCGATATGTCTAATACCAAATAAAACGGTAAACATAGCTAGAACTAAACTAACAACTAGACCGATGTGCCAGCTATTTAAGCTTTGGTCTATTTGAAGTTGCTGAAATGAATACACCATAGCTTTAAGCTGCAGCGCGATATAAGGCATGGTGCCAACGAGCGCAACAATTGTGACCATGATAGCGAGATTGTGAGACTTACCAAATCGAGCTGCCAATAGATCAGCAATTGAGGTTAAATGAAGTTTTAAACTAACGCGAATAATACGTTGGATAAATGGCCAAGCAAAAACGAATAATAGAATGGGCCCTAAATAAATAGGTAAGTGAGACAGTAAACTGGTCGATGCTTGTCCTGTTGTTCCTAAAAAACTCCAAGAGGTACAGTAAACCCCCAAGGTCAGTGCATAAATAATGCTCTGTCCCTTTCTAGCCAACTGGTGTCGGTATCGGTCACCTAAAAAAGCAATTAAAAATAATAGGCCAATATAAGCCAAACTTAACAGCACTAATTGCCAATTAGGAAACATAAACACTCACTACTTTTGATTTATACCAAGAGGACGATAAATGACTCCAATTAGCATTATAAGAAATTACCACAATGTGGATTCCCCAATATACCTAAGGTACCAAACAATAAAAAGATTATAGTGTATTTATTTGCTAGAATAGCGTTGAACCAAGGGGTGCGCTGTCATTTAATTATTTTTAACTGATTTGTCGCTGAGAAATATACTCTTTGAACCTGGGCAGAAAATTAGTTTACTTAATTTTTTGGCATAGGGATGGTGGATACCAAGTCCATTTATATATGACTTAGTCAGAGCTACGCTAGGGAAGTTAGAACAAATAGAATTTGTGAAAGTTTAGTCATTCTAAATCAAATAAATTCGTGCCGTTATCACTTTCCTAACGAGCTCCCAAAGGCGAGTACCTAATAAAAGGTAAAGGCTTATATGCAGCGTTATTGATTGCGACAAGGGAATAACCATTCTCTGCAATCAAAGCCTTGCCTAATAAACCTTTTAATTCTCGCTGAATAGTTAATATATTAATAGAATTGGTATTGTAGATAAATCTAAAAAATTCATCAAAATTATCCTCCTTGCACACGCTCCTACTTTTTTTTGATGAGATTTTATGACGTTCTCCAAATCTGCTACCTGTTTAGCTATCACTGCAAGTCTATTTAACGTTACCGCTTCAGCTGAACAGCAAGCGAATAATGACACCAGCAATACCGGCAATACCGGCAATACCGGCAATCTTGAAACTATCACGGTCACCAGTGATTTTCGCCAGCAAAACTTACAAAATACTCCAGCTTCTTTATCGGTTTTAACCGATATTGAAATTAATCAACGAAATGCACGTCATCTCGAAGAATTAGTTGCTGTTAGCCCTAATGTTAACTTTGCCAGTGGCTCACAGCGAGCACGTTATTATCAAATTCGTGGCATTGGTGAACGTAGTCAATTTCAAGAGCCGATCAACCCCTCTGTAGGTATGATTATTGACGATATCGACTTTACTGGTATTGGCAGCATCGCTAATTTATTTGATGTGAAGCAAGCTGAAATTTTTCGAGGTCCTCAAGGCACACGTTTTGGTGCTAACGCAATTGCAGGCATGATCAATATTACCACCAATGAACCCACAGAAGATTTTGAAGGTGCTGTTCAACTGGGTGTTGGTAATTATAATTCTTACGATATGGGTGTTGCCTTATCTGGACCTGCAAGTGATACAGTGAATTATCGTCTAGCCGTCAACCAACATAACAGTGACGGTTTTACCGAAAATATCCATTTACAACGAGATGATACCAACAATCGTGATGAATTAAGCGTACGTGGCAAGTTAGCCATAGAAGCAAGTAATGATCTAACCATTGACCTTGCTGGATTCTATTTCGATTTTGATAATGGCTATGATGTATTTTCTTTAGATAACACCAGAGAAACCTATTCAGACCAACCTGGTTTTGACCAACAAGAAACAGCTGCCTTTTCAGCAAAATTTACCTATACAGGTTTTGAAAGCGCCACCCTATTAGCCATTGTCAGCCATTCAGATACAGATTTAGGCTATGGTTACGATGAAGATTGGGCCTTTGGCGAATATGAGTGGCGCAGTGATGACCCTGTTTATACTCCAGACCCATGCATTACCCCATCTGGCTGTTTAGCTGATTTTGATGGCTACTCATCTACTGACCATTATTACCGTGATAAAACCGTATTAACGACTGAGTTACGTGCGGTTTCTAACCAAGGCCAAGAAATTTTTAATGGCAGTACTGCTTGGGTTGCAGGCGTTTACTTTAAACAAGACGATGAAGACCTTTTACGCCAATACACTTATGCTAGCGGTGACTTTACTTCAATTAACGAAAGCACGAGTGTAGCGTTGTATGGTCAATTAGATACTCAAATTGCTGAAAAATGGTCGTTAATGTCAGGCTTACGCATTGAAAATCGCAGTGCTGACTATAACAATTCAGATTTATTTGATGACAGGATCGACGATACAATGGTGGGTGGTAAGTTAGTACTTAGTTACCAGCAAAATGAAGACAGTATGTGGTACGGATCAATTAACCGAGGCTATAAAGCGGGTGGGCATAATACCGATGGTACTTTACCTGAAGATTTACGTACTTTTGACCCTGAGTATTTATTGAATTATGAAATCGGCTACAAAGTTTCTTTACTCGAGAACAGTGCTTATGTTCGAACTTCGGTTTTCTATATGGATCGCGAAGACATGCAAGTTAAGAGTTCTAAAACCATAATACGTGAAGATGGTAGCTCTGAATTTATTAGCTATTTAGGTAACGCCGCTACGGGTAGTAACTATGGTGTTGAAATTGAAGGTGCTTGGTATATAAATGACTTAATAAACGTGTACGGGTCACTCGGTTTACTTGATACAGAGTTCAATGATTTTGTTAATGCTGATGGTGTTTCATTAAGCGGGCGTGAACAGGCCCATGCGCCAAATTATCAATTTAACGTCGGCATAAATGTTCAACCTACTGACCATTGGTTAATTAACTTGTCAGTTGATGGTAAAGATAGTTTTTACTTTTCCGATAGCCATGACGAGCAATCAGAATCCGTTGCACTATTAAATGCCTCAGTCGCTTATATACAAGATAATTGGCAGATAAAGATTTGGGGTCGTAACTTAGCAAATGAAGACTACGCAAATCGAGGTTTTTACTTTGGTAATGACCCTCGTGATGGCTATACTGCAAAACAATACACGCAGCTTTCAGAGCCATTAGTCTTCGGCGCTACGCTAGATTATCAATTCTAATCACTACTGATATAAACTTGGAAGTGACTAACCTCACTTCCAAAAACCTTGAGAGGTAACTTATGAAAATATCTATCGAACTGAGCTTATACCCACTAGCAGAAGAACAGTATAAAACAGAAATTTGGGCGTTTATAAAACGACTGAGAGGTGTTGAAGGTTTACAAGTGATAACCAACGGTATGAGTACGCAAGTATTTGGTGATTACGATCTTGCGGTGAACCATGTAATGGCTGAAATTAAGCACGTTCATAAAACCACAGGTGCTGCAGTTTTTGTCTGTAAATTTATTAATGGTGATCGTTCACAAGTTGAAGCAGAAAGTTAATGACAGAATTATTAAACAGTGTATCGGCCTATTTTCAACAGCTGCCATGGCTTGAGCTAGTTGCTATGGTGCTTTCAATAGCATACGTGATTCTAGCCGCTAAAGGCTCACGATGGTGTTGGCCAGCAGCCTTTATAAGTACAGCACTATATACTGTTATCTTTTATGACGTTTTATTATTAATGGATAGCGCTTTGAACGCCTATTACCTGTTAATGGCGGTTTATGGTTATTGGCAATGGTCTAAACAACCTGATCAAAATCAAAATGAAAGTAGCCAACTAACCATCGTTAGCTGGCAATTAAGTTGGCATATCAAGGTTTGTGCTGCCCTAGCACTACTGGCGATGGGGTTAGGTTATCTTATGGATAATTATTCTCCTGCACACTTTCCTTACTTAGATACCTTCACCACGGTTTATGCGGTATTTGCTACTTATTTAGTGGCTAACAAAGTGTTAGAAAACTGGCTTTATTGGATTGTTATTGATTTAGCTTCTATCTATTTATATCTTGAAAAAGGCTTAATTCCGACTACCGTTTTATTTATTGTTTTCGTTATTGTTGCTGGTTACGGCTATCATAAATGGTTGAAACTTTACCAAAAGTCTTCAACGAATTTACAACCTTCTGCTATAGCTAACACTAGATAGTTTAATGTCGCTTACCTCTTCACAACTTAACTCACTCAGATCCCTACCTTGTTTTGAAAAGGTAGTAGATATTTCATTGTTGATTGATGGCATGAGTCACACCTGCATTAAAGTGACGACTGCCTTACAGGTTTTTTTTGTAAAAAAATTAAATAGTGAAACTGCTGAAACAGAGGTTTTATCTAGCAAATATGCAGCTAAACATGGCCTAAGCCCAAGAATTATCTACCATGACAATGCTTGGTTAGTCACTGACTATATTGTGGGTATTACACTGGATAAAAATGAACTTAGCAGTAGTCAGTGTATTGATACTGGCCTAACTCTCATGGCTAAATTACATCAGTTAGTACCACAACCGAATGCTAAAACTATTCCCTGTTTAGATACTTCTGAGTCAGTACGGCGCTTATTCACTAACCCCAACTCAATACCATCACAACAAAAACTTTTCTTAGCAGACATCACTGAAACACTGACTTTAAAGATTGGTATCGAACAGAAGCGCTCTGATGTCACTAATATTATTTGCCATGGTGATATAAATTACAGCAATATTATTATTGATGAAACGCGACAATCTTGGTTAATAGATTTCGAATGTAGCCATTTAGCACCGGTAGATTTCGACTTATCAATGTTCATTGCTATTAATAACATTTCACCTCTCCACATAGATGAGATTGTTAATCGCTATATGTCCTTAGTACCAAGTTACAAGCCGAATAAAATATTATTAACTTACTATCTTCTTTATAGCTACTTTATAAATGGCTTATGGTATTTAGATAATACAAATGATGCAAAAATTAATAATCATTTGAGATCACTAGCTATTGAACAATGGTCAGCATTCGATAGTTTTGTGGTAAAATATCACTTAGATATACCAAAATTAATGCCGTTAATAAGTTAATACTTTCCTAATCTAATTTTTCTTTCTTTCATGCAAAACATTCAACTTTACTGCAGGCACAAAAAAGCCACTTTACTAAAAGTAAAGTGGCTTTCAAAATCGGTATCTGTGTTTACTTCTACGCTTACTTTTAAGAGTAGAAGTCACTAAACCTGAGGGTATTTATCTAGTTACTAACAAAAGTAACCAAATATTAGCTATGCTTGCTAGTCGCTTGAATAACGCGTAATTGCGCTACTGCACGAGCTAATTCAGCAGCAACAGCAGCATAGTCAACATCGCCGCCATGGGCGTTCATGTTGTCTTCTGCACGTTGTTTAGCAGCAAGAGCCGCTTCTTCATCCAAGTCCGCAGCACGCGTAGCTACATCAGCTAACACGGTAACGTTATTTGGTTGAACTTCTAACATACCACCTGAAAGATAGATAACTTCTTCAGTGCCATCTGCTTTAGTGATAAGTGCCATACCAGGTTTTAGTGAGGTCAGTAAAGGTGCGTGACCAGGCATAATGCCTAATTCACCTTCACTACCTGTGATCTGTAATGATTTAATGCTACCAGAAAACAAGCTTTCTTCTGCACTTACTACATTAAGATTAACAGTTAATAATGCCATTTGACTCGACCTCTATTCATGTAATTCCCTACCGCTTTTGCTGCAGGGAATTACCAGATGATTACATCTTGTTCGCTTTCTCGATGGCTTCTTCAATACCACCAACCATGTAGAACGCTTGCTCAGGCATATCATCGTATTCACCAGCTAAAATGCCTTTAAAGCCAGCAATGGTGTCTTTTAATGATACATATTTACCAGGAGAACCAGTAAATACTTCAGCAACGAAGAACGGCTGAGATAAGTAACGCTGAATCTTACGTGCACGAGATACAGTTTGCTTATCTTCTTCAGATAACTCATCCATACCTAAGATGGCGATGATATCTTTAAGTTCTTTGTAACGTTGTAATACTGTTTGAACGCCACGAGCAGTTTCATAATGTTCAGTACCAACTACTAATGGATCTAGTTGACGTGAAGATGAATCTAGTGGGTCAATCGCAGGATAAATACCTTGCGAAGCAATATCACGACTTAATACAACAGTTGCATCTAAGTGAGCAAAAGTAGTTGCAGGGCTAGGGTCAGTTAAATCATCTGCTGGTACGTATACCGCTTGGATTGAAGTGATTGAACCTTTGTTAGTTGAAGTAATACGTTCTTGTAATACACCCATTTCTTCAGCAAGTGTTGGTTGATAACCAACCGCTGATGGCATACGTCCAAGAAGTGCAGAAACTTCAGTACCCGCAAGAGTATAACGATAGATATTATCAACAAAGAATAATACGTCACGACCTTCGTCACGGAATTTCTCAGCCATAGTTAAACCAGTAAAGGCAACACGTAAACGGTTTCCTGGAGGCTCGTTCATTTGGCCGTAAACTAATGATACTTTATCAAGTACATTAGAATCATTCATTTCGTGATAGAAATCGTTACCTTCACGTGTACGCTCACCAACACCAGCAAATACTGAGTAACCACTGTGCTCGATTGCGATGTTACGGATAAGTTCCATCATGTTTACTGTTTTACCAACACCAGCACCACCGAAAAGACCAACTTTACCACCCTTAGCGAATGGACAAACTAAATCGATTACTTTGATACCAGTTTCTAACAATTCGTTAGACATTGATTGTTCAGCATAAGCAGGTGCTTCACGGTGAATAGACCAACGGTCTTTTTCGCCGATAGGGCCAGCTTCATCAATTGGCTCACCCAGTACGTTCATGATGCGACCTAAAGTCTCAACACCAACTGGTACTTGGATTCCTTGACCTGTATTTACTACATTCAGACCACGACGCAAACCGTCAGATGTACCCATTGCGATAGTACGCACAACGCCGCCACCAAGCTGCTGTTGCACTTCAAGTACTAAACCTTCAAGGTCACCTTCAGTTATCTTTAATGCGTCATATACCTGAGGTACGGCATCTTGTGGAAATTCTACATCCACAACTGCGCCAATTATTTGGACGACTTTACCTGTACTCATGTTTATTCCTCTTAATTTAAGTTAGCCCAGCTTCGCTTAGGCTAACTTGTCGTTAAATTACGAAAATTGTTTCAGATTTATTCATTACTGAATTATCTGCTTACCCTACCGCAGCTGCACCAGCAACAATCTCACCCAATTCTTGAGTGATTGCCGCTTGACGCGCTTTGTTGTATACCAACTGTAGATCGTCGATTAAATCACCAGCATTATCTGTTGCGGCTTTCATCGCAACCATACGGGCAGCTTGCTCACAAGCTATGTTTTCAACAACACCTTGGTATACTTGAGATTCGATATAACGAACTAATAACTTATCTAACAATGAGTTAGCATCAGGTTCGTAGATATAATCCCAACGATGACTAATTTCTTCGTCATCTGATTTAGGTAGAGGTAACAATTGATCAATTGTCGCGTCTTGCGTCATAGTATTAACAAATTTGTTATACACAACGTATAGCTTATCAATTTCACCGTTATCATAAGCTTTAAGCATTACCGCAACACTACCAACTAAGTCAGTAAGTGAAGGGGAATCCCCTAAGCCAGATATTTGTGCAGATACTTTAGCGCCCATATTGTTGAAAAATGATGTAGCTTTTGAGCCTACGACACCAAATTCAACTTCAGCACCTGATGCTTGCTTTTCAGCAGCATCAGCAAGTACTTTCTTAAATAAGTTAATATTTAAGCCACCACACAAACCACGGTCGGTTGAGACGACAATATAGCCAACACGCTTAGTTTCACGTTCTTCCATATATGGATGACGATATTCTAAGTTACCAAGCGCAATATGACCGATCACATTTCGTATATTTGTCGCATATGGACGAGAGGCTGCCATGCCTTCCTGCGCTTTACGCATTTTACTGGCAGCTACCATTTCCATAGCGCTTGTGATCTTTTGAGTGTTTTTAACACTCGCAATCTTGGTTTTTATTTCTTTACCAACGGCCATGACTCTTCTCCGAAAAGGTTACTTAATTAAAGACTGATTACCAAGTTTGAGTAGACTTGAAATTTTCAAGTGCTGTTTTCAAACTAGCTTCGATATCTTTATTGTAATCACCCTTTTCGTTGATAGTAGCCATCAACGCAGCTTGCTCATTACTCATGTATGCATGTAGAGCTTCTTCAAAATCAACAACCTTGTTTATAGCAACGTCGTTTAAGAAACCTTTTTCAGCAGCAAATAATGATACCGCTGTTTCTGCAATTGATAATGGGCTGTACTGCTTCTGCTTCATTAATTCTGTTACGCGTTGTCCATGCTCTAATTGAGCACGAGTCGCGTCATCTAAATCAGATGCGAATTGAGCGAAAGCTGCTAATTCAGCGTATTGAGCCAATGCTAAACGAATACCACCACCAAGTTTCTTGATGATTTTAGTTTGCGCAGCACCACCAACACGAGATACTGAAATACCAGCATTAACAGCAGGACGTATGCCTGAGTTAAATAGATCTGATTGTAAGAAAATCTGACCATCGGTAATTGAGATTACGTTAGTTGGTACGAAAGCAGATACATCACCCGCTTGCGTTTCAATAATTGGTAAGGCAGTTAATGAACCTGTTTTACCTTTAACTTCACCGTTAGTGAATTTTTCAACGTATGCTTCGTTTACACGAGCAGCACGTTCTAATAAACGACTATGAAGATAGAAAACGTCACCTGGGTACGCTTCACGACCTGGCGGACGACGTAAAAGTAATGAAATTTGACGGTAAGCAACAGCTTGCTTAGACAAATCATCATATACGATTAGTGCATCTTCACCGCGATCACGGAAGTATTCACCCATTGAACAACCAGCATATGGAGCTAGGTATTGTAGTGCAGCAGCTTCAGAAGCTGAGGCAACAACAACAATAGTATTTGATAACGCGCCGTGCTCTTCTAAGCTACGTACAACGTTTGCAACGGTAGAAGCTTTCTGACCGATAGCAACATAAATACTTTTAATACCTGTGTTCTTTTGGTTGATGATAGCGTCAAGTGCAATCGCTGATTTACCGATTTGACGGTCACCAATGATTAATTCACGCTGTCCACGACCAATTGGAATCATAGCATCAATTGACTTGATACCAGTTTGAACTGGTTCGTCAACGGATTTACGATCGATAACACCTGGTGCAATAACTTCTACTGGAGAGAAGCCATCATTTTCAATTGGGCCTTTGCCATCAATTGGTTCACCTAAAGTGTTTACTACGCGGCCTAATAAACCACGACCTACTGGTACTTCTAAAATACGACCAGTACCTTTAACTTTTTGGCCTTCCGCTAAATCAGCGTAAGGGCCCATTACTACCGCACCTACCGAATCACGGTCTAGGTTTAACGCGATAGCAAAACGGCTACCAGGAAGTTCGATCATTTCACCTTGCATTACATCGGCAAGGCCATTGATACGAATGATACCATCTGTTACAGAAACGATAGTACCTTCGTTGCGAGCTTCGCTGACAACGTTAAACTGTTCAATTCTATTCTTGATCAGTTCAGCGATTTCAGTGGAATTCAGTTGCATGCTCTGTTCCCTTATCTAAGATTGTAATGTTGTTGCTAAGCGGTTCAGTTTACCTTTGATTGAACCATCTATTACCATGTCACCAGCTTTTATAACTAAACCGGAGACGATACTCGCATCAACAAAACAATTAAGCTTTACTTTACGTGCCAAGCGCTTTTCAAGCGCGGCGCTTAATGTTGTTTTTTGCTCTGCTGTTACTTCAACAGCAGAGGTTACATCCACAGAAACTTCTTGGTCAAAATCAGCTTTTAACGCTATAAATTGCTCAAGAACCTGTGGTAGCACCAACAAACGTTCGTTTATTGCCATTACTTTCAAAAAGTTTTGGCCTTGACTGTCTACTTGCTCACCACAAACATTTAAAAATAATGTTTGTGCTTGCTCTACTGAAGCACCACTAGATAAAAAACCTTTGATGGTTTCATCTTTAGCAACTTCAGCAGCAAAAGTTAACTGGACTAGCCAGCTATCTATTGCTTTAGCTTCAACAGCAAATTCGAACGCTGCTTTAGCGTAAGGACGAGCGACAGTTGTCAATTCAGACATAGCTCTTTCCTCTTAAAGTTCAGCGACGAGTTTATCTAAGATGTCGCTATGTGCAGCGGCATCAATTGAACGCTCAAGAATTTTCTCGGCACCGGCAATAGCAAGAACTGCAACTTCTTTGCGCAATTCTTCTTTAGCTCGGTTACGTTCAGTTTCAATTTCCGCATGACCGCTAGCTAAGATTCTTTCTTTCTCAACTTGTGCTTTACCTGCAGCTTCATCAACAATTTTAGCTTCATGTTTTTTAGCAGCATCAACAATAGACGCAGCTTGAACTTTAGCTTCTTTTAATTGAGCTGTAGCTTTCTCTTGAGCTAACTCAAGATCTTTAGCAGCACGGTCTGAAGCAGCAAGTCCGTCAGCAATAGTTGCTTGACGATCTTCTATAGCACCAATAATTGGTGGCCATACATACTTCATACAGAATATTACAAATACGACAAACGCAATTAATTGGCCAACTAGGGTCATATTAATATCCATTGTGCGTACCTCCTATCAATTATTCGTTTAAAAAAAAAGTGGTAAAATTAACCAATTTTAACGAATAAGATGTATAAACCAATAGCAACACCGATCATCGCGATAGCATCGATTAGACCCGCTACGATGAACATTTTAACTTGTAGTTGTGGTGCTAGTTCAGGTTGACGAGCAGCAGATTCTAAGAATTTACCACCTAAAAGACCAAAACCAATAGCAGTACCAAGAGCACCTAAACCAATTAGCAAAGCCGCTGCAATATACATTAAGCCAAAGTTTTCCATTTTTATCTCCGATTGTTTAAAGTTAAAGTTTTAAAAATTTCTGTTTTGATGAAGAAAGTTATTTACCCACTCGGGCCTGATAACCTTCTTCGACAAATTTAGTGATCTTCATGCGCTAAACTAAGATATACAATAGTTAGCATCATAAAAATAAACGCTTGTAATGGGATTACCAACAAGTGGAAAGCTGCCCATAAAAAGTGTACTGGCAATTGGAATACACCAATTGTTGCGATAAGTAAGAAAATCAACTCACCTGCATATAAGTTACCAAATAAACGTAAAGCTAGTGATAATGGTCGAGCTAGCATAGTTACCGTTTCAAGGATAAAGTTTACTGGGTATAAAGACCAGTGACCAAAAGGCTGTGTAGTAAGTTCTTTCATGAAACCACCTACGCCTTTTACTTTGATTGAATAGTAGATGATTAGGATAAATACACCTAACGCAAGACCAAAAGTAATGTTTGGATCAGCTGTTGGTACAGGTTTCATGTAGATATCACCTAAAGGCATACCTGTAACCCAATGGATTAAGTGTGGTAAAAGATCCACTGGAACCCAATCCATAGAGTTCATTAAGAGAATCCATACGAAAATGGTTAAGCTTAATGGTGCAATTAACGCGTTTTTGCCATGGAAAGTGCTTTTAACACTATCATCAACAAATCCAACAACCATTTCTACTGCACATTGCAGTTTGCCTGGTACGCCAGAAGTTGCTTTTTTAGCAACGGAACGAAAAATCGTTAAAAAGACCAAACCCAAGAATACAGACCATCCTAATGAATCCAAGTGAACAGCCCAGAAGCCCTCACCTACTTTCAAATTAGATAAATGGTGCGTAATATATTCTTGGCTGGTTAACACAGCGCCTGATGACATATTAATTTCCCAATAATTAAAGTTTAAAAAATAAAAAAGTAAATTACCGCTGCTGCTTAATAATAAACGGAGTTATTATTGGCAAAGCCATAACTAAACAAAACATGCTAAAAAATGGTAACGGGCTAATCACTACAAATTTGATTGTTAAACCAAGTAGTAACGCCATTAACGCCATTTTTTGCTTTACGCCACTAAAGAATGATTCTACAACCATCTTTGACGCTCTCGCACCAGCAAATCTAAATGCTTTGTATGCGAAAAATAAATTGGGCAGTATCCCAATTATGCCACCTAAAGCAGCTGACTTTGCGGATTCAAATCCCCAAATAAAATATGTTATCAGTGTAAAAATGAGTGTTATTAGGGTTATCAAAGCACTTTGTTGATAGGCAAATTTCCGGCCTGGCTTTGTAAGTTCATTTCTCATATTTTTTAAATTTTCTTATACGACGTTATTCGTATGACACACTGATTTTTTAAAGTAAAAACTTTAACTTTAAAAAGTTTGCGCAAGTATACTTAACTTGTCTTTTTTTGCAAGATATAAGGGCAATAGACGCACTATATTTGTGCGAATATCTCATATTCACCAAAGAAATACCGTTTTATATAATTATAATTTGAAACGATCAAGATAAGCCTCTTAATAGATGTATAAGGTAGTCAAAGTTAATTAATATAGACTATGTATTGTTTATAATTTCTTGGCTTTAAAAGGCTATTACAATAAAGCAGGTGGCCATATCCAAAATCACATGTTCATAGCTTGTTTTCAAAAGATATCAATAATTCAAGAAACTAGCTCAAGTGAAGTGATTATCGTATTATATTTTTGGAATCGATCTCTGTTTTCACAGTGAATATCTAACTTCTTAAGTTAATAACTTTATGACCTAACAGTAATATTCCGTTCTCTGTATACTTAACTCCCAGAGAACAAGATCACATAGCCAGAGTTATGGCCTTTTTACAATAAAGTTTAACAATGTCTTATGCTCCATAGACTACATTTTTTAAATCCCAGACAGCAAAAAGCCCGACTCATTCGAATCGGGCTTCTCTAAATATAATGTAGTAATGTCCTGCACTCACAAGTGCTTAACGAACCTAAGTCACACTACCCTCGGCGCAAGGGCTTTCACTTCACTATCTGTGAGATTGTTCAAATGCCAGAAAGCAAAAAATCCGTAGCGTAAGCTACAAGTTTCTTTAAAGAGAAACTTAGCAATGTACTACGCTCATATGGACTTCGTTTTTTAAATCCCAGACAGTAAAAAGCCCGTTACTTTCGTAACGGGCTTCTCTAATTAGAAGTTTAGCAATGTCCTACTCTCACATGGGAACTCCCACACTACCATCGGCGCAACTGCGTTTCACTTCTGAGTTCGGAAAGGGATCAGGTGGGACCACAGCGCTATTGTCGCTAAACAAAAAGGGGACAATCTTAGAAAGCTTGCTCAATGAGCTATAAATATCGTTTGGTTTTCTTGGTTCAAGTAACACGTAAGTACGTGATGTTTTCTTACCTTTCGGTCTATGTCAATCTTTATACAAATCACTTCAGTATCACTTCTCAGCAAAACTACTTGGGTGTTGTATGGTTAAGCCTCACGGGTAATTAGTATCAGTTAGCTCAATGCCTCGCAGCACTTACACACCTGACCTATCAACG
This sequence comes from Colwellia psychrerythraea 34H, assembly GCF_000012325.1. Taxonomy (NCBI): domain Bacteria; kingdom Pseudomonadati; phylum Pseudomonadota; class Gammaproteobacteria; order Alteromonadales; family Colwelliaceae; genus Colwellia; species Colwellia psychrerythraea. The sequence continues at coordinate 55,143 of NC_003910.7, read as the reverse complement.
TTGTAGTCTCCAACGACCCTTTAGGGGACTTAAAGTCCCAGTGAGAACTCATCTCAAAGCCTGCTTCCCGCTTAGATGCTTTCAGCGGTTATCAGTTCCGAACGTAGCTACCGGGCAATGCCATTGGCATGACAACCCGAACACCAGTGGTTCGTCCACTCCGGTCCTCTCGTACTAGGAGCAGCCCTCTTCAATTCTCAAACGCCCACGGCAGATAGGGACCGAACTGTCTCACGACGTTCTAAACCCAGCTCGCGTACCACTTTAAATGGCGAACAGCCATACCCTTGGGACCGACTTCAGCCCCAGGATGTGATGAGCCGACATCGAGGTGCCAAACACCGCCGTCGATATGAACTCTTGGGCGGTATCAGCCTGTTATCCCCGGAGTACCTTTTATCCGTTGAGCGATGGCCCTTCCATACAGAACCACCGGATCACTATGACCTACTTTCGTACCTGCTCGACGTGTCTGTCTCGCAGTTAAGCTGGCTTATGCCATTGCACTAACCGTACGATGTCCGACCGTACTTAGCCAACCTTCGTGCTCCTCCGTTACTCTTTGGGAGGAGACCGCCCCAGTCAAACTACCCACCAGACAGTGTCCCCAAGCCCGATAAGGGCCCTAGGTTAGAACATCACGCATACAAGGGTGGTATTTCAAGATTGGCTCCACCACATCTAGCGACATGGTTTCAAAGCCTCCCACCTATCCTACACATGTAGGAGCAATGTTCACTGTCAAGCTATAGTAAAGGTTCACGGGGTCTTTCCGTCTAGCCGCGGGTATACGGCATCTTAACCGCAAATTCAATTTCACTGAGTCTCGGGTGGAGACAGTGTGGCCATGATTACGCCATTCGTGCAGGTCGGAACTTACCCGACAAGGAATTTCGCTACCTTAGGACCGTTATAGTTACGGCCGCCGTTTACCGGGGCTTCGATCATCAGCTTCGTCCGAGGACTAACCGAATCAATTAACCTTCCGGCACCGGGCAGGCGTCACACCGTATACGTCATCTTTCGATTTTGCACAGTGCTGTGTTTTTAATAAACAGTTCCAGCCACCTGGTTACTTCGACTACTCTTCGCTTACACCGCAAGGGTTTAACGTTGAGCAGCGTACCTTCTCCCGAAGTTACGGTACTATTTTGCCTAGTTCCTTCACCCGAGTTCTCTCAAGCGCCTTAGTATTCTCTACCTAACCACCTGTGTCGGTTTGGGGTACGGTTCCTATATATCTGAAGCTTAGAAGCTTTTCCTGGAAGCATGGCATCAACAACTTCAACTCCGTAGAGTCTCGTCTCGTATCTCAGTGTTAATGAAGACCCGGATTTACCTAAGTCAACCACCTACATACTTTCACACGGACTACCAACGCCGTGCTTGTTTAGCCTACTCCGTCCCTCCTTCGCAATATATAGAAGTACAGAAATATTAATCTGTTTCCCATCGACTACGCGTTTCCGCCTCGCCTTAGGGGCCGACTTACCCTGCCCTGATTAACATGGGACAGGAAACCTTGGTCTTTCGGCGGGGGAGTTTTTCACTCCCCTTATCGTTACTCATGTCAGCATTCGCACTTCTGATACCTCCAGCAAACTTCTCAATTCACCTTCAACGGCTTACAGAACGCTCCCCTACCACTTGAACCTAAGTTCAAATCCGCAGCTTCGGTGACTAGTTTAGCCCCGTTACATCTTCCGCGCAGACCGACTCGACTAGTGAGCTATTACGCTTTCTTTAAAGGATGGCTGCTTCTAAGCCAACCTCCTAGCTGTCTATGCCTTTCCACATCGTTTCCCACTTAACTAGTACTTTGGGACCTTAGCTGGCGGTCTGGGTTGTTTCCCTCTTCACAACGGACGTTAGCACCCGCAGTGTGTCTCCCGCATATCACTCATTGGTATTCGGAGTTTGCAAAGGGTTGGTAAGTCGGGATGACCCCCTAGCCTTAACAGTGCTCTACCCCCAATGGTGTTCGTGCGAGGCTCTACCTAAATAGATTTCGGGGAGAACCAGCTATCTCCCGGCTTGATTAGCCTTTCACTCCGACCCACAAGTCATCACCGCATTTTTCAACATACGTGTGTTCGGTCCTCCAGTTGATGTTACTCAACCTTCAACCTGCCCATGGGTAGATCGCCGGGTTTCGGGTCTATACCCTGCAACTAAACGCGCAGTTAACACTCGCTTTCGCTACGGCTCCCCTAATCGGTTAACCTTGCTACAGAATATAAGTCGCTGACCCATTATACAAAAGGTACGCAGTCACCCGACTAAATCGGGCTCCCACTGCTTGTACGTATGCGGTTTCAGGTTCTATTTCACTCCCCTCACAGGGGTTCTTTTCGCCTTTCCCTCACGGTACTGGTTCACTATCGGTCAGTTAGTAGTATTTAGCCTTGGAGGATGGTCCCCCCATATTCAGACAAAGTTTCACGTGCTCCGTCCTACTCGATTTCACTTAAAGGTTGCTTTTGTATACGGGACTATCACCCTGTATCGTTGTCCTTTCCAGAACATTCTACTAGCACCCTATAAGCTTAAGGGCTGATTCGCGTTCGCTCGCCGCTACTAACGAAATCTCGGTTGATTTCTTTTCCTCGGGGTACTTAGATGTTTCAGTTCTCCCGGTTCGCTTCGTTACGCTATGTATTCACGTAACGATACCTACCTTATGGTAAGTGGGTTTCCCCATTCGGACATCTTTGGCTATAACGGTTTTTATCACCTCACCAAAGCTTTTCGCAGATTAACACGTCCTTCATCGCCTCTAACTGCCAAGGCATCCACCACATACGCTTAGTCACTTAACCATACAACCCTAAGTAGTCTCATCCGAAGATTTGAAAACGAAGTACGCCCCGGAGACTAATCCAAGACAATTGTAAAGTCTGACATTTTCACGTACTCAGTATATCCGAAGATATACGATGAGTTACTTGATAAGACATCATGCTCTTGCGAGCAGTATGAATTCGATAATACATCCTTGGGGGGATGCACTATCACCATTACTTCATTCACGATAAGAGAATGAGATAACAGCTTGGTATTTATAACATTACAAACAACAGCGCGACACCGTGTTTGTTATATAAATACCGATATTTATATCAGCTTTCCAGATTGTTAAAGAATTCAAATTAGCACGCATTCGGCATAATTTGTGGTTTAAAAAACCAAATTTAAAATCACTATAAAGTGTATTTAAATTTGGTCTCTTTCTTTAGTAAAAGATACGTGATGAGTTGGTGGAGCTAAGCAGGATCGAACTGCTGACCTCCTGCGTGCAAGGCAGGCGCTCTCCCAGCTGAGCTATAGCCCCATCAGGGTATCTTTCAATTTGTTATCATGTAATTTGTGTGAACACTCGTGAAATACAATCCGAAAACTGATTTCCATTAAGCAATTTTACTTCAAGATAAGGAGGTGATCCAACCCCAGGTTCCCCTAGGGTTACCTTGTTACGACTTCACCCCAGTCATGAAACACAAAGTGGTGACCGTCCTCCCCGAGGGGTTAAACTAGCCACTTCTTTTGCATCCCACTCCCATGGTGTGACGGGCGGTGTGTACAAGGCCCGGGAACGTATTCACCGTAGCATTCTGATCTACGATTACTAGCGATTCCGACTTCATGGAGTCGAGTTGCAGACTCCAATCCGGACTACGACAAGCTTTGTGGGATTCGCTCCACCTCGCGGTATTGCTGCCCTCTGTACCTGCCATTGTAGCACGTGTGTAGCCCATCCCGTAAGGGCCATGATGACTTGACGTCGTCCCCACCTTCCTCCGGTTTATCACCGGCAGTCTCCTTAGAGTTCCCGCCATAACGCGCTGGCAAATAAGGATAGGGGTTGCGCTCGTTGCGGGACTTAACCCAACATTTCACAACACGAGCTGACGACAGCCATGCAGCACCTGTCACAGAGTTCCCGAAGGCACAAGTCTATCTCTAGTCTCTTCTCTGGATGTCAAGGGATGGTAAGGTTCTTCGCGTTGCATCGAATTAAACCACATGCTCCACCGCTTGTGCGGGCCCCCGTCAATTCATTTGAGTTTTAACCTTGCGGCCGTACTCCCCAGGCGGTCAACTTAGTGCGTTAGCTGCGCCACTCACGGATCAAGTCCACAAACGGCTAGTTGACATCGTTTACGGCGTGGACTACCAGGGTATCTAATCCTGTTCGCTCCCCACGCTTTCGTTCCTCAGCGTCAGTATCTGTCCAGGTGGCCGCCTTCGCCACTGATGTTCCTTCCAATCTCTACGCATTTCACCGCTACACTGGAAATTCCACCACCCTCTACAGTACTCTAGTCTACCAGTTCAAAATGCAGTTCCAAGGTTGAGCCCTGGGCTTTCACATCTTGCTTAATAGACCGCCTACGAACGCTTTACGCCCAGTAATTCCGATTAACGCTTGCACCCCTCGTATTACCGCGGCTGCTGGCACGAAGTTAGCCGGTGCTTCTTCTGTTGTTAACGTCACAGAATGCAGCTATTAACTACACCCCTTTCCTCACAACTGAAAGTGCTTTACAACCCGAAGGCCTTCTTCACACACGCGGCATGGCTGCATCAGGCTTTCGCCCATTGTGCAATATTCCCCACTGCTGCCTCCCGTAGGAGTCTGGGCCGTGTCTCAGTCCCAGTGTGGCTGATCATCCTCTCAAACCAGCTAGAGATCGTCGCCTTGGTGAGCCATTACCTCACCAACTAGCTAATCTCACTTGGGCTAATCAAATGGCGAGAGGTTCCGAAGAATCCCCCCCTTTGGTCCGTAGACGTTATGCGGTATTAGCAGTCGTTTCCAACTGTTGTCCCCCACCATAAGGCATATTCCCAAGCATTACTCACCCGTCCGCCGCTCGTCAGCAGATAGCAAGCTATCTCTGTTACCGCTCGACTTGCATGTGTTAAGCCTGCCGCCAGCGTTCAATCTGAGCCATGATCAAACTCTTCAATTAAAAATCGTTTGTGTAACCTCATCGCAAGCGATGTGTTACTGCTCAATGAATTCTGTCGTGATACCAACCGAAGTTGATATCGCATTACATAGTCGCTACCTATCTAACTAAAGATAAATAACTATATTTATTTGCATGAACATCATTCATTAAGCGTTTTTTTGTTCTCCCCGAAAGGAAAACTATGTAAAACAACATTAATGTGAGTGCTCACACAAATTGCATGATAACTAATTGTTAAAGAAAAGGTCTGTTCATATTGCTATGAAAGACAGAAGATAATCGCATTCGTTATCTTCTTAACCTCAGGCCTTGCCTGAGTGAGGTGCGCATAATACGCCTCTCAGTTTTATTGTCAACACTTAGTTTCATAAAGAAAATAAGTATTTTATAAAACAGTATTTTTTACATTAATCGCTCATTTATCAGGCAATTAAGTTAACAAATAGTGTTTCTCAAGTAGCCCGTCACAAATGTAACGGGCTTCTCGTGTGCCGCAGCACAAATTAGAAGTTTAGCAATGTCCTACTCTCACATGGGAACTCCCACACTACCATCGGCGCAACTGCGTTTCACTTCTGAGTTCGGAAAGGGATCAGGTGGGACCACAGCGCTATTGTCGCTAAACAAAAAAGGTACAATCTTAGAAAGCTTGCTCAATGAGCTATAAATATCGTTTGGTTTTCTTGGTTCAAGTAACACGTAAGTACGTGATGTTTTCTTACCTTTCGGTCTATGTCAGTCTTTATACAAATCACTTCAGTATCACTTCTCAGCAAAACTACTTGGGTGTTGTATGGTTAAGCCTCACGGGTAATTAGTATCAGTTAGCTCAATGCCTCGCAGCACTTACACACCTGACCTATCAACGTTGTAGTCTCCAACGACCCTTTAGGGGACTTAAAGTCCCAGTGAGAACTCATCTCAAAGCCTGCTTCCCGCTTAGATGCTTTCAGCGGTTATCAGTTCCGAACGTAGCTACCGGGCAATGCCATTGGCATGACAACCCGAACACCAGTGGTTCGTCCACTCCGGTCCTCTCGTACTAGGAGCAGCCCTCTTCAATTCTCAAACGCCCACGGCAGATAGGGACCGAACTGTCTCACGACGTTCTAAACCCAGCTCGCGTACCACTTTAAATGGCGAACAGCCATACCCTTGGGACCGACTTCAGCCCCAGGATGTGATGAGCCGACATCGAGGTGCCAAACACCGCCGTCGATATGAACTCTTGGGCGGTATCAGCCTGTTATCCCCGGAGTACCTTTTATCCGTTGAGCGATGGCCCTTCCATACAGAACCACCGGATCACTATGACCTACTTTCGTACCTGCTCGACGTGTCTGTCTCGCAGTTAAGCTGGCTTATGCCATTGCACTAACCGTACGATGTCCGACCGTACTTAGCCAACCTTCGTGCTCCTCCGTTACTCTTTGGGAGGAGACCGCCCCAGTCAAACTACCCACCAGACAGTGTCCCCAAGCCCGATAAGGGCCCTAGGTTAGAACATCACGCATACAAGGGTGGTATTTCAAGATTGGCTCCACCACATCTAGCGACATGGTTTCAAAGCCTCCCACCTATCCTACACATGTAGGAGCAATGTTCACTGTCAAGCTATAGTAAAGGTTCACGGGGTCTTTCCGTCTAGCCGCGGGTATACGGCATCTTAACCGCAAATTCAATTTCACTGAGTCTCGGGTGGAGACAGTGTGGCCATGATTACGCCATTCGTGCAGGTCGGAACTTACCCGACAAGGAATTTCGCTACCTTAGGACCGTTATAGTTACGGCCGCCGTTTACCGGGGCTTCGATCATCAGCTTCGTCCGAGGACTAACCGAATCAATTAACCTTCCGGCACCGGGCAGGCGTCACACCGTATACGTCATCTTTCGATTTTGCACAGTGCTGTGTTTTTAATAAACAGTTCCAGCCACCTGGTTACTTCGACTACTCTTCGCTTACACCGCAAGGGTTTAACGTTGAGCAGCGTACCTTCTCCCGAAGTTACGGTACTATTTTGCCTAGTTCCTTCACCCGAGTTCTCTCAAGCGCCTTAGTATTCTCTACCTAACCACCTGTGTCGGTTTGGGGTACGGTTCCTATATATCTGAAGCTTAGAAGCTTTTCCTGGAAGCATGGCATCAACAACTTCAACTCCGTAGAGTCTCGTCTCGTATCTCAGTGTTAATGAAGACCCGGATTTACCTAAGTCAACCACCTACATACTTTCACACGGACTACCAACGCCGTGCTTGTTTAGCCTACTCCGTCCCTCCTTCGCAATATATAGAAGTACAGAAATATTAATCTGTTTCCCATCGACTACGCGTTTCCGCCTCGCCTTAGGGGCCGACTTACCCTGCCCTGATTAACATGGGACAGGAAACCTTGGTCTTTCGGCGGGGGAGTTTTTCACTCCCCTTATCGTTACTCATGTCAGCATTCGCACTTCTGATACCTCCAGCAAACTTCTCAATTCACCTTCAACGGCTTACAGAACGCTCCCCTACCACTTGAACCTAAGTTCAAATCCGCAGCTTCGGTGACTAGTTTAGCCCCGTTACATCTTCCGCGCAGACCGACTCGACTAGTGAGCTATTACGCTTTCTTTAAAGGATGGCTGCTTCTAAGCCAACCTCCTAGCTGTCTATGCCTTTCCACATCGTTTCCCACTTAACTAGTACTTTGGGACCTTAGCTGGCGGTCTGGGTTGTTTCCCTCTTCACAACGGACGTTAGCACCCGCAGTGTGTCTCCCGCATATCACTCATTGGTATTCGGAGTTTGCAAAGGGTTGGTAAGTCGGGATGACCCCCTAGCCTTAACAGTGCTCTACCCCCAATGGTGTTCGTGCGAGGCTCTACCTAAATAGATTTCGGGGAGAACCAGCTATCTCCCGGCTTGATTAGCCTTTCACTCCGACCCACAAGTCATCACCGCATTTTTCAACATACGTGTGTTCGGTCCTCCAGTTGATGTTACTCAACCTTCAACCTGCCCATGGGTAGATCGCCGGGTTTCGGGTCTATACCCTGCAACTAAACGCGCAGTTAACACTCGCTTTCGCTACGGCTCCCCTAATCGGTTAACCTTGCTACAGAATATAAGTCGCTGACCCATTATACAAAAGGTACGCAGTCACCCGACTAAATCGGGCTCCCACTGCTTGTACGTATGCGGTTTCAGGTTCTATTTCACTCCCCTCACAGGGGTTCTTTTCGCCTTTCCCTCACGGTACTGGTTCACTATCGGTCAGTTAGTAGTATTTAGCCTTGGAGGATGGTCCCCCCATATTCAGACAAAGTTTCACGTGCTCCGTCCTACTCGATTTCACTTAAAGGTTGCTTTTGTATACGGGACTATCACCCTGTATCGTTGTCCTTTCCAGAACATTCTACTAGCACCCTATAAGCTTAAGGGCTGATTCGCGTTCGCTCGCCGCTACTAACGAAATCTCGGTTGATTTCTTTTCCTCGGGGTACTTAGATGTTTCAGTTCTCCCGGTTCGCTTCGTTACGCTATGTATTCACGTAACGATACCTACCTTATGGTAAGTGGGTTTCCCCATTCGGACATCTTTGGCTATAACGGTTTTTATCACCTCACCAAAGCTTTTCGCAGATTAACACGTCCTTCATCGCCTCTAACTGCCAAGGCATCCACCACATACGCTTAGTCACTTAACCATACAACCCTAAGTAGTCTCATCCGAAGATTTGAAAACGAAGTACGCCCCGGAGACTAATCCAAGGCAATTGTAAAGTCTGACATTTTCACGTACTCAGTATATCCGAAGATATACGATGAGTTACTTGATAAGACATCATGCTCTTGCGAGCAGTATGAATTTGATAATACATCCTTGGGGGGATGCACTATCACCATTACCACATTCACGATAAGAGAATGAGATAACAGCTTGGTATTTATAATCATGTAAACAACAGCGCGACACCGTGCTTACCTTATAAATACCGATATTTATATCAGCTTTCCAGATTGTTAAAGAATTCAAATTAGCACGCATTCGGCATAATTCGTGGTTTAAAAAACCAAATTTAAAATCACTATAAAGTGTATTTAAATTTGGTCTCTTTCTTTAGTAAAAGATACGTGATGAGTTGGTGGAGCTAAGCAGGATCGAACTGCTGACCTCCTGCGTGCAAGGCAGGCGCTCTCCCAGCTGAGCTATAGCCCCATCAGGGTATCTTTCAATTTGTTATCATGTAATTTGTGTGAACACTCGTGAAATACAATCCGAAAACTGATTTCCATTAAGCAATTTTACTTCAAGATAAGGAGGTGATCCAACCCCAGGTTCCCCTAGGGTTACCTTGTTACGACTTCACCCCAGTCATGAAACACAAAGTGGTGACCGTCCTCCCCGAGGGGTTAAACTAGCCACTTCTTTTGCATCCCACTCCCATGGTGTGACGGGCGGTGTGTACAAGGCCCGGGAACGTATTCACCGTAGCATTCTGATCTACGATTACTAGCGATTCCGACTTCATGGAGTCGAGTTGCAGACTCCAATCCGGACTACGACAAGCTTTGTGGGATTCGCTCCACCTCGCGGTATTGCTGCCCTCTGTACCTGCCATTGTAGCACGTGTGTAGCCCATCCCGTAAGGGCCATGATGACTTGACGTCGTCCCCACCTTCCTCCGGTTTATCACCGGCAGTCTCCTTAGAGTTCCCGCCATAACGCGCTGGCAAATAAGGATAGGGGTTGCGCTCGTTGCGGGACTTAACCCAACATTTCACAACACGAGCTGACGACAGCCATGCAGCACCTGTCACAGAGTTCCCGAAGGCACAAGTCTATCTCTAGTCTCTTCTCTGGATGTCAAGGGATGGTAAGGTTCTTCGCGTTGCATCGAATTAAACCACATGCTCCACCGCTTGTGCGGGCCCCCGTCAATTCATTTGAGTTTTAACCTTGCGGCCGTACTCCCCAGGCGGTCAACTTAGTGCGTTAGCTGCGCCACTCACGGATCAAGTCCACAAACGGCTAGTTGACATCGTTTACGGCGTGGACTACCAGGGTATCTAATCCTGTTCGCTCCCCACGCTTTCGTTCCTCAGCGTCAGTATCTGTCCAGGTGGCCGCCTTCGCCACTGATGTTCCTTCCAATCTCTACGCATTTCACCGCTACACTGGAAATTCCACCACCCTCTACAGTACTCTAGTCTACCAGTTCAAAATGCAGTTCCAAGGTTGAGCCCTGGGCTTTCACATCTTGCTTAATAGACCGCCTACGAACGCTTTACGCCCAGTAATTCCGATTAACGCTTGCACCCCTCGTATTACCGCGGCTGCTGGCACGAAGTTAGCCGGTGCTTCTTCTGTTGTTAACGTCACAGAATGCAGCTATTAACTACACTCCTTTCCTCACAACTGAAAGTGCTTTACAACCCGAAGGCCTTCTTCACACACGCGGCATGGCTGCATCAGGCTTTCGCCCATTGTGCAATATTCCCCACTGCTGCCTCCCGTAGGAGTCTGGGCCGTGTCTCAGTCCCAGTGTGGCTGATCATCCTCTCAAACCAGCTAGAGATCGTCGCCTTGGTGAGCCATTACCTCACCAACTAGCTAATCTCACTTGGGCTAATCAAATGGCGAGAGGTCCGAAGATCCCCCCCTTTGGTCCGTAGACGTTATGCGGTATTAGCAGTCGTTTCCAACTGTTGTCCCCCACCATAAGGCATATTCCCAAGCATTACTCACCCGTCCGCCGCTCGTCAGCAGATAGCAAGCTATCTCTGTTACCGCTCGACTTGCATGTGTTAAGCCTGCCGCCAGCGTTCAATCTGAGCCATGATCAAACTCTTCAATTAAAAATCGTTTGTGTAACCTCATCGCAAGCGATGTGTTACTGCTCAATGAATTCTGTCGTGATACCAATCCGAAAACTGATATCGCATTACATAGTCGTTACCTATCTAACTAAAGACAAATAACTATATTTATTTGCATGAACATCATTCATTAAGCGTTTTTTTGTTCCTACCTAGTAAAAGATAGAGAACTATGTAAAACAACATAATGTGAGTGCTCACACAAATTGCATGATAACTAATTGTTAAAGAAGAACTTCGTAAACTAAGTTTAGAAGTAGATAAGAGTCGCATTCGCTCTTTATCTGAAGCAAAGTAAGTTGAACTTAATTTGCGTTGCTCGTTGCTGTTGCCCCGAAGCAGGAGGCGTATAATACGCTTCCGAGTTTTGATGTCAACGTTTATTTTAAATTATTTTGAAAAACATTTAAAAATTCAAGTTAACTTACGTTATTTCTCGCTAAAGCGAGTAGATAACGTATCAAAACAGTTCGTTGATGATTCATTTTGCGTGAACCCCTTGGAACTGGAGCGCATTATAGAGAGAGTTAGCTTAAGTACAAGGTCTTATTTAACCTTTTTGTTTGTTCGATGATAAATCCCGCTATTCGCTTACTATGCATAACATAGTAGTACATAAATGAACCTGTCTGATGTTTTCACTATGCTCTATCGTCTTCTATTTCTAGTATTAGGTCTGTGCCCTTTAGACTTATCACCTGCGGATAGTGCATCCTTGCGTGCATTCTTTTTATTTATTGGTCTTTTATTTGAATTAGCAATTTTCGTCAAATCTAACTCATAACCTGGTAACCATTGTTGTAATAGCTGGATATCAAGTAATTCTTCTATAGCTGTTAGTAACCATTCTTCTCCAGGACTGACCAGAGAAACAGCTAATCCTGAATTACCCGCTCTTGCAGTACGCCCTATACGATGAACATAATCCTCTGCGTTATAAGGAAGTTCATAGTTAATCACATGTGATAAACCTTTTATATCGATACCACGCGCAGCAACGTCGGTTGCTATTAGTGCGCGAACTTTTCCTTCCTTAAACTCATGTAATGCTTTTTCACGTGCGCCTTGAGATTTATCGCCATGAATAGCTAATGATTTAACACCATCTTTAGTCATTTCTTTTGCTAGGTCATCTGCGCACTGCTTAGTTCGAGTGAACACTAAAACTTGTTTCCAATTTCTTGATCCAATTAAAAACGAAGTTAGTTCTCGTTTGCGATCAGCATCAACACCATAGACAAGTTGCTCTACATCATCAGCAGCTTTGTTTTTCTCATCAATCTCAACCATTTTAGGTTCAACTAAAATGTTTTTACTCATTTTGTAAATATCATCCGCGAATGTAGCTGAGAAGAGCAGTGTTTGCTTTGTTTTTGGTAGATATTGAGTAATCTGATCTATTTCTTCTTTAAAACCCATATCTAACATACGATCTGCTTCATCGAAAACTAATGTTTCTATGTTGGATAGGCTGACAGATTCAGTTCTAAGCAGATCTAATAATCTTCCTGGCGTTGCAATTAATATATCAACACCCACTTTCAATTCACTAATTTGTTTTTTTGTACTAACGCCGCCGTACGCAATACCAATTGTAACATCAGTAAATTGCCCGTAATGACAAAAGCTTTTATGCACTTGCTGAGCAAGTTCTCTCGTTGGAGTTAGCACCAATGCTCTTAGTTCTGGTTTACAAGGTTGAACTGATATTAATTGTTGAAGTATTGGCAGTGCAAAAGCAGCTGTTTTCCCTGTACCTGTTTGAGCTCTTGCCATAACATCATGTTTAGCTAGAATAAGAGGGATACTTTGCTTTTGTATTTCTGTTGGTTCATCATAAGCAGATTCGGTTATTGCTTTAAGCAATGTTGAGTCCAAAGAAAAGGAAGAAAAGGTCATTCGTTTAGCCAATATATTTTTAAGTTGGTTAATTGTAGCAGAAGTCGTATATGACTATCCCAGTTATTAGCGTATTTCATATTAAGGATGTTATGGCTAAGTACAATTATCAAAATATGCGATTCTTGATTGTTGACAATATCAAACCATCGCAAGAAATCCTCAAACAATTTGTTATGCGCTTAACGTCGAAACAAGTAGATAGCACTCATTATGCACAAGATGTTGCTTCAATTTGCCAGCAAAGACATTATGATGTGATTTTCTTGGGTTATGACCTAGGGGAGAATCAAAAGAATGGCCAACAGATCCTCGAAGAGTTAAGGGTCAATGGTTATATAAATCGTCATTGTATCGTCATTCTAATTACTGCAGAAGTATCACAATCCATGGTATTAGCTGCGCTTGAACACAAACCAGATCACTATTTATGTAAGCCCTATACATTAAGTGAATTAGAAAAACGTTTAAACTTTTGTTTGCATAAAAAAATGGCAATGGCAGCTATATATCAAGCTCTCGATACAGATGACCCAGAGCTTGTTATCAAACGTTGTAAACATGCTTTATCAATAAACACACCGTATAAAACTGAATGCTTAGGTATTATAGCAAGACAATATTTTGAATTAGAAAAATTTGATGAAGCCAAAGCGATTTATTTGGCCCATCAAAATACTTCAAATTGTCAATGGGCTACTATTGGTTTGGGTAAAGTTGCTTTACATGAAAAGAAGTTAAATCAAGCGGAAAAGTTATTTAAGCTTTTAATAAGGGACTGCCCGCTTTATTTATCAAGTTATGATTGGCTGGCAATAACTTATGAAGAACAATTCCATTATATACTTGCTGAAGAAATATTAGAGCAAGCTCTGCTTTTATCACCACGTTCTTTAACGCGTTTAAAAAAATATGCCCACCTTTGTATTCATAATGAGCATTTTGATAAAGCCACTGCAGCCTTCGAGCAAACTTATAACCTAGCGCAGAATTCAATTCATCATTGTGCTGATAACGCAATAAAGTACGTACAAGCATTGATTGAGCACTTACCCTCACTACCATTAGTCGATGCAAAGAAAATGAATAACAAAGCCTTCTCCTATTTAAAGCAAATGGCAAGAGACTTCAACGAAAGTGATATCAGAGTCCAGTCTCATTTACTTGGTGCATGTTTATTAGAAATAACAAAAGAACGACAACTTGCGAATGACGAAATTGTTAGAGGAGAAAGATTACTTCATAGCGAACATAACAATATTGAAAATAGTAAATTAATTGATATATCACTAACATTAAAAAAATTGAAAAGAGATGATCTTGCCAGCAGAATACTCGCCGCTAGGGAAGAGTCAGCTATTTATCAGTCATCGAATGAAATGAATAGACAAATTTTTAATATAAAAGATAAGGCTCAGGCGGATATTGAACTTGGTTTAACTCTATATACTCAAAAGAAATATCGGGAGGCAACTCTCAAACTACAAGATGCTTCTGCAATGTTTCCAAAACATATAGGTATAAAATTAAATCTAATGCAGGTTTTGTTAGTCTCATACGACCAAGACAAACAATCAGAGGAAGATTTGCATAAAGCTAAGATCTTATTAATGGAACTAACTCGATTAGATTTAAGTAACAATGAGCTGGAAAGACTGAAAAAAATGCAAAAAAAATACCAGCTAATTGCTGGTATTTAATCATTCTATAAAAATATGGTGGAGGGAGGTGGATTCGAACCACCGAAGGCTGAGCCGTCAGATTTACAGTCTGATCCCTTTGGCCACTCGGGAACCCCTCCACGGGGCCATTACATCACACTAGTTGATGGAATTAGGAGTTTGACAATGTCCTGCTACGCTCTCACATGGGCTTTACTGCGACATAAGTCACGCTACCATCGGCGCTATTGCGGTTCACTATCAAACTTTAATAGGAGTCTAGCAATGTCCTACTCTCACATGGGAACTCCCACACTACCATCGGCGCAACTGCGTTTCACTTCTGAGTTCGGAAAGGGATCAGGTGGGACCACAGCGCTATTGTCGCTAGACAAAAACTTTTATTTATTATGTTACTTACAATATTTTGATAAGTAATTTAATAAATAAAAACTTCAGCAAAAAGCCCGACTCTATCGAATCGGGCTTCTCTAATTAGAAGTTTAGCAATGTCCTACTCTCACATGGGAACTCCCACACTACCATCGGCGCAACTGCGTTTCACTTCTGAGTTCGGAAAGGGATCAGGTGGGACCACAGCGCTATTGTCGCTAAACAAAAAAGGTACAATCTTAGAAAGCTTTGCTCAATGAGCTATAAATATCGTTTTTTTAGTTTCAAGTAACACGTAAGTACGTGATTTTACATTTTATGTATTTGTCAGTCTTCACACAATCACTTCAGTATCACTTTTCAGCAAAACTACTTGGGTGTTGTATGGTTAAGCCTCACGGGTAATTAGTATCAGTTAGCTCAATGCCTCGCAGCACTTACACACCTGACCTATCAACGTTGTAGTCTCCAACGACCCTTTAGGGGACTTAAAGTCCCAGTGAGAACTCATCTCAAAGCCTGCTTCCCGCTTAGATGCTTTCAGCGGTTATCAGTTCCGAACGTAGCTACCGGGCAATGCCATTGGCATGACAACCCGAACACCAGTGGTTCGTCCACTCCGGTCCTCTCGTACTAGGAGCAGCCCTCTTCAATTCTCAAACGCCCACGGCAGATAGGGACCGAACTGTCTCACGACGTTCTAAACCCAGCTCGCGTACCACTTTAAATGGCGAACAGCCATACCCTTGGGACCGACTTCAGCCCCAGGATGTGATGAGCCGACATCGAGGTGCCAAACACCGCCGTCGATATGAACTCTTGGGCGGTATCAGCCTGTTATCCCCGGAGTACCTTTTATCCGTTGAGCGATGGCCCTTCCATACAGAACCACCGGATCACTATGACCTACTTTCGTACCTGCTCGACGTGTCTGTCTCGCAGTTAAGCTGGCTTATGCCATTGCACTAACCGTACGATGTCCGACCGTACTTAGCCAACCTTCGTGCTCCTCCGTTACTCTTTGGGAGGAGACCGCCCCAGTCAAACTACCCACCAGACAGTGTCCCCAAGCCCGATAAGGGCCCTAGGTTAGAACATCACGCATACAAGGGTGGTATTTCAAGATTGGCTCCACCACATCTAGCGACATGGTTTCAAAGCCTCCCACCTATCCTACACATGTAGGAGCAATGTTCACTGTCAAGCTATAGTAAAGGTTCACGGGGTCTTTCCGTCTAGCCGCGGGTATACGGCATCTTAACCGCAAATTCAATTTCACTGAGTCTCGGGTGGAGACAGTGTGGCCATGATTACGCCATTCGTGCAGGTCGGAACTTACCCGACAAGGAATTTCGCTACCTTAGGACCGTTATAGTTACGGCCGCCGTTTACCGGGGCTTCGATCATCAGCTTCGTCCGAGGACTAACCGAATCAATTAACCTTCCGGCACCGGGCAGGCGTCACACCGTATACGTCATCTTTCGATTTTGCACAGTGCTGTGTTTTTAATAAACAGTTCCAGCCACCTGGTTACTTCGACTACTCTTCGCTTACACCGCAAGGGTTTAACGTTGAGCAGCGTACCTTCTCCCGAAGTTACGGTACTATTTTGCCTAGTTCCTTCACCCGAGTTCTCTCAAGCGCCTTAGTATTCTCTACCTAACCACCTGTGTCGGTTTGGGGTACGGTTCCTATATATCTGAAGCTTAGAAGCTTTTCCTGGAAGCATGGCATCAACAACTTCAACTCCGTAGAGTCTCGTCTCGTATCTCAGTGTTAATGAAGACCCGGATTTACCTAAGTCAACCACCTACATACTTTCACACGGACTACCAACGCCGTGCTTGTTTAGCCTACTCCGTCCCTCCTTCGCAATATATAGAAGTACAGAAATATTAATCTGTTTCCCATCGACTACGCGTTTCCGCCTCGCCTTAGGGGCCGACTTACCCTGCCCTGATTAACATGGGACAGGAAACCTTGGTCTTTCGGCGGGGGAGTTTTTCACTCCCCTTATCGTTACTCATGTCAGCATTCGCACTTCTGATACCTCCAGCAAACTTCTCAATTCACCTTCAACGGCTTACAGAACGCTCCCCTACCACTTGAACCTAAGTTCAAATCCGCAGCTTCGGTGACTAGTTTAGCCCCGTTACATCTTCCGCGCAGACCGACTCGACTAGTGAGCTATTACGCTTTCTTTAAAGGATGGCTGCTTCTAAGCCAACCTCCTAGCTGTCTATGCCTTTCCACATCGTTTCCCACTTAACTAGTACTTTGGGACCTTAGCTGGCGGTCTGGGTTGTTTCCCTCTTCACAACGGACGTTAGCACCCGCAGTGTGTCTCCCGCATATCACTCATTGGTATTCGGAGTTTGCAAAGGGTTGGTAAGTCGGGATGACCCCCTAGCCTTAACAGTGCTCTACCCCCAATGGTGTTCGTGCGAGGCTCTACCTAAATAGATTTCGGGGAGAACCAGCTATCTCCCGGCTTGATTAGCCTTTCACTCCGACCCACAAGTCATCACCGCATTTTTCAACATACGTGTGTTCGGTCCTCCAGTTGATGTTACTCAACCTTCAACCTGCCCATGGGTAGATCGCCGGGTTTCGGGTCTATACCCTGCAACTAAACGCGCAGTTAACACTCGCTTTCGCTACGGCTCCCCTAATCGGTTAACCTTGCTACAGAATATAAGTCGCTGACCCATTATACAAAAGGTACGCAGTCACCCAACTAAATTGGGCTCCCACTGCTTGTACGTATGCGGTTTCAGGTTCTATTTCACTCCCCTCACAGGGGTTCTTTTCGCCTTTCCCTCACGGTACTGGTTCACTATCGGTCAGTTAGTAGTATTTAGCCTTGGAGGATGGTCCCCCCATATTCAGACAAAGTTTCACGTGCTCCGTCCTACTCGATTTCACTTAAAGGTTGCTTTTGTATACGGGACTATCACCCTGTATCGTTGTCCTTTCCAGAACATTCTACTAGCACCCTATAAGCTTAAGGGCTGATTCGCGTTCGCTCGCCGCTACTAACGAAATCTCGGTTGATTTCTTTTCCTCGGGGTACTTAGATGTTTCAGTTCTCCCGGTTCGCTTCGTTACGCTATGTATTCACGTAACGATACCTACCTTATGGTAAGTGGGTTTCCCCATTCGGACATCTTTGGCTATAACGGTTTTTATCACCTCACCAAAGCTTTTCGCAGATTAACACGTCCTTCATCGCCTCTAACTGCCAAGGCATCCACCACATACGCTTAGTCACTTAACCATACAACCCTAAGTAGTCTCATCCGAAGATTTGAAAACGAAGTACGCCCCGGAGACTAATCCAAGACAATTGTAAAGTCTGACATTTTCACGTACTCAGTATATCCGAAGATATACGATGAGTTACTTGATAAGACATCATGCTCTTGCGAGCAGTATGAATTCGATAATACATCCTTGGGGGGATGCACTATCACCATTACTTCATTCACGATAAGAGAATGAGATAACAGCTTGGTATTTATAACGTTACAAACAACAGCGCGACACCGTGTTTGTTATATAAATACCGATATTTATATCAGCTTTCCAGATTGTTAAAGAATTCAAATTAGCACGCATTCGGCATAATTTGTGGTTTAAAAAACCAAATTTAAAATCACTTTAAAAAGTGTATTTAAATTTGGTCTCTTTCTTTATAGAAGAATCTACCAATTACTTTAGTTAAGTAAATTGGTAGGTCTGGGCAGACTTGAACTGCCGACCTCACCCTTATCAGGGGTGCGCTCTAACCAGCTGAGCTACAGACCTATCGTTTCTTCTAATTTGTTATCATGTAATTTGTGTGAACACTCGTGAAATACAATCCGAAAACTGATTTCCATTAAGCAATTTTACTTCAAGATAAGGAGGTGATCCAACCCCAGGTTCCCCTAGGGTTACCTTGTTACGACTTCACCCCAGTCATGAAACACAAAGTGGTGACCGTCCTCCCCGAAGGGTTAAACTAGCCACTTCTTTTGCATCCCACTCCCATGGTGTGACGGGCGGTGTGTACAAGGCCCGGGAACGTATTCACCGTAGCATTCTGATCTACGATTACTAGCGATTCCGACTTCATGGAGTCGAGTTGCAGACTCCAATCCGGACTACGACAAGCTTTGTGGGATTCGCTCCACCTCGCGGTATTGCTGCCCTCTGTACCTGCCATTGTAGCACGTGTGTAGCCCATCCCGTAAGGGCCATGATGACTTGACGTCGTCCCCACCTTCCTCCGGTTTATCACCGGCAGTCTCCTTAGAGTTCCCGCCATAACGCGCTGGCAAATAAGGATAGGGGTTGCGCTCGTTGCGGGACTTAACCCAACATTTCACAACACGAGCTGACGACAGCCATGCAGCACCTGTCACAGAGTTCCCGAAGGCACAAGTCTATCTCTAGTCTCTTCTCTGGATGTCAAGGGATGGTAAGGTTCTTCGCGTTGCATCGAATTAAACCACATGCTCCACCGCTTGTGCGGGCCCCCGTCAATTCATTTGAGTTTTAACCTTGCGGCCGTACTCCCCAGGCGGTCAACTTAGTGCGTTAGCTGCGCCACTCACGGATCAAGTCCACAAACGGCTAGTTGACATCGTTTACGGCGTGGACTACCAGGGTATCTAATCCTGTTCGCTCCCCACGCTTTCGTTCCTCAGCGTCAGTATCTGTCCAGGTGGCCGCCTTCGCCACTGATGTTCCTTCCAATCTCTACGCATTTCACCGCTACACTGGAAATTCCACCACCCTCTACAGTACTCTAGTCTACCAGTTCAAAATGCAGTTCCAAGGTTGAGCCCTGGGCTTTCACATCTTGCTTAATAGACCGCCTACGAACGCTTTACGCCCAGTAATTCCGATTAACGCTTGCACCCCTCGTATTACCGCGGCTGCTGGCACGAAGTTAGCCGGTGCTTCTTCTGTTGTTAACGTCACAGAATGCAGCTATTAACTACACCCCTTTCCTCACAACTGAAAGTGCTTTACAACCCGAAGGCCTTCTTCACACACGCGGCATGGCTGCATCAGGCTTTCGCCCATTGTGCAATATTCCCCACTGCTGCCTCCCGTAGGAGTCTGGGCCGTGTCTCAGTCCCAGTGTGGCTGATCATCCTCTCAAACCAGCTAGAGATCGTCGCCTTGGTGAGCCATTACCTCACCAACTAGCTAATCTCACTTGGGCTAATCAAATGGCGAGAGGTTCCGAAGAATCCCCCCCTTTGGTCCGTAGACGTTATGCGGTATTAGCAGTCGTTTCCAACTGTTGTCCCCCACCATAAGGCATATTCCCAAGCATTACTCACCCGTCCGCCGCTCGTCAGCAGATAGCAAGCTATCTCTGTTACCGCTCGACTTGCATGTGTTAAGCCTGCCGCCAGCGTTCAATCTGAGCCATGATCAAACTCTTCAATTAAAAATCGTTTGTGTAACCTCACCGCAAGCGATGTGTTACTGCTCAATGAATTCTGTCGTGATACCAATCCGAAAACTGATATCGCATTACATAGTCGCTATCTACCTAACTAAAGATAAATAACTATATTTATTTGCATGAACATCATTCATTAAGCGTTTTTTGTTCCTACCTAGTAAAAGATAGAGAACTATGTAAAACAACATAATGTGAGTGCTCACACAAATTGCATGATAACTAATTGTTAAAGAAGAACTTCTCAAGATAAATCAAGAAGTAGATGAGAGTCGCATTCGCTCTTCACCTTAGCTACGTTAAGTAGCGCTGTTCGTTGCTGTTGCCCCGAACTGGATGCGTATAATACGCTTCCAAGTTTTGATGTCAACGTTTATTTTAAATAATTTAGAAAAGATTTAAAACATCATGTTAACTTACGTTAGTTATCGTTAAAGCGAGTAGATAACGTATCAAAACAGTTCGTTGATGATTCATTTTGCGTGAACCCCTTGGAACTGGAGCGCATTGTAAAGAATTTTATAACTAGGTCAACCCTTTTTTAGTTAAAATTCCAATAAAAATGACTTCGCTTAACTTTCATACAGCCCTTGTCTTTGTTTACCTCAATACGTTCAATACTTGCTCATATTAAATAATCTCATTTCAATTACTTAGTTTTATCTTTATAAGTTTTTTAGTTACTAAGACCTTTGAATACTGGTTTTATTAGCTAGCTATGTTATTTTTATTACTACTTGCCATTCAATTAAATTGCAGCATTGCAATAGGTGCTAAATGAGTACAACTAACATACGTCCTTATAAAGGTATTCTCCCTTCTATCGGATCAGATAATTACATTGATAAATCAGCTATTCTCGTTGGAGATATTACTTTATCTGATGATGTCAGTATTTGGCCGCTTGTTGCCGCTCGTGGTGATGTAAACACTATTACTATAGGTGCTCGAACGAATATACAAGACGGTACTGTTTTGCATGTGACGCGGAAAAGTTCTGAAAACCCGCAGGGTAATCCTTTAATTATTGGCAGTGATGTGACAGTTGGACATAAGTGTATGTTACACGGCTGTCAGCTTGGTGATCGAATACTCGTTGGTATGGGAGCGATAATTATGGACGGCGCTGTTATCGAGGATGATGTCTTTATTGGCGCTGGCAGTTTAGTGCCTCCGAATAAAACACTGCTTAGCGGTTATTTGTATGTCGGAAATCCGGTAAAACAAGCTAGACCTCTAAAAGAAAGTGAAGCAGCCTTTCTTAAGCAGTCAGCCATAAATTATGTAGAGTTAAAAAATGAGTACTTAAATAATTAACGCATTTGTATGTGAATAGTATTTCCCTCTGGCTCATTTTTTTCGAGCCAGAGTTCAACAATTTCTTCTAGATCAAATTTAGTACAGTTGTCTATCTCTTCCAATTTCTTTAGTTGCATTGAGTGAAAGTAAATACTAATAACTTGAGCTGATAACAATACAGTAAAGCACCAAGCATCTTGCTCTTTATCAAAGGCTAAATCATCATTAAACAGAATGGCTTGATTCATACAGATTTCTCTCTTTATTTTAAAGAAGCTCTTAATTTATCAATCACTGGCTGAACTTCTGGAGTTACTCCTCGCCAAACTTCAAAGCTAACGGCCGCTTGCCCTACTAACATACCTAAGCCATCAATTACTTTCATTGCCCCATGTTCTTTTGCCCATTTAAGAAACGGTGTTTCATCCTTTCCGTATACCATGTCATAACAAACTACATTCTGACTTAGTAGTGATGTTGGAATTGGCGGTAAATTTCCTGATAAGCTGGCAGATGTCGCATTTATAATGACATCGAAATGTTGTTGTTCGAGATCTTGGTAACCAGAGGCACTAAGGCGAATATCAGAGAAATGCTGACATAATGTTGCAGCTTTACTTGCCGTTCTATTAGCAATGACAATAGAGCGAGGATTTTGTGCAAGTAAAGGAAGTAAAACACCTCTTGCCGCTCCGCCAGCACCCAATAGTAATACTCTACTTTCATTTAAAATGACTTTGTTAGTAATTAGATCTTGAACTAAACCTTCACCATCGGTGTTATCACCGAATATCTTGCCATTTTTAAAGGTCAGTGTATTAACTGCGCCAGCGAGTGTCGCACGTTCGGTGAGTTCATCTGCTATGGCAAGCGCCTGCTCTTTGAAAGGTGCTGTTACATTTGCGCCTTTACCGCCGTGACGGATAAAGTCTGCAACAGCATTAGAAAAATCTTTAGTATCGACCAACTGCTTTTGATAATCGATATTTTGTTGACTCTTATCTGCAAATATATGATGAATAGCTGGAGATTTAGATTGCTCAATGGGGTTTCCAAAAACGCGATATTGATCTGGGGTCTGTTGTGTCATGGTTATTGCAATAAATTAACTAATGATTACAGCCTATCTTAATCATTAGTTAATGAAAACAAAAAAGCAGTAACCCTTTAGAATAAGTTACTGCTTTTTATTTTTGTTGGTAATTAACTTAATTTAGAATGTGTAACCAAGCATTACTGAATAAACCATAGGATCAACATCAACGCTTGCACTACCTTTGCCAACTAGGCCGCCATCTACTCCTAAAGCATTGTCGATATTAAACGTAGCTTTGGTGTTAATATCAATGTAACGAGCTGAAACATTAACAGACCAATTTTTATCTAGCTCATAATCAAGACCAAGCTGAACAGAGTAACCCCATGAACCATCAAGTTCTAGATTACTAAAACCTGCCGCTTGAGGCGTTGAAGTAAAGTCTTCATCGAAAAATATCGTGTAGTTCACACCAACACCAACATAAGGTTTAAATGCAGTGCCCGTATCAAAATAATAGAGCGCGCTTAGTGTTGGCGGTAAATGGCTTACTTCTGCCAAAGTAGCACCATTTAAATCAATACCATAAATATCATTCGTTGCGCCTTTTGGATCATGTAATATCACATCATGGGTAAATGGCGTTGCCGCTAATAATTCAATTGCCCAATTACTATCAAAAAAGTAAACCAGGTTTAAACCAAACTGGGTATTATCGTCTACTGAAACTGATAACGGTGTTGCAGATCCATCTAAAAGTACCGTTGCTTCATTACTACTAGGTGAAACCATAGTAACACCACCACGAACGAGGATGTCACCAGCTTGGTTTGCAAAAGCTGTAGTTGAAAGACTTGATAGTAAAGCTATGGTTAATAAAGTTTTTTTCATGATTATATATCCTTAAAATAATTAAGGGTATGATAATCCTGTTGCCTTAATAAAATTTGATTTAGCGCAAGGTTTTGACTGCTAACTATGAAGCTAAGCAATACTTTGATCTTGATCAAATTCTTATAATAATCAAAAAGAAAATAGTATTAAATAACGTTAATTATTAATAGACTAGCGGCGATATTCGCTCAAATTTATCCCATGTAACCATTTTCTTAGTTTCTGATGATTTTCCCCGTCAACGCATCAATAATTTTTGACGGTGAAGTTCGACCTAAAGTAACCCCTTTAAGAATGAAGTCTACTTGTTTAGATAAAACTAGGTCTAATGATTGCCATGTTTTAGCCGGTTCTTGTCCAGATAAATTAGCACTTGTCGAAACTATGGGTTTATTCGTTTGCTGACACAAGGCAACAACATCTGGCTGACTGGTGATTCTCACCGCAATGGTGTCAAAGCTACCTGATAAGAGTGATGAGATATTATTATTTTTTGGCACTAGTTGAGTAATGCCATCAGGCCACCTTGATAACAGGGTCAAGCGCTTATCTTGTGGAATTTTACTGTCATCGATATAAGGCAGTAATTGAGAATAACTACCTGCAAGTAAAATTAGTCCCTTTTCAGGAGATCTTTGTTTTAACTTTAACAATCGCTTGAGTGCTTCTTTATTGTCAGGGTCACAACCAAGGCCGAATACGGCTTCTGTTGGATAAGCAATAATTCCACCATTTTTAAACGCTTCAACAACATTCTTTTCGCTCACAGACAACCCTTCTATTTATAATCACTTCCACCGCAATATTACCAAACACTGTTCATAAACGCCTAATGATGGATTAATTTATCGATAGAAAAGTTCTATATTCCGTATTTCGTTAAACAAGGTTATAATTGCAGCTCTATTTTTACTTTCTTCATATATGAAGAACATTCTATTTTTTTAAAGGGCATAAATTCATGACAGTCGGTATCATCATGGGATCAAAATCAGATTGGCCAACAATGCAGCATACAGCAGAAATGCTTGATTCTTTAGGTGTACAGTACGAAACCAAAGTAGTTTCTGCACACCGTACTCCTCACTTACTTGCTGAGTATGCTGAAAGTGCAAAAGATAGAGGTATTAAGGTAATTATTGCAGGCGCTGGTGGTGCAGCTCATTTACCAGGTATGGCCGCAGCTTATACTTCTTTACCTGTTTTAGGTGTGCCAGTGCAATCTAAAGCGCTTAATGGACAAGATTCTTTATTATCTATTGTGCAAATGCCAAAAGGTATTGCAGTAGGTACATTGGCCATCGGCAATGCCGGTGCTGCCAACGCAGGTTTACTTGCAGCACAAATTATTGGCACTCATAACACTGAGATCCAACAAAATATCGAAGAGTTTCGTCGAAAGCAGACAGAAACCATACTTGCTAACCCAAACCCGGCAGAATAAAAACCCTCATGAATAAAATTCTCATACTTGGCGCAGGTCAATTAGCTCGAATGATGGAGTTAGCAGGCACACCTTTAAACTTAGATATTAAAGCACTAGATGTATCAAGTAATAAGGTTGTACAACCACTTTCACCTGAAAATATTTATGGCGATTTAGAAGCAGGCATTAAAAATGCTGATGTAATTACCGCCGAATTTGAGCATATTGCCCATGACATACTTGCTGAGTGTGAGCAATCAGGGAAGTTATACCCGACAAGTAACGCTATTAAAATTGGTGGCGATAGACGGTTAGAGAAAGCATTGCTTGAATCTTGTAATGCCGCTAATGCCAAACATTACTTTGTTAACGCTAAAATAGATTTTGATAAAGCAATTGAGCACTTATCTTTACCTATTATCTTTAAGACTGCACTTGAGGGGTATGATGGAAAAGGGCAATGGCGATTAAAGTCAGCGGCTGATGCTGAAGTAATCTGGCAAGATATGGCAAACTTTCTTGCGGCTTCAAAAACCACTGTTAAGCAAGGAATTGTTGCTGAACAAATGGTGCCTTTTGATCGCGAAGTATCGCTTGTTGGTGTTCGTCGCGTTAATGGAGACGTTGCCGTGTATCCTTTAACTGAAAATCATCATACTAATGGTATTTTAAGTGTCTCAGTCGCTGCTCCTGTTAATGAACAATTACAGCAACAAGCCAGTACCGTATTTAAGGCCTTATCAGATGAACTCGATTATGTTGGTGTTATGGCTATTGAGTTTTTCCAAGTTGGCGACCAACTCTTAGTCAATGAAATTGCACCAAGGGTTCATAACTCTGGACATTGGACTCAACAAGGTGCTGACACCTGTCAGTTTGAAAACCACTTAAGGGCCATCTGTGATTTGCCTTTAGGTAGTACAGCACTTATTCGTCCAACAGCAATGGTCAACATTATTGGTGAAGATACTGTTTCTAATGAGGTGCTTGCTATACCTAGCGCAACTATTCATTGGTATAACAAAGGTAAACGTGTAGGGCGTAAAATGGGTCATATAAATGTTAGCGGTGAAAGTGAATTACAGCTTGCTCAACGTTTACAACATCTAGCTGATATCCTTTGCAAAGAAGCATTTCCTGATCTTAATGACTTCGCAAAAAACTATTTAGATAAACAAAGCTAATAAATACGTTCATTTAATTAGTTATTAAAAAAGACGCTATTTAGCGTCTTTTTTTATGAGTAGCATTGCGGATATTTATCATATTTTTTGCATATGAGAACATTTTTTATCTGCACACTGATATTTAATTCCAGCAGCCATATTTCTTTTTAGCAACAAAGGAAATTGGCACTTTTCACATCGCCCTTCTACTGGCTCATGATTAACGACAAATTTACACTTTGGATAAGCATCACAGGAGTAAAATTTCTTGCCAAAGCGACTTGTTTTTTCTTGCAATGAACCACGTTTGCAACTTGGACATACCACGTCCTGTATTATCTCCTGCGCTTCATGTTCAATATGATGGCATTGTGGAAAGTTACTACAGCCAATAAACATGCCATAACGACCTTGCTTAACCGCTAATACATGGGAGCATAATGGACACTCGCTACCCGATAATATTTTATCTTCAACACGTTCATGCTCTACTACTGCTCGTGTATATTGACAATTAGGGTAATTAACACAACCTAAAAAAGTCCCAGACTTACCATGCTTCATGGTCAACTCTGATCCACAATCAGGACACACTTGATATTCTTTCTCTAAAGCATGTTCGTGTTGAGTAAAGAGTGGTTTTTCAGATTCAGACATTATTGAAAATTGCGTTCAAAACAAGTGTAGCGCTATTATGCCACAAAAAATTTCTGAACAATACGATCGGTGACTGCTGGCTAAATATACTAGATAGTTAGCCAGCTTTATTCACGTTATTAGTGAAGAGGGCCTTCTTGTTCTTCGAATATCAAGTCTTCTAGTTGAGAATAAGCTGACTCTTTACCTGGTACATTAAATAGCACCATCAGAATTACCCACTTTAAATCATCCATAGAGAAGTACTTGGTATCAAGTTCCATGACTCGGTCAATAACCATTTCGCGAGTAGTAAAATCAAGTACATTTACTTGCTCTAAAAACAAGATAAAACCACGGCTTGGTGTATCAAGCAACTGCATTTCTTCGCTAGTATAAATCCGTACAGACTTACTGCCTACGCGCGTAAGATATGGGTAAGCGTCAGTGTCTTGTAATGCGGTAAGTTTTTCTAGCCAATTTAATGCTTTGTATATTTCATCCTGATGAAAGCCCGCTCTTGTTAACTCATCTGTTAACAACTCATGATCCACCATGGCTTCTGATTCATTTTGGATATACGTTTCAAAAAGATACATTAAAATATCAAACATAATTAGCCCCTTATATACTTTATTGCGTTCTAATATAGCCACCAGGTACCGCAGATACCAGACCATTTAGCTCCAGCATTGTTAATCTAGTTAACACTTCCTCTACGGGAAGTTCGCTCCGTAAAACTACTTTATCTACGGGAGTAATTTCAAATCCCACACTATCCAACAACGCATCGTTACACAAGACTTTTTGATTTATTTCATCGCCTCCTTTGTGAGTACTATGTGTAGCTGACTTCAAAGGCTTCAACTCACTCTTTAAGTGTAGACTAGGTTTATCTGCAAAAGCGAACTCATCTATTATATCGGCACATTGTTCTACAAGTTTAGCGCCTTGTTTAATTAACCAGTGACAGCCTTTTGCTTGTTTATTTTCAATAGAGCTAGGTATAGCAAAAACGTCTCTATTTTGCTCTAGTGCACAACGAGCTGTTATCAAAGAGCCACTTTTTAATTCAGCTTCAACGACTAAAACCCCCAAACTTAAACCACTAATAAGGCGATTTCTTTTTGGAAAATGCCCCGCCCTAGCTTGCGTTCCAGGTACAAATTCACTAATGATGGCGCCGCTTGAATCTATAATTTTCTGCGCCAAAGAATGATGTCTGGCTGGGTATACCTGATCTAAACCCGTAGCAACTACCGCGATTGTGCTAGCAGGCTCACTAAGGGCACCTCTATGCGCTGCAGCATCGATACCAAGGGCTAACCCACTTGTAATAATAAAATTATGCTGCGCAAGTTGTTGGCATATTTTGAATGCGGTATCTCTACCTCCTACGCTAGCAGCTCTACTTCCAACTACGGCCACCTGCGGAGCATTAAGTAATAATGGATTGCCCTGCATAAATATCACTAAGGGTGGATCATAGATTTGTTTGAGCAATTGAGGGTAATAAGTATCGTCATAGCAAATGATGGCACTATTACATGCAGCACTTGCATGGATAATATGAGTTATTGTTTGCCAATCAGGCTGATGAAAAGCGTGAAGTTGTTTCACACTTAAGTTATTAGCTGAGCTAAGTACTGAGGGTTTATTGTCTAACGAAAACAACGCTATCAAACCAAAGGTCTCAACAAGCGCTATTTTTTTGTGAATGGCTAATCGAGGAACAAACTTTAAAGCTAACCAGTATTCAATATTACTTTTACTGTTATTAATCATTACTTGTCTTCTCCTTAAGAACAAGTCATACCTTTATTTTCCCTCTTATAAGGAGGGAAAATAAACTTTTTAACAGTTAGTTATTATGGCGCGGTAATCAAATCATTTATTCTTGCTGGCTTCTCTGTATGTAGAATAAGGGCCATACTCGCTTTTTGGTAAACTTTAAAAATCATTAGTTCACCTAATTGCTCTTCTGGCATCTTATAATCACTACCCGTAATTTTATTCCAACGTGAAGACTCTACACTATAAGCAGGACCACTCCCAGTATCTACCACGGCAGGGCTGGTGCGTTTTATCGCCATAACATCACCAACGGTCACATCATGATCTATGCCGCGGTTAATCATAACAACTTCAAGCTTGGCAAACTCACGACCATTGCTAGTGGCTTTAACAATAGAGCCACGAAGTGATTTATTAGCTGCTTTCATAGAAAAAATAGCGGGTAACAATTGTCCTTCATTAACAGGTACTACATAGTCTCCTGAATGAATTTCTCTTTTTACCGAGCCAACACTCATAGTAGAAGGCACATCATTTTCTATATCACCACGTTTTGTTACTTGCCCAGTTCCTACCAAATTGACATAAAAACCTAACGAATCATCTGTTTCAGGATCAAAAATCTCTTCACCTTTATCATAGATTGCATAACTTTGTGCGACCTCGAGATCCTTATTCACGTAAACTTTAAAGTCTTTCGTTGTCATTCTGTAGCCTTCATCACTACCTATAATGTGTGGTAGCTGTTCTAGCTCATCTTCGGTAAATAGATGGTCATATCTAACAAAAGGAGCAATAACTTCTAGCGGTAACAAAGTAATTGCAGAGTCTTTTTTCTTCTCTTGACGTATTTTTGGCGACCATTTATAGCTTGGTTTTACCGGTTCTACCACCAGCATAGGCTCACCATTTTCATCAAAAACAAGTTTTAAAACATCACCGGGATAAATTAAATGCGGATTATTGATTTCTGGATTTAAACGCCAAAGCTTCGGCCATAACCAAGGTTGCTCAAGAAACAGTGCTGAAATATCCCATAAGGTATCACCTTTCACTACTACATGTGTCTTAGGTGCGTCATCATTAAGTGTTATCTGATCGGCAAGGGCTACCAATGAACACGATAGTAAAGATAGTGATAGTATTATTTCTTTAAGCATGGAGCTCGTTCCTTTTAGTGCACACTGCTGTAACGCACTATAATTATTAGTTATATCAAGTGACTTAAAAATGCAGGTTTCAGTTACAGTTACTTGAGTATATAATTAAAACATAACATTCTAGATTAATTATCGCTAATTCTTTTAATAAAATATGACTATTTTAACTATTTTACGTTTTCCTGATCCGCGTTTGAGAACAAAAGCGCAGCCCGTTACTGATATAACTGACGCTACGGCTACAATTATAGACGATATGCTGGCAACTATGTACGAAGAAAATGGCGTAGGTCTTGCCGCTACTCAAGTAGATATTCATCAGCGCATTGTTGTCATGGATACTTCTGAAGATAATGACCAACCCATCATCTTTATCAATCCCGAAATTATTGCTACTAGTAATGAAACATCGATCAATGAAGAAGGTTGTTTATCCGTGCCTGGTACTTATGCCAAAGTAGACCGTCATGATGCATGTACTGTAAAAGCACTTGATCGACACGGTAAAGAATTCTCTTTAAACGCTACGGAATTACAAAGCATTTGTATACAACATGAACTTGATCACTTAAAAGGTGTTTTATTTGTTGATTACCTATCCCCGCTAAAGCGTCAGCGCATTCAAAAAAAGCTTGAGAAAGAAGCAAAGACTGACAAAAACAACAAGTAAGTACTTACTTACTTACAATAATAGGAATTACTTTGGTTACTCCACTAAATATCATTTTTGCAGGTACTCCTGAATTCGCTGCCCAACATTTAGCAGCGTTAATTAATTCTGAACATAATATTGTCGCCGTTTATTGTCCCCCTGATAAACCAGCTGGCCGCGGTAAAAAACTAACAGCTTGTGCAACAAAGTTACTCGCAATAGAGCACGACATTATTGTTGAGCAACCTATTAACTTTAAAAATGAGGAAGACCAACAACAATTAGCGAAATATAACGCTGATATCATGGTTGTTGTTGCTTATGGTCTGCTATTACCTGAAGTCATTTTAAACTCTCCACGTTTAGGCTGCATTAACGTACATGGCTCAATTCTACCAAAATGGCGTGGTGCAGCACCTATTCAACGTTCTCTTGAAGCTGGAGATAAGAAAACCGGTGTCACCATTATGCAAATGGATAAAGGGTTAGACACGGGAGACATGATTCTATCCGCTGAGTGCGAAATAGAAAATACAGATACCAGTGCAAGTCTTTATGAAAAACTTGCCAACTTAGGGCCAACTGCCTTAGTTAATACATTAACTATTATGGCTGAACCTGATTATCAAGCCAGTAATCATAATATCGCTCAAGATGATGAATTAGCGACTTATGCCAAGAAACTTGATAAAACTGAAGCAGAGCTTAACTGGCAATTCAGTGCTGATGAACTACATCGAAAAATTCGTGCTTATATTCCTTGGCCAGTTGCTCAATTTACCTTTACAGAATCTGAAGGTAAGCAGCATAGGTTACGCATATGGCAAGCATCCGTGCAAGAATATCGAGGCAATGCTGATCCAGGCACGATAATAAAGGCAGACAAAGAAGGGATAGAAGTAGCAACAACCAGTGGTTCGTTACGACTAGAAGTCATTCAACTTCCAGGGAAAAAAGCATTAGCCGTAAAAGACATCCTAAATGGTCGCAGCGATTGGTTCGTTGTTGGCAGCACTATTAACAAGCTTGGTTAAGAGAAACAATGATAATTAATATTAGAGCTCTTGCAGCAAAATGTTGTTACGCCGTTATAGATCAAGGGCGAAGCTTAAGTGATGAACTACCCAAACAACAAGATAAGTTGATAGGTAAAGATAAAGGTTTACTGCAAGAAATTTGCTACGGTGTGTTGCGGTACTTACCAGAATTAGAAAATGATGTGAGTCAATTGGTACAAAAGCCAATAAAGGGCAAACAGAGAGTCTTTCATTTTTTACTTTTAGTGGGGGTTTATCAAATAAGATATATGCGTATACCTGACCACGCAGCGGTGAGTGAAACGGTAGCAGCAACAAAAACGTTAAAAAATGACCATATGAAAGGATTGGTTAATGCCGTGCTTAGAGGTTTTTTACGTGCATTAGAAGCAGAAAATAAACAAGTAAACAAAACAGATAAAAAGATACCTGATCCAATAAAGTACAATCACCCTGGTTGGTTTATTAAAAAAATACAACAAGCCTACTCAGATCAGTGGCAAGCGATACTCGATGCAAATCAGCAAAAGCCTCCGATGTGGTTACGTGTCAATCAACAACACCACACTAGTGAACAATACCAAGCGTTACTTGAGGAAGCGGAAATTGAAATTGCTCACGTTGAGCCAAACTCCCAAGCAATTGAACTTGCTAAACCACTCGATGTCGCAAAATTACCGGGCTTTGATGATGGTTGGGTTTCAATACAAGATGGCGCAGCACAGCAAGCGGCACGCTTATTAGATTGCCAACCCAATGATATTGTATTGGATTGTTGTGCAGCACCGGGTGGTAAAACTTGTCATATCATTGAACAAACGCCTGATATTGCCTCAATGACAGCAATTGATATTGAAGAAGGCCGCCTCACTCGAGTTCATGAAAATTTAGATCGCTTAAACCTAACGGCTAACGTAATTACTGCAGATGCAGCGACTCAAAATTGGTGGTCTGGTGAACAATTTGATCGCATATTACTTGATGCGCCCTGCTCTGGAACTGGCGTAATTCGTCGTCACCCAGATATAAAGTGGTTACGTAAAGCTGATGATATTGATAAGTTAGTGGTCTTGCAGCAGCAGATTCTTGACAATATCTGGTCATTACTCAAACCAGGCGGTACCTTACTTTACGCAACTTGTAGTGTTTTGCCTGAAGAAAATAGTCTGCAAATATCTCGCTTTATTGAACAAAATCAGGACGCACAACTAATTGCCATTAACGGTAATACTCCTGAGACTGATAAAAATGCAATTGGCTGGCAATTATTACCTGATGCTGAAAACATGGACGGCTTTTATTACGCCAAATTATTAAAACTCAAATAATACAAATAACACAAGCAGAAAAGTAACGCATGAAAATAATCATAGTGGGTGCAGGACAGGTTGGCGGTACGTTAGCTGAAAACCTTGTTGGTGAAAACAATGACATTTCGGTAGTAGACGTAGATGGTGAAAAGCTACGTGAACTGCAAGATAAAATGGATTTACAAGTCGTTACCGGCCAAGGGGGGCATCCTGATGTTTTGAAAAGTGCTGGCGCTGAAGATGCTGATATGGTTATTGCGGTAACCAGTGATGACGCTACCAATATGATCACCTGCCAAATATGTTCTTCATTGTTTAATACACCGAAAAAGATTGCCCGTATTCGTTCGAATCAAATATTAAAGTATTCTGAGCAACTTTTTCATAAAAAACACATTCCTGTTGATCATATTATCGCTCCCGAAGAATTAGTAACGCGAGATATTGCGCGTCTAATTGATTACCCTGGCGCACTGCAAGTATTAGAGTTTGCGAATGGAAAAGTAAGCCTAGTAGCAGTAAAAGCTTATTACGGCGGTTTACTCGTTGGCCACGCGCTTTCAACATTGAGAGATCATATACCTAATGTCGATACGCGTGTAGCTGCCATATACCGAAACGGTAAACCAATACGCCCTCTTGGTACCACAGTAATTGAAGCAGACGATGAAGTGTTTTTTATTGCTGCGAGTATACATATACGCGCGGTGATGAATGAGTTACAAAAACTCGAATCAGCTTATAAACGTATAATGATTGCCGGTGGCGGTAATATTGGTGCTGGTTTAGCTCGAATTTTAGAAAAAAATCATCAAGTAAAATTGATTGAACGTTCACCAAAACGTGCTGAGCAATTAACGTCTGAGCTCAATGACACCTTAGTTTTCGCTGGTGACTCTTCCGATCAGGAATTACTCACTGAAGAAAACATTGATCAATTTGATATTTTTATCGCAGTAACCAATGATGATGAAGCTAATATCATGTCGTCACTGCTTGCTAAAAAGCTTGGCGTCCGTAAAACTATGGTACTTATCCAACGAGATGCCTATATTGATTTAGTACACGGCAGTACTATTGATATTGCCATATCGCCACAGCAAGCCACTATATCAGCCCTATTAACACATGTTAGACGTGGTGCTATCGATAATGTTTATAGCTTACGTGGCGGCGCAGCTGAAGCCATTGAAATTGTTGCCAAAGGTGATGAAAAATCATCTAAAGTGGTTGGTCGTGCAATCAAAAATATCAAATTACCGCCTGGTGCTACTATTGGTGCTGTTGTCCGTGGTCATGAAGTATTGATTGCCCACTCAAACACCTTAATTCACGAAGAAGACCACGTTATTTTATTTTTAGTTAATAAACGCTACATCTCTGATATCGAAAAGCTTTTCCAAGTGAGTGCTATTTACTTCTAAGGGTACTTTATCCAGCACAAGAGAGTCATAATTTAATAAAATTGGTATAACTATCTCCCTCCTCTGACATAAATATTTACAGCTAATCACTTATCCTACAAGTGATTAGCTGTAATAATCCCCTTGTTGACATAATAAAATACTTATTATTTTCACTCGTTGAAACATATTAGACCATTTACATTAATTTAGAGCTCAAAATTCAATGAGGATAAATCTTCAAGTTCAAGGCGCGTGATTGAGCAATAGCTGGCTATTGGGATTGAGCGCGACGCAGAAAGTGTAGATGTAGACCATTTGAAGATGGGCAATTAATTTGTGTAATTGGTATTAGATTAAGCCCACAATTTACAAGGATTTTTATGAAAGTATCTAAAGTACTCACGGCCATCACGCTAGCACTCAGTAGTATAGCTTTTAGTAGTCAAGCAGAACTTGTTGATAATACTAAAAATTGGCAAACTTTTGAAACTGAAAACTTTCGTGTACATTTCACCCCAGAATACCGTCAGTGGGCTTTATCAAGTGCAAGGGAAATGGAAGTTGTTCGCCAACTCATTAAAGATCAACAAGGTCGCGTTATCACAGAAAAGGTCGATGCTTATATCGTTGACCCCTACAATGCCGCCAATGGTTTTGCCTTCCCGCTAAGTCACCGACCTTACATGGCTTTCTTTGCAACCCCTCCACAATCAGACACTATTATTGCTAACTCTACGGGTTGGCAACAACTATTAGTACTGCATGAGTATGTCCATCTGGTTCATTTAGCCCAAAAGAGCCGCAGTAATTGGCGTAATAACGTAGCCAATTGGTATGATTTTTATGATGCTTCACAAATTAATGGTGAACGTTGGGTAAGTGAAGGTTATGCCACGTTGTTAGAGTCTAAGCTGACCGGTCGCGGCCGATTATTTAATAATCAGGTGGAAGCCATAATCCAGAAATTTGCTCGACAAGGTGCTTTACCTAGTTATAAGCAACTAAATTCAGGCGATGATAGTTTCATGTCTGGCTCAATGGCTTATCTCGTTGGTGTACGCTATTTAAAGTGGTTAGAAGAGAACTACGGTGAAGAAACCCTTGATGCGGTTTGGACTCGTTGGTCTGCTGTTGAACAACGTGACTTTGAAAAGTCGTTCAAAGGAGTATTCCCAGATACAGCGAAAAACCTTTATCAACGTTTTGTTGCTGAATATACCTACAAAGCCATGCAACATGAAATTAAGCTTACGGCGCAAAGTAATGAGGATAATCGTTCAAAATTATGGTTAGATTTATCCGGTTACACTAGTGACCCGAGTTTAAGTCCGCAGGGTGATTACCTTGCTATTGTAGAAACCCAACGAACAGAAGAAGGTAATACCACCAAGTTAAATATTTATAAAACAGGTGAAAACACAAAAAGCATTGAAGAGTTTACCAAAAGATCCAAAGAGTTATTAGCAGATGATCCGCAAGATATTGCTGATAAAGCGCCCAGTGTTTTTAAACGTGAAGTCGCTTATACCTTAAATCAAAGAAACAACCGCGGT
Source organism: Colwellia psychrerythraea 34H (assembly GCF_000012325.1). Taxonomy (NCBI): domain Bacteria; kingdom Pseudomonadati; phylum Pseudomonadota; class Gammaproteobacteria; order Alteromonadales; family Colwelliaceae; genus Colwellia; species Colwellia psychrerythraea. The sequence continues at coordinate 19,523 of NC_003910.7, read as the reverse complement.
ATAAAGAACCCACGTTGGCTTAATAAAGATACCCTTATCTATGGAGCCAGTAGCTTAACGAAGAAAAACAGTTATCATCAAGATCTCTTTTCTTGGCACTTACCGACAAACACGATAAAACAACTGACAACCAGCGCAAATATCCGTCGCTTTGATATTAGTAACGATGGACAATTTATTATTGCTGAGCGCAGCCGTGTTGGTAACTCACAGTTAGTTAAAGTAAGTTTGGCGGCTGAATCTTTAGGTGAAATAATTGCAGAACTAACACCACCAAGCCTTGAGCAAGTTTATGATTTTCCGCGACTTCGCCCAACACTTGATGGCTCCACTTCAGATAGTTTTGCTTATGTTAGCTCAAGTTTGAATAATAAATGGCAATTAAAAGTTCGCCAATTTGAAGATGAACAAGAGCAAATAATACCCTTACCCGAAAACTATCAATTCCTTTCTTTCCCTGAATGGTCTAAAGATGGTCAATCACTGTATTTTGTTGCCGGTTTAGATAGTGCAACGCGCTTATACAAGTATGATTTTTTAAATAAAGTTTTGTCGACTGTGACCTCAGGAGAACAAGTCATAACTTGGCCTATGGTTAACGGAGATAATGAACTCCTTCATTTAGCCATTAATGCCCAAGGGCCTGATGTTTATCAGCTTGACTTGAACAAAGCCAATAACCAAATAATTACAAACACCACCACATCTTCGGCAATGACGGTTAACTTAGCTGACAGTTTAAAACTGTCTGAGGCGACTATCGCTGTTGATGAGAGTATTGGCGAACAATCAGCCTATGGCATTGGCCCTCAACAAGGGACAATAACGATCGCTGAAAGTATTTATTCCGCCAGTAGCAGTATGTTAGAAGTCGGTTATAAATCAGGTGATGTACTTTCTCGTTTTGATTGGCAAGTCAATGCTAGCCAAGATATTTTCAGTAGCATTATCTCTGGCGCATCAGGGGCAATTCGCTGGCAAGGCTGGCCGGTAAAATTACTGGCTCACGGTTATGTCTTTGACTTGAAAACAGATAAACAGGATAGTGATGCGTTAAACTTAGGTAAAACAACAGAAAAAGGGCTGTTACTTGAAGCTCGCTATCCCTATAGCATAGAGACACTCGCTGTTGATATATTTGCACAAATGCAAGCATCACAATATGAGAATAGCCAGCATGTGGATTTTTCTAGCTTATCTTTTTCTCTAGGTATTGAACAAAGTTGGTCACACGACCAACAAAGCTGGGGTATTTCACAAGCAATAAATGCCCAATTAATTTCGGCTCAAGATGATCAAGCAGAAATTAATGGTAATGATGGTAGTTATACCGGTAGCAATGGCCTAGCTAGCTTGAATGCTCATATACAGGGCTTTACTCTAGGTTTTAAGTACCTTTGGGCACAACGCTCAGAAGATGCTGGCGATATCCTCAGTTTGGGTGGCTATTCTTCAACGCTAATCCAAGAAAAAGCGCACATCAATAAACAACTTGCACCTGAATTGGCCTTTTATCGTCAACTGGGTAATGACTATCAAGCTTATCAAGCATATATGCCCTTAGGTATTGTGGAAGTATTTTATACTCGCCATGAAATGACTGAGCGAGATATTATCGATAGTTACGGTGTTAAAGGCTCACTCAACAATGACTTTGGTTTTACTGGGATAACCAACGTAGCCATTAATTATGGTATCGCACAAGTTAATCCAGAGAATGAAAGTTCAGATACCCAAGGCTGGGTAGCCCTTAGTTATAAATGGTAATTTACGCTTTTAATATTTTGATGAATCAATAAAATCGTATATAGGTATTTAGCTATATACGATTTATGAGCGCCAGAAGGCAGGAGTAAACAGAACTAGCAGCGTAAATATCTCTAAACGACCAAACAACATGGCCATGATTAATACCCACTTGCTCATATCATTAATCGAAGAAAAGTTAGCAGCAACCTCCCCTAACCCTGGTCCAAGGTTATTGATACAAGCCGCAACGGCTGTAAAGGCTGTGATGTCATCCATACCTGCTGCCAGTAGCAGTAACATACAAATAACAAACACCGCAGCGTAAGCGGAGAAGAAACCCCATACGGCCTCAACAATACGGTCAGGTAAAACTTTTCGACCTAATTTAATACTAAAAATAGCTCGAGGATGTACCAGTTTATTTAACTCTCGAAGACCTTGTAAATAAAGTAACACTACCCGTACTACCTTCATACCACCACCAGTACTACCTGCACAACCACCAATAAAACTAGAAAAAATAAGTAACATAGGCAAAAGCGTGGGCCAATCAGCAAAAGATGTTGTTGCAAACCCTGCGGTAGTACTAATTGAAACCGATTGGAATAGTGCTTGATCGAGTGCTTGGTCGACATCTTGATAAGTACCCGTAGCTAATAGTACGGTAAAGCAAATTACAGTCAGTACAATTTGGATACCAATAAAGACTTTAAACTCAGGGTCAAAGAAGTAACTCCTAACCGATCTACTCTGCACAGCGGCATAGTGCAAGGCAAAATTAACCCCAGCAATTAATAGAAAGGTGACACAAACTAAGTTAATTGTTGGGCTATTAAAGTAGCCCATACTAGCATCATGGGTAGAAAAACCACCAATTGCAATCGTAGAAAAGGCATGGCAAATAGCATCAAAACCCGACATACCTGCGAGCCAGTATGCTAAAGCACACGCAATAGTTAATCCTAAATAAATGTACCATAAATGTTTTGCGGTATCGGCAATCCGTGGCGTCATTTTTGAGTCTTTCACTGGGCCAGGTGTTTCAGCACGATATAATTGCATACCACCAATACCAAGCATCGGTAATACCGCAACAGCTAAAACAATAATACCCATACCACCTAACCACTGTAATTGCTGGCGATACCATAAGACTGCGTGGGGTAAATCATCAATATGATTTAAAATAGTTGCCCCTGTCGTGGTTAATCCTGAAAAGGATTCAAAAAAGGCATCAGCGGTAGATAGGTTGGGTTCTTCTAATAACATCAGAGGAATAGCAGAAAAGCTGGCCAGTACTAACCAAAAGAGCACAACAATTAAAAAACCTTCTCTGGCTTTAAGATCCGTTTTTTCAAAGCGATGAGGGTACCAAGCCAAAAAGCCTGTGCAGATACACCATAAAAAAGCCAGAATAAAAGGTAAACCACCACCATCGCGGTAGATTAATGAGATTAATGCTGGAGGCAGCATAGTCACACTAAGTAACCCTACCAACAAGCCTAGAATTCGGATAATATTTTTATATTGCACGTTTTATTTTTCTTATTCGATTTATTATTCGGTTTCTTGTTCGATAGCGGTTAACTGTAATTGTCCTGATGACAATGTGTGTAACTTATCCTGCATTAAACCCAATTTTTCTATTGGAATGGCGAGTCGAAAAATGACTGTTTGTTGATAGTCTTGAGTAACAACTTGACCTTCAATTTGCCTAAGCAAGTGCAAAACATCATCTATTTGGCTATATTGACACGCTAAGGTTTTATGCACCATAGCTATTTTAATTTTTGACTGTAAAAATGCTAATGCTTGGCGAACACTACCACCATATGCTCTTTGTAGACCGCCAGTACCTAATTTAGTACCACCAAAGTATCGAACTACAATGGCACAAACATGCCCTATGCCACCACCTTGCAATGCTAATAACATAGGTTTTCCCGCAGTACCTGTTGGTTCGCCATCATCAGAAAAACCATAACCTTGACTATCATCGGCTGCTTTCGATAAAAAAGCATGACAATGATGACTCGCTTGCGGATGAAGCTGCTGTAGCTCTTTTAACATAGCTTTAGCTTGTGCTATATCGTCACAAGGCCGTAAATAGCAAATGAAACGACTGCGATTAACAATGCTTTCATCTTCAACATCATTAATCGCAATAGGATAGGATTTAGTCACAATAAACTTTACTTCTCTGAAATAGGGTCTGTTGATCTTTCAGTTTGTAACTCTGTTGCACTGACAATCAAGGCGCTTCATTCAATATTCGATTGTTCCAAGTGCGAATGAAGCAACAAAGAATGACACTTTTTCAAGGCAAGCCGAAAGCTATAGCAGAGACTAAAATGAAAGGTTAGCAGACCCTAGCTTAAACCTAAGTCTCTGGTCATATTTTCATTGTGTGATTGATGTACAATAATATTATCTTCAATACGAATACCACCAAAGCAGCGCATTTCATCTACATTTTGCCAATTCACTTGATCCGCATTAGCTGACGCTTTTAAGTCAGCAAGCAACGAGTCGATAAAATACAAACCGGGTTCAATAGTAAACACTTGGTTTGTTTCTATCACACGTGAAGTACGTAAAAATGGGTGTTCTGCTGGTGTATTCACATGGGTTCCACGTTCATCAGCCATAAAACCACCAACATCATGTACCTGTAAACCTAAATGATGACCTAAACCATGTGGGAAGAAAGTAGAAATAATGCCTGACTCTACGGCAGTGTCAGCATCAACATTGATAAAGTTAAAGTCTCGCAACACTTGCCCTATGGCTCTATGCGTTTCAATATGAAGATCAACATAACTCACACCTGGTTTTAATCCTGCAACAGCATTAAGCATCAACTGATCCATACGGGCAATTAATTCAGCAAATTTATCATTTTTATATGAATAAGTACGGGTAATATCTGCAGAATAACCATTGAAGTTAGCTCCGGCATCAATAAGAAATGATTGATGTACTTGCGGAGTCATTTTATCTAAAGACATATAGTGTAAAATTGAGCAGTTTTTATTTAAGGCAACAATATTACCGTATGGCGTGTCGTTAGTGCCGTAACCGATAGATTTAAGATATGCCTGTTGAATATCGTACTCACTATCCCCTTGTAAAAAGGCATTACGAGCGGCTTGATGTGCCTTTACTGCCAAAGCATTCGATTGGCGAAGACATTCGTGCTCATATTTACTTTTATAACCACGATGATAATGAACATAATTAAGTAACGGCTCTGGATTAATCGCTTCAAAACCTAACGCCGTAGCAACTTCAATATGACTACCAATATAGGCAAAGCCTTTTTTATCATAAGGCAATAATTTATCAACTTCGCTCGCTTTAGTTAATATTTTAATATTAAAAAACTCACCCCAATAACTTTCTGCTAAAGGCGTTACCTTGTGCCAAAAATCAACCGGTTGATAATATATTAACGTGGGTTTATCTTCACCATTAACCACTAACCAAGAGTTTGGAATATCAATTAATGGTAGCCAATATTTAAAGTGAGGATTTACTTTAAAGGGATAACAGTTATCATCAAGAAAGGCCTTAACTTCTTGTCCAGAATGGATAACTAAACCTTCTAAGTTTTCACGTGAAAGTACCGATTTAGTCATCTGTTGCAATTGGGCAATATGAGCTGGGTATTGGCTAGCCAACTTAGCATTAAGTGTTGTCATGTATTCTGTCTCCGAAAAACGGCCATCAAAAATTTAACTTATGATAGCATATCCCTCAAAAGCCATACCATTAGCAATATAAAGTCCCATTTTAAATGTGCTAAATTTGTGCATATAACTTTGCAAAGACAAACATAGTTTATCTTGCAGTGTTAAGTTATTTACTTAATCACCAATACTCATATTAATGACTTGCTCAAAAATCTGACTAACCTGCCCTGGTTTATGTTGATAAATCTCTTGATACGCTAAAACACTTTTTACGTAATTACGAGTCTCTTTAAAGGGAATGGTTTCTATCCAAATATCTGCAGGCATCGCATGGCTATTCTTTAACCACCCCTTTACTCTATGAGGTCCTGCATTGTAAGAAGCTGTAGCAAGAATCTGATTTCCTTTGTTTTTATCCAGAAGCTTACGTAAGTACTTTGTTCCTAATTTGATATTATTATCCGCATTGTACAAATACTGTCGACTAACACTACCGCGTTTTAATTGCTTTGCTGTATTTGGCATAAGCTGCATTAAGCCCTTGGCTCCAACCGGTGAACGAGCATCTGTCATAAACGAACTTTCACGTCTGGCGATAGCAAAAGCCCACGCAGGGTTAATTGCTTGCTTCTTGGCATGCTGGTTAATCTTCTTATCAAATGCTTTTGGAAATCTCAACTCAACATCATCCATATAACCAACTTTTGACAAGGTGAATATTGCTCGGTCAAACCAACCATTTTCATTAGCGAGTTTTGCAGCGACTAATTTTTCACGATTATTCAGTTGTGTAAGCCAATAACGCCACTCTCTGCGCGCTTTGACATAACGGCCTAAATAATAAAATTCAAATGCCCGCTTAGCTGAGGGGTGCAACAATATAGCGTTTTTCTCCTGGCTAGTGATCGCTAATGGACTATCTTGCAAACTGACGGGGGTTTCTAGGTAGCTAGCAGCCAAAAAACCATAATAATGACGTTTACTTGATAATTCATTCATTACATCTTGGCCATGTTCTAAATCATCGGTTGCAATCAATGCTCTTGCATACCAGTACCGCCACTGTAATTTTGCTTTATATTTTTCAGGCATTGTTGCCAGTTCTTTCAAGACAAGTTGCCAATTTTGTTGCTTTAAAACTTCAGTTAACTGCCACTGCATAATATTACTATCTATGTTCAGTGGATCTAACTTTTCTAACCAAATCCTAGCTTGTGGATGATTTTTACTTGCTAAAGCCACGGCAAATTTTGCGACTATTTGCTGATGTTGTGTTGTTGAAAAAGTGAATATTTGCTGCGCCTTTTTAAAACTGGCTAATGCTTTATCAGGATCACGCCAGATTAAGCGTTTGATACCATAAGTATATATTTGGCTTTCTTTTGTCGATTTTTTAATAAACTTATACTGTCTCGTTACGGTTGCAGGATCACGTCTTACTTGATGCCACAGTCGTCCTAAATATTGCTGATCCTTTGGCAGTAAGTTTGTTAAATAAGGAATTAAGGTATGTTTTCCGCCATCTGCCGCTAACCCTATACGTTGCCATACAATTTCATCGGTTCTATAACCCGCTTGTTGCCATTGTTCAATTATTGGGTCACAAACTTTATCTAACGATTTACCGACTAACCATAGTTTTGTTACTTGAGGTAATACAACATTTGAGGGTAGACCCGCCTCTAAAGAAAAGTTGAGTTTGTGGCAAGTAAGTACGTTATTACGAGTACTTTGATAAAACTCAAGGAAAAGTGCGCCCTTATTCTTTTTGGCTAAGAACATTAACCATGCTTTTCGTAATGGCCAATCCAATGGCGAATGTTGATGTTTTTCTAAGAAAGTGGCTATTTCCCCTGCTGAAGATAACTGCATGTTTTCTATTAGACGGCGCTGATCTAAATACGGTTGTAGAGGGTAGTAATACAGCTGATTATAGAGGCTTTGATACTGTTGAGAATTACTTTTTACTAATAATTTTTCAGCTTTTAAGAATATTCTTTGTTGTCCAACATCTGTCAATATTTGCAAACTATCATTTGCTTGCAAAATATTAATTGACGAAAGTGTGCAAACAGACAGTAATATAACCTTTAGAATACTTTTCACTGGTACCTCTGGAGTCGGTAATAAAAATATTGGGGAGATAACGTACTTAGTTATTTCGATAAATTCAGTATAGTTGAAGCCATTTTTTTATACGTTGAAATACCTAAACGAGGTATAATTATTTATAAATTACTTTTGCTAATGTACACCTAATGACTACGACTATTTTTCAACAAACTAATCATACCTTAGATGCCATTGGCCTACGTTGTCCTGAACCAGTGATGATGGTTCGCATGAACATTAGAAAAATTGCTAGCGGTGAAACATTGCTAATAAAATGTGATGACCCCTCTACTGCTAGAGACATCCCAAGCTTTTGCCGCTTTATGGAGCATGAATTACTGGCTAAGCAAACAGATACGCTACCTTTTTTATATGTCATTAAAAAGAATTGATAAGTGTAAGTAACTATTTCTCTGTGGAACTTTCACTTTATTGTATTGCCTTATATTCAATAGCTATCGATAGCTATTAAACACGGAGCAATACCTTATGACCAACTTTAGTAATAAAAAATTCATTTCTTTTTTACATAGTAACAAAAAATTCCTTATTTTCATCTTGTTGATGTCCGTTTTTCGAAGCGCGGTTGCCGACTGGTACTCTGTGCCCACAGGTTCAATGAAACCGACTATTCAGGAAGGCGACCGTATTATTGTTAATAAAATAGCCTATGACGTTCGCTTACCTTTTACCGATGTATCACTACTATCAATTACTACGCCTAAACGCGGTGAGATTGTTGTGTTTGAATCTAAAGCTGCAGAGTTAAGATTAGTTAAACGTGTCATTGGTTTACCTGGCGATGTCGTTGAAATGAATAATGAAGTTATTAAGGTTAACGGAAAACCTTTGTCCTACAAAATAGTAGATAAGCTGATTAACAAAACTAATTCCCAAAACATCACAACCTCGATAGAAAAAATAGGAAATGTTGAACACCACATTAATATCAATAATACCGCAAGTAACCGGCTCAGTAATTTTCTACCTGTAACCGTTCCTTCGGGTCATTATTTAGTATTAGGTGATAACCGCCGACACAGTGCAGATTCACGTGTTTATGGCTTTGTCCCTCACCAAGAGTTACGAGGAAAGGCCACTGCAATTGCTTTTTCTATTGATTACAATAATTATTATATCCCTCGCTCGGACCGATTACTCCAAGATATTTATGGTATTTAGCAGTTATTCACCTTTATTTACACAAAATCCCCAGTACCTTAAAGATACAGGGGATTAAGGTTGTAACTTTATACCCGTTACCATTCAAAATGCAGAATTTCAGTGGGAATTAAAATGACTTTAGGCAAGGCAAATAATTTAAACATAGTCTTTCTATGGTTTGATTATTTAACGCTGTATAAAGTCAGTTTAAACCCATCGAAGAAGCGCTTGAGCAACTTCACTTCATCGTTGCTGTGATTTATAAAGGATAACCATTATGTCATCACAGCGCCTTGAATTGAAACGGCTCAAACACTCTGAAACATGCATCTTGATTGGTAATGGGTATACACCAAAAACTATGCTGGTATTTGTACTTTTTTCAACATAACAAATAACTTATCTTTTAGCTTAAGTCTTTGTTTCTTTTTACCTTCTAGGTATTCATCACTGGTGTTTTCTACACCTTGCTCAATACGGTTAACTTCATGATCTATTTCATGATATTCAGTAAAAAGTCTCGCAAAGTGATTATCATTTAATTTTAAGTGATGTATCTCATCCGTAAATTCTGGAAATTCGTGGTGTAAATCATGTTTTTCTAATGTCATATTTTGCTCCAAAAGTTATTGTTAATATTTTATTAAACAGCGCACTTAATACATTTAGTTGTATAAGGTAATGCCGACAATCTATCAGGGTTAATGGGTTCCTCACATTCAACACAACTTCCGTATAACCCCTCTGTTATTCGTTTTAATGCCGACTTGACTAAACTCAACTCTAGCTTCGCCTCATGATGAATTTCATCGAGCACACCATCATTTTCAGTTTCTGTTGCTTGTTCAGAAAAGTCTTGTGATCTACCTTTATGAAAATCAGCTTCTATCGCACTAATTCGCTTAGTTAATTGCACTAATTTATTTTCTAATAATGTCGTTATTTCTTTGCTTGGCATAACCAGCTCCTTATTGGTCGGTATTTATATATACCCAAGCCACTTGAAAATGTGTGTTTCAGGATGCTTGAGCAATTCATGATCAAGGCGCCTCATTTTATTAAGGGTTATTCCCTTAAAAAAGGAGGCAACGAAGAACATTGTTTGCTCAAACATCCCCGTAGGGCTGGTTTATAAACGCTTTAAGCTACGTTATTGATGTCGACAATAGAATAACTATTCTCTTCAATCAATGCCTTGCCTAAAGGGATTTATAATTCCAGCTGAAATCTGCATCTTCAAGTAGCTTGGGTATTTACCCTTACATTCACCTTACGCCTATTTATGTTCTTGTTGTTGATCTAGCTCAAATTTTGAATGTCATTTATTAAATTTATTTCACTCGAATTTTAGGCATAAAAAAAGGCCATGTTGCCATGACCTTTTTATTTTATTTCTAACTTTTTTCTAACGCAGGGTTTACTGCAAGACAGATATATCTGCGATTGCAAAGAAGCTATTTCTAATTTGATTGAGTAAGGTTAAACGGTTTATTTTAACTGCTTCATCATCGCTCATCACCATGACACCATCAAAGAAGGTATCTATAGGAGCTTTAAGCTGAGCTAATTCAGAAAGAGCGGCTTGGTAATTCTTATCAGCCATTAACGGCGCAACTTTCAAGCTTATATCTCGATAGATATCAGCTAAATCACGTTCCGCTTGCTCTGTTGCTAAATCAGTATTAAACGACTGGTAAAGTTCACCATCGAATTTAGCCAATATATTTCCAACACGCTTATTAGCAGCAGCAAGTGTTGCAGCCTCAGGTAACTCACCAAAGAAAGTTACTGCTTTAATGCGCTTTTCAAAGTCAAGTGGTGCACTCGGCTTCTTAGCCAATACCGCTTGGATAACATCAACGCTAATACCTTGTTCTTGATAAAAAGCACGGAAACGACCCATAATAAATTCAAGTACATCAGTGGCGGTATTTTCGTTTACTAATTTATCGCCAAATAATTCAATACTTTTATTAATCAAAGTGGATAGGTCTAAATCGAGCTGTTTTTCAATGATTATACGAATACTACCAATGGCAGCTCTTCGTAAAGCAAACGGGTCTTTATCACCCTTAGGGGCTTGATTAATACCAAAGATACCCACTAAGCTATCAATTTTGTCACTAATAGCTACTGCACAACCAATATTAGCTTCTGGTAAAGAATCACCGGCAAAACGTGGACGATATTGATCTTCCAATGCTTGTGCAATGTTTTCATTTTCACCATCATGTAATGCGTAATACTTACCCATAGTGCCTTGCACTTGTGGGAATTCTAATACCATATCTGACATTAAATCAGTTTTACTAAGTAAACCTGCACGATAAGCATCTTGTGCATTCTCGTTTAATTGTTCAGCGATGAATTGAGATAATGAAGCAATTCGCTCAGACTTAGCCTTCAATGTACCTAGCTGCTTTTGAAATAACACTGACTCAAGACTTTTTAATCTTGATTCTAAACTCTGTTTTTTATCCGTTTTAAAGAAAAACTCAGCATCGGCTAAACGAGGACGAATGACTTTTTCATTACCAAAAATAATCGTATTCGGATCTTTAGATTCTATATTAGTAACAAAGATAAACTTATTAACTAATTGACCATTTTTATCTGTGACCGGGAAATACTTTTGATGATCTTTCATCGAGTATATTAACGGCTCTGCTGGCACATTTAGGAAATCTTCATCAAAAGTCCCAACTAAAGTCACTGGCCACTCAACTAATGCCGTTACTTCGTTAAGTAACTCTTCATCAATTAAGGCAACAGCGTCAATATCATTAGCAACTTGTTTTATTTGAGCAACAATTTTGTTTTGTCTTTCATTAAAGTCTACTTCTACGTAAGCTTTTGCTAATTCGGCTTGGTAATCATTAGCATGATTAATAGTCACTAAACCTTCATGATGAAAACGATGCCCTTGTACTTGATTACTTGAGCTAACCCCAAGGGCCTCTCCTGCAATAATATCGCTACCAAAAAGCATGGTTAACGTTTGTACTGGGCGAATAAACTGAGTTCGTTCAGCTCCCCAACGCATAGGTTTAGCAATTGGCAGTTTATTTAATGCCGTCGTTACCATGTCCGGTATTAGTTCAACGACAGCTTTACCTGATACTGTGGCACGATGAAGTAACCATTCGCCCTTGCCGGTAACTAAACGCTCTGCTTGATCAACCTCTATGCCATTCGACCGAGCCCAACCTTGTGCAGCTTTGCTAGCATTGCCAGCATCATCAAATGCTACATTCACTGCTGGACCGCGTTTCTCTACGATTTTATCATCCTGTTTTTCAACTAAATCAAAAACTTGAACAGCAAATCGACGAGGTGTAGCAAACCATTTAATATCGCTATACGATAAGTTATGACTATCAAGTTGACCCTTGATGTTGTCATAAAAAGCAGTCGCTAATGTTTTTAATGATTTAGGTGGTAACTCTTCTGTACCAAGCTCAATAAGGAGTGTTTCAGTAGTCATTATTTATCTCCTTTAGCTAAAGTTTCATTATTCTTGCACATTGGAAAACCAAGCTCTTCACGTTTCTGGTAATAAGCTTCTGCAACAGCTTTAGATAAAGTACGTACACGTAAAATATAACGTTGGCGCTCAGTTACCGATATAGCATGACGAGCATCAAGTAAGTTAAAGGCATGTGATGCTTTCATTACTTGCTCATAAGCAGGTAAAGGTAAATTAGCTTCAATCAGTTTTTGACTATCTTTTTCACATTGGTCAAATTGCTTAAATAATGCATCCACATCCGCATACTCAAAATTATAAGTAGATTGCTCTACTTCATTTTGATGGAAAATATCACGGTAATAAACAGTGCCTAGAGGACCATCAGTCCATACTAGATCATAAATGCTATCCACATTTTGTATATACATGGCTAAGCGCTCTAACCCGTAAGTTATTTCACCCGTAACCGGCGTACACTCTAAGCCACCTACTTGTTGGAAGTAGGTGAATTGTGAGATCTCCATACCATTTAACCAAATCTCCCAACCTAAGCCCCAAGCACCTAATGTAGGTGACTCCCAGTTATCTTCTACAAAACGTATATCATGAACAAGCGGGTCTACACCTAACTCTTTTAAAGAATTTAGGTAAAGCTCTTGAATATTCTTAGGTGAAGGCTTTAACATCACTTGAAATTGATAATAATGCTGTAAGCGATTTGGGTTATCACCATAACGACCATCCGTAGGACGACGGCAAGGTTGTACATAAGCACTGCTAATAGGCTCTGGGCCAATTGAGCGTAAAAAAGTCATCGGGTGGAATGTACCTGCCCCAACTTCCATATCAAGAGGCTGTACGATTGCACAACCTTGACGTGACCAATAATCTTGCAATTGCAAAATTAAGCCTTGAAAAGTATTACTATTATAAGTTGTCATGGTGTTCAAATTCACTTTTGTATTGTTTAACTGAGCAAAGAATATTTTCTGAAAATACTTAGGGACTCTTTACCATCTTATTCGGTTTATTAATTATAACCATTTTTAGAGTACTTATTCTACAAAAATGCCCGGATATGAAGACCGGGCATTTTATTTAAAAATCAATAAGTACTATATATCAAGGTTTGAAACTTTTAAGGCATTGTCTTCAATAAACTTTCTACGTGGTTCAACATGATCACCCATTAGAGTAGTGAATAGTTGATCCGCTGCGATAGCATCTTCAATAGTTACCTGTAACATACGTCGCGTTTCAGGATCCATAGTCGTTTCCCACAGCTGCTCAGGGTTCATTTCACCTAACCCTTTGTAACGTTGTATATATTGACCACGTTTCGATTCTGCCATTAACCACTCTAACGCATCCTCAAAGTTAGCTGCTGGGTTAACTTTATCACCACGTTTAACGTAAGCACCTTCTTCCATCAAGTCATTGATTGAGGTATTTAATGCCATAATCGATGCAAATTCTTTTGATTGGATAAACTCATAACTACAATGATATTCTTTATCGATACCGTGTTTTCTTACGATAAAGTTAGGAAAATAAATGTTACGTTCTTGATTATACTTCACTTCAATTTTATAGATTGAACCATTACCATCTTGATTTTCAAGCTGAGTAATTAAATTCTTTGCCCAAGCATTAACTTTAGCTTCATCAGCAAAATCATCAGCACTGATAGTACTGCTATAAACCATTTTCTCAAGAATATCCGCTGGAATCTGTCTAGATAGGCGTTTAATGATATCCATAGTATTACGGAATTGATTTACTAATTGCTCTAAAGCAGCACCTGTTATTGCAGGAGCATCTTCATTCACATGAATAGAGGCATTATCAAGTGCAAGTGTTGTTAAGTATTCAGTTAAACCATCATCATCTTTAATGTAGCGCTCTTGCTTACCTTTCTTTACTTTGTAAAGTGGTGGCTGTGCGATAAAGATATGTCCACGTTCCATAATTTCTGGCATTTGACGATAGAAGAAAGTCAGTAATAAGGTACGGATATGAGACCCATCGACATCGGCATCGGTCATGATAATGATGCTGTGGTAACGAAGCTTTTCCGGGTTATATTCATCACGACCTATACCACAACCTAGTGCAGTAATCAGCGTGCCAACTTCCTGAGAAGATATCATCTTATCAAATCGAGCTTTCTCAACGTTAAGAATTTTACCTTTTAACGGTAGGATAGCTTGGTTTTTACGATTACGCCCCTGCTTAGCTGAACCACCAGCAGAGTCCCCTTCCACAATATATATTTCAGATAATGCAGGATCTTTTTCCTGACAATCTGCTAACTTACCAGGTAAACCAGCAATATCTAATACACCTTTACGGCGAGTCATTTCACGAGCTTTACGAGCAGCTTCACGTGCTCGAGCAGCATCAACAATTTTCATGATGATAGTACGTGCTATCGATGGATTCTCTAATAGGTATTCACCTAGTTTTTCACCCATAGCTTGTTCAACTGCAGTTTTTACTTCAGACGAAACAAGTTTATCTTTTGTTTGTGAAGAGAACTTAGGATCAGGAACTTTCACAGATATAACAGCAGTTAATCCCTCACGAGCATCATCACCAGTAGCACTAGTTTCAGTAGCGCCACCTTTCTTCGTCTTATTTAAACCTTCTTTGGTCATATAAGAGTTCAGGGTTCTTGTTAGTGCTGTTCTAAAACCACTTAAATGAGTTCCACCATCACGCTGTGGAATATTATTAGTGAAACAGTAAATATTCTCTTGGAAACCATCATTCCATTGCATTGCTACTTCAACCGCAATGCCATCTTCACGTTCTAAATCGAAATAGAATATTTCTTCATTTACAGGAGTCTTATTGGTATTTAAATAATCAACAAATGCTTGAATACCACCATCGTAATGGAAGTGGTCTTCTTTACCTTCTTCGCGTTCATCAATTAATCGAATTGATACGCCAGAGTTCAAGAATGATAATTCACGAATTCGTTTTACTAATATTTCATAATGAAATAAAACATCAGTAAAAGTATTAGTACTTGGCCAAAAGCGCACTTCAGTACCTGTTTTATCGCTTACACCAACTTCAGCTAGTGGAGCTTCAGCTACACCAATATGATAAAACTGTTCAAACAATTTGCCATCGCGGCGAATGTTCAACTTAAGTTTTTCACTTAACGCATTTACTACTGAAATACCAACACCGTGTAAACCGCCTGATACTTTATAACCAGAGTCTTCACCACCAAACTTACCACCGGCATGTAGAACCGTCATAATAACTTCAGCAGCAGATATACCCTCTTCAGGATGAATTTCAGTAGGTATTCCACGGCCATCATCTTGCACTGACACTGAGCCATCTAAATGGATAGTCACTATAATATCAGTACAGTGTCCCGCTAATGCTTCATCGATTGAGTTATCTAAAACCTCAAAAACCATATGATGTAAACCAGTGCCATCATCCGTGTCACCTATATACATACCAGGTCTTTTTCGTACTGCATCAAGTCCTTTTAGTACCTTAATACTGGACGAGCTATATTCATTTTCTACTGTCATAGTTTTAGCCTACTCAATCTTAACTGAATTATTCACAGGTAATATACCACCATGTTTCACGTGAAACATATGATATTTTGTTTTCTTACTACTCTCTTTATCAGCAACTGAAACGTCATCAATAAAAGGTTGTAATACACCTTCTTCTATTGCCGTGATAATAACTTGGCAATCCAAAATACTTAGCGCTTGTGATAAGGATTCCCTAGAATTAATATCTAATTCTGCCCCTATATCATCAATAAGTAAAATTGGTTTTACTCGATTAACTCTTGCAATTAATTTAGCCTGTGCAAATGTTAATGCCAGTAAAAACAACTTTTGTTGTCCCCTTGAAAGCTGGCTCTCTAATGCCTGCTTTGCAATGAGAAATTTCACATCAAATTTATGTGCGCCATAAATACTATAACCAAAAGCTTGTTCTCTCTCATGGCTATCGTTCAGCGAATCCATTAAATTCTTTTTTTGTGGCCAACCCTGTAAATATTGTACAGTTACCTTATCAGCAATATTTGGTAACAAAATTTCTAACCAATAAGGTAATTCTGAAATTAAGTTAGTAATATATTGAGATCTTACTTCAGCAACCTGCTCTGATAGTTGACAAAATAAACCAGTCCAATAATCAAAGGTAGCTTTATCTAAGTTATGTCGTATACAAGCATTACGCTGTTTTAAGACTCTGTTAAATTCACGCCATTGTTTAGATGAATCATGTTTCACGTGAAACATACCTAACTCTATAAAACGTCGACGCTCTTTCGGTCCTCCAAAAAACAATTTAAAACTTTCAGGAGTGACAATTTGCACAGCAATATTTTTTGCCAATTCAGATAAACGTGCATGACGCTCACCATTAATTTTAATGAGCGTAACGCCGGTCTGTAAATTTTTACTTAAACCAAGTTGTAAATCGTTAACATCTTTAATACTGACAACAAAATTATCGGTTTCGTAACAAGCAAGATGCTCTACTTTACTCGTTCGAAATGACTTACCGTGACCCAGAAAAAAAAGGGCTTCAAGTAAACTACTTTTTCCACTGCCATTATTGCCAATAAAAAAATTAAGCTTGGGATGTAAATCAATAGCAACAGATGATAAATTTCTAAAGTTATACGTAGTAAGCCTAGCAACACTCATCGGTAAAAAAAACACCTATTCACTATAATATAAATCTATAAACGCATAGGCATAACAACATAAAGCGCTTCGCCATTGCTACTGCCCTCAATGACTACACTACTGTTTGCATCAGCTAAGGTAAATTTAACATTTTCATCTTTGATAGCACTTAGCACATCGAGAACATAGCTAACGTTAAAGCCAATTTCTAATTCGCCATAAGGAAAGTTAATTTCAATTTCTTCCTCAGCTTGTTCTTGCTCTGGGTTATTGGCCGTAATTTTTAAATTAGTATCTGAGAAATTTAAACGTACACCTTTAAATTTCTCATTAGATAAAATTGAGGCACGTGATAAAACCTGACGAAGTGCATCTTTGTTAGTTTCAAAAACTTTATCGCCGTTTCTCGGTAATACTCTTCTGTAATCAGGAAATCGACCATCGACCAATTTACTGGTAAAAGAGAACTCACTATCAATAATGCGAATGTGATTAGAGCCTAAAAACACCTGCACTGCTTCATCAACAGGAGCAAGTAGACGAATTATTTCAAGTATACCTTTACGGGGAACAATAACTTGTCTAGCTGGTAATGCTAAAGTTTCATTTGATATTTTACAAATAGCAAGACGATGACCATCTGTAGCCACTGAACGAATCTCATTTCCTTCACTTTCGATAGACATGCCGTTTAAGTAATAACGGACATCTTGGTTGGCCATCGAAAAATGAGTGCTTTCTATTAAACGTAAAAATTCAGATTTTAAAAGTTGAAACTCAACATCCCCTTTCCATTCTTCAATATTTGGAAAATCGACAGCAGGTAACGTAGAAAGTGAATATTTACTACGACCTGAAGATAACTTAATAGTTTCATCTATCACTTCAAAAGAAATTAAAGAACTCTCTGGTAGACTTTTACATATGTCTAATAATTTACGAGCCGGAATAGTGATCTTACCATCGTCACCTTGATTCTGAATTTCAGCATAAGCAACCATTTCGAGTTCTAAATCCGTGGCTGTCAAAGTAAGTGACTGACCACTAACCTCAAAAAGTATATTACTTAAAATTGGCAACGTACTTTTACGTTCTACTGCGCCAGAAACCAATAATAATGGTTTAAGTAATAATTCCCTATTCAGTGAAAACTTCATTTTGGTACCTGCTTAAGTGCTGTTTTTATTTTTAATTATTAAGATGAAAGTGTTCTGATTAAATTTGAGTAATCTTCTTTAATATCATGCGTCTCTTCACGTAATGATTTAACTTTACGGCAGGCATGCAAAACTGTTGTATGATCTCGACCACCAAATGCATCACCAATTTCAGGCAAGCTGTGGTTGGTTAACTCTTTAGATAATGCCATGGCAATTTGGCGAGGTCGAGCAACAGAGCGATTTCGACGTTTTGATAACAAATCCGCTATTTTAATTTTATAATATTCGGCAACCGTTCGTTGAATATTATCTATAGTAACGAGTTTATCTTGTAAGGCGAGTAAATCTCGTAATGCTTCACGGACAAAATCAATAGTAATAGCACGACCAGTAAAATTGGCATTAGCGATAACACGGTTTAAAGCCCCTTCCAATTCACGAACATTAGAGCGAAGACGTTTAGCAATAAAAAAGGCAACTTCATCAGCCAAATTAATCTGACTTTCTTGTGCTTTGCGCTTTAATATAGCAACCCGCGTTTCAAGTTCTGGCGGTTCTATTGCTAAAGTTAAGCCCCAACCAAATCGAGATTTTAATCTATCATCTACACCATTAATTTCTTTTGGATAGCGATCACTGGTTAATATAACCTGTTGATTCCCCTCAAGTAATGCATTGAACGTATGGAAAAATTCTTCTTGAGTTCGCTCTTTACCAGCAAAAAATTGAATATCATCGATAAGTAGTGCATCAACACTACGATAGTATTGCTTGAATTTTTCCATCGCATTATTTTGTAATGCTCTAACCATATCTTGCACAAATCGCTCTGAATGCATATAAGCGATTTTTGCATTGGGTTTGTTGAGCAAAATCCCATTACCAACAGCATGTAATAAATGCGTTTTACCTAAACCAGTACCACCATAAATAAATAATGGGTTGTAAGCAGTGCCCGGATTATCTGCAACTTGTGAAGCAGCAGCTCGAGCAAGTTGATTAGATTTACCCTCAACGAAATTTTCGAAAGTGTAATTTAAACGTACATTGGTTTTCTTTGGAATATTACTTTCTGGCTCAGCAACTTTAGGCGCTGAAGTAGCTTTGGCAAATAATGATTCGTTGCCACCCGTATTTCTAGAAACGGGGCTATTGGTAACAGAATTATCAATAGTCGGTTTACTACCCACATCAAAGCGAAGTAATAATGGATTATTTGATTCGTTAATAGTAAGAAGTTCATTTATACGATTTACATATTTATCTCTAACCCAATCTAAAACAAAGCGATTAGGAGCATAAAGCGTCATAACATTATCATTTATAACGCATTGTAAGGGTCGGATCCACATACTAAATTGCTGAGCAGGCAATTCTTCTTGTAGAACAGATAGGCATCTTTGCCAAGGGGAATGATCCAACCAAAACTCCAGTAGTAACTAGGTTATTATTTTTCTGAAGGCTATTATCTATTGAGTTATCCACAAGTGCA